>PIZK01000002.1 GCA_002835545.1 Alteromonadales bacterium alter-6D02
TTTTCTGATGTTTAGTTATTTACGCGTGACGATAAGCCTACATCATTGTGTAGTGAAAAGATGTAGCTGATAGCCCCCGGATTAAGTTGTGGGGGCTTTTTACGTTCTGGGGCTGAAGGTACTGATGTCATGTATAAATAATTTTTTTAGTGTATTATGTATCGTTAATTTTCTGTTCTAATACAAAAGCTAAGGCTAGCTAGAAAGGGGTTGGCGAATGTTACGTTTTATATATCTTATTACTTTATTAGGTTTTTCCAGTATTTCTATTGCGAATGAAACCAAAGAGGTGAGTATTGCAGAAAAGATACAAGAGTTGAAACAGCGAGCTGCTAGCCTGCATAAAGATTTAGATCGACTAGAACGGGATCTTCTATTTCCCTCTGCAACGCAAGTTGCTGTATATGTAGCGTTAAACGAAAAAAAATCAGCGGTTATCGATACAATAGAGATCAGAATTAACGGTCAAAGTGTCAGTTCATTTGCATATAATGACAATCAAAAATCTGCTTTATTAAAAGGTGGCAAACAGCGTCTCTATAACGGAAATATTGCACAGGGTGAATTCCAAGTGTCTGCTAAGGTTGAGGGCACAACAAATAGCCATCAATATAGCCTAATGAAGGAAAAGCGCTTTTATAAGAGTAAAGAGGCATTATCTCTAGAAGTCAGCGTTGCTCTTTCTAGTACTAATCAACCTGTAATTACTTTAATTAAGTTATAAGTATGAAGTCTAAATTAACCATACTTTTTTATTTGAGCTTTATATTCTTTAGTTGCTTACCTATTAATGTAGCAGCTGAAAAGTCTTCTTCTGTTTCTGCGAATAACAAATACAGAGAAGTACTGTTTCATTATCATCAAAAAGATTATTTCAACGCTTTGGTAAAGCTAATGGAGCTTGGTGATGCAAATGTCTCTTCTTTATCCATACCACTCAATGTTATCAAAACAGATATAGCACTTAATTTAGAGTTGTATCAACAGGTACGACCAAACCCGTCACCAGCGCTGCTTGCTCAAGTGGGAAGTGGAACTCGATTAACTACTGCGAAGACCTTATTTTCTTTAGGTGACCTTACAGCAGCAAACGCTTACCTATCAAATGTGCCTTATAGAGAGTTAGAAGGTGAAGACTTACTTAAAATCTCCTTTTTACAAAAGTTGATCGCCGTTCAACAACAGCAAGAAGTATCACTATTTCTCAATGATAAAGTTCAACCCAGCTTAGCGCTAAAAAATGCTTATTTATCTCATAATATTTTACTTAACAAAATAAAAAGTGGAGCACTAGTTGAAGCGGATTTATTCGTCCACGACAGTTTTCAGAGTAACTCTGTTGAGTATACCTTGTTAAAAGATCGTAGCTATCTTGTGATGATGAGTGAATTTTTTAATCGAGGAAAATATCTACTAGTAGAGACTGCGTTTAACAAGATTAGTCATGATTCGCTTCTACGTGAAAAAGCATTACTTATATTAGGTCAATCATTAGTTAAGCGAGGTCTGTATAGACAAGCGATTAGTATCTTTGAAACTGTTATTGATAAGGCTAGCTCAAGTTCGCAAGTTGAGCTCGCGTTAATCAATAAAGCTTTTGCGCTACAAAAAAGTGCTAACTATAAAAGTGCCATAGATTTTTATGAATCGGCTCTGCGGCTTTTATCCTCTCAAGAGAAAGCTCTAGCCAGCTGGGACTATAATATTGAACAGGATCTTTTGTGTTTGAAGTCTGGCTGTGACAAGAATATTGAAGAGTTTTATATTGAATATTTTGCGAGTAATAGCCTTTTCAATGACCTTAAGTCTCGCGAAGATATCTTATTTCTTGATCGGTTAGTATCGCGTCAATTAATACAATTAGAGTCTATTCATCAGATACAAAGGCAAAAGCAGTCATATACTTTCAGTAAATTAAGTGATGAGTCCCTTACGGAATTTAACAATCAGATTAATGAACTGATTGTCGTACGCAATGAGTTTACGACGCTAATTGAGGACGCGCTTAATCGTCAATATGGATACTTTTTTCTGCCTCAAGTTTATTTAGAACATCAGGTGAAAATAAATCAAGCGTTTAAAGAAATGGTTCAGCTTAAGCGTGAAGGATTAAATATTACAGCATCAGAGAGCCGTCTTGATTTGATTCAACGGACAATTTGGTGGCTAAGCCAAGCTAATATTGAGCAACACGCGAATGAGGTACAACTTAAATTATCCCAATTAAACCAAGTTCTTGAACTGGTTGAATTAAGCCATAATCGTTTGCACTCACATTTGGACGATACTAAAAGAATAGATCAGGATCTTGTTAAGCTGACACAGTTTAAGGAAGGGTTAGATGCTCAGCAGCAGGGAACTTCAGAGTTACAGCAAATTCTGGAGGCAAAGATTAAGCGAAGCTTTGGCCTTGTAAAACAACGTCGACTTACCGAAATAAAGGCAAGAACTGTGTCGTCAAAGCTGGCTTGGGTAAAGCTACAAGATTTCGCCTATCAGCAGTCGGTATTAGTTGAGGAGAGTAAAAGCTACGATAAGGTTTTGTCAGAGGTAGCTCCGTCATTACAGGAACTGATAAATCATTATCAGCAGTTGTTACCATCCCTAGCTGATGGAGATGTAAAAGAGCTTGTGGAATATCGAACGTTAACGCTACTACTGACCAAAAATGAGCAAGAACAAGAAGTGGGTACAGCAATAAGAGCAGATAGTATGGGTTTTTATGATCAGTCAATCTCTGGGTTTAAATCGTTTTTGCAGCGTTATCCTCACAGTGAAAAAACAGAACACGCATTATATCAACTAGCCAGAGCTTATGAGTCACAAGGACAGGGTGAGGCTAGCTATCAAGTTATCGAGCAATTGCTACAGACGTACCCACAATCAGGCTACGCTCAAGAGTTGTTTTTTAGGGCGGGTGAATACTTGTTCGAAAATAATCAATTTGAGCAAGCAGCAACAGCATATCAGAATGTGGTAGCAATCAACGATGATGTAGTTTATTACCACACGTCGTTATACATGCTTGCTTGGTCTTATTTTAAATTAGAGAAGTTTGAATCATCGTTGCAAACCTTTTCGTTGTTATTGGATCAATTATTACCGCAAGAGCAGCAAGATATTGAATTAGCAGCCCTCCCGGTTTCAGTGAGGCAATTAGTTACTGACTCTTTTAGGGTTATGAGTCTTATTTTTTCTGAACAGTTTGGTCCGCGTAGTGTGACTAAACATTATCAGCAAGTTGGTAACCGTTATTATGAATACTTAAGTTATCAGAATTTAGCTAAAGCTTACCTAGACCACAAACGCTATTCTGATAGTGCTGCTAGTTATGGCCAATTCATTCGTTTATATCCAGAACACCATAATTCTCCAGATTATTTGATTGAGCAAATAAACATTTATCAGCAGGGTGGCTTTCAATCTTCCGTTAAGCAACAAAAGCAAGTGTTTATCAAGCTTTATGGTGGCAGAGGACCGTTCTGGTCGGTGTGGAGTAAAGAGCGTCAGGCCCTTTTCTCTGCTCAATTAAAGAGTTATTTACTTGATGTTGCCCAAAGTTATTATCGTGATGGGCAACGCGCAGATGAGCAAGGTAAACAACGTCCTTATGCTCAGGCTGCAAGCTTTTTTGAACAATATATCGAAACTTTTAATGATGTTGACGAAGTGGAGTTTTTGTATGCAGAAAGCTTATTCGCTAGTGGCCAATTTCAACAAGCAATTACTGCATATAACCAATACGCCTATCATGATAACCCTCTGGTTGTTCGTCAAAAAGTAAAGCAAGCTGATGCGGCTTATTCAGAATTGTTGGCTTACGATAAGCTCATTAAGCAGACGGCTATGGCTGACCCATCATCGCAGACAGATATAGAAATGGGCAAGCAACAACGTGAAAACTCAGCATTACGTTTTATTGAACTATTTCCACAAGATGAACGTGCTCCGGTGGTGTTAACACAAGTGATGCAACGTAACTTTAAACTTGCTCGTTACTTAAAGTCACTTGAATACGCACAGCAATTATTAGGTTGGCCACATCACACGAGTGAAAATCAACTTGAGCAAGCAAAGCTAATATTAGCCCATAGCCTGTATAACTTAGAACGCTACCAAGAAGCGGTTGTTGCCTATCAAGATATTTTACAGTTATTAAAACCAAGTGATCATCGATTATCGTTGATTAAAGAAAATTATGCTGCCAGTTTGTTCAATCAAGCAGAACAGTTAGCGAATAAACAAGAGCTTGCTGCGAGTGTCAATTTATTACGTACGATCGTCACTGAAGTGCCTGATACTAGTACTCGAAAGTTGGCGCAATATAATATGGCACAATACCTTTATAAACTGGGTGAGTTTACACAAGCAGGTAGTTATTTAGCAGATTTTAGAAAACGTTACGTTAATGACGTATTAACGCAAGGGATCACAGAACAGCTAGCAAGTATTTACGAGCAACAGCAGGATTGGGCGAATGCAGCCGCTGAGTACCTGACAATTACGAATCGTTTATCTGATAAAGAATTACAACGTAAGCCGCTGTTGTTGACTGCAACTTACTTTGAACGAGCCAATCATACCGCTCAAGCAATCACACTCTATAAGCGTTATGTTAATAATTACCCTCGACCATTCGATCGTGCGATTGAAACTGCTTATAAATTAAACTTGCTTTATAGAGACACCAAACAAGTAGCGAAAGCTCGCTTTTGGCAGAAGAAGTTAATGGCTTTACACGATAATGGTGGTGAATTCCAAACTCCGCGATCGACATATCTAGCGGCGGAAAGTTCTTTAGTATTTGCTAATCGTGCGCATAACCGCTTTAAACGACAAAAGTTAACTTTACCATTAAAGGCCAGTTTACGGGTTAAGCAACGGAGCTTAAAGGACACGATGGCGAGTTATCAAAAAACAGCATCTTATCAAGTTGCTGAGTTTACAACGCAAGCGACCCATCAAATGGCGCAGGTCTATCGACGCTTTGCTCAAGACTTAATGGATTCTCAGCGTCCAACAGGCTTGGATGAGTTAGCGCTGGAGCAGTATGAAATACTTTTGGAAGAGCAAGCATTTCCATTTGAAGATCAAGCGATTGCTGTTTTTGAAGGGAATACTCACTTAACGGCGCAAGGGCATTATGATGCATGGATTAAGCGTAGCTTTGCCGCATTAGCTGAGCTGATGCCTGGACGTTATAACAAAGAAGAAGCGTTAGCTGAGGACGATGATGCAATCTATTAAAAAATATACCTGTATTAGTTTAATTAGCTGCACTCTAATATTGTCGGGCTGTCAAACGGCTCCAGTCTTTGATGAGCAAACAAACAAAGTCAATGTCACTAAAGTTAAGCCTACACCTCCTGAAGAGGAGTTGATTGAGCCTGTTGTTGAAGAAAAGACGCTATCAAAAGCTCAGCATTTATTTGAGCAGCCTAATTTGTATTTAGTCAATAACCCCCCTGTGGCTGACGAGATCAAAGATCGTTTTGCTCAAGTTGTTACACTCATCAAACGTGATGAATTAACTCGGGCAAAGACAATCTTAGAAGAAATGACTTTGCAATCCCCAATGTTATCAGGACTCTGGTTAAAGTTAGGGGATATTGCGCGAATGAAGCGAGAGCAATCTTTAGCTCAACAACATTACTCGCGAGCGATTAGTTTAAACTCTAATAATTACTTTGCCCGTAACCGCTTAGCGGCTATTTATCGTCAGCAAGGTGAGTTTGAATTGTCGAAAGAGCAATATACAAAAGCATTAATGAGTTGGCCTGGCTTTGTTGAAGGTCATCGAAACTTAGGTATCTTACTGGACCTCTATTTAGGTCAAAAAGAGCAAGCGTTAGAGCATTATCAGATAGCTCAGGAGTTATTGACTTTAAATAATAAGAAAGTCGACCGAAAGCTCAAAGGCTGGATCAGAGACTTAACGCGGCAATTAGCAAAAACTGAGAAGGTAAAGTAAACAATGAGTTTAGTTGATCGAGCAAAGCCTGTAATGGCTCTATATTTGTTATTATCATTGACAGGTAATGTCGTTGCCGCAGAAAAGGTTAAGACACTAACCCCAGAAATCATCACGATCGAAACTACTATTGTAGGCTCGAAAGAGAAACCTAAGTTTTTAACCATTGTACCCTGGCGGGTACAAGATGATAGTCGGTTAGGGCTGGCTAAAAAGCAGTATCAAAGCAAAGAAAAATTTAATTCGATTGGGCCAGCAGAGCTTCAAAGGCAGCAAAGGCTCTATCAACAATTACAACGCAGTAAGTAACGCCATATGGCATTTTTTTCATATTTATTCTAGGTGAAAGGTAATGGATTTTTACACAACAGTTATTCGCTTTTTTCAAGATGGTGGTGCATTCATGCTGCCTATTTCTATCGTTTTAGCAATTGGGTTGGCTATTGCGATAGAAAGAATGTTGTTTTTAAGTAAGGCAAATAAAGCGAACAAGCAAGCATTACAGCATATTCAGCCGCTACTTAATCAAGAAAATTATAGCGAAATTGTTCAATATGCTAAAACAAATAAATCTGCAATAGCTAATTTAATTGCGGCTGGTCTTGAGCGCTTAGCAATCAGTAAACGCCGTGAAGATATCGAATACGCGATGGAAGAGAGCGTAGTTGAAGTAATGCCTAGGCTCGAAAAAAGAACTGCATATTTAGCGACATTAGCCAATATTGCAACGTTGCTCGGTTTGTTAGGAACCATTATTGGTCTAATTGCAGCCTTCTCTGCAGTGGCTAACGCGGATCCTTCAGAGAAAGCGTCGTTATTATCACAAAGTATCTCTGTCGCGATGAACACGACAGCATTTGGCTTGATTGCAGCTATACCACTGTTACTTTGTCATTCAGTTATTCAAACTAAAACTACGGAAGTTATCGATTCGATGGAAGCTGCTGGTGTGAAGTGTTTAAACCTTTTATCAGTAAGACATAGCATAGGTAATCAAGACAACAACTCGGACAGTTAATATGTTTAGAAAATCTAGCCGTAAGCGCGAAGAGCCTGAACTAGACATCACGTCATTTATGAGTCTAATGATTGTACTTGTCCCTGTTTTACTGATGATGATGGTCTTCTCTCATATCAGTATCCTAGAGCTAAAATTACCCAGTGGATCAGGTGGGGCATCAGAACAAACTGAGGAAGTTAAGCGTCTTGAACTGTTAGTTGAAGAGGATGCTTTGTCTTTGTTTTACCCTCAGGGCGTTTTATTAAAAACTTTGCCCAAAAAGCAAGGGCAGCATGACTATGCCACTTTAGTGC
Source organism: Alteromonadales bacterium alter-6D02 (assembly GCA_002835545.1). Lineage (GTDB taxonomy): Bacteria > Pseudomonadota > Gammaproteobacteria > Enterobacterales > Psychrobiaceae > Psychrobium. Next base: position 7,286 of record PIZK01000002.1, read on the forward strand.
AGGCACTCAAAGAGGTTAAATTTCTTTTAAATGAAAAAGGCATTGAGAAGAAAGACATTAATCTTTTAATTGCTCCTGACATTAATTATCAGACGATTGTTTCAGTGATGGACTCGGTTCGTTCATATCAAGCCGTTGTGGCTGCTTCTGTTGTTGATGCTGAACTATTTCCTGATATTTCATTATCTGATGCGCCAGTATTTACGGAGGCTCAGTAATGAAGAAATCAGCACGAGCTATGCGTATTGAAAGGCACCATAAGAGAATGTCTAAAACCTCGAAGCTAAGTTTAGTATCATTAATGGATATCTTTACGATCTTAGTATTCTTTCTCATTGTGAATTCATCAACGGTGGAAGTGCTGCAAGCTGATAAGAGTATCAAGTTGCCGCAATCGGTGTCGAAAACATTAGCTGAGGATAACCTGCTGTTATTGATTAATGATCAGGAGTTAATCCTACAGGGTAAAAAAGTTGTTGATATCGAACAGGTGATTGCAGGTAATACTGCAACTATTGCCGAGCTAGCGTCAGAACTTGAATACCATAAACAGCGCCAACAGGGGCCTGACACTGAAGACGCTAGTATTACTATTATGGGTGATCAAGCGGTAGAGTATGCCATTTTGAAGAAGGTTCTTAAAACTTGCTCTGAAGCTGGCTTTGGTAATATCTCATTGGCGGTTGAAAAAACGGCTGCTAACAATGAGGGGGTGAATAATGCCAAAGCCAACCCATAATCGCTTGGCTGTAGGCTTCCATCTGAGCAACGAAGCTGAGCGCGAGAATGCTCAATTTCGTAAAATTACATGGTTCTTGTTATTAACGACGTTAGTATTTGCTGTTGTGGTGCAGCTGACAGCATTACCAGAAGTCACACGTGAAGAAAAAGCTAAGATACCTGCTCAGTTGACGAAGTTTATTGAACGAGTAAAACTTGAAGAGAAGCCTAAGCCAGAGCCAAAACCAGAGCCAGAAAAGGAAGAGGTTATCAAAGAAGATGAGCCTGAACCGACGGCAAAGCCACAAGATGTCGATCCTGTTAAGCTTGAGCAGGCGAGGGAGCAGGCTAAAAATAGTGGAATTCTAGCCATGGCTGATGAGCTAGCAGCCATGAGAGATGAAGTGGCACTCGTCTTGCCACAGGCTCAGTCGTTAACTACTGACGTTGCCGCGGCAGCGCCAGAAGAAGTTAAGAATGATGCTATATTTGAGGCTAAAACGGCAACATTAAACACAGAGCAGTTGGTGCAGTCCACAGCCGAGACTGTGGCTTTAGCACAGCGGGACCTGACAGTCATAGCCGGTAATACATCTGATGAAGTGGTCGTAGAACAAGCTGACTCGGATGTAGTATCAACGCTAACGTCTAAGCGAAAAACTGAAATTATTCGTCAGGTGTTAGATAAAAATAAAGGGGCATTTTATACGATTTATCGTCGAGCATTACGCCGTGACCCATCATTAGAAGGGAAGGTTACGATGCAAATTAGCGTTGCCGGCAACGGTCGTGTGTCAGCTTGTGAGATTGTTGAAAGTGAATTGGATAGTCCTGCGTTAGAGAAAAAACTCATCGCTCGAGTGAAGTTAATCAATTTCGGCTCAGAGCTTGGAACGCCAACGACATTAAACTATTCATTTAACTTCTTACCATTTTAGCTGCGCTATATGAGAGAAACGCCGCCATAAGTAATCATTTATGGCGGCGTTTTTATTTGTTTCAGCTCTATAACGAGTATGGGCTAGACGTGTTTAGCACTTGAGTCACGTATTAATAATTCAGGGACAAATAGTCCATTAACAGTCTGCTCTTTCTGTTTGCGGGTTGCGGCGATCAGCATTTTAGTTGCGTTTTGTGCAATTTGATCGTTGGGCTGGTTTGCCGTGGTTAATTTGGGCCAAGTTTGTCGCGAGAACGGACTATTTTCAAAGCCAACAATTGAGAGCTGCTGTGGAATATCAACATTCATGAGGCGCGAAGCAAATAGTGCACCAGCAGCGATTTCGTCATTACAAGAGAAAATAGCGGTTGGGCGATTTGGTAAGTTCAATAGATATTGAGCGCCTTGCACTCCTGATTCAAATGAATACTCGCCATCAACGATGTATTGAGGATCAAGGGGAATTTGATTAGCGGTTAATGCCGCTTTATAACCTTTTAAACGCTCAGAGGTAGATTTATGGCTTTTGCCACCGCTAATAAACGAGATATGTTTATGGCCAAGTTTAATTAAATGCTCCGTGATCTCGAAAGCTGCGGCGTAATCATCAACCATCACGCAGGGTGAGCGCTGATCTGGAATTTCATTACCAGAAAGAATACGAACAAACTTAATATCATGCTTGGTAAGCTCGTCGATAAACTCTGGCATTTCCGAGAAGGGAGGTGTTAAAACGACACCTGCAATTTGCGCGTGGCGAATCATTGTAGAAAGGTTCTCAACAATACCTTCAGCAAGCGAATCGCAAGGGTGGATAAGTAGATCATAACCTTGCTTACGGCACTCAGACAATATGCCCTGTTGCATATCAATTACATAGTATGCATTTGGATTATCATAGATGAAAGCGATGGTATATGACTTGGTTGCTGCAAGGTTACGCGCAGCTGAATTTGGTTGGTAATTCAACGCATTTACTGAGAGCATCACTTTATCACGCGTTGCCTGTCTTACCGATGGCTCGTTATTCATAACTCGAGAAACCGTTTTTATCGATACCCCAGCATGCTTGGCGACGTCGTTTATGTTACTTTTCATTAGCAAATAGAAACTCAGTAAAAAAAGGAATAAGATTAGCAGTTTTATGCGGCGCTGCAATATTTAATTGATACGCTGAAAACTTTAATCCAACTTACTTCAAATTGACAGCGTTGTCACCTATGCTATGGTATATTATCGCACCCATTGTGCATATAAACGCAATTTCGTTGACTTCGCAGTTACATGCTTTACTACGAGAAAAATAAATGAGTAATACTAGATACATCGCCCTTGATGCTTTCCGAGGGCTTACAATCGCTTTGATGATTTTGGTTAATACACCGGGCTCATGGTCCCATGTTTATGCGCCATTCTTACATGCTGATTGGCACGGAGCGACTCCAACAGACTTAATTTTCCCATTTTTCTTATTTATTATTGGCTCAGCACTTTATTTTGCGTTTAGTAAAACAAACTTCACTTATAGCCAAGATGCGGCCAAAAAGATTTTAAAGCGTACCGCAATTATTTTTGGTTTAGGCTTGGCGCTTAATGCTTATGGTCATACAGGACCGATTACAGAATTACGATTGATGGGGGTGTTGCAACGCTTAGGTATTGCCTATGGTATTGCCGCATTGATGGTTTTGACACTCAATAGCCGCCAGCTCATTATTGCTAGCGTTAGTATTTTATTGGGTTATTGGGGAATACTACACTTACCATCTGCAAGCGATGTTTACTCTTTAGAGGGTAACTTAATTCGCCAATTTGATATTGCTGTGATGGGTGCTAATCATTTATGGCAAGGAAAAGGCTTACCTTTTGACCCTGAAGGGCTCTTAAGTACAATTCCAGCGATTGTGAATGTATTAATTGGCTTTGAAGCCACTCGAGTATTGTCGAATACTCCGAATAAAATGTCTAGTATTAATAAGTTAGTATTAGGTGCTGTTGGCTTAATCTTAATCTCGTTGGCTTGGCATCAAGTCATGCCAATCAATAAGTCACTGTGGACGAGCTCTTATGTTCTTTTCTCTTCAGGTTGTGCCTTAATTGTCTTAGCTTTCTTTATTTGGTTAGTCGATATCAAACAGCAGCTTCGATTAGTTGACCCGTTATTGGTTTATGGTACAAACCCGATGTTTATTTACGTACTATCGTGGTTATGGGCAACCACTTATTTCTTGATTTTTATCAACCCAGAACTGACGCTTTATACCTATATGTTTGACTGCATCGCGTTAGTTATGCCTGAGAAATTAGCATCATTTACATTTGCGTTTGCGCATGTTGTGTTGTTCTGGCTAATCTCAAATATACTTTATAAACGTAATATTATTATTAAGGTGTAGTAAAACAATAATAAATCTTACTGTTTATCTGTATAGATAAGCTTACACATCGCTTGCTCTGTGGTTATTTGTCTCTGAATGATTACAGGGTGAGCAACAAAAATACCTCGTAACACTTTTTACCTTAAAATAACTTAATATTTTTGAACTTTTATTTTTTTACCCTCCGAGCAGTATTCTCCTTTATTTTTAGATGTTTAGTGCTGTGTTGTTCCCTAAGGCTGTTTTCGTAGTGTTTTTTAAATGTTTTGTAGATGTTAAATTTTGTTCGGTTGTTGAGCGTAATTTAGACTTTGGACTAGTAAAAATGAGCAATTGCGTGTAATGTTTACAGCGAGGTGACAACGCTGTCATTAAATCGATGGTGTTATCACGTAAGTGAAGAATTGATTTGCGTAGAGTTTGTTAGTTTGATCAAAGAACATGTCAACTTTTATCAACCATTTATGTAGTACAAACCCGCTTCAATCAATACAAAATAAAATAAACGTGTGAAAGGAAAGTCAATGTCGAGCACTAATTTCAAAAAACACTTAATTGCAAGTAGTGTTGCAGTTGTATTAAGTGGCGCAGCACTTCCAGTGCTTGCTGCTGAAAATACGACAGGTAAAGCTGCAGAGCAAGAAGTAGAAGTTATCCAAGTTAGCGGTATCCGTGGTAGTTTAAAAAGCAATATCAATGCAAAGAAATTTGCTGATGCAGCAGTTGATGTAATCAATGCTGAAGATATTGGTAAATTCCCAGATAAGAACGTTGCTGAATCTCTACAACGTATCCCAGGTATTACTGTACAACGCCAGTTTGGTGAAGGTGCCGGTGTTTCTATTCGTGGTGCAGGTGTTGATTTAACTCAAACTTCATTAAATGGTCAAAACGTAGCATCTACAGGTTGGTTCGTACTTGAGCCTGCTAAGCGTAGTTTTAACTACGAGCTATTACCTTCTGAAATCGTTGGTGGCTTAGAAGTTTACAAAACATCTCAAGCCGATATCCTTGAAGGTGGTGTTGGCGGTACTGTTATCGTTAACACTCGTAAGCCATTAGATCTTGATGCAAACACAGTTTATGGTTCTCTTGAAGCACAATACGCTGATGATTCTGGTGAAACAGATCCACAATTTTCAGGTATGTACAGCTGGAAGAATGACGCAGAAAACTTTGGTTTCTTAGTTTCTGGTGTTAGCCAAGAGCGTAACTTATTACGGCAAGGTTCAGAAGCTTGGTGGGCATGGGGCGCAGGTCCTGTTGCTTTCGAACAGCAACGTGAGCGTAGTGCTATTTCTGGTGTTTTCCAATACGCACCAACAGATAGCTTAAGCTTCACTTTAAACGCTATCGACATGAAAATGGCTGCTGATAACACCAACTACGCATTATGGTTAACTCGTGCTTCTGGTGAAAATGATCAATACATCGGTGCTGGCATTGGTGCTGACGATGTTGGCTCTCCGGTTTCTGGTCCAATTAACGTTGCATTCTGGCAAGCACGTCCACGTGAAGCGACGATGAATTCAGATGTACTAGACCTAACGACAACTTACGAAGGCGAGACGTTCAAACTTGAAGTTCAAGTTGGTAAGACTGAGTCAACTGGTGGTACTGATTTTGAAATGGTTGTCAATGATGGTACTGGAGGTACTGCGGTTCCTAATGGCCGTTACGACTTCTCAAACGGCACTAAAGAGTGGAACCTAAGTAACGCTGCTGTGGCAGGTTACCGCCCTGATACATTAGGTATGGGTACAGGTGAAGCATTTAACCGCACGCCAAAAACTGATGATGAAACATACGTTCAAGCGGATATCGAGTTCCAATTAGATCATGATTACATCACTAGCATTAAAACTGGTGTTCGTGCTTCTGACCATAATTCAACGAGCCGTCGCTTTGTGTATGAGCAAGCTGATGGTTTTAACCCAGTATTTAACACTGACACTCACGCAAACGGTACAGTAGATGTTGGTACAAACAACTACGAAATCTTAGCGTTAAACGTAGATGCAGTTAAAGCTTGGGCTAAAGATAGCATTGTTGGCGAAAACGAAGACTTAGGTTCTTACCGTGAGATCCAAGAAGATAACGTTGCTGCTTATGTGATGGCTTCTTATAGCGGTGAAAACTTCCGCGGTAACTTCGGTGTGCGTTATGTGCAAACTGATGCCGAGTCAGTTTTCTATCGTGACGGTGTGAAAGTTTCTGAAAAAGCTGATTACAGTGAGTTTTTACCAAGCTTTAACTTAGCGTATGACTTAGACGAAGATCTAATCTTGCGTGTAGCTGCTGCTCGTGTAATTGCGCGTCCACAGTACAATGATATGTATGTTAATCCAAGCCCAACAGGTACGAACGATGAACAGCCAGACAACCAAAACTGGATTGTTGGTAACATCGGATTAGAACCGTTCAGCGCTGATCAGTTTGACATTGGTTTAGAGTGGTACTTTAACGAAAGCTCATTACTTTCTGGTGCGGTATTCTTTAAGAAGGTATCAAACTTCGTAACTATCACGTCATATGATGCGCCTTCTTCGGACATTCCATTCCCTCTTCCAATTGAAGAAGAAAATGCAGCGGGTTGGACTGTATTTGAAAAGCATAACGGTAAAGATGCTGACGTTCGTGGTTTAGAGCTACAATATCAACAAGATTTTGATAATGGTTTTGGTGCGATTGTAAACTATACATTAACTGATACAAGTACTGACAGAGATACATTTGGTGATGGAAACCCATTCCTAAGTGATAGTTCTGAACATACTTATAATGTGTCTGGCTACTTTGAAAATGATACGTTCAGCACACGTTTATCATACAACTGGCGTAGTGAGTACATGTTACGTGAAGCTGGTTACGGTAACCGTATGCATGATGACTTTGGTTCTCTAGACTTAAGTGCGGTTTATCACTTAAACGAGAACGTAGACCTAAAAATTGACGCAGTTAACCTATTAGGTGAAGATGTAGTTCAAAAAGGTTACAACCAAAATCAAACAAACAACTCTAATGGCACAATGGGCTTCCCAGCATTTGAGTACACAATGGCTACACGTGTAAACGTAGGTGTGACTTTCCGCTTCTAAGCTGAAAATTAACCTAGTTATAAAAGGGGCCTAGGCCCCTTTTTTTATAGCCTCAAACTGGCTTTATATTAAAAATTTACAAAACACTAGAGTAAGGTTTATTACATGACTAGTTCTATCTCTCCACTTAATGCTCAGCTTCATAAGGAGCTTAAGATACAAGAAAAGCATCACTACCCGCACACGAAAGGGCAGCACATACTGCCTGTCTTAGTACATGAGTTCGCTGAAGCTAGTGCTGAAATGCCAGTAGTGTTCGTAAAGAACACAGAAACAGGTCAATTTCAACCAGTTGTTATTTTAGGTTTTCAATCTGGCGAAAATGTTTTTTGTAGTGATGAGCAGTGGCTTATTAATTACGTCCCAGCAATAGCGACCCATTATCCGTTCGCGCTTGTAGCTTCTGAGGATAACCCTCAGCAATTTCAGTTAGGTATTAAAGATGTTGAAGTATTAGCTAAAAATACCGAAGGGGAGCTGCTGTTTGATCAAAATGGCGCGGAAACAGCTTATTTGGAAAAACGTAAGAATACCTTAGGGCAGTACTATGAAAATAGCTTAATCACAGAAGGTTTCGTGAAGCTACTTGCGGATAAGGACTTGCTCGAAGAGCAAACGCTAAGTTTGACTTTAAAGGGCGACAAGATAGATATGAATGGAATCTATTTAGTTAACCAAGAAAAGTTACAGAGTTTGCCCGCAGAGGACTTCTTATTGCTGAGAAGTAAAAACTATTTATTACCAATTTACTCACATATCAATTCACTGCGCCAAATACAAAAATTGGTTGCGTTGAAGCAAAAATAGTATTTGATTGATCTTAGGCAGCGCTGTAGAAATGATTAGGTAACTCATGGCGGAAAATACGAATAGAACAATAAAGAAAGTGGTTATCGTCGGTGGTGGCACCGCAGGCTGGCTTGCGGCGAATCACTTAGGTAAGCAGTTAATTAACGAACACAGTGGTGTCGAAGTCTGTTTAATTGAATCTCCAAATATTCCAACTATTGGTGTCGGCGAAGGCACGGTGCCGCTGATGCGTCAAACGCTGCAAGAGCTTGGGATCAGTGAAACTGAGTTCATTCGAGAATGTGACGTTACCTTTAAGCAAGGGATTAAGTTTGTCGATTGGGTCGATAACCCAGTGGCAAACAAGCCAAGCTATTATCATCATGTTTTTGATTACCCAAACATTACTGAACTTGACTTAACACCTTATTGGCTGGATGGTTTAGCAGGTGATAAGAGTTATGCTGATGCACTCTCAATTCAAGGGGCTGTTTGTGATGCAGGGCTTGCGCCTAAATTAATTACTACACCTGAATATCAAGGGTTAACCGCTTATGCTTATCATCTTGATGCCGGAAAGTTTGCTGCTATCTTAACTAAAAATGCGACTAAAAAGCTTGGTGTTAAACATATCTTTGCTGATGTGCTTAAGGTGAATGTCGCAGAGTCGGGTGATATAACATCTGTGACGACAGATAGCGCGGGTGAGATAGCTGCAGATATTTTTGTTGATTGCACTGGCTTCAAAGCGTTGCTAATCGGTGAAGCGTTAGGTAGCAAGTTTATCTCGAAGCAAAACACCTTATTTGCTGATCATGCTTTGGCGATTCAAGTCCCTTATGATGAGCCAGCAGCGCCAATCCCTTCTTATACTATATCTACGGCGCAACAAGCTGGCTGGATCTGGGATATTGGATTAAATGAGCGTCGAGGTATTGGTCATGTGTATTCATCAGCACATACCAGTCATGAACAAGCAGAGCAAGATTTACGTCAATATATTGGTCCCGCAGCAGAAGGAATTGATGCTCGCCTTATTCCTATGAACATTGGCTATCGTGAACTCTTTTGGAAAAATAACTGTGTGGCAATTGGGTTGTCTCAGGGATTTGTAGAACCTCTTGAAGCAACAGGTTTATTGGTGTTTGATGCAACCTCAAAGATGTTAGCGACGCAATTTCCTGCCAAGCATGACGATATAGCGACAGTGGCAAAACAGTTTAATCGTAATGTTCAAGCGACTTGGGATAATGTTATTAGCTTTGTCAAAATGCATTACTGCTTATCTAAACGCGATGATAGTGCGTTTTGGCTTGATAATAGGGATAAAAATAGTATTCCTGATACGTTATTAGAACAACTAGAGCTGTGGCGTAATTACGTGCCGACGCAATACGATTTCTCAAATCGCTTTGATATATTTAATCGAGAAAACTTTCTTTATGTAATGTATGGCATGCATTACCCGACGCAAATAGACGCTATTAAATCTCGTTTTCAAGAGGATGAGGTCGCTAAGCAGCACTTTAAAATGATGGCCCAACGAACTCAGGGGGCATTAGCAAATTTGCCTTTACATCGCGAGCTGTTGCTTAAGATTGCTAGGTATGGTTTGCAAAAACGGTAATCATGTTATGAAAACCAAGCTTATTTTTAAGAAAAAGTAAATTATCCCTTGGTTTTTGTTGCATCAGCCCCATATCAATTTTAACAATTAATTAAAATAATATTTTATTTAGGAATAACTATGACTTCTCCAATTAAGCCGCTAAATGCCAACCATCATAGCGATATTAAAATTAAAAGCGGCCTGAATCTTGATTCTGTGAAAAGACAGCAAGTACTTCCGTTAATCGTGCATGAGTTTGCGAAAGCGGGTGCAGCGATGCCAATTATTTTTATTAAACCGTCTGAAAAGGCTGAGTACCAGCCAGCGGGCTTAATGGGATTAAAGCCAGATGAAAACTTATTTTATAAAGAAGGTAAGTGGGTTGGAGACTACATCCCAGCAGTGATTACACACGCACCTTTCGCTATGGTACCGACACCAGGCGAGGAGTCTCGTTTACAAATGTTAATTAACGAAGACAGCGAGCAATGTAGTAAAACGGAAGGTGAAGCTTTATTTGCTGACGGCAAAGAGACTGAGTATCTAGTAAAGCGCAAAGAAACACTGGGTAACTATTTCCACAGCATGCAACTAACTCGCGAGTTTAGTAAAGTGTTAGTTGAGCATGAACTATTGGTTGAGCAGTCATTGACGCTTGAAATCGCAGGTGAAAAAGTTCGTATTAATGGTTTATTCTTAATTGATGAAAAGAAATTAAATGAATTATCAGATGAGAAGCATCTAGAGTTACGTAAACGTGGCTTCTTAGCACCGATTTACGCTCATTTAGGTTCATTACATCAGGTAAATAAGCTAGCGCAATTACGTACAGCTTAATTTATTTACAAGATTAATTCTGAAAACATGGTCGCTTAAGGTGACCATTTTTTTTGCTTGTATTTTATTGGTTTAGGTCATTTAATATGGCATGGAATATTAAATGTGGGTAATTATTTAGTTTGACAGCGCTGTCAAAGCTGGTAATGTAGCTCAAATTTTTTGCTATTTTTTATATTGGGATTTGTGGGTACATTGATTCCGATAAAAGAATACATCTGAAAAGGTAAATAATAATGAAAAAAAGATTATCTACGGTAATGCTTAGCTTGGCGGTATTGTTGAGTGGTTGTGGTTCAGATAAAGAAACCACAGCACCGAAAAATGCTGTCGCTAAACAAGAAGCTGTCGCTACAGACCCTGTTGCTGGTTTTACTCAAGCTAGTTTTGACGCCATTGCTAACAGTTTAGACATTTCTTTTGAGCACCTGACTAATATTAAAGGTGATCACTGTGATGCGAAGAAAGCCGACGGTCACTGTTTTCAAGCCCGATTATCTTTTACTGCTGAACAAGCTATCAATGAAAAAAACCTTTCTATTTACTTTAGTCAAGTCTCTCCTATTCAAACTTTCACTAGTGAAGGCTTAACGGTAGAACACATCAATGGTGACTTACATCGCCTGACATTAACTGATGATAAAAGTACCTTTAAAGCTGGTGAAACGAAAACTATCGATTTTAATGCGATCTATTGGTCAGTTTCAGAACACGATGCAATTCCAAATTACATCTTGCAAAAAGAAGGTTTTGAGCCACGGATTATTGCGAGCACAAAGTCATTCATTGATAGTGAAACTGGCTTAGAATCATTGCCATTTGTGAAAAGCTACACCGACGTTGAAAATCAGTTCAAACGAACTCCTGATGACAAAACGCCTTGGGCGACTACTGCTGTGTTATTCGATAATAATGCTAAGTTAGGGACAAGTAATGTTGATGTTGATTTCTCAATCTTACCGACACCACAGAAAGTTTTAGTGCCTAAAGTAGCTAGCCGTTTAGATATTAGCAACGGCTTAGCTGTTGACTTTAATGGTTTAGATAAGTCATTACTAAATTCGGCGGTTGAACGTTTGGCTTCACTGGGAGTTCCTGCTGGTAAAAGCGGTGCTGCAGTTAGCTTGTCAGTTAATAAAAAACTAGCGGCTGAATCAGGTAGCTATAAATTAGTCATTAATAAAAGCGGCATCTCAATTGAAGGTAGCGACATTACTGGTGTCTATTACGGTTTACAATCGATTGCTGGCTTAGTGACTGTGGGTAAAAAGAGCCTGCCTCATGTCAGTATTTCTGATACACCGCACTATCAATTCCGTGGTATGCATGTTGATGTTGCGCGTAACTTCCTAGACAAAGCATTTATTCTTGAACTGCTAGATCAAATGGCAGCTTATAAGCTTAACAAGCTTCATTTACACCTTGCTGATGATGAAGGCTGGCGTTTACAGATTCCTTGGTTACCAGAATTAACCGATATCAGTAGTAAGCGTTGTTTAGACTTTTCTGAGCGTGAGTGTTTATTACCACAATTAGGTGCCGGTCTTGATAAAAATAGTAGTGTTAATGGCTTCTATTCAGTTGATGACTACCAAGAAATTTTACGTGCAGCAAGTGCACGTCATATTCAAGTGATTCCATCATTAGATATGCCGGGGCATTCTCGTTCATCGGTGAAGGCTATGGCAGCGCGTTATGAGCATTATAAAGCGCAAGGCGATATGGATAAGGCGACTCAATACCTATTACACGACATTGAAGATAAGACAGAATATTCATCTGTTCAGTTCTACAACGACAATACTTTAAATGTATGTATGGACTCCACTTATGCGTTTATCGATAAGGTAATGGATGAAGTGAAACGTATCCATGCAGAAGCGGGGCACCCACTAACGCGTTATCACATCGGCGCTGATGAAACTGCTGGTGCTTGGGTTGAGTCGCCACGTTGTAAAGAATTTTTAGCGAATAACAATGATGGCATTACTGAAGCGAAAGAACTAAGCGGCTACTTCATTGAGCGTGTTGCAAAACTACTTGAAGAGAAAGGGATCGAAACGGCTGGTTGGAGCGATGGTATGTTACATACTCGCTTTGAAAAAATGCCGAAGAAAGTTCAAGTGAACGCGTGGGATAACTTATTCTGGGGCGGTCATAAGAGTAATCACAAAATGATCAATCAAGACTGGGAAGTTGTTTTCTCATCACCAGAAGTATTGTACTTTGATTTCCCTTATGAAGCGGACCCTAAAGAACACGGTTATTACTGGGCAGGTCGTCACACAAATACACGTAAAATCTTTGAGTTGATGCCGGATAACTTACCGTTACATGCTGAAATTTGGTATGACCGCATGGAAACACCGTTCGAAGCAGTTGATGATGCTAAGACAGTTAAGTTACCAGGTAAATCAATGGCGGGTATTCAAGGTCAATTGTGGACTGAAACAACACGTAGTGTTGCAATGGCTCAATATAAGATTTATCCACGTCTTCTAGCTCTTGCTGAGCGTGCATGGCATAAACCAACTTGGGCGCCAGCGTACCGCACTGAGGGTGGCACTTATAACCGCACTTCAAATTACTTTGCAGCGGAAAAACGAGCTCAGCGTGATAATCAATGGCACCGTTTTGCTAAGTTAATTGCAGAAAAAGAAATGCCTAAGATGGACCTAGCCAATATCCCTTATCGTATACCTACGGTTGGCGCGAAAGTTATTGATGGTCAGCTTCATGCCAATGTACTTTTCCCTAGCCTAGCGATTGAATACCGTGTTGACGGTGGTCAGTGGAAAGCTTATCAAGGACCAACGGCCGTATCAGGTAAGATCGAAGTACGTGCATTATCAGCTAACGGTCAACGTAAGGGGCGACTGCTAGTCGTAAAGCAATAGCTAATTGCTTGATTAAGTAAAAATGAAAGTGCTTTAATAACAAACCTTTGGTTTGGTGTTAAAGCACTTTTTGTAAAATAAATGTAAAATAATTCAAAAACCAAATGACAACGCTGTCATTTTTGGTTAGGATTATTGATTAATAAATATTACTTATAAAAATATTCTTGGCTTAGATTTATATCGAGCATCTGGAGCAAGCAGTGGTCACAAATGTAATTAATGAGCAGTCACTATTTCTAGGTATTGATGGTGGTGGCAGTAAATGTAAAGCAACAATCATCGACGAAAACAACAATATTCTTGGAAGTGGAATAGCGGGTCCTGCAAATCCATTACATGGTTATGAACAAACAATTAATTCAATTGTTGAATCAGCCAAGCTTGCGTTAATCGATGCAGATTTAAGTATTGATTTAGTGAGTAGTTTAACCGCTGGTGTTGGCTTAGCAGGTGTTAATTTACCAAGCTTATTTGAAAAAATGCAGCAGTGGCAGCACCCGTTTAAGCAAATGTTTTTAACGACTGACCTGCGTATTGCATGTCTTGGTGCTCATAATGGCGAAGATGGTGCGATTATGATTACTGGTACAGGTTCTTGTGGTTATAGCTTTGTTAATGGTAAAGAAACATTTATCGGTGGTCATGGTTTCCCTCATGGCGATAAAGGAAGTGGTGCTTGGTTAGGTCTGCAGGCCGCTACAACCGTCTTACGCTCTCTAGACGGTTTAGAAAAAACAACGGCTATGAATACGATTTTGTTAGACAAGTTAAACTGTTCTAATGCTCTTGAAATCGTTGAGGCTATTGCTAAAAAACCTGCAAGCTATTTTGCTCAACTTGCTTGTGTCGCATTTCAAGCGGCAAATGAGCAAGATGAGTTAGCATTAGCTATCGTTAATGATGGTGCAAGTTATATCAGTAATATTGCTCGTAAACTCTGTTTGGAAGGACCGATTGAGTTATCACTTATCGGAGGTTTAACGCCAGTTCTAACACCTTACTTTGAGCCTGAAATTGCATCTCGATTATCTGCGCCAACTAATCCACCTGAAATTGGTGCAATTATTTTTGCTAAACAACAGCTCGCAAAACAAGCTTAAATTAAAGGTAAGGTAACAATAATGACACAGTTAACGATTAGTGCCGATAAGATTTTTGATGGTCAGCAATATCATGAACAGGCTCAGCTTAGTATTGATAATGGTGTTATTACCTCTATTACTGCCATCGATGGTAGTGCTAGTGAGCATATTTCTGGCTTAATTGCTCCTGGCTTTGTTGATCTGCAAGTTAACGGTGGTGGCGGTGCATTATTAAATACCCATGCGACCGTTGATGGGCTTAAGACGATGTTTCAAGCCCATCGTCAATTTGGTACCACAGCGATGTTACCAACGCTGATTACCGATACAGTTGAAGTGATGAGTGAAGCTGCTGATGCTATCAGTCAAGCGATTGCTCAAGGTGTTGATGGTATTATTGGCGTACACTTTGAAGGTCCGCATTTAAGTATCGCGAAGAAAGGGGCACACAGTGCTGAATTTATACGCGAAATTTCAGAGCCTGAATGGGCTGTCTTAGAACGTAAAGATTTAGGCCTGATTGCCGTTACTGTCGCCCCTGAAAATGTCTCTACTGATGATATTAAGCGAATGGTTGCTTTAGGTATTAAGGTGTTCTTAGGCCACTCTAATGCTGATTTTTCGACAGCTCAGGCTGCCGTCGATGCTGGTGCAACAGGTTTTACTCATTTGTTTAATGCTATGTCAGCATTTACTTCTCGCGAGCCGGGCATGGTTGGAGCTGCTTTATTAAATGATAGCGCTGTATGTGGATTAATAGTTGATGGTCACCATGTTGATTACACCAGCTGTAAGGTGGCATTAAAGGCGAAGCCGCAAGGTTCGTTAGTGTTGGTTACTGATGCTATGTCTGTAGTTGGTACCGATATTGAGCGCTTTGCTTTCTTTGACCGTGAGATTGTCCGCACTGGTGATAAATTAAATTCAACAACGGGTGAGCTAGCGGGTTCTGCGCTAGATATGGCATCTGCGGTTAGAAATACGCACCGTCATCTAGATGTATCACTTGCTGAATCACTGAATATGGCAAGTTTATACCCAGCGCAGTATTTATCTCTAGATAAATCGTTGGGGCGGTTGATTGTTGGCGCTCGTGCTGACTTCATTGCACTAAATGATAATGTTGAGGTAACCCGTACTTGGGTTGCTGGAAAAGAATAAGAAAAGCGGTCACTCTGTTGGAGGTTTTATGAATGTTGATTCAGATGTAAGTACTTCGAAGCAATCGAGTGTGATGCCGATGACTATCATTGGTATCTTGTTTTTTATCTTTGGTTTCGTGACGTGGTTAAATGGTTCACTGATCCCATTTTTAAAGATCATTTGTGAATTAAACGAATTCCAAGCGTTATTTGTTACTTTTGCGTTTTATATTGCGTATACGGTTATGGCATTACCCATGTCATCACTGTTAAATCGTACTGGTTATAAAAACGGTATGGCCATTGGTTTAGCCATCATGGTTGTTGGCTCTCTCGCATTCATCCCTGCGGCAAAAAGTGCCAATTACATGCTGTTTTTAATTGCATTATTTGTATTAGGAACCGGTTTAACTATTTTACAAACCGCGTCAAATCCTTACGTTGTTAAAATTGGTCCTGCGAAGAGTGCGGCGATGCGTATTTCGATCATGGGTCTAATCAACAAAGCTGCAGGTGTTGTGGTGCCGCTGGTATTTACTGCTCTGATTCTTGCTGATATGGGCAATGTTTCCGAACAATCAATTGCAGCATTAACCCCAGAAGATCGCGCAGCGACGATTAATGAGCTTTCAAACAAATTGGTATGGCCATATATATATATGGCGATTGCATTAACTGCATTGATCGGCCTAGTTAAGTTTTCTTCATTACCTGAATTGGACTTAGGGAGTGAAGAAACGGGTCATGATGAAAAATCTAGCATCATTCATTTTCCACAAGTGGTATTAGGTGCTATTGCGCTATTTGCTTATGTCGGTGTTGAAGTGATCGCTGGCGATACTATCGGTCTTTATGGTTCAGGTTTAGGCGTTGAAAACTTCGCGTCATTAACGTCATATACTATGGTATTTATGGTTATTGGTTACATTATTGGTGTTACTTGTATCCCTCGTTTTATTACTCAACAGCAAGCGCTCTTAGGCTCTGCAATCTCAGGTAGTTTGTGTATCTTAGGTGTCATTCTTGGCTCAACATCTGATACATCGATTGCTGATGTTTTATGGGGTTGGTCTGGTATTGCTGTCATTCCTAACTCTGTGACTTTTGTTGCTTTAATGGGATTAGCACATGCGCTTGTTTGGCCATCAATCTGGCCTCTCGCTTTAGATGGTTTAGGTAAGTTTACTTCGCAAGGCTCAGCACTATTAATTATGGGCATTTCTGGCGGGGCGATCCTACCATTAGTCTTTGGCAAGTTAGCTCATTATGGTGATACTCAAATCGCTTATTTAGTCGGGCTACCTTGTTATTTATTTATTCTCTTTTACGCAGTCAGAGGACACAAAATGCGTAAATGGTAACAGTTTACCTCAGCAGGTTTGCCCGGATGTCACTCCGGGCTTTTTTTTGTCAAAAAATTGTCGAGTAAAGGTTTTTTGACATTATTTAGTGTTACTTTCACTTAAAAAACAAAAAATTGAAATAAAGTCGAGTCATCGCTTGTATTATTTCTGTTCATATATTCTACTGTGTGCAGCATAAGTAATATTGTATTCAATATAAACGTAAACCACCGAATCAGCATGGAGTTGGCTCGTTAATATCAGAAGAATGGAATGGGATATCAATGAAAAAAAATAAAATTGTCAGAAGTTTTTTATCCGCAGGCATGATCTTGAACGCAGCGGTATTAGTGGGCTGTGGCGGCGGTGGGGGCGACACTCCAGCACCAGTAGCAGGAAACAAGAGTCCGACACTGAGTATCACTGGCGAGAATAGTATTCAAGAGCAACAGCAGTTAAGCCTAACTGCTGTTGCAGCTGACTCAGATGGCAGTGTTGCTAGTTATCAATGGGCTGTTAAATCTGGCTTACCATTGCAGTTAAGCGGTGCCAATTCTAGCAGCGTAAGCTTTACGGCTCCTGATGTTACTGAAGATACCATGACGGTATTAGCAGTCACAGTGACTGACAATGATGGCGCGACAACCACTAAAGAAATTCAGGTAACCATTAAACGTAAAATATCGAGTGTAACTATCACTGGTTTGGTGACTGACAATGTTATTGCCAATGCAACCCTTGAGATCACCATTGGTGATCAGACATTAACAGCACAAGCTAATGGTGAAGGCCGCTATACGGCTGTACTAAATGTTGATGATTCTTTGATTAATTCGTTGATCAATATTCGCGCCTTTGGTGATCCAACGATTAATCCAGGTGTTGAGTTCGCGTCTATCTTGCCACCTGTAACTACCTTAGAGGCTATTGCTGGTGACGATGGTATTGTCGATAGTGATGAAAACTTCCGAGTCAATATTACCAATGTGTCAACGGCTGAAGTGATTTTGATTGACCGTGCTAATGGTGGTGAGGAGATTACTACTGAAGAGCAGTTAAA
Source organism: Alteromonadales bacterium alter-6D02 (assembly GCA_002835545.1). GTDB lineage: Bacteria > Pseudomonadota > Gammaproteobacteria > Enterobacterales > Psychrobiaceae > Psychrobium. The sequence goes on from PIZK01000002.1 coordinate 25,184, forward strand.
CACTTTGTTAGCTGACGTGGATTCTGCTGAGCAGCTTGAGCTCGCTGCGGTCATTAAGATCATTGTTGATAATGATGATTTTGACTTACCTGAAGGTGTCGATTCAACGTTTGACTTGATTACCGATGAACAAGCGACTGAAGATTATATCGAAGAAATTAACGAAACAGACCCTGACCTAATTACAGAAATCGAAACAGAGATTAGGGAAGATAAAACGCTTGTTACCGATACCGAAGGTTTTGCCGACGCGTTTGATGCAAGCGCGGTGTTTATTCTTGATGAAGCCAATTACAGTGATGATCAGCCGTATAGCTATCAAGAGATTGTCGTCGATGCGGCAACAAATACGACGTTATTTAAATTTTATGAGCATGATATCGCGACTAAAAGCTTTAAAGAAAAAGCCGTTGAGTCCAACGATTATTTACTCACGTCGGCTGGTTGGGTGCCTTATGCCGAAGATCACCAACTGACACAACGTAATGCCGATGGTTCGGTGATATTTGTTAATAGTCAAGGCCAAGAAACATTAGTGACAGGTGAGCTAATTGAAAGCGCTGGTAAGAATATTAGCCAATTACTACGTGAATATGGCGATGATGATTATTGGGATGATTCATGGGCTGATAATATTAACCAGCAAGTGGCTTTCACTGAGACTGCCAGCTTATTTAAAGTTAATTTCACGACATTAAAAGCAAGTTATAACTTATGGACAGATGGCTGTGATTTAACCGATACCAAGTGTGATAATTATACTTATCTAGAAAACCACACAACGAACCGTTTAACCTCGCTTGATCATTTATTTGTTAATAAACCGTGGAATGGTGTCGATCGCAATCAACTTAAATTAATCCATGTCGAAGGTGATTACCATTACAATAACAGCTTAAAAGCAGAGTTTATTGCGTCGAAAACAGACAGTGGTTTAGTTAATTTATATGTTGAGGCTGGTGGTAACCCTATCCGCTTACTAGCTATTTCTGGCTCTTGGACTCGTGAAGTTGTTCACGGTGAAGAGTTGATTCTATTGCATATTCCAGAAGAAGTATTAGATATTATTCACTTTGATATTGATGCGGATGATACACGCAGAATGTTTGCTTTAGTCAATGGAGCTGTGCGTAATGGTAGCTATGAAAGACCTGGTGATGTTGAGTCTGGCGATGATGTATGGATGAATCAACAAGCCTTTAATCAAGTGATAAGTCATTTTAGCTACCTAGACACAGATAGCGATGGCGAATATGACGTTACGGATAGCGATGATGACAATGACGGTTATAGCGATAGTGCTGACGCATTCCCACGTAATCAAGCTGAGTGGTTAGATACCGACGGCGATGGTGTTGGTAATAATGCTGATACTGATGATGATGGTGATGGCGTATTAGATAATGCTGATCTTGACCCTCTGGACTCTGAGGTGGGAGTGGCACAACCATTAACACAAGCAGAGTTGTTAGCAAGTGCTTATATCAACATCGATCATTTCTCTGTTATCGAGCCAAGTATTGGTTTAGGTTATCATAATGCAGGCGGCTTCTTATTAAATCCTGATGGTACCGCTGTGGTGCATAGCCCTTGGGAGCTTCAGGTCGATGTAAATTGGGCCTTAGCTGACGATGTGTTAACGCTGACCCCTATTGAAACTATCCCCAATGCAGCCTCTTATGATACCGAAAGATTACTTGAGTTAGGTGTTATCACACCACAACAAGCACAAGCATACGCTGAGAGTGGCTTATCTGAATATATTCAGGTAGAAGAGCAAACAATAACAACAACCTTAAATAAAATCGGTGATAACAAGTTTGTTGAAACCAAGCATAGAACGATTACATTTACTGATGTGGATCAAGCCTTAGTGTTATTTGGTAACAGCAGTGAAGTTACTCAAACTTTCACTGATATTACCACTGTTGACTATCAGCCGATTAATCAACTTAATGTCATTCCTTTTACTACTGAGCAAGTCCTTGGCCAATGGGTACTTCCCGAGCACATAACTGATTATCAAAGACTACTTGCTGATATCGTTAGCTTTACTGATGATGGCCTTGCCCAAAGTGAAGTCACAAAAGAAAAATTTAGCTGGACGATTGGCACTGAAGGCCAGTTGATATTGACGAGCTTAACAGCACAAGCGGCCGGCACTACTAAAATTATTAGCTACGTGCAAACAGCAGCACTTGATGGTGATCTTGATGGAGTTGAGTTATTAACTCACTTAACGACTGCTGAGAATACTATCATCGGTTATGGCGCTGCATTGAGAGTACAGCAAGATATTCCAGAGTTTGATGCTGAGGGAGAGTTTCTACTTAATCACTTCACGATAGCAAATTCTGATTATTATAATGAGCAAGGATTTATAAATTATGACGACCTATGGGGTTATGTGCTTCATAGTGATGGTTCGGCCAGTCGTGGTTCTGCCAATGAGTTTGATAGTGAAGAATATTCAACCGCTAGCTATATCCACTCATGGCAGTGGAGTGAAGCAAGTACTGGCCGTATTACAATCAATGTGAATCGTGCTCAGTTTGGTGACTCATACTCTAATTGTTTTACCGCCAATGATGATTGTAATCCTTTCCGTCGCCGATTCTGGCAGCCAGTTGCACAAATTGGTGAAGAAACATTTGTGCTTGAGTGGTCCGAACGAAATATTAATGCAGATATTTTCCCGAGCGGAGAGCCTGATTGGCAAATGTTTATACCTGCACGTCTAACCTCATATCAACCTTATGACATTCATTACGATGTTGATGGTGATGGCATTCCAAATAGTATCGATATCGATGATGATAATGATGGTATTAATGATGCTGATGATCTGTTCCCGAAAGATAATTACGAATGGGCAGATAACGATGGTGATGATATTGGTAACAACCAAGATCAAGATGATGATAACGATGGTGTGGTCGACTGGGAAGATGAGTATCCGTTTGATAGCAATGAATCTGTAGACACTGATTTAGACGGTCTAGGTAATAATGCTGACACTGATGATGATAATGATGGTGTACTTGACGGGGTAGACTTAGCGCCATTAGACAACGAAGTTGGCATTGCGCTTGGCTTCACAGTGGCGGACTTAGCGGATAAATATATCTCTATCTCAGGTGGTCACTTAGATGAACCTAAAGTCAATATGGCCTATATCTCAGGTAGCAGCTTCACTTTTGTGAATGATGGAAGCGGTTCTGAAGGAAATCGAAATGGTGCAAGTGACTTTGACTGGGCGTTAGAAAATAACGTGTTGGAAAAAACCTCGACAGCACCAGTTGAATCCATTAAATATCAAACCGTTTCACAACTGGTCGAGACTGGTTTAATTACACAGGACATGGCTAATAACTATATTAATATGTATGGTGATAAATGGATTGCTGTATCAGTGACTCGTCTATCGGAGCAATGGCAATTACTTGAAAATGGCACTGAGCAAGATAGCTTCTGGGTTGTCCCTACAGATACTTATCGCATTACTCACAATGGCGATCGTGAAGAGCTGACAGGTGATATGGATGCTCCTGCGATTACCGTTGAAGGGGATGGCTTTAGCAGAACGTTGAAGGATTCATCTCAGTTAGCTGTTTATGACTTTGAAGCGAGTGAGCTAACTGGCGAATGGGTTATGCCTGTTAACTATAACCCTGATGTCCCTGAGCTGTCAGCATCGACCGTGAGTTTTAATGGTGACGGAATTAGTGGGGTTAACTTAAGTAATAGCATGGCATTTAATTGGTCACTAGATGCTGGTGTATTAGTGATTGATTACACCGATTTAGGTGCGCAGCTGCGCGTAACGCGCTTTGAGAAGAATGTAGATAGTTCTGAGCTTTATGTTGAGGTTAAACAGGGTGAAAAAACCTTTAGTACCTACATGTTAGCTGTGCAGCGAGATGATTCAGCTAATGTTGCTAGTTTAAAAGGTAACTTCCTGTTAAGCGGTATCACACTCACTAATGAAAATGTATATGACGAGGATGGTACAATTATCCCAGATGAGTACTTTGGATTCCGCTTAGATACTGATACTCAAGCATCGCGAATACATAGTGCAAACCTTGATATTTTCGGTGAGCAGCAATGGGATCGCTGGGCTTGGCAGTCAACAGGCAATAGCCTAGTATTTACATCAATGCAATCTGACGATGGTGTCCAATATAGCGACTGCTTGCCTGAAATGGGCCAGTGTAACCCTTATCGTCGTCGTCATTGGGAATTGTTGAAGCAAGTCGATGGTCGTGTTTATGTACTTGAGTGGGAACAGGAGAATGGTAACTCGTGGGACTTCGGTTCAACGGACGAGAGCTGGTGGACGCGTATCGCACCACGAATCAATTTCTATCAGGTGCATGAGTTAGACACTGATGCTGATGGCATTGTCGATAGCGCCGATACTGACATTGATAATGATGGCGTGTTAAATAGTGAAGATGTTCAGCCGTTTGATACTCACGTTTCTAGCGATATGGACGGTGATGGTGTTGCTGACCATTTAGATCGTTTCCCTAGTGATGATACTGAGTGGTTTGATTCTGATAATGACGGTTTGGGAAATAACGCCGATTCAGATGATGATAACGATGGCATTGCCGACGACGTTGATAGTTCACCGTATCGCTGGAATGAATTAATGGTGAGTAATCTGACTTTTTCGGATGCTGCAGTTGAAAGCTGTGTTACTGCCGCACTCGGGGCATCAACGTCAGTTGCTAGCGTGACTTATCTAAACTGTCAGGGGGTGACTATTAATTCGCTATCTGATTTTGTTCAATTTCCGAATTTAGCGAACTTGGATTTATCGCATTCAGATGTGGCTGATTGGTCTGCCTTGGGCTCGCTGACCTCCCTTGAAGATCTTGATGTGACGGATACTAACTTGGCTGATGCTAGTCAAATAGGGCTATTGTCAGGATTAATAAAACTACAGGTCAGTCAAAATTCATCAATAACAGATTGGAGCTTTGTTAGTTCTCTTTCTTCACTTGAGCAGTTTGCTGCAGAGAATACAACGTTCAATGATTTATCATTGTTTTCTACGGTTTCATTAAGAAAACTTTATTTAAGTCAATACGATAGTCCTTCTAGGGTGACAATGTCTAACTGGTCGAAAATAAGTGACTTCGGTGAGTTAACGAGCTTAACCGTGGCTAATACTGATTTTAGTGATTTAAGTTTAATCACTTCGAGTGTGTTAAGTTATTTATTTGTTGATAAAACGACGATTACAGATTGGAGTCAGCTTGACTCATATACTAGCCTGTCTACCTTAGGATTAAGTGATACTAGTTTTACTGATTTAAGCATGCTTCCTACGCTAACGGCTTATGACTTTCTTGGTCTTAACGCAGTAACGGTGACCAACTGGAGCGAGCTAGGAAATATTGCTATGGCAGCTAATGCTACATTGATGTTATCAGGCAGTAATATCACAGAGTTAAGTACGCTATCTGGAGCTGGCTTTGTGAGCTTAAACAGCCTGTTTATTTCTAATACAGCGGTGACTGATATTGCGCCATTGATGGATTTAACTGAATTATTACAAGTCGAGTTGGTTGGGGTGTCATTAACTGATCCCACGCAAATCGACCAACTACGTGCAAATGGAGTTAATGTACTCGAGTAGTTATAAACTCTAACTAAGAACCCAAGTCATTTTGGCTTGGGTTTTTTTATGTCTTTAATAATAGATATTACACATAATTTGGTTGAAAAAAACAATTGAGCAATGCAACATAGACCTTGTTAAATCAATAAGCTAGGTGAGTTTTAGATGAGTGTCAGGGACCGTTCAATTTTATGGCAAGTGATTATTATGCTGGTTGGTCTGCTTTTTTCAGCTCTCGCAGGTTGGTTAATTTATCAAGCAGAAGAAAAAAATGTGTACAGTGCGTTAAAGATTGATACTGACCGCCGCGCAGCTTCATTTTCACGTGATTTGGTTGCCAATACTGAACCACTTTATGCCATAGCTACTTTATTTGAACGCGGTGAAGTGCCTTCAATAAAACGGTTTAATACTCAGGCGAAAAAAGCGATTTCCCGTCATCCTGATATTCAGGCTATCGAATGGATCCCAAAGGTTGAACGCTCAAAAAGAGAAATGTATGAACAGCAACATCGAACCGTCTTTCCTCGTTATAAATTTACCGAACATGATGTAAATAAGGGGATGGTTAGTGCTTCCGTTAGAGACGTTCATTTTCCTGTTTATTACGTTTATCCTTACCAAGGTAATCAACAAGCGTTAGGTTACGATCTTGCTTCTGATCCCACGCGGCTACAATCATTGCTAAGTTCTCAAGCGACAGGGGAAACAACAGCGTCTGCGAGTATTAACTTAGTGCAAGATCAGGGTCAACAAAAAGGCTTTCTGGTGCTTGTTCCTATCTATAATAATGAGCCAAATGAGTTGATAGATTACCAGTCTCAGCTATTAGGTTTTGTGTCGGGAGTTTACCGGGTTAGTGATATTTTTTATAACTCGGCGTTACAAGAAAATCCTTTAGGCATTGAGATGAAAGTATTTGATGATACTAATGCTAACTCAAAAGCTTCGCCTGCCACTTTGTTAGTGCACCATAAATCTCGTCTTGCTGAAAAGGTGAAGGGCGGAATGGCTTATCGTAAAGAGCTGCCAACGGTGTTTGGACGACAGTGGAGTATCACTTCATCACCAACGCAAAGTTATGTTCGAGAGCATCATACATTGTTGCCGTATGTTATTAGCAGTGTTGGTATACTGTTGACGCTATTTGTGACTCATTATGTAGGTGCTATTCACCGTAAATCTAAGATGATACAAAGACTGGTAGATGAGCGCACCAAAGAGCTGTCAATTGCCAATGAGAAGTTAGAACAAGTGTCACGCACCGACTCCCTGACTGAGTTAGCTAATCGCAGATATATGGATGCCTTTTTTGTTAAAGAGTGGTCACGTGCGGCGCGTCACCAAACGAACCTTTCAGTTATCATGCTCGATATTGATCATTTTAAAGCGTATAACGACTTTTATGGTCACCAGGCTGGAGATGAGTGTTTGAAAGTTGTTGCTCAGGCACTTGCTGGGATTGTAGGACGCCCAGGAGACTTGGTTGCGCGTTACGGTGGAGAAGAATTTTCTATTATTGTTGCTCAAACAGAAAATGTAGAGCGTATTGCTGAGAATGCTAGACTCGCTGTTGAACGATTAAAGTTACCTCATCTAGCGTCTTCAACTGGAGAGTTTATTTCGATCAGTGTTGGGGTCTGTTCGGTGATACCATCAAGTCATTTTGTGCCTAATTTACTTATCAAGGCGGCAGATGATGCCTTATATCAAGCAAAAGAGAAGGGGCGAAATAGGGTTGAGTTCGGATCGCTTGAATTCACTGAGCTTTAGGTTTTATTTGCTCGCTAAAGTTTACCGTTTCCCTTATTAAAGCGACGAGCTTACGTACACAGATCATTCGAGAGTAGTTTGGCCTGACGACTAAAGATATCCCTCGGGTTGGTTGTGGATTCTCGAATGCAAGATAGTTAATATTTTCGTTGGTAAGTCCTGATTGAGTAGCGAGTGCTGGCAACAATGTGATCCCCAAGCCACAGGCAACCATGTGACGTAAGGTTTCTAAGCTGGTGGCTTGAAAGCTATTATCTTCTTGCGCTCCTGCTGCAAAGCAATAACCCATTGCTTGATCTTTTAAGCAGTGGCCATCTTCTAGAGTCAGGATATTTTGTTGGTGTAAATCGCTCAGGAGTAGGTTTTTTTTATCACTTAGAGGATGCTCTTTAGGGCAAGCTAGCATTAAAGGTTCATCAAATAAGTGGTAAGCGTCAAACTTTTCCATTTCGGGTAAATAAGGCAAGATTAAAGCGTCTAATTTGCCTTGATTGAGTTGTTCAAGTAAAACCTTCGTTTGCTTTTCATGCAAATAAAATTTGATATTAGGTAGTGATTGGCTAAGCAGCGGCATAATCTTGGGTAATAAATACGGCGCTAATGTCGGAATTAGCCCTAAATGTAAATCACCAGCGAAGGGGTCGAGTAATGCTTTTGCTGAGGCTTCAAAATGTTGTGCAGCTTGAAGCACTTGACGAGCTTCTTTGACCAATGTTTCACCCGCAGGAGTGAGCATCACATTGCCCCGATGACGCTCAACTAACTGTAAGCCGAGTTGGTCCTCTAGCTTCATGAGTTGGCCACTTAGGGTCGGTTGACTCACAAAGCACGCTTGAGCGGCTTGACCAAAGTGTTTGTGTTGCTCAATGGCGTCAAGATATTCAAGATCTCGTAATTTAATCATCGGGAGTTACCTTACGTAATAAATTTAGCCTAATGCTAACCAGCAGCCGATCAAGACCATTAGACTGCCAGAGATACGATTAACTAATTGGATACAGCCATTTTTACTTAACACTTTTTTTAACGTTAAGCCGCCTGTGGCATATAGCATCATACAGCTAAATTCCATAAATAGAATAACCATAATTAAGACGCTTAATTGAGGAGCTAATGCTAAGTCTGGATTAATAAAAGGAGGCAACAACGACATCATAAATGCCCAACCTTTGGGATTTGCTACTGCCGTAAAATAACCTTGGCCAAATAAGGTCCAGTTTGACGCCTGTGCTTTAACATCAGTTTCAGACTCTGGCTGTAAAGATAGTTTGCCTTTACTTAGACACATTTGGACGCCAATATAAATGAGGTAGGCGCCGCCCAGCCATTTAAATATACTAAATACAGCGGGGTAATTTAGCATCATGGCTGCAACACCTAATACGGCAGCAATAGCGACTGTAGCCACACCCAAGAGCTCCCCATACATCATATATAAAGTGCGTCTAATTCCAATGCTCATACCAAGACTCATCGCTAGTGTCATGCACATGCCGGGAGTAATCGAGATGAAAAAGCTAGTCGGAATAAAAATTAAAATAAGTGATAATTCAAGCATTTGATTGATATATCTAGAGTGCGGACGGCCTATTTTATCTGGATTTTATTAATACTTCACATACTTTGTAACATAGCTATGCTTTGCCTTTGAAGTAAATAAGTTACACTGTGTTTAGTTCAGCCTGTGAGTGAAATGAGGAGTCAATATGCCGTTACCGTTAATACTATTGGGGACTGCTCTAAGTTCGGTTGCACTCTATAGTGAGCAAAAAAGCCACTTACGTAAGCAAGATCGTCAACGTTTCAGACCGAACAATCATGATATGGGCCGTGAACCTTCAGAGTTATTGCCTAGTAAGCACTTAGTTAGGGTTATGCCGGGGAGTGTTGTTTGTTGTGAAGTGTATCAAGCCTTCCAGCATACTGGTATTGTCGTTGATGACGATACTATTATTGAATTACATGGCAGTGGCTTGATACGAGCGGTATCTTTTAAACGATTTTTACATGGACGTAGTGGTAAGAATATTTTTATTGCTTGCGATCGTAGGGCGCAACCAATTGTGGTTAATCAGGCTATTGGGGCTGCTGTGAATGATATTTTCACTTTCCACCGTTATGATTTATTCACCGCAAATTGCTATCGTCATACATGGCGTTGGTTAACTGGATTGGACCGTGAAATAAGTTCGTTTGAGCAATTTAATCGGTTGTTGAGTGCTCAAGCCAAACAACCGATCTATTGGGATAGAGCACACTTACCTAGCCGCTTAAATCACCTCTAACAAAAAGCTGGAATTCCTGTGATTGCACGGCCTAAAATTAAGGCGTGCACATCATGCGTACCTTCATAGGTATTGACCGCTTCTAGATTCATCACGTGACGAATAACTCCAAACTCATCGCTAATACCGTTGCCGCCATGCATGTCTCTTGCAATACGGGCGATATCTAAAGCCTTGCCACAGTTATTACGTTTTAATAATGAAATAAGCTCAACAGGGCATTGATGTGTATCCATGAGTCGGCCCATTTGCAAGCAACTTTGCAAACCTAAGCTTATTTCAGTTTGCATATCGGCTAATTTCTTTTGCACGAGCTGGTTGGCTGCAAGGGGACGGTTGAACTGTTGACGATCGAGGGTGTAGCTTCTTGCTGCATTAAAGCAATATTCTGCTGCGCCTAAACTTCCCCAAGCAATACCGTAGCGAGCTTTGTTAAGGCAACCAAAAGGACCTTTCAAGCCAGTGATCTCAGGAAAAATATTTTCCTCAGGGACAAACACATTCTCCATCACAATCTCACCGGTGATTGATGCCCGTAATGAAAACTTGCCTTCGATCTTTGGTGTAGATAGCCCATGCATCCCTTTTTCTAGAATAAACCCACGTATCACGTTATCGAGCTTCGCCCATACGACAAATACATCAGCGATAGGGGAGTTAGTGATCCACATCTTCGTGCCATTTAAGCAATAACCGCCATCGACTTTGGTTGCTTTACTGAGCATAGAGGCTGGATCACTGCCTGAGTTTGGCTCGGTTAAACCAAAGCAACCCACCCACTCGCCAGTGGCCAGTTTTGGTAAGAATTTACACCGTTGTTGTTCTGTACCATAAGTGTAAATAGGGTACATGACTAAGGAAGATTGCACACTCATTGCACTGCGGTAGCCACTATCAACCCGTTCTACTTCACGAGCGATTAAACCATAACTCACATAATTAGCAGCACTGCCCCCGTAGGCCTCGGGTAATGTGGAGCCCAATAAGCCTAGCTCGCCGAGTTCAAACATGATATCTCGGTCAAAGGACTCTTGCCTATTAGCTAATAGCACTCGGGGTTGTAATTTGTCTTGGCAATAGTTATGGGCGGCATCACGGATCATTCGCTCTTCTTCGCTTAATTGTAAGGTGAGTTGCAGTGGATCTTGCCAGTTAAATTGCGGCGTGTTGTGCATAAAGGCTCCATGTAATCGGCGGCGGGATTATAGAAGCTATATTATGCTGAAGTTTACGCCAAACCAATTATTCTATATCAACAAAATACAATTGCGCTGTTAACTAAAGCTGCCACTAATCGTTTGAGGTGTTTCACTGTCGTGCAGTAACTTAACGCCATGAATTAAGCGCGACAATTCTGGGCGGCATAATTCATTATTGGTTATGTCCATAATGACAATTTGCCCTTTCTCGTTTAGGACAAATAATGCTGGTTCTGCAAACGGGTGATTGGTTTCTGAAAAATCACTAGGGACTGAAATAAATAATCCCAACTCGTGCATTTGTTGTAAAGAAAGGCCGTAGGCCAACGGGTAGGACACATGCAGTTGCTGCAAATGAGATTGTAGCTGGGGAGCATCATCGGCTGATGCTGCCACTATACTAATGCCACTTTCTGCGAGTGTTAGTTTGGCATCTTCTAAAGAGTTCAAAAATTGTGTACAGCTTTCGCTGTGCCCTCCTCGGTATATAGCGATTAGTTGCCATGTGGCATCATGGTACGGTCGACTAATTTCAATTTCAACGCCGCTGATGGTGGGTAATGAGATTCGAGGGAACTGTTCTCCTGCACCTAGTTTGTTGCTACTCATGAGATTGCTCAAGCTCCTTTTTTATTCTCATTGTTTATTATAGGCAGGAGTTGGAAATTGCGCTGAGAAAAATAACAGCAAAGCCCTATGGCACTGACTTAATGAGGATTAAACCTTGAGAGAAGTATCCATTTAGAAGATTTCATCAGCTTGGCGATCAAAAGGTTCAATTAATATTACGCTATTATTTTGCGTGATTCGATTAAACTGAGGTAGGTTAAAACTAATCGCAAGTTTCTCTTGCGTGATATTTTGTTGCTCTTTGGTAAATGTGTAGAAACGATATATTTCTCGAATTAATTGTTCTTCAGTTTGTTGGTCTTGCCAGTAACTAGAAAGGTGATTGTGCTCATCTAAGATATACACTTGAATCCCGGCTGTTTGCTGTTCTAAAAAGAACTGAACATAGCCGATACTGCCGTGTTCATAAATAATTCTCGTCAGTTTGTTCGTTGTTTGATGTTGGTGGGGCAGTTGGGTTAACGGTGCTTTGCTTAGTTGTTGGTATAGCTCGACTGCACTACTAATTGTTTTGAACTCTACTTTATCTTGTTGAAAAAAAAGACCGTAAAGCTTTCCAGCAACAACTAATGACTTGACTTGAATACCTTGTTTACTCGATTTTTTGTTAATCGCAATGCACTCTTTGAGTAAAAAGAGTACATGGTCTTTTAATAACACATCATGCTGTGCTGAAAGGCTATGAACACTAAAATCCGGTGTCGGGTCTGCGGGTCTAATTAAGCTAATTAAATGGCACAGCATCTTTAATATCGCCAGATCACCGTTAAAAGAGATGGCATGATGCTCATTCCATGAGTTGCGATAAACTAAATCAATACTAGAAACTAGACTGTGTTTTTTGCTTCCAATAGAAAAAATATTACTGATGAGCCAGTCCATGATTTGTGATTGGCCGTGAAAAGACGTTGTGTTATCGCGGCACATATTCACTAATAGTATGACTTTTTCGACTCGACTTGCTTGGGACAGCGCGCTTTTCGTTGCTTGACTTTTCACTGCAAACTCATCGCTTAGAATGTGAATTGCCTGATTCACTTTATGGCTTTCCTGAGCAATATCGATAGGGAGCTTTATTTGAGTTTTACTTGATACAATCTGATTAACGGCGGCCCAAGCGAGTAATTTAATGATCTTCTTGTCTTCGTGAATAATAGTATTCTTGCCATAAACCGGAGCTTGGTTTAACAATAGCCATTGCCGCTGTTGTTGTTTGTCTAAACCTCTTCTAAAAAATAGCTCATTGGTGCTTGTTCGAGCTTTGTGTTGCTGTGGTAGACGACTGATTTTTGTCGCTGACTCTTGGTAAGCAGAATATAGCTTACGGCTAAGTACTGTTAACTCTTGGGGGTAAAGTGCCTCATCAACATGATGGGTTTGCGCCATCTTTTTCATGAATTGATAGCTTTTTAATAATGCAGATACTAATGCTTGATGGTGGTGTTGAACATCGACGGGACTCCATCGTTCACAACGATCTAAGTGGCATATCTTTTTGTGGGTAAACCCCCATTGTTCAGTGAGTCCGGCTAAGATCTTCTGTTGATAATCGTAGTCATCAGCATTATTAATATAACTCAGCCCAGGGGCACACTTTAAATAAAAGCACTCCCGGGCTAACTCTAACCGCTCAAAGTCTTGCTGCTCTATTAAATATTTACTGACCCGTTGCAGTAATAATAAATAATGATCGGTGAATTTCCCCTTTTTAAGCTGTTGCTGAGCCTGTTGGCTTAATAGGGTTGTTTCTGGAAAATCATTAAAATACGACTCTAACAGAATGGCCTTGAGTAATGACTTTTCAGGTGAGTCAATGCCTTTATAAAGCTGCCACATCATTGCCCCAAAATACTCCTGGGCAGGAATGGGTTGTGGCTGACCAAAGTCTAGGTAATCAGTGGCTTGCTGTTGCTCCTTTGTATGCCAAGCAATAGGTTTTCCTGCCAGTGCTATCGCTGAACGATAAAACTCATCGAGTAACAACCAATGTTGCGCACTGCCACTTGACTCCTTGTCGAAACTTGACTTAATCTCTTGTTTAAACTGGTTGGTTGTTACAATAAATAAATGTAACTCAACACCTAATTGTTCGGCCCATTGTTCGATTAAATAGCACTTAGCTGCTATTTTCCTATTAATCTCTTCATTATTGTTGTCATTGATACATAGCCATACATCCCAATCTGAGTTGCAGCTTTGGCCGATGCTACCAAGGCTCCCTATCGTGTAAAGCCCATCAATTAACGGCTCGGCTTTGACTGAGTGGTATTGAAAATTAAAAAAGCTTTGAGCGAGTTGCTGGGCTTTTATGCTCGGTGTGTAATGAGATATTTGACATAAGGGTATGTCTGGATCGTAACTAGGCAAACAGGGATCGTTGCAATGGATTAACAGAGGGAGTAATTCACCCAATTGCTTATTTTGCGATGTTAGTTTATCTAACATTAAGCCGATATGGCGAGAGCGATCTATTGGTGTATCAAGGATACTACTATGTTGCGCTAGCTCTGTATGGTTCACCATGGCTACCTTAACTCGAAAGGGTACGCCCTATTTTAGCGAATAGTCTCTTTGTTTTACCACTGTTTTTTAGCTTCACTCATCACAGGCGTTCGCGCTGTTGTTATTTCGATAACGCTGTTATCTAACCGAAGCGAGTTTATTCTTTAGCCCATTGAGTGGGTAGCCTTTCTGATATGCCTTTTGGGCGGCTTTTTCTGCAGCGTTGTATTCACCAAGTTCAAAAAGTAATAAACCATAATTGTAATTTAATTCAGCGGCGGTAGGCGTTATTTTGAGTGCCCTTTGGTACACTTTTTTTGCTTCATTGAGGCGCTTTGTCGCTTGTAGGTGCATACCAAATAGCATGTATGAAACCGCATCTTTGGGCTGGAAGTATAATGCGCGTTTGAAATAGCAATCGGCATTATAAAACCCTTTTAAAAGCCCCCTTTGTTCATATTGTGAGACAGCATATAAGGCTTGATGATAGTTAGGAATGGCTCGTAAGGTGTAATCTAAATCACTGGAATGTCGTTTGCCTTGTAGCCGCCTGACGTTATCATTGAAGTGGTATTTTAGCACGACACCAAGCTTACTTCGATGCTGTGGATTAGTTGAATCAAAAGGGCCATAAGCATTGCTAAGCGGCTGCCCTTGCTTGATCCCACAGTGTTGATTATCCCTAATTGACTGGCCTTGACTAAAGAGAGGGAGAGCAATTAATGCCATTCCTAGCAAGTATTTAGCGCGATGAGATTTTTTCAAAACTTTATCCATATTTTTGAACTATTCTTAAACTCAGTATAGACATAATTATAAAAAAGATGTTGAACCTAACTAAGAATTGATTGAGGGGACGTGAACACTCATGGAGGATAAATCCGTTTTGTATGTGGCTTTTCATTACCCGCCGATTTTAGGCAGTAGTGGTATGTTAAGAAGCTTAGTGTTTACTCGTTATTTGGCACATCAAGGTTGGGATGTAAGGGTATTAAGTGTCTCGTTAACGGCCTATGAAAAATGGTCGCAGCAGCAAAAAGACCTTGTCCCGAGCCAAGTAAAAGTCATACGCAGCTTTGCTAGAGATGCTGCCAAGAGTTTTAGCTTTCGAGGGAAGTATCTTTCTTGGCTGGCGTTGCCCGACAACTGGCAAAGCTGGATCATTGGCGGTGTCGTATCAGGTCTTAGAGAAATTCGTCGTCATAAGCCTAAAGTCATTGTCTCTACTTATCCAATAGCAACAGCTCATATCATCGCTTATATCCTCCATCGCCTTACAAATGTACCTTGGGTCATTGATTTGCGTGACCCAATGGCACAAGTTGACTATCCAACCAACCCAATCAAAAAAAGAATCTTTCAGTGGATTGAGAGAGTGGCTGTTAAGCATGGTAGGTGCTTAGTGGTGACTACGGAAGGAACACGAAAGCTTTATCAGGCACGATTTCCTCAATGTGATGATGATTTTTTTAAAGTGATTAGTAACGGCTACGATGAGGAAATATTCAGGTCATTGGCTGTGCCCCCAGTGAAAATCAGCAATGGGGGAAATGATGACGCAGCAGATCCGGAACAGCCAATAACGTTGCTACATAGCGGTGTTATCTACCCAAGTGAGCGGGACCCGACGCATTTGTTTCAAGCAATAGCGACCTTAAAGAAACAGCAAAAAATTGATGCCAGTGAGTTGAGGATTAAGCTGCGTGCCGCAGGTCACTGTGCAGAGTTTAAACCGCTTATTAAGCAACTTGATATCGAAGATATTATAACGTTTTCCCCTATTGTTCCCTACAAAGAGGCGCTGGAAGAAATGTTTAGCGTCGATGGTTTATTAGTGCTTCAAGCCGCAAATTGTA
Source organism: Alteromonadales bacterium alter-6D02 (assembly GCA_002835545.1). Classification (GTDB taxonomy): domain Bacteria; phylum Pseudomonadota; class Gammaproteobacteria; order Enterobacterales; family Psychrobiaceae; genus Psychrobium. Next base: position 41,061 of record PIZK01000002.1, read on the forward strand.
ATTATCAGATACCCGCTAAAGTGTATGAATACCTGAAAGTTCAAAAGCCCATTTTAGGGCTAATGCCTCAAGAAGGCGATACTGGACAATTACTTAAAGGGCAAAACTACCCCCGCGTTATCCCCCTTGATGACACCGAGCTGATCGCACAAGGGTTGATGGCATTTATAAACGATATTAAGACGCAAAACTTCAATATTCCTGCTGCACCTGCACAGCTGTCACGACAATATCAAGCGGCCAAATTTTGTGAGCTGTTAAAAGAAATAACGTAATTAATATGTTTATGGCAAGGTTGAGTTAGATGAATAAACCAATGATAAAAGGAAGCTAATATGCCTTCATCACTACAAAAGATTTCTGAATGTGACCTGATGTTTGCTTGGCAGCGGGATGTCTGCATTAAGTCTGACGAGGTGATTTCTCAGGCAGAAAGCTCGCAATATCAAGTGATTGTCTGGGGTAACGTCCGACCATATGGAGAAGAGCAATTGGCTAGCAATAAAGGGCGAGGAGCGGTTTGTTTACTTAATGCGCTTAAGCGCTATGGTCAGGGCTTTTACTCTCGTATTTCAGGCTTCTTTGCAGCGGTGATATATAACAAGGTTAGTCATAATATCGAGTTAATTACCGATCACGTTGGTTCGATGCCTTTATTTTATCACTTAACTGAGCATGAGCTTACCATTAGTAATAGTTTGAACGTGATGAATACTAGTGAACTGTCGCTTAACCCTCAAGCAATTTTTAATTATTGTTACTATCACTGTATTGCTGCGCCCACGACTATATATCAAGGGGTTTTTAAGCTCGAAGCGGGGCAGATGATCCGGATTGAAACGAATAATAAATTGACTTCAAAAGTGCTATATCAACCGCGCTATCAATATAGTGAAGAAGGAGATGAAGCATTATTTACGACATGTCGCTCGCTTGTTTCTCAGGCTGTAAAACAGCAGCTTAGTCCACAATGTGGTGCTTTTTTAAGTGGTGGGCTGGATAGCTCAACTGTTGCAGGCATGCTAAAGCAGGTCCAGGGCACGGCCAAAACATTCTCGATAGGCTTCGAGCAGAAAGAATATGATGAAAGTGCTTATGCGCAATTGACCGCGGATCATTTTTCAACGCAACACCATCGCTTAGTGTTACAACCTCAGGCGCTAATTGACAACTTTAAAGCGATTGCTAGTTATTTTGATCAACCCTTTGGTAATTCATCAGCGATGGCTGCATATAGCTGTGCTACATTTGCAAAGTCACATGGAGTAACACATTTACTTGCTGGTGATGGTGGTGATGAAATATTTGCTGGCAATGAACGTTATGCTCAGCAGCGCATCTTTGAGCATTTTCATCAGATCCCAAACATTGCTCAGCTTATACTGACAACGGCTTTTAGGCCTAAGGTACTGACGAACATACCGGGGCTTAAAAAAGTGGCTAGCTACTTAAAGCAAGCCAATGTTCCTTTGCCTGATCGTCTAGACAATTATAACTTTATGAATCAATTTCCACTGCAGGAAATGTTCACACCACAATTTTTAGCACAAGTGGATATCGCTGAGCCTCAAAAGCAAAGACAAGCTCGCTATAACCAAGCGAAAACTCAAAGCACTCTAGAGAAAATGTTGTTTTTAGACTGGCAACACACTTTGGCCGACAATGACTTGGTGAAGGTCAGTAAGATGTGCCAAAAGGCTGGTATTGAAGTGAGCTACCCTTTGTTAGAAAAGGAGCTGGTGGACTTTAGCTGTTGTATATCACCAGGTAAAAAGTTAGCGGGTAATCAGTTAAGAGATTTTTATAAGCGAGCATTTCGGGGGTTTTTATCCAATGAAACTCTGGAAAAAGAGAAACATGGTTTTGGCTTGCCTTTTGGGGTTTGGATGAAAGAAAGTAAGCCGTTGATGAAAATGGCAGAAGATGCTTTATGCCAATTAAATAAACGCAATATTTTTCAAGCACACTTTTTAAAGCAAGCATTAGGCAAGCATCAACAAGAACATACGAGTTATTATGGCGAATTGATTTGGATTTTAGTGATTCTAGAGTTATGGCTAGAGAGTAGGGGTTTATAAGGTGGGAGGATTACATCGATTATTTCAAGGTGTCGGTTCACTGTTTTCAAGTAATAGATTAAGCATCTTAATTTATCATCAAGTGTTAGAGCGTGAGGATCCATTTCGCTCAGATCTTCCGACAGCATTTCTGTTTAAGCAACAAATGGCATTGATAAAACAATACTTTACTCCGCTGGGGTTGGATGAAGCACTTGAATTATTGGCGAAAAAAAAGCTGCCAGCCAATAGCATTGTTGTAACGTTTGACGATGGCTATGTAAATAATCTCCAAATTGCAGCGCCGATTTTAAAGTCGCTAAACATACCTGCTACCGTTTTTGTCGCCACGGCATTTACTGACGGCGAGAATATGTGGAATGATAATATTATTGACCTTATCGCATTTGATGGCATTTGTGAGTTTGATTTTTCGTCAATTGGGTTAGGGGTTCACCAGGTCTCAAATCAACAACAGCGTTTATCGTTAATTAATAGCACCTTAGAAGCTCTCAAATATGTGCCTTATCAAGAACGCGCTAGTCGAGTTAAAGAAATAATGATGGCACATCAATTTGAAAACGCGTCATCGAAAATGATGAACTGGGCGCAGCTTGAGCAGCTAAACGAATATGGCGTCTCGATAGGGGCCCATACTGATGAGCATCCAATCTTAGCGGTATTAGAGTCAGAACAGCAGCAACAACAAATAGAGCGCAATATTGAGAAGTTGTCACAGTTGCCATATGTAAGATCCCCATTGCTTTTTGCTTACCCAAATGGTCGATTCGGTGAAGATTATAATGACCAGACGATGAGTCTATTATCTAAACTGGCCATTCCTTTCGCTGTTACGACTCATGCGGGGGTGTCTTCGCCGACGACAGACCCGCTACAATTACCACGATATACGCCGTGGCATAAATCATTATGGAAATTTCACATGCAATTACTACTAAATACATTTAATGTTCACCGCTAATTTTTTCACAAGGCTTAGCATTATCGGTTGAGTTGTTTTAAAATCGAGACCAATCAAAGGACTCGAACATATGAATAACAGGTATTTATTTTGCAATTAAAAATAAAGATTGAAGTGAACCCTACTCAAGAGCTGTTACGTTCTGATGTGAAACCGCCCTTTGACGTCATTAAAATTACTAAATTTGTTATTACCGTTCTTTTGATTATTATCACCATCGGCTATGTGTGCTATCGAGCGCTGATAACACCTGCTGCTCAACCAAAAATTGTTAATCAAGTTATGGCCGATGTATTAGAACCATCACAACCTATTGCTGAAAAAATTGAGCCTGAGATATCTCCTAGTGATAAGGCTATTGAGAAAGCTCCACCGCAAACCCTTGAGGGTAAAGTGTTGGAAGCGCAGGCTCCTGATAGGCTGATTAAAGCGGGTCAACCCGAAGAGCGTTTTTTGACCACACCCCATGAAAGCCCAAAAGCTGCATCATTGTCCACGCAAAGCTTAGCTACCAATGTGGTTAAGCAAGTTAAAGCTGTGGCTTTGTCAAACCATGCCGATAGAAGTTCTCAGCAAAATTCTCATATTGTCCGAGCGCAATTAACATCTGCTATTGTTGCACGAGAGCCGCTTGATAAGTTAAATAGTGCTATTTCTTTAGCTACAACTAATCAGGTTTATTTGTTTAGCGAAGTGAAGTTGCTTAATGGGCAGGATATATTTCACCGTTGGAGCTTGGAAGGTGAGGTTCTCGCTAATGTTAGGTTAAGCATTGATGGGGATAATTGGCGAACCTACTCAAGTAAGGCGTTTACCGATGACATGGTTGGCGCTTGGAAAGTCGAAGTAGTGAACCAGCAAAACGAAGTAATTCACTCAGTTAACTTTGATATCGCTCATTAGTTTATTTATTTTTATCTATCATTGCTAAGACAATGGGCAGTGATAATGTTAGTATTTGTAGTTATAAACCTTAAACGTCTTGGAAAATCTATGTCTGTTGAAATTGTGCGTATTGCCACAAGAAAAAGCCCATTAGCCCTATGGCAAGCTGAGTTTGTAAAAGCTGAATTAGAGCGTTTTCATCCGTCACTTAAAGTCGAACTTGTTACTATGGTAACTAAAGGCGATAAAATTTTGGATACGCCATTAGCAAAGGTCGGTGGTAAAGGCTTATTCGTTAAAGAGCTTGAAACAGCTATGTTAGAAGGTCGAGCTGATATTGCGGTACATTCGATGAAAGATGTGCCTGTTGATTTTCCTAAAGGCTTAGGGTTACATGTTATTTGTGAACGTGAAGATCCGCGTGATGCGTTTGTTTCAAACACATACCAATCAATTGAGCACTTACCACAAGGTGCTGTTGTCGGTACTTCAAGTTTACGTCGCCAATGTCAGCTACGTGCCTCTCGTCCTGATTTAGTCGTTCGTGATTTACGCGGTAATGTTGGTACTCGTTTAGGTAAACTTGATAACGGTGAGTATGATGCGATTATCCTTGCTGCTGCCGGGTTAATTCGTTTAGAGCTCGAACAACGCATCGCCTCTTTTATTGAACCAGAAGAGTCGTTACCTGCTGTTGGTCAAGGCGCTGTAGGTATCGAGTGTCGCGACGATGATGAAAGAGTTAAAGAGTTATTAGCTCCATTAGAACACAAAGAAACTCGAACTCGTGTGTTAGCAGAAAGAGCATTAAATAAACGCTTAGAGGGCGGCTGCCAGGTACCTATTGGTAGCTATTGTGTCCTTAATGGTGATGAGTTTTGGCTAAGAGCTCTTGTTGGTAGCCCTGATGGTAGCGTAATGTTACGTGAAGAAGCTAAAGGTCCCGTTGCCGATGCAGAGCAAACGGCAATTGATTTAGCTGACCGTTTACTTGAGCGTGGTGGGCGAGAAATTTTACAAAAAGTATATGCCCAAGAGTAATTTAAATTCTTTTGTCGGGAGCGTGCTTTTAACTCGCCCTCGAGGAAAAAATGAACCATTAGCTGAACTACTCTTAGCGAATGGGGTAGAATCGCATTGTTACCCATTAATAGAAATAGAGTTCCTGGCTACGCCAGAGCTGACCTCGTTAATCGGTGAGCTAACAGCAGATGATATTATTATCGCCATTAGTATGAATGCGGTTAACTCAGCAGCGAAGCAACTCAAGGCTTGCGGTCAACGTTGGCCACAACGGCCAACGTTTTTTGCAGTTGGCCAGGCAACGAGCCAAGCGTTTGCTGAGCAAGGGGTTGCTGCGGTGGTACCACAAGACCCCCGCACAGAAGGTTTGTTAGCTCTGCCACAACTACAAAGGCTTGATGGTAAGCGTGTTATTATCTTGCGTGGACTAGGCGGTAGAGAAACACTTGCTGAGCAGCTCAGATTACGCGGTGCTAGTGTTGATTATTGCCAACTATATCGACGAGTCAACATTGTTAGCGATAGTGCACTATTAATCGCTCAATGGCGGGACAAAAACGTTACAACTATAGTCGTAACTAGTGCAGAAATTCTACAAAACCTATTACATTTAGTGAATAATAGCCATAAATCATGGTTAGTTGAGTTAACTATTATTGTGCCAAGCCCTCGTGTAGCCAAGGTTGCTTTAGCACACGGATTGTCGAGAATCGTTATTGCCTCTGGTGCAAATGATCAAGCGATTTTAAGCAAATTATTGAAATTACAGAGCTCTCCCAATGAAAAAAAATAGAAACGCAAATCAGAAAAAATCTGGAAAAAATACCGCACAACAGGCGGAAGAACTGAAGGTTGTAGAAGATAACCTTGAACAGGGCAACGATAGTCTTGCACAGAACAGCGACGGTGTTGAGCTGGATACTGTCAACACAAAACAAGCTGAAGAAAAATCAGTGCCAGTGGATGAAAGTGCTCAACAAACAGATGGCGACGCTGAGCCACAGCCAAAAACTATCAATGAAGATGAAGTTTCTGTAAGTGAAGAACAACCAAAAATTGAGAAGAGTAGTGTTAGCGAACAGACTACCCCTGTTGATGTTAAAGCAAAGCCAGTTGAACCTGTTGTGGCAATGAGTGCAAACATTCCAACAGAACAAGAACTCGATAAAAAGTATAAAAATAAAGTTAGCAAGTTAGCTGTCTTTGCTATTTTCTTGATCTTATTACTTGCTGGTGGCGGTGGTTATGGCGGTTATTGGCTCTACAATGAGCTAGGTGATGACAAAGCTGCTATTAATGAGTTGAAACAATCTCAAGAAGATGAGTTTAGTAGCATGCAGCGCCAAACACAGCAAAAACTTCAAGCGCAACAGCAGTCAATTGCACAAGCGAATGCACAATTAAGCAAAGAAATTGAACAGCAGCAAGATGTTACTCAAATACTTCAGGATAAAGTCTTAGAGTTATCTGGTCGCCGCCCAAATGATTGGTTATTAGCTGAAGCCAATTATTTAGTTCGTCTAGCAGGACGTAAACTATGGCAAGAAAAAGATCAAAATACGGCCAGTGAGCTGTTAGCAACCGCTGATTTACGTATTGCGGAAATGAATGATCCATCATTGATTCATATTCGAAAGGCGTTAGCTAACGATATTGCATCGCTACAAGCGCTACCTAGCGACCAAACGGAAACATATGCATTAAAAATTGATGGCTTAATTAGTCAGGTCGATAACTTAAAACTAAATATGATTAAACTTGCTGACGCAGTAGAAGAGGGTGACTCTAAAGAGTTATCAAACTCCGCTGATGATTGGAAAGATAACTTAGAGAAAACATGGCAATCATTTAGTGAAGGCTTTATCACTGTTCGCCGTCGTACGGGTGGTGTTGAACCTTTATTATCGCCAAAGCAACAATGGTATTTAGAAGAGAATTTAAAGAGTAAATTAATCCAAGCCCAATTAGCTATTTATCGTCATCAACAAGATGCATTTGAACATGCAATTGAGTTGTCAACACGTTGGACTATGCAGTTCTTTGATCGCCAAGATAGCACCACTGAATTTATGTTGAGTGAGTTGGAAAAGCTGCATAAAGTATCAGTCAATATCAGCTACCCGCAACGATTAAAAAGCAGCACATTAATTACGGATGAGCTAATTACTCGTAATATTGGCCGTACTCGTACAGTGGAGCCTTAATCATGGTTAGATTATTAATTTTAGCGCTGATTATTTTTGCTGGCCTGTTTGTCGGCCCATTATTGATGGACCAAAAAGGTTATGTGCTTATTGCTGTCAATGATTGGACGATCGAGAGTAGTGTCGTTGTTATGGTGATGCTGATTCTGGTGTTTTATGCACTGTTACAGTTTGCGGAATGGGCTTTGGTAAATACATTAACGCTATGGGGGCGAACGCGCCATTGGTTTGGTTGGCGTCGTCACCGGATTGCCAGAGAGAAAACGTTTACCAGTGTGTTAGAACTTGCCAGTGGTCAGTATCTTGCTGCAGAAAAGAATAGTACTCGCCATGTTCGTTTCAGCGAGCAGCCTTTGCTTAACTATTTAACAGCGGCGAAAGCTGCGCAGCAGCTTGGAAAGCTTGAACAACGCGATCAATACTTGGCAGCAGCTGCTGACATCGACAGTGAAAATTTAGCATTAAATACAACTAGGTTACAGTTACAAATTGAGGAAGGTGGTTTCGACGCCGCTTATGACTGGTTACAAGATCAGCCGTCTCAAGTTCTCCAACAGCCTGAAATTATGCGTTTATCGTACAAGGTCTATGAACATTGTGAGAAATGGAATACCTTACTTGCAATGCTAGATAAGCTTAAAAAACTTCAGGTGATTGAAGCGGAAGTTGTAGAACAGCTACGTATAAAGTGCTACCAAGGTTTGTTAAAGCAAGCGTCGCAGCAGGGCTTAGAGGCTTTACAAGCCAGCTTTAAATCCGTACCGCGTAAATTAAGAAATGAGCAAGCCGTATTTGGTCGTTATGCTTTATTGATGGTTGATTTAGGTGATTACGAAAGTGTTGAAAAAGACTTATTTAAACGTTTAACTCAAGATACTTCAGAAGACTTGCTAAACGTTATCAATGCTGTTGATGGCGACCATGTTGAAGCGTGTAAAGACAAGTTGTTGAAATTAGCTCAACGTGAAAATAAAGATGCATTACTTGCAACTGCTACTGGTCAATTAATGGTAAAAGCTAAAGATTGGGAGCAAGCAGTATACTGGCTTGAGCATGCGGTTAAATTAACGCCGAGTGCAACCTTGTATAACCAATTAGCGGCTGCACAGCTTGAGTTAGGTAAAGAAACAGATGCTCTTGCTAGCTTTAAAGAAGCTGCATTTTTATATTAAGGAATGAATGATTTTAAATAGGGATCGAGATGTCAATTGACGATACTGTTGTTTTCGATGACTCAGTCGCAACATTAAAGAAAACTATACCATTGATGATGAAATATAATGTGCCGGTTATTCCGGTAAATTATGCGTTATGGTATACCTATGCGTCGAATCAGATCCCTAATTTAAATAAAGAACTTGATAGTGCTATTCAATTATACAAGACTTGTCCGTCTTACCGAGCTGAGCAGCTTTATAATAAGCATGTTAAAGGTGATCAGTCTTTAGAGTTACAAAAATCCATTGAGTCTATGGTTTCGACATTGAGTCATTATGTGTCAGCTCAACGCGAAGGTGCTAAAGAGTTTCAAGATGAAATGGATAAGTGCCATGATGACTTGACTGGTGTCGTTGCTAATAAACATGACTTTGAGCAAGTTGACCATTTTGTTGATGACTTGGTATCCAAGTCATTAGCCATGAAAGATAAGGCTAAGCATTACTCCAATTCTTTAGACTCAGCACAAGAAGAGATTCGAGTATTGAAGGCGAAATTAGCTAGCAGTCAGCAAGAGGCTTTATATGATGCGCTAACTGGCTTGTTAAATCGTCGGTCATTTGAGCAAGAGGTCGAAGCTTTACTGGCGATTCCAAATACTACGATGTGTTTAGTGATGGCAGATATTGATCACTTTAAACGATTTAATGACTTGCACGGCCATTTATTGGGAGACAAAGTGCTCAAAGTAGTCGGTAAAAAGTTAACCCATAATGGTGATAATGGAGCGATGGCTTTTCGATTTGGTGGAGAAGAGTTTGCCATTCTATTGCCCGGTGTCACACTAGCTCAAGCATATGACTATGCCGAAAAGATTCGTCATTCAATCGAAAAACTCGTGATCAAAACTAAGAAAACAGGTGAGTTGATTAGCTCTATCACCTGTTCGTTTGGCGTTGCAGAGTTTTCTGCTACTAGTGATATAAATGGCTTGATTGCATTAGCCGATGAACGTTTGTACAAGGCTAAAAAGCAGGGACGAAACCGGACTGTTAAAGCATGACATAATCCCTGAGTTAAGGAACTCTTACAAGTTGGTAGAAACGTCTTGTCATTAATATTGCTGACAAAGTAAGTCCTGTGATAATAGCTAACCAATATCCTCTCACACCCATACCAAAGTGTTCTGCGAAGATATAACCGACTGGAAACCCGATCACCCAGTAAGCGACAGTGCAGATCAGCATCGGAACTTTAGTATCCTTCATACCTCGTAGCGCTCCACTTGCATTTACTTGAATACCATCCGATAGTTGAAAAATTGCCGCAAGTATTAATAGCTGGACTGCCACTGTAATAACTTGAGTATCAGCAGTAAATATTTGCGCTAATTGTTGGTTAAACAAGACCATGGCTATGGCTGTTACACAGGAAATAATAACGCCAAAACCAATGCCCATATATCCGGTGTCTCTTGCTTGTATACGATCCTTTTTGCCGATGTGGTAACCAACGCGGGCAGTTACAGCAACAGATAACCCGAGAGAAATGGTATATGCCATTGAGGATATATTTAGCGCAATTTGATGACCAGCGATCTCTGGCACTGAATAGCGACCTATCATTAAACCCACAGCACCAAATAGAGCTACCTCCATGCCTAGCCCGATTCCCATCGGCAAGCCAATTTTAAAGACTTCGCTATAGGTTTTTAGCTTTGGCTTTATCCAGTGGGTAAATAAATGATAGCCATGGTAACGTTTAGCCAAAGCAGTGTAAGAGATTAGAGATAATGCCATTACACACCATACAACCACCGTTGCCCAGCCAACACCAACTGCTCCCATAGGTGCTAAGCCCCAGCCACCGTTGATAAACCAATAATTGCACACGACATTAAATGGTATGGCTGCAATTGAGCAATACATGATTGCTTTTGTGGCAAACATCCCTTCATTACAGAAACGCAGGGCAAAAAAACAATAGAGAGGGATCAATCCCCAGGCCAATGCTTCGAGATAGCCGCTGGTTAATGGAATTATTTTCTCTGTTATCCCAATTTGCCAAAGTAACGGCTCAAGCGATGTTAATAGTAGCGAGCTAGGAAGAGCCAGAAGCACAGCTAGTACAATGCCGCTCTGAAATGCTTGGCGCACACCTTTTTTATTTTCTTCACCATTAAATTGAGCGGTGATAGGGCTTAACGCTAAGAATATCCCAATAATGAAAACAATGATTGGATTAAAAATACTGACCCCAATAGCAATGGCTGCTAACGCATCTGCGCTATAGCGTCCTGCCATGATAGTATCTATGACACCCAGCGACATTTGTGCCACTTGAGCCAAAATAGCAGGAACGGCCAGTTTTAATAATGTCTTTGCTTCAATACGGTGTTTGGCTGTATTGATCTTGTTAATAATCTGTTTCACTAATTCTCTTACTTTGGTTAAAGGCAATATAAAAAATGTTGGGTATGAGATAAACTGCGCAGAGTTGTTCTGTTTTTTGGCTTTATATTTTAGGAAGCATTATGTCGCATAAGACTTCACCTGTCATTGTTTCATCATCACATTTGGTATCTTCGTCTTGCCCACAACTTAGTGAATTTGAGTATGGATTGACAATGATGAATAATGCATTTTTACGTTGGATGCAGCATTGTAGCCAAGCTGCTGGGGTTACTGAGTTAAGCTCGCTTGATATTCAGGTCGTTCACAATGTAGCTCACCGAGATCGTGCTAAAAAGCTCGCTGATATTTGCTTTTCATTAAACCTAGAAGATAGCCATAACGTTGCGTACTCGTTGAGAAAATTAGTCAAGTTAGCGATGATAACGTCAACTAAAAAAGGCAAGGAGACCTTTTATAAACCATCAGAGCAGGGTTGGCAGTTTTGTGAGCGTTATAAAGCGGTTCGGGAGCAGTGTTTGATTGACTCACTTAAAGATTTAAATCTGACGGAACAACAGTTAAGTGAAATGGCTAGTGCATTAAGAGTCCTTTCCGGTTTTTATGATCAATCTTCTCGAAGTGCTGCATCGTTGTAATACCAATACCGTTATTTAAGTGACCCCTTTGGTATCGCGAATAAGCGATAACGTGAATAAACGAATTAGAGTGCAGGTGCTACGTTCCAAACAGAACCTAAGTAATAACATCGATGCCGGGAAGGTATTTATTGGCGTATGTAGTTATTCTAGATAATAAGTAACGAAGCTATCATTTTAGCCCGATAAAGATGTACACGTTATTTATGAAGTTAATATAAGTTTAATACTTTGGTTTTTTGTGAACTTTTTAACTGAATTGTGTTCTTACTATTCCACTAAGGTTGAATTCATAGGGATAAGATGAAAGTTTTTGCAAAACAATCAATCAGACAAATTGTTAAACATATCAAGATATTCTTCCAAGGAACGATAGAGATCGATTCGCTTGGACGTTTCAAATTTTCACAAGGGCAGCTGTGTTTACCACAAAACGCAACCCGAACGCAGAGCTCTTTTGTTCAACAGGTGAACTCATCTATTAAGTCTAAACGGCCTGTTGCCCAGTGGGATTAGCTTGATACTAGTTACACAGTAATCGAACTTTAGGCTTTACTAAATCGTCGCAAAGCTTAGTGAAATGCACCACTTAACTTACTAAGATTAACATGCTGCGCTAATTGATTTTGACTATGACAATTCAATTGGCGTTGTGTTTGTTGCTGATTGATATTAAAAACGAACGCTAAGGCGCTAGTTCGTTTTGCAGCAAGCTGCAGACGTTTTAAGTCCCTAGCATTAACTGAGTCTGGCCAAGCAATAACTGCGCTGCTAGTTCCTGACATCAATGCTTGCTCCATTGCCCATAAAGTATCAACCTGATCTTTTGGGTGAACTAATAAAATCTTATCACTTGCGATTTGGTATTGCTCGCTTAATGCTTTGAGTTGTTGTTTCGGTGCACCAATCAATACAATCCAGCGACGCTGTTCGCTGAGCTTTTTAAGGGTTGGCCCAAGAATCTCTAACTGCTGGTCATCATTAGATTGACTAACGATCTCGTTAATCGTTTGTGATTGCCAACCACCCTGATTTAGCAAGTTATCTAAATGGTTAAAACCTGAACTGATTGCAAAGTTGTTCTCAGTTGTTTGTTGGTTTAAATATAATGATTTCATTGCCAAGCTCCATTTCTTATCACGCCAACTGCCAAACCTTCAATTTCTAATGATTGATATTCCAAATCGACGACGATGGTTGAAAACTCTGGGTTTTCAGGGTGTAGTAAAACTTTATTATCCTGTCGTTCAAAACGTTTAACCGTTACATCGTCTTCTACACGTGCGACCACAACTTGACCTTCGTTAACCGAGGTTGTTTTGTGTACGGCTAGCAAATCGCCATCAATAATCCCAATATCTCTCATGCTCATACCGTTAACACGTAGCAGATAATCTGCTTGTGGATGAAACATACTAGGGTCGACTTTGTAATGTGCTTCAACGTGCTCTTGAGCTAGAATCGGTTCTCCAGCAGCCACTTGGCCTATCAATGGTAAGCCTTGCTCTTCACTGTCATTGGCAGCTTCGGGAGGTAAACGAATGCCGCGTGATGTGCCAGGGATGATTTCAATAGCGCCTTTTTTGGCTAAGGCCTTAAGGTGTTCCTCAGCAGCATTTGCTGATTTAAACCCAAGCTTTTTAGCAATCTCAGCTCGTGTTGGCGGCATGCCTGTAATGGCTATATTGTCTTTGATAAGCTGTAAGATTTCAGCCTGACGGTTAGTTAACTTTTTCATATACTTGCCTTAGCACCAAATTAGAATAAATGAACTGGGTTTTCATACAGTATAGCTGTCAGTATATACAGTAAAAATTACTGTGCAAGTATTAATCAAAAAAACTTTACTTTAATAATTAAATTACGCCACGGTGTTCTAATCTTTAATAGATTGCTCTTATCGAGTATTAGTTAAAATGAACTTGCCACAAATAATAACTGGTAATACCTTTGGGCTTAGTATGAAATTTGATATATTACGCGTGTTTTCTGTTTAGTTATTGGTAAAAGTGTGTATGACAAACTCTCTATCACGTTGGGTGAATATTTTACGTTGGCCAGTTCGCTTCTTAGTTCGTAGCAAGCTCGTACCGAAAGATCCCTGCGCCGAGCTTAATATTGATCGTCACAAGCCCATTGTCTATGTGCTTAAAACGGAGTCATTAACAGACTTGGTGGCATTAGAGAGAATTTGTAAGTCATTAAAGCTACCTTTACCTACTCAGCCACTACAACTTGGTGAACGAAAGATCCCTCGTTATTTTTGTGTGCAGGGTCGGGTGCCTGTTTTTGGCAAAAATAATGATGCCAATAAATTTATTAATCGCTTTAGTGAACTGATAAATTTCCTACGTCAACCAGAACAGCAAGATGTTCAGATTGTACCTGTAGCCTTGTTTTGGGGGCGTAAGCCAGGGCGGGAAGACGATACTGTCAAAGCTGCCGTGATTGCTGATGAACAAGCTTCTTGGCTCAGAAAGATAATGATGGTGTTGTTTCTTGGCCGAGACAACTTTGTTCGCTTTAGTCAACCAATCTCGATGGTCGAGTTAATTGCTTCTCGTAGTAGTGATGAGCGTATTGCTCACAAGCTATCACGTCTTGCACGTTTTCATTTTCACCGGCAGGCCCAAACAATGCTAGGGCCAAAGCTGCTATATAGAAACTCACTTGATCAACGTTTGATGAAGTCGCCAGCGTTACAAGTTGCGATGCAAGAATATGCGCAGCAAAAAAATCTATCAGATGATCAAGTTAAAGCAGAAGTGTCTAAATTAGTTGACGAAATAGCCGCTAACTACTCTGAGCGCTTGCTTCGTATTGGCGATCGTGTTCTGACTTGGTTGTGGAATAAGCTCTATAAAGGCATCAATATCAGTAATGCGGAGCGTGTTCGTCAACTCGCTCAAGACGGAGAAGAAATAATCTTTGTGCCTTGTCATCGTAGTCACATGGATTACCTATTGCTAAGTTATGTTATTTACCGACAGGGTATGGTGCCACCACACATTGCTGCGGGAATTAATTTAAGCTTCTGGCCTGCGGGACCAATCTTCCGCCGCGGCGGTGCTTTTTTTATGCGTCGAACGTTTAAAGGCAATAAATTATACGCTGCAGTGTTTAGGGAGTACTTGCACCAACTTTTTAATAATGGCTATTCGGTAAAGTATTTCACTGAAGGGGGTCGCTCTCGTACAGGTCGTTTACTGTCTCCTAAGACAGGCATGATTGCGATGACGGTACAAGGTGCATTGCGCGGCATCGAACGCCCAATTACTTTGGTACCCGTTTATTTAGGTTATGACCATGTCATGGAAGTGGGTACTTACCATAGTGAATTGAAAGGAAAGTCGAAAGAGAAAGAGTCAGTGGGGCAAGTGGTAAAAACATTGCGTAAACTGAAAAACTTCGGCCGTGGTTATGTGAATTTTGGTCAGCCTATTTCGCTCAATAAACACCTCGATAATGAAGTACCTCAATGGCATGAGTCTATTAATCCAATGGAGCAACAAAAGCCGTCATGGTTAACTCCAACGGTTAATAGTCTGGCTAATAAAGTGATGGTTAATATCAATAATGCTGCGGCAGTTACGGCTATTACTCTCTCGGCTCTAGTGGTATTAGGTGTTGAACGTCGTGTTATTGCTAAGTCGACATTAGAAGCCCAGCTAGACCTTTACCTCAAACTTTTACGTCAAGCGCGTTACTCTGCTGACATTACTATTCCTGAGTTAAGTGGTAAAGAGCTACTGGCTCATGCGATAGAGTTAAAGAAGTTTACCGTCAGTGAGGATGATTTAGGGCAAGTGATTAGCCTTGATATTTCTAGTGCAGTGACCATGACTTATTATCGTAATAATATCTTGCACCTGTTTGCATTGCCGTCATTAATCGCGGCCTCGTTTGTTTATCACGGGGTTAAAACAAGAGAGCAACTTGATAATGTGATTGAGCAATTATATCCATTATTGAAGAATGAATTATTTATCGGTCTTTCTCAGCAAGAATTAGCGACTTATGTTGATGATATCTTACTATCATTAACGGCATTAGAATTGATCAGCGATAGTGATGGGCAATACACCATTATGACAGCTCATAAGCCGCAATTAATGATCCTTGCTCAACATATACAAGAAACATTAGAACGTTATGCGATTGTATTGAAAATTATGCAGAAGAAGCCTCATATTGAGCGTAGTGCTCTGAATAATGACAGTCACGCCTTAGCGAAACGTTTATCGAATATTCATGGTATAAACGCCCCTGAGTTCTTTGATAAGCAGGTGCTTTCAAGTTTCATTTCGGAATTAAAGGAGCAAGGCTATATTGACCATGATGATAGCCACTTACCGAAAGTGGACCAGTTGGTGGAAACAGTTAGTGGGTTATTATTACCAAATGTATTGGCAACAATTAAAGTGAGCCTGAATTAACCGAGTTAATACGGCTTACTTAACACCTTGACGTGGAGGATGCCGTACTATTCTTACTACTATTTATTATGCCAATAATAAATAGTGAGCAATGATACCGATAAATAAAACAGTGCCAATCCGATTGTTTTGAATGAAAGCTTGAAAGCATTTATCGCGCTCACGTGTTTTAGCTTGTTGGTATTGATGAATGAATAAACCAATACAAAGTGTCATAGCGAGATAAAACGGCCAGGTTAATGCCGCTAAACTCGCTACTTTCAACAGGCAAAGTACCGTAATTAACTGCAATAAAGCAATCGCCACTAAATCGTAACGGCCAAATAGTATGGCCGTTGATTTAACACCAATCTTAATGTCATCTTCACGGTCAACCATTGCGTAATAGGTATCATAAGCCACAGTCCATGCTAAATTAGCGGCAAATAACCACCAACAAATTGTTGGGAGGTCGTTACTTTGGGCAGCAAAAGCCATCGGAATAGACCAGCCAAATGCGGCCCCTAATACTACTTGTGGTAAGTGAGTGTAGCGTTTCATAAACGGATATGTCGCCGCCAACGCAACGGCAACGAATGATAGGCCGATGGTTAATGAGTTCATGGTTAATACTAACAAGAAGGCGATGGTAAGTAATATGAAAAATAGTTGCAGCGCTTGCTTACTTGTAACAACTCCTGTGGCCAAAGGGCGCTGAGATGTGCGCTCGACATGACCATCAACTTTACGATCGGCATAATCATTAATCACGCAACCTGCTGAACGCATTAAGAAGACGCCTAAGGTAAATACAATTAAAACGGGCCAATCAGGCATACCATCAGCGGCTAACCAGAGGGCCCAATACGTCGGCCATAATAATAGCAGTGTGCCTATCGGTTTCTCTATCCGCATTAATTGACTAAAACCATTGAGCTCTGATTGAGTAAACATAATCGACCTTATTTATATGCTGTCGCGGCAGGTAAAAAATACTCTGCAACCATTAACGGGTGAGTCGCGAGTTTAAAGATTGAGCGCCTTGCCCACAACCGTTTTTGGGTTGGTTGCCCTAGTTGCTGGCTTAATGTGTGTAATGCTGAGTCAGGGTTAAAATAGGTGGCTTCAATATCACTGCGCGTCATTTCGGGTGATTGGAATAGCACTGCGCCTAATGATGTGGCACCTAATTTTGCAAGTTGATGGTCAGCGTAAGCTAACGTTTCTTCAGGAATTAATGTTCTAGCATACACTTGAGGAACACCGTCACATATTAAAATAACTTCACGGCTATGCATGTTAGTATCAGTAGCAAAAAATGATTGTTCGTGCGGGGCTAGTTTGGCGATTCCTTCTCGCAAGACTTGTACCTGAAATCGCGTTGTATCTTCGCTTAATCTTGCGGTTAACGAAGACTTATCGAATAGCCATTCATGTAATTTCGGGTTTAAATGAGCTGTTTGCGCCATTGAGGCGGTATACCATGTGTTATTACACCCACTAGGAAAAGGGAGAGTGAGAGACGATGAGTTGATCACGGGGCTAATAGTTTTCACGAGCTTAACAGTTGAAAAAATGACGAACTATTATGCTTGAGCAGCGTCTAAAAATCATGTCATTTCAGGGAAATAATTGCTAAAAACCTCAGTTCGATTTAACATTAAGCAAACTTTTACTAAAGAAATTAAGTGTAATTGCTGTTTGGAGAGTAATTAATATGCGTAAGCTGACCAACATGCTGGTGCTCATCATGCTATTAGGTTGTGGTTTGAGTAGCAGTTTTCATGCACAGGCTGAAGATGGTGCACCAAAAGATTATGCGTATTTTGGCTTTGAGCCAGACATAATAACTAACTACATTAGCAAACAAAGCAAGAAGATTGGCTATGTACGTATTACCATGGAGATTATGGTGGCGAGCCCTGATCATATTGCGATCATTGAGCATCACGCTCCGTTGCTTAGAGCGGCGGTTGTTGAAGTCTTAGGTGAGCAAGATGAGCTAAAAGTTAAATCTCCAACGGGTAAATCAGAGATTCGAGAACTTTGTTTTGAAACGATTAACCGTTTACTCAAAGAAGAGACAGGGCAAGAGCTAGCGGTAAGCCTGCTATTTACTAAGTATATTTATCATTAGACTATTCAATGGTTTCGCTGTTTATCGCGATCAAACCACGCTTGGATACAGCCAATGAGTAATCCGCCTAAGTGAGCCCCATTAGCTACAGGCACTGAAAAGGCATCCACAAGCCCCAGCACTAGCCATAACAACATGAAAACTATATAAGCAGGGGGTAAGCTAAGCCCTGCTTTAGGGTTGAGTCGAGCTGACCACCAGAAATAACCCACCAAAGCATAAACCACCCCAGATAAACCACCAAATGCTGGTCCAGTCAGATAATACTGAAAGATATTGGGTAAGCTACTTGCTAAGATAAACAATAAAAGTAATTTTCTTGCCGAAAGTTGTTGTTCAATCTTTCCCCCTAAATACCACCACCACAATAAATTAAACACAATATGCATAATGGAGAAGTGCAATAACGCAGGGGTGAACAAACGCCATATTTGTCCCATCCTTTCAAGCTCGAAGTGAGGGAAAAAGCTCAGTCCCTCATAGAGTGTCGGTATACCAAGCATAAATGTGAGATATACAAATACACAAATAACGAAAACCGATAAAGTGACAGGTCCGGTATGGCTAATAAAATCAACTAGCAGCGATAGGTTTGCATTTTTGTGGTCCACATCAATTTGTGGGTTAGCATTGTGCCAAGAAGCCGCGAGGTACTTTGGGTCATTTGGGTTTGTTATGAACTGTTTAAACTCTATCTCAGCGACTTGTTGTTTTGAGCTGGTATCAACCCAGATTGATACGGTATCTGGTTCTTGCTGAAGGGTACAGTAGATATCCAGTCCCATCATATAGTCGATATATGCTTGTGCCATACGTGCATTATCTAGATTACCCACAAAAAACATAAGTGACCCCTTAGTTTTCGTACCAACTACCATCGGCATTACGGTTTATCCATGGCTGAGAAAACCAATAATATCCGGATTGGGTTCTACTCTGTGCTGTACAGTTATAACGCGAGCGTCCTGCGGGCAAATCCGTCTCAGAAGTAATGGTGAACGTATTCTCATTTATCCATTGTGGCGCAACAGCACCACCTAAAATATAGCAGTTTAATGTGGGTTTATATAAATCCTTTGTTTTTACAGTGACGGTCAATTGCGGTCGTTTGGCTAGCTCGCTATCACTGTGCTGATCTAACTGTGGGTTGGCGTTGACTAACTTGGTAACGGGCATTGCTAGGGACTTTAATTTAACTTTCAATGTTTTTAGGTTGGCATAGCGCCCTGAAGCGGGAAAGCGGGGTAAAGCACTAAAATCTGAGGTTGCAGCGAGTGCCCCTGAGTGCTGTCCGATACCAACGAAGCCCATTGAAGTAATCAATTGTTGTAGTTCACTGTTATATTCACCATAAGGGTAAGCTAAGTACTTAAAGTTATGACCCGTATGTTTAATGATTTCAGCTTCAGCCGATTCGATATCTTGTTTAATTCTAGCTTGCCATTGTTCAACAGTTTCATCAGTTAATTGCCGATTAAGGTGTAAATGCTCCCAGCTGTGGTTGGCTATTTCAACACCTGAATCGGTCATGGCCTTTAATTGTGCCCATGTCAGCATATTAAGATGATTAGCAGAGATCTCTTTTGGTGCGACAAAAACGGTGTAAGGAAATTGAAGTTGCTTTAAAATGGGGTCCGCATTGATTAGCACATTGGCGTAGCCATCATCAAAGGTGATAGCAACGGTTTTTTCAGCCAGCTTTTTACCGCTTCTTAAGTCATTAATAATCTTTGATAGGGGCAAAACCTTAAAGTTATTTTCTTTAAGGTAATCCATGTGTTGTTGAAACTGTTGTACGGTTAAACTGGTGGATTCTGGCGTGGTATCGCTGACATGGTGATATTGTAAAACCACGGCTGCATGAGTACTCATCGCGAATAAGCCAATAATAAAAGCTAAGCTTTTTAACCACATAAAATAACCTCGAAGGAAAATAAGTCCGTGAGCATTGTCACCTCCATTGCCAACCAACGCAAGTTATTGCTGTTGGCACTGCCAATGATTTTATCAAACATCACTACGCCTTTACTAGGCTTGGTTGATACTGCGGTGATTGGCCACTTAGAGCATGCCTATTACTTAGGGGGTATTGCCCTAGGGAGCATGATTATTAGCATTACCTTTTGGCTCGCTGGCTTTTTACGCATGACTACCACAGGAGTATTGGCTCAAGCCTTTGCCAATGACGATAGTAGCAATGAATTAGCGTGGCGCTTATTTTTCCATTCAATTTTTATTGCGATGGCTTTAGCTTTATCACTGCTTATTTTACAGCAACCATTGATTGAAGGTGCTTTGTGGTTAGCAGGTGCTAGCTCACAGGTTAGTCACTATGCCGGGGTCTATTTTGATATTCGAATATATTCAGCGCCAGCGGCATTAATTAATATGGTGCTACTCGGCTTTTTTGTTGCTCGCCAACAGGTACGCTGGGTGGTTTATCAGTTATTTACCATTAACGTTATCAACATTGCTTTGGACCTTTTCTTTGTTGTTGGCTTAGAGTGGGGGGTTGCTGGGGCTGCACTAGCGTCGGTGATTGCTGACTATTGTGGTTTGGTATTGTTGTGCTGGATTATTTCACCGACTATTAAGCAGCTCGCTTGGCGTCGTTTGGTACAAGTTCAGCCCGCATTGATTAAACGCTTAGTTGGACTTAATCGTGATATTTTTATTCGATCGCTAGCGTTGCAACTGTGCTTAGCTGCGGTGACAGTGACAGGGGCGAAACTTGGCGATGTTACCATTGCCGCGAATGCGATTTTACTTAATATGTTTATGTTTGCTTCCTATGGTTTAGATGGTTTTGCCTATGCCGCAGAGTCATTAGTTGGGGAAGCTAAAGGCAAAAAAGATAGTCAGCGCTTACAACAAGTCGTATTCTCTTGTGCGGTGTTCTGTGGTGCAATCGGTGGCTGTTTTGCATTAGGCTTATGGCTTTGGGGAGAGTTATGGATTAATTTCATGACGACAATTGAACCAGTGCAACAGGCAACATTACAGTATCTGCCGTGGATGATCGCTATCTGTGCCATTGCGTGGCTATCGTTTTTAATGGATGGTGTATTTATTGGTTTAACCAATGGCAAAGCGATGCGAAATACCATGATCATTGCCGCGGCAGTCTTCTTTGTTGTGCTCTTTTTGAGTCAAAGCGTGTCTCCAAGTTTAAATAACCACGGTTTGTGGCTAGCATTTTTTTGTTTCATGTTAACGCGAGGTGTGAGCTTAAGTTGGTGTTATCGTGAAATCAATCACTAAGGTGTTGTTTTTTTGTTTCTTTTCTATAGGCTTTACCTTGTCAAGATTGACATGGACTTTATAAGGATATTTTTGTAATGACTATTACACTGGTAACATTTTTTCTTCTGTACATCATTTATAGTGTTAAAGATGCTGACTTTATTGCTCGTGAGTTCCAATCTTGGCTGGCGTTGTTGAAGCATTGCTTTAGGGAGTCTGCGCTTTTACTTGGAGGAGCAACAGCAGTGGGCCTATGTGATTTATTGATCACTGCAGAAGATGACCTCATATTCTATGCGCTATTTGGCGCTGCGATGGCTGCCGTTTATAGCATGTCTCTGATTGCAAAATTTAGCCTGCAACGATACCAACTACAAACGCAATAACCCTTTTCTAAATCGGTCAAAGTACGCAAAGTGCGACATAGTGTCGCACTTCCTTGTTTTCGCTTTATTTTAGCCCTTTACGCCCTACACTATCCTTAAGTTATTTTTTATATTTATCTAATAGGGATACCCCATGAAGTTAACTCCGCTCTCTTTAGCTGTTGCTGTTTCCTGTTCTGTTTCTTCTTTCTTAGTTAACTCTACTGCACTTGCTGAACAACGCTCGGTTGATACGCAAGATTCGATGAAAAATATTGAAGTGATCACTGTTACGGCGCCAAAATTATCACAAACTGGCAACGCTTTAGCGGAGGGTAATTTGGTTCAGCCTGATGTGGCAGATTGGCTTAAAACAGTGCCCGGCGCCAATATTAATAAGAATGGCCCTGTCACTGGGATTGCACAATATCGCGGCCTGTTTGGCGATCGCGTTGCCAAACGTATTGGTGGCCATCAAATCGTTGGTGCTGGCCCTAATGCGATGGATGCACCACTGACTTATATTAATCCGATGATGATTGAGTCTGTGTCGGTTTATCGAGGCATAGCCCCTGTGAGCAGTGGTATTGATAGTTTAGGGGGGGCTGTTGAAGTGAAACTAAAGCGCGCTCATGTGACTAATGATTTTGATTTGTCCGGTGACTTTGCGACCAGCTTTAATAGCAACAATGATGGCTCAACGTTAGCGGCGAGTGTCAACGTAAGCGATAATAATATTGGGTTAATGGCCTATATTAGTGAGCAACAAGGTGATAACTACCAAGATGGCGATGATCTAACGATAAAATCTAGTGACTATGATAAACGTCAGAACGGCATTGATTTACGTACTGAACAAGGTGATGTGGTACTTGGCGCAACTTGGCATCAAACTAAAACCTTAAATTCAGGGACTGTAGCTTTGCCAATGGATATCGATTATATCGATTCTGATCGCTTCAATCACGATGGTGAGTGGCAAGGACAAGAGTGGTTAGTTAAATGGCAACTGGGTTATCAAGATGCAACTCACGGCATGGATAATTTTAGCCAGCGCACCAACATGATGTCTGCAATGCATCGTTACAACACTGCTGAAGCGACAACCTCGAATTATAAAGTCGAGTTATCAAATCAAGCATGGTTATTTGGTATTGAGGGGTTTTCTGCCGAACATGATTCGGTAATTACTAACCCAAATAATGCGATGTTTAAAGTGGTTAACTTTAATCAGGTTGAAAATCAGCGCCATTCGTTATTTGCACAGTGGTCTCCAGTGGTTGGTAAGAACAGTTATCGTGTAGGCTTACGTGTTAAGCAAAACTATGCTGATGCCGCAGAGGTCATGAGCTCGATGGCGATGATGAACCCGAATGTTAAAGCACTGCAAGATGAGTTTAATGCTAACGATCGCTCGGTTGATGACACGACCTTTGATGTGGTGTTAACGAATCAATATCAATACTCAACAGACATGACATTAAGCTATGGCGTTGCAGTTAAGCAACGTGCAGCGAGCTATCAAGAACGTTATTTGTGGCTACCCATGCAAGCAACAGGTGGTTTAGCTGACGGCAAAACTTATGTTGGTAATATTAGCCTAGCGCCAGAAACGGCTTATCAAGTCAATTTAGGCTTAAGTTTTAATAATGATACATTTAGAATTGCGCCGCAGTTCTTCTATCATCGTATTGATGATTATATTCAAGGTTCAGCATCATCGGATATGCGTGTAAAAATGATTGCGGGCATGATGGCTGGCGACATGAGTCCGCTACAGTTCGATAATATTGATGCGCGTTTATACGGGGCTGACATCAACTGGGCTTATCAATTAACCTCTGCTATTGAACTGTCGGGTGTTGCTAGTTATGTTCGCGGCACACGAGAAGACATTAATGATAACCTTTATCGTATTACACCATTAAATGCACGGGTTAACCTTGCTTATCAAGCCGACAATTGGCAAACAAACTTAGCGTTGCATGCTTATCATAAGCAAGATAAAGTGTCTGCGATAAACCAAGAAACCGTGAGCAAAGGCTATGCGGTTGTTGATTGGCAACTCGATTATTACGTCAGTTCAGGGTTAGTAGTGCGTGGAGGGGTCAGTAACTTACTCGATAAGCAATACAATGCTCACCTAGCTGGGGTAAACCGTGCTAACGGTAATGAGTTAGCCGTTGGGGAGCGTATCACCGCGATGGGGCGTAATGCATACATTGCGCTAGATTATCAATTTTAAACGCTTAATTTAAGAAAGCGAAGAAGAGAAAAATACTTTTCTTCGCTTTTGAAAAACTAAATAATAATACTCTATTTCAAGTAAGGCAGCGCATCACCGTGCATACGCTCAATCTTCATGCCTTGTGCTAAGAATGCATCACGAATCACTCCAACCATTTCAAAGCGACCAGCGGCGTAAACTTCATAACCACTTAAGTCGGCATAATCTGCTAATACAGCTTGGTGAACTTGACCAGTTACACCTAACCATTCGCTGTTTGGGTTTTCAACGACAGGAATGAATTGGATATTTGGCTGAGCTTCTGCTAGCTTTTCCATTTCTTCCAGTAAGTAGATGTGCTCTGCGTCCTTACAGCCCCAATACACACTGATCTCTCGCATATCCTGCGTTGCGACTAGTTCACGAACAATTGAACGAACGTAGCTAAAGCCGGTACCGCCAGCGACAAGTACCACTGGTAACTCGTTATCATGGCTTAACTGTGCTTCACCGTGCGGTGCTAAAATAGTGATTTCGCCATCTTGTTTCATACGTTCAATCACTTGCATTGGGTAGCTATGCACTTCTGATGCGCCAATGTGTAGCTCAATTAACTCGCCGTCACTCGGTGCGCTAGCAATTGAGAATGGGCGTTTGTCATCTTCAGACATTTTAACCATTAAGTATTGGCCGGCAGCGAATGAGAAGCTTTGCTCTGGACGCAATACCACGTGATAAACTGAGTCATTGAACGCTTCAAGCGTTTCAACACTACATCTGATTTCTGACATTAAATTACCTTAAAATATAAACGATTATGCTTAAATATAGCGTAATAACGCTGGATTGAGTACTAGCCTAATGGCGAGCAATACATTGATTTTACCACCACCTTTAGTATTTGTAAGGTGGTGGTTGATTTTTAGTGAGAATAATTAACATCTAAAGGATGTCTAACTCATCCCAAATATCATCGATACGATCTTTTACTGACTGCTCCATGACGATTGGCTCCCCCCACTCGCGGTCTGTTTCACCAGGCCATTTGTTGGTAGCATCCATCCCCATCTTTGATCCTAAACCTGCCACTGGCGAAGCAAAGTCGAGGTAGTCGATAGGAGTGTGTTCAATCATGGTGGTGTCTCGCGCCGGGTCCATACGTGTCGTAATGGCCCAAATAACATCATCCCAACTGCGGGCATTGATGTCATCGTCACAAACAATTACGAATTTAGTGTACATAAACTGACGTAAGAACGACCATACTCCCATCATCACGCGTTTAGCATGGCCAGGGTATTGTTTTTTAATTGTCACCACTGCCATACGATATGAACAACCTTCGGGTGGCAGGTAAAAGTCGACAATTTCTGGGAATTGTTTCTTGAGAATAGGCACGAAAACTTCATTAAGTGCTACCCCTAAAATCGCTGGCTCATCTGGTGGGCGGCCAGTGTAGGTGCTGTGATAAATTGGCTTTTTCCGGTGAGTAATATGGGTGACGGTAAATACCGGAAACTCTTCGACTTCATTGTAATAGCCTGTGTGATCCCCATATGGCCCCTCTGGTGCCATTTCTCCTGGCTCTAAATAGCCTTCTAGGACGTACTCGGCAGAAGCGGGCACTTCAAGATCATTACTTAAACATTTAACCACCTCAGTACGGCTGCCGCGCAGTAATCCAGCGAAAGCATATTCAGATAACGTATCTGGTACGGGAGTTACAGCGCCGATAATCGTTGCAGGATCAGCCCCTAAAGCAACCGATACTGGGTAACGTTCGCCCGGGTTCGTTTGTTGAAATTCTTGATAGTCTAGCGCTCCGCCGCGATGTGATAACCAGCGCATGATCAGTTTATTTTTAGCAAGCAATTGCTGACGATAGATGCCTAAATTCTGACGTTCTTTATGCGGGCCACGTGTAATGGTTAACCCCCAAGTCACCAACGGCGCGGCATCGCCTGGCCAGCAATGCTGAATTGGTAGCTTGGTTAAGTCGACATCCTCACCAGTGTGGACAATTGCTTGACAGGGGGCGCTACGTAAGCGTTTATTTGGCATGTTAAGCACTTGCTTATACATTGGTAGCTTATCCCACGCATCTTTGATACCGCGGGGTGGTTCAGGCTCTTTTAGTTTAGCCATCAACTCACCAACATCACGCAATGCATCGGTGCTGGTTTGCCCCATTGCCAGTGCAACACGCTCCGTCGTACCAAATAGGTTAGCTAATACCGGTACATCATAACCTTTAGGATTTTCAAACAGTAGAGCAGGGCCTTTGGCGCGTAGGGTGCGATCACCAATTTCAGTCATTTCTAAATAGGGATCGATTTCTTGTTTAATACGTTTGAGTTGACCGAGTTGTTCAAGTTGGTCAATAAAATCACGAAGATCTTTATATTTCATAGTTCATGGCTTGCCAGCAATAATTTGACATTATTGTAGCAAACCCTGATCCGTGAATGAAATTTAGTTTTATGAGTACTTTTTTTGCTAAAACGCTTGCTCTACCATTGTTTTGAATTGTTCTGGTCCTTGAAAGCCAACGACACGTAAATGTTTTTGCTCCACACCTTGCGGATTATAAAACATGATCGTTGGTAACCCTAATACACCGAGCTTTTCTTGTAGCTCAATATCGAGCTCATCATTGGCTGTTACGTCACTTTGAATTAGTACCATTTGCTCTAATAATGGTTTCACTAATGGGTCTGAAAAAGTTTTATGTTCAAAGTCTTTACATGCAATACACCAGTCAGCAAAGAAATCGAGCATGACTGGCTTATTTTGCTGTTTTGCTTTGGCTAACTCTTGGTTTAATTGTGCTATTCCTTTGACTTGAATAAATTCAACGTTTTCTTGTTGCTGCTGTGTCACCGCGACATCGTCAAACAACCAAGGTTTAATTAATGTGACTGTGCCTGCGATAAGAAGTACCGAACATAGAGTATGGCGAATACTATGAGCTATGTTTAACGCCGTTGATTTATTGTGGTGCAATAGATAGCTCGCTACGCCTATAGCTAATAATGACCAACCACTCATGACCCAGATTGGGTCAAGGAACCGCTCCAGCAAGACGATGACCACAGAAAGGAGCATAAAGCCAAATAGCCCTTTAATGACATCCATCCATGCGCCTGCTTTTGGTAATAATTTACCCCCTGAACTTCCCATTAATAGTAATGGAATGCCCATACCGAGTGACAAGATATACAGGGTTAAGAAGCCTAATACTAAATCGCCAGTTTGTGCGACATATATCAGCGCACCAGATAAAGGGGCTGTAGTACAAGGCGAGGCAACTAATCCAGAGATCATTCCCATCATAAACACACTCGGGTAGCGTCCACCTTGTTGTTTATTGGAGAGGCTATTAAGTCGCTCTTGCCATGCGCTTGGTAATTGCAAATTAAACAAACCAAACATCGATAAAGCAAGGATAGTGAATAATATGGCGAGGGCACTCAATAAAATAGGGTGCTGAAAAGCAGCTTGAAACTGTAGCCCTAAAGATGCGACCACCAAACCTAATGCAGAATAGGTCAATGCCATACCTTGAACATAGGTAAATGATAGTGCGAAGGCTTGGCGTGTTGATAACTTATTGCCTGCACCAACGATGATACCCGATAAAATAGGGTACATAGGAAAGACACATGGGGTAAAGGCTAAACCGATGCCTAAACCAAAGAAGATCACTAAGGTCCATAGTAATGAGTCCGAGCTCAGTAGGCCTGCTAAATAATCCTGTTCCGGTACTTGGGCTGCGGGTGGTAGATCTTGAACGGTATTAGTGGTCACAAAACGCGGGTCAAAATAGAGTGTCTTGGTACTAGGTGGATAGCACAAACCCGCATCAGCACAGCCTTGATAAGCTAAGGTAATTTGATGTTCTTGACTACTGGGTGTCGGAATAAATGAAAATACAGCTTCTTGATAATAAACTTCTTGCTGACCGAAATACTCATCATAGTGATCAGAGCCTTTAGGTAGCGTTATCTCAGTGATGGTGGCCGTATCACTGGTGAATTTAAACTTTTCCTTATAGAGATAATAACCATCTGCAATTTGCCATCGGACAATAATTTTATTATTGGCTTGGTCGAAGTTTAGTTGAAAAGCTTGCTCTTCCGGCAAAAATTTTGGCTGCTGTGAAAATAGATCGGTAAGGGCATTAGCTTGAGTCGGCGCGACAAAAAATAGGCTCAATACAGAGAGCAAAAGGCTGGTAATTATGTGCTTCATGATGATTTTATATTTTCTCTTATCCAATCAAGATATGCTTGATTGCCGTTAATAATAGGTAAGGCAATAATTTCGGCAACATCATAAGGATGTAGTTCGATAATTTTTTGCTCTAGTGCTAGGAACAGAGATTGATGCGTTTTTATTTGCAATTGAAATTCAATGTCCTGTTCTATTTTTCCTTGCCAGTAATAAACTGACTTCATTTCCCCAAGAATGTTAACACAAGCCGCCAATTTTAGTTCAACTACCTGTTGTGCAATTAATTGCGCTGTTTTTTCGTTGGGACAGTTACATTTCACCAGAATATAGCCAGTCATTACGACCTCCAAAGACATTTAATGTTACAAATAAAATTCGTCAATTATGTCTCACCGCAATTGAATCTGCGAACTTTATCCCCATATTTATAGCTACCATTTGATTTCTATTAAATCACAGGATTTAATAGTGATTGAAGATAACATCTTAACGTTGAGGTTCTTGTGCTATTTGCTTTATTTTTAATTTTTGTCATTGTACCTATAATTGAAATTTCGATTTTAATTCAAGTGGGTGAACAACTGGGTGTAATGACCACCATTGCATTGGTTATCTTAACGGCGGCAGTGGGTGCCTCCTTAGTGCGTAGCCAGGGTTTGCAAACATTAATGTCAGCGCAGCAGAAAATTCAACAGGGCCAACAGCCCGGCCAAGAAGTCATCGAAGGGGTGATGCTGGCTATAGCTGGTGTCCTTCTTGTCACGCCAGGTTTTGTAACCGACATTTTTGGTCTATTAGTATTAACGCCTGTGACGCGTAAATTATTTGCCAATTACTTATTGTCAAAAATGATAGTTAAAGGCATGTCTGGTGGTGGCTTCCATGGACAGTCACCATTTCAAGGTGGTTTCGGACACCCACCACAACAAGATGGTGATATTATTGACGGAGAGTACTCTAATAAAGACCACGAGCACCATCTTGGAAACTCAGACCGTCAAGAATCAAAAGATGATGAGCAATCGACAAAGCACTAAAAACATCTATATTCTTGTTATCTAATGTAAAACCCTTTAAGGCTTGTTATTTATTAACAGGCCTTTTTTGTCTTTATTATACTAAATCAATAGATTGAATTTTGGGCAAACTTTGTTAGATTAGTAAGATAATCTTATCGCTTTATCCCAGGAACAAGGACGCTCTGTGAATATTTTAAAGGGGATGCTTAAAGTCAGGTGGACCATTAGGTTTACTGTCTTAACCGTATTTGTTTTTGCTAATTTATTAATCGCAGCCGTCGCTATAGGCTTGCAATATCATTTTAGCAAAAGTATGGCGACAGAAACCTCGCTAAATTACTTCAATAAAACGGCTAACCAAACGCGCGACTACATCGAGCATAACGAATCTCGCGCGATTGAATCGGTTAACTCTTTAGCTAATTACCCGTACTTGTTACAAGAGCAGTGGGTTGGAGAAACAACACCGCACCTATTTGCTCAAACAATGCAAAGTAACCCTGCGTTTTATGCTGCATATATTGCGTTTGAAAATGGCAATTTTTATGAGCTGATTAATCTTAATTCTAGTTTGGCGGTTAGAACGGGCTTAAACGCTAGCCCGAAAGATCGCTGGGTAACAATTACAGTATTAGGGCAAGGGGAAGAACGAAAGCGGACATTCACCTACCTAGATCAAGACTTTAATGTTCGAGTAGCTAAAGCTGAAGGGAGTGAATACGATCCAACAACACGACCATGGTTCATAGAAGCGAAGCCTACTAGGGTGCATAAAACAGCCCCTTATCTATTCCAACATTTGCAAGCGCCAGGACAGACGTATTCTAGAGTGCTTCCTAATTCATCAGCCGTTATTGCGGTGGATATCGCATTATCATCATTATCAACTTATCTCCAGCAACAGCAAGTGTCGGCTGATGAAGAAATTTATCTTTATCAAGAAACTGGCGAAGTAATTGCGTCCAATTTGGTGGACTCATTTGAACAGTCAATGTTGCAGGTGCCGCGCTTAGCGTTAACCCCAAAACAACAAGCTTTTATTGATAAAAAGCAGCTGTTTAAAGTTTCAAATTCTCAAGATTGGTCACCGATAGATTTTGCTATTTCAGGGAAACCTCAAGGCTATGCCGTAGACTTGATGTCGATTGTCTCTGCGAGTACGGGATTAAGATTTGAGTATACAAATGGTTATGAATGGTCTGAATTAGTAACCATGTTTGAACGCGATGATCTGGATATTCTACAAGGGGTCTTTCTCAATAAAGAAAATCAAAGATTAGGTCAGTTATCGTCCTCATTTTTAAACTTACCTTTGTCGGTTATTACGTTGAAGGGGGCTGAGAATATTGGCCGTATTGAGCAACTTAAAGGCAAAACTTTGGCGATAGCTAAAGGGTGGTCGTTATCAGCATTAATTAAAGAGCATTACCCTGACATTAATATTGTTGAAGTCGCACAACTTAAAGATGTTTTTGACGTAGTTCGAAACGGAAAAGCTTATGCGGGTATTGATAGTCAGCTTATTTTACAGCAAACCGGCAAGCAATTTTTTATCGATGATGTGCAATATCATAGCCGTTTAACGCTGCAACCGATGAATTTTTCTAACACATTACATTTTTTAGTAAATGAGAAACACCCGGAGTTACTGGAGTTAATTAATCTTGCTTTAGCTAATGTAAAGCCTGGACTGCTTACCCAGTTAGATGAGAAGTGGCAAATTAATCAATCACAACAAACGACGAAAAAAAACTATTCCAGTATGGTTCCTTATCAGTCATTAATTTCATTATCGGCACAGCCTGAGCTTCACGACCAGCTCAATAGAATGACAATTAATGATCGAGAATACTTCGTTTATACCCAATCGCTACTTGGGCATAATGAACATAAAGATATGTTTGCTGCTATGGTTCCCGTTGAAAGTGTGTTGGGTGAGAGCTTAAAAGAAATTCAATTATCGATTTTGTTTACAGGGTTGTGCTTGTTGCTGATGTTACCATTTTCATGGCTATTTTCTTCGCCTATTGTGAACCCTATACGTCGCTTAGCGAAACAAAATAAGTTGATTAACCAGCGTGAATTCGATCAGGTTTATCATCAACCAACAAGGATTTGTGAAATAGAGGAACTCTCTTTATCAATGATTGAGATGTCCAACTCAATTCAAGCTCATGAACGCTCGCAGCAAGAGCTTATGGACGCTTTCATTAAAATTATTGGCCAGGCTATTGATGATAAGTCACGTTATACAGGCGGTCATTGTTCGCGTATCCCTAATTTAGCCATCGAGTTAGCGCAGGCGGCCTCTAAAGATTCTCAAGGCGTGTTTAAAGATTTTTCGTTTAAAGATGATATGGAGATTCGTGAGTTTACCATTGCAGCATGGCTGCATGATTGTGGCAAAATCACCACCCCTGAACATATTGTTGATAAAGGGACTAAGTTAGAGGTGATCTATAATCGTATCCATGAGGTCAGAATGCGTTTTGAAGTACTCTGGCGCGATGCGGAGATTGAATACTTAAAGCAGATTCGCATTGCACCTCAGCTGGAAATGTCATTACTTGATCAGTTACAACGTACGCGTGAACGTTTACGCGATGATTTTTCTTTTATCGCTCAAGCTAATGTCGGTGGTGAATTTATGTCGCAAACAGACATTGCTCGTTTGCATAGCTTTAGTGAGATTACATGGCAACGCAATTTTGACGATAGCTTAGGATTATCACCTGTTGAAGAAGCCCGCCTATCAAGCAAAACAGTTTCATTACCTGTGACAGAGTCTTTATTGATGGATAAGCCTGACCATATTGTAAGTAGAACCGAGCCAATGGTATTTCCAGAACAATTCGAAATCAAAATGGATGTGCCAGAGCATTTAAGTAATCAAGGTGAGTTACATAATTTGACGATTACTCGAGGCACCTTAACGGCTGAAGATCGCTTTAAAATTAATGAGCATATTATAAGTACGATCAAAATGCTTGAGGCACTGCCATTACCTCCTGAGTTATCAAGAGTACCGCGTTACGCATCAACTCATCATGAAACATTAAAAGGAACAGGTTACCCAAGAAGGCTGAGTGCTGAAGACCTTTCTGTTCCAGAACGTGTTTTGGCTGTATGTGATATTTTTGAAGCATTAACAGCAGCAGATCGGCCATACAAGAAAGCGAAACCTATTAGTGTAGCTATTGATATTTTGCATAAGATGGCTCTTGATGAGCATATTGATATTGATGTATTCGAATTACTTTTAACGAGTGGTATTTATCTTGAGTATGCTAATGAGTATCTACCACCAAGTCAGATTGATGCGTTAGACATCAATCAATACTTACGTTCACCGGCTGAAAAAGGTCAGCCAGAACAAGCAATAGCTATGGCCTGAGTGTCGTAATAATAATTTTTATTACTCTACTTATATTTATGCCCTCGCAGTTAATAGATTGTGTTGGAGGGGGAATAATGCCCGTATTGTTAATACTGATTGCGTACGCAACAGCGGGGTGTATACAATCAACCCGAGGGACTCTAGTTCAGGTGTGCGATAGCGCATGCAAGTGTGATTGTTCTAAGCAGAATACAATCAAAGCGCATTAACTGTTAATGCGCTTTTCCTTCACTTACTTTAAGCGCTAATATATAACACGCGCCGCCAATTAGGATGTTAGCTATCGCAATCGCCGCGAATATGCCTGTCGCGCCGAGTAATATATTGCCCAGCCATGCCATTGGCAGCATAATCAAAAATAATCTTGCCATATTAACCAGTAAAGAACTGCCCGGGCGGTTAAACGCATTGAGGCTGTTGGCCACTAAAATCACCACGCCAAGGGCGCCATAGGCGACAGGGACTAGCCATAAAAATATCACGAGATATTCAATCACACTTTCATCATCACTAAATAACCCGGCAATAGGGTAAGCGAAAACAGCAATAAGCAGATAAAAACCTAGTTGGCACAGCAAAGAAAAATGAGCACTGCCAATTAAGGCTTGTTTAGCGCGCGTGACTTGACCTGCTCCTAAATTTTGCGCGATAAATGGGGTTAGTGATGATGAAAGGGCGAGTATTGCAATGAGCATTAGTGACTCAATGCGCATACCCACACCATAGGCCGCGACCGCCGCTGTATCGTAATTGGCTATCATGGTCATTAAAATTGCATTGGCCAGCGGGTTGATCATTTGTGAGAGTGCCGCAGGTCTGCCAATCTTTAATACTTTGCGCCACACTGTAACAGCTTGCTGCCAATTTAAACTAACCCAGGCAATTAGCTTACTCCGTTTTAATAAAATGAGGGCTCCGACCATCGATAAAGCCCATGAAAATAATGTCGCAACGGCTGCGCCTTGGATCCCCATCGCGGGTATTGGCCCTAAGCCAAAAATGAAAATAGGATCAAGAATGACATTAATCAGTCCGGCAACCGCCATCAAGATGCTGGGAAATTTAGTGTTTCCTGTCGCTCGCAACGCATTGTTGCCAATCATCGGAATGACTAAAAACAAGATCGCGATATACCACACTTGCAGATAATCACTGATATAGGGCAGTAAACTTGGTTTTGCGCCCATCGCTGTAAACAATGGAGTAATGGAAAAGTAACCTAAGGTCGATAGTGAAATGGCCGTTATTAACCCTAGCAATAGTGCGTTGACGACAAAATCTGCGACATTGTGCTGCTCGCCTTGACCAATAATCCGTGCGAGTGACGCTGATAGACCGACTCCTAGACCAATTAAAATACTGGTAATAATAAACGTAATAGGAAAAGTGAAACTTAACGCCGCTAATGGTTCGGTGCCGAGCAAACTGACAAAATAGGTATCGGCGAGATTAAACACTAATAAGCTAAGGATCCCTAAACCTGAGGGAATGCTCATTTTGGTTAATACATCACGAGTAGGGGAGTTGAGTAAGTCGTGTTTCAAAAGCTGCCGAGTCGAAAATTATAAAGGGCTAATTGTATCGTGAATTGATATCACAGGGTGCATTTTTATACTTTTTTCTGTTAAAAGTAGCCTTAAGTCTTGGATCTAATTTTTTTGCCCCCATAGATGATGTTAAGTAGAGAGGTAGAGAATGATCTTTACCCAAGCAGAAAAAACAATTAAGGAGTCAGCAATGAGCATTCGTCCATTACATGATCGCGTAATTATTAAACGTATTGAAGTAGAATCTAAGTCATCGGGCGGTATCGTTCTGATGGGGAGCGCGGCAGAAAAATCAACGCGTGGCGAAGTGATTGCAACTGGCAACGGCCGTTTGTTAGACAACGGTGAAGTGCGTCCATTAGACGTAAAAGTTGGCGACACAGTAATCTTTAAAGATGGTTACGGCGTAGATAAAGAAAAAATTGACGGCGAAGAAGTGCTAATTCTGTCTGAATCAGACATCTTAGCAATCGTTGAAGCTTAATAACCCCACGAAACATAATTTTAGGAACATATCATGGCAGCTAAAGAAGTAAAATTTGCAACAGACGCTCGTGTAAAAATGCTAGCGGGTGTTAACGTATTAGCCGATGCAGTAAAAGTAACTTTAGGCCCTAAAGGTCGTAACGTCATTATCGATAAGAGCTTTGGCGCTCCTACTATCACTAAAGATGGTGTATCTGTAGCGAAAGAAATCGAATTAGAAGACAAATTTGAAAACATGGGCGCACAGTTAGTGAAGGAAGTTGCTTCACAAGCAAACGATGCTGCCGGTGACGGAACAACAACCGCGACAGTATTAGCACAAGCGATTATCAGTGAAGGCATGAAATCTGTGGCTGCGGGTATGAATCCAATGGATTTAAAACGTGGCATCGACAAAGCAACCGTTGCTGCTGTTGCCGCACTAAAAGATTTATCACAAGAATGTACTGATAACAAAGCGATTGAGCAAGTAGGTACAATCTCTGCAAACTCTGATAACAGTGTTGGCGAAATCATTGCTACAGCAATGGCTAAAGTAGGCACTTCTGGCGTTATCACGGTTGAAGAAGGTCAATCACTTGAAGACGAGCTTGATGTAGTTGAAGGCATGCAGTTTGACCGTGGTTACCTATCACCATATTTCATCAACAACCAAGAACATGCTAGCGTTGAACTAGAAACGCCGTTTATCTTATTAGTTGATAAGAAAGTATCAAACATTCGTGAGTTAGTGCCAGTTTTAGAAGGGCTAGCAAAAACGGGTAAGCCATTATTAATTGTTGCAGAAGACGTTGAAGGCGAAGCATTAGCGACTCTGGTTGTAAACAACATGCGTGGTATCGTAAAAGTTGCAGCAGTTAAAGCACCTGGATTTGGTGACCGTCGTAAAGCGATGTTACAAGATTTAGCTATCTTAACTGGTGGTACCGTGATTTCTGAAGAAATCGGTATGGAGCTAGAGAAAGCGACATTAGAAGATTTAGGTAGTGCGAAGCGCGTTATCATCACTAAAGATAACACGACTGTGATTGACGGTGTGGGTGATGAAGCGGCCATTAACGCACGTGTTAGCCAAATCAAAGCACAAGCAGCAGAATCAACGTCAGACTACGACAAAGAAAAACTACAAGAACGCATGGCTAAATTAGCTGGCGGTGTTGCAGTAATCAAAGTTGGCGCAGCAACGGAAGTTGCAATGAAAGAGAAGAAAGATCGTGTTGATGATGCACTTCACGCAACGCGCGCAGCCGTTGAAGAAGGTGTTGTAGCTGGTGGTGGTGTTGCTTTAGTACGCGCAGCCTCTGCAATCAAAGATCTTAAAGGCGACAACGAAGAGCAAAACCACGGTATTGCCTTACTACTTCGCGCAATGGAAGCACCATTACGCCAAATCGCTTACAACTCAGGCGACGAGTCATCAGTTGTTTGTAACGAAGTGAAAAACGGTTCAGGCAGCTACGGCTATAACGCAGCAAACAGCGTTTACGGTGATATGCTAGAAATGGGTATCTTAGACCCAACGAAAGTAACACGTAGCGCACTTCAGTTCGCAGCCTCTGTTGCTGGTCTAATGATCACAACTGAAGCGATGATCACTGACGCACCTGTTGATGCAGCTGCTGCTCCAGCAATGCCTGACATGGGCGGCATGGGTGGTATGGGCGGAATGGGCGGCATGATGTAATAGATTTTAGCCTAAATCGCTTATCTAAAAAGCCATAACATGTTGATGTTATGGCTTTTTTGTTTCTGTTATTTAATAAATCTTTATTATTTTAGGGGGATAAAGTGGGGTATCAATAATCCTCCCATTTAGTTACAGCTTTAAAAACATAGCGATAAGTCATAAATGGGATGCATAGTATGAATTTTTATTGGTTTCATTCCTCAGTAAAATGAAGATCTAATACCAACATTTTCTTTTTTATCTTGGTGCTCAAATTTTTCAAACTTGAATTACGTGCACATTATGCGCATAATATGATTATTAAATGTTTGGAGTGCTAGTTATGAATATTACTTTAGGTAAAGAGTTTGAAAGAAGGATCACAGAGAAAGTATCTGATGGTTTATATACTTCAGCTAGTGAAGTGATCCGTGATGGTTTGAGACTATTGTTTGAGAAAGACGTTGCTAAAAACCAGCAACTTGAAATATTACGAGAAGAAGTCGCTAAAGGATTCGAACAGCTAGCTGCTGGCGAATCGTCAAAGCACAGTGTAATGGAAATATTTGAACAAGCTTCTCTATCAGTCGCTAGCAAGTCAGCGAGCGATAATACCAATGCCTAGCTATAGGTTATCCCCTTTAGCTGAAGCCGATTTATTCAAAATAATTTCATCAACTATTGAATCTTGGGGAAGTACACAGGCAAAGGTGTATGCTCAAACTATCGATGCAGCCTTATTGAAGTTAGCCCAATACCCTGACTTTGGTAGAGAAAGAAGTGATATTTATGACGGTGCTAAAAGTTTTCCAGTAGAGAAGCATATTGTCTTTTATCAAATTAGTGAAAGTGGTATTGATGTTGCCCGTATTCTTCATCAGCGTATGGACCCATCAAAACACTTCTAATCTTACTTTGGTAAAATTTTTAATTTAAATTCAACAGGTTAAGTCTATCAGTAAATAAACAAGGATGTAAAGTGGGGGGGCGATACATTGTCCCATGTAACAATTTTAGTTAAAACAATTAGATAGGCTTTGAATGGGCGGCATGATGTAATTTGTGCTGGTCTAAACTGTTAATTACTGCGTTGCTTGGTTACTCGCTTAAGAAACACTAAACTTCGTAACCAAGCGTCTTGTACTAAACAGTTTATCCTGCGCATAAACATTGAGTTGCTATCGCACTTATCTAATAAAAACCTGCTTCGGCAGGTTTTTTGCGTTTTATGGGAAGTATGAAGTGAGGTTGGCAAGATATGATATAGCCATCCTCTTCAGTCTTACGTCCTTCGCAAGCGTCATCGGCAGTCTTTTAGCCAGAATCTCACCTTTGGAAGCAAAGCGAGGTCCTCAATAGCACACTTTCATGACGACGAGAGGTGGTTAACTTCAATACTGTCTCGTAGGTTATTTCTTAATAAAAGCTCATCGTTAGCCTTCACTTCATTAACTTAATATCTACTCATTCATTTTTTGTGACAAACGTCCTATTGATTTATAAAAATACAGTTTGCCATCCCTGATGTTATAACATAACATACCGCGCTAATTACACTTTGTTACGTTATAACGTAATTACATCGTGCTATAGCAATTAACTATTAAGAGGCATCATGAGAAAATTATCGCCGATTATGAGTGCACTTCTTGCCATTTCTGCAAGTGGTCACTTATACGCAGAACAAGTTCAAGGTACTGTTACTAATACCCAAGGTGCAGCAGTTGTTGGTGCGACCGTGAAGGTCGTAGGGACAAATAACGTTGTAAAAACAAACGAAAATGGTGTTTTTAATTTAGACGTTAAACCAGGAAGTTATGAACTGCATGTCGTTGCGGATCGTTTTGTTCATGAAAATGTCGATGTTAATGTGATAGAGAATCAGACCGCTCAGGTCAGTGTATCGCTAGATAAGTCTGCCATTGAAATTATTGATGTTAGTGCAACACCTTTCCATAGTTCTAATATTGAATCAGCTTTACCTATTACGGTGTTGCAAGGCGAAAGTCTGCGAATGCGTCAAGAAAACACCCTAGGGGATACATTAAGCAAAGAGATTGGTGTCCACAGTAACTTCCATGGCAGTGTGGCAAGTACGCCGATTATTCGCGGCCTTGATGGCCCGCGTGTCTTGATTACACAAAATGGCTTAGATGCAGGTGATGCATCACGTGTAGGCCCTGACCATGCGGTATCGACTGAAGCATCGACTACTGAACGTATTGAAGTACTTCGCGGCCCAGCAACACTGTTCTATGGGAGTGGTGCAATTGGTGGGGTAGTTAAC
This sequence comes from Alteromonadales bacterium alter-6D02, assembly GCA_002835545.1. Classification (GTDB taxonomy): domain Bacteria; phylum Pseudomonadota; class Gammaproteobacteria; order Enterobacterales; family Psychrobiaceae; genus Psychrobium. Next base: position 79,441 of record PIZK01000002.1, read on the forward strand.
TTAGTTGATGAAAGAATTCCTCGCGATAGAGACACGAAAGGTGAATGGCTGGCCGAGCATAATAGTAATAATGATCAAAAGCTGTTCTCAGGTTCTTTTAACACTAGTGTTGGTGATGTTGCACTGCATGCCGATGGCTTTTATCGCGACAATGAAAATTATCATGCGCCTAAAAAAGATGGTAAAGATGAAATCGCTAACTCAGCATCAGAGTCAACAGGTTTTACTTTAGGTTCAAGTTATTTATTAGATAACGGGTTTGTTGGTGTTTCATATCAAGCACTTGATCAAGAATATGGCATTCCGGGTCATAGTCACGGAGATGAAGAAATTGCTGTTTTGGCTGACATGGAGCAAAAGCGTTGGCAATTACTCAGTGAGCTTGATTTTGAAAATTCGGTCATTAAAACACTGAATACTAAGGTTGCTTATACAGATTATCGTCACAGCGAATTAGAAGTAGGGGTTGTCGGTACTACTTTTGATAATGAAAGCCTAGAAGCACGTGTTGAGCTTTTACACCAAGATTATGCAGGCTGGCGTGGTGGTGTAAGTCTTCATTATAAAGAAAGTGATTTTATTGCTGTCGGTGCTGAGGCTTTTACCCCACCGTCTGAAACAAGTTCTATTGCGTTAGCTTGGATTGAAGAGCGCCACTTTGATGATGTTCTACTGCAACTTGGTGCACGTGTTGAGCGTACGAAAATTACGGCTGCTAAAGTTCGTTTACCGGAGATTGAGTTATTTGAAGATCATGACGAACATGATCACGACGAGCATGCAGATGAAGCGCATGGCCATCACGAGCATGGTCACGATGAACACGATCACGACGAACATGCACATCATGATCAAGAAGGTATGACGCGTAACTTCGCAGTTGAACATGAGTTTACTCCAGTGAGCTTCTCGGCGGGTTTAGTGTGGGATTTCGCAGATGGCTACAACTTAGGTTTGTCACTATCACACTCTGAACGTGCTCCTTCAGCTGCTGAACTTTTATCTTTTGGCCCTCATATTGGTACAGGCTCTTATGAAGTGGGTGGACTTTTCTCATTACATAACGATCACGGTGAAGCGGCCCACTTTGGTTTAACCGATCACGAAATTGTAATGGAAACAGCTAATAACATCGATTTGAGCTTACGTAAGTTCAAAGGTGATTTTGGTTTTATTTTAAATGCGTTCTATAACCAAATTGATGATTATTATTACGAACAAGCGACAGGTCTGTCAGCGGGAGATGGACATGATCATAGCGCTCATGGACATGATGATCATGGTGAGGAAGCGCACACTTTACCGTTGTATTTATTCACTTCACAAGATGTCACTTTACATGGCTTTGAAGCCCAAGCTGTATGGCAAGTTACTGATGAATTTTCATGGAAAGTACAAGGCGATATCATTCGCGCTCGTCTAGATAATGGCGGTGAGTTACCTCGTACTCCTCCTGCACGAATTACGACTGAATTGAGCTATGAAGGTGAGAAAATTTCAGCTGACCTATTTGTCGGGCAGCATTTTGAACAAACGCATATCGCGGCACTAGAAACATCAACAGATAGTTACACCATGGTTGATGCCAATGTGAATTATCACTTTACCTTAGGTCAACATGACTTAGCCGTTTACCTTAAAGGTAAAAATTTAACGGATGAATATGCGCAAGTTCATACTTCATTCTTAAAAGATTTAACGCCACTCGCAGGCCGCTCTATTGCTGTCGGTATTAGAGGTTCATTTTAATTTCACCCTATAGCTTGGGTAAGTATTAACGTAACAAAGGAAAATCATGAAAAATTTTAGTTTAAAAACATTGGTCATCGCATGTGCTGCGACAGCGCTAATTGGTTGTGGTGACAGCGAAACTAATATTACTGAAATTACGCCAACGCCTGCACCTGCAGCTGGCCACGATCATGACCACGATCATGGCCAAGAGTTAGGTAAAGGGCGTTTAGCTATAGCTGATGCTGATCAGGCTGTTGTACACTTTTTTGATTTGGAAGATAACAGTTTAGTCGATTCATTAAGCATTACTAATCCAGCAGAATACTTGTACGCGAGCCCAGAAGGTCGTTATGCCGTTGCTGTACAGCGTTCATTTGATACTGTTGAATTTATTGATGGTGGTGTCTGGCAAGAGCTTCATGGTGATCATTATGATCAACACAATGATGAGCCTGAACTGACTAGCTTCACTCTAAATGACACTAAACCAACGCATTATGTACCACGTGGTGATAAAGCTGCGGTATTTTTTGATGGTGATAAAGAGTCGGGTGTCAATGCTGGTTTAGGTCTATTAAGTGATGAAAGTATTGCTGAAGAAAAAATGATTGCAGAGCATCATTTTGATACCTACATGCATGGTACTGCTGAAATTCGTGGTGAGTTTGTGTTAACAACACTACGTGACAGTGAATCGGAAAGTAGCCTACCTGAGCAAGTGGCTTTACTTGAAGTACACGGTGATCACTTCCATCAAGAGCAAGTATTTGAAACAACGTGTCCGGCATTACATGGCAGCTTCCAAACTGAAACGCATATCGCGTTTGCTTGTGGAGATGGCGTATTATCAATTGAGCAGCAAGGTGACTTATTTACAGCATCTAAGATTGCAAACCCAACGGATATGCCAGAAGGTGTTCGCATTGGTTCATTAAAAGGTAGTGCAGAAAGTGATGTGATGTTTGGTGCTTCACGTGCGGGGTTCTTTTTAGTAGACCTAGCACAGCAGAATATTACTCCCTTTGATTGGAAGCAAGAAGAGACTTTAACGTCAGTTACTTATGGTTTTGATGGCCATAATGAACACCTGTTAATTTTGGATAATGAAGGTCACTTAAACCTTTATTCTGCAGAAGAGAATTGGCAGTTTGATAGCCGTATCGAAGTTTTCGAAACATTAGCTGAAGACGCAAAACCTGTCATTGTTGCATCAAAAGCGCACGAGTTGGTTTACATTATCAATGGTCAAGAAGTAACGACAATTGATTTGCATGATGGTGAAGTAAAAGGCCACTTTGACCTAGACTTTACACCAGGTAAAGCGGCTTGGTTAGGTGTGGCTGCTGAAGAAGAGCACGAACACTAAACCTAAACAGAGTATCAGCGTAAGGGTGTGTCAAAGGGCTTAATTAAGCGAGTTTTGTGTCGCCTTTACGCTTTGCGTTACTTTTGATTGTGGCTCGTTGCAGTATGCTATTTGAAGTGAAGGTCAGTCAGTAGTTAGACTTATCTTGCTTAATATGCTGCTTGGTGCGATAGCCAGCTATCGCTAAACTTGACCACACTGTCACGGTTCTTCCTTCGGCTGTACCCTTACCACTAATTGCATCAATCATTTGCGGCAAAATAGCTAACGCGATCTAATAACGGTCATCACGTTATTAAGAGAGTGAACGAAAAGAGATACTGCTGAGTATCTCTTTTTTCGCGATAAACAGTGAACAATTCCCCTTGTTATACAACTTAAACCAATTCCATTATTAGCTTGGTCACTTTGCACGGACTAAGTAAATGACAGTGGTGTTAGTTACGACTAAGTAGCAAACTGTATATGTAATTAATTGCTTTTCGTCATTAAGGTCACTACTTAGCGCCTATTTGGAACATAGAATCAATGCACTAATCGGTTTATTCACGTTACAGAGTCGGTTACTTAGTGGAATAGATATTAGTTTTAAGTACAAAAAAAACCACACGATAATGAGGTGTGGCTTTTTATGTCTTTTAAACGTTTACTAATTAAGAATTACACTAAACTTTAAACTCTGTAGCTGACGCTTGTAGTTCATCAGCTAATCTAGCAACCTCAGAGCTCGCCTGTGCTGTTTCTGATGCTCCTTGTGATGTTTGCTGAGCAATCTCAACAATATTCTCTAAAAGCTGTGAAATCTCGTGTGAGACAACATTTTGTTCTTGGGCTGCGAGAGAAATTTGATTACTTTTTTCATGTACTCGCTCTAATGAACTGTTCATTACCGACAACGCTTCGACACTTTTCTCTGTATCAGCGACACAAGCCTCTGCACGTTGTTGGCTCACTTCCATTACTTTTACTGCTTCTTGGGCTCCGGATTGAATTAGCTCGATCATGTTGTGAATTTCTTGAGTCGACTCTTGCGTACGGTTAGCAAGGTTTCGAACTTCATCAGCCACCACTGCGAAACCGCGTCCTTGTTCACCTGCACGGGCAGCTTCAATGGCCGCATTGAGCGCTAGTAAGTTTGTTTGTTCTGCAATGCCTCTGATAACATCAATGATTGAACCGATATTGGTGCTATCGTCATGCAATTTATTGATCACTTCTGCCGCAGAGCTGATTTCACCTGACAGTGAGCTGATTGTGTCTTTATTCTGTTCTGAGATATTGGCAATATCTGAGGCTTGAGAGTTTGTTTGTTGAACTTCTTCAAGGGTTGCTGACGCATGTTCAGAGACTTGTTCTGCACTTGAGCTCAGTTCATTGGTAGCGGCCGCAGCTTGGTCAACTTGTAATTGTTGCTCACCAATCGCTTGTGTTGTTTGGCTAGTGATACAAGAGGTTTCTTCAGATGCTGTTGCTAGTTGGTTGGAGCCTTGGGTTATATCGGCAATCAAGCTTCTAAGGCTCGCTGCAAGGTTATTAATATTGGTTGCTAGAGTCCCAAATTCATCTTTTGAGTCTTGTTCAACCGTTTGAGTGAGATCGCCAGAGGCAAGCACCGTTAATAGTTTATTAATCTTATTAAGTGGCTGAGTGATTTTTTTAACCGTGTAGTAAGACACGATTGATGAAAGCAGAATGGCAATAATGATGGAGATGGTAATTTGCGTCTCACTGCTTTTTACACTGTCTAACACTGTTTGCTGCGACTTAGTTGCGCTAGCGCTTGCTTGATCGAGTAAGCTAGCGACATGTTGATAACTAACGTTAACAAGCTCCGTTGTTTGGCTGTGTAGTTTATTTGTTGTTTGGATTTGTGTTAATAGCGAGATTTTAGCTGCGTGGATAGACTGTTCGCCAGTAATGTAATCGATAATCTGGTTATGGCTGTTATTTAAATCTTGTAATAATTCGTCTTCTACGACGCCTTGGGCACGCTCTAACATGAAGTTGAGCTTAGTCTTGATATCCTCGTGTAAAAAAGTCAGTTCTTTTGCAACAGCATCTGACTTTAAAATATTAGGCTGCTTACTGACGTCTTCAGCAGTTTTAATGAGGGTTAATACTAAGTTATCTAAGTCATTAGCCATCGCAATAATGTTATCAAGTGTGGCTTGTTCTGAGTCGACTTCAATATCAGAAATATCGAGTAGTAAGCTACTAAAGTCATCTGCTGAATCGGTTAAAATTGCTAAGCTAGAATTTAGTGCTAGTGCTTTGTTTAAGCTTGATTCCTTACTACTATATAAGCGGTCGGTAATCTCTGCGGTTTCTTTGAGTGAAGTGCTTAACGCATCGGTTTTATCACTTAGACTGGTGTCTCGCCCACTAATCGCTCTAAATTGCTCAAGAAGTGAAGTTAATAATTGTTTTGACTCGGTAATCTTTTGTTGATGTTGGTTTAATTGTTCAAGGTCTTGGCTATAGTACTCAAGTAAGGTGAAGCGCTTAAGTTCCATTAATTGGACTTGTATTTTATTGCTGACTTGGAAGGCTGGTAAAGATATCTCTTTTGCGGTTAACGTCTCTTTTTCAACTTTTACGAAGTTTAAAAAGGAGTTAGCACCGACAAAAAACAAGACGATAAGGATGATACCAAAGCCACCGACAATCCGATTTGCTACCGTTAAATTCATGAAATTACTCCATCGCTCGCACAGAATGAATCGATGCTACTGCTAATTATAAACTCTCGATATATAGACAAAGGGAACAGCCTGATATCGTCACTATACTAAAGTATGGCCTTAGCTTAACAACAATCATACTTAATGTTAATAAACTATCGGCACAAATGTTAATTACTGTAACGATTTTTGTTGGAAAAATTTATTTTCTTCGAGCGACCATGCCGTTAAGTGGTTTCCCCATAAACAGCCTGTATCGAGTGCAATATGTTGAGTACTTGCTGTTTCCCCTAAAAGGGCGGCCCAATGACCGAAGATTAGTTTAGATGAATGCGAGGGGGCATTGACATTAAACCACGGAACTAAGCTGTGATCAGTGAGCTTATTCGGTGAGCACTTCTCAGTGAAGTTAAGCTGACCATCATGGTGACAATATCGCATTCTAGTTAAAGCGCTAATGGAAAAAATGGCTTGTTGTTGTTCGGTGAGGTCTTGGTTCCAGCTGTTGAGCTGATTATTGTACATCGCTTTTAGTAAATCGAGCCATTGTGTTGATTGAAGTTGTTGACTGACTTTTTTAGCCATCGCTTTGGCAATCGGTAAGGTCCACTGCGGTGTGATACCTGCGTGACTCAGTATTAAATTGTCATTATCCAAACTGATCAATAAAGGTTGGCAGCGTAAAAAGTCAATATACTGAGCTCTATTGGGTGAGTTTAATAAAGGAGAAAAATTATCGTTAGCGTTTAACGGCTTGATTCCTTGACTGACAGCTAAAAAGTGTAAATCATGATTACCCAGAACGGTATGAACCGAGTCTCGATGTAACAAAACAAAGTCTAACACCTCACAAGGTTGCGGTCCTCGCCCAACTAGGTCTCCAGCAAGATAAAGTTTATCTCGCTGAGGGTTAAAAGCGATCTTCTTTAGCAGCAGCTCAAGCTCGCTATAGCAGGCTTGGATATCGCCAATAAAGTAAGTGGCCATAACTTAGTGAATCATGGTGCTATCTGCGAGTAGGAATGGTTCAATAGCAACGTCAAAGGGCTGTCCAGTGGCATCAACCATCATAAACTTCCCTTGCATTGTGCCTACCTGCGTTTTGAAGGTTGAGCCACTGCTGTATTGAAATTCACCGTTAGCTTCGATGGTGGGTTGCAGTCCAACAACACCTTCACCTTCTACTTCGCTTTGGTTACCGTCGCTATCGGTAATTAACCAGTGGCGGCGTAATAGCTGCACTGGTTCATTTGAATTGTTGACTATAGTAATATGATAACCAAACACATAAAGCGTTTGATTATCTGCTTCACGTTGCTCGATAAAATTGCTATTGACTTGGACACTAATTAAATTTGAAAGCTGCATGTTGAAAAACCTATGACTCTGGCGTCGTCGCTTTATCTGTGATGAAATTAGCAATATCAACGAACTGTTTTAACGATACTTGTTCTGCACGCATCGTGATATCAACACCTAAGGCTTCAACCTCTTCGACTGTTGCAATACCTTTGAGGCTATTTCGAATCGTCTTGCGACGTTGACTAAACGCTTGTGTAACGACTTTTTGCAGTTGATTAATATCTTTTGCTGGATAAGGTACTTCGCGGTACGGCTCTAAGCGAATAACTGCTGAATCAACCTTCGGAGGAGGCACAAAACATTGCGGGCCCACTTCAAGTACAGGGATCATTTTACAGTAGTATTGCGCCATCACACTTAAACGACCATAAGCTTTAGTGTTGGGGCTGGCACATAAACGTAACACCACTTCTTTTTGCAGCATGAAATGCATATTTTCAACAATGTCTGCTTGTTCAAACAAATGAAACATTAATGGCGTAGAAATGTTATACGGTAAGTTTCCAAAAACTTTCAACCGTTGACCCGGTTTAGCAAGTTTCGAGAAATCAAACTGTAACGCATCACCTTGGTGAATGGTTAACTTTTTACCCAGTGTTGGGTGTGCTTGTAATCGTTCGGCTAAGTCGCGGTCTAGCTCTACCACGGACATTGAATCAATCTTTTCAGCAACGGGCTCTGTCAATGCCCCTAAACCGGGACCAATCTCTACTAAATGGTCTTCTGGCTTTGGATCGATCGCAGCCACGATATTATCGATGACGCTTTGATCATTTAGAAAGTTTTGACCAAAACGTTTTCTAGCCGTATGGCCTAAATGTACTTTGTTATTCATGTTATCTCTTAGCTGCGAGTTGTATCGCTTCGTTGATGGCGACGATCATGCTACCTGTATCTGCATTACCGCTTCCGGCTAATTCCAGTGCCGTTCCATGGTCAACGGATGTTCTAATAAATGGTAGGCCCAGCGTAATGTTAACTGAGTTACCAAAGCCTTTATGTTTCAAGACAGGTAAGCCCTGATCGTGATACATCGCTAATACAGCGTCGGCATTATCTAAATACTTATCTTGAAATAAGGTATCAGCGGCTAACGGCCCGACAATATCCATACCTTCTTCACGTAATTGTTCTATGGCGGGGATGATAATGTCTATTTCTTCTCGTCCAAGGTGTCCGCCTTCACCGGCATGTGGGTTGAGGCCACACATATAAATACGAGGGTTTTCGATCCCGTATTTATTCACTAAATCTTGGTGTAGGATTCGAGAGATATTAATAATACGATCGTATGTAATCGCTTTCGCAACATATGCTAAAGGAATATGCGTTGTAACTAGAGCAACGCGAAGTCCAGTCGTAGCAAGTAGCATCACTACATCCGCAGTGTTTGACTGCTGAGCAAAGAACTCGGTATGGCCACTAAAAGCTATACCAGATTTATTAATGATACCTTTATGAACAGGCCCTGTAACAATTGCTGCAAACTCGCTATCAATATTGTGATCACAGGCAAATTGCAATGTCTCTAGAACATAGGGGCCGTTCTTTTCATTAAGCTCGTTACAAACGGCTGGCTCGGCCAATGGAATATGCTTAACGGTTAAGGTGCCAGCACGCTGTGGCTGAGCGGCCACTGAAGGATCATAATCAATCAACTCTAAAGGGAGCTTTAATTGTGCAGCACGCTCTAACAGTAGAGACTTGTCGGCAATAGCGATTATTTCAACAGGCCAATCTTGTTGTGCTATTGATACGGCTAAGTCAGGGCCAATGCCTGCTGGCTCCCCGGGTGTTAGAGCGATACGTTGTGTCACAAGGAATTCCTTAATCTAGAATGTCGATATAAGCTTTGCTACGTAGCTCTTTAGCCCACGCGCTGCTCTCTTCGGTAAACTTTCTATTAAACATTAATTGATAAGCTCGGTTTTTCATGAATTCATCCGTAGCATCAACTTTGCGTTTACCCAGTAATTGTACGATATGCCAGCCGTGAGAAGATTTGAATGGCTGACTTAATTCATTGGTTTCTAAGCGTGCAAGGGTGTCTTTAAATGAAGGGACATAAATACTAGGATCATTCCAGCCTAGTTCACCGCCTTTAATTGCAGAACCTGCATCATCTGAGTGTTTTTTAGCTAACTCATCGATTGTTGCTTTACCCGATTCAATATCTTTAATAAAACCATCAAGCATCGACTTTGCACGTTCGTCACTTAAGATAATCGAGGTTTTAATTAAAATATGTTTAGCGTTTACTTCATTAACGTCAACTTGTTGCTGGCCTTTAATGTCGAAGATTTTAATAATATGGTAGCCATTGCCACTTTTAAACGGACCAATAACGTCGCCTTTTGAAGTGCCTGCTACTGCATCTGTAAATAATGTCGGCATTTCATTAATATTCATATAACCCCAATCACCACCTTCAAGGGCCTTTGGACCCGATGACGAAGTAATTGCCACGCGTTTGAAGTCGCTTCCCTCATTTAATAATGATAAAACTCTATCTGCTCGTTCACGAGTCGCTTTTTGACCGTCAGTAGACATATCATCACTGTTGGCAATTAAAATGTGGCCTACTTGATATTGTACATTGCTTTGACCGTGTTCTTTCATCAAATCAACTAAGTTGTCGACTTCTTGGTCTGAAATATTAATACGGCGGCGAATAGCTATACGCTCAACTTGACCTAATAAAATGTCATCGCGGATGGTTTCACGGTAAGTCGCGAAGTTAACTCCGTCACTTTCGATTGCAGATTTTAGCTGAGTTACCGTCATTTTTTGCTCGGCTGCTATATTTGCAATTGTTTGGTCTAACTGAGTATCGCCAATACGCATACTCATGCGCTCGGCCATTTGTTTTTTCAAAATGTTATCGATTAAACGCTCAGTCGCTTGAGTTTTTAAAACGCGATCCGCTGGCAGTGCTTGCTTTTCTCTTACAGAGCGTTGTTTAACTTGTTGTATTAGCGCTTCAATCTCACTCTTTAAAATCACACCGTCGTTGACCACAATTGCAACGCGATCGAGTGGGGTAACCTCAGCTTGCGCAAAGTAGGAGGTACACAAAAGAGACACTGTTAGTATTGTTTTTATTAACTTCATTTTCTATCCGTAACGGCTCGTTTTCGCAATCGGCCAGTAATTTAGCACAATTTTGCCTAAGTTAGGTGAAATAATTAGCGACACTGCTGAAGAGCAGGCATTAATTAATTTTTTAAATAGTAAGGTTGCCTGTAGCTAAAGAGCCCATCACTAAGCATGCTTGCTGCATTCTGCTTACTGGTGGAGCCCAACCCTCTAATTTGGAAATTAAAAGATATGCCGCTATCAAACTCTTCTTGCCCCGATAGGGTGAAGTTACTACTTTGATCATATTGTGCCTGCAGCTGACGATACGCTTGAAAGCGGATGGCCCAACAGCAAGACTCATATTGAAGACCGACAAAACTTTCAATAGTTCGATGTAAGTTAATATCTCGGTAAAGATTGCCCACAAACGTCCATTCTTCATTGACTGGCCAAACTGCCTTTAAACCGAGTTGGTTGATCTTACTATTACTAATTTCTTTAACGTAACGGTGGCTTAGTTGTACTAGTTTGTTTTCACTAAGGCGGTAATCAATACTTAATTTACTTTGGTTTATTTCACTTTGATTTTTATTGAGTTGAATTGCTTGGCTGAAATACCACTTATCATCCGCTTTAAAATCTATTTCACCAGCCAACGCAGATCGATCAGAAATATCTTCGTCATTATTATTTTCTTGTTGAGCCATTTCGCTGGTCGACAGATAAAATGTCTGGCCGATGCTCATGCTTAATGACTCTTTATTATCTCGGTCTTTAAAACGCGTAGTGACACCTAAAGTGACTTGGTCTGTATCAACAATACGATCTAGCCCACTAAAACGATGAGAACGGAATAAACCATGAAAGTCATCGCGCAATAATGCAGTATCGTAAAGACTGATATCCGATTGGTCTTGATAAGGTACCCGAAGGTATTGAATTTGAGGCTCTAGACTCTGTGTCGTACCACGCCCAAAAAAGCTTGCTTCACGCTCAAGGTTCAGCATGCCGTGTAACCGAAACTGCGGAAGTGTACGTGAGATAGACTGCTCTTGATGGACGTCAGATTGTTGATACCAAGTCTGCATTAACTTTAACTCACTGGTTAAGCTAAATGCTGAGTAATTGAGTGGTAACCTTAATGTCGGCTCGACATGTAATCGGGCTGCATTATCTTGTTGATTGTCACTTCTTTCAAAGTAACTGAACTCTGAAAACATATCATATTCAAATAGACTACCCATTGGATTCTGGTAACTATGGAAGGCTAGTTGCGGCAATAGTTGATAAGGACTTTGATTAACCCCAAGCACCTGAATATCTTGTACCTTGAAGTTCACCCACCAATCAGGTTGAAAATAGCTTAATTCAATATTTTTAATTAATTGACTATCTGTTTTGTTCGCATACTCAGAGCCGATATCATTAAAGTAGTTATCATCACTGACATGAGTAAAGTCACTAGAAATGCGCCAGTTCTCATTTATTTCACCAGCGTGTTGCCAGTATACAAGGTAGCGTTTCTCGTCATCTAATGAGCTGTCTTGGGGTAAATACTCGAGATTAAATAAACCTTGCTGTTCATCTACAAGGTAACGAAACTCTGTGTTTAATTGTACTCCTCGCTCTGTTAGGACACGTGGAGTAATCGTCATATCAAACTCAGGAGCGATATTCCAATAAAATGGAACACCTACTTCGGCACCGTTATTTTTACTACTGCCAATGGTTGGATAGAGGAAGCCACTACTGCGTTTATCAGAAATAGGTAACGTTAAATAGGGGAAATAAAAAACAGGGACATCAAAAACCTCTAATGTCGCGCGGGATACTTCGGCCCATGCATTCGTGCTGTCAATTTTAATTTCTTTAGCATGTAATGCCCAGTCAGGTTGCTCATCAGGGCAAGTGGTGAATTGTGCATTAGAGAGAATTAAATAACGTCCTTGATCAACTTTAAAACTATCGGATTGGCCGTGCACCATCATTCCGTTTAACCAGTACTTAGTATCAAGTAATTCAGTATGCTTACCATCTAGTGAAGTGGTTAATGAATTTGACGTTAGAGTAATTGTTTCATCTTGATAATGTAAGTTACCAGTAGCACTAAACAAATTATCTGTTTCACTATATTCTGCATTGTCTGCTTGAATAAAGGTATCGCCTGAGTAAAAGTGCACGTTACCCATATAGCGAGCTCGATCGGGGTAATTTATCTCCGCTTGGTCCGCGCTAACTAATATTTGTTGCTGATTACTTAAGTTAACTTTCTTTAGGCTTTGGCCTGGAATATACGGTGTTGAGATCTGACATTGTGCTGTCGGAAACGTAGATTGCGCAAGAGCATTTTGGCTCAATAAAACAACGGAAAGTAAGGTTAATATGCGCATGAGTATAGCGATGTTCTCAATATAAATAAATAATATGGCATTTCAATTTTATGCCAGTGGGAAACAATAATAACAAGGATTTATTAGCTATTATTCCCGATAATAAATTTTAATGGGTATAATAGCTTAAATTGTTGACTAGGGCTATTAATCCTATAGTCGCTGACAAAAAGGAGTAACAATTATCGACATTCGTTGCCAAGCACTAAGCCAATGGTTTAGCCAGTGTATAGGGGTACCTAATCCTAAGCTTTCAGTGGTCAGTGCTGATGCTAGCTTCAGACGTTATTTCCGGTATCAATATGGTGACACCAGTTATGTCTTAGTCGATGCACCTCCAGCGACCGAAAAAAATATAGAATTCATTCACTTTTCGAAAGCCTATGCCAATAATGGTCTCGATGTTCCTCGGGTACTGTTTAGCGAGCTTGAACAAGGGTTCTTGTGCCTGACCGACTTAGGGGACCAGACGTTACTTCCTTTGTTACACACATCATCAATAGATGACATGATGCGTTGGTATCAACGCTCACTAAATCAGTTACCATTAATTGCGACCATTAATCCCCAATTAAGTTCACAGCATTATGATAAGGCTTTTTTTGAACTTGAACTGGGCATATTTGATGAATGGTTTTGTCACAATTTAATCGGTATTGCTGTTGACCCTGCCTTTAACAAAACGTTAGTGCAATGCTTTGATGAAATCATTGCTAGCGCATTAGAGCAACCGATAGTGACAGTACATCGTGACTTTCATGCACGTAATATTATGGTCAGGGATCTGACATCGTTAGCTGTAATCGATTTTCAAGATACGGTACTTGGTCCACTGACCTATGATGCTGTGTCGCTATTAAAAGATTGTTACTTTGAATTAACGGATGTACAGCGAACACAATTACTTGAACAGACTTACCACCTATTTATTGAACGAGGGTTAATTAATTCGTCAAGCTGCGAGTTTGTACAGTTCAAGCAATGGTTTGACTGGATGGGACTTCAGCGACATCTCAAGGTGTGTGGTATCTTTGCACGTTTATATTTAAGAGATAATAAAGCAGATTACTTAAAAGACTTACCACTGGTAGTTGATTACATTATGGATACTGCTAAACAGTACCCACAACTTTCACCCATTGTGACATTATTTGATGAGCACATTATCCCTGTGTTACCAAGGAAACTAACTGAATGTATGCAATGATTTTAGCCGCGGGTCGTGGTGAGCGAATGAGGCCCCTTACTGATACGTTACCTAAGCCCCTATTAACAGTGTTAGGAAAGCCTTTGATCGTTTACCACTTAGAAAAACTTCAAGGTTTAGGTGTGACAAACGTAGTGATTAATCAAGCTTGGTTAGGTGAAAAGCTGCAACAAACATTGGGTGACGGTGAACAATGGGGGCTTACAATTCATTACTCTAATGAAAGTGACCAAGCACTAGAAACCGCTGGTGGCATCAATAAGGCACTGCCTTTGTTAGGTGCGGGTTGTTTTATTGTTGTAAATGGTGACGTTTGGACTGATTATGACTTTTTGACTTTACCTAAAGCCTTATCAAAAGGGCAATTAGCTCACTTGGTGTTAGTTGAAAACCCTGAACATAACCTTTCTGGGGACTTTGCCATCGCCAACGGTCTACTTGCTCAGCGTGGTAACGAAAAATATACTTTCTCGGGGATTGGCCTTTATCATCGAGATTTGTTTGAAGGGTTAGCATCGGGACCATTGCCTTTAGCGCCACTATTGAGAGCTGCAATGGATGATAACCAGATTGCAGGGGAAGTTTACCGTGGCCGTTGGACTGATGTTGGTACGCCACAACGTTTAGCACAGCTAGAACAAGAATTAAGCGCGTAGTAAGGCGAGAGGAGAGAGTAGTGAGAATTTGGGGTAAGGTATTTGGATTTTTGTTTGGCTTTATGTTTGGCAAAATTATTGGTGCGCTGATTGGTCTGTATTTAGGTCATCGCTTCGACCGCAGTTTAGGTCAAGATTTCTCAAAGCAGGGTGGCTTTTCAAAGTTTTTTGTCAATAAAGACTCTTTTGCAAATCAAGCCGTATTCTTTCACGCCGTTTTTTCTGTTTACGGTCATATTGCCAAAGCAAGTGGGCAAGTCACCCCGCAAGAGATACAAGCAGCCTCGATGTTGATGGATAAGATGGGACTACACGATGAGATGCGTAAAGAAGCACAACATGCGTTTAATCTCGGTAAAGCTAATGATTTCCCTTTAGAGCAAACCTTAAAAGAGTTTAAGCGTAGCTCATTTGGCCAACGTGATATTTTACAGCTGTTTTTAGAGGTGCAATTGCAAGCGGCATTTGCCGATGGTGAGTTACATCCAAAAGAGCGAGATATTCTTTATACCGTGGCGCGGATTCTTGGCTTTTCTGTGGCAGACATTAAGCGCTTGCTACAACAACTTGAAGCTCAAATGCACTATCACCGTCAACAAGGTGGTGGGCAGCAACAAAACAACGGACCAAGTTTGGACGATGCCTATTCAATTCTAGGTGTCTCAGAAGATGCTGATGATAAAACCGTGAAAAAAGCATGGCGTAAGCAGATGTCGCAGCATCACCCTGACAAATTAGCCGCAAAAGGCTTACCACAGGAAATGCTAGAGATCGCAAACCAAAAAGCACAAGACATCCAAGCGGCATACGAACAAATCAAGCGACACCGCAATTTATAAAGGTTTCCCTGTGCATCGTCATAACAGCGCACCAAATATCGTTATACCAGCAGGCCTCAACATCGTCATACCGGCAAGCTTTTAGCCGGTATCTCTACTTGGTATATTGTCTTAAGGGTAAAGCGAGGTCCTGAATAAAAGCGCTTCAGGACGACAATTAAAGATCTGCGTCTAGATGTTTAGACGTCTAATTTGACAAGCGCAACCAGTTTGGGTATTTTTCACCTACTATATTCAGACTGGCCTGTGCTATGACTCCAAAACCTTCCCCTAATACTGCAAACGGTATTGCTTTATTACCTTTATTGCTGTTTTTAACCTTGTTCTTAGGCACAGGGACGTACTTAACGATGCAAGGTGTTGAATACGCCTTTTATCAACTGCCAGCGCCAATCGCTGTACTGCCTGCGCTTTTCCTTGCATTAGTGTTGAGTAAAGATTCTATCAACAACACCATAGAGCAATTCATTGCAGGCATTGGTAACAGCAATGTCATTGCGATGTGTTTGATCTATTTGCTTGCGGGAGGCTTTGCTGCTGTCGCGAGTGCCACTGGTGGTGTTGATGCGACTGTTAATTTAGGTTTGAGCTTGATCCCTTCATGGTTCTTATTGCCGGGCTTTTTCTTAATTAGTGCATTCATTGCTACGGCAATGGGGACATCAATGGGTACATTAGGAGCGGTTGCTCCGATTGCGTTAGGCGTGGCTGAAACTGCGCATATTGATTTAGCTATCATGGCTGGTGCGGTCATTAGTGGTGCGATGTTTGGTGATAATTTATCAATTATCTCTGATACCACCATTGCCGCAACGCGCTCACAAGGCTGTGACATGCGCGATAAGTTTAAAGAAAACTTACGTATTGCGGTGCCAGCTGCGCTAGTGGTGATGGTGTTACTTTATTTTTTAGGCGGTGATGCAAAACTACCGCCTGTTGGTGACATTGAATGGCTTAAGGTGCTGCCGTATTTAGCAATATTAGGCTTGGCGGTTTCTGGTGTGAATGTGTTTGTGGTACTGGCTTCAGGGATTATGCTAGCGGGTGGTGTAGGCTTATTACAAACGCCCGATTACAGCCTAATGAGCTTTAGTAAAGATATCTACAAAGGCTTTAGTAACATGCAAGAAATCTTTATTTTATCGATGTTTATTGGCGGTTTAGGTGCGGTGATGAGCCATCAAGGTGGCTTAGCATTTATTGTTAACTTTATTGATAAGCTGCTCGCGCGCTTTAGCGGCAAAGGCGATAAAGTCTCAGCCCCTGCGGCCGAACTTGGTATTGCAGGAGTCGTTGGTTTAACCAATCTGGCTACCGCTAATAATACAGTCTCGATCATTGTCGCTAGTGGAGTGGCTAAAGATTTAGCGCAAACGCATCAGGTTGAGCCAAAGCGCAGCGCGAGCCTACTGGATATTTTCGCTTGTTGTGTTCAAGGTCTATTACCTTACGGCGCACAAGCATTGATGTTAGGGGCAATGTTTAAATTATCACCACTTGAAGTGTCCATGCATGTATTCTACCCAATGCTGCTAGCGGTTTCGGCAATCCTTACAATTACCTTGCGCCGCCGTAACGCATAGCTTCTTTTCTTGACTAGCCTGAGCATAACTTTCGTGTCATTGCTCAGGCTTTTATCGTTATCTTCTTTGACAATAGCGTCTTAAATACGCTACTTTGATTAGCATTCCCTACATTATTACTGCTTTTTTATTGTAGACATCCATCGAAATTATTTTGGACTTTGCTATTTATGTTTTTTCATGCGGCTAGACAGCCAATTTTAGATTTAGATCTTAACTTATGGGGCTATGAGCTCTTATTTCGTGATGGGTTAACCAATGCCTTTCCTGACATTGATGGCAGTGAAGCAACTTCTCGGCTGATTGCTGGTAGTCAGTTTGATTTTTCCTTGAGTGACTTTATTGGTGATAAACCTGCTTTTATCAACTTCACCTTAGAGACTTTAGTTAATAAATACCCAAGTTTAGTGCCTAAAGAGCAACTTGTGGTAGAAGTATTGGAAACAGAGCGACCTGGTAAGCGATTATTAGCAGAGGTTAAAGAGCTCCATGAACAGGGCTATACGGTTGTGTTAGATGATTACACTCACCAACCTGTGTGGCGTCACTTCTTTCCTTATATTTCTATGCTTAAGATCGATGTACTTGAGTCTGATCCGGAAGATATTCAGCAAGCTATTGATGCAATAAAAGATTTTCCTCATATCAAATTGTTAGCTGAAAAGGTCGAAACACAAGCACAGTTTGAATCAGCTAAATCATTAGGCTTTAGCTATTTTCAGGGATATTTCTTCGCTCACCCTGAGGTGGTGCAGGCCAAAGCATTATCACCTGCTCAGTTTAGTTTGGCTGAGCTACTTTATGAGACGAGTAAGGCAGAACTCGATTTGCCTAAAATCATTAAAGTATTCGAGCTAGATGTTAACTTAGCTTATAAATTATTACGCTATAGTAATTCGGCGATTTTTAGACGCCGAGCAGAAATATCGAGCATTAAGCAAGCACTCATCACATTAGGTAAGTCAGAGTTACAAAAGTTTATTTCAGTCTTATTTTCAGCACAGGTTGGTTCAGACAAACCACCAGAATTAATGGCGATGTCACTCACGCGCGCTAAATTTGCTGAAGGATTAGCACTAAAAAGCAGCAAAGTTGACGACTCTAGTGTGGCATTCTTAACCGGGATGCTGTCTCTGATTGACGCAATCCTTGGTGAAACGATGGAATCAGCGATGGAGAAGTTGCCGTTAGCACAAGAAATCAAAGATGCGCTAGTGCAACAAGAGGGGCCGTTAGCACGCCTAGTTGAAATCGCACGTAGCTACGAAACCTCTAATTGGGAGGCCTCGGCGTTACAATTAGAAAGTTTAGGTATTGAAGAAGCAGCGGTACCAGAGATTTATCAAAGCTCGTTGCAATGGTCAAATGCGCAAATGGAGTACGTACTGTCAAACGAAGTGGTCAAGTAAAACTGGCCACCTTGTTAGAGGTTTCTAAGTATTCGGTCTCTGCTAATAATGGCGAAAGCCCGTCGTTAAGCTGGTGCGGCCGATATCGATTGCAATAACCATTGATATAGTCACTAATCGATAACTTCGCTGCTTTCATATCTAAATAACCTAGCTTGGGCATCCATTCTGTTTTAAAGCTTCTAAAAAAGGGCTCTATCGGGGGCATTGACGCTCCTATGTCAATAGTCAACTTAGTTTCGACATATCGGACACGATGATGGGAAATAACTCCCTAGCGAACCATCGCTTCATTTCGCTAATTAAACGTATTCGTTCAGGGGTTATTTTCGTCGGGTTAGCTAATCAATAACGATAACTGCTACGGTTGACATCCAGCACTCGGCAAAGCTTTATAACATCATTGCTCTCTTGAAGTTCGTGTATTAACGAAAACCTTTGAGTGAGTCCTGCATCAAGAGAGCTGAAGCCTTTTTTAGTATTGAATTATCAGACTCTAACTCTTTAATTTTACGCTCTAGTTCGCGTATTTTTAGCTGGTCAGGCGTCAACGGTGTTGCTGATGACAGTTGTCCATTACGCTCATCTCGCAGTTGTCTTGCCCATTTATCAACGGTCGATTTACCTAAATCTAGACTCTGTGCAACATCTCTTACCGAGCGCCCCATATCTACAACTTGTTGTGCTACTTCTAACTTAAACTCCGGTGAGTAAGTTGCTCTTGTTCGTTTTGTCATATTCATACCTGATTAGTTAAAGTGAGTGTATCACCTCTAACCAGATGGCCAAATTCATTGTGCCACTTCAAAGTAAACTTACCGGGGGGTTGTCCTCTTAGCATTTTCTGCGATGTCTTAAGCCATCTAAAAATATAATATTCAGGTTTAACAGCTACTCTTAGTAACGGCACAATTTATTCTGGAATAGTTACTTGCTGATTTTTCCAAATTTCTACGTGCTTACTAAGGCCAAACTCAACAGAGTCACCTTCTTTTATGACAAGAGTATCAGTCACTTGAACTGGTAATTCAACATACTTTTTCCGTCTATTTGCTTTACTTTTGAAGGTAATGGGTTCTGCATAACGATAGCTATTTAAGGGCTTTAAGTAAGCATAGGTAAAGATTAACATGCTGTAAATGTTATCTTACCTACATTAAAAGCTAATCAATGTTTGCATTAAAAGCTAATTATGAATTACACTAAAAGCTAATTAGTAAATTCATTAAAAGCTAACGGTGTTAATATGAATCAAGTATCAGAAAAGCTTGCACACTCGCTAGAGCAATTAAAGCTATTACAAGATAGCGGGATTATTGCTGTGCAATCGAAAATGCTTGAACGCACCGATAGAGAGCGCTTGACTAAGCATGGCTTTATTAAAGAAGTAATGCGAGGTTGGTATATCCCTTCAAGCCCCGATGAACAACAAGGTGATAGCACTGCCTGGTATACGTCCTTTTGGGATTTTTGTGGTGCGTATCTTGATGAGCGCCTTGAGCAAAACTGGTGTTTATCACCAGAGCAATCAATCCAGATTCATATTGGTGATAAAACGGTTCCTTCTCAGTTATTAGTACGCTCACCTAAAGGTAGAAATAAACCAACGACTTTGCTTCACAATACTTCTGTATTCGATATCCGCTCTGCAATGCCAGAGCAAGCGCAGTTAACCATAGTCGATGGTTTGAGAGTATATAGTTTGGCCGCAAGTTTAGTGCATTGTGCTAAAGCTATCTTTGCCCAAAAGTCCATTCAAATGAGAACACTACTTTCAATGGTGACAGATGCCTCAGAGGTGTTAAGTGTATTACTTGATGGTGGCCATGTGGCCAGTGCAGGCCGTTTAGCTGGGGCATTTCGTAACATTGGTAGAGGCTTAATTGCGGATAACATTATCAAAGGTATGGATGCAGCTGACTTGAAAGTAAAAGAAGTTGATCCATTTGAAGATGAAACTCAGATAACTTTTGGTCGCCGTGAGGTTTCACCCTACGTAAATCGATTACGTTTACTTTGGCATAGTATGCGAACAGATGTGATTACTCATTTTCCTGATGTACCTAACGCTAAAATAAATGTTCAAGGTTACTTAGCTGAAGTAGAAGACAAGTTTGTGACCGATGCTTATCACTCGTTATCAATTGAAGGCTATAGAGTAACGCATGAGTTAATTGAACATGTACGTTCAGGCAACTGGAATCCAGAACAATCTAATGATAGTAGAAAGCACTTAGATGCAATGGCTGCGAAAGGTTATTGGGATGCCTTTCAACAAGTAAAGCTAGCTGTTGAACAAGTCTTAGAAGATGCAAATCCAGGTGAAGTATTTGAAGCAACTCATGCAGATTGGTATCTGGCATTATTCGGCCCGAGTGTTGCCGCTGGTATTATAAAGCAATCTGATTTAGCCGGTTATCGCACAGGATCGGTATATATTAGAAAATCAAAACATACCCCGCCAACAAAATCAGCTGTTAGGGAGTTAATGCCCGCACTTTTCGATTTATTAATGGAAGAAGAGCATCCAGCAGTGAGAGTAGTTTTAGGACATTTTATTTTTGTTTATATTCACCCTTATTTTGATGGTAATGGCCGAATGGGACGATTCATTATGAACCTGATGATGGCCGCAGGTGGTTACTCGTGGACTGTTGTACCAGTTGAACGAAGAAGTGAGTACATGGAAGCATTAGAAGCGGCAAGTGTAGAACAAAATATTACCCCTTTTACAAAGTTTTTAGCTTCGTTGTTATAGCTATAGCTCTTTGAAAAAAGTAACTTTTGTAAGAGTTTAGTGGTGCAGTGAATTTGGTCAATTAAATAGAGGTGTTACCATACACCCCATCAACTTTAGGTGAATTAAATAAAGGACACCCACAAATCAGAACGGTTGATATTCCTAAAGGAAGTACTCGTTTTTGCACCACTTCAAGAATAGAAACAGAGCTGAATAAACAATGATCTAGGTTTCACTCTTTAGAGCAGAAAAATCAAAAACTGACATTTTTCCTGAAATTACAGGTATATTTTGTGAGCTTAACGTTATTCACCCGTTTAGAAAGTGAAATGGTAGAACCTAACGTTTTTTCTTTGAAGAGTTATACTTCTGTCTGGGGAAGTCTGTTAATTGGCCTAATATATCAAAAGATGAGTGTGTTGCGGCTAATGTAAACGGCTTCCTTGGTGATCATAATCTACTGCATAAAATACTAAATAGGGCTATTTAGTCAATTAAACTAGCCACCTTGTCAGTAATTTAAACCTTCTCACCACCCAACATTAAAAAAGCCGTATCACTTCTCTTATTAATAAGGTAAGTGATACGGCTTGTTCGTCTTTGCTTTCTTAAGCGCTAGCGCCTGATTATTTCGCGGTTAGTTGCGCAAAACAACGATCAGCTGCTGCAAGTGTATCCGCAATGTCTTGTTCGCTATGGGCTGTTGATAAGAAGCCTGCTTCATAAGCCGATGGTGCTAGGTAAACACCTTGCTCTAACATCAGGTGGAAGAAGGTGTTAAAGCGCTCGATATCACACTTTGTTACGTCCTCGAAGCCACTGATGTTGGTTTGTTCGGTGAAGAAAATACCAAACATTGCGCCAACGTAGTTAATCGCCAACGGAATACCGTGCTTGTCAGCAGCGGCTTTAAAACCTTGTGCGAGTTGCTCTGTTTTCTTAGCTAGCTCATCGTGTAAACCTGGAACTGATAACAACTCTAATGATTTTAAACCTGCAGCCATCGCGATCGGGTTACCCGATAACGTACCGGCTTGATACACTGGGCCTGTTGGTGCGATATATTGCATCACTTCTTTTTTGCCACCAAAAGCACCCACTGGCATACCGCCACCGAGTACTTTACCTAGTGTGGTTAGATCAGGAACAACATCGTAGTAGGCTTGTGCGCCGCCTAGTGCAACACGAAAACCCGTCATTACTTCGTCGATAATCAGTAACGCACCAGACTCGTCACACACCTGACGCAGTTTTTGTAAGAAGTTATCTTGTGGCGGAATACAGTTCATGTTACCAGCCACTGGCTCAACGATAATACAAGCAATGTCATCGCCGTATTGAGCAAATAACTGCTTAACTGAGTCGATATCGTTAAAGTTTGCGGTGAGTGTGTGCTGAGCAAAATCAGCAGGAATGCCCGGTGAACTTGGCTGCCCCAAAGTTAATGCGCCAGAACCAGCTTTGACTAACAATGAGTCAGCATGACCGTGGTAACACCCTTCAAACTTCAAGATTTTATCGCGGTTGGTGAAACCACGCGCCAGACGAATCGCACTCATAGTCGCTTCAGTACCAGAGCTTACCATACGCACTTGTTCCATTGACGGCACAAGTTGGCGTACTTTTTCAGCCATTTTAACTTCAAGCTCAGTGGGTGCGCCAAAGCTTAGGCCAAAGGCTGCTTGGTCGATCACTGCTTGACGAATTTCTGGATGGTTATGACCTAAGATCATTGGTCCCCATGAACCAACATAATCGATATAGTTTTTACCATCGACATCAGTCACTAATGCACCGTCAGCTTTTTCAATAAATAGTGGGCTGCCACCGACACCTTTAAAAGCGCGCACTGGTGAGTTTACGCCACCAGGAATAGTGTCTTGGGCTTGTTCAAATAATTGTTGTGAACGCGTCATGAGAGTTCCTTTGTTTTATAGCTAAGGCTCTGCGATGCATTGAGCCTTAGTGAAATCGTTATTTGGTATTATTTCTGGGTGAACCAGTTTACATCACATTCGTGTTGCTGAACTTGATCTGCAACGCCTAATGTTAGTGCAAACAGTGCCATACGAATGATTACACCGTTTTCTACTTGGCGGAAAATCGCTAAGTTCGGGTTAAGGTTTAAATCCGTATCTAGTTCATTAGCGTCACTGCGAGAGTCACGTGGTAACGGATGCATGATAACGGTGTTCGATTTACAGTGCTTAGTGTAGATCTGTTGGTTTAGTCTAAATTGACCACGGTATTTATTCGCTTCATCTGGGCTTGGGAAGCGTTCTTCTTGAATGCGTGTTAAATAAAGAATATCGGCATCAAGGTTACCTTCAATTTCATCACTGATAATGACTTTATGGCCAGCATCTTCAATAATTGAGACGATGCTATCAGGCATCGCTAACTCTTTTGGTGAAATCAGGCTAAAGGTAATATTTTTATATTGCGCTAATAGCTTAGATAAAGAGTGAACCGTACGGCCAAACTTTAAGTCACCAACCATGGCAATGTGCATGTTGTCGATGGTTTGTAGTTTACTGTTGAGCTCTTTCTCGATGGTGTAAAGATCGAGTAGCGCTTGAGTTGGGTGTTCGTTGGGGCCGTCACCGCCGTTGATCACTGGTACCATAGAACCTTGGGCGAACTCACTAACTGACCCTGATTCTGGGTGACGCATTGCAATCACGTCAGCGTAACTGCTTAATACGCGGGCCGTGTCATAAAGCGATTCGCCTTTAGCTAAGGCTGAAGAGCTCATCCCTGTTGTTTCACGAACAAAACCACCAAGTAGGTTAAATGCACTACCAAAACTGACACGAGTACGTGTACTGGCTTCAAAGAACATGTTACCTAAGATAGCGCCATCTAAAACGCGAGTACGCTTTTTACGCTGGGCATAAGGCTGCATGGTATTGGCAGTTTCAAAAATTTTAGCAATCGCGTCGCGGTCTAGTTGATTGACGGACAAGATGTGGCTACCGGTGAAGTTAATCATTCAACGATCCTTAATGGCAAAGAGAGGTGTTTATCGCGGCAAAATATACCAGAAAACGTGCAAGCGCTAAAGCACTGTTAGCGCTTTTGTTAAACAATATCGCTTTAAGCGCCTTGCTTACGATGCAAGTGTTTTCTTAATGTGCGCCAGCTAATGATGCCGACAGGTTCTTTATCGCTGTGGCTTAGAATAAGCACGTGGCCAAAACGTTGCGGGCTCAACAGGCGATAGACTTCTGCTAAGGTTGCTGTTTCGATTAATGTTGGCAAGAGATGTGGTGTCACTTCATGGGAGTTTGAGGATTTTTCCGCTAAATAATAACGACACTTTTCTTGATGATATTGGCGCATGACCAAAGGAATTGACGTGGTTTGTTTTAAGGTATCAATGCCGTGATGTACCACATCAAACTTACGCCGCATTAGTGCTGTGACTCCTGTATCTTGTAGGCTGTATATGACCGGAGAAACTTTATAACCGAGCTTTTGTTGGTCGAGCTGTTGATAAAACAGAGACTTTAAGCGAAACACTTGTTGCGATAGTATGATTGCTGGCACCATCACCAATAGGCTGGGAAATATAATAGTCGCGTTTTCAGAAAATTCTAATACCGCAACGACTGAGGCTAGTGGGGCGTTTAAGCTGGTTCCCATCATTGCTACCATACAAATTAATACAGCCATTGGAATATAAGGTGTTAACTGAGGAAATAGCGGAATAAACAACCACACAATGACACTACCCAGTAATGCTCCTATGGCATATAACACACCTATGACACCACCGGGAATGCCTAAGCCTAATGAGCATACGGTCGCAATAAATTTGCCTATCAGAACCATAATAAGAAATGTGATTTCAGGACTATCACTCAGGGCAATTGTTAAAGCGCCCAGATCAGAGCCCATAGTTTGAGGAATAAACCAACCAATAGTGCCTGCAATGAGTGCTGCAAGGGGCAAACGGACATTGATACTTAATACACTCGAGTGCTTAGCAATACCTAGCAAAGAGCGGTTAAATGCAACGGCTGCTAGACCAATTAAGATCCCTAAACCTAAAAAAGGAATAACGGATAAAGTGCTTATATCAGGGATTGATAGGTTGGAGTATTGATGCACATTACCAAATACCATACGAGTCATTGCTGTACCGATGAGCGCTGCAACCATTATTGGTAAAAATAAATGTATACGATATCGTTGCACCACAACCTCAAGTACGAATACTACGGCGGCGAGCGGTGAATTAAATGACGCTGAAATACCCGCAGCAATCCCACAAGAGGTTAAGATTCGCCCAGTATTTTTGGGTAAGTATAGCTTTTGCGCGAGATAACTAGCGCTACCTGCCCCGACATGCACCGCTGGGCCTTCTCGGCCGACAGAAAAACCACTCGCAATGGCGGTGATGGCACTAAAAAACTGGTTTATTGTATTTCCAATCGGAATAAAACCATAATGCTTACGCTGTCGGTGGAGTACAAAGGGTATCCCCATGCGAAAGTGTCGATGGCCTGATAGGTAACCGATTAGTAAAATGAGTAAAACACCACAAAATGGCGCGATAAAACGCGTGAGGGTGCTTTGTTCTTCAAAAGCATCGGCAGAGCCCATGTAAAATGTTTGTGCAGCTTCAATGCCAAGGCGTAATGCAATAATAGCCAACGAGGCGAGTAACCCAACTATTGCCCCGAGTAATACGAGCTGCCATGATGTTTTTGCTTGAGCTAAAGGGTATTTAAAGCGGTGAATCATATTCATTAAATAACTTAAGCTCTTGGGTTGATGATGATATTTGTTCGAATGTTCAGAGTACTATAGAATGCATGTTATATCATAGCTGTATAGCAATTCACCACTCAAATAGTCTAAGGTTCCCATGTCTACGTTACAAAAGGTTATTCATTTTCGTTTTGGCTATCTCAGCGCCGCGGTGATCGCCTTGACAGGCTTTATTTTAGGAAACTATTGGTTCAAAACTAATTATGTCCAGCATCAGGGGGCTAGCTTAGCAGAGCTTCGCATCGCTAATGAAAAGTTATCAAGTGAAATGGCTCAAGCGAAAATTGACCTGCAAATTGAGAAAAAAACAGTCGAAGAAATGAACAACTCGACGCTATTACTGCAATCTGAGTTAATAGAGCAACAATTAGCATTGCGTTTTTATCAAAAAGTAATGGCTCCAGAATATACTGCCAATGGAGTACAAATTGAAAAAGTGATTATTGAGCCAGGAGTTAGCCTAGGCCACTATCGCTTTGAGGTATTACTTGCTCAGTTAGAAAAACGCAAACGTTATATTAAAGGCACTTTAAGCTTGGAATTAATCGGTAGCATTGATGGTAAGCCGATGGTGATAGACCTAAAAGAGTTAGTGGAAGATAAAAAAGCGCTCACGCTGAGCTTTCGCTTTTTCCAGCATGTAAAAAGTGAATTTATATTAGTGAAAGGCTTCACTCCGGAAAAGCTTAAGGTCACGATTAAGATGCCTAAAAGGAGAGGGCAGAAGTCTGCAAATGTCAGCCAAGAGCTTCATTGGAACGAATTATTAAAAGTGCCGTTACCACCCATCTTATTACAAGATAATCAGCGCTAATTTCTTAATTAGTTCAAAAAATTGCCTTGTTTCTCGCAATTGTACTAATAAATGATTGCACCAAGCGTGGTGCTATACGATAATTGACCAAATTAGTCAGGTATCAAGTTTTTAGAGGTTATTATGTCTGTTGAAGTTGTGGAAGCTGGAATTCCATTAGAGTTTACCGAAGCTGCGGCCAAGCGCGTTAATTTCTTGCTCGATGATGAAGAAAACCCAGCATTAAAACTGCGAGTTTATATTACGGGTGGCGGTTGTTCAGGTTTCCAATATGGCTTCACTTTTGACGATAAAGTTAATGAAGGCGATATGACATTGGAAAAAGACGGAGCAACCATGATTGTCGACCCAATGAGTTTACAATACCTAGTTGGTGGTCGCGTTGATTTTTCTGAAGGGTTAGAAGGTTCCCGCTTTTTAGTTGATAACCCAAATGCAACAGCGACTTGTGGTTGTGGTTCAAGCTTTAATATTTAAGCGTTAAGTTATTTTATAAAAGCCCTTACTTTGCATAAAGTAAGGGCTTTTTTGTGTCTTAATATCGTTCTAGTGTAAGGTCAGCACAACGTAGGATGATGAGCAACTATTGAGGCGCTCCAAAGTCATCACACCTAATTTGTGTCTCCAAAATGCCTTTAGCACGTAACAAACGAGTAATATCTCGCATCATCGCTGGTGGGCCACATAAGAAGAAATCGCATAAATGTAAGCGAGGGTGTTGATTGAGGTAATCGTTGAATAAATGAGTTTGAATATGGCCCTGTTTCCCTGCCCAATCATTACCTTGCGGTTGTGATAAACTGACATGCCAAGCAAAGTTACGATGCTTTCGTGCTAGTTGTTCAAAATGGTCTTGATAAAAAATGTCGTCCTGATGACGCGCCCCAAACCATAATGACACCTGACGTAACGGGTGTTGAGCTAACGCTGTATCAATGTGGGAACGCAAGGGAGCCATTCCAGAGCCACCGCCAATTAACACCATTTCACGCAAATTATGCTGACGCTCAACAAAGTCACCTAACGGGCCACTTAAAGTTAATGGTGAACCCGCGGCTAAACCAAATAAGTAAGATGATGCTAAACCTAGCCCATAACCTGCCTGCGGTAGCGCAAGTTTGACAATAAAAGTTAGGCGCTGAATATGCCCTTGGTTATGTGCCGACGTTGCGATGGAGTAGCTACGCATTAAAGGTTGTTCAGCACTGACCCTTGCTGAGAGCAGTCGCTGTTGTTGCCAATAGCCGCGATACTGAGCAGGAATGGATAACTGCGAAAATGATTGCTGATAAGCAGGCACCTGAATATTAACAAACTGACCCGCGTCAAAGCTAAATGAACTATTTGCAGGCAGTTCTATGACCAACTCTTTAATAAAAGGCGTGAGAAATGCATTACTGATCACCCGCGCCGTTATCTGCTGCTGCGTTAGACTCGATTGAGGTAGTTCGATATTAAGGTTTTCACAAGCTTGAATTTGACAGGCGAGGCGATACCCTTGGTTCATTTCACTTACACTTAAACTACTCTGTTCTTGTGTATTTAGTGGAGTGATTAGATTAGAGGTTTTAATCATGCATTGACAGCAGGTGCCTCCACCGCCACAGCCTGAGGGGAGTTGGACATCTTGTTCGGCAAGTGCGGCCAACAACGGTTTATCACTTTGCACGGTAATGGTTTCGATTAATTGAGTTGCACTATAAATACCGATTTGGTGTGACTTAGGTTGGCGCTTAAAGCGAAAATCTTTGGTGCTAAAGACATAAAAGAGCATCAAAAATCCACTTAATGCTGAGAAGCTGGCAATCGAGGCGATAGTGATTAATAGTGGGTTATTAAAATCACTGCGTGTTTGGTAGTCCATAATATGCAGCATCCAAAACCAGTCTTTCAACCGCCAGTCATCGTTTTTTAACGTGAGCGCTTGGCCTGTATATGCGTCTAAATACAGACTATGTTGTGCGACATCAGCATAGTTGATTTGCCACACTGCACGTTTGAATTTACGTGTCTCAGTGAGAGCGTGGCTTTCTCTAATGAGCTGAGTACTGGTGATGTCATGTAAACTAAAATAAACCCTGTCAGCGACGTTAATCGCTTGCGCCTGTGAGAGAGGTGTTAAGGCTTGGGTGTCTACTGATAAAGGCTGTTGATATTGTTGATTGATAATAACCTGTGATGCATTGGGTGTTGCAGTAATGGCAATATGATAAATAGCGCTTTGAGTTGAAAGCAGTTGCGTTATATCAATGTCACGGGCTTTAAAAGGCTGAGTCACTTGTGGCAAGAGTTGATGGCGCGGATTGATTTGTTCGCTAGTAAACCAGTTAAATACCAACCCACTGACCACCCAAAGAATCAGTTGGATGCCGATGAGCCCTGCCACCCATTTATGAGCAGTGCGTAACCACATCAGGCTACCTGCTTGTGGTTTTGGTACTGACGAAAAGCTATAAAACAGCAGCCAGATGCCACTACATAAGGCTAGAAAGGCCAGTGAAGAAGCTAGGGTTAATAGTTTGTTGTTAACATCAGATCGCTCCTGATAGTCCATGATATGGAGCATCCACATTATGTCAAACCAGCGCCAAAGGTCGCTACGAGCCTTGATAAACTGCCCGGTAGTTGCTGAAAAGTACAGGCTAGGGTTAAAGCTATCATTAAAGTTCACTTGCCAAATCGGCTGTTTTCGTCCACCGAGTTCAGCGGGGTACTGTGCTAGTTTTTCTATTGACTCAATAGCGCCAGTGCCAGTGTATAAATCGCTTGCTTGTGCTTGGATATATGCTTGGTCAATGACGAGGGGTGACAGAGTCGTCGCATTTACCACAATTTGTTGGCTCGATTGTTCAATAATATAAATAGCTTGCCCGAGTGCTTGCGTAAGGGTTAGCTGAGAAATGTCATCATATGTGTCGGGGAGTGGCGATACAGTTGCCGGGGCGATGATATTCGTTGATGTTCGGTATAAGTGCTTGCCGTGAATTTTATCTAGGTCAATAAAACTCATATACAGGCCGCTAATGACCCACAGGCACAACTGCAGTCCGATGATTAGACCAAGCCATTTATGAGTTTGACGAATACGTGTCGACCAAGATGAATGATTACTCAATTGTTAAACCAACAGAAACTAAATATATGAGTAAGATAAGCGATGAAGTCGGTTGTTGCAATGCGCTATTATTGCAAGGAATAATAGCGCAGTAGAAAAGTGGTATTAGCCTAGGTCACTTAACACGCCAGGGAGCATCATGTGCCCCATTTTTTCTGCTTTGGTATTTAAATAGCCGTCATTATGTTCATTTCGACCTACTTGAATCGCCACTTGCTCGACGACATCAATGCCAACATCTTTTAGCGCTTGTACTTTCTTCGGGTTGTTGGTCATTAATTTAACTTGGCTGACTCCAAAATGCTCAAGCATCGGTTTACACATGTTAAATTGGCGCAAGTCAGCCGCAAAGCCTAATTGTTCATTCGCTTCAACCGTGTCTGCACCGTCATCTTGTAAATGGTAGGCTCGAATTTTATTAATTAAGCCAATCCCACGACCTTCTTGACGTAGGTATAACAGAGCACCTTGGCCTGCCTCAACGATATTCGCCATGGCCGTTTCTAATTGGTAACCACAATCACAGCGCATACTAAACAGTGAATCACCAGTTAAGCACTCTGAATGTAAGCGAATTAATAGAGGTTGGTCTGGAGTTATGTCACCATAAGTTAGGATGATATGCTCTTGATCACTTTCAATTTCAGTAAACCCGTGCATAGCAAATTCGCCCAACCGGGTCGGCAGGCGGCATGAGTCAACATAACGTACAGACATAATTAAACCTTAAAATCGTTAATAGCCCTTAAACGGTTTATGGATACGAGCTATCGTTTAAACTAATCGTTAATAACAAAGGTATGGGCAAAATCTAAAAAACCAAGTGTTTTAGTGGGTTTTTATCGGTCAACCACCGTATTGTTCTTCGATTATACCAATTCTATTAATAATGTGACCAATTTTGTAATGAGGTTAAACGGATTAGGGCACAGGTTCTACGTTCCAAAAAGAACCTAAGTACCGACATCCATGTCGGCAAGGCATTTATTGGCATATGTAGTTACTCTACATAGACAATAAATAACGCCGCTATCATTTGTTTAGACCATGAATAATGATCAGCTTATTGATGGAGTTGGTATTATACCTATTCTTGGCCAAAATAACTTAGCTTAGGGGAATAAACTTGATTGCTTTACAATATTAGTAAGCTAAATTAGCTATTAATCGCGTTACTTGATATCTTGCGCGATAGCGTTAGTCAATCATCTATGGAGCCTTGGGCGTGGACGTCAATCTTATTTCAATTGCCGGTTTTGTTTGGTTTATCTTCTGTTGGTTTGGCTATACCACCTTTGCTCGTAAACAAGCTAAAAAGCGTCGTTGTATTGCATCTGTGTTACATCGCTACCGTATCGCTTGGATGCGCAGATTGTTATTTAGAGAGCAGTTGATTGCTGATACGGCATTATTAGCAAGCCTTGAGCGACAGGTCACTTTCTTTGCTTCGACGACTATTCTAATATTAGCAGCGCTGTTGACACTGTTAAGTACCTCTGAGCGTTTATTTGAGTTGATCAGTGATATTCCTGGTGTTTATCAAGCGAGTATCTTTGATATTCAGGTTCACTTAATTGTGATGATCGCAATATTCATTTATGCATTCTTTACGTTCACTTGGTCAATGCGCCAGTACGGCTTTTGTTCTGTACTAATGGGGGCATTTCCTCGTGCTAATAGTGAGGATGACATTAGCGCTGAGCATGAGAATTATATTCGTCATGTGGCTAAGATTATCGACCATGCGGGGCATAGCTATAACTATGGCTTACGATCATATTATTTTGCGATGTCGACATTGGCTTGGTTTATCCATCCGATAGCATTTATATTCGCCACTACTATGGTAGTTATGGTACTTTACCAGCGTGAATTTCACTCGCAAACCTTGCGAGTTATGGATCAAATTGACAGTTGATAACGGCGTTATAACCCCTGAATTATTATTTTTTAAGGCACCTATCTCATGAAATTTTTAAAACGAGTAACCACAAGCGTAATGGCGATTTCTTTATGTGGTTTAACTTCAATGGCACAAGCTGAACAACAACCTTTTGAGCAATGGCTTGAAGAGTTACGTGTTGAAGCAAGGGAAAAGGGCATTGATGAAACGGTTATCAGTACCGCATTAACGGGCATTACGCCTTACCCTAAGGCGATTAAAAATGATCGTGCTCAGCCGGAGTTTAAACGTACTTTTGTCAATTATAGTAAAAAGCGTTTATCAGACTGGCGTGTCAATACGGGATTAAAAATGCAGAAGCAGCACGCCGAATTATTGGAAAAGGTCGGTAAAGCTTACGGTGTTCAGCCACGTTTTATTTTGTCGTTTTGGGGGCTAGAAACCAACTACGGTAATTACATGGGAAAAAATGATGTAATTCGTTCATTAGCCACCTTAGCTTATGATAAACGCCGTGCCAGTTACTTCCGTAAAGAGCTATTTAATGCTTTACGAATTTTAGAACAGGGACACATTAAATTAGAAGACATGAAGGGCTCATGGAGTGGTGCGATGGGGCAGGGGCAGTTCATGCCGTCTAGCTTTTTACGCTTTGCTCAAGACTTCGACGGCGATGGTAAAAAAGATATTTGGAACAACCACGCCGATGTTTTCGCCTCAATCGCATTCTATTTAAAACACTTTGGCTGGAGCGATCAGCAAACTTGGGGTCGTCAAGTTACCTTACCTGACAATGCGTCAAGCTGGTTAGCACAAGTGAAAGCAGATAAGCCTGAAAAGGGTTGCCGTGCGCTACGTAGCCATACAGCGAAACTGCCGTTAAGTAAGTGGAATGAGTTAGGGATTCGTCGTCTTAATACGCAAGAATTGCCTCAAGTTAATATGACTGCAACACTAATTACGCCAGATGGTGTTAATGGCCCCGCCTTCTTAACCTATAATAATTACCGCACTATTTTACGCTATAACTGTGCCAACAGTTATGCGATAACAATTGGCTTGCTAGCGGATAAATTTAAGTCTTAATCTTATGTTGTTAAATGGGCTTTTGCAGTGCCCATTTAATCCCTTTGCATGACATTACATGGAAGTAGCGAATCACTATGTGGATATATTTTACCTTGCTCGCTGCTTCAATGCAGTCTTGGCGGAATGCTTTTCAAAGTAAACTGAGTCAGGAAGTTAATGTCACTGGCGTGACGTTGGCACGCTTCATTTGGGCGGGGCCGATTGCCGCACTTTATTTATTAGGGCTTTATCAGTGGCAAGATGCCTCATGGCCTCAAATATCACCTGCGCTGATATTCTTTATTGTTGGTGCATCATTAATGCAAATCATTGCTACGGCATTAATGGTTAAACTATTCCAACTTAATAATTTTGCTGTTGGCGCAGGGCTAGCCAAAAGTGAAGCACTAGTTGCGGCGATACTCGGTACGATATTTTTTGGCACTAGCCTGACTTGGTTTGGTTGGGGCGGTGTCATGGTCGGTGCCGTTGCTATCTTTATTATGAGTACCACGCAAGGGCTTAAAGGTTTATCGCTAAAGACCATGTCTATAGGGTTGGCGAGTGGTACTTGTTTTGCCTTAACCTCATTGTGGGTGCGTGAAGCAAGCCTGACACTTGATTTACCAGTACTGCATCGCGCAGGTTGGGTGCTGCTATCGGTGATTAGTCTACAAACTATATTGATGGTGAGTTATCTATTGTTAAAAGATCGCTTAACATTATCGGCGTTATGGCAGCGTCCTCGATTAACATTATTAACCAGTGCTACCAGTTGCTTTGGCTCAATTGGCTGGTTTAGTGCCATGGCATTACAAGCGGTTCCGTATGTGAAAACACTCGGGCAGGTTGAAGTGTTCTTTACTATGCTTATTGCTGTATTTTGGCTTAAACAGTCGGTGAAAATTAAAGATGGCCTTGGCCTCATTCTGATTGCCATAGCGGCGGTCATGGTGATGTGGGTGTAATGAATGCCTTTTATTCCACAAAATTAACAACAAAAAGGGTTAAAGATGAGTAAAGTCGCAGTAATTACCGGTGCCAATAGAGGTATTGGCTTGGCAATGACCAATCAATTAATAAATCGTGGTTATTATGTGTATGCCGTATGTCGTCAGTCTAGCGCAGCTCTTGAAGCATTAGATGTTGAGGTGGTTTCTGGTGTAGATGTAACCAATACCCATGCGCTGGAAGACTTGGCTAAGCGTTTGGTTGGACGTGATATTAATTTGTTGATTAACAATGCGGGAATTTTGCATCATGAAGATCTTAATGACCTCAACCAAGCGACGATTGAACAACAATTTCTAGTGAATGCGATGGCACCCGTTGCAGTAACCGTCGCGTTACAGGGGTTATTTAAGGCTGGCAGTAAAGTTGCTATGATCACCTCACGCATGGGCTCTATCGCCGATAATGGTTCGGGTGGTTATTATGGTTACCGTATGTCTAAGGCTGCGTTAAATGCGGCGAGTGTGTCATTAGCCAATGATCTTCGTGATAGAGAGGTTAGCGTCGGAATTTACCACCCCGGATTCGTACAAACCGATATGGTAGGTCATCAGGGAGATATCAGTGCTGAGGTTGCTGCCGAGCGTTTAATTAATTTAATGGAAGCCCAAGATATGTCACAATCGGGCGTATTTAAACATTCAAATGGGCAAAATCTACCTTGGTAGTTGATATTGCCGTAGTGATAATAAAATAAAGAAGTAGTATGGAATTTAGATTTAAAACAGATTTTCTTAGCAATTCTTACCGTGTCGATTTTTCGATGGGGCATGAAGCCTTTGGTCATTGGCTACTCAATGAGCTAGGTAATGACCAAGCGGCAATTGAGCAACTGTTAGTGAAAATTGAGCTGATAAAGACTGAACGTGATGTGGAAGAGCTGATTGAGGGACGAGATTTCTCACTGACCTTAACCGAAGAGGATGCCATCGTTATGGCTAATAGTTTACACCTTGAAGGTGAGCTACCTCAGGGAGAGGATATGTCTCATTATGATGCAGAAAGTTTTAGTCAGTGTGGTATCGAAGATTTTGAGTCGATGATTCAAAGTTGGCAGGAGTTTATTTAATCCCTCCATTTTGTCTTGCTAAAGCATAGGTTAAAGGTCGCTGCAGGGACGTAGTGATTTTCAACAAACCCCCCATTCTTCAACTATAATTAGTGTCATATCTTATACCCCATATCTGTTAGGAATAATGCCTTGTTCTGATAATAGGCTGTTTGAAAACACACGAAGAGAAGTTGAATTATGGATAAGAAGTTTTCTGAGCTAGAACAGTCCATTTATCGCCTGTTTGAGATCACTCCAATCCCCATTGTTTTATCCTACCCTGACGGCAGGCTAGAATATGTTAATCCAGCCTTAAAAGCGATGCTGGGGTATGATGAAGAGTTTATTTTTTCAGATCAGGTGATAATCACCCACCCTGATGATATTGAACTTAATAAAGCGATACGGGTTCTACTTCAGCAAGATCCATTCACCCCTATACAGCGAGAAAAACGCTATCTCCATGCCGATGGTCATACTGTTTATGCGCAGTTAAATATAGTGGCACAACCTAACGATGCAGGAGTGATTAAGCGCTATATCTCACAACTCATCGATCTGACTGCGATAAAAAAAGCAGAGTCTTCAGAAATTTTACTCAACCATCTTGTTAAGCAGTCTAACGATGCGATTTATGTCGTATCCCCGAGTTATGGAGAGATCCTCAATTGTAATCACTTAGCCTATAAACGCTTGGGTTATAGTAAAGATGAGTTATTACGAATGACGGTATCAGATATTCATTTATCTTTTCGTGAGCCCGAACTGTGGCAACAACATGTGGAAAAAATAAAGAAAAGACAGAGCCTCGTTATTGAGTCGACCCATACTCGAAGTGATGGTACGTCTTTTCCGGTTGAAGCAAATATTAGCTATATTTTATATAACGATACAGGGTATTTGTTAGCGATTGTCCGAGATATATCGCGCCGTAAGCAAAAAGAGCGCGAAGCTTTAGAACTCGCTAATCTTGATCCGTTAACCCGTTTACCAAATCGCAATATTTTAAAGATTAGGTTGGGAGAATTGATTGAAAAAGCAGATCAAAAACGCACCTTTATGGCTTTTCTATTTATCGATTTAGATTTGTTTAAGCAAATTAATGATACCTATGGCCATGCCGTGGGAGATGGTGTGTTAACGGGAGCAGCGAACCGATTAAAGAACTGCGTTAGAAAATCTGATCTCGTTACGCGCTTGGGTGGCGATGAGTTCTTAATTGTACTAGGGGGGTTGGAAAAAGAAGAGTTTATCGAGCAGATGGCCAATAAGATTTTAGCGGAATTTAGCTCGCCATTTAAAATACAATCTCAGTTAATTGATGTGGCTGCCAGCATTGGTATTTCCATCTACCATAATAATAATGCAGACCCACAAACATTGATACAACTCGCAGATGAAGCTATGTATCAAGCTAAAAAAAGTACGGGTAACTCTATCTATTATATTTAGCTGGAAGTAAAGCGTCGTCCCGGTAGCGTTTTAGCCGGAATCGACTGTTGGTTGTTACAACTGTGAGTAGATTAATCACTCATGAGGTTCCCGCTAAAACGACTGCGGGAACGACAATTTGTATGTTGACTTACTCAGGAGAAACCACAATAAAGCGTAAACAATCGAGTTGCACTTGTGCGTTATCGATGTATTTAGCCAGTTGTTGTTGCTCAGTACGTAAGAAATTAAGCTCTTCCTCACGAATGTTAGGGTTAACCGCTTTAAGATCAGTCATGCGCTCTAACTCTTGGTTTAGTGCATGATTCATTTTTTCCAAAGCTTCGGCTTTTACGGTTGCTAGAGCTTCTTGAGCTTTAGTTGTGCCTAGCTGCACTTGCTGGTGGATAAAGGCTTGTGATGCACCGACTAACTTACTTGCAATGTGTCGGCCAATCGGGCTTAGCTGAGAGCTGAGTTTGTCGTAGCTAATGTTAGCACTGAGATTGTTACCGTTTTTATCCATTAACATGCGTACTGGAGTTGCAGGTAAGAAGCGACCAATATGATATTTTTTAGGTGCAGAAGTATCGGCAACGAATATCAGCTCTAATAACATAGTACCAGCAGGAAGCGCCTTACTTTTTAAGACTGATACGGCATTATTACCAGTGGTGTCGCTAAGCACCATATCGATGCTCCCTTGAACCATCGGATGCTCCCAGTTAATAAACTGAAAATCTTCACGTGACAGTGCGGTTTCTCGGCTAAATGTTACCGTTGCACCATCATCCGTTAATCCCGGGAACTGGCTATGTAGCATGTGACCACCTGGGCGTAAAATCAACGCATTTTCGCTATGATCTTCTTGCTCAACCCCACAAATATCAAGCATATTAAACATGAAGGTTGGTAGCTCAGTGCCATTATCGCGTTTAGCAATACGCTGGGCAATTTCTTGGCCAGACTTTTGGCCGCCAGAGTTTAACTCTAGCAAGCGGTCTCGGCCTTGTTCTACTTTCTGTTTTAGCTCTTGATGTATCGATTGCGTTTGCTCAATCACTTGCTCTAAGCTAATCGAAGCCGTTTCGCGGTCGTTTAATAGCTCAAATAACGCGTCTCTGACTTGATTGAACACGATGCCACCTGATGGGCAGGTGTTTTCAAATGCTTCTAAGCCTCGGTGATACCAATCAAGTAATAACTCTTGGCTTGAACCCGCTAAATAAGGCAGATGTAACTGAATGTCGTTTGCTTGACCAATACGGTCTAATCGACCAATACGCTGCTCTAATAAATCAGGATTCAATGGTAAATCAAATAAGACTAAATGACGGGCGAATTGGAAGTTACGACCTTCTGAGCCAATCTCAGAACAGACCAATACTTGTGCACCGTCTTCGCTCTGTGCGAAGTATGCAGCGGCCTTATCACGCTCAATCAGTGATAATCCTTCATGGAATACTGCGCTACGGATGCCTTCTTTAACGCGTAATGCCTGTTCGATAACTAGTGCCGTTTGCGCGTGCGCACAAATGACTAACATCTTTTCTTTACTTGCTTTAATTTGCTCGATTAACCATTCGATACGCGGATCAAACGACCACCAAGAGGCGTCTTTACCTTCAAACTCTTGGAAGATTTCTTCTGGGTAGAGCGATTGCTGAGCCGTTGCTTCTATGCTCTTGCTTCCTCCCATCATCTTTGACACTTTGATTGATGTCGCGTACTGGCTTGGCATGGCTAATGGGTAAGTATTAACGATACGCTTTGGAAAACCTTTAACTGCTTGACGAGTGTTACGCATTAATACACGGCTCGTGCCGTGACGCTCGAGTAACAGTTTTAATAATTCATCACGTGCAGGTGATTCAGCATCATCGGCAATACGTTGTAATAAGTCACTAATATCACGTTCTTTTAATAGCTCGCTCAGTACGGCAACCGTATCATCAGATAACTGAGACTGTTCGAGAAGCTCATTAGCTGCACTCGCTACATCTTGGTAGGCAGTCTCTTCTGCTAAAAAGCTTTGATAATCGTAGAAACGGTCAGGGTCTAACAAACGTAGACGCGCGAAGTGAGACTCATGACCTAATTGGTCAGGGGTGGCTGTGAGTAATAAAATCCCCGGTACATTTTGCGCTAACCCTTCAACAACGCGGTATTCACGAGAAGGTTTTTCACTGTTCCATTCAAGGTGATGGGCTTCATCAACAACGAGTAGATCCCAATCACCATCAAGCGCTTGTTTGTAGCGGTTATTTTTACGTAAGAGATTTAAACTGGCGATAACCAACTGTTCTGTATCAAATGGGTTTTCAGCGTCTAGGTTAGCTTCACAACAACGTTCTTCATCAAAGATTGCGAAGTTAAGATTAAAGCGGCGACGCATTTCAACAAGCCATTGATGTTGTAAGCTATCTGGTAGCAAGATTAAAACGCGTTCAGCACGACCTGTAAGCACTTGCTGCAGGATAATCATACCTGCTTCAATAGTTTTACCAAGACCTACTTCATCAGCGAGTAATACGCGTGGTGCATAACGCGAACCGACCTCTTTAGCGATGTGAAGCTGATGTGGGATTAAGCTTGCGCGAGTACCAGCAAGGCCTAATAAGTCGCTTTGTTGCATCTTATGACGCTGAACTAAGCAGTCGTATCGTAGAGTAAAGTGATTCATTCGCTCAATTTGACCGGCAAACATACGGTCTTGAGGTTTGTTAAAGCGAATGTTGTGGCATAACATCACTTCACGCAAGGTGACGTCTTTTTCATCGGTATCGTTACGTGTACCAATGTAAGTGATTAATCCATTTTCTTCTTTGGTCTCTGTTACCGTCATCGACCAGCCTTCATGGCTTTCAACACTATCACCAGGATTAAAAATAACGCGGGTTAATGGTGCGTCATCTCGAGAAAAATGACGGCTTTCACCAGTTGCTGAAAAAAGTACGGTCACAGTGCGACCTTCAAGGGCAACAACAGTACCTAATCCTAGGTCTGATTCGGTATCACTGATCCAACGCTGAGCCAAAACATAAGGCATTTATAGAGTCTCTCTAGCCAGATAAAAAACGGGGGCGTATCTTACATTAACCATCGCTAGTTTGCATGGCTAATTTAGACCAATTTGTTAAGTGTAGTTGTTTGCTGTGATTTAGATTAACAAAATCTTTTTTACCTGTTCAATTAGGCAGGAACTCTTGATTTCGCTAGCTATAGTTAATGCTATAGCTAAGCGATGGTTTAAGGTTATAATCGTTAAGGAATTATTATGACCGCTACCTAGGAGTACGGGTGAAAACAAATATCTTAAGTCAGTATAATAAGACGATTTTTTATACTTACTTTGCCGTATTGGCATTGGCACTTGTTGCTTCGCTATGGGTGCTTAATAAAAACCGCAACGAAGCATTAGCAGAACGCTTTGGCCAGATTAAAACTCATGAGCATCAAGTTGAGTTGTTATTAGACTCTGGGGTTCGTGCTGTTACTTCGTTAAACCAATATGCGATAAAACACTTAAGCCTTGCTGAAGCGCCGCGTATAGAACTATTACTTTCTTATTATTACTACTCTTACAATTCTATTGATAAGGTATTTGAGATTGTGCCTAACGTCAAAGAAGAGGTACAAGATAAGTTTGAAATG
This sequence comes from Alteromonadales bacterium alter-6D02, assembly GCA_002835545.1. Lineage (GTDB taxonomy): Bacteria > Pseudomonadota > Gammaproteobacteria > Enterobacterales > Psychrobiaceae > Psychrobium. The sequence goes on from PIZK01000002.1 coordinate 119,309, forward strand.
GGCATGATCACAGGAGCTGGTGATTTAAAACAGCGCTCAAACGAATATTATCGTGAAATGGACATGCTGTTTGAAATGAACTTATCATTTCCTGTGGCGATGGAAATGGTCCCTGATGCTGCCTGGGTCTATTACCTTTCTGCGAATGACTTTATCGGCATTTACCCATGGCCAGGGGATGGTTACGCCTTTTCTGATAACACATACAACAATCCTGCTTATCAGGGGGCTGTAGAAAGCAATAACCCAGAGCGAAGTGTCTACTGGACTGATGCCTACATTGATAAAGCGGGTAAAGGGTTGATGACAACGGTAGGTGTTCCCTTGTATGTGGATAACCAATTTTATGGTGCGATTGCCATCGATATTACCTTATCGAGCTTAAGCGAAGAGCTCATGCCGCTATCTGGTTTAAATGGTCAGATGATGTTGTTGGATAAGAAACAGCAAATTATGGCGCAAAGTAGCGGTATTGAGAATGCAAGCACTCAAGAAGTTCAGCCATTGGTGGATAGCCTGCCTCAAGCGTTAAAGAACATCTCCACTGATGAGTTGTTTAACATGACGGAAGGACGACTAGTTAATGGCTATTATATTCAAGCCGTACCATTAGTTAACGCCCCCTTTAAATTGATTTATTTTGAGCCACAATCAGAGTTGTTTGCTAATTCATGGCGTCAGTTTGTGATGAGTTTGGTATCGATCATGCTTGCGCTATCTATTCTTGTTTCTGTGGTTCATTGGCTAGCCAATCAATCGTTTATCGGTCCAGCGTCTAAATTAATGCTGCACTTAGAAGAGTGTGCGAAAGAGCCTGTTGAGCCACCTAAAGGGATCAGTGAAGGTTGGCAGCCTTTCTTTGTGTTGATTAGTCGTATTTTTAGTGAAAATAAAAACTACACCTTGCAGCTGGCTGAGGATAACCGTCAGCTTGATATTCAAGTGGCGCAACGTACGGAAAAGCTGCGTGAAACAACTCAGCAACGAGAGCACGAATATGCACTATTACGCTCACTCATTGATTCAATTCCAGATGTTATCTTTTATAAGAATACCAAAGGGGAGTTTTTAGGTTGTAACAAAGCGGCCCATCAAATGTTCGGAGCCAGTGAAGAGGAATTATTGGGTAAACGTTTACATGATTTAGTGACACCGGCATTGGCAAAGCAATTACAGCATGATGATGATTTGGTGATTAAAAAACGTAAAACCGTCACGGTACAACAACAGTTGATGCTACAAAGTAATGACAAATTGTGGCAAACCCAAAAGACACCTTATACCGGGATTGATGGTGAGTTGCTCGGGCTCATCGGTGTGGCTCGAGATATAACGCAAGAGCATGAAGCCGCAGAAAAATTGCGTCGAAGTGAAGAGCGTTACTCATTAGCAATGGATGCGGTAGAGGAAGGCTTATGGGATTGGCATATTAATACTGACGAACTGCACTGTAATCCAGCCTATTTTACCATGCTTGGCTATAAACCCAGTGATGTGTTACCAAGTTGGCATGGCTTTAGGCGCTTAGTTCATAAGAGTGACTGGTCAGGTGTTGCAGAAAAGCTCAATATTCATTTAGCTGATCCTCATCAGCCTTATGAGCAAGAGTTCAGAATGCTCGCACAAGATGGTTCCTATCAATGGGTACTTGCTCGCGGCAGTGTGGTGGAGTATGACGATTTAAATCAGCCGACTCGGATGCTAGGTACACATAAAAATATTACGAAGCGAAAAGAGTTTGAGCGAGAAATTGTTGCTGCTAAGCAAGATGCTGAAATGGCTAATCGTTATAAAAGTGAATTTTTGGCGAATATGAGTCATGAGATTCGAACGCCAATGAATGGCATCATGGGCATGATTCAGTTAGCGCTACAAACTAAGCTTGATCATCAACAGCATGATTATTTAGACAAAGCGCGTAACTCAGCCCACTCATTGCTGCATATCATCAATGATATTCTAGACTTTTCGAAGATTGAAGCAGGAAAGATGGAATTAGAGCAAGTAGCCTTTAATCTTGAGGATGTATTAGATGCCGTTATTAACGTTAATGTAATTGCTGCACAAAACAAGCATCTAGAACTATTACTTATTTCTCCTAATGCGCCTATGTCATTGATTGGAGATAGTCTACGTTTAACCCAAGTGTTAACTAATATTGTTTCTAATGCGGTGAAATTTACTAATGATGGTTTTGTCGAGCTTAATTGTCATGTGGTGGAACGCAGTCATGAACGAGTTCGGCTGGAGTTTTCTGTACGTGATACAGGGATAGGTATTGATGAAGAGAAATTACCAACGTTGTTCTCGGCCTTCAGTCAAGCGGATGGTTCAACAACCCGTGAGTTTGGTGGCTCCGGTTTAGGGTTATCTATTTCAGAGCATTTAGTGCAAATGATGGGAGGCGAGTTCTCGGTTGAGAGTCATCTAAATGAAGGCAGTAAATTTAGCTTTACCATTGACTTTGACATTGAAAATCAACAACAGCAATTACCATGGTTATTACCCTCTAAGCTGCAGTCTGCACCGTTGTTATTAGTGGAACATTGTGAGCGAACTGCACAGGTTTATCAGCACTTATTAGAAAAGCTTGGCTTTAAGGTGACGACAGTTACAAACCCTAGCGGGGTTGAACAAACAGATTATCATGTGGTGCTATTGGATTGGAGCATAGAGCAAGATATTGAAGCGTTAAAAATATTATCACAGCAGCAACCGCAAGCGGTTATCTTTTTGCTTGTTAATTATGGTGACGATGCCATGAAGAGCCCTCAGATCGCCGATATTGTCGATGGTATTTTTAGTAAACCATTGTCCCCACTTGATGTGATAAAACGCGTGACTCAATACATGGAGCAAAGACCTGTTGAAGTGCCCAAACAAGAACCGGAAATATTGAGTAAAGGATCCATTTTATTAGTTGATGATAATATCATTAATCAACAAGTCGCTAAGGGGCTTTTAGAGTCTCAAGCATATGAGGTCGAATTAGCGAGTAACGGCCAAGAAGCGGTTGATGCTGTGATGGCGAAGCAGTATCAGGTAGTGTTAATGGATATTCAAATGCCAGTAATGGATGGTTTAACTGCTGCACAGGAAATTAGAAAGGTATACAATATGCATGAATTGCCGATTATCGCCATGACAGCTCATGCTATGACGGGTGATAGAGAAAAAAGTTTAGCGGCCGGAATGAATGACCATATAACTAAACCTCTGGTTCTTAAAGAAATGTTTGATACTATCAGTCGCTGTATTGATGAGTCTGACGCTGCACAATAATAATTAAAATTGAGGATAACACTCGTATGTTGCGAATAGTAAAACACGCTATGAAGCCAAGTTTAGGCATCGCGCTAACCTTAAGCTTATGCTTTTCAGCATCAAGCGCTGCCGATGCCTTTAGTGATAAGTTAAAAGGCTTAACTAAAAAATCTGGATTCTTTAATCTTTATGGCAGTGAAAAGCAGTCATCGTTATTACTTGAAGTTGATAAACTGGAACAGCCTTTTATTTATGTGACGAGTTTGATGCAAGGTATTGGTTCTAACGACCTAGGACTCGATCGCGGTCAATTAGGTGACTCGCGTTTAGTTCAGTTTGAACGCATTGGTAATAAAGTTATTTTACGCCAGCTTAATCCATATTATCGAGCGGTTAGCGATAACCCGAGTGAGCGAAAAGCATTAACTCAGGCTTTTGCACAATCGGTCTTATTTAGCTTTACGATTGTCGCTGAGCGAGAAGGCAAGCTATTAATAGATGTAGAAGATTTTGTTGAGCAAGATGTACATGGTGTCGCCAAACGTTTAAAGCAACGGGGCGAAGGGAGTTACCGTGTTAACACGTCGACCTCTATGCCGCAATGGGCTGAGTCTAAGTCATTTGCGCAAAATACGGAACTAACGGCGTTAGTTAGTTTTACTGGTGAACCAAAAGGCCGTCATTTATCAACAGTAACACCAGATGCTCGTTATGTTTCCATTCACTTTAGGCATTCGCTAGTTCAGTTGCCAGAAGCTGGATATGAAATGCGTGAGTTCCACCCATACAGTGGTTACTTTCCGTTTGAATTTCAAGATTACAGTCAGCCAATCGATAAACCCATGACGCAGCGTTACATTTATCGTCACCGATTAACAACCGACGCGATGGGCAAAGTTGTTGAACCAATTGTTTATTATCTTGACCCTGGCGTTCCCGAACCCGTGCGTGGTGCATTATTGGATGGTGCACGCTGGTGGAGTGATGCCTTTGATAAAGCAGGCTTTAAAGGGGGCTTTCGTGTCGAGATGCTGCCTAGTGATGCTGATCCACTAGATGCTCGCTATAATGTGATTCAGTGGGTACATCGCTCAACACGAGGTTGGTCTTATGGTGGCTCGGTTAGCGATCCCCGTACCGGTGAAATCATTAAAGGGCATGTTAGTTTAGGTTCATTGCGTGTGCGTCAAGATTACTTAATCGCATCAGGTTTGTTAGCTGATCAAGATAAAGCTAAAGCAAGTGAAGCGGCGCAAGCAATGGCATTGGCACGCATCCGACAGTTATCTGCACATGAAATCGGCCATACATTGGGGATTGCACATAATTTTGCGGCAAGTGCCAACAACCGTGCTTCGGTTATGGATTACCCACATCCATTAATCGAATTGCAAGATAAGCATATCAACCTTGATAATGCTTATGCCGTTGGTATGGGGGCTTGGGATGACTATACCGTGGCCTATGGTTATGGTGAGTTGACCAATGACCAGCTGGCTGAGTTGATTAAAAAAACCAAGCGGCAGGGACTTGGGTTTATTTCTGATAGTGATGCACGTGCCGCTGGCGGTTCGCACCCTTGGGCACATTTATGGGATAACGGTAAAAAAGCAGACCAAGAATTACAGCGATTAATTCTGGTACGTGAATTAGCATTAAAGCGTATTAATGAATCGATGTTAGACCCGAGTCAAGCGCATTCAGAAATGCGTGAAGCGATTGTGCCGATTTATTTATTGCACCGTTATCAGGTTGAGGCTGCGAGTAAGATTATTGGTGGTATTGATTATAACTATGCACTATCTGGTGAAAAATTACTTAACCAGGTCGTGGATGCGGATTGGCAGCGTCAGGCATTAGTGAGTGTGTTAAACACCTTATCGGCTAAATATTTAAGTTTACCAAGTGAGCTTATTGCTAAGCTGCCACCAAAAGCATACGGTTTTTATAACAGCCGTGAGAGCTTTAGTTCATCGAATGGTTTGAATATTGACCCTGTTGCAATGAGCGAAGCCAGTGCACGACATAGTTTAAAATATTTACTACACAGTGCTCGCTTAAACCGTGTATTACAGCAAGGGGTTATCGACCGTGACCAGCTTTCATTGCAAGAGTTATTACAACGCCTTATTGCACGAGTCATTAAAGAGTCAAGTGAACGTGATTATTCAGGGTTAACTGAGTTAGTCGCTAAGCGAGTCAATGTTGTTGTGGTTGAACAGTTGTTAGCTGCATATCACCATAAACAAACCTCGCCTGAGACGAAGGCGGTGCTACATAAAAGCTTAACAGAGTTGCAGAAATGGTTTAAAAAGCAAGCTAAACGTGGCGAAGATGACTTTAAAAGCCACTTTAAGCTACTTGAGCAAGGGTTAGATGAAGGGTTAGAAGATGCCAGTCTGAAACTCATTGCTAAACCGACTAAGTTGCCTCCGGGATCACCGATTTAATAACTCTTAGCTTATTGCTTGAAATTACTGGCGGTAAAAAGCAGCCTAGAGCAGCTTTTTACCGCTATTAATTGATTCACTTTGATGATTTAGGGTTGATTGGCATGAATAGCGTAGGCTGTTGCTGCTGATACTCAAAGAACTTACTGTCTTTATAAGGAAACTTCATAAACCCTGAAACACCAGTTCCTTTAATCAGTGGCACTTGACTGATTAACTTAGTGATTAAACTATCAAATAGCGATTCTTTTTCGGCATCAAGTAACGATAAATAATTATGAATCTTTAAATCATTCGCTAACGATTCAAAGATGATACAGCCTGTGTGATGAATTAAGTTCATTTGTGCTAAGGTTTCTAGCATTTCATCGGGTAAGTCCAATTGTTCATCGGGGTCTTTTTCATCTTCAAAGTAGGAATGCAGGCGACTTTCATCGCTAATTAGTGGGCGGTCATGGATGTCGTAATTTAGCTGCATTGATGGCGGTGGGATATAAGCATCGCTATCGCTATCCCGTGCAATATGCTTAGTTTGCTTTGCATTAAAGAAACAGGCTTTAAATATGCCTTGACGATCAATCGCGCGTGCAAGGGTTACCATATTATTAACGGCGCTGATAAATGATTGCCTTAGCTCATTGTTATATAGGTTAAGATTAGAATCGATATACAATCCATCATCGTGCCAGTGAATCGCTAATCCACCAACCACAGGATATTTACCCAAACGACTCACTGCCGCTAAAAATGCTTTGGCATTTTCCCCCATACCCTGAAGAAAATTTTTGTAGTAGTTATCAAGCTGAACATCGTCTATATCATCAAAATCGTTGAGGTGGGCTTCTTCTTTTAAAAATGAACGGCGTGAGGTATAAACTACCGACTCTAATTCGTCATTATTTAATTGGTGTTGCCACACCGGAAGTTGTGGTGTTAAATCGAGTGAGTGTGGCGCTGGAGTTACAATATTTTTCATAAACTTCATGTTATTGATGAAATAGTCACCAGCCTGTTGACGCAGTTTAATATCGTCACTGAGCATATTTTGTAACGTTAACGCGAACTCTTTTGGTAGCCCTAAGGATGTCGCGGGAATCACGCGAGATCCAAAACGGCATGATTGACCAGAGGCAAGGGCGTATAGCGTTCCAGCAAGGCCTTGTTCATCAAAACGGACGGAAGAAAGCGCACCATTGAGCTGCTCATCGCCAATAAAATAAACATCACCAAGACGGGCGTTACTGTGCTGTAAGTCCCCCGACATCAACTCCATCACATTGCTACTATAAAATTGACCGTGCTGATCAACTTGAGCATAAACCGACGAGCCCCAATCAATTAAACCAATGGTTTGGCTGGCATGATCGAACACGATATTTGAAGGCTTGATGTCTCCATGAATGATGACCTTATCTAATTGACGTAATTTTATCAGGATTTCAGACATTTGATGAGCAATCGCGAGCACTTCATTTGGCGGCAGCGGGCCATTTGCGATAGAATACTGCTCTAAATCAACCCCAATGGCGCGGCGCATTGATAATATGCGTTGTTTACCAATTTTAAAGTAACCTAAGAATGACGGTACCAGCGGGTGATTAACTTGCTCAAGCATGAAGCCCTCTTCTTCGAGGCGATCTTGAACGTGCTCGGGCAAGGTGATCCGGGAAAACTTAAATACATGTTGCTCACCAATCGGGGTGGTTGCTGCAAAAGCAAAACCATAAGCACCTTTACCGACATATGCAATACGGTGATAACCTAATTGACTGAGTTGGTCCTGACATAAGTTAAGCCAATTTCTTAGCTTGGTTGCATCATGATGATTTAATAAATATATGGATTGCTCTTCGGCAATATAAAACTGTTGTAAGTTTGGTTTCGTCATATTAAGTTGCGATAAAGGTTACTGTGGTTAGAATAAAGAATCTTGCGTTATTGAGCAATTGTTAACGCAAGACGAGTCCGATACTTAGCTGAAGCTCTTACTGATAATAAATGATAAAAATTAGACTTTAGCGTTGTTGAGTTTTTAGCCGATTGTAGTTTAAGGTTATATGTATTTTTGGATATAAGTTGATTTATATCTATATTAATAAGCAATAAAGCAATTATGCTTGCCGTTACAGATAAAATAATTTGATCGTCGAGCAAAGAATCAATTAATCGGGAGATTTACTATGTTAAAGAAACGTACTATTGCACTAGCACTGGCGTTATCACTACCAATGATGGCAAACGCAGCTAAAGGCGATGCCGCAGCAGGTAAAGCAAAAGCCGCAGTTTGTGCTGGTTGTCACGGTGCTGATGGTATTGCCATTTCACCAATGTACCCAAACCTTAAGGGTCAGAAGAAGATGTACTTAAAGTCTTCTTTAAAAGCGTTTAAAAATAAATCTCGTACCGGTGGTCAAGCAATGATGATGTATGCAATGGCTGCAAACTTATCAGATGCTGATATTGCTGACTTAGCGGCTTACTACAGCTCACTTAAATAGTTCTATCGTTTTTTAAATGGTCAAAGCAAGAGCCTTGATCGACTAGAGAACATCGAGCCCTCAACAGTTGAATTGTTCAATTGCTGGGGGCTTTTTATTGGTGCTGCAAAGTAACAGCTATCATAATTCTCGTGTTGAGTAATTATACCTCTTGGAGGTATGTTACTCGGTTAATCTTACTTTCTATGTTAATTTATGTTTTTTAAAAGGAAAAAGGTCAAGGGATGTGATTGGAATCAGACGCTTGCTAGTTGCTGGCTTCGCAGTATTGTTTATGTCAACTATTGGCTCTGCAATGGCTATAAGCAAACCACGCGTTGAGTATGCTGTTTGTACAGGTAATGCCAAAGTGTGTGGTAACCTTGGTTTTCAACGTCATTACGCGTTAAACGAAGCTAGACAATTTGTAAACCAATCTTCGAGTCCGCAAAGCTATGATCTGTTTTTTCAGGTCGATGCCACCAGTTCAGTGACTCATTTTAAACTTCATTTTTACCAAAAGGGGCAACCCGTTGAGGGAGCAGGTGGGAAGGTTGTTTCTTATTATCGTACTGCTGAGCTGTTATCTGAAAAACCAATAGAGGGCGAATTAAAACATCGCATTAATCGACTTTTAATGTCTGGGACGAAAACACAGCGGTTTATTATGCGAAATCTTCCCTATGCTTCAAATAAAGATATTATTGATATGGAAGATTTTTGCGGTATACCAGCGACGGAGCATTCACCTTCTATCATGCTAAGTCAATGTAGTAACGCTCTTTTAACTTACCTGTGGCCTGATGTCGAATCAGTGCAGATTATAGAAGGCTTATTAGGTGAAGACTTTGAGGGGAAAGTTACTGCGAATGAGCTTTTCATATATCCAGATATGACGTTGGGTAGTAAAGTCCGTTATCTAAGCTCACCGTTACTGACGGCACCCGCTGGTAATGTATTTCATTTAGCCACTAAAACGGGTTATAGGCTAACAGTCGTTGCTACGGATCTAGGTTTTATTAAAAGCACCAGCTTTACTATACCACCTCATGATCTACCTATTCCTTTGAAGGAAGATGGTGATATCGATTTCGATAAATTGACCAAAAAAGCAGAACAGGGCACATACAGTTTTACTATAGATAATGCTCGGTTTATCCAGCTTGTTGCGACACGAACAGGTCTTAGGCAATGGCAAGAGTTAGCCGATAAGTTACTGAGAGGGTTTAATTGTTATCACTGCCGTGTCACGGCAGGTGAGCCCAATTAAAGAGGGTCTAGAATAAAAAGCGCATCAAATTGATGCGCTTTTTACATGCGTATTACAACGCTTCAATCGTCGCTTGTTGCTCTTTTAACTTAGCAACCGTTTGTTCCATTTCGGCTAATTTTTCACGCTCTTTAGCGATAACATCGGCTGGTGCTTTGCTAACAAAGCGCTCATTAGATAGTTTGCCGCTAGTACGTGCTAAGTCCTTGCCGATTTTTTCTAGCGCTTTATTGATACGACTTAGTTCTGCGTCTTTATCAATTAAACCTGCCATTGGGATCAGAATTTCCATTTTACCAACTAGCGCTGTTGCTGACGCTGGTGCTTGCTCGTCATCACCTAAGCTAGTGAAGCTTTCGATTTTCGCCAATGCTTGTAAGAACGCTTGGTTGTCGTCTAGACGACGCTTGTCTTCTTCAGCAACATTTTTGAGTAACACGTTAAGTGGCTTGTTCGGGCTAATGTCCATTTCACCACGGATGTTACGAATACCATCGATAAACTCTTTAACCCACTCTAAATCGTTTAAGGCTGTTTCATCAGCTAGAGCGGCATCTGCTTTAGGGAAAGGCTGTGTCATGATGGTATCACCATAAACACCAGCAAGTGGTGCAACACGCTGCCAGATCTCTTCAGTGATATAAGGCATTAATGGGTGTAGCAAACGTAATGTGGTTTCTAACACCTGCGCTAATGTTTTACGCGTGCCTTTTTGCTGCGCGTCAGTGCCTTTAAATAGCACTGGTTTAGTTAGCTCTAAGTACCAACCACAGAACTGATTCCAAGTGAATTCATAAATACACTGCGCTGCTAAATCGAAGCGGTACGTATCAAGGTGAGAGCGATATTGCTCCGTCACTTGTTGTAGTTTCGCTTGAATCCAACGGTCTGCTAGGCTGTATTCATGATCATCACCGTTTAAGAACTCTTTCTCTTCGGTGTGCATTAATACGTAACGGCTACCATTCCATAACTTGTTACAGAAGTTGCGGTAGCCTTCAACACGGCCTAGATCGAAGCTGATTTCACGATTCGCCGAAGCTAATGAAGCAAAGGTAAAGCGCAGTGCGTCAGTACCGTACGAATCAATGCCTTCTGGGAACTGATTGCGGGTCGCTTTTTCTATTTTCTTAGCCATTTGCGGCTGCATCATGCCACTAGTACGTTTAGCGACTAAATCTTCAATGGTGATGCCGTCTAAAAGGTCGATCGGGTCAAGCACGTTACCTTTTGATTTTGACATCTTATTACCTTGCTCATCACAGATAAGGCCAGTAATGTAAATCTCTTTGAATGGGACTTTACCGGTAAACTTCTTGGTCATCATGATCATGCGAGCAACCCAGAAGAAGATAATGTCAAAGCCTGTCACTAACACTGAGCTTGGTACGAAAGTTTCTAGCTCTGGTGTTTTCTCTGGCCAGCCCATCGTTGCGAATGGCCATAGCGCTGAAGAGAACCACGTGTCTAATACATCTTCGTCTTGGCGTAATTTAACATCATCAGCGATGTTGTGCTTAGCACGTACATCGGCTTCATCACTGCCAACGTAGAAGTTGTCATGTTCGTCATACCATGCAGGAATACGATGGCCCCACCACAATTGACGTGAGATACACCAATCTTGAATGTTATCCATCCAGTTGTAGTAGGTTTTATCCCAGTTCTCTGGCACAAACTTAATTTCACCACTGCGTACCGCTTCAATCGCAGGTTCAGCGAGCGGTGCTGCTTTAACATACCATTGGTCGGTTAATAATGGCTCGATAATAGCGTTTGAACGATCGCCACGCGGCACCATTAATTTATGTGGTTTGATATCAACGAGTAAACCTAGTTCGTCTAAATCACTAACGATTTTCTTACGTGCATCAAAGCGATCTAAGCCACGGTATTGCTCTGGGCAATCGGCGTTCATCGTCGCTTCTTTGGTTAAGATATTGATCAGTGGTAAGTCATGGCGCTTACCCATTTCATTATCGTTAAAGTCATGGGCAGGGGTGATTTTCACACAACCTGTACCGAATTCTGGCTCAACGTAATCATCAGCAATGATAGGAATTAAACGGCCGGTTAAAGGCAGCTTGATTTCTTTACCGATTAGGTGAGCATAACGCTCATCTTCAGGGTGAACAGCAACGGCGCTATCACCTAGCATGGTTTCTGGGCGCGTTGTTGCAACAACAAGTGCACCACTGCCATCGGCCAGCGGGTAGCTCATGTGCCACATGCTGCCTTGCTCTTCTGTGTTTACTACTTCTAAATCAGAAACCGCAGTGTGTAATACCGGATCCCAGTTAACTAAGCGCTTACCACGGTAAATTAACCCTTCTTCATGCAATGAAATAAATACTTCTTGCACGGCATTAGATAAATCGTCATCCATGGTGAATGCTTCGCGTGACCAATCTGGAGAGGTACCTAAACGGCGCATTTGGCTAGTGATAGTGCCACCAGATTGCTCTTTCCACTCCCAGATCTTCTTAACGAAGTCTTCGCGACCTAAATCATGACGGGTTTGACCGTTGGCGTTTAACTGACGCTCTACCACCATTTGCGTTGCGATACCTGCGTGGTCAGTCCCAGGTTGCCATAACGTATTGTCACCATCCATACGGCGGTAACGGGTTAGCGCATCCATGATGGTATGTTGAAATGCGTGGCCCATGTGTAAGCTACCGGTGACGTTCGGTGGCGGTAATAAAATACAGTAACTGTCTTTGCTGGTGTCGCCGCTTGGTTTAAATAAATCACTATTTTCCCAAGTCTGGTAAATAGTTTGCTCAATAGCTTGTGGGTTATATGTTTTTTCCATGATCCGATAATTCTTCGTTGGCGTTAATAGCGATTAGTCTTGATGCAACTGCGGGGCAAGGTTTAACACTCTACATTGGTGAAAACGCTCGCGGGCTTGTTGCTTCTGTTCAGACTCGCTTGGAATAAAGTCGATTATTTGGCTAAAGTTTACTGCAAATGGCGGTAAAGGGTGGCATAAGTTAATTAAAACGTGACGGCGACCTTGCGGTGGCTGATGTCCTATTTCAATTGGCGCGCCATAATGAGGCCCTTCACCTTGTAAGTTATGCGGGATAAACTTTGCTGGTGGCTGTTGCCACATTAACTCGTCAATAGCTTCACTGGTTTTTGCATCCATTGTCGCAATAAACACGCGCTGTCCTTGCTGATACAGTTCACCAGCCAGCTGACAGGCTTTATCTATTACTGTCGTAGCTCGCTCGTCGTTATTGTCTAAATGGTAAAAAGTTGTTTGTGCCATTGTCTCGTCAAGTTATCTATTGTGCTAAACGCACTAAGGCAGCGTTTAATCACTGCCTTATTAATGCTTTGGTTTATTGTTGCAAATGATTATTCTGCAACAACACCTTCTGCACGGTTCATTAAGAACTGAGTTAGTAGCGGTACTGGGCGACCAGTCGAGCCTTTGTTTGCGCCACTATTCCATGCAGTACCAGCAACGTCAATGTGAGCCCACTGATATTTCTTAGTAAAGCGCGATAAGAAACACGCCGCAGTAATAGTGCCAGCTGCACGGCCACCTAAGTTGGTGAAGTCGGCAAATGGGCTGCTTAATTGCTCTTGATATTCATCCCATAACGGTAGACGCCATGCTCGGTCACTCGATTGCTCGCCAGCGTTTAATAATTCATGGGCTAATGGATTGTGGTTACTTAATAAACCACACGCATGCTTACCAAGTGCAACAATCACTGCGCCAGTTAAGGTTGCGGTATCAATCACCAGCTCTGGGTCAAAACGTTCAACATAAGTTAATACGTCACATAAAACCAAGCGGCCTTCAGCGTCAGTATTTAATACCTCTACGGTTTGCCCTGACATTGTAGTTAAAATGTCACCTGGGCGATACGCGTTGGATGATGGCATGTTTTCACAGCCTGCTAAGATACCAACAACATTAATTGGTAACTCTAAATCGATTAATGATTTCATGGTTCCAAGAACGCCCGCGGCACCACCCATGTCATATTTCATCTCATCCATGCCTTCGCCAGGTTTAAGTGAAATACCACCTGAGTCAAAGGTTAATCCTTTACCAATTAATACAATTGGTTTTGTATCTGGGTCTGGCGCGCCTTTATAATTGATAATCGTCATTTGTGATTCATTATCACTACCACGACCTACAGCAAGGTATGATTCCATACCTAACTCAGCCATTTGCTCTTCGCCAATGACTTCAACTTCAACTTTATCGCTGCTTTCTGCTAATTGACGAGATTGACGTGCGAGGTAAGCTGGATTACAAATGTTTGGCGGCATGTTGGCCACGTCTTTACATAAATTCATGCCATTTGATACGGCGTTACCATGGTTAATTGCACGTTCGCCCACAGGTAGTTCACGGCGAGTCGGTACATTGAACACTAATTTACGTAGCGGGCGGCGAGTTTCATCTTTTTTGCTTTTAAGTGCATCAAAAACATAGAGGCCGTTATTTGTCGCTTCAACAGCTTGGCGTACTTTCCAGTAGGTATCACGGCCTTTAACGTGTAATTCAGTTAAGAAGCAAACGGCTTCCATTGAACCCGTTTCATTAAGCTTGTTAATCGTTTTATTGATGATTTGCTTATATTGGCGCTCATCAAGCTCACGCTCTTTACCGCAACCAACTAATAAGACTCGCTCACTTAATACTTTTTTATCGATATGATGTAATAATAAGGTTTGACCTACTTTGCCTTCAAGATCACCACGACGTAATAGGTTGCTAATATAACCATCACTGATCTTATCCAGCTGCTCTGCAACAGGTGATAAACGACGCGGCTCGAATACACCAACAACGATACATGCACTGCGTTGCTTTTCTGGGCTGCCACTTTTTACATTGAACTCCATGAGCTCTCCTAGGTTCTTAAAGACAAAGGCTTTGAATTGTTAGATAATAGCAAACTGAGTACGACTAGTTACCTAGCTAATAGCTATTGAGTTTGCATTGATTGTATATATGCTAGTCTTTATAGTACTACTTTGCCGAGATAAAACTAGCCAAAACGGGTAGTCTACCTAAAATATAGGCCGTTTCCAGTAAAATTGTAAGTTTAGTGATGGAAAATACACTTGATCATTTTTAGTTATTTAATAAGAGAAGCATTAAAATCACAACTCGCAGTGTTGTTCATTTTAATGTCGATATTTCTCAGCCAAAAATTCGTCAGAATTTTAGCCGATGCCGTCGATGGTGATTTGCCCGGTGCATTAGTTGCTACGTTATTAGCGTTAAACTTACCAAAACTTGCAGGACTTATTCTGCCATTAAGCTTATTTCTGGGTATTTTAATGGCCCATTCTCGTATGTATGCCGATAGTGAAATGACGGTGATGCACGCGACAGGAATAAGTGAATGGTATGTGACCCGTATCACCTTAGTTCTGGCCTTTATTATGATGGTCATCGCTGGATTAAATAGCATATGGCTTGGGCCATGGGCTCAAGAAAAAGAATACCAAACCGTTGAAAGTGCACAAGCGGATGCAGGCATATCCACTCTATCCCCTGGGCGGTTTCAATACTCTTCTAATAAAAAAGCGGTTATTTACGTTGAGTCCATCAAAGATGGCCAATTAAATAATGTTTTTGTTGCGCAAATGCCTAATCTCGATGAAATTGATAAAGAAACAGGGGAGATACTGGTAAAAGCGGTGAATGGTAAATCGAGTGTGGTTATTGCTCAGCAAGGTAAAGTATTAGAAGAAGATAGCGGCTCGCAGCAGTTAGAATTGTCCAGTGGTAAACGTTACCAAGGGCAAGCGGGTGAAGCGCAGTACTCAGCTATTGAGTTTGCTAATTATCAAATGCAAATTAAAGAACAAGAAGTTGAACAGCGCCGCCGTAAATTAAGTGCCATTCCTATGATGCAATTAATTGAAGATGGTGACGTTGAGTCAATGGCCGAAGTGCATTGGCGCTTAGCGATCCCATTAACTATTCCAATGCTTACATTGATTGCAGTGCCTTTGGCACGAGTTAATCCACGCCAAGGCAAGTTTGCTAAATTGTTTCCAGCGATTATGTTGTTTTTAGGTTATTACGTCATGCTAATGGCTGGGCGTAGTGCGCTTGAAGATGAAGTGATCCCTATGGTATTTGGCTTATGGTGGATTCATATCAGCGCATTAGTATTAGGGTTAGCGTTATTAATGAAAGAACGTGAATTTGGTGTTGCGGTCCGTGCAAGGCTCAAAAGTAATAATAAAAAGCAGGGTAGTCACGCATGATTAAAATTTTAGATTGGTATGTGGCTAAGGTTATCGCTTCAACAACCGCATTTTGTTTATTGATTTTGGTCGGCTTAAGCTCAATGCTTAAATTCGTTGAGCAGCTAAAGTCGGTAGGGCAAGGCACCTATTCAATGTTTGATGCCGCTGCTTTTGTTTTTTTGATGGTGCCTCGTGATATCGAAATGTTCTTTCCCATGGCTGCACTGCTTGGAGCATTAATTGGTCTTGGCATGATGGCGACGAATAGTGAACTGGTTGTTATGCAAGCGGCGGGAATATCACGATTGCAAGTGATTTTATCGGTAATGAAAACCGCTATTCCATTGATGATTCTTGTAATGATTCTTGGAGAATGGGGCGCACCTTGGGCTGAGCGAGAAGCGCGTAATCTGAGGACTCAAGAAATCTCTGGTGGTAGTCTAATAAAGAGTGAACAAGGTTTATGGGCAAAAGACGGCTCTAGTTTTGTGCATGTGAGTAAAGTTATTGAGACGGGACTGCTTAATAAAGTGACCGTTTATCAGTTCGATGATAATAAGAGTCTCAGTAAAGTAACTAAGGCGCAAGTGGCACGATACCAAGATAAGGTGTGGCAACTTGAAGATGTGAATCAAACCACTTTCTCTGAGCACCGTACACAGGTTTTAAATACCGATAACTTATTGTGGCAATCTAGCTTAACTCCAGATAAGTTAGGTGTGGTTACCGTCAAACCTGAGTCACTTTCAATTCAAGGTTTAACAGACTACCTAGCGTATTTAAAAGCTAATAAACAAGACACTGGGCGCTATGACTTAGCATTATGGCGCAAGGTCATGCAGCCATTGACCGTTGGCGTAATGATGTTATTAGCGCTATCTTTTGTGTTTGGTCCACTGCGTAGTGTGAGCATGGGCGCTCGCTTAGTGATGGGCGTGATCACGGGTTTTGCTTTCCACCTAAGTAATTCGGCCTTTGGTCCAATTAGCTTGGTTTATCAATTGCCACCGATTTTTGGTGCAATCTTTCCTAGTTTACTCTTCTTAGCTATTGCTGCGTATTTCTTAAATAAACGAGCATAAACCGAGACAACTCTGTTGCCCTGAAAGTGTATTCTTCAGGGCTTTTACCACTTAGCTACTTCGACGGGATATCATCATTTTAAAAGTGTTTTATTGAGCAGTTATTACTTAATACACTGACTAAATCTTTTGGTATTCAAACACCTTAATCACTTTTTTAACCCCTGATACATTACGTGCAATCTCAGCGGCTTTGTTACCTTCGGCTTGTGAAACCAGTCCAAGTAAGAAGACTTCACCATATTCGGTAATGACTTTTACTTGGCTTGAAGCAAGCTCAGTATCAGCTGTCATGGCAACTTTAATTTTCGAGGTTAACCAGCTATCTTTAGTGCGTGTCTTTAACTGGATTGGATTACCAATACGAATCTGATTATGGATCTTGGTCACATTAGGCACAGTGCGTAACAGGGTGATTACACGGTTACGTAACATTTCGTTGGGTGCTTGACCGACAACCAGCATCATTCGATTGTAACTGATCACATTGATGTGGCTGTGTTCACTAATACCTTTATCATCACTCAGTAAGCTTGATGCTTTTAATTCAATTGATTCATCTTCTAGTTGTGATGCCGCAGTACGGCGATCATTAGCGACAGTGGCAATTCCTACTGCGCCGAGTACTACACCTGTTACACAACCCTGTAATGAGAGAAATACTGCTAATAACGCAGCTAATTTTATCGGCTTAGCGTTAAACAACATCATTACGCTTGCTCTTCATCTTGAGGGAATAAAGTACGGTCAATAGCATCACACAAACAATGAATGGCTAATAAGTGAACTTCTTGAATGCGCGCTGTGCTCATTGATGGCACGCGGATTTCAACATCATTCGCGCTTAGTAAGCCTGCCATGTCACCACCGTCTTTGCCCGTTAAAGCAACTATCACCATGTCACGACTTAATGCGGCTTCCATCGCCTTAATCACGTTGTTTGAGTTGCCACTGGTTGAGATGGCCAGTAATACATCACCCGGTTGGCCTAATGCACGTATTTGCTTTGAGAAAATTTCGTCATAGCTATAATCGTTAGCGATAGAAGTAATCGTTGAGCTATCTGTGGTTAAAGCGATGGCCGGTAAACTAGGACGTTCGGTTTCAAAGCGATTTAGCAATTCTGAAGAGAAATGCTGCGCGTCACCAGCTGAGCCACCATTACCACAAGTTAATATTTTGCCATCGGCCAAAAGACATGACACCATCATCATTGCGGCTTTTTCGATTGACGGTGGTAGCATCTCAAGCGCATCAATTTTAGTTTGGATACTTTCGGTGCAACATTCTTTAATGCGTTCTAACATGTAATAACCTTTATTTTAATTTGGGAAAGCATTCTTAACCCATTGAAACTGATAAGGCTCAATTGAACCTGTAATGGCAACAACGTCAAAGCGACAAGCTTGTTGCTCAAAATTAATATGTTTACTCTGGCAATAAACCATTGCCGTTTTTATGATGCGTCGCTGTTTTGCTGGCGTGACAGCGGAAATAGCTCCACCAAAGTCATTATTAGCTCGTTGCTTCACTTCGATAAACACTAAGCTATTATTATCTTTCATTATGAGATCGATTTCACCGACTCGACAGTTAAAATTATCACAAATTGGCGATAACCCACGGTTTTTTAGATATGACTTAGCAATTTCTTCGTACTGTTGACCTTGTTTGCGCATCTTTCCAACATCCTTGTTGTGTACAATGATACTTTGTTTGCTATTTTAGCAGATGTTTATTTATTTTTTCTTTAATAGCTTGCCACGCTGATATTGCGCCCACGCGACTTCTCGGGTTATCTCGCCTTGTGGTGTTAGACGTAACTGTCCACTAAAACCGTCTAACGCGTAATCGGGGAAGTACTCCATTTGTGCCAGCATACCGATCAAACTATAGGCATCATGTCCCATGGCAAATAAACGCATTTGGCTTTGACTGATCTCTGGCCAAAGCTTTTTAATGTATTGTGGCGAAATAGCGGTTGGCTGTTGTAACAGCCAAGGGATTTCACTGACCGTTAAGTTATTTAAATGATTCAGCCCTTGTGGACTATTAAGGTGGTTATTACCACTTGAGCCAATATACACTGGAACTTGTGGCGCAAAAGCACTAACGGTTACTTCAATAGAAGGCATTAGCATGCTGGTTTGATTTGGGTTGGCGACCAGGTAAATTGCATCGATATCGCGTCTTGAGCGAGTTTCACTTTCCATTTTTGAGCCGACCAGCATACGCATATGATTGATACGTGCTTGAGACTTATTGGTTTCAAACATCTTTTCAATGGTTAACTTGAGGGTTTTATCATCTTCAAAGAAGAACGCTTCAACGGGTTTGATATCGAGACTTTCTTTATTTAAGGCAAGCCATGTGTCATTAAATAATGCGGCTAAGCGTTTGCCTTGCGCGGTATTTGGCGCAACAACAACCGGATGTTTTTTTCCCTGATTGAAGATGTATTCACTGCCTTGAATGGTTTCACTATCTTTATCTAATGAATAAAAATATTGTTGTGGTTGGCGCTGGTTATCACTGGTCTGATTAAGAAATAGCGTTGGCACCATTGTGAGCTGCTGTTTTACTGTCTCAACATTTTTCTTCAGCAAGGGGCCAATAATAAACTCTGCTCCTTGGTTGATCGCTTGTTCGTGTGCTGCTTGTGCACCTAATTCAATCGTATCAAGGACAATGAGTTCTTGTTCATTATTGTGTGCCATCAAGTTACTCACCAAGCCGTTTTGTACCGCTTGACCCAAGTGAGCATAACGGCCCGATAGTGGTAGTAATAATGCTACTTTTTGTGGTTTAAACTCTGATACGCTTACTGCTGTCACTAGGCGCTGTGGTAATTGATTTTTCGCCATATGATTTGGGTAATCAATAGCCCACTGAGTTAACCCTTTTCTTAATGCTTGTGGCGAATGGGTTGATTGATGGCTTAAGGTGGCTAAGGCAATCCAGCCCTGAAATTGCTTGTTATCATCACTGGTTGTAATTAACTTTTCTGTGGGCACCTGAGAGAGGTATTGCCAAATATGTTGTTGTAACTGCTGCTGCGTTTGCTGATCTTGGGCGTAAGTATATGCAGTGAGTAACGTTTTAGTTGCATCAAGGTGTTGGGTTAAACGATGTTCAATAAGCGCTTGCTGTCGGTAGATAGCAATAAATTGTTGCGATGCTACTTGCCATTGTGGATTGATATTAATTGCTGACAGTGCTTGATTGGCTTTATTTTGTTCTAATAAAGACATGCTATAAAGAAGCTGGAACTCTAAGGTGTGCTGATCATTAACCATGGTTTGGCTAAATAGCTGGGCTTCAATTGATGAGATTAAGTCAGGTTGCTTGTCTTGTAATGCGGCACGGTAAGCTTGTAATTGATAAGTTTGCTTTAAATTACCAATCGCTTGTTCTGCGAGTGCTAAATAGTGGCTTGCTGCTTTATCTACTTGGCCTAATTGAACTTGGGCTACTTCAGTTTTTTGTACTGGTGGTGTTGAACCACAACCAATTAACCCTGTCGCTAAAACACCCAAAAGTGATAGTTGTTTTAGCTCTTTAGTAAACGAAAGTTTAAACACAATATTTGTCTCTGTTACAATAGTCGGTTTAGTGTATAACAATCTGTGCTCAAAAGTTAAATCGAGCGGTGATTATTGAGGAAGTTCATGGAATTATCTCCAGCAAAACTATATATCGTCCCAACTCCCATTGGCAACTTAGCTGATATTACACTGCGCGCCTTAACCGTTCTCGAACAGGTCGATATTATTTGCGCAGAAGATACACGACATACGGGTAAACTGCTAAGCCATTATAATATTAAAACACGAACCATGTCAGTGCATGACCATAATGAACGTCAGCGTGTTGATTCTTTAGTCGAAAAGCTAGCGCAAGGTCAGTCGATAGCTCTTGTCTCAGATGCGGGGACGCCGTTGATTAGTGATCCTGGTTATCATCTTGTGAATGGCATTCGTGCTGCAGGTTATGATGTGGTTCCACTACCAGGGGCTTGTGCGGCGATCACTGCATTAAGTGCCGCAGGGGTTGCTACGGATCGTTTTTGTTTTGAGGGCTTTTTACCTGCCAAGTCAGCGGGACGAATCAGCCAATTAACAGCATTGCAAAGTGAAACTAGAACCATGGTGTTTTATGAATCACCGCGCCGTATTTGTGACACTATCAATGAAATGCGCGATGTCTTCGGTGAAGAACGCCATATCGTATTAGCGCGAGAGTTAACCAAAACTTTTGAAACTATTCATGGTGCCCCAGCGAGTGACTTGCTTGAGTGGCTCAATAGTGATGAAAATAATCGTCGTGGTGAAATGGTTGTGATGGTGTCAGGCTATAAAGAAGACAGCGAGCAAATTGCACCAGAAGTCATCGATGCACTTAAACTATTGGCGACAGAGCTACCACTGAAAAAAGCAGCAGCGTTAGTGGCAAAGCTTTATAACCAGAAAAAGAATGCTTTGTATAAGTACGGATTGAGTATTGACCTGTAAACGTCTTGTTATTCATCGCAGTTAAGCTGGGCTTAACTGCGCATCGAATAAGTTTTTAAAAATACCTGCGTAATCAGTTAAAAATGCTTGTTGGCTTGGTGTCGTTTGCTGCTCGATATGCATCCCTAGCACTTCTGATAAGTCGTCAAAAGCTGTATCAAATTCGGCTACAATATATATCTTTTCTTGTGGCAATAACTCTGGGTGCTGTTTAAACAACAATGCCATCTGTTCAACCATTTGATAGCGAATGAACATTTTTACTGTTGTCGCATGCTTTTCTTGTTGCTCAGCCGGGTTGAATATTGATAAGTGTTCAGTTAAATATTCAATGAGTGACTGATATCCATCGCTTTGAATAACCATCTAAATACCTCGTTGTGTGCTCAAAGTCAGTATCTAATAAAAAAATTAATCAAACAAGCCCTATCAATGCTATTGTTCTATAGATAATTCGGATATAATCCGCGCCGGGAGTTGGTCAGGCAATCGCTGCGTTAACATTAAGTTTAACGGGGAGGAAAGTCCGGGCTCCATAGAGCAGGGTGCCAGGTAACTCCTGGGGAGCGTAAGCTCACGACAAGTGCAGCAGAGAGAATACCGCCGATGGCTCCGTAAGGAGAACAGGTAAGGGTGAAAGGGTGCGGTAAGAGCGCACCGGGCGACTAGTAATAGTTCGTTGCAAGGTAAACTCCACCCCGGAGCAAGACCAAATAGGGTTCCACTACTTTTCGAAGTTAATGCGTGGCTCGCGTTGGAACCGGGTAGGTTGCTTGAGCCTTAGAGCGATTTAAGGCCTAGACGAATGATTGTCCACGACAGAACCCGGCTTATCGACCAACTCCCACCTCATTTTTAGGATTGGGGAACAAGAACTTAGCGATGCTTCAAAGCGAGGTGTCCATCAATGTTCCACAAGCTGTTACACACACAAAATACTCAAGTATTTCATAAGCTGCCTTCATATCTCGAACAGCGAGGCAGTGTGTATTGCTTTCGATATCGATTACCTATCCCAATTTCTCGAATTATTAATTCAACAGAGGCTCCTCACGCAGGTAATTTCAGTCAGTGTATTATCGCTTTCATTCTTTTTTTGATTTTATTACGTGTTTTTTTATGAAATACGTGTCTTATTTTTATTCTTTGTTTAATCAAAATGTCACTTGAACCAATCACATTTTAATGTTCGAAGTGATTACCTTAAATTAGTCCGTGACTAAAATAAAAGAAATTGAATAGGCTTAGAAATGAAAACGAATCTTATATTATGCACTGCATTTGCGGCATCAATCTTATCTGGCTGTGTAACGACTGGCTCTGACAGTAACGTCGATCTGACCAATATTAACTTTAATGAGTTAACCTGTGAGCAAATCAGCCAAACATTCAAAGACTATAAAGCCAATGTGGATTCTGGTGACGCATTAACAGGATTACTTTCAATCGCTAGTACAGATGCGAGCGCTGCGGCAAATAAAGCCAAGTCAGCAGCAATGAACGTTTACCATCAAGCGAAGAAAACGGCTGCACCAGCGATTAAAGCGAAAGGGTGTAGGATTTAATTCCGCTATTTGTTTCAGTAACAATAGTTGTTTGGTATCTCTATGTTGATGCCTTTAAAGCCAGTGAGTTCGCCGCTGGCTTTTTTATCCCTTGAACTTTTCGATGAGGCTGTCTGCTTCGAATTATTCTCATTGTAGAAACCTCATCACTCTCAAGCCAGTTAATTAGTTAATTAATATTTTAAACACTTAGTTAACACATTAAGGAAAATAAGATGATACTCAATGATTTTTCTAAGGTCTTTGTCGGCATTATTGTGCTTTTATCTGTCTCTACAGGGGCTTTTTCTGCAAACCATGACATTGTGTTAAAAAAGGAGCACGGAGCTTTATCACCACTGTGGCTTAAAAAGAATGACAACAAAGTGAACCGTAAAGTTTATGAAGTAAATCACTCTTCTATCCCCGCATTAAAAGCATATATAAAAGAAACTAATGAGCTTTTTAAGCTTAAAAAAATTGATTTTGATACGATTCGTGCACTAAACCCTGAACTACTGTCACTCGCATATAATGGTACTGAGGCTGGCGATGTTAAAGCGCAATATAATCACCTTATACGCTCTGTGCAGCAAGTTATCGATGACAAAATCGCGAGAAAGCATCAAGCAATACGTGAGAGAGAACTTCTTAGTCAAAATTATGAAGCGCAATTAATTACCCTAGCTAATAATCAACGAGATTATCGCGCTATGGTGCAAGGAGTATATGATTTAAAAGAGCAAATAATTACTAAGCAGGCCCTTAGTAAGGAAGCCGTCAAGGAGCATTCTTCGCAGTTATCGAAGGCACTTAATCAGCATTCGGCATTAAATCGAGTTCTACAAGATAATCATTTTGAGCGCCCTAAAATGCGCGCTGGCGCTTGTAAACAAAATATTGTCACTAAGCCTCGCAGACTTGAAGTTGCTTATACCGTGCAAAACTTTTGTTTCAGTAGCAAAATTAGTGTTGTCAAAGACTCGGCAGAAGCTTTAGCGGGCGACTCCAAAGTGATGTCAGCGATAAAAAACAAATTAATGGCGATAGGGTTAGAGAAAATTAGACAAGGAAACACCTTTAACAAGCCACAAGGGCAACCGGGGTATACTCAGGAGATCAAAGGGTTCTCTCATGGTGGAATCGAATCGGTAAAAAAAGCCGCTAAAGAAAAGTACGGGCATAGTGAACGTGGTTTTGGGTTTGCCATCAAAAAAGTTGAGAAAAAATTAGCGTCAAATAATTATCAAATTACTTACCAGAAACAAAGGGTGAATGTTATTCCTAAAAAGGAGCTCATTCATTCGACAGGAATGAAAGCTTTAAAGCCATTGTCTAATGAATTGGACCGATTAATCTCAAAATATTTTGCTGCATCATTTGTTAACGCCATTAATGAATCGGTTAATGAGTTTATTACAGATCATGCGCTAATTGAGTTAGAAGAGTCTGAGAACATTTATTTAGTCAGAGACAGTTATGAAACTGATACTCAAATTGAAGTCGAATACTACCTTGTGAATCCTAAGGTTTTGCTAGAAAACCCTGCGATAAAAAAACACTTTGACGGTAAAAAAATACCTGTAACCGCTGCTGCGAAGGTCGGTAGTTTAGTCTTATGGCGGGGCAGAGATGTGAATCACTCTAGAATAGCCAGGCGTTTAGTCGATATTCTTTCTACAAAGTAACAATAACTTAAGCAATCGTTCTCATGAAGAGCGATTGCTATATAAGTCGTCATAAATGATTACCTGACGTTGAGGTGTAATTCATTATCTGTATAATCGTTTTTTTATATAGACGGTCATTAAAGTAGACTATGGGTATACACAATAATGATACGACTGATTTAATTAAGCAGTGGTCATTAGGCGATAAAGCGTCAGAAGAAAAGCTATTCACATTAACCTATCAGCAATTCAAAATGATAGCCCGAGATGCTAGAAGTAAATTACCTAGTAATGAAGGCCTCAATATTACGGCTAACCTTATTCATTCGACAACTTCATTAGTCCATGACGCTTATATCAAGCTTGCTCCCGGAGTTACTGAGAGTATTGATAGCAAAAAGCAGTTTTACTTGTTACTTAGTAAAGTTATGCGCCATATACTCGTTGATTATCATCGTAAAAATGAAGCGTCTAAAAGACAATACAGCAAAAGCATTTCTAACAATGAGCAAGGGTTAGAAGATTGCCCGTTAGACTATATTGCGATTGATAAGGCGATCGTTAATTTAACAAAAGACTATCCTAGACAAGCTGAAACCATACAGTTGCGCTATTTCCATGGCCTTAAAAACAAAGAAATCGCTGAACTACATCAAATATCTGAAAGTCTTGTTGATAAGGACTTAAAATTTTCTAAAAGTTGGATGCGCCTCCATGCATAAGGTCATGCCCCGAAATGTTACATAACAAAACTGACTTATTTGAGCACTATTGTAATATTGCTGAGTTGTCTGCAATAAAACAACATAACTATATCACTGCATTAAAAAAGTCCGAACCAGAGTTGGCAAGTAAGCTAAGTGCCTTGCTCGTAAATGATAGTGATTTAACGCAAGTTTTTAACCAGTCTATTCTAGCGCTAACAGATAGTGAAAGTGTGGTTAATGTGGGCGATAACATTGCAAATTATCAATTAACCCAGTCATTGGGGCAAGGGGGGATGGGGCAAGTTTTTAAAGCGGAACGCAATGATGGGAAAATAGAGCAAACAGTTGCGATAAAATTTTTGCACCCACTGTTTCAGCAATACCAATCCGGTCAATTGTTATTGCAAGAGGCACAGGCGTTAGCAAGCCTTAGTCATCCCAATATTGCTTCTATTTTGGATATTTCAGAAACGCATGATGGTAATACCTTTATTGTGATGGAATATATTGAAGGAGTCACACTTGATGTCTATTTACAAAAAAACAGCTTATCAATAGCTCAAAAATTATCACTGTTTAATCAAGTCTCTGATGCTGTTTTGGAGGCCCATAATCATCAAATTATTCATGCGGATATTAAACCTTCTAACGTTTTAATTACCTCATCAGGTCAGGCAAAGTTAATCGATTTTGGCGTGATGCAAGTGACAGAAGGTTTGCATAATAGTGCGCCTAAGTTCGTGACAGCTTATCTAGGTGCTATGACCGTGAATTATGCTAGTCCAGAACAATTGAATGGTGGTAAAGCAACGATCGCGAGTGATATTTATAGCTTAGGTAGTTTGTTATACTTTTTATTATCGGGTAAAGGTCCGTTTGAGGAGTTCGATGATACTTTGGCGCAAAAAGTTGAGCGTATAATGACGCAACGCCCGACCAGCTTCGCCATCAATGAATCGGTGATATTTAAATCCGATGTCATTGCTATATTACATAAAGCCTTGTCAAAAAAGGCTAATGAACGATACCGAACCGTTACTGACTTCATTAGTGATATTAACGCATTTCAACAGCATCAAACACTGTCGGTTAATGCCAATAATAGTCTTTTTAATACGTTTAAATTTATCTATCGCCATCGTATTATTAGCACGGCTTTAATCAGTGTTTTTATGATATTACTGGTAGCATTTTTCCAAATAAATGCAAAAAATGAATTACTGCTTAGTGAAAAGCATGCCTTAGAAAATGCGAATAAAGAACTAAAAAATACCTTCACTCAGCTTGATAAAAATATTTCGGAAGCGCACCTTCAAAGCGAAACTATTTACTTACCTGATCCTAACAATTTATCGTCTAAACAATATATTGAAATGATGATGTTAATGTTTGATGATTATTACTTCAAGAGTAATCATGGTGCTTATACTCTGGTGATTGATACGTTAATGGAGTGGCTAGAGGCACAAAAAAGCATTGAGCCATTAAGTTTTCATTTAGCAAAATACCGAAAAGTGTTAGCTGTTAGTGGCGATAGTGATAACTACGAAAGCGACCGTGAAATCTTGGGTAATATTTTAGCCTTAAAAACACCATTAAACGCAGCTGTTTTAGATTTACTTAGGTTCAAACGATTTACGATTAAGTTGCAACAAACGCATTTTATCCCTTTATTTATTCGTTTAGATAAAGAGTTGGTTAAATCAACCCTATCAATTAAAGAATTATTTTCTTTTCATAGTGCCGGTGGGGGGATTTATGCTGATAGTGATTCGGAACAGGCCATTTATCATTACCAAAAAGCTTATGAGTTAGCTAAGCGTAATACGGATGAGATAAAGCTGTGGACATTTATTGCTACATCTATTGATTATCGTACGGCACTTATTAACGTGAAAGGATTTGATGACGAGCAAGTTGTTGCCTTAACTGATGAGTTATATAAATTAATTAAACAGTCTAATGATAAGAAGCTAGATACGGGTAAATTGTCTCTAATTTTAGGCATCGATCTAAATCACTCCATGGAACATGTTGCTGACACTTTGCAAAAGTATGACATAACGTTTGAGTCTGCAATGAACAACGCTACCCAAAGCCATCCGCCAATACTGTATATTATTGGGTTGTATTACGCCTCGCTCGGCGAATATGAAAAAGCCATAGCCTTACATAAAAAATCAATGAAACAATATGTCAGCGATAGAGGGGGGGAGGACCCTTATTTGTTGTTCCGAGTTGCTAATATGCATTTAGCTGCAGGAGATGTTGTGACTGGGATGCGATTAATAGAACAGCAAATATTACCTCAGAGCGCCGAGCACTATGAATTAGATACCCTTGGTTACTTTCAAACAAGAACGTGTAAAAAACTAGCATTAATTGAAAATAGTCAGCGACTAAAAGATTTATGTTTTGATGGGTATAGTAACGTAGAGAAAAGCTTAGGGGAGGATGGTTATTGGCTTAAATTAGCGGCAAGTGGTGTTGTTGCTTGGTATACGTTACAACCAGCTAATGAGGCCGAAAATGATTATGTTAAGTTATTAGAAAGTAACTTTGAAAGTAATAATAACGTCAATAAAATGAAATATGGAACTGTACTGCTTCGCTATTACATCAGTCGAAAAGATATTGATAAGGCTATGTATTATCAAAACGAGGTTGCTATTGCTACCGAAGCGGACTATGGATCTGTAGATGCGGTTATTCGTTACTATCACCAAATAATGGTGGCTGAAATTAACCTGCTACAAGGCGATAAAGCAAGTGCGCTTGTTAAGCTCGATAGCATTAAGAACAAAATGTGTAGTTTAGGTGATAGTAATCCAAATAAAGTGAGGTATTTAGAGCTCCTAAATTTCCTTGGACAGCCTGATTGTATCAATTCGTAGAGATACAATCAGGGTGATACCTTTAGAGGTAGACTCAGCTTTTTTATTGTGTCTTATTGCGCTTGTTTGATTGTTGCTTTGGTGATTTTAATCTTGAAATCATCAGTACCAACTTGCACTAACTGCCCTGACATCACTGCATTAAAATAAGTATCATCATTGCGCGGAATGGCGACTTGTTTGTCTTTGAAACTACAATTCAGCATTGTGTCAGGTAATTTAACACTAGCTGCTAAACATGAGTGGACAACGTCATCGGTTTGCTCATTGCGTACAGACTGACAATAGTTACTGTCCAAGGAGTCTAAGCTACTTTCTGCGACCGCTTGTAGTGATAGCTGGTGTTTAAAGCGAGCACTGCCACATTCGAGAGCAAGCGAGGTTGTTATTTTATCTACATCTCTAAAAACACTATAGAAACCACCTTGTCGAGCTAAGCGAATGGATAGACTGCTTTCGCCTAAAATGGCATCAACGGTCTCGGGGGAACTTGCATTTAACCATGTCTCAAGTGAGGAAACGTCAGGGGCGATAAATGCGAGTTTGAACCAAGGGGAATAAGTAAAACTTTCTCCGGGCGAAATACCTGCGCGATCGTCTGTATTCCACGTATCAGCCCCCATACTACCAAACATTTCAGCTAAATGATTACAGTCACTATTGGCAGTGCTCAGTGTATAGCTACCACCGGTGAGGTTGTTAGAGGGTTCAACACTGATGTAGTTACCACGCCAAGGTGTTTGGTCTGAGTTAGACCACATACCATTAACGTAGATTAGGTTATTTAAACTACGCTCGGCATAAAAGTCACTTCCGCAAGATATACCATTAGGTGCTTCTAAGATTGGCTTTGCGGTGTTGTTATCCGGAGAGCTACCCGCACCACCACAACCACTAAGTACAGTAAATGCGACAGCACCCATTAAAATGTTTTTCATCATAATCCCTTGGAATGATAATTATTCACAGTGGTAGCTAAACTATCATAAAGTTAATAATTATACATAATGTATTGATATTTATTATGAGTTTGACGGGAATAAACTGACTGAGCACTGAACCAATTTAATTTTCTGTAGAATAAAAAAGGATCAGACGATCCTATTTTATATGTTTTAAATGGTGTTAATTAGACCTCATCGTATATAGCGACTTAATTAGCTTTCTTGGCGAATTAAATAATCAAACGCTCCTAAGGCTGCGTTCGCGCCACTGCCCATGGCGATGATGATCTGTTTGTACGGACTGTTTGTCACATCTCCTGCGGCAAAAACGCCTTCAATTGAGGTTTCGCCGCGACTGCCAGTGATAATCTCGCCGCGATTAGTGAGTTCAATATCGCCTTGCAAAAATTCAGTGTTTGGCATTAAACCAATTTGAACAAAAATACCTGCAAGTGTGACCTGATGATTCTTGCCAGTGATTCTGTCGTTATAATTTAAACCTGTCACCCGTTTGCCATTGCCAATAACGTCGGTTGTTTGCGCATTAGTGATAATAGTGACATTGTTTAATGACTTGGCCTTTTTAACTAATACGTCATCAGCGCGTAAAGTGTCGGCAAATTCTAATACGGTGACATGTTCGACGATGCCTGCTAAATCAATGGCTGCTTCAATGCCTGAGTTGCCGCCACCGATAACAGCCACCGGTTTTCCTTTAAATAAAGGGCCATCACAGTGTGGGCAATAAGCAACGCCTTTGCCACGATACTCACTTTCACCGGGCACATTCATTTCACGCCAGCGAGCACCTGTCGCTAAGACTACAGATTTACTCTTTAATACCGCTCCATTTTCTAAACTCACCTCAACTAAGCCGGTTTGTTCATTGCGTTTAACTTGGCTCGCTTTGTTGCTGTTCATGATATCAACATCATAATCACGGACATGTTCTTCGAGGCTGGCTACTAGCTGTGGCCCTTGAGTCGCTTTAACAGAAATAAAGTTTTCTATTGCCATAGTATCACTGACTTGACCACCGAATCGGTCAGCGACTAAGCCGGTCGTAATCCCTTTTCTGGCGGCATAAATGGCTGCCGCGGCTCCTGCTGGACCACCGCCAACCACTAGGAAATCGAAGTTGTCTTTTTCGGCTAGTGCGTTGGCTTGACGCTCACCAGCATTACTGTCGACTTTATTTAAGATATCGCTAAGTGATACTCGGCCTTGGCTAAATGATTCGCCGTTTAGGAAGACGCTTGGTACTGCCATGACGTCACGGTCAAACACTTCGGTTTGAAACAGTGCACCATCAATCATGGTATGTTTAATGTTTGGGTTAATGGCTGCCATCATATTTAATGCTTGCACCACATCTGGGCAGTTTTGACAGCTTAATGAAATATAGGTCTCAAACTCAAATGAGCCGTCAAGATTACGTACTTGCTCTATTTGAGCTGGCTCGAGTTTTAATGGGTGTGAACCGCTGTGTAATAAAGCCATCACCAATGACGTAAACTCATGTCCCATTGGTAGGCCTGCAAAGCGTATTTCACTACCTGTGGCAACGGACTTTACGATCATCGAAGGGTGACGTTCATTAGCTGCTTGTGGGGTATCGTTACCATTAGTGTGACTAACTAAGGATGATAGTTCAGTAATTTGTGCTACTAACTGGCTTAATTCTTGTGCCTTTGGGCTGTTATCAGTAAAGGTGATTAGCTCAACAGGTGTTTTTAAGTTTTCTAAATAGCTTTTTAATTGTGTTTGTAAGTTGGTGTCTAACATGATGGCCTCTACTGCTTGTTAATCTAAAGAAAGAGATGAAAAATGTGGTAGGCGTAAGGGCACGCCGTGGCAGTTACTGTCGTAGTGCGCCCTTATTTATTACCAAGCGAGGGTGTTAGATTTTACCCACTAGGTCTAAAGACGGTGCTAATGTATCGGCACCTGGTTGCCAAGCCGCTGGACAGACTTCGCCGTCGTGTTCTGCAACATATTGCGCCGCTTTGATTTTGCGAAGTAGCTCTGAAGCGCTGCGGCCTATGCCTAAGTCATGTACTTCAGCAATTTTGATTTCACCTTGTGGGTTAACAACGAAAGTGCCACGAAGTGCTAAGCCTTCTTCTTCGATCATCACACCAAAATTTCGAGTGATTGTCCCTGTTGGGTCACCGATCATCGGGTATTTAATTTTGTTGATAGTGTCTGACGTATCGTGCCAAGCTTTATGAGTGAAGTGTGTGTCAGTTGATACTGAATAAACTTCTACACCCATTTGTTGTAGCTCAGCGTAATGGTCAGCCATGTCGCCTAATTCTGTAGGACAAACAAACGTGAAATCCGCTGGGTAGAAGAAAAACACAGACCACTTGTCTGCAACGTCTTTGTCACTGACATCGATGAAATCGCCGTTGTGAAATGCAGTCGCGTTAAAAGGTAATAACTTACTATTGATAATAGATTGATTAGCGTTAGTGTTTTTTTCTGTTACGTTGCTCATGGAGAACTCCCGTTATTTTATAAAGCTGGTTATTAATTAAATTCAAATGAAACGCTTATAAATTGTGTTTCGTTGAAGACGGGATAATAATAGGGTGAGACTTATAATTAGTATAATCGATTAAATCTACTATCTTGATAGGTTTTGGCTATTTAAGGTTGGTGAGACTTTTAACTAATCTTTTAGATGGTGTATTTATAACGCTTGGGTTAGGATTAACTGTTTTTATAAACAAGGAGTTATCTTGATTGAGGTCAGCGATTTAAGTTTTAGCCGTAGTGATGGTGACAATAAGCTTGCGATTTTAAATGAGCTAAACTTGTCAGTGCCAGCGGCGCAGCGCTTAGCATTGCTAGGTGATAGCGGCTCAGGAAAGACCACCTTATTACATCTCTTAGCAGGACTGGTGCAAGCAGATAGTGGCTCTGTCGTCGTGAACGGTCAAAACCTATCCTTGCTGAGTGAACAGGAACTGGCGTTATATCGCCGCAAGATTGGATTGATTTTTCAGCACTATCAATTGCTCGACTGCCTAACGGTAAAACAAAATATCCTTTTCCAGCATCAGCTAAACTTTCCTGAACAAAGCCCCACAGAGCTCAATCAGCTGGTGAGCGACTTAGGCTTAACGAACAAGCTTAATGCCTTACCTCATCAACTCTCTGGAGGTGAACAACAACGTGTGGGGATTGCCAGAGCATTGTTAAATCAACCGCAGGTTATTTTTGCTGATGAGCCAACAGGTAATTTAGACCAACAACGTTCACACCAAGTGGTTAAGTTATTAACTGAGTTATGCATTGAGCGTCAAATTAATTTGGTCATGGTGACTCACAGCCATCAATTAACTGATTATTTTGATCAAGTAAAAGTATTAAAAGATGGTCGTTTTGAATAACGAAATTAAGCTGATTGTCAGTACGCATTTAGCGTTTTATCGCCGCTCTCCTTGGCTTATTTTATTATTCATTTTAGGGTTTAGCTTAGGCAGTGCCTTATTAACGGCGATCACCGGGCTTAATCAAGAAGCAAAAAATCGTCACCAGCACTCTTCAGCATTGCTTAATAATCCAGTGTCACATTTAATTGAGCCATTGACTGGTAAACGTTATATTGACGGCGCTTTATGGCTTAAATTACGTCAATGGGGCTTTACTCATGCGCAGCCAGTGTTACGCGGCCAACTTAACACGGTGCAAGGGCGTACTATCGCCATTCAAGGGGTCGATAGCTTATTGTGGTTTAATCGTCCCGCTTCATCGCCGCAACAAACCTCATCGGAACAAGGCTTCAAAGCTTTCTCATTGTCGACGTTAATTGTTGATAGGCAATTCTCTGCTCGGCTGTTTAATGCCGCTGGCGAGCAACATTTATTTAAATTACCTGATAAAAAGCAGCAACCTGATGTTCTCTTAGCCGATGATGTTGGACTCTGGGCAATCACTGATTTAGCGAACGCTGATTATTTACTCGGTGCCAATGGGCAGCTCAGTTATATTGAATTATCGCAATTGGACGACGCGCAATACGACAAGATCGCTTTGTTAATTAAAGGCAAAGCCCAGTTGGTTGAGGCACAGCAGCAAGAATTTGATGTGTTATCCGAAGCGTTCTTTTTTAACCTCACTGCGTTGGCGATGCTTGGCTATATTGTCGCGGCATTTTTAAGTTTTAATGCGATTAAATTAACCTTAACGGCGCGTAAAAAGCTGCTCGCACAGATGCATTTACTTGGCTGCACCCAGCGCAATATCACACTGAGCTTAACGCTTGAATTGATGGTGATAAGTCTAGTCACTGCATTGTTAGGCAGCTTAGGCGGTTACCTGATTGCTAATGGCTTGGTGCTGGATATTAATCGCACCTTAGTTGGCTTATATCAGCTTGATAAAGCCTTGGTGATCCATTGGCAGTGGTCAAATGTCTTATTAGGCTTTGCGCTTAATGTATGTTCCTTGTTGCTGATTTTGTTATCTCAAATGAAACAGGTGATCGATAAAACCAAACTACTCTCATATGGCTTAGTAGGGGGAGTATCGATGACGCTACTGTGGTTGCTGTATGCTGCGAACACCAAGTATCAAGCGCTCGTGTTGTGTTTGTGTATTCTGCTGCTGTTTATTTTATTAACCCCTAAAGTACTAGCGGCGTTGGTGGCATTGCCTGTGACATTGAATAATCCCCTAGCGCAGTGGTTACAAGCGGATACGCGCTTTCACCTAAAAGATCTGCATATTGCGATTATTGCCATTCTAGTGGCTCTGGGGAGTGCAATAGGGATGCAAATCATGGTGCACAGTTTTAGCGATACCTTAAATGCACACCTTGAAAAGCAGCTTAGCGCCGATGTTTATTTGCGTTCGAATCAATTAGAGCCACAATTGCGCCAACAGCTCGCGCAGTTACCTGAAGTCAAACAGCTTAGTATTTATCTACAAAGTGAGGGTAAGGTCAATCATTCACCAACAAAGCTTGCGAGCTTTGGTGACAGCTTTATGCACTATCAACATATTTCGCTAACATCTGGAGTGGCTGTGAGTGAGGGAAATTTTGCAGATGGCGGCTGTTTAGCCAATGAGCAAAGCAAGATAAAGCATGGTTTGTCATTAGGAGATAAGGTGCGTTTTGTGCAAAATGATACACTATTTGATTGTCGCGTCAGTGATTTTTTCTATGATTATGGCAATGCTAGCATGTTGTTTTTGACGCTAGAGTCAAGGCATCAGCAAGCTGTACTCAACAAAGATTTTTTTGGTTACTCTATTCGCTTAATTGACGATCATTCACTGGCTCAATTTAGTGAGCGTTTGATCAATGAATTTAAGCAAGATAGCACCAAGGTGTTGCCTAATAAAAGGTTTAAACGTTATGCCAATGCCTTGTTTAATGACACCTTCATGGTAACCAAAGCGCTAAATGGCTTTATGCTTGGGATCGCGTTATTAAGTTTATGTACCAGTTTGCTCAGTTTAAGTAATAATCAATTAAAACAATTAACGATCTTACGCCATTTAGGGGTCACGCAGCGGCAATTACTGGTGATGAAGTTATCGCAAACGGCGATTGTGGTGCTGTTTACAGCATTGTTTGCTATCCCTTTGGGTTTGGCGCTTGGTGTCGCGCTTTTAACTTTTGTGATGCCCATTGCCTTTGGCTGGACCATTCATTTTAGCCTTGACCTTCCCACGTTGTTATTGACCTGCCTGACGCTGGTAGTTGTGTCGGTGATTTGTGCTTATTTACCGATTCGTCAGCTTACTAATTTATCAGCTAAGGAGCAGTCATAGAGTGTTAAAGCGTGTGTTTATAGTGATTGCGGTACTCTTGCTTGCTAGCTGGTATCTGTATCAGCCGCAGCAAACAAAACCATCGTCTGCGGCATTGCAGATGGCTAGCGGTGAGCCTGTAACCAAAGGAAAGCCATTAAATTTTCCAGCCGATCATGGCGTTCACGCTGAGCAAGGCATTGAATGGTGGTATTTAACTGCGAACTTGACCAGTGACAGTGGCGAAACGTTTGGCGTGCAATGGACAATGTTTCGTACCTTGATGCCCAGTAAAGTAGAATCACAATGGTGGGATAATAACCTCTATTTTGCTCACTTTGCCGTGCAGCATCAGCAACAACATGTCGCATTTGAGCGTTTTTCTAGGGCTGGGCAAGCACAGGTAATAAGTTCGCCATTTAAGGCATCGATCGATAATTGGCAATTATCAAGCCTTGAGGATAGTTTTTTACCGCTTAAACTCACCGCTAGCCAAGATGACTATGCTGTAGATCTATCATTAAGTGATAGTCCAATGACTTTGCATGGTGATAATGGCTACAGCCAGAAAACCCAAAGTGGTCATGCTTCTTATTATTACAGCTATCCATTTTTAGCGGTGCAAGGTACCTTGACCTTTGGCGGCCAGTCATACCAAGTCTCTGGTAACGCTTGGTATGACCGCGAGTGGTCGGCCAGCTTGCTCGATAGAGACCAGCTGGGTTGGGATTGGTTTAGTTTGGTTGACTCACAATCAGCGAATAAAGGGTTGATGCTTTTTTGTATTCGTGGGCAAGCACAACGTTATGATTATTGCAGTGGCACACGTATCAACGCCGCAGGGCAAGCTACTGCTATTTCAACTGAGCAGATAACCTTAACGGTACTTGATACAGTGACACTTAATAATCGGGACTACCCAAGTCAATGGCAAGTTAAGCTAAACGATAGTCAACCTATTATCATTGAGAGTGTGACCAAAGATTCCCGTAATCAACTCACTATCCCTTATTGGGAAGGGCGAGTTAAAGCTACGGGAGGCTTTAATGGCAAAGGCTATGCAGAGCTAACAGGCTATTAGGGGCAATGTGTTAGTCGGTATGAGTTAACATGGTATCGTTAGCTATTTATTCTTTAGCTAAAAAGCTGAAAATGTTTGGTGGGTCAGTGGCTTTCAAGTTGAGAGTGGCAGTGTAAATTTATTATGGGAAAGTTAGATGATAAGAGCAGCGCAGCCGAAAGATTGCATTAGTTTAGCCGCGTTATCAATACAAGTGTGGCTAGAAACCTATGCCGTAGAAGGCATTCGCACCACATACTCAACGTACGCTATTTCAACATTTACTGAGTCGTACTTTTTAAAGCTACTCAACCATCCTGACTATCGGCTGTTAGTGAGTGAGATTGACGTTATTTATCAAGGGTATGTGTTAGTTAATCTGGCATCTGACTTTAACGACAACTCAAATGGTTTTGAAGTGGAGAAATTGTATGTACACAGTAAATTTAGTGGTCAAGGAATTGGCCGACGTTTACTGGAACAGGTCCAGAAAAATTATGGTGATAAGTTTTGGCTCTATACTTGGGTGGAAAATGAGTCGAATCATTTTTATCGCCATTTAGGGTTTACGAAGCTTGGGTTACTCAGTTTTGAGTTTGATGGCCAACAGATTGAAAATAATGTTTATGGTTTTAATGGCTTTCGCGTTTAGCGTTTAAAGCCCAATGAGGAAGAATAATTCATGACCGCTGCTTCAGCTCGCCGCATTATTGAAGTGGTTGATTACAACCCACAATGGCAACAAGCCTTTAATATTGAACAGGGCTTACTCAAAGGTGTTATAGGTAATAATGCGATTACGATAGAGCACATTGGTAGCACTGCGGTCGTTGGCTTAGCTGCTAAACCAATTATTGATATCTTAATTGAGGTCTCTAGCCTTGAGCTACTTGATCGAGTGAATGAAAGTATTGCAGAGCTCGGCTATGTGGTGAAAGGGGAAAATGGTATTTCAGGTCGTCGCTATTTTCAAAAAGGCGGTCACCAGCGTAGCCACCACATACATGCGTTTGTCGCAGATGACCCGCACTTAGAGCGTCATCGGGCATTTAAGGCGTACTTGAGTCATCACTCTGCTATCGCGCAAGAATACAGTAAGCTAAAGCAAGCAGCGGCTGTGGTATGTGATAATGATATGACACGCTACATGGCATTGAAAAATGACTTCATTGCGCACCATGAGACGCTTGCCGTTCAGTGGTTTAGACATTCATAGCATTTATTACCAGCATGCCACTGGTAGTTTAGTCCCCGCTTGGTCAATGGTTAATGCGGTGCAGCCTGTATCTGATGCTTGCGATGAGCCAGTTTTTGCGGTGGCTTTAATGGTATAGCTGGTGGCGGTGACATTTGACATGGCATAACTGTAATACTCGCTAACAGGCTGTTTAACGTCATTAGCTGCGGTTCCAAAGGAGCTTGCAAAGGACGTGTTTAATGTGCGCCAGTGCTCTTGTTCTAGCTGGATCTTTACCAAAGCGCTATGAGCCTCTGAACGGCGACTTTCTCTGATTGATTCTTGATAAGATGGCACGGCTATCAGGGTCAGAATAGCTACAATGGCTACTGCAATCATTAATTCAACTAACGTAAATCCTTGTTTATTTTTTTTCATCTGTTGCCCCTGTTTATTAGAGTCAGGCTTTTGTAACAAATTGAACACAATAGGAATTGACGTTTAAAGGATAACCAAAGCCATTAATAGGCTAGGCAGACACTGCTCCCTCACCATGCTATCAGCTCTCTTTAGTATATACTTAATATTACAAGGATGTTTTTTTCTAGGAGAGGGCGTCGTTATGTATTTCATTGCATTGATAAAAAATAGAGGTTATAGCCTCGTTGAAATGATGGTCGTTGTATCGATTGTCGTGATCCTATTATCTATTGCAATCCCATCCTTTCAAGATGATTTCAGACGCCAACGAATCACAGGCCTAAGTGATAATTTACATTTCTTAATGAGGTTAGCAAAAGCACAGGCCGCGAAACAAAATACAGATATATTTGTGGTATTTAAGGTGGACTCTGCGGATTCATCTCAATGGTGTGTTGGCCTGAGCGATAGCAATATCAATTGTAATTGTAATGTCCAAAACTCTTGCACCGCTGAAAATGTTGAGAGGATCTTAGAAAGCGCGGATTTTTCAGGCGTTCGATTGTTAACAGATAAGTCTGCGCTCACTGTTGCTGCTCATTTGGGGCGCAGCCAAGATTTGACCATTCATATCTCTTATGGTGATAAAGATGCAAAGCTCAAACATAATGCAATGGGATTAGATATCATCTGCTCACCTTCTGGTAGTTTAGTTAGGTACCCCAAATGTTAACCATACGCCTGCAGCAAGGATTAAGCTTAGTTGAATTTATGGTCAGCATTGTGGTCAGTATGATTGCAATGGTGTCAATCCTAGGGCTTTATACTATTGGGTTTGCCGTTGATCATAAAAGCGTTAAATTATCTCGACTCCATAATGAAATGACCGCTATTACTTCACTGTTAAGTGGTGAAATCAAACGGGCGGGTTATGTTGATAATGCCGAAAATATTATTTTAACTCCTCAGGCTAATGCCAATGCTAGTCGTTGTTCTCCGGTGATTGATGGTTGTAGTCCGTTGGAATATCGTACACTGTCGCTCTCGCAGTACACTGGTGAAATAAATAACTCTTGTATTATATTTGCTTACGATCAAGCACCTTTTGGCATGCTTGGTGATAATGATCGAATGGGTTATCGCATAAATGATGGCATCGTTGAAGTTCGTGCTGGTGGTCAAAATTGTAGTGGGGACGATTGGGAGCCGTTAACTGATATAAGCCTAATGCGTATTTCAAATTTTGCTTTTAATGTCTGCGGACAAAATGATTTAACACCAGCACAATGTGCTGACTTCTCATTTCCACCAACAGCAGCTGCCAATGATGTTTTTTTAGTGACTTTTACGTTTACTGCAACATTGGTAGACCCACGATGCTCGTTTGAGGCAACGGATCCAGACTGCATTTCATTAACTGCAACAGAAACTGTGATGGTGCGTAATGCTAGCTATAACTAACCCAAAACCTTTAACGTCATCAACAGGCGGAATAACTGTCACTATGTCTATTTTGTTGCTATTACTTGCCTTGGGTAGTGCAGTCTATAGTGCTAAATCAGAACTGATCGACATTAGAATTACCAATGCAGAGTATCGTAAAAATCAAGCGATTTTAGCGGCAGAATCAGGCTTATCACATGCGCTAGCGCATTTGGATAAACGCGGAAAGGTGCTGACGACATTAAATGAAAATGTCGGGGCAAACTCTTTTTCGGTATCGATTGCCGAGCTACTCGATGCGATGGGTGAGCCCGTCCAGTCTAGTTTGTGGGAAAACGATAGTGTATTAAGACTCGTCTCGACAGGTTTGAGTGATGATGCGAGTAGTACAAGTACTTTAGAACAGAAAGTATGGTTGCATGCCATTTTGCGACAAGTACCAGATTCTGCGATTACTGTGGCTGGTGGTATTGGGGTGGGAGGAAGCTTTCGCGTTGGAGCCAACCCGAATAGCAGCGGTATTGGAGTGCCATTGTCCATTTGGAGTGATTCACCCGTCACACTCACTGGCAACGGTGCGACTTGTGGTCTTGAAGAATACGATCAAGGTGCGTGTGAAGATAAACCTTATTCAGATAAGACCGCATTAAACGCAGATGTTTTTAGCGATACAAAGATATCAGCTGGGGGCAGTTTTCCTGATGATTTATTTGAACATACCTTTGGTATTCCGACAGCAGACTATATAAGGCTAAAAGAGCAAGCTGATGAAGAGCTTACTGACTGTAGTTCGTTAAATACAGCGAGTACTGGGTTATTTTGGGTTACCGGTGATTGCACGATTAACGCGGGTACAATTGTTGCGGACGCAAGCACTCCTATCGTGTTAATCATTGAGGATAGTGACCTCAAAATGAATGGTGGTGCTGTTATTTATGGCCTAGTGTATGTGTTAGAAACCTCGTTTGGTAGTGGAGGGAAAGTGAGTATGACGGGGAACGCC
This sequence comes from Alteromonadales bacterium alter-6D02, assembly GCA_002835545.1. Taxonomy (GTDB): domain Bacteria; phylum Pseudomonadota; class Gammaproteobacteria; order Enterobacterales; family Psychrobiaceae; genus Psychrobium. Next base: position 159,231 of record PIZK01000002.1, read on the forward strand.
GAAATTAGAGGTGCGATTATTTCTGATCATGCCATTGATATATCCTCAGGGACTTTGGATATGCGTTTTGATGCCGAAGTTCTAGCAAAAATTGCCGATCCTGATAATGATATCTTTGCCAAAGTAGAATTAATTCCCGGTAGTTGGAAAGACTTCTAGTCTATAAGGTGATTTAAGAGGTAGTGCTTATGTCTTTTATTAAAAGAAAGCGAAATATGGGCTTTTCGTTAATCGAAGTAGTGATTGGTTTAGCTATTGCCACCGTTGGTATCATTGGCATTTTAGAACTACAAAAAGTGTTTATTCAATCGGGTAACGAAACAAATGCACGCATGCTTGCCATGCAATTGGTGCGCGAAAAGTTGGATGATATCAAACAACTTGATAGCTATGGTGACATAAATTCCGGAGCCGATAACGATCCTATCATTGTGCAAAATATTAGTTTTACGCGTCAATGGGAGGTAACAGAACGTTATTACAATAGTGGCTCTGAGCAGTGGCAAGAAGGAATAGCAGGGTTAGGGGCCGTACCGAATGTTGCTGATGGTAAGCGTGCTTTAGTTACGGTGCAATGGACTGACTTAGACGCAGCTGTGCAGCAAGTGGCACAGTCAGAAATTTATTCACGTATTTCTTTACATGATAGTACCACGCTTACCGAAAGCTTAGCTGAAAGTACTGGACCACAAATTCCCTATACCTCAGCACAGTCTCCAGAGAACCCATCAATCACCTTAATCGATGACACTATGACAGTAGTACCAATTGAGAATGTTGAATCAAAGGAAACCTCCAAGCCTGTGCCAACGGTGGATGCAAAAAATGGTAATAACCTGATTCAATTTGAAACCGTTGTCTATGATCAAGAAACTGATACTCAGAGCATAGAAGATTTTTCAACCATCAATTGCCGTTGTAAGTTTAATGGCCAAGCAAGCGCAAGCGCACCGACGTTATTAAAAATAGATGATGGAAAGTTAAGTAATGACGACGATTCAGGCCAGTTGATCACCAAAACGACAGGGACGGTATCGGTAAGTTCACAGCCGTTTCTTTGTAATAAGTGTTGTAAAGATCATCATGATACTGATGGTGTCAATGCTAAATATGTTATTGGCACCAGTAATAATCACTCACATTACTCAACCGCGCTAAGCAAAGTGCTCTCCGGTGATTATCTTGAAGCCTGTCGCTTTAGGCGGGTCAATGGTTTTTATGAGTTGGTCCCAGATTGGGTGCTGATTGATTTTATTATTATGCCGCAGAGCTTTTTCTTAGATGCGTCGAATGTAACAGCCTATACCTCTTATATTAAGTCAGCGGTGCGCGCTTATATGACAGGTATAGCTATCTCTAGTCTTGTAAAGCCTAATCGAGATCTGTCGGAAGTTATTTCTGGTACTCAGCAGTTAATTGCACGTGGTTTATATGTAGATATCGCGTCGCTTTCTACATCTGATGTAAATTTAATTAAGAGTGAGATAAGTAACAGCAACCCGAAATGGCTTGAAATGGTGCCTTTTTATGAGGTCAATCTGACTTTATTTGCTGATTGGTCATCCAGCGACACGGCGATAGCGACAGTGACCGAGGAACCCATTAATACGATTGTTGATGAGACATTGAATTACTATGGCACTTATTCGAGGGGTCGTATGACCACGTTGATTGATGGTGATGTAATGATAACGTCAACGATTAAAACGGATAATACGGGAGTCACAGGCAGTGAAGCAATTACGCCTAGTGTAGCCAATCTTAATGATAGTATTACGGTGAAAGTTAAAACTTCTAGTGCTGGAGAAAATAGTATTCTTATCCCGGTAAACTGCCTAACGCTTAATAACAAAGGGAAAAGCGCTGCTTGTCATGCTAAAGATACCAAAGACATTACTATCTTAGTGAATCCATCGAATATTAACTGTAACTATACGCCGCAGTCAGGTAACAGCACAGCATTCCTTAACTGCAGTAAAGTGCCGGATCATTGGAGTGGTCAAATTTCATTATCTAAAGCGGGTTATACCTTTAGTTCTAGTGAAACAAACTTTTTTTCATCAAAGTTCAACTTTGGTACAGGAGTGAACGAATTAGATCTCAATAAGGCGACGTTAACCAGTGTTTATTTACCTGTAACCATGAAGGATTATTAACTATTTGTCGTTATTGAAGTATTAGGGTAGTTTACAGTAATCAATTTCTTTAAGTAGCCACCACCTTGCGTTTATTAATGCGAGGTTTTTATTGGTTAGGAAGTACTGTAATGAACCTTAATCAAGTAACAATACCCGTTAAAGATCTCACTCAAGCGAACGCTTTTTATTTAAAGCTTGGCTTTATTCAAATCGTTGATACTCCTCATTATGCTCGTTTTGAATGCCCTGGCGGAGAGACCACATTCTCTTTGCTACTTGAGTCTAATGACTTTGCAAACGGGGCTGTTATTTACTTTGAACATGAGCAGCTCGATGACTGGGTGGCACAATTAAAATCTCAAGGTATAGTATTTGCACAGGATCCAGTAGATCAACGTTACTTGTGGCGAGAAGCCGTACTTTATGATCCTTCTGGAAATAAAATTAAACTCTACTGGGCTGGTGAGAATAGGCTTAATCCACCATGGCGCGTAGAGAAATAAATAACTCCCTAATAAGCGTATGCTTATATTTTAAACTTTATTACTTAGCGTTTAGCATTTTACAATCCAAAGGCTCACATGCATAAATCTATTTCACTATCTAGTTATGTTAAAAGACGTAATGGGCTACCTTTAGGGGCCTCTGGTTCGTTGCAAGCGATGTTGAAACGCTCGTTTGGGGCTGGTTCTTTTGATACCTTTTGGCAGTATTGGAACCCTATTTGGAGTTATTATTTATCTCGTTTTGTGATGAAGCCTCTAAGTCGGGTTCTGCCGTTTTGGTTATCGGTTATTGTGACTTTTTCTGTTAGCGGCGCGTTGCATGATGTTGTCGTTAGTATTATAAAATGGCAGTTAATCTTTGTGTTGACGCCATGGTTTACCTTAATGGGATTACTGGTTGTCACGTTAAAATATGCGCAAGTATCATATCTGGGATACCGTTGGCTTGTTCGTGCGTTAATCAATTTGTCATTGATTGGTACTAGTTTTTATCTGACGACTTTGTTCATCTGATGGTATGTCATTTCAATGGCGAAAATCGATGATTGAAGGCCAATTTTCTGCCCAGGTATGGTTGGTGCTTTCGCCGATTGCAGTTAAGGAGGTCGTCATAAATTCGATGAATATTTTAACCTTCACTGGCAAAAATTCCCGCTTAGGGTAAATTGCAAATACACCATTATCGGGTTGAGGTGGCCTGAAGTATGGGTAGAGAGAGACAAGTTCGCCACTTTCTAAGCCTTGTTTTGCTAGGAAGTGGGGCAATTGGGCAAAGCCCAAGCCATCAGCACACATATGTGCCATGGCCTCACCATCATCAGTAATATGACTACGAGATATATCGAAATGTTCATAATCACCCTGCTGGTTAGGTAAAAACACAGGTTGCAGTTGTTGAGTCTCTTTGATGCGAAAACCAATCCACTGATGCTGATGAAAGTCGTCGCGGCTTTTAGGTGTACCGTATGCTTTTAAGTATTGAGGGGAGGCACAGATCAAAAAATCCATTGGGCTAAGGCGTCGAGCGATTAAACGACTATCTTTGATGTAGCCAGTACGCAGCGCAATATCAATATCATTATCGATAATATCAACATGTAAATCATTGATCTCAAGTTCGAGTTTTATATCAGGGTAACGTAGGCAAAAAGCGCGTAATAACGGACGTAGATAAAGGTGGCCGTAACAAACTGCTGTGCTAATACGCAATGTGCCACTAGGACTGTCATTTAAGTGCTGTAACTCTTCTTCACAAGCGCTGAGATCTTGCACCATCTTACGCACGGTATCGGCATAGCGCTGACCTGCTGTTGTGATTCTCAGCTGCCGTGTCGAGCGTTGAAATAGGGTTAACTCAAGTTGAGCTTCAAGGCGTCCAATGGCTTTACTTACCGTAGAAGGGTCAGTGTTACAGGCTCTCGCTGCCGTAGCGAAGCTACCGCCATCGCAAGTGGCTAAAAATATTTCTAATGATCGTAGTTTATCCATCTGGTGAGTATAACAAACCAATTCGTGAATAACATTCATGGTTGTTAGGGAAAATGGTCTCTTCTTTTAAGTGCTCAAACACATAAAATGCCACTTAACCAATTCTGTTACCCAAAATGGAGACACTACTTTATGTTGCAACGCGCTAAATTCTTTAAGCTACCCGCGACTAGTTTAACCACCTATTTTTGCCTCGCTTTCATAGCGATGGCGGGTTTGTCATATATTAACTTTTTGCCAGGGGTGGTCAATGCCTTAGCTGGAGGGATTGGCTTTAATGAGGTGGAGGCGGGGGAGATTGTTGCCAGCAACGGTTATGGTGGTTTACTTGGCAGTATTATTGCCATTTTTTTAGTTCGTAAAGTTTCTTGGCAACCTGCGATAGTAGCATGCCTAGTGGGGCTGGTATTCATTGATATTACTACGGCTTGGATTAACCACTATGGCGTGATGCTGGGTTGGCGCTTTCTTGCTGGCGTACTCGGCGGTTTATGTGTGGGGGTTGCTTTTTCTGTACTTGCTCGAATGAGCAACCCTGACCGCGCTTTTGGTGCTTTGTTGTTTGTACAGTTTACGATTGGCTCGATCGTGATTTCGATACTACCGGGATTGGAAGCGCTTGTTAATGCCTATGCCGCCTTCTACATCATGGCAAGCATCTCGTTACTGAGCGTCATTATTATGCTGCTCCTTCCTGCGTTGACCTTAAATGACAATGTGACTGAACGTACAATGACCTTATCGGGTGGCCGCGCTCAAGTCGTCTTGTTATTACTCGCGATTACTTTATACCAAGTCGCTGCGAGTGCTATTTGGGCTTACGTTGGACTGATTGGTCATAATGCGAGTTTTAGCCCAGATGACGTTACCCTGTATATCGCAATTACTGGCCTGTTAGGGCTAATTGGCGCAATGCTGCCGGTGATTAATGGTAAGCGTTATGGGCGTTTATATTGGGTTGTTGGTGGGCTGGTTATGTCGCTAGTATCGGCGTTATTGCTGAGTGTGTCTCAACTGAGTTTGCTCAGCTACGTGATTGCTATGGCATTATTATTTTTTTCATGGCCAGCGGTTTATTCCTATTTATTAGCAGTTACGGCAGAGTTGGATGAAAGTGGCCGCCTTTCAACCATTGCGGCGATGGTCTCGTCTGTTGGTCTAGCCTCTGGGCCCCTCCTTGCTTCCGCATTACTTGATACTGGTGATTATTCAACGATGCTCTATAGCTGTGCGGTGTTTTTCTTGGTGAGCTTGCTCTTGTTATTAAAGCCAGTTAGAGCACAAGAACAAACGCATGAGGAGCAATCGAGTTCTGATTTATCGTCACAATACCAATCATAGGGCATGACCCTTATCCGCTATCGTTTGTTATTTATGTATTAATAAAATTATTCTACTAAGGAGCCTATCATGATTCGATTTATGTTTAATAAAATGCTGCAAAGCATGAACCGCCGATACGATTACGATGTACGCTATATGCAAGATATTTTAAAGAATGACTTAGGTGCATTTTTAAAATTTATGGGCTTTCAAACGATGTCATCTCATTCAGGGAGCTTGCCCGCTGAAGCGTTATTTGCTGCGAGATTGAGAGCAATTATTTGGGATGACTGTGGACCATGCACACAACTCGTGGTTGATTTGGCACTGGAAGCTAAGGTGAGTCCAGAATTGGTGCGAGCGATTGTTGACAGAGATCTAAGAAAGTTAACTGAGGAGATAGCAATGGTGGTGGAATTTACCGAACTGGTGTTGCAACATCACCCTGAGGCAGATGACCTTCGAGAGAAAATTGTCGCGCTATGGGGCGAAAAAGGGCTGATTGCAATTGGATTTGGTATTAGCTCGAGCCGAGTTTACCCAGCGCTAAAATACAGCTTAGGTTATGGCAAAACGTGCAGCCAGGTAGTCGTTGAAGACCTATCCCTTGTGCCAAAGCGTCAGTCGCCTACGAGTGAACAGGCTACCTTGAGTTAACCCCTTATTAATGACTAGATATTCTTTAGTCTACCCTGCTGGAGATAACAATTAAGTGTAGTGATGAATTATTGCTATCTAAATTAATGTTATATAAGGCATTTCATTTTCTTGTTATCAACTGATTAGCAGATGTCTGTCCTGTTAATAGTGGCAAGAATAGGCCTGTTACATTTCGTCACATTTGCGCAAAACTTCTGACAGAGTTTCGTTGTTCACTAAATAGACGCATTGAACAATAAAACTAATAGAAAGGAGATCATATGCAATTATTTAAGCGAACCCACGGGGCGGAGCAGCCCTATTGGCCAGCAGGCCCTTTTAAAATAAGGTTGCCCTTTGTCCATTATCGCTGGGAAACCCCAGAGATGATTCAAGGCTTATTTATGTTTGTGGTGGGGCTTGCAATGATCCCTTTATTGCAAACTTATCTCGGTATGCCTTATGAAGCGGCACTCGCTTTTACTTTTGTCGCTGGCTTTTGCTATATCCTGCCATCGTTGCTTGGGGTGCCGCTGGTGCCGGGTTGGATCACTCCTGCTATTCCCGTGGTGTTGTTATACCTAAAAGGGTTTGAGCCAGGTCCTGAAGCGATTAAAGCACTCTTTGCCTTACAGATCGAAGTATCACTAATCTTCCTCTTCCTTGGCATCACACGATTAGGGTCAAAGTTGGTGGACTTTATTCCTAATTCGTTAAAGTCGGGGGTTATTATCGGCGCTGGTATCGCTGCAATGATGGGGGAGTTAAAGCTAGGCGGTCGTATTGACGCTACCCCAATTTCATTAATCGTTGGTGCAGTTATCTCAGCTTACGTCTTGTTTTCTTTGTCATTTAAAAATGTGATGCAAGGTAATTCATTTGCCAAGAAAGTAGCAAATTTCGGTATGGTACCGGGAATGATTATTGCGATGCTTGTTGGCTGGGCTGTCGGGGAATATCCAACCCCTGAAATTCAATGGGGCATTACTCAACCTGACTTTGCCCTGATGTGGCAATACCTCACTTTTACTGTTGGCTTTCCGGGGTGGGATGTCTTTTTACTGGCGATACCGACGGCGTTAATTGCCTATGTGATTGCGTTTGGAGACATTATTGTTGGCTTTACGCTAGTAAAGCGTGTTGACCATATCCGTGATGACGAAAAAATTGAAGAAAACGTTGATCGTGTTCACTTAGTCACTGCGATTCGAAATGCTATTCATGCATTCTTTGCGCCTTGGCCGGGGTTAGCGGGTCCATTATGGACTGCTGCTCATGCGACGGTTGCCGAGCGTTACGCCATGGGTAAAAAGTCGATGGACTCTATTTATAGTGGTGGCGGTACCTTCTGGATTAGTGGTTTGTTAGCCCTGTTTGCACTCCCACTAGTAACCATTTTTAAACCCGTGTTGCCGATTGCATTGTCATTAACGCTTATCTTAACCGCTTACATTTGTATCATGGTCGGTATGGAACAGCTTAAAAACTCAACTGAACGCGGTGTCGCGGGAATCGTTGCTGTGACATTAGCGATGCCGGATCCAAAGTCCACTGTTTACGCGGTAATAATCGGTTTAGTGTTGTACTTCTTAATCGAACGCCCACGTTTAATGGGTAAACATGACATGCAAGATAATGTAATTTTCGGTGATGAAGGGTGCGACTCTTCTACTGCCACTGACGCTGGCAAGTCATCTTAGGGAGTAGAGCATGAGTAATAATATTTTTGAGCAATATTTAGAACAAAACCAAGCGAACTATGTGGCGCTAACGCCGGTTTCCTTTCTAGAGCGTGCCGCCTTTGTTTATCCCAATAATACAGCAACCATTAATGGCGATATTCGACGTTCATGGCGTGAAGTATTTGAGCGCTGTTGTAAATTAGCCAGTGCGTTAAATAAGCGCGGGATTAACCGAGGCGACACCGTATCGATTATTGCGCCAAACATTAGTGAACATTTTGAGGCACACTTTGCGGTGCCGATGAGTGGTGCGGTACTGAACTCGATCAACACCCGCCTCGATGCCGAAGCCATTGCGTTTATTCTAGCGCACGCGCAAAGCAAGGTTTTAATTACCGATAAAGAGTTCAGTGCAGTAGTGAAAAAAGCAGTGCGAATGCTACCGACCCCACCATTGGTGATTGATATTAACGATCCTTATTACACCGAGGGAGAGCTCATTGGCAGTCTTAGCTATGATGAGCTTCTTGCTGAGGGGGATAGTGACGTTGAGTATTTCAAGCCAAGTGATGAATGGGATGCTATTACGCTAAATTACACCTCAGGCACCACGGGCGATCCTAAAGGGGTGGTTTATCATTATCGCGGCGCATACCTTAATGCGGTAAGCAATATGATGTCTTGGGGGATGACGGACCATCCGGTGTATTTATGGACGCTACCAATGTTTCATTGTAATGGTTGGTGTTTTCCGTGGACGATCGCTGCGACGGCTGGCACCAGTGTCAGCTTACGTCATGTACGTGCCGAGCCTATTTTTGAGTTAATTAAAACCGAAAAAGTTGGCTATTTTTGTGGTGCACCCATAGTGCTAAATATGCTTAATGGTGTGGATGTATCACTTAAATCCGATATTAATCATACCGTTAAAGTAATGACGGCCGGTGCACCACCGCCAGCTGCTGTAATTGAAGGAATGGAAGCGTCCGGTTTTAAAGTGACTCATGTTTATGGCTTGACTGAAACTTACGGACCGTCGGTGGTTTGTGCGTGGCACGATGAGTGGAATGAGAAAAACAGCGAGCAGCAAGCCAAGCTTAAGTCTCGTCAAGGCGTTCGCTCACCGATGCTTGATCAATTGATGGTAGCTAATCCTGATACGCTCGAACCCGTTCCACAAGATGGTAGTACTATTGGTGAAATATTCATGCGCGGTAATTTGGTGATGAAAGGGTATTTGAAAAACCCGTCAACCACTCAAGCGGCTTTCAAAGGGGGATGGTTACATTCAGGCGATCTGGCGGTTTGGCATAGCGATGGTTATGTTGAGATTAAAGATCGCTCTAAAGATGTGATTATTTCAGGCGGCGAGAATATCTCCAGTGTGGAAGTTGAGGATGTGCTCTATCGCTATCCTAAAATTCAGGAAGTGGCAGTCGTGGCCAAGCCCGATAAAAAATGGGGGGAAACGCCTTGTGCCTTCGTGACTCCAATACCAGGTAGTGATATCACTCAGAATGAAATCATTCGTTTTTGTCGTGACAATATGGCGCATTTTAAAGTGCCTAAGACCATTGTTTTTGGTGACTTACCAAAAACATCAACTGGTAAGGTCCAGAAGTTCCTTTTGCGCCAGCGCGCAATTGACTTAACCTAGCTTCTTACCAAGGCTGGGGCGTAGTAATTGTCGCACTGGTGGTGGCTCTCAGATTATTACGTTTTTGGGTTGTGCTTTTTAGCACAGCCCCTTTTTGGTTTAAGCGTAAATAAGCATTAAGGAATTGATCTTTAATATTTCTTATTAGTGATTACTCATATAGTCTTAATTCTACTCTATCTTAATCGGTGAATCATGTTGTTACAGCGAAAGTTATCTCATGTGTTCTTCATGACCATAGTGTCTATTTTGTTGGCCTTTTTTATCGTGATTCATTGGTACTCTGTTCCATTAATCAATAAAGAGGTGTTTGAGTCAGAACGTAACGCTAGTCGTCTGGTGCTCAATAATGTGTATGAGTTAGCGGATAAGATGCATTTGACGCTTGAAGATTATCAAGCTCAAACAATCACTGGACATAAGAAAAGAATGCAAGCGGTGGTTGATCTAAGTGCCGATTATATCGAACACTCTTTGTTTCGCGCCGAGCAGCTTGGTATTTCGCGTTCTATAGCTCTTAGTCAAGTTTTTAGTAGCTTGCGTGATTTCGATTACGACCAAACAGGGTATGTTTGGGTAGCGAATAAAGATGCATTTATGTTGTCCCATCCTGATCCTACATACCACCAGACGGATGCGTCAGCACTCAAAGACGTGACTGGTACATTGATTATTGCTGAAGTCATTAAGCAGGTGTCAAAGCAAGGGGATGGTTTTCATCAGTATTTTTGGCAACCAATGGGACAGAGCCAAGCCTTAGAAAAAATTTCTTATGTTAAATACTTCCCACAGTGGGATGTATTCATTGGTACTGGTGTTTACCTAAATGATATTGACGCAGAAGTAGAACTTAAGCGGCGAAAATTATTGGCTGAATTACGTCAAAATATGCGCGAGATTGAGATTGCTAAGACTGGGTACTTATTTATTTTCGATCAACAAGGCGATATGTTGGTGCATCCGAATGCCAATATTGAGCAAACAAACGCACTGTCTTTAAAGAATCCACTTACAGGGCAATCGATTCTTGAGAATTTGATGGCGATATCCGATACGGGAAAAGAGTTAGAGTATCGGTGGGATAGGCCCGATGACCCGAACAACTATAGCTACAATAAGCTATCGCAAGTACGCTACTTAGAACAAGCAGGTTGGTATATTTGCTCGTCGGTGTATGTCGATGAATTGCAAAGCAGTGGGCGGTTACTCAGTGAACGAATTATTACCATTGGTTTGATTGCTTTGTGTGTAGCGATTATTTTGGCTTTTATCTTTTCTTATTGGATAACGCAACCAATCACTTCACTTGCTAAAGCGGCTCAGGCGATCAGTGAAGGTGATCTCACTGCGAGTCATGAGAGTGCAGCTAAGCGCAAGGATGAACTGGGCGTACTCAGTCATGCATTTGATAACATGGTTGGACGGCTGCGAGACAATATTGAAACCCTCGATTTAAAAGTTGAGTCGCGCACTAAAACATTAGCTAAAACGAATGAGCAGTTGCAACTGGCCGTAGAAGAAAGTCAGCAAGCGCAGCAACAATTAACACAAGCGCAGCGAATGAATGCTGTGGGTCAGCTTGCTGGTGGCTTAGCACATGATTTTAATAATTTATTAACCATTATTTTAGGTAACTTAACTGCCGCTCAACAGCGTTTTATTGATAATGATGAGTTACAAAAACGCCTGAGTCCGGCGATTCGAGCCTCAAGGCGAGGCAGTGAATTAACCAGTCGTCTGTTGATTTTTTCGCGTCGTCAATCGCTGGTGCCACAGTGGGTTAATATTATCGACTTAATTAATGATACGGTGACACTAGTCAAAGGCTCACTCCCAAGGTCAGTCAAGGTCGCAGTGCAGCTAAAAGAGCTAGAGTTATACGCTTATATCGATTCAGGGCAATTTGAGAACTGTCTTATTAATATGATATTAAATGCTAAAGATGCGCAGCCTCATGGTGGTCTAATCACGATTAAGCTCACTCAAGAGAATATTCTTGAGCTGTCTGATTTTGATGAGCCTGTGCCTGCCGGCGAGTACTTATGCTTAGCTATTTCCGATCAAGGTTGTGGCTTTTCAAAAGAGAACATCAGTAAAGTCTTTGAACCATTTTTTACCACTAAAGAATCAAACCGAGGAGCGGGATTAGGGCTCAGCATGGTCTTTGGTTTTGTTAAGCAGTCTCAAGGGTTTATCCGAGCGAGCAATAATGCTATAGGTGGCGCTTGTCTAACGATTCTCTTACCTGTGATAAAGCGCTCCCCTGAGTCGTTTGATGTTACTAGCAATGATAATTTCATCAGTTTAGGAGCTTTTAAAAACAAGTTAGTATTGCTGGTTGAAGATGATCAAGATGTCAGACAAGTGGTGAGAGAGCAATTAATCTCGTTTGGTTTTAATGTCATTGAAGCCAGTGATAGTGATGAAGCCATTTTATTGATAGAAACCATTAAGGGGCTTTATGCCATGGTGTCAGATATTAGTATGCCGGGCCAATTAAATGGTTTTGAGCTCGCACAGTTATTCACGTCGAAAGTTAATAGTCAAACAATTGTCTTAATGAGTGGATATGCTTATGATGAAGGCGAAGATGTGCAACTGAACCGCTTTCCATTATTGCAAAAACCTTTTGCTGCTGATGAGCTATTAGCTGCCCTGTGTTCACAAGCAAAAGAGTCAACATAAGGTCTAGATTGAAGTGAAAACTAAACCACTGATTTATATTATTGATGATGAGCCTGATATTTGCGAGCTAGTGGCCCAAGAGTTAGAGCGTTATGATTTTGCTACTCAATCGTTTTATACAGGGGCACAGGCGATGCAGGCCTTTAATCGTCAGTTACCCGCCCTATGTATCATTGATCTAGGTTTACCTGATATGGACGGCTTAGCGTTGGTCAAAGAGCTTTATGAAGATAAAAAAGTTGGTGTGATGATTTTATCGGGCAGAAACAGTCTTCCGGACAAGGTGCTTGGGCTTGAGCTGGGGGCTGATGATTATATTAGTAAGCCCTTTGATGCACGTGAGCTTGTCGCACGAGTAAAAAGCATTGTGAGGCGCTTAGACCTCATGGAACATGTTAATGGAAGTAGTCAGAATAAAGTGGTGGCACGATTCGCTGATTGGCAATTTAACAGTCAAACGCTGACACTAAATCATGATAATGGTGACAGCCTGATGTTAAGCAGTGCAGAAGCTGAAACCTTATTATTATTTTTACGCGCACCACAGCAAATCCTATCTCGTGAGCGCTTACTTGATGAGCATGCTAGCCCCTTTGATCGTTCAATTGATGTACGGATGTCTCGACTGCGTAAAAAAATTGAACTTGACCATAAGAACCCGCGAATTATTAAAACAGTGTATGGTGCGGGCTATATGTTTGCCCTACCCGTGAGCTGGCAGTAACCGACTGCGAGTCTGTTAATGCTTTGTTTAACACCTTGCTGAGAAGACGGCTAAGTCCGTTGTTTATTTTCCCCTCCGTTTGATTTTACATCGATTACTAACCTTATGGGTATTGCTACTCCAACTTAAAGCTAAATTAATCACATACTTTTAGTAGGGAATTGAGCTAGATCAAAGACGCATTGTCCAGAAAGAATAATAATATGACAACATTGGGATTTACTACCTTAATTTTACTTAAGATATTCTTTAGCAAATTCATTACGAAATTTATAAAAGTTATTGTTTTATAATTATTTATATTCGACTAATGAGTGAATCTTTGGTTTGCTTCTCAATAATAACTTATATATTTTAGTTGGGTTATTCGGTTAAGAACATAAAGGGCTTTTGATAGCTAATGCACGTTGTACAAGATAATAAGCTACTAAAATTAATTAAGATTGTTCCGCCGCTCATCGTAATTACTTTTGCGATCCTCACTAATGCCTTTTTGATTAAAGATAATCAAAGTCAGCTGGCGCAAGACTTAGCGACATTACAACAAGACTTTATTGAAACCGAAAAAAGCGTGATTAAAGCGCGGGTGATTCAACTAAAAAAGCAGATCAGTTATGAGCGGAGTAGCACCGAAACTTTGCTCAAAGAAGATATCAAACAACGTATCTATCAAGCCCACCAAATTGCTTCAAACATTTACCAGAATAATAGCCATCTGCCAGAAAAGCAGATTGTTGAAATGGTTAAAGATGCGTTAAGGGACATTCGCTTTAATCAGGGCCGAGGCTACTACTTCATTTATACCATCAGTGGTAAAAATATATTACACCCCGTACTTCCTCATATTGAAGGGCTCGAGCAGTGGGACTTTCAAGATGTGCGGGGCAATTATATCACCCGAGATATGGGGGATATCATCAGTCGTAATGGCGAAGGTTATTACCGTTGGTGGTTCGTTAAACCATTAAATAAACATCAAGAGTTTGAAAAAATAGGCTTTGGTAAATATTTCGCCCCGTTAGGTTGGTATATTGGTACAGGAGAGTATTTGGTTGATGTTGAAAATGATATTAAGCAGAGGCTACTAAAACGTATTGATAAAATGAATGAGCGTAACGATGAGTATATGTTCATTTTTAACCAAAAGGGGCAAGTGCTTTCACATGCTAACTCGGCTTATCATGGAACTAATCGATTAAATGTACGTGATGAAAATAATGTGTCATTAGTTGAGAGGCTGCTTAGTGTTGCAGAATCTAATTCGAGTGGTGGCTTCTTGCAATATATGGCTTCATTGCAACCATCAACAGGGTTGCCTGCAGAGAAAATTAGTTATGTCACTAAGCTGGATAAGTGGGACTGGATCATTGGGTCTGGTACTTATTTAAATGATATTAAAGCGTATATTTTACAGCGTGAAAGGGTGGTTACTGAACAAAATAGACAGAGTTTGAACAAGCTACTATTCTTGGGCTTAGTGGTCACGTTGTTTTTTGTCATTTTATCCTTTGTTGTTGCTAACTATTTGGCTCAACGCTTTGGAGACTATGAAGAAAGAATTAGCCAGGATTTTAATGAGTTGAACAAGGTTAAAGAGTTGCTGGAGCATCAAGCGCTCCATGACACCTTAACGAAATTGCCAAATAGAGTGTCATTAGATCGCCAAATAAAAAAAGGCATTGAGCGCTCTAAAGCGACTGATAGTAACTTAGCGGTAATGTTTGTTGATTTAGATGACTTTAAGAAGATCAATGATCGCTATGGTCACTCGGTGGGGGATAAGTTATTAGAAGTCTTAGGTGAACAATTTGAAGGTTTATTAGCCGAAGGTGATACCGTTGCTCGATTTGGTGGCGATGAGTTTATCTTTTGTTTCCCCGACTTAACGACCTACGCTCAAGCGGAACGAAAAGTTGATTTAATTCGAGAGGTATTCACTCGAAAATTTGCTATTGATGGTAAAGTCATTTATTCGACTTGTAGTGTTGGGGTCGCAATGTACCCTGATGATGGCGATGACCCTGAGTTACTGATATCTAAAGCCGATATTGTGCTTTATAAATCAAAGAGCACCAAAAAAGGTCACTTCCTATTTTTTAATCCAGAGATAAACACACAAGTTCAGCGTGATTTATTATTAGAGTCAGAACTACGCTCTGCTGTTATTAAGCAGGAGCTTAGCGTACTTTATCAACCGCAAATCGAAGTTAGTAGCGGTAAAATTCAAGGTGTTGAAGCGCTTGTACGTTGGCACAATGAATCTTTAGGGCACGTTTCTCCAGCTGAGTTTATTCAAGTGGCTGAAGATATAGATATTATTAGCCAAATTGGTTTTTTTGTTATCGAACAGTCTCTTCAAGATATTATGACTTACAATCAAGGAGTAAAGGAACCACTCCAGTTGTCTATTAATATTTCGCCAAAGCAACTAATGGAAGAATCGTTCTCTCAGAAACTGTTTGATTTAACTAATCGCGTGGGCGTCGACCGAAGTTTGATCACGCTCGAGCTCACCGAAAATGCATTGATCAGTGATTTAAATAAAGTAAGACCAATTTTACAAACATTACGCGATAGTGGTTTTAAGCTTTCACTGGATGATTTTGGAACAGGCTATTCGTCTTTAAGCTATTTAAGTAACTTGCCGATGAATGAAATCAAGATTGATCGCACATTTATTGATAAGTTTTTAACTAATAAACAAAGTGAATCGCTGGTTAAAACTATTATAGCGATTGGGGATTTTTGTGATTTGGCTGTTGTTGCGGAAGGGGTTGAAACACATGAGCAATATGAGCGTTTACAACAATATCAATGCCATTTAATTCAAGGCTATTACTTTGATCGTCCACTCTCTTTAAACCATTTAATTGAAAACTATCAACGGCAAAAGGTTAACTTGTCATAAAAAATGATTTATGTTTGATGATATGGGATTTAGGCGATTGGATCTCAAAAAGGGATTAGATGGTTAAAAAGTTATTTTTTATAGGGATGATTCTATGGGGACAGGCTGTTTCTGCGAGTACCGTTGAGATTGCCAGTTATTATATCCCAGGCCTTATCGAAGATGAGCATTCAGGTTCATTGGTTCAATTACATCAAGAAGTTATTAAGCGAGCACAGTTAGAGTCAAAATTAGTGATTATGCCTGCTAAACGGGCGCAGTATTCCTTTAAGAATGGTTTGATCTCTGCGTTGTTCCCTACACTTCGCGATAAACTACCGTTACCGATTGAACAAGTGATTACCTCAGAACCTTTTTGGTTAAAGAAAATCATTATTTTTAGCCGAAAAGACTTCCCTCTAATGACTGTTGAGCAGTTGAGTGGTAAAAAAATTGCTGCGGTTCGAGGCTTTAGTTATGGTGATAGTATTGAGAATAATCCACAAATTAAGATTCACTATCAAAAAAATGATCACCTTAATATAAAAAGCTTAATGGCTGGTCATGTGGATGCCATTATTGGTGATAATGTTTCAACGGTTTATGCTTTGCAGCAAAGTGGTCAGAGTCAATATGTAAGTTATAAAGACTCTGATGTAATTGATGTTCTTGATGTGTTCTACGTTTGTTTGAAAAATGAACAGGGACAAGCGTTGTGTGAACAAATTTCTCAGGCGATTAAAACGATGAAATACGATGGTACGCTACTGTTAGACGGGCCTACTGGTACATCTGAATTGAATATAAGCGCTAATAGATTAAATACTAAACCTTGATGAGTAGTAGGGTTAAATGCCAATAAATAAAATACAACAAGTAGTTGAAAGAATATCACGACATGATGGAGCCGATTTCTATCAGTCTATTTGCCTTGCGCTGGGTGAAGTTACTCTTGCTGATTATGTTTTCTTAGCTAAAATCGATCAAATTGAGCTAAAAGCCACGACCCTTGCTGTCGCTTATCAAGATAAAATACTTAATAATTTTAGTTATTTGTTGGCAGGAACGCCCTGTAATGTATTAGCTGGCAATGAGCTTTGTTCACATCAGAGTAATGTTCAAGCCCTATATCCTGATGATATCTTATTGCAGGATATGAATATTGAAGGTTATGTGGGTATTCCAATTGCTGCGCCTTCGGGTAAGGTTGAGGCTATTTTGGTTGCTTTATTTGAGACTGAAATTGCAGACCAGCAACCCATTAGAGCATTATTTTTACTTTTTTCTGGTTTGATAAAAAAAGAGTTGGAAAAGAAAAAGCTATTTGAACAATTACAATTAACAAATCGCGTTATTCAAAATAGTAAAGATGCTGTTGCCATTTGTGATAAGCATGCAAAAATCATTTATGTGAACCGTTCGTTTAGCTCCATTACTGGTTACAGTTTAGAAGATGTTCTAGGGCGGAACCCGCGTATATTAGGAGCGAACAAACAGCCTCCTGAGTTTTATAAAAAAATGTGGCATGAGATATTACACCATGGTGGTTGGCAGGGTGAAATTTGGAACAAACGTAAGAATGGTTCCATATTTCCTGAATGGTTATCTATCAGTGCAATTTATGATGAAAATAATGAAATATCTCATTTTGTCTCATTCTTTTCTGATATTACAGAAAGTAAGAGAGCAGAAGAGAAAATTGTATATCAAGCCAACTTTGATTTACTGACTGGTTTGGCTAATCGTTACCTTTTCATGTCGACATTACAACAAGCGCTTAATGTAAAACAAACTCAGCAACTGCACCTTGCTGTTTTTGTTATTGATGTTGATTTATTTAAAGAGATTAATGACAGCTTAGGCCATAAGTTAGGTGACCGCTTATTGGTTAAAGTGGCGCAGCGATTACAAGGAGTGATCTCAGCCCATGACTTAGCGGCGCGATTAACAGGGGACGGTTTCGCGGTTTTACTTAATAACCTTAATGATTATAAAGAGATTGATCACCTCGCTAGTGAGATAAACGCTGCGTTTTCTTTTCCCATCGAGATTGATCAACACATTATTCCTATCACGGTGAGCTTCGGTATTAGTGTAGCCCCCTTTAATGATATAACCGCAGAAGGGCTATTAAAAAAAGCTGAGCAAGCGATGGTTCATGCGAAGAAAAAACAGCGCGGTAGCTTTCATTACTTTACGCAAGAGATGCAAGATAAAGCCATGAGGCGCTTAAAGCTGAAAAAAGAGCTAGAGCTTGCGTTACAGAACCGACGTTTAAGTGTTGTCTTTCAGCCAATTGTGACATTAAAAACCCGTACAGTTGATAAATTGGAAGCTTTAGTTCGTTGGAATAATAACGGTATCTGGGTGTCACCTTTTGAATTTATAACGCTTGCTGAAGAATTTGGTTTGATTAATGACATAGGAGAGTTCGTCCTAGAACAAGCTTGCCAACAAGTCATTGAGCTTAAAGCTCTGGGCTTCGATCACATGACTATTAATGTCAATCGTTCAATTCATGAATTTAGTATGCAAAGTGCTGACAGCAATACTTGGTTGGAAGTGATCGAACGCCATCAATTACAACCTACTGATATCTGTTTTGAGTTAACTGAGACAGTGTTAGCGCCTGAACAGTCTGGTAATGTTGAGCAATTAACTAGGCTCCAAAATGCTGGTTCAACGATTGCACTTGATGATTTTGGCACGGGATATTCCTCGTTGAGTTACTTGAGGCGCTTTCCGATTGATTTCTTAAAGATCGATCGAGAGTTTATTATTGAAATGACTAACAATGATGATGACAAAGTGTTGGTAGCGACAATTATTGCGATGTCAAAAGCCTTAGGAATGAGAGTTGTAGCAGAAGGTGTTGAAACCAAAGAGCAGTTAGTGGCGCTTGAACTGCTAGATTGTGATTATATCCAAGGGTATTATTTTTCAAAGCCGCTAACACCTGAAGAGTTACCGCTTTTCTTGAAGCAATTTAATTATTAATCAATGCTTGTTAATAATTTCATTGAAGTTTCTTGAGTGTGAAGCAGGTTCGTATGTATCAGGTTATACTTGATGATATGACATAGAGAGGTAGAAATGCGCGTAGTTATAAATGTATTAATGGGCTGTTTCGCGATATTGATTGTGGGTAAAGCAATGGCTTCACAAAATGAAATTACAGTATCACCTGCGTTACTAGAAGACAGTTCTGGATTAGTTTATGTGGGCTACAAGGTTGAAGCGCACTTTGTGAGCCGTTATTTGCAACAAATGCATGCAATATTAGGGGAGAAAAGCTTCAACCAATATCGTGCCGCTCAAGCACTCCGTGATCATGGCAGCTTTCACATCACATTGCTTAACCCTTTTGAGTACCCTAAAGTGGCAACAGTTGATCTAAGCCAGTTAGGTGCTATCAGCTTTGATTTTCAAGGCTTAGGTCGAGCGAGTAATGACGAAAATACAACGTTTTTTGTAGTGGCAAGTTCGGACAAAGCGCAACAGATTCGAAAGCAATTAGGTTTGGGTTATAAAGACTTTCACGTCACTCTAGGTTTTGATAAAAGTGATGTATTTGGTGTCAGTAAAGGCATTGATTCATTAATCAAGGTTAATAAATCAGGATCGCTCTAAAATCATTCACATTGGTTCTAGTAGGGCCAGTGATAATCAAGTCATCGGTTAACTCAAAAAAGCTATAACCATCATTATTCGCTAAATACTCCCCAAGGTTTAACTGCTTTAAATGTGCCTGTTGCATTGTGCTAGGTTGAAATAGGCAACCAGCATTATGTTCGGACCCATCAATGCCATCAGTATCTGCGGCGATGGCATATACCTGCCGCTGAGTTTGTGGCTGCTTAGTTAACGATAGTATAAAGCTTAGTAAGAATTCGCTATTACGTCCCCCTCTGCCGCTGCCTTTTAGAGTAACAGATGTTTCGCCGCCTGAGATGATGACACACGGAGGCTTTATAGGTTGTGTGTGGTTAGCAATTTGTTGAACAATTGCGGCGTGTACTTTGGCTACTTCCTTCGCTTCCCCTTCAACACAATCACTAAGAATCCAGGGGGTAATGCCATAGGTTTGAGCTTTGCTTGCCGCGGCGTTTAATGCTTGTTGTGGCGTACTGATTAAGGTGAATTGATTATTGTATTTGGCTAAGTCGTGTGGTTTTGGCGTCTCTGAGTGAGGATTATTAAGCCATTCTCTAACCGATTTCGGAATTGTTATGACATATTTTTCTAATATAGCCAATGCTTGTTCTGACGTGGTGCTGTCAGGGGAGGTCGGCCCAGAAGCAATAACACTGGGATCATCACCGGGAACATCCGATATTGCATAGGTGTGAATGGTGGCTGGTGCGCACATTTGGGCTAAACGGCCCCCTTTAATGGCTGATAAGTGTTTTCGCACGCAATTAATTTCATCGATGGCAGCGCCACAGCGCAGTAGTGCTGTATTAATGGATTGCTTATCTTGAAAACTTATCCCAACAGCCGGTAAAGGTAACAATGCAGAACCGCCACCGGATAACAAACAGATGACAATATCATCAGCACTGAGCTTCTGAGTCAGAAGTGCTATCTTGTGACTGACCTGTACACCCATTTCATCAGGAACAGGATGAGCTGCCTCTATTACCTCTACATATTGACAGGCTTCCCCGTGTCCATAGGGTACGACAACCAAACCTGTGATTGGTCCTTTCCAGTGTTGCTCTAGGGTTAACGCCATTGCAGCAGCGGCTTTTCCTGCACCGATTACGGTAACGGAGCCTCTAGTATCTTTGGGTAGGTGCTTAGAGAGTGTTTGAGCTGGGTGTGAGGCGCTGATAGCCGTCGCAAATAATTCTTGTAAAAATGCTGTTGGGTTGAAGCTTTTACTATCTACTTGGTTCATCACTGCTCTCAAGACAATGCCCATTAATATTCAATGAGCATTGTCGTTAGTGGGTTATAGACCTGCCTGTTCAAATGCAGCACTGACTATTTGCTGTGCTTCAGTAATGATAGATGCTAAATGGTCTTGACTAACAAAGCTTTCGGCATAAATTTTATAAATTTCTTCAGTGCCTGAGGGGCGAGCGGCGAACCAGCCATTAGCAGTGACAACTTTGATACCACCGATAGCTGCATCATTTCCCGGTGCGTGACTGAGAATACGCTCAATTTTTTCACCGGCTAAGTCATCAGCACTTACAGAGTCGGCACTCAATGAGGTCAGTACTTGTTTTTGTTGTAAATTCGCCACGGCCTCGACACGACCGTAAAATGGCGCTCCTAATTGCTCGACTAACGCTAAGTAATGTTGATGAGGATCTTTGCCTGTAACTGCCAGGATTTCCGCAGCTAATAAGGCCATGATAAAGCCATCTTTATCTGTCGTCCAACAACTGCCATCGCGTGCAATAAATGATGCGCCAGCGCTTTCTTCGCCACCAAAGGCATAGCTTGAGTCGTGCAACCCATCCACAAACCATTTAAAACCGACGGGGACTTCAGATAGTGGGCGGTCAATTAATGTGGCGACTCGGTCAATAAGTGAACTTGAGACTAATGTTTTGCCAATTTTAGCGCTGGTTGGCCAATCACGGTTAGACATTAAGTAATGGATAGCCACGGCAAGATAATGATTAGGGTTCATTAGACCGCCAGAAGGAGTCACAATGCCATGACGATCAAAGTCAGGATCATTACCGACAGCGACGTCAAACTTATCCTTCATGGCAATCAAACCGGTCATCGCATAAGGAGAAGAACAGTCCATACGGATCTTGCCATCTTTATCCAATGGCATAAAGGCAAAGCTAGCATCAACAACGTCATTAACAATCTCAAGATCTAAACCATAGGTTTTAGCAATGACCGGCCAGTAACCGATACCTGCGCCACCTAATGGATCCACACCAATCTTAATACCCGCTTTAGCAATAGCCTGCATATCAATGACTTGGTCTAACTGGTCAACGTAAATTTGAATAAAGTCTTGGCGTTGTAGTAATGGTGAGCTCATTGCGTGCTCAAGGCTAACTTGTTTCACGTCACTTAAGCCATTGGCTAATAGCTCATTAGCGCGTTGCTCTATCTGCTTGGTGATTGCACCTTCTGCTGGTCCACCATGAGGTGGGTTGTACTTTATGCCACCATCAGTTGGTGGATTATGTGACGGTGTAATAATTAGGCCGTCAGCTTGCGACGCTTGCTGTTTATTATGGCTAATAATCAGACGAGAAATCACTGGTGTTGGCGTGAAACCTTCATCTTGTTGTATAACAACAGGGATATCATTAGCGATTAATACACTAAGCGCACTAATAAAGGCAGGTTCTGATAAGGCGTGGGTATCTTTGCCTAAAAAAAGTGGGCCTGTAAGGTTCTGTGCAGTGCGGTATTCTGCAACCGCTTGGCAAATGGCAACGATGTGTCCTTCATTAAAGCTGGTTTTTAATGCATTACCACGGTGGCCAGATGTGCCAAAACTAACTTGTTGTTCAACAAGTTGTACGTCTGGCTGCTTAGTGTAATATTCACTAACTAAGCGACCAATATTGATTCTATCTTGAGGGCGAGCTGGCTGACCTGCATGTGAATGAACGCTCATGAGACTCCTTTATCGTGGCTATTCTGTTTGAAATTGTCTGAAGTATAACGAATATTGGTAGAATTCAATAATCTATTTTATGGCGCTTTTGTGCGTTAAACTTGTTAACGCACGACGAGCTAATGATTATTACTTGTCAAAGTGAACCACACTTCGAATGCTTTCGCCTTGATGCATTAAATCGAAAGCGTTATTGATTTCCGATAATGGCATGGTATGAGTGATAAAGTGGTCTAGCTTGAACTCTCCGGCTAAATAGCGCTCAACATAGTTTGGCAGTTCAGTGCGCCCTTTAACACCACCAAAAGCCGTACCACGCCAGACGCGACCCGTTACTAATTGGAATGGCCGAGTTGATATTTCTTGTCCTGCTCCAGCGACACCAATAATTACAGACTCTCCCCAACCTTTATGACAACACTCCAGAGCACTGCGCATGACATCGACGTTACCAATACATTCAAATGAGAAATCGACGCCACCATCGGTTAGTTCAACAATCACTTCTTGAATTGGTTTATCGTGATTTTTTGGATTGATACAGTCTGTAGCTCCTAATTGCTTGGCTAAATCAAACTTACTTTCATTGATATCGACAGCAATGATACGACTCGCTTTAGCCATCACTGCACCGATGACCGCTGATAACCCAATACCGCCTAGGCCGAAAATAGCTACAGTGTCACCTTCTTGTACTTTGGCTGTATTCATTACTGCACCCATACCTGTTGTTACACCACAACCCAATAGGCAGACTTCTTCAAGTGGTGCTGATGGGTTTACTTTGGCTAATGATATTTCGGGCAGGACAGTATACTCCGAGAAGGTGGAACAGCCCATGTAGTGATAGATAGGTTGGCCGTCTTTGTAAAAGCGTGTGGTTCCATCAGGCATTAACCCTTTGCCTTGTGTCTCCCGAATCTTTTGACAAAGATTGGTTTTTCCGGAAGTACAAAATTTACATTCTCCACATTCTGGAGTGTATAGAGGGATTACATGATCGCCTACAGCTACGCTCGTGACACCTTCACCAACTTGCTCGACAATGCCACCACCTTCATGTCCAAGAATCGTAGGAAAAATGCCTTCAGGATCTTCTCCTGAAAGTGTGAAAGCATCAGTGTGACAAACGCCTGAAGCAACGATTTTCACCAACACCTCACCGGCTTTAGGCAGCATAACATCAACCTCTTCAATGCTTAACGGTTGGTTGGCTCCCCAAGCGATAGCCGCTTTAGATTTGATAAATTGTTGTGACATTATAAATTACCTCGATTTTTGCGTATGATGTGCAGGCTGAATATAGCTAAAAGTATAAGCTAATTAGCTAACATCCAATATATGGAATTAAAAATAATTATTAGGAGTGTTTTATGAGAGAAAGTTTAAGAAAAAAGATTATTACTGTGTGTGATGATAAAATTGCCAAAAAAGGGGATACCGTTGGTGTGTCATTTTATGCTTTCTTTCGAAATAAAAATGATGATCCAGAGCAACTAATGGAAGCGGCACAATGGTGGATTCAAACTCACCAACTGGATCATTTCGAAAAGGCAGTCAAAATTAAACAAATGGTTTTAGAGGGCTGCTAGAGACTTAGGGGTTGTCTTGTTCATTGTCCTCTTGCTTGGTAAATAATCGTTGTTGTAAATGACTAAACAACAAGAAGTAGGTTAGGGAAATAATGATACTCAATAGCCAGTTTTCAAGGTACTGGTCGACATACTCAACGCTGTCATTAATCATTAGCCAACGAAACGTGAAATTGGTACAAATTGCTGTAGCCAATAGACATAAAAATGTTCTCATAAAACACCTTCCTTAATACAATTAATTAAAAAAGCATTAAGGAAAGTGTAGTAGACTTTAGTCTAATTTTCCGTGTTTTCAGTAAATTTTTTTATGGGACTAATACTATCGGTAACCCAACGATATGAACTAACTTATCTGCAGTACTACCTGTTATTAAATTGGCAATAACCGATCGCCCACGACGGCCAACGAAGATCATGTTGGCACGGCTCTTTTTCGAATGTTCATGCAACATTATGGCAGGTTTTCCCCATAAAATATTGGTCGTAATATCGACTCCGCTATCTTGATATTCAGACGTTAGAGAGTCTAATACATCGGCTTGAATCTTAGCTAACTGCGCTTGTTTGTCTTCATCACGATGCGCCATCTCTTCCAGTGTTAAACTCTCATGACCACTCCAGTCAATAATGTAAACCAAATTAACTTGGGCCTGAGTTTGTTGGGCTAAATTTATAGCTCGTGATACAGCTCGCTCAGACCATTCACTACCGTCTACGCCAACAACATAAGTTTGTTTGCTCATGCCGTTTCTCCTTATTAAGTTGTCTATAAATTAAGCATAGCAAAGTGAGGATTGAATAACTTGAGGTAACGCAATAAATCAATCGTTTATATATATTATTAATAATTAATATGGTAATAATAATGTAATATTAAGTTTAGTTCCTTTTTATTATCAAATGGATAATAAATGTTACGATGATGTTTTGTTAATGTTATGCTATAACGATGGTTTCGACTTTAGTCTGTTATTTGTCTTGTTTTGAGTGTATCTAGTTTGTGTGTTGGGAAGTGTAGTAATGAGTAATATGAGTTCTTCTGCAATTGAACGGCATTATTTGTCGGTTGTCAGTGAATTGGCTGTCGATCTGGTTTCAATGAACCGCGTAGAACAAATACTATGGCATGTAGCCAAAAATGTGGTTGCTGAGCTGGGTTTTGATGATGTTGTTATCTATTTATTCGACCCTCAAACACAAGTGCTTAATCAGGTGGCTGCTTATGGTAATAAGAATCCACATGAAGATGATATTTTAGAGCCTATTGAAGTTCCATTAGGCGAAGGGGTTGTCGGTCATGTAGCCCTGACTAAACAGCCATTGTTGATTCCTGATACACGTAATTATCCAGCTTATATTATTGATGATGAAATTAGATTGTCAGAGCTTGCAGTTCCCATTATTGCCGATAGTCAATTGATTGGAGTGATTGATTCAGAGAGTCCAACGGTTAACTTTTATAATCAAGATCAATTAAGAATCTTAGTTGCTATTGCATCAATGGTGGCTACTCAAGTGAGCAAGATACGCTCGGTAACTGAATTACAAAAAGCCGTTGATGAGCTTGAATATAGCAGTAAAATTCAAGATTGCTTATTTGAAATTGCTGAGTTAATTTTTAAAACCGATAGTCTTCCCGCGTTCTATCAACGCCTACATACCTGTATTGGTAAACTAACGTTTGCTGAAAACTTTTACATTGCCATTCTAGATAAAGACAAGAGCGAGCTCACGGTCACATACTGTGTAGATGAAATGTATGAGAGTGAGGAAAATGAAGTTATCGCTTATGATCGACATAAACCTAGTATCACAGGTTATGTGATTGCTTCAGAACAATCGTTATTACTGTTTGAAGAAGACATTGAACGTCTTATTGATGAAGAAGCGATTTATATCTTAGGTGATCTTCCAAAGGCTTGGCTGGGTGTGCCTTTTGGTGATGGTGAGATACAGGGTATCGTGGCGGTTCAAAGTTATACTGATGGTTATGCTTTTGACCAAAAAGATCAAAAGCTTTTAACTTTTGTTGCTAAGCACATTCATAATGCAATAGAGCGGATGCAAAGCAAGTCAGATTTACAATTTATGGCGCTACATGACCCATTAACGCATTTACCGAATAGGTTATTGTTTATTGATCGAGTTGAGCACGCTATTACGGCGACAAAGCGCCACGTTGATCGATCGATAGCGATATTATTTTTAGATTTAGATCGCTTTAAGCAGGTTAATGATACCTACGGCCACCATATTGGTGATGAACTATTAGTAGGTATATCACATCGAATTTCGAGTTGTCTGCGCGAGGTGGATACTTTATGTCGCTTAGGTGGTGATGAGTTCGCAATCTTGCTTGAGAATATAACCGATGAAGCCGATGTTGAAACCATTGCAAATAAAATTATTTTTGCGGTTCAGCAAACGGTATTGCTGCATGACTTTAGAATTAATATTTCAACGAGTATTGGGATTACTTTCTATAAACAAGGGCTTATTAGCTCTGAGGTTTTGCTAGTCCAAGCTGACAAGGCGATGTATCAAGCGAAATTACATGGCCGAAATCAAATTTACTACTTTCAACAGCAAGACCAAAATGACTTACAAGTTAGTTACAAAATAGAGCATGACTTTTTAGTTGCTCTTGAAAAGCGGCAATTATTTTTAGAGTTTCAGCCTATTGTAGATCTGCAGTCTGGCATAATTATTAGTGGCGAGGGGTTGATCCGTTGGTCTCACCCTGAACGAGGATTAATTCCGCCAAATGAATTCTTATTAGAAATTCAGCGAGCAGGATTATTACATCAACTCGATTTATATGTTTTACAACGCGCAATCGATTTTCTTGGCTGTTGGCTTGATGAGCTACCGTCTGGCTTTCGACTCAGTATTAATATCTCTGGAGCGGGTTTTACAGCCCCTGCGCTACTAGATAGACTTCAGTTACTATATCAAGAGTCTCCTCATCTTCTTCAAGCATTATGTATTGAAATAACGGAACAGACGACTGTTGATAATGTTGAACAAACGCAAAATATGATTAAACGACTTGGATTAATGGGTATCGAAGTTGCCTTAGATGACTTTGGTACAGGTTATTCTTCGCTCAGTTATATTCATCAGCTTACCTTCGACACTTTAAAAATTGACCGCTCATTTGTTAAGAACGTTGAAGAAGGCAAGTATAACCAAACGATTCTAGAAACGATTATTTCGTTGTCACGCTCACTAAATATAAAAACCGTGGGTGAAGGGGTTGAAACTGCCGAGCAGTATCAACTGTTAGCTCAATTAGGCTGTCAACGAGGCCAAGGCTATTTTATGTCAAAACCAGTTAGTGCAGGGAACTTTATTCATTTGATTAAGAATAAAGTAAACTATTTAGGTTGTGCTAATGTATCTAAAGCCGTTTAACAGTAAATTTCATTAAGGTATTAACGATGATAGTAAGGAGTTTGAAGTATTTAAATCGCTCGATTTCACTTTTAGTGCTTTTGACACTTACGGTGATTTATTTACAGCAAAACCACCTGAACCATATTTATCTGGTGGATCACTCTTCAGGTTTGTTTATTGAAGGTGTGTCAGATGGCACGGTTAATACAGGGACATCAACTAATCAATTGCTCATCGAAGATGAAAAAATAATCCTAGAATGCGAAATTAAAAAGTCGAGTTATAACTGGCCTTTTTGTGAAATCTCGATTTTCTTACACGACCCTGATATTGCATCCCGCCGTTACGGGGTGGATTTATCGTCGTATGATTATGTCAAAATTTTTGCGAATCAAGAGGGAATGGATGATTATGGAATTAGGTTTCATATTCGAAATTATAATGAAGCATATTCAAAAGTTGATGATCAGTTCACTTGGAAATACAACGCGGTAACTTATAAAACTCAAGAGCAAGGCTATCCAGCCATAATTCCTTTAAATTCGCTGCAAGTGACTACATGGTGGTTGGCTGAACAAGATATTCCGCTTACACATGCAGGTCCTGAGTTTTCAAATGCCATGCAACTAGAGATCGTTACCGGCCATTATGTACCAGCAGGTAAGTATAAAATTATATTGGATAAAATTGAGTTTCACGGTAAGCGGTTCAAGTCTGAGAGTGTATATCAAGCAATCATTGCAGTATGGGTTGTCGCGGCAATTATTCTCATCATGCTTCAACTATTGCAATCACGCTATCGATTACAACGTAGTGAGCAAAAAGCGCAAGAGTTAAAGCAATTAAATAAGTTACTTAATCTTGAAACTCAAGAGCTAAAAGATCGCGCCGATCGCGATCCATTAACTGGAGCACTGAACCGAAAAGGCGTTGAAGCTGTTTTTGCTGCTGACTTACCTGTATTGTCAATAATATTTCTTGATATAGACTTTTTTAAATCGATTAATGACAATCATGGTCATAATGTGGGAGATGATGTATTAAAAATATTCTCGCGCTTGGTGAGTCAAAGTTCTCGAGATACTGACTTTTTAGTTCGTTGGGGTGGTGAGGAGTTTTTATTGGTTTGCCCGAATACTCACCTCAAGCAAGCGAAGTTATTGGCCGAGTCATTGCGTGTTATGCTCGAAAAGTATCAATGGCCAAATGACATCCCACTTACCTCCAGCTTCGGTGTTGCTGAGAAGGAATCTAATGAGGATATAACATCATTTATCCATCGAGCAGATAAAGCGCTATATGATGCTAAAGCTCAAGGGCGAAATCGCGTTATCGCTTCGCATAGTGAAGGTTAAATACGATAAATTATTTAGTTGTATTAGATAAAAACTGTAATAACTGTGTCGTCATCGTATCGTATCGAGGGTTAAAGGTTAATCGTTGTATTGGCTGTTGACCCTCAACATTGTCTGAGGTTTTCTCTCCTAATCGTTGTACTCTCCCTTGCTTGCACAATAAAAAGAAGCGGTGCTCGGGAGAGTAATGGCTGCAATTTTTATTAATACCGTTGATACCGTAATATAGATTTTCTGGTGAGTTTATTATTGCGGGGTGAGCAATTTCCGTAATCTCTTTCCTCGCTTTTGTGCTACTTGCTGGCATGGAGTAAGGTGGGGGCGATACATTTACTGGTAATCCAGTATTGGTTGGAGAAGAAGCTAGGGCACCATAGTAGATGATTTCGGATTGAGATTTCACTTGCACTGGTGTGTGTTTGTACCATCGTTGGAAGTATTGCAAAGTTGCTTGAGTTTTTACTGTTTGATCGTGTTCGGAAACAACCAAAAACAGCGGGGGTAAGAAGGGCTGAGCTTGCTCCGACAGTGAAACCAAATTATCCTGCATAAGAGATTCCACAAGACTCGCAGCATGATATGGAAAGGATTCATATTTAGCGAAATCAAGATCTTCTTCTTTGTCTATCCAATCAACAAACGGAATTAAATCAACATACCCTGCAAGCCAAGCTAGATCACTTGTAGCCTCAATAGCAGGAGACCACATCATGAGCCCTCGAAGCTTAGGCTGGGGTTTGTTTTGGCGACTTAAATAATCAATGATGAGTGCGCCTCCGGTAGAAAAACCACCAAGGTACACTTGCTCGTAATCTAAAAGCATCCGCTCAATGGCATAGTTTGTGGCTTGTCGCCATTGTGTTAATGATGTGTGCATTAAGCTTGCTGGCGCAGTTGCATGCCCTGGTAATAATAAAGTTCGTACATTATGCCCCTGACCATACAATTTTGCAGCGATATCATGATAGGTAAAAGGTGAGTCGGTCAGACCATGAATAAGTAATATACCAGTCTTTTTCGACTGGTGTGTTAACTCAAAAGGACTAAGTAACTGTTTAACTATCGGGGAAGATGGCCATTGTTGCTGTTTTTTTAATATTTGATAAGTTGGTGTCTCTAAAGGGCAGGGTAATTCGGCTCGAGGGTTGGCTTGTTCGATTAATTGTTTGGCATAGTTTAAATAGTCTTGATAAGGGGAATTTATCTGAAAATCAAAGGAAGTGGTGTTGCGCGTCTTTACACTCTGAGGGTAACGATACGTCCCTTGAGCTCGGTAATGAGTGAATTGTTCAATCTCTTGATGAATACTTAAACAAGTGCTGTTTTGCCGAGCTTGAGCCGGCGTCGTCAAGAGAGTGAAAAGTAATGATAGTTTTAAAAGACATAAAAAATGAAAATGACTCATATTTATTCGTGGTAATGTTTGAATAATGAATTAGTCAGTATGTAGTTTCTTAAACGTATTCTCAATGGCTTTATGTTCTGTTTCGGGGAAAGGAGCTTGATTAACTTTAATTAATTCTTCTATATTGCTCTTTAGATGTAATTGTTGATTGAATAACTTGATCGCATATTTCCCCTCGCGAGACTTAGAACATGCTATATAGCCATAGATAAACTCTTTAGCGTTACTTAATTGATGAAAAGATAGGTGCTCAATGGGAATGTTAATGTTTTCATCGTGAAGCAACACTGCGGAGTATTCAATAATGGCATCAAGTTTTCCTTGCATAAACATTTCTCTAAGGCGCATAGCGCTGAGGTAACCAGATAAAACAACAAGCTGAGGCTTTATTGTGGCTATTTCTTGATCAAGGGCTTCACCATACGAGCGACCTTCAACAATGCCGACTCTTAATTTATGTGTATTGACCATGTCAGTTAGGGACACACTATAAGGAAGGCCTTTGGCGTTAAAAACGATGAGGCGGTTAGGCGGAAAAACTGTAATCGGATATTGAGTGAACTCAGCAAGCAGTTCGCGTTGAGAGTTTTTAACTTTGTTGTAGACACAGACATTTGGTAGGTCAGTTAATAGGCGCCATTCTCTTCGATGACTTGAGCGAACAGAATCAAAAGAGATTTTATGAGATAATTGTGACTGTAATCGATACAAATAAGCCGAGGCAAAATCGATAGATGGCGATGCTTGGTTGTCAGAAACAAAAATTATTTCAGGCTTACTGTCCCTAGCAAGTAATTGAAAGCTTGCTAAAAGAGTTATTAAGAAAACATAAATACGAGGCATAAACACCTTAAAATAATTAGAATTATATTAAATCACAATTGATTAGACATTTGGGCTCAAGCTGTTATTTAAGTAGCACTACTTATGTTTTAGTATAGTAATTTAGACGCTTTTATCAACAAAAATAAAATGGTTAAACACGGAAAGGCTTATGAATAGGATAGAAACTTTAGGTAAATTAATCTCACCTAATAAGGTTATTTGTATAGGGCGAAATTATGTTGAACATATTACTGAATTGGGTAATGAAATACCTGATGATATGGTGGTATTTATTAAACCCAATTCGTCAATATCACAACAACTGATTAGCTTTCATCAAGAAGAGTTACATTATGAAGGTGAGATCTGTTTTGTTTATAATCAAGGGCGCTTTGACTCGGTGGGCTTTGGCTTAGACTTAACTAAACGCAAGTTGCAAGGTTACTTGAAATCTAAGGGGCTGCCCTGGGAGCGCGCGAAAGCTTTTGATGGATCTGCCGTATTTAGCTCTTTTGTTGCTTTAGAGCAGGGCATCGAAGAATTAACGCTAGAACTGTCTATCGATGGAGTATTAACTCAGCAAGGGGGAGTCTCGTTAATGATGTATAAACCCGCTCAAATACTTGAAAATATACAACAGTTCATGACGCTGGTGGACGGTGATATTGTTATGACTGGAACCCCTAAAGGTGTGGGTGTCGTGACTAAAGGAGCGTCGTTCCATGGGAAAATTAAACAAGCAGGGCAGCTGCTCATAGAGCAGCAATGGATCGCTAGCTAATACCCATTAGCTATCGATGAGTTTTGCTTTAAATTTGATAACAAACTGGGTGCCTCGCCCTAATTCGCTGATACATTCAATTGAACCGTCGAGTTGGTTGGTAATAATGTTATAGATAATATTTAAGCCTAAACCACTCCCTCCGTTCTCTCTATTAGTGGTAAAGAAAGGTTCGAAGATTTTAGATTGAAACTCTACGGGAATTCCTTTGCCATTATCTGCCACACTCAATGTTATTAACTCAGCCTGATGTGATACTGCAATGGTCATTTTTCCTTTTTCATTTGGCGAAAAGGCATGGATTGAAGCATTGAGCACTAGGTTAGAAATTATTTGTGATATAGCGCCGGGATGACTTTTGATAACGATGTTTGTGTCATAGTCTTTAACGATCTCAATTTCAGTGTGTTTTAAAACACTTGCAACACTGATCAGTGTATCGTCAATGTAGCTTGATAGGTTAAATGAGCGAACTTCATCGCTGCTTTGGTCCACTGAGATCTGTTTGAAACTACGAACCAATTCTGCGGTCTTTTCTAAGTTATTATGAATTAATGTGGCGGCTTGAGATGCATCACGTAAATAGCGTTCAAAATCATTTTTAGCCATCGTTTGTTGATTGTATTTTTCAGTGAGCTCATCAGTCATCATCTGGAAGTGTGAGATTCCTGTTAAGCCTATACCAACAGGTGTATTAATTTCATGCGCTACTCCTGCAACTAGGCTACCCAAACTTGCCATTTTTTCTGCTGCAATGAGTTGCTCTTGCGCCTCCTCTAAATGATTAATCGTTCCCTTTAGTTCAGATTGAGTTTCAACTAATTCGTCTACCGTGATGTTCAATCTGTCATTTGCTTGGGCCACTCGGCGATTAGCTTTTAATAATACTTGAACAAAGTAAAGCCCGATGAGAACAATGATGCTAAATATTGCGACTGCACGATACAATAGGGTGTAATCAACATTATCTTCCACATCTACAGAAATCCATCGGTCTCGTATCGCTTGGCGCTGCTCAAAAGTTACTGAAGCAATAGCTTTATTGAGAATAGAAAGCAACGTTGCTTTATGTTTGTTAATTAAAACAAAGTGCTCATACTTGTCATCCGTAACCCCAGCGATTTTCAGATCTGGAAAGTTATTCTTAACTTGGAAAACTGAAACCGCAAGGTGGCCAACAAAAGCATCAACTTTCCCTTCTCGCACTAGGGTTAACGCTTGTTCAATGGTGTCTGTAGTCGTTAGGTTGATTCTTGGGTGTTGTTCTTTGATTAGAGTGTGCGAAGAATAGGTTCTTGGCACCGCCACTTTTTTATCATGTAGATAGGTTAAGTCAGCCATGAAGTTACCATTTTGGTGCGTTACAATGGCGTAATTATAATCAGTGAACTTTTCACTGAGAAAGTGTGAACCATATTGTCTGTTCACAGAGGGAATGATATCGATATCACCATTATTTAAACGTTGATGAAGGGTATTCCAATCAGCGACAGGGGTAAAACGAAATTCTAACCCCGTTTTTTGGCTGAGTAGTTCCAAATAGTCAGCACTTAAACCACTTAACCCTTCTCTATTAGCGATGGTGATTGGTGCCCAAGTAATATCAGAGTATTTAACCACGGGATGATTAGCAATATAGTTTCGCTCTTCTTCGGTAAATAAAGCTTCAGAGCTAAGAAAATTAAATTTTTCATAAACTTGCTTAATATGATGGAAAGCCTCTAGCGACGAAAAATGATTGAGTGGTGGAATAAGTTCATTTTGATGTATCGCCTGATCAAGTAATGCGTTATCAAAGCTAATACTGATAGAACCCACCAAATTAGGACTATTATTTAACTGATAATAGCTCCGTTTATTAATGGGTAAATGTGGGCTATAAGGGTTGATGTCTACTAGTTCATTTTCAATTGTATTCTTAATTTTGATACTGTTAATAAAAGGTTGCTTAAGTAATTGAGCTAAAATATCTAACTGTGCGTGATCTTTTTCAAACAGCGCTTTGGCAATCAGTGAGGCAGTAAACGTGGTGTATTGATGCTTAGCGATGATCCGTCCAGATAAGTAATCGTTGATGACATATTGATAGTCACCATTTGCTTTTATTTTATTGAGGTTTGCGTCAAAAATGTCACGCAACCTGCTGTCTTTAAAAGCGACTCGAATGGGGGTGTGTTTTTTAAAGACATAATCGAACTTATATTGGCTGTCATCCTTAATGCCGGCTTGACGAATAAGCCAGTGGAAAATTCGTTTATCAATAATTAATACATCAACCTGATGAGCAATAAAGGCGTTAACTTGTTCTAAATTTGTCATTTCTTGGTATGATTCTGAACGGTTTTTTACTGAGAACAGCGCCTGATACTCAGGTGACAGTATGGTTGAGGCATTAGAAAAAGCTGCCACTCTTTTGTTAAGTAAATCTCTTAAATCATTAATAAATAGATTATCACTCTGGCGAGTAACGGCGACATTTTGGTAGTCGATTAATGGTTCAGACAAGACTTGTCCTTTATATTCTGTGGTCTCCCCATCAAATAACTCAAATTTATCTACGACCAAATCCAAATCGGGGTATTGAGTTAATCCACTTTTGAGTGAAGTTAGTGGAAGGTATCTTGAATTAACAATCTCAATATTATTAAAGCTGAAAACTAGTTTAATTAGGTCGGTATAAATACCTTGATAAGTGGCATTCTTGAATACGTATGGTGGCTGAGGCGGACGTAAACCAGCACTTAAGCGATTTTGCACAATGGGACTGCCAATCCACCTTTTTAGAATATCATTTTTAGTTTTTAGCGGAATCTCATATAGTGACTTACGGATAATCGAAGCCAGTAACTCGTTGCTTTTTTCTGTTAAAATACGTAATGACTGTCGGTTGATATGATATTGAGGAATTGCCCTTAAATTATCTTGAGGGCGATAACTTAACCGGTGTTTTATTGCTAAATCCATACCTAAAAGAGCATCGCTATCACCTGATTGCAGGCTATTAATTTGCTCATCAGTCGTCTCAAACTCTATCAAGGTAATCTTGGGAAATTTAGTACTTAAAAAACCTTTATTGAAGCTATCTTTCAAAATAGCGAGCCTTTTTCCTTCAAGGGACTGGAAACCTGTAATCGAAGATTCATTTTTATCAACATAAATCATCGGCTTCATCTGTAAATAGCCTTCGCTGAAGAAGCCCCAGTCCTGTCGCTCTTTCGTTTGTACTGTCGCAGGTAGTATATCAATTTTCTGTTTTTTAAAGTTCTCAACAAGTTGAGGCCAATTATCGAAGACTGGCTCAAAACTAATATTGGTGATTTTACTAATCTCGCTTAATAAGTCTGCGACGACTCCGCCGATCTCATCATTACTGTCTTGAAATACAACTGGCGACCAAGATTCAATACCAACAACCAGTTTAGGATTGTTTTTGATAAAATCTAACTCAGGCCCTGTAAAGAGTTTGTGACTGCGGTCGTTTTTTAACCATGTGTTTTGCAGTTCACTCATTTCATCGAGTGAGATACTATTCAGACCTTTGCGAATAATATTTGCCAAAACGGGCTTATTACGAATCGTGCCAATGGATAGCTCTCCAGAGTCTAAAAAAATGGAGTTAGCTATCTTTAAACTATTACGCTCCAATGGTCGCCAGCTGGCAAATGAGATAAGAACGGCATCCACTCGTTGTTCTTTCATTGCTTTAAAGCCTTGTTCTACTGTTGAGATATAGTAAAGTTCGGCTTCTGGAGCGACACGTCTAAGCTCGTCATTAATAGCTGTGTTTTTAAATGTGGCAACGGTTTTATAATTGAGATCGGTCAGGGTATTGATCGTATTTTCAAACATCGGAACAACGATGTCGACAGGGGCGTAGAGATAGACAGGAGAAAAATTAACATAGTTAGTTCGCTCTTCTGTCCAAGATAGGCCAAATACACCATCGATTGCTGCGGTTTTTATATCATTAAAGGCTCTGTTCCAAGATTGGTATACTCGCGGCTTAAAATTGGTACTTAATTTCTCATTAAGGCGTTTTAATAGCTGTGCATGAAACCCTTTTAATTCACCTTGTTCGAGGTAACTTACCGGCTTCCAGTTAGCATCAACCGCCAATTCGATTGTTGGGTTATCTGCAAGCCAGCGTCGTTCATAGCTGGATAAAATATCTTCTTTTTGGTTAGACAGTTGCTGTTGATTGATATTTAAGTTATGCATCCATTTGGTGCTAAGTTGGGCTAACTCACTATCGCTAATTTTCTTTTGGCCCGCCTCTATCAGTTGAATTAACTGGGGGTTACCATTAGGTATCGCGGCATAAAAAGTGTCGTTATAGCGTAATTGAGGTAATACGCTAAACAATTCTTGTCGCTGTAAGGTGTTTATACGTGTCCATACTGACTGCTCCTCACCAATGATTGCATCAACTTGTTCGGAGGTGAGTAACTCAATTAATTCATTGGTATTATTGGCTCGTTCAATAATAATTCCTGCTTGTTGTTGCAGTAAGAAGGAGTCATAAAAAGAGTCAGCAATGACTGCAATTCTCTTTCCTTGAAAGTCTTTTAAGGTGCTATACCTTTTCTGATGCCGGTTGTTAATAAAGACAGAGCTATTGGTTTGATAAATTGGAGCAACAAACTCCATGGCTGATAATCGCTCCTCATTTTTAAATAACCCAATATGAATATGCGCTTCATTTTTAGCGATTGCTGCCAATGTTTCAGACCATGGCATCACTGAGAATGAGACTTGTTGGCCGGTTTTTTCCGCCCATAATCGCCAGTAATCAACTAAGTAGCCAGCGGGTTGTTGATTTGAGTCTATAAATGAATAAGGCGGCAAGCCATCTGACATCACGACAGTCAAAGGCGGTTGTTGCTGAGGAAAGGCTAACAACTTAAATGAAAATATTATTAATAACAATAAGGTGCTAGCAAGTTTCATTGATTAACCTGAGAATCTTCACACTTTAATAATACTAGAGTGTATTAATCTATAAGTAAATCTTAAGCTAAAAAAACTAGGCTGATATATACCGAATACGACTAAGGCTTTTCCTCACATACGTCGCTAACATCACTAAACTTGAGTACAACTTGAGCGTATATTACCCAAGCTAAGAATGCTCTTAAGCGCTCGAAATAAGCGCCATCGAGTCGCTGTTGCCCCGCAACAGCTTGGTGCTTGCGTCGTTCTAAGTCAGTGCGAATGGCGATTAATTGCTTCTTAGCCTGTTCTTTTGTTAAGTGGCCTAAATTGAAGAGTGGTAACTCGCGATAATGGCCCTTTTCAGCCAGAGGGCTTTTATTCCAAGCAATAATTGCTTGCCATTCTTTTTTACAGGCAAGCCCTTTGGCGTGACAATTAGGGCAGTTAACGAAATAAGCTGGCTTTGTGGTGTACTTATTTCCTGTCTGTTGATTGCCCGGTTGCTGATTGGCATGGGGTGTATCAAAGACACAATCAAGCTGTGTTTCTTGGCAATTTGCACATGGTGCAATATGGTGGCGACTTTGTTCGATGGGGTCAAACTCCCCATAAAAGCGATTATTCATTGAAGGTACTCAAGTAAAACTAACTTTAACTTAAGTATCCTCCAATATAGTCAAAAAAAGTTGATGTAGATTAACTATCAGGACTATTTAGCGTGGTCGCCCTATCAACTAAATAGAGAATTGACTGGTAGTCAATTGCGCTATGGTGAGACAGCCCTATTTCACAAGTGCGACTGTTGCTATAACCATTAATACAGCCAGAAGGTACTTGTGACTTTAATGTGGCTAATGCATGTGCGTTTAGTTCTGGGGTATTAAAGCCTTTGTCTCCAGCAAAACCGCAACATTGAATATCTTTAGGAACAATAACGTCACTCGCGCAACGCTTTGCTAATGCTATCATGGCCGGGCCTAATCCCATTTTTTGACTAGAGCAGGTAACATGAATCATGACGCTTTCGTTGATAG
Source organism: Alteromonadales bacterium alter-6D02 (assembly GCA_002835545.1). Lineage (GTDB taxonomy): Bacteria > Pseudomonadota > Gammaproteobacteria > Enterobacterales > Psychrobiaceae > Psychrobium. The sequence goes on from PIZK01000002.1 coordinate 196,884, forward strand.
GTTTGAAGGTTAGGTGAGGTGTGAGAATTTCACTAACAAATTGAACAGGCTCATATATATTAAGACCTAACTGTTCACTTTCACCTTCTAGCATCATCGATTTACATGGGCTAGTATCAAATAAAATTGGGTACTCGCCTTGATTACTCACATTAAGTAATTGATGGGCGAGCTGCGATCGTTTTTGAGAAGCTTGTTCGAAGAAACCTTTACTGTTAAACGGCATTCCACAACATTGGCCTGAAAAGTCTGGACGAATGATATCAAAACCTGCTTTTGTCAGTAACTGGTATGTAATTTCTGGCAGTGACCGCTGTTCAGTAGCGTTAATGCTCGGGCCCATTGTTCGGCTAGCACAGCTTGGCATATAAACAACTTTTGGACGATTATCACGCCCTTCAATTTGAACTGCTTTCGCATGATAAGCTGCTTTACTTGGCATTGCGCTAGTCCATAGCGGTACCTTGTTAGCGCTTACTTTACGAATACCATCAGTCATGCGTTGCATTAGACGATCACCCAGTAGTTTTTGACCATAACTAGCCAAAGTAAGACCGATACGAGTTGATTGCTCAATTCGTTTAAACTGCCGCCCGAACACATTTGCGACTTTGTGGTAGCTTTGATTGTTTTCATGACGAAGCTGACGAATAAGATCACCAGTGTTAATGCCAACAGGGCAACGATCAGCGCATAGACCTGTGGCTGCACAGGTATCGATACCTAAATAATTAAAGTCCTGTTCTAGTTCGGCTAACTGTTGTGGTTCATTACCGCTTGCCCTTAATCGTTGAATTTCCCGATAACTGGTAATGCGCTGTCTAGGTGTAAGGGTGAGCCCTTTCGATGGACAAACTGCTTCACAAAAGCCACACTCAATACATTTATCAACGATCTCATCGGCAGGTGGTAAGGCTTTTAAATCATTTATATGCGCTAGAGGGTCATCATTAATAATCACCCCTGGGTTTAATAGCTGCTGCGGATCAAACAATTTTTTTATTTGTACCATCATGTCATAACCGTTACCGCCCCATTCCATTTCAACAAAAGGAGCCATATTTCTCCCTGTTCCGTGTTCAGCTTTTAATGATCCTTGATAATCTACTGCAACAAGGTGACAGACGTCATCCATAAAAGCTTGATAGCGTTCTACTTCGGCTTGAGTAGAGAAGTCTTGGGTAAAGACAAAATGGAGATTACCCTCGAGGGCGTGCCCAAAAATAATGGCTTCTTCATAATGGTATTTATCAAAGAGTTGTTGCAATTGAGAAACGGCTTTGGCTAGGTGTTCAACAGGGAAAGCAACGTCTTCGATAATGACGGTAGTGCCGGTTTCACGCACTGCTCCAACTGCTGGAAATGTTGATTTTCTAATCCCCCAAAGTTTAGCGTATTGCTTAGGGTCTTTAGTGAAGTCGATTATCGCTTGCTGTTCAAATTGGCTGAGTAATTGATTTAATTCGTTGATCTGCTCATCCAATAATGTGTCGTTGGCAGCAGCTGTTTCAATAAGTAATGCAGACACATTAAGGTCAAATGCTTTAATAAACTCAGGGAGTCCTGGCATATCATTCACAGAGGCAAGAGACCGGCCATCGAGTAACTCTACAGCCGTGACGTTAGCACTTGCTAACGCAGATACTGCATGACAAGTGATGTCTATCGTAGGAAAGAAAACCATCGCCGATGCTTTATACTTATGTTCCACCACAGTGTTATAGGTAATATTAGAGATAAACCCTAAACTTCCTTCCGAGCCAATCATCAGGTGAGCAAGGATATCAATGGGATCTTCAAAATCGAGTAAAGAGTTAATGCCGTAGCCTGTTGTGTTTTTTAAGCGGTATTTATGGCGAATTAACTCAGAAAGCTGCTCATCGTCTTTGAGTTGCTGTTGTAATTCAGTTAGCCCGGCTAATAACTGCTGGTGACTATGTCTAAATTGAACAATGCTCTCGGGGTCGCTCGTATCTAATACACTGCCATCAAAGAGTACGATACGGATATTGGCGAGGGTGTTATAACTATTATGAGCAACACCACAACACATACCACTAGCGTTATTAGCGGCAATGCCGCCAATCTTACAACTGTTAATTGAGGCGGGATCTGGTCCAATTTTTCGGCCGTAGGGTGCGAGTATCTGATTTACATCATTACCAATGAGCCCCGGTTGCAGCTTGATTTGCTGACCTAAATCAAGCACCTCATAATCGCGCCAGCTATCTGTTAGCATAATTAAAATTGAGTCGGATTGCGCCTGTCCTGACAAGCTAGTGCCTGCGGCTCTAAACGTCACCGCAAGGCTTAATTGGACTGCTAACTGTAAAATAGCAATTAATTCGTTTTCATTATCGATTAACACTACAACTTCAGGAGTTAATCGATAAAAACTTGCGTCAGTCCCATAAGCAAATCGTTTGCTGTAGTCACTGATAATGCGCTGTTGTGGTAGTAAAGTTTCTGCTTGTTGAATAAATTGCTGATAGTTTTTTGATCTCATCCGTTAAATCTCGTCACTATTAATTAATAAGACAATGAGCTCTTTGGGGCCATGGGCGCCATAAGCTAATGTCTGTTGAATATCTGCTGTTTTAGAGGGGCCCGAAACTAAGACAATATTAGTGGGCAGTTTATTGTGCCATTGCTGAGTATTGATTAACTGCTCAAATCGAGCAAAAAGCTGCTTAGCATCGACAATAACAAAATGCACTGGAGGCACTAACGATAAGGTTCTTGGCTCTTGCGGTGTTGGCCATAATACAATGGTTCCCGTTGCTGCAATGGCACTATGGGATGTGGTCACACTCGCGGGCATTTCATTGAACAAACGCTCTTTATTGCCGTCAATAGTGAAGTCGTAGGCGACTAAATCAATGCTGGATTGGACGCTATTATTACCTTGCTGGTCATTGTCCTTAACTTGCTCTATAAGCGAGGAAAAGTGGGTTTCTTTTCCATACAAGAGTCTTGATATATCGCGTTGCTTTAGTTGTTGTGAAATATGTGTTGGTATGTCACTCGCAGCCGTTTTAATGACTTGAGTATGGTTAGACTCCAATTGACTAATGAAATGAGCGAGCTGTTGTTGTCTCGAACGACTGGCATAAGCATAGCTAGACTCTTGCGGCAGCTTTTCATAATCAACATCACCGATACTAGCATGCAGTTTTGATAAAATGTTCGCTCTGGCATTATTCATTGCCTGACTCCTGCTTCTGGCTGTTACGTAATTTAACCCGCTCGTGTAATGTCTGAGCTGCCACTTTGGGCGCTGTTCGTGCTTGCGTCCATGGTCCGAGTTTTTGCGGCAATATCGCTCGGGCACGAGTTACAGCCCACATGCTAAGTGCGTATAAAGTGGGTGACTGGTGTACCGCAGCCCACGCTTTCCATACACTGGCCTCAATGGGTTTTCGGCCACTGCCTTGTCCCTTCATGATAAGAGGGATATCACCGACAGGTTTGACACTTTCTTCACGTAAACGTAGCAGTATCTTTGGGATCGGAATTTTAACTGGGCATACCTCACCACATGCACCACACAACGAAGACGCTGTGGGTAAATTAGTCGTTGCTTCTAACCCAAGCATGTGCGGAGAAACCATTTTTCCTATAGGACCTGGGTATACCGTACCGTAGGCGTGGCCGCCAATACGGGTATATACTGGGCAGTGATTCATACAAGCGCCACAGCGAATACATTGCAAGGTTTGGCGTAACTCAGGGTCGCTATACATTTGACTGCGCCCGTTATCAAGTAAGACTAAATGAACTTCTTTAGGACCATCCTTTTCGCCGGTTTGACGTGGGTGACTAATCATATTGAAATAGGTTGAAATCGCTTGCCCAGTAGCACTACGAGTAAGGAGACTTAACAGCGGTGGTACATCGTTAAGTGACTCCACTACTTTTTCAATGCCAGTAATTGCAATATGCAAATCAGGCACCGTGGTACACATTCGGCCATTCCCTTCATTTTCAACTAAGCATAAGGTGCCTGTTTGAGCAACGGCGAAATTCACGCCAGAAACGCCCACATCGGCGTGACAGAATTTTTCACGTAATACTTTTCGCCCTTGCTGAATCAAAGCGTCGACATCGGTTGTGTGTTCGAAGCCTTCGATATTTTTTGCAAATAAATCGGCTACCTGACGCTTATTTTGATGAATCGCTGGCATAATAATGTGTGAAGGGTGCTCATGAGCCAATTGGACGATATATTCACCCATATCGGACTCTAAACATTCAATATCACGTTGCTCGAGATGATCGTTGAGTGCGGTTTCTTCAGATACCATCGATTTACCTTTCACCACCGTCTTACCTTGCTTACTTTCGATAATTGAGGCGATGATTTCGTTGGCTTGAGTGATGGTTTCAGCCCAATGAACCTTAATCCCATTACTGGTTAACTGCTGTTCTAGTTGCTCCAATAAAAGAGGTAGCTTGACTAAGCAGCGTTGTTTAATGAGCTGGCACTGGCGACGTAAAGTTTCTAGCTCATCTTGATCACTAAATGCACTCTGGCGTTTGTCGATTAAGTAATCCATTGCACCGCGAAAGTTACTTCTCAATTCATCATTAGCGAGGTCTCGTGCGACATTCTGTCGAAAGTTGCGTGCCGAAGCCGCATATTTACTTTCATCTTCAAGAGGCTGAGTTTGGGAGGCAGGCGTTGTGTTATTCATCGCTATTGCTCCTTAGTCTGAGTTCGGTTAAGCAGGTAGCTGGCAATGTGTTCACCTCGCAATGACTTGCCTTGATATTCTAATGCACCATTAATATTCATCATACAACCCCAGTCAGCACTGACATAGCGCACGACACCGGTCTCGGCTAGGTGTTGGCTTTTATCATTGACCATCGCAATAGAGATATCGCCATGTTTGACTGAGAAGGTGCCACCAAAGCCACAACACTCGCTTTCATAAGGGTGGGTGACAAGCTCTACATGTTCTAATTGACCTAAGAGTTCACGTCCTGTTAGGTGAACTCCCATTTCTCGCCTTGCGGCGCAAGAGGTATGCAGAGCAACACGTTCAGGCTCACCATTATCGTTAAGTTTGATCTTTAATACATTGACAAGAAACTCTGTAAACTCAAAAATTCGATCACAAAACTGGGAAATTTCAGGTTCTCCATCAAGTAGTTCTTGATAATGGTGACGCATCATACCGCCACAGGAACCTGAGATAACAACGATCGGTATATCCAGCGGGAATTGTTTAATTTGTTGCTTAGCTACGGTACGGGCTTGTTTGGTATAGCCTGAATTGTAAGCTGGTTGACCACAACAAGTTTGGCCTTGCGGGTAAATAACTTCAATACCTTGACGTTCTAAAAACTCAATGGCATCAATTCCTGAATCGGGGAATAAGGTGTCTGCCAAACAAGTACCGTACAGGTATATCTGATTTGGCGGGGCAGGGTAGTGACGTTGGTGTTGACTATTGGTTAGGGTCATTGCTAAGTCTCTATTGTTATTATGGAGCTATTTTTATGTTTGTTAAGCACTTAGGTAACAGCTAACCCTAACAAAGCGGTGACTAATTTAGCTATATCACATTGGTATAATAGCTTAGACAATTTATCTTGAACGAATATTGTACAATCACTTTGATTTACCTACTCTAGATTGAATTTGATTGTTAATATATAGCCTGTAAATTAATTTATTGTTTCCTAAATGGTGGTAATTAATGACGAATGCTCATGACCTATCGTTATTTGTGATGGTAGTTGAGGCAGAATCTTTCAACAAAGCGGCTCAATTGGCGCAAATATCGACCCCAGCATTAAGTAAAAAGATCACCAAGCTCGAAAAAGAATTGGGTGTGCAATTGCTTTATCGTACGACTAGACGCTTAAGTTTAACCGAAGCGGGTAAAGCGCTTTATCATCACGCTCGAGGAATTAATCAGCAAGTCAACCTAGCAATCAGCTCGGTAAGTAATTTCAGTGATGAGCTTAGTGGCGTCATTAAAATGACCGTACCGACTATCTCGGGTGAATTATTACTGGCTCAGGCTGTTGCTGAATTTTGTCAGTTACATCCGAAAGTGACTGTTGAAATGCGACTTGAGAATGAATTCGTTGATTTAGTGAAAGAAGGTATCGATTTAGCTATCCGAACAGGGGTGTTAGAAGACTCGAGTTTGATTGCCAAACCCTTATTACAATCAAATTGGGTCGTTTGTTGTGCCCCTGCTTATATTAAACGTTGCGGTGAGCCTCAAGGCATTGATGAACTGATAGCCCATAATTGTTTAGCCTATACCTATCAAACTAAAGGAGCTCATGATTGGCGCTTTTTGGTCAATGGTATTGAACAAACAGTTAAGATCAATGGTAATTTTTCGACAAATAATGCTCAAGCCTTACGTCAAGCGGCATTAGTGGGTAGTGGTATTGTTTATGTGCCCCGTTGCAGTGTTTATCAGGACTTATTAAAAGGCGATCTAGTCGAGCTATTAACAGATTTCAAACCGAGATCATTAGGGATTTATGCTGTTTATCCTTATACTCGCTACCAACCTGAAAAGATACGCTGTTTAATTGAACACATAGCGACAGCCTATCAAAACCATTATTACTATTTTTAACCAAATTGTTGTAAGAAGACCGTATGGAATACCTAGATTATTTTGTTTTTATCGCCCTTGCTTGGGGTTGTTTTAGCTTGATTAGTTTGTTTTTTGGAGAAAACAAACCTTTTTGTTACAATAAATTAACAGTTGTTTTTATCACTGCGTCTTGGGCTTACTTAGTTGCTTGTGTGCCAGTATTTAGAGATGGTCTATTTATTGCGGATAATATGCAATTATTTTATGCCATTGTCGCTGGCGTATTGTCAGTTGAAGTTTGGTTAATTATCTTTTCAACGCTGCTAAGTGTTGGCTTGGCAAAAACTGCCCACGACCCTGAACATGAGTCATACATTGTGAAGTGGCATAGACCATTGCGGCAAGTCATAAAACCGCTGTGGTATTTAACTGCATTAGTCAATATAGGCAATGCTGCTTACTTTTTAACGCTCTAATTTAGAGAAGGGAAGTTTATGCGATATGCATCGAGATTATTGGCCCTTTGTGCCATAGGGACACTAGTAGGTTGCGGTTCTTCAGGAAGCGCAAAGCTGACTGGAGAGTCAAATGATAACAATAATGAAACACCGCGAACGCTAGTTATTTCTGGCGATCTAACCCCTGCGGTAGGTCAATCAGTCGCATTGATGGCCATGATTGAAGGTCTGTCATCTGACAGCTCAACCATTGAATGGCAGCAAACGTCCGGTGCCAATGTCGAGCTTGTCGCAACCAATAGTGCAGTTCTTGCTTTTGATATTAAATTAGCGGGTAGCTATGGCTTTTCGGTTAATGTCACAGAAGAGTCTGGAAAAAACTACACCAAAGAGATCAGTCTAACGACAACTGATACCAATAATCTCTTAAATATCCGCCGTGATCATGCCGCACGGGAAGGCAACAAAGTCTCTTTAAAGTTATCAGCACCTGTTGATCCTGACACGGGTAATGTTGTCTCTGGAAACTACACCAACATTAAGTGGGCGCAAGTCAGCGGCCCAGCAGTCACTTTTAATGAGAAGAACATTAACGAAACAGTTGTTATTTTTAATGCGCCTAGTGTCGACAAAGATACGGTGCTTGAGTTTACTGCCACAGCAACTCACCCGAATGGCGAAACGTATAATGACTCTGCTTATGTGTTAGTACAAAACACACAAAACATTAAGGCAAATGCGGTTTTTGATTCACCTGTAGCACGGGTACATGCATATAATAGTAACTCAAGATACGCACAAGCCACTGAACAGTGCGTTTATAGTAATTACTTTGCTGTACCGTGTTCAATGTCTCAGCTTAACTTAATTGGTCAGGATCATACCAAGCCTACTGTTGAAGATATTATGGATCGCGTAGTGACCTCTCACCCTTGGATGGCTGAAAACTTTAAAATGTTTCTTGAGCAACAAGATGTTCATGGTGATTTCAAGCACTTGCTACGTTCTGTCAGCGCTATTGTGATTTCTTATGATATCCGTCCGTCATTTTACTGGGTTAGGACGGGGGCTATCTACCTTGACCCTGAGTTTTTTTGGTTAACCCCTGCTCAACGTGATGTTATTGATGTCGCACCAGATTTTCGTTCTGAATTTGGCCAAGAGCTACAATACATCATGCCGTGGCGTTATGTTAAGAATAATCAATACGCAGGTAATTATTACCCAAAAGATTTACGTATTACTCGAACAATAGAGGATTTAGTGCCTAATTTAGCACCGTTGCTCTATCATGAGTTGGCGCATGCTAATGATATTTTCCCATCATCGACACTTGATGACGTAAGAGGCGGTAGCGTTTTGGAAGCGTTTTACGTTAGAAACGAAGAAAAAGCTCAGGTCGCTGAATTATTAACTCGAGACCACCCTAAAACAAGTGCTGAGATGGCCGCCTTAGCTCAAGTAAACTTTCACGGTGCATCACCGACAGCTGAACAAATTGCCTATTTGCCGGAAGATATCGCTCAGTTCTTTAGTAATGATACTGCAGCAGCAGAATATGGCTATAGTAGTAAGCAAGAAGATGTTGCGACATTATTTGATGCAACAATGATGAGTTATCGTTACGGTATTGAGCGTGACGAAGCTGTGACAAACCCATCGACTGGCAGCCGTGATAGCATTATTTTAGCTTGGGGACAGCGTGGAAGAATTAATGATACAAATGTAGCACCGCGCGCTAAATATGTCTTCGAGTTATTCATGCCAGAGCTTAATAGTGACGATGTTTTTGCACAAATTCCACCGGCAAAGTTATTATCTGTTGGCGCAAGCTGGGATGATAGCATCAATCTTGATGCAAAAAATGAATATATTAAGCGACCTAGACTGAAAGTGCGCCAGCATGGTGCAGTGCGTGAGCGTCCATTTATCTTAGATATTCAGAGAAGATATAAATAAAGTTGATCTAACGCTAATCAAACGCATCGTAATTGGTTAATATGAGCCTAATACGATGCGTTTTTTTTGAGGGTTTAACTAGTGATAAAGCAATTAGCTATTGTGGGCGGAACCCACGGTAATGAATTTACAGGTATTTACTTACTACAGAAATGGCAAAAAAATCAGGCACTGATCGCTCGCTCAACGTTTGAAACAGAGACACTATTTGCGAACGCTCAAGCTTATCAACAAAACAAACGCTATATCGATCATGATCTGAATCGCTGTTTTTCTCATCAAGATTTGGCAGATAGCTCATTAGACAGTATCGAGCAAACTCGCGCAAAAGAGATTAATCAACTTCTTGGCCCTAAAGGTAATCCTCGGGTAGATTTTATTATCGATTTGCACACCACAACCACAAACATGGGCCCAACGCTGTTAATAACCAAAAAAGGTAAATTTTATAATCAGCTTGCTGCTTATGTGAAAATGCACATGCCCGAAGCAATGATCTCTTGCGATGAAGATCATAAAACGAATGACGAGCACCACTTCTTATCAACTGTTGCACAAGATAGTGTAATGGTTGAAGTCGGTCCTGTACCACAATCAGTACTCCGTCATGATGTGTTTGAACAGTCAGAGCAAATGACGTTGTTAATCTTGGACTTCATTGAACTACATAATAAAGGTGAAGTGCCAAAACTACCTGAAACTGTTGATGCATATCGTTATTTAGAAAGTATTAAATTACCATTAACCGCGACAGGTGAACGTGCAGGTATGGTGCATCGCGATATTCAGGATAAAGATTTTGCTAAAATTGAACCGGGTCAGGTGATTTTTGTAACGTTTGATGGTGAAGAGATCACTTATCAGGGAGACAAAGCCGTGTATGGCTCTTTCATTAATGAAGCCGCTTATTATGATAATAATTTAGCGATGTCATTGTTAGAGAAAACAACGCTAAGTACGACTGCCGATGATTAAGTTTTTCTTATATCTTCATTTGGCAGGGCTGTGTTTAATTGGTGTCGGTCTTTATATGTTATTAATGACTGATGCATCAGCCCAAGTCTCTGGTATGGTTGCATTAAGTAGCGCACTTGGTTTGGGTGGTGTGATGATTTCACCTTACCCGGTGATCAAAGCTATTGAGTGGATGAAACGTCAGTAATTAAGCAAGGCATTTATTGTATCTAGTTGGTATAATTACCGCGATTAATTTTTAGGTAAGATAAATGTCTAGTCAGTTTGATTTACGTTTTGGTGGTACCAAGCGCCTTTATGGCGAAGATGCCGTAGAAAAGCTAGCCAACGCTCACGTGTGCGTCATTGGTATTGGTGGTGTTGGTTCATGGGCTGCTGAAGCACTCGCTCGAAGTGCGGTTGGGGAAATCACCCTGATTGATTTAGATGACATTTGTGTCACTAATATCAACCGTCAAATCCATGCCCTATCTGATACTGTTGGTCAGTCAAAAGTGGAAGTTATGGCGCAGCGTATCCGCGCTATTAATCCCGATTGTAAAATTAATGAAGTCGAAGACTTTGTCGACCCCGACAATTTATCAGAATTAATCACTAAAGACTTTGATTATGTGATTGATGCAATTGATAGTATTCGGGCAAAGGTTGCTTTGATTGCTTATTGTAAGCGTAATAAGATTAAGATTATCACCGTCGGCGGGGCGGGTGGTCAGCAAGATCCCACTCAAGTGCAAGTGACTGATTTAGCAAAAACATATCAAGATCCTCTTGCAGCGAAAGTGCGTAATGAGCTACGTCGTCACCATAACTTTAGCAAAAATGTTAAACGCCGCTTTCAAATAGAATGTGTGTTTTCAAGCGAACAATTGGTTTACCCTAAAAGCGATGGCACAGTGTGTGCGCAAAAATCACAAGCTGATGGGCCGATGAAGATGGACTGCGCCAGTGGCTTTGGCGCTGCAACTGTTGTCACTGCAAGTTTTGGCTTTGTTGCTGCCGCGCGGGTCATTAATAAACTCACTCAGTAACGGTTTAATCAGTTCTAATAACGTAGTCTTGGAGAGCTTTCCATTCAGGACTTCACTTGCTTATCAAGGCAAAAGATACTGACTAAACCGTGTCAGTATCGCGTATTTTTACTCTTGAGCCGTATCTTTTATCGCCTGAATAATCGCTTTAATACCGTTCCCACGTGAAGGGCTCAAATGATTAAGCAGCCCTAGTTCAATTAAAAAATTCTCACAATCGAATTTAGCAATCTGCGCTGTCGATAAGTCTTGATATGCGGAAACAATAATAGAGATAAGCCCCTTAACGATTTTCGCATCTGAATCTACGGTTAATTCAACCCCCTGCTGATGTTTTCGGGCATGGAACCATACTTTACTCTCACAGCCGTGCAATAGTGCTTCATCAACTCTTAGCGAATCATCTATGCGCGGTAAGGTTTTACCAAGGCGCATAATGGTGCGATATCGATCTTCCCAACTACGTAAGGCATTAAATTGGTCTAACAGGGCTTGTTGTGATTGTGTGTACATCTGAATTCTCTATCTGCTGGCAGTGTATTTTAATGCCGTATTTGCTTGGAGTCTGTAATCACTATTTTAACAGTCTCATTGATGAATACCAATCACGGCACTGTAAGGGGGCAAATTGGCATAGTACGTTCCAAGTTAGGGCGTAAGGCGATTTATTGTGCACCAAATTAGTGCTTTGATTGTGTTTTGGAATGCACTTCTATTTTAAGTCTATGATATTAAAGTTTTTGTTTGGTTGGTCTAAAACGTGCTTAATACAGTTTAATTAAATTGATAGACCCTAGGAGGGGACTTTGAAATTAATCACAGCGATTATTAAGCCTTTTAAAGTAGATGATGTTCGTGAAGCATTAGCTGATGTTGGCGTTCAAGGGGTAACACTAAGCGAAGTACGAGGTTTTGGCCGCCAAAAGGGTCATACCGAACTTTATCGGGGAGCTGAATATGCGGTTGATTTCCTACCTAAAGCAAAGTTAGAGATTGCCATTTGTGATGAGCAAGAAGATAGCGTAATTGAAGCGATAACCAATGCCGCTCATACAGGTAAGATCGGCGATGGTAAAATTTTTGTGCGACATCTTGAGCAAGTGATTCGTATCCGTACTTCTGAACAAGGTCCTGAGGCTGTCTAAATGAAAAAGTTAAGTATCATTCTAAGTTTATTTTTATCAATGTGCTCTTTTGGTGCAATGGCACAAGAGCCTGAACTTAATGGCGCAAACACCGCGTGGATTTTAACGTCAACGGCGTTAGTGTTAATGATGACACTACCAGGTCTGGCATTATTTTATGGTGGCTTAGTCCGAAGTAAAAATGTGTTATCTATACTAATGCAGTGTTTTTCTATTGCTGCAATTAGCTCTGTGTTGTGGCTGGTTATTGGCTACTCATTGGCGTTTGCTGAAGGGAATGCATTTATTGGTGGCTTAGATAAAGTGTTGCTTATGGGAGTTGAACGTAGCGATTTAGCAGGCGATATTCCAGAACCACTCTTTATGCTATTTCAAATGACTTTTGCGGTGATAACGCCAGCGTTAATTATTGGTGGCTTTGCCGAGCGCATGAAATTCTCAGCTGTATTACTCTTTTGTGCCATGTGGTTACTCTTTGTTTACACTCCTGTGACTCATTGGGTGTGGGGCGGCGGCTGGTTAGCTCAAATGGGCTTCTATGACTTTGCGGGTGGTGCGGTAGTACATATTACCTGTGGTGTCGCCGCTTTGGTTGCTGCAATCGTATTAGGTCCACGTAAAGGGTTTCCAAAAACGGCAATGTTGCCACATAACATGACTATGACGGTCACTGGTGCAGGATTATTGTGGGTTGGCTGGTTTGGCTTCAACGGTGGTAGTGCGCTAGCAGCGAACGGCGACGCGGCGATGGCTATGTTAGTAACTCATATTTCGGCGGCCATGGGTGCGATGACATGGGCTGCGATCGAATGGAGAAGATTCGGTAAGCCAAGTGCGTTAGGTATTGTGACTGGTATGGTCGCGGGTTTAGGTACTATTACGCCGGCATCTGGTTTTGTCGGCCCTGGTGGCGCATTAGTTTTAGGCTTGTTAGGTGGCTTCGTTTGCTTTAACGCCACAGTTTATATCAAGCAAACATTAAAGATTGATGATTCGCTAGATGTTTTTCCTGTACACGGTGTCGGTGGTATTTTAGGTACGCTATTAGTGGGTGTCTTTAGTTCGACTGATCTAGGTGTCTTTAGCGGTTATGGCTTTGGTGAGGGTAATGAAACCATGGCTGATCAGCTATTGGTACAGTTCATTGGTGTGACGGCTACGTTGGTTTATACCGCTGTCGTGAGTTTTATCTTGTTTAAAGTTGTCGCACTCTTTACTAAAGGTTTACGTGTTGATGAAGAGCAAGAAGTGACTGGATTAGATATCTCACAACATGAAGAAACGGGTTATAGCCTATAAAACCACAGTCGTTTCAGCATGCTTTTAGCCGAGAGGTCTCATTTGGGCAATGTAGATAGATCTTGAATAAAAACCTTTCAAGATGACAGGCAACAACGAATTCAGAAAGCCATCGTAGTGCCATCTTACTGATGACACTGCGATGGCTTTTTGCTGCTCTAAATTTAGAACTATTCAGTAATAAAAGGGTTTACCTTCCCCTAAGGGGAAAGGTTACAATGTGTGCATAGTTAACAACAATGATGATGTTTATTATGGAAACTCAATTAGGAATCAGTGGTTTACGCTGCAATGGCTGTGCAAGTAAGCTGGAAAAAAGACTCAATGAACTCGATGGTGTAACCGCGCAAGTGAGTTTTGCTTTATCGAAGGTGTCTTTGTCATTTTCCCAACCATCACAATTAACCCTTGCCCTTAAACTCATCAAAAAGGCTGATTATCAACTGATTACCGAGCTGCATACGTTTAGTGTGATTGGTTGGAGCTGCGGCGGTTGTGCTAATAAAACTAAAAAAGCACTGCTTGAATTGGAGGGTGTTGAGTCCGTTGCTGTTAACCCTACGACAGCCCAATTAGAGATAGAAGCGATAACAGGTGTGGTGAAACAAAGTGATTTTGCCATAGTTTGTCAAGGTTTTGGTTATCAGCTGCAACTAAATACCGCAAATCAAATAGACCAGCAAGAGCAGCAACAAATATTGTTTGAGCAGCAGAATAAAGAGCAACGTCAGTTAGTTATCCTATCCAGCTTATTCACACTACCGTTAGTTTTACCGATGATCCTGATGGTGTTTAATCAAGCACTAATGTTAAACCCATGGCTGGAGTTCGCTCTGGCCACTGTGGTGCAGTTTGTCGTAGGGGCTAAGTATTATCGTGGTGCATGGCTTAACCTTAAAACGCTCAGCGCTAATATGGACACACTCGTTGCTTTGGGTACCAGCGCTGCCTATTTCTATAGTTGTTATGTACTGTTTTCTGATTGGCGGACAGCACATGGGCAGCTATATTTTGAAGCTAGCGCCGTGATTATTACATTTATCTCTATCGGTAAGTGGATAGAGCACCGTGCTAAACATAGTACTAGTGAAGCGATTAGAGAGTTGATGGCATTAACTCCAGTGACAGCAACCGTAATCCGACAAGATAAAACTCAGCAGCTACCTATAGAGCAAGTGTTATCAGGCGATCTAATACGCGTGATAGCCGGTGATAAAATTCCTGTTGATGGTGTAGTGTTATCAGGCGAGAGTGAGGTTGATGAATCGCTGATCACTGGAGAGAGTCTGCCAGTACGTAAGGCCGTTGGTGATCAGGTTGTAGCAGGCGCTGTCAATGGTCATGGCGTGATGACAGTCGAAGCAAGCGCCGTTGGTGAAAACAGCAGTTTGAACCAAATTATTAAGATGGTTGAGCAAGCACAAATGAGCAAGGCACCCATTGAAGAGTTAGTTGATCGTATTGCTAAAATATTTGTGCCTGCGGTGTTGTTGATTGCATTGGTTACTTTAGCGACGTGGTTAGCATTGGGTGCAAGCTTCGAAACGGCGCTGATTAATAGTGTTGCTGTGCTTGTTGTTGCCTGTCCTTGTGCACTTGGGCTTGCAACGCCTGCAGCTATTGTTGCTGGTAGTGGCGTCGCTGCGCAACATGGCATTATTATCCGTGATGTAAAAGCATTGCAAATGGCGGGTAATTTGAGCCGGATCGCTTTTGATAAGACAGGTACGTTAACCGAGGGTAAACCACAAGTCGTTAATACTACGCTGGTTGATAACACGCGTGATCAAGATACAGTATTGGGCCAACTAGCTTCTTTAATGGAGCAAAGTGAACACCCCTTGGCCCGAGCTATCAAATGTTATACACAATCTCACCACGTTGTTTTAAGTGCAGTCAGTCAATTTAAGGTCATCGCAGGGAAAGGGGTGAGTGGTTCATTAAACGGACAACTTGTGCTTGCTGGTAATCGTGAACTAATGAAAGAACACCAGGTCGTTATGCCAGATGAATTAACACAAGGTACTAGCGCATCTGAGGTTTATTTTGCAATTGACGAGCAGCTAGTCGCGCTAATCGAACTTAATGACCAAGCAAGAGAAAGCAGTAAATTAACGATTAGCCGACTCAACTCGTTGGGACTAACAACGTCGATGCTAAGTGGCGATAATAAGGGGGCGGCGCAAGCAATGGCTCAACAACTCGGCTTGCGACAAGTGTTTTCGGAACTAAAGCCCGAGCAAAAACTAAATCAACTCAAGCAATGGCAAGAGGCCGATGAGCAAGTTGCAATGGTGGGTGATGGCATTAACGATGCGCCTGCATTAGCGCAAGCTGACTTAGGTATTGCGATGGGGTGCGGTACCCAAGTGGCGATTAGTAGCGCGCAAATTACCTTAAGTCAAAGTAACCCTTTACTAGTGGTTGCTGCGATTGAGATTGCTACGTTGACTTGGAGTAAAATAAAACAAAATTTATTTTTAGCCTTTATTTTTAATTCGCTCGCGATACCGCTCGCCGCGATGGGGCACCTGAGCCCACAATTAGCTGGGTTAGCTATGGCGCTTTCGAGTATCACTGTACTCGGTAATGCACTGTTATTAAAACGTTGGCAGTTTAAAGAGAGTTAATATGGCAAGTAAAACGATTGGTCAAGTTGTGGAACTGACAGGCTTGTCTGCAAAAGCTATTCGTTATTATGAAAGTAGTGGCATTGTGTCCGAAATTCCACGGGCTAACAATGGCTATCGTTTTTATAGTAATGAAAATGTTGATGAGCTCTTGTTACTCAAAGGAGCTAGAGAGGCGGGGTTTTCGATTGATCAGTGTCGACAGCTTATGGCGGTATTTCATGATCAAAATCGTCATAGTAGCGATGTGAAGGCGATGACATTAGCGCAAATTACTCAAATAAAACAGCGCATCGAAAAGTTGCAAAGTATTGTGTTGAAATTAGAAGCGTTAACGGAGCAATGCCAAGGGAATGATCAGCCTCAGTGCTCGATTATTGATGGGTTATTGAAAAGTTAGTAATGCATGAGGGATTAGATTAAGAGGCTCTAAACGCTTTAGCTAATAATTTACAAATGACTGATATTGGTACTTTATTCGTATTTATTAATCTTTAATGGTTCTTTATTCTTTCTCTGTTAATTGGGTCTGACGACAGTGTTTGCTGTCGATTTTGATTTAGCCATCAGCGAATGTAAGGAACAATCATGAAGCGTTGTTTAATGAATACAGCTCTAGCTCTCAGTGTCTGTGGTGCCCTCAATGCACCTACGTACGCTAATGACAACATCAATTATTTCTCTTTTGGCTTATCAACAGAGTCGATTAACCCTAATTATGACTACCTGACTGATTGCAAACGGGATTGTGACGATCAAGCTAGAATACAAGATTTGGAGTTTTGGTTTAATACTCGCCTTGGGCAGGAGCAAGCAGGGTATGACTTAAAGCTTAGTCAAGCGACAGCGCAATCTGCTCGATTTTTAATTCAATCGACGTACGGGCCGACAGCGCAGGGCATTAATCAATTAGCGGACTTGATTGCCGTTAAAGGTGAACAAGCCGCCATTGAGCATTGGTTGACTGAGCAAATGCAGTTACCTGCCAGCCAATTAACATCGCTGGTATCTAACGCGACAGATCACTTGCAAACATCAGCATGGTGGCATCAATCGCTAGTCGCTCCGGATCAATTACGCCAGCGAGTTGCCTTTGCATTAAATCATGTACTGACTATTTCAACCGTCGGATCAATTAGAAAAGATGGCAGTATTGCTGAGTATTATGACGTGTTGGCTAACAATGCGTTTGGCAACTTCCGTACTTTACTTAACGATGTCACCTACAATATTGCGATGGGCGTTTATCTCGATAATGTGCGAAATAATTCGCGTCACCAAGCGAATGAAAACTATGCCAGAGAATTGATGCAGCTGTTTACCCTTGGTACTGAACGCCTAAATCTTGATGGTAGTGCGCAAGTCGATGAAAACGGTCAGCCGATCGAAACATATACAGAAGCCGATGTTGTTGAATTAGCAAAAGCACTCAGTGGTATCGTTCGTGGTGGTCAATGGTATGGTCAAGCCAAAGTTAGACAGCGCCTCCACTTCGGTGGAGAAAAAGTGTTATTTGCGGGAACAGATCAAGTCGCTTATGTTGATGGTAGTTCAGCTAAAGGGGATATAGCGCAAGCTCTCGACGCTATTTTTAATCACCCTAATGTCGGTCCGTTCATCGCTAAGCGATTGATTCAGCATTTGGTCACTAGTAATCCGTCGCCACAGTATATTGCAAATGTTGCTAGCGTGTTTAATGACAACGGTCAGCAAGTACGTGGTGACATGGCTGCAGTGATTAAAGCGATTTTATTAGATCCTGAAGCAAGGCAGCCACAGCAAGTCGCAGATATGAGTTTTTACGGTAAGTTAAAAGAGCCAGTGCTCCGCTTCACTGGTTTGTTACGAGCGTTTGATGTCAATCCTGCGCGTTTAACTGCATTTCAAATTAGCCGTATCCAGCGCCCGTTGTATGCTGATAGTGTGTTTAGTTTTTTCCAGCCAGATGATACTCACTCAGGGATTATTGAAGATGCGGGCAAAGTGGCTCCGAATTTCACCTTAGCAACTGAGGTCAATCAAGCAACACTTTATAACGCGCTATATAAAAATGTGACCGAATCTCGCTATGGCAAAAAAGCAATGAGAACAGGCAACTACAATCGCTATAACTTGGATAAAGAGGCCGCATTAGCCATAAATTCTCCTGAGTTGCTAGTGGATCGTTATAACCTGTTGCTAATGGGGGGGACGATGAGTGATTCAATGAAAGATAAAATTGTTAAGCATTTGGCTGGTGTTTCAACTTCAGATGGCGGATATCAACGTGCACGTCAGGCATTATTAGCCGTCGTTACTTCACACCAACAAGCTATTCAGCGCTAGGAGAGAATGATGAATAAAAGTATGCAACGTCGTCAGTTTTTAAAAAGAGCGCTTTACCTTGGTGCCGGTGTGAGCTTGGTTAACTCACCATTGATCTTTGCCAGTGAGCAGGACTTAAACTCACAAACTATTGATAAGACGGGCTATAAAGCGTTGGTGTGTATTGACCTAAGTGGCGGTAATGATAGCGCTAATATGTTGGTTCCCTATAGCCTATCAGCCTATGAGAGTTATAAACAATTACGCACTAATGTTGCGTTAGAGCGAGAGCAATTACTGCCCATTAACCCTGCTGGAATGAGCGAACAATCCTTAGCTTTACATCCTAGCTTAACAGGCATACAACAGCTTTTTACCCAAGAGCAAGTTGCCTTTGTTGCTAATGTTGGACCCATGGTGACTAACGCTGGTGCAATAGGGGTGACACCTAAACGCGGAAGTCACCGTAATCAGCAACAATATTGGCAGGGGCTTGATCCCGTACAAGCCGCCACATCAAAGCAGGGTTGGCAAGGGCTAACGGCTGATTTATATCAAGGCTCACACCAAATGAACTCATCAATTTCTGGAAAGAATGTGTGGCAGACAGGCCGATATAAGAGCGCTTATGTCATGGGAGAAAATGGCCCTGAAGACTTTATTAATCATGATAATGACCAGTTAGAAGCATTAATTAGTGAGTTGGCCGATGATGCTATGCATCATGATAATGCGTTAGTGAGTGAATATAGCTATAACGATCAAAACGCTCGCTTATTATCGAGTGAAATGAAACAACGTTTATTTAGCGAAGCAGTTAATGGGCAGATTGATAATTTAAATATGGCGTTACCGGCGAATAAACTTGGTCGCCGTTTTGAAATGGTGCTGCGTAGCCTGTTAGCAAATGATACAACAACTACGTCGCGTCAAAGCTTCTATATCAAGCATGGTGGTTATGACTTCCATAGCGATATGCTTGTTCGTCAAGCCAAGAAGTTAACGGAGCTTAATGATGCCATTGTTGCATTTCAAGCGGCTTTAGCGCAGTTTAATTTAACTGATCAAGTGACTAGCTTTACTATTTCAGACTTTGGCCGCAGCAGCACGACTAATGGAACAGGCACAGCGCACGGCTGGGGGGGACACCAAATGATTATTGGTGGTGCTGTTGCTGGTGGGACTGTTTACGGGAAAATGCCAAACATGGCGGTTGGAAGTGATGACTTGACTCAAGATAAAGGCATTATGATCCCAACCACCGCGGTGGATCAATATTCTGCAACGTTAGCGATGTGGTTTGGCGTACCGCAATCACGCCTTGAAGAAGTATTACCGAATATAGACTTGTTTAGTAATAAAAACCTTGGCTTCATGCGTACGTAACGGTGCCCGGTTACTGAGCTTGTTAATTATTGCTTAATGTAGCCAGTTTATTCAATCTTTAGCTCCCTCCATTCATTACACTGATTTCAATTATTAAGAGGTCAGTGTAATGAAACAAATTAAAACGAATACAATTGTTATTGGTGCTGGGCAAGTGGGGTTGGCGCTTGGCTATTATTTAAAACAAGCGAATATTGAATATATCATTCTAGAACAAGGCTTTGAGATCGGCGAGCAGTGGCGAAAACGCTTTGATAGCTTGACACTGTTTACACCAAATAGCCTAAATCGTTTACCGGCTTATTCTAAACCAATATCTCAAAGTGAATTTCAAACCAAGGATGAGTTTGCAGACTATTTACAAGCCTATCAACAGCATCATCAGCTCAACGTTCAATGTAACCAGAAAGTAAATTCAATAAAACAAGGCGATATGGGAGGCTATATTATTAGCACCGATGAGCGCACGTTTTATGCGAAGCATATTGTACTAGCTAATGGTGCGTTTCAGGATGGTGCAGGTAATGATAACGGTGTGAAATATAGTGATGAACAAAACGTTATTAAACATTATCAAGTTAATGATCTTAGTGATAAGAAAATCGCGCAGCAGCTTGTTTTAGTGGTAGGTGATGGTGCTTCTGGGCGTCAAATTGCTAAGCAGCTAGCTAAAAATAACCAAGTTTATTTAGCGCAGGGGCGAACGCGACATTTGATTAAGCATAAGCTGCTTGGCATTAATATTTTTCATTGGTTACGTGCCTCTGGTTTATTAACACTGAATAAAAATTTCTCACTAGCCCAGTGGATTAAGGGGCGCGATCCCTTCCCTGATACTCAAATTAATGACCGGACCCTGATGAATGCTGGGGTTCGCTTCTTACCGAAACTGACAGCATTGGATAGCGTTGCTCACTTTGCTGGTGGTGAAAAAATAGTTATTGATTCAGTAGTTTGGGCGACAGGCTATCGTAATCGTTATGATTTTATCCACGTAGCCGATGTTTTAAATTCAAACGGCGATATCACAACGGACAAGCTACCCAAAGGTTTTTTTTGTGCAGGCTTAGCATGGCAACATAACCGTGCTTCTGCATTAATTTATGGTGCTAAATTTGAAGCGAAAAGGGTGGTTGATGAGATAACTAAGTTGTAGTAACTAAATCCAACGGATAATGACTCATCATGGATAAATCAATTGGATGAATAGCATGAGCTACTGCCTTTCTATAACAAGGTTTACTGTAATTATTGGTATCTCAACATCGTGAAGGTTCAAGGAAGCAACTACCTTACTTTATGCTATACCATTTCCACTAAAAACCTGATCATTTTTTACGCTCTAAACAAATGATAGCTACGTTATTTATTATCTATGTAGAATCACTACGTACGCTAATAAATACCTTGCGACATGGATGTCGGTACTTAGGTTCTGTTTGGCACGTAGGACCTGTGCTTTAATTCGTTTATCCTAGTTACAAAATGGATCACTTAATTAATGGAATTGGTCTTAGTGCCAGTTTAGGTGTGGCTGGCAGCTTGCAGGTAACATTAGAAATTAGCAACCGCTATCTTCAATCTCATAATTAACTGAAACCTGTTTTCCTGGTGTTTTTATTGTTTGATAAAGTAGGTAGCAATTATCATCGACGGAATATCCAGGGTTAGTGATATAGGCTAAGTTTAATGTTGGTAAGAAATATAAGCCAAAGTCACTTTCTGCAACCGCATCACGACTCGAAAGCGTTTCAAATGCTAAGTTCATTGAGGCGATTAATGATTTATCAAAATCGCTACTAATCCGAATTAGCCCGTCTTCGATGGCGACCTCACCGTCATCTAATTTTAGTGTTTCAAGGCCCTCTTCTTGTCCCTCAATGACCGCCATGCTTTGAATTAACGTGTTGGTTGAGTTGAGTGAGCCGCTGACCGATGCTAAGACTGCTTCATTGGCCTTATCGCTGACGTTAAGAAACTTAGGAACGGCTACGACTGATAATATTGCAATAACGCTGATCACAATGACGAGTTCGATTAATGTAAATCCAGATTGTTTTAACTTCATTTTAACTCCTATTAGGTGTTACTTAATTTGTGCTTGTTCGAGGGATGTTATAGCGAATAGTTGTTAATTTCTGTTTTGAAGTGTGATTATTTGTAATTAATTAATCATTTAATTTCAGGTGGATAACATTTTATTTCTTTTTTTGTTTAGCGATAGGCTTGAAAATAAATCTAGTAGTCGCATATCTATTTATAGCGAAGGCCTGATTAGGGTTCGCAGAAAAACAGTCGCATTTGCGATGTTAACTTTAATAATGGTGCAGCATTAGCTGGCCGACATTTACTGAAAAATCACCTATTAATCGATAATGAGCAAGGCTCTCAGTCATTGTCTTTGATATAGAAAAATTATGATTTTTAATCAGTAAACATATTGCTTCTTAGGAGAATATTTATGCGTAATATCGATCTTTCACCTCTATACCGTAGTGCTATTGGCTTTGACCGTTTGGCTCACATGATTGAGTCAGCCTCATCAGGCAATGGCAATAGTAATCAAGGTTATCCTCCGTATAACATCGAACAGCTTTCTGAAGATGAGTATCGCATTACTCTCGCTGTTGCTGGCTTTGATGAGTCTGAATTAGACATTACTAGCCATCAAAATACCCTGCTAGTGAAAGGGGTTAAAGCAACTAAAGAACAAGCTGAAACAAAATTTCTCTATCAAGGCATAGCAGAGCGCGGCTTTGAAAGAAAATATCAACTCGCTGATTATGTCACAGTTCAAAGTGCTGATTTAAGTAATGGCTTATTACACATTGAGTTAAAGCGCGAAGTGCCGGAAGCCATGAAGCCTCGCTCAATTGGTATTGGTCAACATACTAACAAGCGCATCGCCAGCTAGTTAGTTTAAACACAGTTTCCCCCTTTTTAAGCCGCTGAGGATGCTCAGCGGCTTTTTTATTGCTATGTCGCAGAGCGTGTATCAAAATCGCTTCCGTTAAGGTGGCTATCTAATTGAAAGTAAATAACTTCGGTTCTCCTTTGTGAGAAACACCCTTGCCATTTGTGCTGCGGACCAGCTAACGCTATCTAAATTGTTCCCTGCCATTTAATCTTCCGTGTAAAAGCTAGGCTTATAGAAATCGGCTTGATGTTCATAAAAATTGTCATCCTGGCAGTCTTTTAGCCGGGATCTTTGTTGAGTGATTCAGTGCTTTATTAGCTTAAATTACCTGGAACTAGTTAGCCTACAAATCCGGTGGTTATATTAACCATAATGTGGTTTGTATGACTTATGCTGATTGTGTTTCTTAATGTCACAAAATGCCTGTATTTACTTAAGGTATTGATTTTTAAGGTTTGTTTGTTGTTGGCACACCACCTGCAATAACTAGATTGTAGTTCAAACAATCTTATTAATTATCAAACAATCTATTAGGAGTCTGACATGGCTAACGTAACAAACACATTTCGCGCAGTAGTAGTAACAACCACAATCGCTATCGCAAGTTTAGGAGTTAGTGCAAACGCCGCAGAACTTAATAGCCAAACAAAACAAGATTTGTTTAACGCATTAGGCAAAGTTTTCAGCTCTCAAGTGAGTGCCATCGCTGGTGAAATTAGCAGTGATATTGAGCGCACCATTAATGAAAACTTAGTTGAGTTAGGTCTGGAAATTGCTGAAAAAACTAAGCAGCAAGATGCCGACAATACTGACAAAGCAAACTCAAGCAAATAATTTAATTTTTGAAGAAACGGAGAAGTATTATGGGTATTTTTAGCAGATTTAGTGACATTGTAAACGCCAATATCAACGCGATGTTAGATAAGGCGGAAGATCCTAAAAAGTTAGTACGTTTACTAATTCAGGAAATGGAAGAAACCTTAGTTGAGCTACGAAGCGGTGCAGCCAAGCATATCGCTGAGCGAAAGGAATTAGAAAAGCAATTAGCACGAGCCAAGCAATGTGCTGCACAATGGCAAGCTAAAGCAGAGTTGGCACTGAGCAAGGGCCGTGAAGATTTAGCGCGCAGTGCGCTGAGCCAAAAACAACACAGCGCTGAGCAAGTCACTTTATTAGAGCAGGAGCTAGAGCGTTATAACGAATTATTGAGCGGTGTAAATAATGACGCAGATCGCCTAACACAAAAAATGACCGAAGCACGTGCGAGACAGAGTTCTTTATTAGCGCGTAAAACACAAGCGGTTACCCGTTTAAAAGTGAAGCAACAACTAGACAGCCATAAAGTAGAAGATGCGCTGGCACGCTTTGAGCAAATGGAAAAGAAAATTGATGCTTTAGAAGCAGAAGTTGAAAGCTATGATATAGGCACTGATGAACAGTCAATTGAAGCACAGTTTAAAAAAATGGAACGTGATGAGTCGATTGAAGATGCGTTAGCCGAATTAAAACAGAAGATGGCTTCGTAATCATGTTCATGTTTAGCACAGTTTTATGGATATTTCTGTTGCCAGTCGCCGGCATGCTAATTAGCGCCGGCGCAATTTCACTAATCAGTGAATATTTTTAGTATTAATAATAGTTTTAGGAGAGTTTATATGAGTATTTGGCATCGAATTACAACGGACAAGGCGCATGGAAAATTGTTTGGTGTGTGTTCTGGATTAGCAAAAGCGTTTGGCTATAGTCGCCTTGGTGTTCGCTGTGTTGCTGTACTAGGTTTATTGTTTATGCCTGTTGTTACCTTCACTATCTATGCAACTGCTGCAGTGCTTTTACCAACGAGGCAACAGGCGTGAGATGATTAACTATTTAAAATATAAACTAAAACGCTCTGCTTGCAGGGCGTTTTTTTATTGTAACGGGAAACGATTTAGCTATGATAACGATAGCGATTATCATTATTAAGTAATTGATTTTAAAGAAAAAGTTGATTTATTATTATTTGGGTAGCATAATTATTGTTCAACCTGTTCGCAGAGCACTGAGGAACTCATGAAAGCAAATAGCGATATAGTTAAACAACTCAACCGCGTTTTAACGGTCGAGCTAACATCGATAAATCAATTTTTCTTACATGCCCGCATTTTTAAAAATTGGGGCTTAGAGGCGTTAAATCATAAAGCCTATAAGAAATCGATTAAAGATATGAAGCAGGCCGATAAGCTCATTGAGCGAATCTTGTTTTTAGAAGGCTTACCTAACTTACAGCAACTTGGACGATTACGCATTGGTGAACACACACAAGAAATGCTTGAGTGTGACTTACACTGTCAAAACGATCAAAACCAATTAATGGCTGAGGTTATCCAAGCGTGTGAAGATGCAAATGATTACGTGAGTCGAGACATTTTGGTCGAAATCTTAGATTACGAGCAAGAATATATTGATTGGCTCGAAGCGCAGCTCGACCTAATCAAAGGTATGGGCGTTGAAAACTACCAACAAGCAATGATGGATAAATAAGGGGATTAAAAATGAAAGGCGATAATGAAGTAATTGATGGTTTAAATATGTTGCTCGTTGGTGAGTTAACCGCGATGGATCAATATTTAGTGCACTCAAAAATGTATGAAGATTGGGATTTGTCAAAACTACATGAGCGTATCGCTCATGAATTTGATGATGAAAAAGAGCATGCCCAGAAGTTAATTGAACGAATCTTATTTCTCGAAGGTAAGCCTGATGTGACTAAGCGAGAAGGTTTGGCGATTGGCTATACCGTTCCTGATATGTTGCAAAATGACCTTAATCTTGAATATCAAGTGGTGACCAACTTACGTAAAGTGATAGCTCTTTGTGAAAGCAAGCAAGACTTTCAAACACGAAATATGTTGATGCCTTTACTGGAAGAGACTGAGCAGGATCATGTTTATTGGTTAGAGCAACAGCTAGGCTTGATTGATAAGGTTGGTTTAGAAAATTACTTACAATCGATGATGTAACTGTCAGGGAGAAGGGAGCCAATGGCTCTCTTTTTGACATGTAATAAATGGTTTTGCATGTTATAGCTGAAAAAAAGCCCCGATAACGGGGCTTTGCCTTCAGTTTTAATCGCTCACTTGAGAGAGAATAAGCGTTTAAAAAACTGTCTAGAATTTAGCTTCAGCACCAAGATAGAAGAAGCGCCCTACACCACCGCCGTAAACGCTAGAGTAATTCCCTTTACCACTAATAATGAACGGTCCATTATTATCGAAAATGTTATTTACGCCTCCATAAATACGAACTGATGCATCACCTTCTAAATCAACCATGTAAGAAGCAGACACGCTATGTTTGATATAAGAACCAATGTCTTGGAATGCCAAAGGTTCAGGGTTTTCAACACACTTATCGGTTGCACTGGCACATTCCTCAGCATTACTTTCTAAATAGCCTTGGTATGAGGTTTCACGTGCGAGACTATCTTTAACACTGCCTTTAAACTTGGTACTCCAACGAATACGTAAATCGTCTAAGCGCCATGTTGCAGAAGCTGAAGCGACATCCTCGAATGAGTAAGATCTGTAGCCTAGAGTGTCGGTTGTTTCTAGCGCACCATTGACTTCCTTAGTTGTTGAATCTTCAAGAAGGTGAGTGTAATGGGCTTTTAGCTTTAACGAACCTAACTCATTCAAGTCAAACGCATACTCTGCTGCAACGTCATAACCGCGTGTTGCCATCATGTCAGCATTAAAATAAGTCTGTACAACTTCAGTTAATCGGCCTTCACCGTCACGGGTAATTGCATTACAGTACTGATTGCCTATGCCATACTCAACGCCTGTTGGTGGGTTATAACACCCTGATAGAATTTGTTCGTTACTTAACGTGGTAATAACATCTTCAATCTCAATATCAAAATAGTCGATAGCTAAACGAAACCCTTCTAGTTGTGTCGGGGCAAATGTCATACCAAAGGTAAATGTTGTACCTGTTTCTTCAAATAATTGATCATTACCAGCACTTGGAGAGTAACCAGTATCAGGCAGGTTGAAGATTCCATCTTCATCAGAGTCTATTGTCGCTTGGATGCCAGAGTCTTTTCGGCAGTTGTCATGGCCTGGCTTAGTTGAATCTGCCGTTGTGTCCTTACAGATGTCTGCAATGGTGTCATAATCACCAGCAATGGGAGAAAGTAGCTCTTTAATGTTTGGTGCTCGCTGTGCGACAGAGTAGTTGGTGCGCAGTGCATAGCCCTCAACTGGCTCCCAGATAATACCTGCTTTGTAACTTCCAACATTTCCCACTTGTTCCATACTGTAATCGGCAGCACGTACAGATACTTCTGCAGATAAGTTTTTAGCTGCAAATGAATCTTTTAGTAATGGAAAAGCAAACTCAGCAAAGATTTCTGATACTTCAACTTCACCTGAATATGAAGGGATATAGTTGAAAGAAATACCGCCAGTTTTTGATATTTCATCAGTTTCTACTGACTGGGTGTCTCTACGATACTCGGCGCCAAATACGGCAGAAACTGGCCCCGCAGGCAGTTCAAATAAATCTCCCGCAATGTAGCCTAATACATTGAATTGGGTTAAGTCTGAATCAAGTGTTGCATTATGACGAATGTAGTCAGCTGCCTCTTCTGAAATAGAGCCTATACCAAATAAGTTAACTGGCACACAACCATCGGCTCTTGCCTCCGCCTCTTTACATTGAATGGTAACGCCATCTTCTGCGTATTCGGCTTTTAATGCTGAGTTTAATTTGGCAACATTAATTTCATTGAGACGAAGCTGTTCTTGTTTGAATGTACCGTAACCAACTGAAACATCCCAATCCCAGTCGCCATCAAATAGCGTACCTTGTAAGCCTGCCCATGAACGTATCGTGGTACGGGTATTGTCAGTTGTCACTTGACCTACCTCGTGTAAACGACGATCAAAATAA
Organism: Alteromonadales bacterium alter-6D02; assembly: GCA_002835545.1. Lineage (GTDB taxonomy): Bacteria > Pseudomonadota > Gammaproteobacteria > Enterobacterales > Psychrobiaceae > Psychrobium. Next base: position 224,489 of record PIZK01000002.1, read on the forward strand.
ATTCTTCCGTTCTTTTCCCACAGTTCTTGATGAGGCTTCATCGCTTCAGGGATATAAGGATTATCCCATGTCATGTAATCTAACCTGACATCAAAGGGTTCGCCATTACTGTCGTAGGCAGCGCCTTTTTCACGTTCGTAAATATCTTCTGGAGATTTTTTATTGAGGGACTTATTTTGGCTAAATTGAACCTGAAAGTATGATGCAATATCATCATTTAAGTCATAATCGACTTTAACGGCAGCGACCAATGCTTCGTCAGGCACTTTAAGCGCGACCCATTGTGTCGAGTTAACACCATAGATTTCCTCATTACCTTTCCAGTCATCACGAAGACCAGACTCGTCATACCAAAATTGTGTATCGTTTGACGAGTCTTCACCAAAAACACCACCAGCGGTGCCATCAGAGAGATTTACCCAAGAAGTTTGCCCGTCTTCAAGATCACGCATACAGGCGTATTCGCCACTTGTGGTCCACATTGCATTACACATTTTCTCGTCGTCGTAGGTATAGGCATCTGCCACCTGTGCACGCTTACGGTCACTTGCGAATAGCCCGTGTTGGCGATCATAGCTAGCGCTGGCAAAAACATAACCTCGCTCATCACTAAAAGACGTACCAAAGCTTAAATCTAGACTGTTTTCTTTGCCACCACCATCGGCACTTTCACCGACTCGAACATTGGCGCTAAATCCTTCTTTATCTTTTTGGGTAATAATATTAACCACACCAGCAATAGCGTCGGAACCATAAGCCGCTGAAGCACCACCTGTGATAGTTTCAACTTTTTGAACCATCCCCGCTGGGATGGTACTAAGGCTAACATAACTACCGCTGTGACTATTTGAAACAACACGGCGGCCATCAATTAATGTTAAGGTTCGGCTTGTTCCTAAGCCACGCAAATCGATAGTCGATAAGCCAGTGGCTGTAACACTTGATTGGGTGGTGCTGTTACTTGAGCCTTCGTGAATTGCTGGCATATTATCGATTAGAATTTCAGATAAAGAACCTAAGCCAGTGTCTGAAATAGCATCTTTATCCATTGTTACTAATGGTGTTGCTACTGAGAAACTATCACGTCGTAGTCGCGAGCCTGTCACTGTAATTTTTTCTGGTGCTTGGTAATTCGCTTTTTGTTGTTTAACGGTGTCTTTATCTGTTGCTTTGCGGGCAACGGCTTCATCGTTGTCTTGTGCTAACGCGGGTGCGGTACAAGCGAGTGCTATTGCAGCTGATATCGCATGTCTTTTAAAGTGGGGAATCATTGCCATTTCCTTGTTACTATTATACGAGCTGGGTTTTTATTGTTGTTATGGTTAGGCTTTTAACCATTGGAGAGCCAATAGTTAAAGCGTTTACCTGTTTTAGGCCACTCGAAGTGCAAGCTCAATTGTTAGCGGCTCTTTTCTTGCTCATTTATATATCTTTTTAATATCTATTCTTTTAATAACAGTGATTTAATTGTTCTTTGTGGTTGTGTGATTAAGATCCTGTTTTAAGTCTTTTTGCCTCTATTGCCGCGTTCTTTACTGATTAAGGATTGTGGTTAGAGGGGGTAAGTGATAGTTTTAAGAGGTATGCTTGATTGTATTTTTTATTGATTAAGAGTTTTATCTACACTGTTGCTGAATGATATTCAGTCTTGGATTTTTTGCCTTTTATGAGCTTACAAGCCCCCTTCAAACTTGAACGTTTTACTGTGATGCCACACGAAAATAAAGTGGTAAAGAGTGATGAGCAGTTATTAATTCAACCTAAATTTATTGATGTTTTAGCTTATTTAGCGACGCAGTACCCGCGTTTAGTTAGCCGTGAGGAATTAATTGAAAATATCTGGGAAGGCAATCAATATGTGGGTGAAAAAGCATTAACTAACGCTATTTGGAATTTAAGAAAGGCGCTGAAAAGTGATGACGTTCAGTTTATTGAAACGGTAAGAAAAACTGGTTATAGGTTGTTAATTGAACCAGAATATTTACCGGAGCCAGTGGCTAATTTGACTCAGACAGTTGAATTGGCCGTTGAACCTCAGCAACTAAATAAATCAAGGTTTTCGCTCGGTAAACTGATTGGCGTTGTTCTTTTTTTATCGTTTATTGGCGGGCTAAGTTATAACCTTGTTGTTCACTTTATTATTGAGCATCAGCAAGATGAGGAATCCGCTTTAGTTATCTCTAATTTAACCGCGGCACCGGGCCGTGAACTGTATCCTGCGGTATCTCATGATCAACGTTATCTGATTTATTCATGGCGTCGTATAAATCAAAAGGCCGATATTTTCTTAAAAGATTTAACTCAACCGGATCTCTTGCCTCGACAGCTGACCTTTACTGATGAATCTGAGTCGTCCCCTATATGGGGAAAGCGTGGTAAATATATATTCTTTGTCAGGAAGTCATGGTTAGGGGCGGATTGTTTTGTCATTAAGATGGATATTGCTACAGCAAGTGAAAAAGTTGTGGCTAATTGTCCGCCTGGAATAAATATTTATTTATCGTTGACTGCTGATGGTAACCAATTGGCTTACACGGGCTTTGAATCAGGCATGGGAACCGGGATTTATATTAAATCTTTGATCGAACCTCACTTACCTGCTATCCGTTTTTCTTGTGCTAAAGATTGTAACTATAGTGATAGAAGTATCGCTTTTTCTCCCGATGGGAAATATGCAGCGGTTAGTCGCCGGGCCGAAGATTTAGTTGAAGATATTTATCTTGTCAATTTACAAACAAAACAAACACAACAACTTACCTTTGGTGAAGGGGATATAAAAGGCTTTACTTGGACTGCAGACAGCAAACGTTTAGTTTATGCATCCAAAAGTTCGTTAACTCGTTCGGGACATATTATTTCAATAGATAACGGAAAAATTGAGCCCCTTAATGTTGAAGGTTTCAGTTTTCCATCGTTTATTCCAAACAGCAGCAGTTTGGTTTTTCATCGCTGGAATGTTGCAACATTTATCTCATATTTACCATTGGCGGAAAAGGTTAACGCAACGCCATTTCCATTGATTCAGTCGGATTATAGCCATAGTTCAGCACATTATTCCCAAGCAAGAGAGCGGCTCACCTATATATCGAATGAGTCTGGATACAATGAAATTTGGACGGCCAATTTAGATGGTACTCAACGAAAAAAGCTCACTAATCTTGAAAATAACTTAAGCGCACCAAGGTGGTCTCATAACGGCTTGCACATTGCATTCTTAGGCACGGTGTCTAATAGGCAAAGTAGCAGCATTTATATTTTAAACGTTGAAACATTAGCCGTTGAAGAATTAAAGACTGAGTTTGACACGTTATATAGGCCAACTTGGGGAATTAATGATAACGCATTGATCGTAGCTGCTAAGACTCAGGGGACGTCTAAATTATATCAAATACCATTAAATGGAGAGGAGCCCGAAATTGTTGCTAATACACCCGCTCGTTATGCAATACAAACGAGTGATAAGTCCATTTGGTATGTTAAGGGTAGTAAAAGTGGCTTATGGAGAGTGAACCCTAGTGATAAAAAGCAGCCGTTAGCGGTAATTGATAAAGACAATTTTAAGCAACGTTATAATTGGACGGTAACGGATAAAGGAGTTTTCTTTCAATCGGACTATAAAGATCATCATCGCATTATGTTTTATGACTTTGCCAAAGAACAGCTGACACCGATGATGAAGCTACCATCAAGGACGCTCGAAAGTTCTGGGTCAATGTCTTATGTAGCTCAAGATGACAAGTTACTGTTTACGCAAAGTCAATTTCCCCAAGTCGATATTAAAAGCTTGAGTCACCCACTGTTACAATAGTGTTATGTATGGGGAGTTAGTCGTAAACAATGAACTAGGCGGAACAGCACGTCCTTTCGAGTAAGCTAATCTGGTTTCTTCCAGACGATTTTGCTTGATACAAGCACCTATCAGCAGAGGACATTGCTTGATCTAAGGTACCTTTTGTATAAGAAGATAAACCAATCGAAACAGTGACTTTGATTTGGCAGCTACCATACAGCGCTGTCATTTTTTCGACGCTTTCTCTAAGCCTTTCTGCAATAAGTAACGCCGTCGCATTGTCTGTTTCTGGAAGTAAAATTGCAAACTCTTCACCACCAAGGCGGCCAAATATATCATATGGGCGTAGTTGATCATTAATTGTTTGACAGAAGTCTTTTAATACTTGATCGCCAGCAGCATGACCAAATTGGTCATTAATCTCTTTAAATTCATCCAAATCGAGCATTAATATACTGCTGTGGGTACCGATACGCTGACAACGTTTTTGCTCTATGTCTGCTAAACAAAAAAAGTGACGACGATTATGAATACCGGTTAATTCGTCTGTCGTTGCTAATTTGAATAAGTTATTGGAGTGCGAGGTGAGTTCAGCTTCGACTAATTTGGTTTTAGTGATATCAGTCGCAAATAAAAAGATATGGTCATCAGCAACAAGTTGTTCCGTTACTTGCAACCAGCGTTGATCGTGTAGATCAATTTCAAAGCGTCTATATTCTTGAGTTCGTCTTTTCTTTCCGGCTTGATGGAGCCAATGATCGAGGTCGGTCGTTTCAACGATGACACCAACATTGTGTAAGTAGCAATGTTCAATTAAAGATGAAAAAGTTTGGCCTGTGGCGATAACTTTTGTTGTACCAAACATTTCAGCGAGGCTGTCATTACAAAATATGAGCTGGTCATTTTGATCGAATACACCAAAGCAATCATCGGTTTTACTTAGCGATTCAAAAATCAGCTGTTCAATATAAGTTCCGTTTACATGTTCCATGAGGTATAAGCCGTGATATCTGATTAGTTATCCAATATTGGATGCTCAAGGGTAAAGTAATTAGCTCTCCTGCTGCTAATCAATTCGTATGATTTATGAACTAAATTAACGTTAAATTGATCTAGATCAATATGTATGGGGTTTTACAGGTTTCTAATTAAAAATATCCTAAAAAAGCGTTGGTCTGCAGTCCTTGTATGAGTAGTTATTAGCCGCAAACGAATTGTACCAATTCGTTTGGCCATTCTCTTTCTGAACGCTGTCAGTTTTATTTTTCAAGTACAAGCTGTACAGCCATCGTGTATTTAAAAACTTAAGCTCACAACAAAAGTCGTCGAGAATATTTTATGATGATTCATCATAAAACACCTCAGGACTTTTTCCGTAAATGAGGGCTGTTCTTGAGCATGAAAAAGTAATTATCCACTAGAGACTCAGCCATGGCGGCTAAATCGAAACGCTGGGGTTGATAAAGCCAATTGTCGATTAATCCACAAAAATAGGCATGCTTGGTGATGGCTGCTTGTTCAACATCTAAATCATGTGGCAGTTGTTGTCGTTTGATCGCATTAGTGAGTGTGCGCTTGATATTGTCATCAATGGTCAAGAAGTTATCCAGTTGGCGCAGTTCAATTTGTTCAACTGTACCGTTATATTCGAACTTATGCTGGATAATGCTAAACACCCTTTGCTGGCGCTTATCATGGGCTAGGTTTTTGAGTAAGTTAACTGAAAACTCTCGGTATTTTCCTAGTGGATCAGGTTCATTTTCATCCGTTAGAGCCAATGACAGTTGATCGATTGGCGAGCAGACTCGCTCAAGCATTGCTTGGAATAATTCGACTTTGTTTTTAAAGTGCCAATAAATGGCCCCACGGGTTAACTGTACATGGTTAGCAATATCCATGAGGGTGGTTTGGCTAAAACCTTTACTAAAAAAAACCTCTTCAGCACCATCAAGTAATAGGGCGCGAGTAGCAGCGGCTTGTTCTTTGGTTTTTCTGACCATAACGACCTCAAAAATAAAAATACAATCAGTAACAAATTTTGGTAAAAAACTGGTTGAATTAACAACAGCTATTACCATACACTTTAAACATACATGAATGTATGTTTAAAGTCGAATTGAGACATGATGACAAATAGTTCTATTGTCGTAACTGATGTAGTAGCTAACCATCAATGGCTATTTTTCTCGTTATTTTGAGGCCCCCATGAAATTAAATTTATTAACTCTGGCGCTTGCTAGTAGTCTAGTTGCGTTACTCGTCGGTTGTGACTCAACCACACCACAGGCTGGTTTTCAAATGCCACCACAACAAGTCGATACGGTGACGTTAGAAAGCAAAACTGTGTTGTTCGAACAGCAGTTACCGGCTCGGGCTGTTGCTGCATCGGTTGCTGAAGTGAGACCTCAAGTATCAGGTATTATTTTAAAACGTTTATTTGACGAAGGCTCGACAGTGCAGGCGGGTGACGCGTTATATCAAATTGATGACGCAATCTATCAAGCGAACTTAGCCTCAGCAAAAGCGGAGCTATTACGAAGTAAAGCCAATTTACAATCAAAATCAGCTGAATTAAAACGGTATCAACAGTTATTAAAAGACAATGCAGCAAGTCAGCAGGCCTTTGATCAAGTACAAGCGGATTACTTAGCGGAAGAAGCTGAATTAGCTGTACGTAAAGCCGCAGTGCACCGCGCTGAAGTTGATATTAGTTTTACCAAGGTGCTTGCACCTATTAGTGGCATTATTAGTAAATCGAATATGACGGAAGGGGCCTTAGTCACTGCAGCACAATCACAAGTTCTAACAACGATAACTCAGCTTGACCCAATCTATTTTGATTTAGTACAAGCAAATAATCAGCTGCGTAACATTCGTACTCGTCTTGCTAGTGGTGAACTACAGCAAGTTGAACAAGTAGCTCGATTAGATTTTTCTAATGGTCAAAGTTATGGTCAAACAGGTCAATTGCAGTTTAATGAAGTACAAACAAACCCAAGTACGGATACAGTTACTTTACGGGTTCAGTTTTCAAACCCTGAACAGCACTTGTTACCAGGCATGTATGGGCAAGTGAACTTAGTTCAAGCACAGCGTGATAACTCAATTTTAGTGCCGCAAAAAGCCGTGACATTTGATAGGGGTGGTAAAGCCAACGTTTTTGTTCTTGCCAAAGAAAACAAAGTAGAGGCGCGCCGCATTACGGTTGGTCGTTCATTTGGTCAAAACTGGTTGGTGCTATCAGGCTTAAATTCTGGTGAAAAAGTCATCACCACAGGATTACAAAAAATCGGCCCTGGCATGGTCGTGGTTCCTGTTTCTGATACAAAGCAGGCGGGTTAAAGCATGGCAAAGAGTTTTATAGAACGGCCAATACTCGCTTGGGTTATTGCGATTATGATTATGATGGTGGGAATCTTATCGATTTTCCGCCTACCTATTGCACAATACCCCGATGTCGCACCGCCCGCGGTGAGCATTAGTGCCTTTTATTCGGGGGCATCTGCAAAAGTACTGCAGGACACCGTGGTACAGGTGATTGAGCAAAGCCTTAGTGGGATTGATAATGTTAAATACATTGCCTCTAATAGTGATTCTACGGGTGCTGCAACAATTACTGTGACCTTTAACGCGGGAACCGACCCAGATATTGCCCAAGTTCAAGTACAGAATAAACTGCAAACAGCGATGCCATTATTGCCGCAAAAAGTGCAGCAAAATGGGGTGCAAGTAACCAAATCATCTAGCGGCTTCTTACTGGTAATTGGTTTTTACTCTACCAGTGATCAACTTGATAGTACGGACATCGCCGATTACATGGCCTCAAACATTCAAGATCAAATTAGCCGAGTAAACGGCGTTGGTCAGGTGATGTTTTTTGGGTCTAAATATGCGATGCGTGTGTGGTTAAACCCACAAAAGCTTAATCAATATCAGCTAACCGCACAGGAAGTTGCACAAGCGATTCGCAGCCAAAACTCGCAAATTGCTGCCGGTGAGTTAGGTGGGGCTCCTGCTGTGGCAGGGCAACAGATTAACGCAAGTATCATCGTGCAAACAGGATTAGAGACCGTAGAAGAGTTCGGTGACATTATCTTGCGCGTTGAACCTGATGGTGCAACGGTGCGTTTAAAAGATGTCGCGCGAGTTGAAATCGGTGGTGATAACTATCAGATAGTCTCTGAATATAATGATCAACCTGCTGCTGGTTTTGGCATTAGCTTAGCTTCAGGTGCTAATGCGTTAGATACTGCGCAAGCACTACGTGATAAAATTGAGCAACTAAAGCCTCATTTCCCGCAAGGTTTGGAAGTGGTTTATCCGTATGACATCACGCCATTTGTGAAGTTATCGATTGAGTCGGTGATTAAGACATTATTAGAAGCGATTATCCTCGTTTTCTTAGTAATGTACTTGTTCTTACAGAATTTTAGAGCAACCTTAATACCAACCATTGCTGTGCCTGTCGTACTCTTAGGTACTTTTGCCGTCTTATCAATTTTTGGTTACTCAATTAATACGTTAACCATGTTCGGTATGGTACTGGCCATTGGCTTGCTGGTTGATGATGCCATCGTTGTGGTTGAAAACGTTGAACGGGTTATGCACGAAGAGGGGCTCTCGCCCAAAGAGGCAACTCGGGTGTCAATGCAGCAAATTACCAGTGCGTTAATTGGTATTGCCTTAGTTCTGTCAGCTGTATTCGTACCGATGGCGTTTTTTGGCGGCTCAACCGGGGTTATTTACCGTCAATTCTCTATTACCGTTGTATCATCAATGGTGCTATCGGTGATTGTGGCATTGACACTAACGCCAGCGTTATGTGCAACCTTATTAAAACCTATTGATCAACAACCTAAATCGAAAAAAGGCTTCTTTGCTTGGTTTAACCGCATGTTTGATCGCACCAATACCGGTTATCAATCACTATTAAAACGAGTCGTTAACCGTACGGGTCGCTACATGGTTATCTACGGCCTGTTAATTGTTGGTCTAGTGGTAATGTATCAGCGTTTACCAACATCATTCTTACCCGATGAAGATCAAGGCACAATGTTTACGCAAATGGTGTTACCGCAGGGAGCTTCAACTGAACGCTCAGTGGAAGTGATGGAAAAAATCGAAGATTATTACTTAGAAACTGAAAAAGATAATGTTGAGTCTGTGTTCTCGGTAATTGGTTTTAGCTTCAGTGGTAATGGACAAAACAATGGCATTGCTTTTGTGAAGCTTAAAGATTGGGATCAACGAACCGAAGATAGTCAACATGTTAAAGCAGTCGCTGGCCGCGCAATGGGTTACTTTATGTCGATAAAAGAAGCCTTTGTTTTTGCGTTTGTACCGCCATCGATTATGGAGCTGGGTACGGCGTCAGGCTTTGACTTTCAGTTGCAAGATCTATCAGGGCAGGGGCATGAAAAACTTATCGAAGCGCGTAACCAAGTGCTTGGTATGGCAGCGCAAGATCCCCGTTTGGCTGGCGTTCGTCCAAATGGACTCAATGATGCACCGCAGTTCAAGATTGATATTGATTATCAAAAAGCGATGGCATTAGGTGTCTCTATTGATGATATCAATCAAACCTTTAGCAGTGCTTGGGCACCAACATATGTTAATGATTTCATAGACCGAGGCCGAGTTAAGCGGGTTTACGTACAAGCTGATGCACCTTATCGCATGATGCCAGATGATTTAAATCATTGGTATGTTAGAAATAATAAAGGTGAGATGGTGCCATTTACTGCCTTTAGTTCTGCACGTTGGATTTATGGTTCGCCAAAATTAGAGCGTTATAATGGCGCGCCATCGGCGCAGATTTTTGGTCAAGCAGCGCCAGGGTTAAGTTCAGGTGATGCAATGCAAGCAATGAGCGAGATTGCGGCGAAGTTACCACCGGGGTTTGGCTTTGAGTGGTCAGGTATGTCACTCCAAGAAAAGCAATCAGGCGCACAGGCACCGATGCTTTACGCGTTGTCGATGCTAGTGGTGTTCTTATGTCTAGCGGCGCTCTACGAGAGTTGGAGTGTCCCTTTTGCGGTGATGCTGGTGGTGCCGTTAGGAGTGCTCGGAGCATTAACCTTTGCCTTAGGTCGTGAGCTATCAAACGATGTGTATTTCCAAGTAGGTTTGTTAACGACCATTGGTTTAGCCTCGAAGAATGCAATCTTAATCGTTGAATTTGCGCGCTCGCTCTACCTGCAAGGACATGACTTAGTCGATGCGACGATCATTGCCGCAAAACAACGTTTACGCCCAATTATTATGACCTCAATGGCCTTTATGCTTGGGGTTACGCCATTAGTGATTGCTACAGGCGCAGGTTCTGGTAGTCAAAATGCTATCGGCACTGGTGTATTTGGCGGCATGCTATCTGCGACAGTGCTGGCGGTAATATTTGTACCTGTTTTCTTTGTGGTGGTGTTTAGACTGGGGCACAACCGGAAAGATGAGAAAGAACATAATTTTTAAGGGGTCGTGTTATAGCGCTCATTGAAAATAAAAGGCCATAACGCGAGTTATGGCCTTTTTTCTAGGCGTTATCCCATGTATGGGCGTTAACGCTATGTTTTTTCTTTTGCCCAGCGCAACACTCCTTCTTGTGCGGTGCTTGCCACGAGGCGCCCTTGGCGATCGTAAAAGCGCCCAGTGACAAAACCGCGCCCACCACTGGCAGATGGGCTTTCAACTTCATAGAGTAACCAATCGTCAAATTTAAAGTCGCGATGAAACCACATGGAATGGTCGATGGTTGCCATTTGTAGTTTTGGCGTCATAAATGAAATGCCGTGTGGTTGTCCAGCAACAGGTAAGAATGAAAAATCTGACGCATAGGCCAGAATGTATTTATGAACACGAAGGTCATCCGGTAACTTGCCATTGACGCGCATCCAGACATGACGCTTAGGGTCGAGTTTATTCGGTTTTAATACGTTAACATCTTCCACTGAACGAATTTCGATGGCTTTATCACAAGTAAATTGGGTACGTACTGATGGTGGAATTAAGTCTTGGTATTTACGCGCTATTTCAACTTCTGACTCTAGGTTGTCTGGGCCTGTTACGTTTGGCATGACCGCTTGATGATCAAACGCTTGCTCGCTTAAATGAAATGAACCCGTTAAATAAAAAATAGGTTGTCCATTTTGAATCGCTTTTACTCTTCGGGTGGCGATTGAGCGGCCGTCACGGATAGTCTCTACATCATAAACAATCGGTTTAGCGGAGTCGGCCATACGCAAAAAGTAACAATGAAATGAATTAACCCCAAACTCAGGGCCGACCGTATTTTTAGCGGCACTTAACGCTTGGCCTATAACTTGACCGCCAAAGACACGACCAAACCCTAAATCTTGACTGTTACCGCGATAAATCCCTTGCTCAATCGTTTCAAGGCTGAGTAAATTGAGTAGTTGGTCGAGTACTTGTGACATAGTATATAACCTTATTTTTCATTGTGTGGCTTAACAATTGGCTAAACTTTTTATCTATTAAGGTAAGTTTACACAGGCTTTAAACAAATGTTTAGAAAATTATCAGCTAGATAATTCCATTGAACCAAGTGTGAGTAATCAGTTATGATATAAATGTTTTCAAATAGAGTAATCGCCAGTGCCTATAGTTTGTCGAGTCATGATTGTTGTTATGTTGCTAGCTAGCATTTTTCCGGCCTCGGCAGCTATGCCAATGACTCAGCAAATGTTGTCAATGATGTCTCATCATGGCGTTGAGCAAGAAATGCTTGATGATTCACCATCACATTGTGAACAAATGATGACACAACATGGTTCCCTTGCAGCAGAATCTGTAGCGACATCACAGCCTACATCTATAATGATGGAGTGTAGTGATGAATGTGACTGTTGTTCAAATGCCTGCAGTTCGGTGTTTATTCATAGCAATGTTATGTTCACCACTTCAACAGCTCTTTCCGTGATGCCATCAATGGCTCACTTGAGCATCTCTCGCACAATCGAAAGTTTCTATCGTCCGCCAATCGCACTTTAATCTAGGATCGATCCGCCTTTTAATGGGTCTTCTTTTAGTTTTATTGTGGTTAATTGTGTGGAATTTATTATGAATGTCTTTTCTTTTTCGATGCTTAAATCAAGTATCATTCGTTTGCTTATCGTGGTGCTAAGCCTAAACCTAATGGCGTGTAATGACGCGAAATCACCCGATGTTGAGAGTAATGGCTCAACACCTTCTATTGTTGCTGCTAAAGCCAGCACTGTTGAAGCCTCTGCTAATCTGGTTGAGGCCTTAGCTGACTTTACCGTGTATAAGGACCCTAACTGTGGTTGCTGTGTCCATTGGATAACGCATGCTAATGATCACGGCTATAGCACCGAGACTGTTCACCCTGCTAACATGTCGGCGATAAAAGCCCATTATGGTATCGCACCAAATCTACAATCTTGTCATACCGCAGTAAATCAGGATGGTTATATTTTTGAAGGGCATGTGCCAGCGAAATTTATCAAACAGTTCTTAGCAGATATACCAGCGGGTTATATTGGCTTAACCGTACCAGCAATGGTTGTGGGGTCGCCAGGTATGGAAGTGGGTGATAAGTTTATGCCATACCAAATTCTAGCACTTAAAAAAGATGGCTCTAGCGAGCTGTATCAAGCAATAACTAGCTATCAGCAGCAGTTTTAACTGAGTTTTATTAGTCAGTGATCTAATCCTTATTTGATTGATATCGAGTAAGTATTAGGTTGGTGAATTAAGCATTACGTTATAACAAGTAGTTGATAAAGGATATTGTGATGAATTTACTTTTTCGGATTAAGACCTTGTGTGCGGGTTTTATCATTACTGCAAGTGTGGTGTTTGCAAGTGTCTTGGGGACGATAGCGCCCGCAGCAGCGACTGAGCTCACCTTGGATGCGGCGCTAAAAAAGGCGTTAGCCGATGATTTATGGTTAAAAGCCAATGCACAACAGCAGCAAGCAATAGTTGCACTTAGTGAAGTGGATAGTACTTTACCCGACCCTGTGATGTCAGTTGGGCTCGTTAATTTAGCAGCCGATAGTCTGGCATTTAATCAAGAGCCCATGAGCCAATTAAAGATCGGTATCAGTCAGAAGTTTGCCCGTGGTGATAGCTTAGCGCTTAAACGCTCGCAACGTTTACAACAGAGCAAAACTTATCCACTGATGCGTCAAGTTCGTCAAGCGCAGATCACCAAGGCGTTATCGCAACATTGGCTAACGCTTTATCATAATGCTCAAGCAATTAGGTTAATTGAGCAGCAGCGTCCAACTCTAGAGCAGCTCATTAGTAGTGCCGAACGTAGTTATGGTGCTGGTTTGGGCTCTGTGAAACAAAGTGATATTACCGCTGCACAGCTGGATCTGCTGTTACTTGATGATCGTGTTTTATCTTACCAAACTAACTTTAATGCTTTGAAGCAGCAGCTAAATAGCTGGTTGCCGGCTCAGGCATTGATGCAACCACTGGCACTTGAGGTGATGCATAATCAGCCTCAAATTAATGCTTCTAGTATTAACTGGCTTAATCAATTGTCCCAACATCCAGAAGTATTAGTGGTGGCGCAACAGGTTGATGTTTTAAAGCAGGGAGTTGATTTAGCGAAAGAAAGTGAGAAGCCGCAATGGGGAGTTTCCGCAAGTTATGGTTATCGCAATAGTGCGCCGAACGGGAGCAGCAGAGCCGACCTATTCTCAGTTGGTCTTAGTGTGGATTTACCGATATTTAGTCGCGACAAACAGCGCCAGCAGGTCAATGCTGCACAAGCTAGAGTCGCATCGAAGGGAACCGAACGTTTATTGCTGATTCAGCAGCTAAGTGCTCGTGCTCACAGCACCCTGGCTAAAAAACAGCAACTGATGAAGCGTCAGCAGATATTCTCGCAAACTATTGTTGGTAAAAACCGCTTACAACATCAAGCTGCACTAACCAATTACGGTAACGATCTTGGGCAGCTATCTTCAATTCTACGTAGCCAACTGGCATTAATTAATGCGCATTTAACGTTATTGGCGATTAGTGTTGAGCTTCAGCAGCTTGATATTGAACTTAATTATTTACTGACAAGCGTTAAGCCTTAAGGAAGTACCATGAATCGATTATTTTCAAGCTTGTTGCTCTTAGCTGCTGGTGCGGCTATAGGGGCTATTGCTCATTCAATATTAACCCCAGCATTCGCCCCTTCACCTAATGATAGTGCAGAGGGTCAACCGTTGTATTGGGTTGCTCCCATGGATGCGAACTTTCGTCGTGATAAGCCGGGAAAATCACCCATGGGCATGGACTTAGTCCCTGTGTATGAAACTAATGGTGAAACTGAAGAGAAAGGAACGGTGACGATTGCGCCGGAAGTGGTTAACAATTTAGGGGTGAGAACGGCGTATGCAGAATATCGTTATCTAGAAAATAAAATTACCACTGTCGGTACGGTTGAGTTTGATCAAGACAAATTAGTCCATATTCATCCTCGTGTTGAGGGTTGGTTGGATAAACTTTATGTTAAAGCGTCCGGTGAGACGGTAAAAAAGGGACAGGCACTTTATGCTGTCTATTCCCCCGCATTAGTAAATGCTCAAGAGGAATTGGTGCTAGCGTTAAAGCGTGATAATAAGCGCTTAATTAACGCTTCTAAAGCACGGTTAGCGGCGATGTTGGTTCCTGCTGCAACAATAGAGCAGGTAATGAAGACACACAAAGTTCTCCAAAACATTACTATCTATGCGATGCAAGATGGGGTTATCGATAACCTTGCTGTGCGAGAAGGTTTTTTCGTAAAGCCGGGTACAACCATTATGTCGATAGCGAATCTTGAACAAGTGTGGGTCAATACGCAAGTGTTTGAGCAGCAGGCAGCTGCCGTTAATGTCGGTGATGTGGTGAGCTTTACTTTAGATTATTTACCTGGGAAAGAGTGGCGTGGCATGGTGGAGTATATCTATCCAGTCTTAGAGAAGACAACGCGCACACTCCAACTACGTTTACGATTTGATAACCCTGATCTACAGCTAAAGCCGAATATGTTCGGTAATGTGGTGATTGATACACAAGCGGATGCTACGGGCTTAATGGTCCCTAAAGAAAGCGTGATTCGGACTGGCCATAATAACCGAGTGGTAATGACCTCTGGGCAAGGTCAGTTTAAATCTGTTGCTGTGGACCTTGGGCGTGTTAACGCTGGTTTTATTGAGATCCTAGCGGGACTCGAAGAAGGAGATGAAATTGTTACCTCTGCGCAGTTTTTGATTGATTCAGAGTCGAGTGTTAATTCTGATTTTATACGTATGGGCCAAGACAGCGAACAAGAAGAACAACAGTCCAGTGTGTGGGTTGAGGCGGTCATTGAGTCATTAATGCCTGAACAGAGGATGGTCCAAGCGACTCATCAAGCGATAGCAGAATGGCAATGGCCTGTAATGACCATGGACTTTGTGGTGGCCAGTGAGGTTGATTACGCTAGCCTTGAGGCTGGACAAAAGTTAAACGTTGAGATCAGTGTAACCGAAGATAATCGCTATATGATTAGTGCTATTAAAGCATTAGCTCGTGGTGAGGGTGAGTCGACAATCAAGAAGCCTTCCAACATGAACCATAGCGATAACGAACAGGACCATAGCAAGATGGACCACAGCCAGATGAATCATGATCATATGGGGGTGCATTAATGATTGCTTCGATTATTCGCTGGTCCATCTATAATCGCTTTTTTGTATTACTCGCGACATTGATCATTGTTGGGCTTGGGGCTTATTCATTAAAGCACACCCCAGTGGATGCGATTCCTGATTTATCTGATGTTCAAGTGATTATTAAAACGAGTTATCCAGGGCAGGCACCACAGGTGGTTGAAGATCAAGTCACTTATCCATTAACAACAGCTATGCTGTCGGTACCGGGTGCGCAAACGGTGCGAGGTTTTTCTTTTTTTGGTGACTCGTATGTTTATGTGATTTTTGATGAAGACACCGATCTATATTGGGCGAGAAGCCGTGTTTTAGAATACTTAAGTCAGGTTGCCTCGAGCTTACCTGCTAGCGCTAAGCCCGAGCTTGGCCCAGATGCGACAGGTGTGGGTTGGGTTTACCTTTATGCTTTGGTCGACAAAACAGGGCAGCATGATTTAAGTCAGCTTCGCAGTCTACAGGACTATTTTTTGAAATATGAACTGCAGACCGTTGCGGGGGTTTCTGAAGTAAGCACTTTAGGGGGGATGGTTAAGCAATACCAGGTACGGGTTGATCCTGATAAATTACGGGCCTTTAATATCCCTTTAAGTTTAATTAAAACGGCGATTAAGCAAGGTAATCAAGAAGTGGGTGCTTCTGTTATTGAGCTAGCTGAAGCTGAATATATGGTACGTGCGACAGGCTATGTCAAAGGAGTGACTGACTTAGAGCAGATCCCCTTAGGCGTGTCCAAACAGGGCGTTCCTCTGTTATTAAAAGATGTTGCTGCGATTGGTACTGGGCCACAGATGCGAAGGGGCATTAGTGAACTCAATGGAGAAGGTGAGGTTGTCACTGGCGTTGTCGTCATGCGCTATGGTGAGAATGCACAGCAAACCATTGACGGGGTTAAAAGCAAGTTGACTCAGTTAAAACAAGGTTTACCAGCCGGTGTTGAAGTTGTGACTGTCTATGATCGTAGTGAGTTAATAGATCGTGCGATTGACAACTTGTGGGTTAAGCTGCTTGAAGAGTTCGTGGTTGTTGGTCTGGTTTGTTTAGTCTTTTTATTCCATTTGCGTTCTTCATTAGTCGCAATTATCAGCCTACCCGTGGGAATTCTAAGTGCTTTTATTATCATGCATTGGCAAGGGTTAAACGCGAATATTATGTCGCTAGGAGGCATTGCCATTGCAATTGGAGCTATGGTTGATGGTGCTATTGTGATGATTGAGAATATGCACAAGCACATGGAAAAAACGCCACTGACGGAGCAGAATCGCTGGCAGGTAGTGACCCAATCTGCGATTGAAGTTGGTCCGGCACTGTTTTTTAGTTTGTTGATTATTACCGTGAGTTTTGTACCTGTTTTCACGCTTGAAGCACAAGAGGGGCGGATGTTTTCGCCGCTCGCTTATACCAAAACCTATGCGATGGCCGCTGCGGCCGCATTAGCAATTACATTAGTGCCAGTACTAATGGGTTACTTTATTCGCGGTAAGGTAGTTAGCGAAGAAAAAAATCCTCTTAATCGTATACTTACCGCTGCCTATTTTCCGTTATTAAAGCGTGCTTTAACTTACCCAAAAATCACGCTAATACTGGCTCTGTTCGCTTTGGCAGTCGGCTTATGGCCGATGAATAAGATTGGTAGTGAGTTTATTCCACCACTGGATGAGGGGGATATTATGTATATGCCAACCACTTATCCTGGGATCTCAGTGGGTAAAGCGCGCGAGTTATTACAACAAACCGATAAGCTCATTATGACAGTGCCTGAAGTTAAAAGTGTGCTGGGTAAAATTGGTCGCGCAGAGACTGCAACGGACTCGGCTCCTTTAACCATGATTGAGTCGTATATTCAGTTAAAACCGCAATCACAATGGCGTGAAGGGGTGACTAGTGAATCAATTCGCCAAGAACTTGATAGTTTAATTCAATTTCCAGGACTGACTAATGCATGGGTGATGCCGATTAAAACGCGTATCGATATGTTGGCAACGGGGATTAAAACCCCTGTCGGTATTAAAGTTGCGGGTCCACAACTTGTAACGATCGAGAAAATTGGTCAAGAACTTGAACATATTTTAGCTGATTTACCGGGAACGAGCTCTGTGTATGCAGAGCGCGTTGCTGGTGGCCGCTACATAAAAGTTGATATAAACCGTTTAAATGCAGCAAAACATGGACTTAATATTGCTGATATCCAGTCGGTGGTTGCCAGTGCAATTGGTGGTATGACGGTGAGTGAAAGTGTAGAAGGGCTAGAGCGTTATCCAATTAATGTACGTTACCCGCAGGATTATCGAGATTCACCGGAGCAGTTGTCGTTGTTGCCGTTAGTGACCCAACAAGGTCATCATATTACCCTAGCTGATGTGGCATCGATTAGAGTTGAAGATGGCCCTCCAGGAATTAAAAGTGAAAATGCTCGGATTAATGGTTGGGTGTATATAGATATTGAAGATGTTGATATTGGTCAGTATGTTGCGGCTGCACAGGCAAGGGTGCAAGAGCAGCTAGTGCTGCCAGCAGGCTACTCTATTACTTGGTCTGGTCAATATGAATATATGCAACGAGCTAAAGATAAGCTGAGCTATGTGGTGCCGCTGACGTTAGCAATTATTATTGTATTGTTGTATCTCTGCTTTCGCAGCTTTGCTGAAGTGTCGATTATTATGGCGACCTTGCCTTTTGCGATGATAGGCAGTGTGTGGTTGTTGTACCTTGAAGGTTATAACTTCTCTGTCGCCGTAGGTGTTGGTTTTATCGCATTAGCGGGGGTTGCTGTTGAGATTGGAGTCATTATGCTGGTGTACCTCAACCAAGCCTTACAAGCTGAAAAAGCGCAAGCTAAGTCGCAGTTGTTGACCTTGGAGCAATTACGCCAAGCAGTAATTCGCGGCGCTGGCCTGCGAATTAGACCGGTGATGATGACCTCATCAGCGATAATCATTGGTTTGTTACCCATTCTTTATGGCAGTGGAACAGGCTCTGAAATTATGAGCCGAATCGCCGCGCCCATGGTTGGTGGGATGCTTAGCGCGATGATCTTAACGCTGCTTGTTCTTCCTGTCGTGTATTTTTTATGGCGTTCTCGCAAGACGATATGAAACTTATTTAATCTTTCACACACCAAGGAGCCAGTAATGTTTTCTAGCCACTCTCAGCAAATAGGTTGAGCAGGGTTGAAGCACATTACTGGCCACTTGGGATCACTGCTTCTTTGGGTTAGTACTCTTCACCGCTTTGTTTAGGGTAGGTACTTTCCATTTTTTTAAAACCTCTAAACACCAGTTAATAGTTAAGTCTTGTACATGCGATAACCGCCTCTTTATTAGTATTGGGGAGAGCTAAATTAACTATAAAGCATGTTTTTTACGCCAACCTTTAAATAAAACTTTACTTAGTAATAAGAATCGTTATCATTCGCGCTATTGTTATTTTACTTCGTGATTTTTAAAGGACCTATAGTAATGAAAAATGTTTCATTTTCGCTGGTTGCGTTAGCAGTATCAGCTGTATTCAGTGTACCTAGTGTGGCTAATCCAGTATCAAACCAAGAAAAGTCGAAAGATAATGTTGAGCGGATCATCGTCACGGGTAGCCGTGTGGTTGAAAGTATTGATGAGGTTCCTGCAACTGTTACTGTTGTTAGCCGTCAGCAGATTGAAAACGAATTAACGGTCAACTCAGAATTACAAAATATCTTAGCCAATAGAGTACCTGGGTTAGCTGCAACGACAGGATCATCGAGCAACTCGAGTCAAACACTTCGAGGGCGAGCGCCGCTTATCATGATTGATGGGGTGCCTCAATCAACGCCTCTACGTAATGGTGCGTTGGGTGTACGTAGTATTGATGCTGCAGCTATTGAACGTATTGAAGTTATTAAGGGAGCTACCTCAATATATGGTAATGGCGCTGCTGGTGGTGTGATTAACTACATTACTAAACAAGGTTCAGCGAAACAGACGAATGTTGAATTAGGCTTAGCAACAAAAGCAAGCTTAGTGGATGTCGAGGATAGTATTGGCTATCGCTATGACTTATCGATAGATGGTAGTCTCGAAGATTTTAGTTATGCGTTTGTTGCTAGCCAAGAAGAAACAGGCGTTCAACGCGATGCTGAAGGCGACATCATGGGAACGCTATATGGATTAACGGATAATACGACTAAGAACTTCTTTACCAAGCTTGGCTATCAAATTGATAGTGATAAGTTAATTCAATTAACATTCAATTACTATGACTCACAAACCGACCCTGATTACATTGATGTGCGTAGTAATGTTAATAGTGGTACGAAAACCTATGCGATAAAAGATCCTGAGAATAAGCCTAAATATGGTGCGCCTCAAGGACCACGTGGCAATCAAAACATTATGCTTAAGTATGCTGATGCAGAGATCTTTACAAATACTGACTTAGTGGTTGATGCCTATAAGCAAGACATCGAGAACATTTTCTTCTTCTCTGCTAACTTATCAAACCCAGAAGCTGGATTAGCTGGTGGACAATCATTTATTAAGTCTGAAAAAGAAGGGTTACGAGGAGTCTTTAATACCTCGGTTGAGTTTGATAATGCTGATGTAAACTTTATCTATGGTACTGATATATTAAATGATGTGACCTCTCAAGGGATTTTAGATGGTCGTATTTGGGTTCCTGAAATGGATATGGGGAATGTGGCCTTCTTCCTCCAAACTAAGTCGATCATTAATGATGATTGGGTAGTTAAGCTTGGTGCTCGCCATGAGAAAATCGATGTTTCAGTTGATGACTATGACACATTACGTTTATGCCGTGGTGAAAAGTGCTCTATTCCAATGGCTGTCGCTGGTGGTGATTTAGATTACGAGGCGACAACCTATAACTTTGGTTTACGTCATATTGGCAACGAGGCGTTCTCTCCTTTCTTTAATTACTCACAAGGGGCGGATATATCTGACCTTGGTCGTTTATTACGTTCTGCAAAAGTGAATGATATCAACCTTGTTCATACTGAAGCGTCGATTATTGATAACTATGAATTAGGTTTTAGCAGCCAGCTTGATGACTTGTTCCTTACCTTTGCGGCCTATCGTAGTACGTCTGAATTAGGCACAACGACGAAAGAAGATCCTGTTACGGGAATCTACTTGCCGGTGCGTGCACCGCAAAAAATTTGGGGTTATGAAGCGACCGCGGACTATCATATTAATGATGAGTTATCACTTAGCGCAGGGTATGCGTGGGTGGAAGGTAAAAACACTGAAGATGATGTTTACTTAGGCGGAAAGCAAATTGGTGCGCCCAAATTTAATACAACGCTGTCGTATTTACCATCACAGGATAGTCGTATTAGTGTAAATTATCTTCGTGTATTTGACCGTAAGCGCTTTGATGCCGTTGATGGTAAATATGCGGGAACTAATGGCCCTGTGAGTGGCTATGATCTGGTTAATTTAAGTGGCCACTATCAATTAGATGAGTGGCAACTCTATGGGGGTATCGAAAACTTATTTAATAATGATTACTATACCGCTAAAGCTCAATCCTATACTTATTCAGGTTATAACATTAAAGGGCTCGGGCGCACCCTAAAAGTAGGCGTAAAATTTAAGTTTTAATTAAAACTAACCCTAACTATTAAGCGCTTAAGAAGCCTCTTAAGCGCTTAATAGCTTATCTTGCGCGGTTTATTTGCTCGCAAACTTCTCGCATTGGTTCAATTACTCTTGGCGTTGGGCGATGAAGAATAGTCGCGTTGGGGTAGTAAATATGGTTGTTTTTAACCGCTGGTAATAATTGCCATTGCTCCCAGTTAAACAGTTCATGATCGCGTGTTTGTTTATCCCTAGGCACTAAAATCACTTCCGCTCCACTTAACAGCACATTTTCAACGCTGACTTTGGGATAAGCTGTTTTGGTATCCGCAAAGACATTGATGCCTCCGCAGCGACTAATATATTGGCTGATCCAGCTTTGCTCACTGATAGTCATCAAGGGTTTAGACCATAACTGGTAAAAGGTTTTTATTGGTGCCTTTTTTTGATATTTCGCTGTTATTTCTGCCAGCTCTCGCTCGAAGCCAGCAGCAATTTTATTTGCTTGCTCGACTTGACCTGTCGCATTACCCAGATGACGAATATTTGAAGCTATTTCGGTTAAAGATTGTGGATTAGAGTCAACAACAGTAAAGCCAAGCTGCTTAATTTGTTCTATCTGGTTGATTTTATTTCCACCCGACCACGTCACAATTAAGTCCGGTTTTAAGGCAATTACTTTTTCTAACGTAATACCTTTGTAATCACCAATTACTTCAATTGACTTAGCTTGTTCTGGATAATCTGCGTGGGAGATGGTTCCGACAATACGATCACCGACACCCAGGCTATACAATAATTCGACAGAATGCGGAGATAGTGCAATGATCCGCTTTGGCGCCGTTTGGTCTGCAACAGCGGTGATGCTGGTCAATAAGATGCAAGAGGCGAGAGTTAGTCGGGTGAGTTTAGTAATCAAAGCCAATTCTCGCTTTCACACCTGCTTCAAAAGCGTGCTTAATTGGTTGCACTTCACTAATGGTATCGGCTATATCAGTTATAGCACGGTGACAAGCACGACCACTAACAATCACGTGTTGCATTGGCGGGCGGTTTTTTAATGCATCTACGACTTCTTCAACATCAAGGTATTTATAGGTGACCATGTAAGTAATTTCATCGAGTAGTACAAGATCTAGGCTTGGGTCTTGTAACATTTCTTTTGCTTGTGACCAAGCGTCTTGTGCTGCTTTAGTGTCCAGCTCACGATCTTGGGTGTTCCAAGTAAACCCTGTTCCCATCACATGAAAACGAACGCCTAACTTTTCGAGTACATTGCGTTCGCCACACGGCCATTTACCTTTAATAAATTGAACTACGCCTGCTTTTTGGTCGTGACCGACACAGCGTAAAACGGTGCCGAAACCACCAGTGCTTTTTCCTTTACCATTGCCAGTAAGCACCATTAATATGCCTTGCTCTTTTGTTGCAGCAGCTACCTTGGCATCGATGTTCTTTTTAATGGCTTGTTGGCGCTCTTTATGGCGCTGGTTTTTGCTTTCTTCACTCATAATGAGTCCTATTTATCCATTGGTAATAATTGTGTGTGTTAAAGTTAGTTAACTATGTAGGCTAATAGAATTAAATAAATAACAATTTCAGCTAGTTGTTGTGCTTGTCCTAATAAGTCACCCGTGTAACCACCCAGTTGGCGTTGATACCAAGTAATAACGATAAAACGCAAGCAGATGAGCCCGGTAATTAATAGCGCACTCAACTCAAGGGGCAACCAATATAATGGGATTAATGCACTTGTCAGTAAGATTATTAACTCTAAGGGCGTTTGCTGTTTGGTCATTGGTTTGACTTTACTTGAGTCAATATCACGAACATAGGTTTGATCGAAGATAAGGCTTACGGCAAGAACCCGACTTAGGCAATGCCCAACAAGTAAAGCGCCTATCACATTGCCAAAAAGGCTTAATTGCTCTGATTGCGTCGCTAGCTCAAGTAATAATTGAAACTTTAATAAAAGCGTGAGAAATAGCGCTAAAGCACCATAAGTACCAAGGCGTGAGTCTTTCATGATGGTGAGTTTTTGTTCAACAGTCCAGCCACCTCCAAAGCCATCCCAAGTATCAGCTAGGCCATCTTCATGAAACCCCCCTGTGAGTAATACACTGGTAATCATCGATAAAATAATCGCGATAGACGGGGGGAAAAAGAGCGAGCTTAACCAAAATATCAACACGCTGAATGTGCCAATATATAAACCTACTAAGCCATAATAACGGTTGGCTTGGTTGAGGTATTCTGGCTTAAATTCATCGATCGGTTTAACCTTAATACGCGTAAAAAAGCTTAAGGCGACTAACCACAGCCTCCATTGTTGCTTTATTGAGGCTGTAAGCGTCAACACTAGTTTACCTCGGTGACATTGGCTTGTGAGAAGCTTGCCATCTGATTATAAAATGCTAAGGCGTTTTGTAACAATGGCAGCACCAATGGGCACCCAGTTCCTTCGCCAAGACGTAGATCCAAGGATAATACCGGTGAAGCATGTAGCTCTTTTAGCAGAAGGTGATGCCCTAATTCCTTAGAGCAGTGACTAAAAATCATATAGTCACGAACATTCGGCGATAATTTGGTCGCAATCAACGCGGCTGTCGTCGAGATAAAGCCATCGACAATAATAACCTTCTCGGCTTTCGCAACCGCTAACATTGCACCGACCATTTGGGCTATTTCAAAGCCACCTACTGCAGCTAAAGTTTCTAGTGGCGTTGACATACGATCGCGATGTAACAGCACAGCTGTTTTAATGATCTCTTTCTTTTTCGCTAAACGAAAATCGTCAATCCCAGTCCCTCGACCAACACAGTAGTCAATGTCATTATCGGTAATTGCATGCATTAATGCTGCTGCTGAAGTGGTGTTGGCGATCCCCATTTCACCAATGCCAATGATATTACTCCCCGCATCAATTTGCTTGGCAGCTATTTTTGCGCCTAGAGTGATCGCTTGCTCGGCTTGTTTTACGCTCATTGCAGCTTGTAAATGAAATGGCGCAGTCATTGGTGCGATGCGTTGTTTGATGAGGCGAGGGTGGTCAGGTTGTTCTGATACCGTGCCACAATCAATCACTTTGAGTTCCATCTGACTTTGGTCGCAAAAAGCATTAATGGCAGCGCCACCGGCACAGAAGTTAGCAACCATTTGCCCCGTCACTTCATTGCCGGCAATCGAGACCCCTAATTCACTCACACCATGATCACCCGCAAAAACTAGTTGAGTCGGTTGCAGTAGCTTGGGTTCTTCGTCACCCAAAATTAAGCTAAGTTGAAGTGCAATATCTTCTAAGACCCCCAATGAGCCAATTGGCTTGGTCTTATTATCAATCCGTTGTTGTATTTTATCCTTTGATTTATGTGATAGTGGATTTATTACAAACATATTTCTCTCTAATGATTACGTTGAGTGCGTTGTTTTAAGATAAACAAAAAGAACACACTACCAATTGCTGAGGTAATGATCCCTAAAGGAATTTCTTGATTTTCAATTAGTGTTCTAGCTAGCAGGTCAATATATATCATAAAGAGTCCCCCAGTAAGAGCGACTAGAAAATAATTATTGAGTTGATGTTGACCAAAAATAAGCCTAATTGCATGGGGGATTAATAAACCCACAAAGGCGATTCCCCCCGCGCTAGCTACAATAACTGAGCAAATTAACGAACTAATAATTAGCATTGATAAGCGAACACGGGATACGTTAACGCCTAAGGTTGTCGCACTCTCGTCACCACTAGAAATGGCAACAACATGCCGTGAAAAGGCAAAAAATACTACAATACTACTACAAATTATTATGGCTGGTGCGAGCAACGTATCCCATTGTGCTTGTGCAAAGCTACCGAGCGTCCAAAACAAAATAGAAGCTGCCGCTTGCGGGTCGCTATTATAAAGCATGGCACTTGAGGCTGCGCTAAACATAAATGACGTAGCAACGCCCGCTAATAACATTCGCTCGACTTGGTTGTAAGCACTGCGTCCAGCAATACTTACAACCATGAACACTGATAGTAAACCGCCAACGAACGCAGCCGCGGGGAGTAAAATCATCGAAATATGATTCAGGATTGTTAGCATCATGACGGCGCCAAATGATGCACCTGCTGAAATACCGAATAAGTAAGGATCGGCCAAAGGGTTTCGCGTCACTAATTGCAATATTGCGCCTGACACTGCAAGTCCTGCCCCCGCAAGAAAAGCCAAGATGATCCGTGGTAAACGTAACTCAAGTACGATTTGTTGGTAAATTGGGTTGAGCTGTTGTTCAAAAAATGGAGAAAGCAGGGCACTGAAGACGTCGTTTAATGAAATACTAATCGCGCCATGGCTTAGTGCAATGAGCGCACTCACCAATAGAGTCAGCATTAACCCAGGGATTATAAATAGCTGAGATTTCATTGCTGCTCCCAATAATGGAACAACAAATGGGGATGCTGATGGTCAGGGTGAGTTGTTGTTGTGACTTTAACGTTATAAACCTGACTAATTAGTGCAGGTAATAAGACTTCATCAGGAGTACCTTGCGCAATAATATGACCTTTATTGAGTAAAATTAAGCGATCACAAAAAGCACTCGCAATATTGAGATCATGTAGTGAAGCTATTACCGTTTCACCGAGGTTTTTGACTCGATTGAGTAAATCAATTTGATAATGAATATCGAGGTGGTTGGTTGGCTCATCCATAATTAATAGTTGCCCTCGTTGCACAATGGCTCGTGCTATCAGGGTACGTTGCTGTTCACCACCTGACAGATCATCAAAACAGCTGGTGGCTAAATGAACTAAGTCTACCTGCGTTAATGCTTGGCTAACGAGTTCAAGATCATCGGCTGTTTCAGGCTCAAACAGCCCTTTATGAGGCGTTAAGCCCATCTTGACAACGTCGAAAACAGAATAGGGTAACGAGCTAGGGGCTTGAGGTACCACGGCGATTGCTTTTGCTGCTTTGGCTGCATTAAGTTGCCAAATATCTTTTTCGGCTAAAGTGATGCAACCGCTTGATGGCTTTGTATAACGATAGAGTGTACGGAGTAAACTTGTTTTGCCACTGCCGTTCGGGCCAATTATACCAATAAACTCACCTTGTTTGACGTTAAAAGTGATGTCATTGAGAATGTTTTTGTTTGCTACTGCCCAACACAGGTTGCTGACTTGGAGTAAAGGTTCAGACATCGTGCGCTCTTGCTGGTGTGCAATGATGGTGTTGATTAAAGGTAAGAAAAATACACATTTTGCTGTTATGCACAGAGAAGGAGTAGTAAAGATACTACAACTTGTCCAACGCAAGTACTCCGCTTGGTTTTGGATAAAGTAACGTTCAATTATGATTGGTAGGTATCTGGCTTACTAATTTTTCAGCTTACAGTTGCGGGTACAGCCGTGAATTCCCATCACGTTCCCTAACCAATGGCTTATTATCAGCTTTTTGAGTCAATATTCAATAACAGATTTAATTATCTACAGGAAACCTAAATTATGCATAGGTATTTGGCCAAACAAGGGTGTGCCATATTTTACCTTTATCATCGATCACCACATCGATAGTAATAACGGCAGCGTAATCTATTTTTAATGCGATGAGGTGCTGATTACCTGATAAGGGTAATCCTAAAACTTTGGCAATTATGTAGCGAATAACGCCACCATGACAAACGATTAAAGTATTTTTTTCTTGAACAATCACTTGATGCCAAGCTAGATCTACGCGCTGGTAAAATTGCTCTACTGATTCGCCGGAGGGGGGAGGGTTATTCCAAGGATCTTGCCAAAATAGATCCAGTTGCTGAGGGTAGTGTTGATAAAGATAGTCGAATGACTTTCCATCCCACTTACCGAAGTCCATCTCTTTAAATTGTTCAGTTACTTGATAGGGTAGGCTGTTAGCTTTTGCATAGGACTGAGCTTGTACACTACAGCGGTTTAATGGCGAAGATACCACGGCATCAACGGTGGGTATCGACGCTAAGGCTTGTTGCATCTGCTGTTCACCTAATGGAGAGAGAGCAACATTATGGTGACCATTAAGGCAATTTTTCGCGATGGTTTCACCATGGCGTAACAAAGTTAAACTAAACTTTTTCATGAGCTTCTATCAGTGATTAACTGGTTAATAAATATCAATTATGAAAATTAATTACATAATTGTTAGGCTTTCGGCTAGAAATTAGGTTATAAATTTACCATAATGTAGCAATAATTATATTAAAATCATTTCTCAGGTAACAAAGTTATTATACAACGTAGGAATTGTAGGACTTTGTGCTACGCATAAATAAGACAAGGTAGATAAATGAACAGTCGTCAAGAGTTACCAAGCTGGCAGTTTTTAGTTGAGCACGCGCAGCAAATGAAGAAGCAGCATTTAAATGATTTATTTGCTAATGATGTGCAACGCTTTGATAAGTTTTCAATTAAATTGCCCCACCTATTACTAGATTACTCTAAAAATCTAGTAACTCAAGAAACGATGACTGGCTTAATCAAGCTTGCTCAAGATTGTGAAATCGAGCAGTGGCGCGATAAAATGTTCAGTGGTGAGAAAATCAACCTGACTGAAAATCGTGCGGTACTGCATACTGCCTTACGTGACCGTAGTGGCGAAGCGTTAATACTCGACGGCGAAAATATTACCGAGACAATTAATACTGAACTGGCCAAGATGGAAGACTTTGTACGTAAAGTGCGTCAAGGTGAATGGAAAGGCCATTCTGGTAAACGAATTACTGATATTGTCAATATCGGTGTCGGTGGTTCTAACCTTGGTCCACAAATGGTGACTGAAGCATTAAAAAACCACAGTGATAATAGTGTTAATGTTCATTACGTTTCAAACGTCGATGGTGCGCAAATTGCTGAAGTTTTACGTCCATTAGATCCTGCAAGCGTACTTTTTGTAGTATCTTCGAAGACGTTTACTACAACAGAAACTATCACGAATGCTAGAACGGCGAAAAGCTGGTTAACATCAGCATCATTTGATGATGAAGCGGTTAAACACCACTTTGTTGCAGTAACGTCTAATCTTAAAAATGCGACCGAATTTGGTATTGGTGCAGATAACATTTTCTCTATGTGGGATTGGGTTGGCGGTCGTTTCTCGCTATGGTCAGCAATTGGTCTACCAATTGCACTAGACATGGGCTTTGATAAGTTCATGGCGTTGCTCGAGGGGGCACATCAAATGGATCGTCACTTTGATGAGACGCCTTTAGAGACTAATACTCCTGTGATCCTTGCGTTATTAAGTTTATGGAATACCACTTTCTTAGGTTCACAGTCACAAGCTATCTTACCTTATGATCAAACATTGCATATGTTAGCGGCTTACCTACAACAAGCTGAAATGGAATCAAATGGTAAGTCAGTTAGCTGGAGTGGTGAAGATATTGACTATCAAACCGTTCCTTCGATTTGGGGTGGTGTGGGTATTAACGGTCAACACGCGTTCTATCAATACTTGCATCAAAGCAAAAATATTATTCCTGCTGATTTTATCGGTTCAATTGAAAGCTCAACGCCAGTTAAAGGGCATCATGAAACATTGATGAGTAACTTCTTTGCACAGACAGAAGCGTTAATGAGCGGTGTAAACGAACAGCAAGTCCGTGAAGATTTAAAAGCAAAAGGTCGTACTCAAGAGTATATTGATCAACTTGCACCGCATAAGGTTCATCAAGGTAACCGTCCGACGAACACAATCTTGCTTGATCGTATCGATCCATTAAGCTTAGGTGGCTTAATTGCGTTATATGAACACAAAATCTTTGTGCAAGGTATCATTTTGCAAGTGTGTTCATTTGACCAATGGGGCGTAGAATTAGGTAAGGGATTAGCGGCTAAAATTCAAACGGAATTAGCTGAAGATGGAGAAGTGGGTGAGCATGATTCTTCAACGACAAACCTTATCAACTATTACAAACAAATGCGTTTTGGTAAGTAAGAAACTTTAAACGATTTGCATGACTCCGTCTCTTAACTCAAAAACTAGTGAAGGGATGGAGTTTCAATTAATGCTTGTTGTAAAACAAGCATTTTTCGTAATATAAGCTCTTGTTTTTTAGTTAAATCATTAAATTTAACGATAGAACCTGTGTCAGTACATTTTATCACGGTACTATTGACAGCTAGTTTTCTACCCGAATGATCAAATAAACTGACCTGCACTTTGGTGTTTTCATCACTGACCAATGCTGAAGCTATTTTTAACCCACCTAAATTAATTTCATATTCAGTACAAAAATCTGGAAAGCCATTTTCGGCAAAGATCACTGCCTCGATATCATCATGGACTTCAACCCGAGTGCCCGCTCTTCGGTTATGATTCGATGGCATAATAATTACAAGCTCCCTAGTATAGGTTACGTTATATAATACTAGTTGTTGTTTTTGCTTTTTGCTGCTTGAGTTTAACTTTTTTAATTTCCGTCTTTTATATTGACTGAAATACGCTAATACAATTTGGCGTTCACAGGAATGTGAAATAGATGGCACAATATATCTTGATACTAACAAAGGAGGGCTAGAATCTCACAATTGATAATGGTAAATTGTGCGGTTCGTTTGTTAGGCTTAAGGTCGTCTAACTAATGTACTAATGTGTACAGTCTACTATAGCGTTATGATAATTGTTTTGTAATTAGGGTCAGTTTTTATATGAGTATTTTACAACGTACTGCAAGTGCTTCCATTGAAAGCTTGAATCGTGTTTTTACTGTGCCTGAAGATCAAGAGTCGACTCTAGGGCAGATAGAATTAGAAATCTCGCAGAACTTAGAAGGTTTTTTACAGCAGCATATTGTTGCTGTTGAAAAAGACTTACAAGAAGTTGAAAAGGATTTTTCTGAATCGGAAATCCCAAACGATCCTATTTTCGTGTCGGAGCAAGCTGATTTTCTATTAGATAAGCTAGTTTCACAGTCGGTCCATACAGCATCTCCTAGTTTTGTTGGGCATATGACATCCGCACTGCCTTATTTTATGCTGCCATTGTCAAAAATAATGATAGCGTTAAATCAAAACTTAGTTAAAACCGAAACGTCCAAGTCTTTTACACCGTTAGAGCGTCAAGTGACGGGCATGTTGCACCGATTAGTGTATGAAAAAAGTAATGACTTTTATGAGCGCTTTTTACACGATCAAAATTATGCGTTAGGCGCATTCTGTTCGGGCGGTACGATTGCCAATATCACCGCGCTATGGGTCGCAAGAAATAATGCCTTTGCGGTATCGAAAGATTTTGCAGGTGTTCATCAAGAAGGCTTAACCAGTGCACTGCTTCATCATGGTTATCGCGGTGCTGCTGTCTTAGTGAGTGAGCGTGGGCATTACTCGCTAAAGAAAACCGCTGATATTCTTGGGCTAGGCACCAATAATATTATTTCTATTGCGACTGATGATAATAATCGCATCTCAATGAATGCGCTTAAAGCGAAGTGTGAAGAGCTAACCGAGCAAAAAATTAAGATCATGGCCTTAGTTGGCATTGCTGGTACGACTGAAACGGGTAGCGTTGATCCATTAGATGAAATGGCCGACCTAGCCGAGCAATATCAATGTCATTTCCATGTTGATGGCGCGTGGGGAGCTCCGACTCTGTTTTCTAAACGCTATGCGCCTTTACTCAAAGGCATTGAGCGCGCTGACTCTGTAACTATCGACGCCCATAAACAGTTATATATTCCTATGGGCGCTGGTCTCGTTGTGTTTAAAGATCCTGCGGCGTTACATGCTATAGAGCACCATGCTCAATATATTATTCGTAAAGGTTCTAAAGATTTAGGCAGTAAAACCTTAGAGGGTTCTCGACCGGGTATGGCCATGCTAGTCCACTCTGGTTTGAAGATTTTAGGAAAAAGTGGCTATGAGTTACTGATTGAGCAGGGGATTAATAAAACTCGTCATTTTGCTGATTTAATTGAACAGCATGACGACTTTGAATTATGCAGTGAACCAACGTTAAATATTCTAACGTATCGTTACGTTCCGCGATGGTTACAACAAGAGTTGCTTGATTGTGATAGTGAGACGAGGGAGAAAATTAATGCTTCACTCAATCGCTTCACTAAATACTTACAGAAAACCCAACGTGGCCACGGTAAGGCGTTTGTGTCTCGGACTCAACTAACCCCTGCGCGATATCAACATGATCCGATTATTGTTTTTCGGGTAGTGTTAGCGAACCCATTAACAACTCCTCAAATCTTAAAAGATATTCTTGATGAGCAAGCGCATCTAGCGATTCAAACGGGTGCTGAAGTTTATCAAAATAAGCTACTAGAAATTGCCAGAAAATAACTCAAGCCCTGTGTCGGCTTGAGTTATAAAACAATCATTTATTGGCTATTAATTGCCATCCTGTTGGGAATAATTCCCGCAGTTGGCATTGCTGCTTGTTGTTTTAAGTGGTGTTGATAAATGACCGAATATGCCAAGATATTTTTCACATACTCACGAGTTTCGCGGTAAGGAATGGTTTCTACCCATTGCGCTTGTGGTAAATCTTTTTTAACCCAATGCTTTACGCGGTGTGGGCCTGCATTATAGGCCGCAGCAGCGACAGCAAGGTTACCATCAAACTTCGTTAACAAGCCTTTTAAATAGCCCATACCTAGACGGATATTAAAGCTAGGTTTTAGGAGTTGAGCTCTGGAATGATATTTAATACGTTCACGTTTAGCTTGCAGTTTGGCGGTGCCAGGCATTAGCTGCATTAAGCCAGTTGCCCCAACGTGTGAATGGGCACGAGTCATAAAAGCACTTTCTTGACGAGCAATGGCAAGTGGCCAACTCAAGCTCATATCCGTTCGCTTTGCTTCTTTTTTAAAGCTTTTCATGTGAGGCATTGGAAAACGTAAATCGAGATCGTCACGCTGTTCAGTCATTGTCAGTGTAATAATAGCTCGATTATGCCAACCCCATTGGTGAGCAATTTGTGCGGCAGTGATCCGTTGTTCTTCACTCATTGGCTTAACCATTTGATACCATTCCCGACGTGCCGCTAAGTTCTTTTTAATCGTGTATAACTCATACGCTCGAATGAGGTATGGATTATCATTAAGCTGTTGAACTAGCTGCTCGTTAACTGGTAAAGAGCGGTGGTTAAGGCTATACGGTAAGTTGAGTTTGTCACTTGCGAGAAAGCCGTAGTAACGACGTTTAGTTGCAATCTGTTGCAGTAATTGATTAGATTGTTTTACTTTCCCCGTCATTTCTAATGAAATAGCATACCAGTACTGCCATTCTAATGTAGCCGAGTTAGCTTCTTGATGAGTGGTGTGAAGCGCCATAATGCGCTGCCAGTCACTGTCGCCAACGAGGTGACGTAATACTTGAGATTGTTTTCCTTTTGATAGGGCATCCCACGAAAGCACTTCTAACCAGTGGTCGAGTGCCCCTTTATTATTCACTATCGCACGAATTGCAAGGCGATTAAGTAAGTTCTTTTTGATCGTATCAGTAAAACCAATATGATGTTTAATTTTGTTTTCGATTAAAATCGCTTTATCTAATTTTTGGTGGATTAGGCGTTCTGCGGCAACAGTCATGATTGCGTTAGCAAAGCGTCCTCGTTGTTGCCAATAATCAGCATCTTGTAATCGTTGAGGTTGATTAAAGAGTTTAAGCCAATAGTCGAAAGTTGCTCGGTCTTGTCTGCTTAGTGATTTGGCTAAGTATTTAGCTAGGGTCTTGTTTCTCGCGACTAAAGCTAGCTTGATGCGATTCATTGTGCGCTTAGCTGTTTGGTGTCCTGCTTGTTTCCAGTGTTTTAGCATTTTATCGCAGCTTTTAGGTAGTGAATCCCCAGTTGCAAAAATATTATGCATTTGTGCGATGGCAAGCGACTTATCTTTACTGTGGTAACGTGCATCCAGTTGCATACAGTGGTATTTGACGTTATCGCCATCACGATACAAGTTGAGTACGTCATGCCAATTTTTGACTTTGTGCTTGGCTGTGAGTGCTTGTAGGCGAAAGCGGTTAATGAATGGCAGTCCTTTATAACGGTTGATAAAGCTATTGATGTCAGTTATTGACTTTTTGGCAAGATCTTTACGGATTACTTTATAGGCTAGATAAGGGTAAAGCGGATAGTCAGTTAATTTATCAAGCCGTTTATTTAGTTTTCTTGCTTGCTCGTCTGAAATGTTTTTCTTATCTAATTGTTTAGACAGGTATAAGTAGTCTTCACGTTGTTCTGCACGGTTATTACTTGGCTGAGCAACAGAGGTTGCACTGAAAAGAATTAAGAAAGAGAAGATAAATAGCTTTGACATCAAATACACTCCAAAAAAAACATGTCACCAAGGGATAACTCCATTAACCCCATGAATCAAACTGCTAATGAGATATATTAGCACTGTCACCCAATCGATGCATTAGATTAACGGTCGCTGAATCCCGCTTGTTATTTAACTGATTGAAATTGGATTAGATTAATAATAGAAACTATGGAGTGACTTCTCTATTGATCGGGTTATCTAATGAGATTAGGGTTTCCGTGGATTGGATCTCATCAATTGCCTGAATCTTGTTGATTAATACACGGTGCAAATGATCTATTGATTTCGCCATTATTTTAACAAAAATATTATAATGGCCAGTGGTATAGTAAGCTTCTAACACTTCTTCTATGTTCTCCAGTTTAGCAATGGTTGGTTGGTAATCACCGGCGGCTTTTAAGTTGATCCCAATAAAACAACACACGTCATACCCCAAGGCTTTGCCGTTTAACTCAACCTTGGTTTTGGCGATAATGCCAGCTTGCTTCATTTTCTCTACTCGAACATGAACAGTTGCTGGACTGACGGCAAATCTTTTACCTAGCTCAGCATAAGGACTTCTCGCATTGTCTCTTAAAGCATTGAGGATGTTTTTATCCAAATTATCGATTTGATAATGTTTATTCATAATAAGCTCTATTTTTTGTGTTTTATTCAGTTTAATTCGTGTTTCGTTAAATAAATAGAATTAATTTGTTTTATTCTGTATCGAATGGTTGATGAAGTAGGGTAATTAGTAGATGATTGCTACTAAGTATTTAGTGGCGGTGTGTGAAACGCATTGCTTCAGAGTGAGATACTCAGCACTTAGAAACCTGGCGGTTTTCTAAGTGCTTTTTTTTGCCTTTATTTGTGTCGTTCGCTCTTATTTATGGTTTGGCGCTGTGGCTAAAGCCTCTACTTTGTATTGTTCTATGCGCTCTAAAATCTTTTTCTTTTCTTTATCTGTCGAGCTCGACCAGTTAACAATTTCTTGAACCGTGCGGTGACAACCGACACAAATATCGTCCTCATTAAGTTTACAAAGCGCGACACAGGGTGAGCGTAATGGGTTGTCTATCATATTATTACCTTAGATTAGTATGTTATTAGGTGCATCATGTTGTGCGTAAACCTTAGTAAATGATATATTGAAATTAATTTGAATACGATTTTTAAACCTTAACGAATGACTATTGCCCAAGATAAAACGTTTACCTGCCATTTAGCTGATAGTGAGCAGACGGTCGCCTTAGGCCGCCAATTAGCATTAGCCTGCACTAAAGCGACAACCATTTTCCTACACGGTGACCTAGGTGCAGGGAAAACAACATTAACACGAGGTTTTATCCAAGCCTTAGGTCATCAAGGTAATGTTAAGAGTCCAACATATACATTAGTTGAACCTTACCAAGTAGCGGATTGGCAAGTTTACCATTTTGACTTATATCGTTTAGCTGACCCTGAAGAACTCGAATTTATGGGAATTCGCGATTATTTCAGTGATGATAGTTTATGTTTAATTGAATGGCCTCAAAGAGGTTTTGGTTTGTTACCACAAGCC
Source organism: Alteromonadales bacterium alter-6D02 (assembly GCA_002835545.1). GTDB lineage: Bacteria > Pseudomonadota > Gammaproteobacteria > Enterobacterales > Psychrobiaceae > Psychrobium. The sequence continues at coordinate 259,355 of PIZK01000002.1, forward strand.
GATTTGGAGTTGACCTTAACTTACGTTGAAACACAGCGCCAAGTTAATGTGGTCGCTAATAGTGATGTTGGTCAATTGATTATTGCGCAGTTAAAGCCAATAACATAGTTTTAGAGATTAGGAGTGAGTGTGGCATTTCGAACACTATGCATAGCTTTAGTGCTATTTTTTTGTAGTTCTTTTTATGCTTTAGCGTCTAATAAGTTACAAGACGTTCGTGTATGGCCGTCACCTGATAAATTTCGGGTTGTGTTTGATCTAACAGAACAGCCAACCTATAGCCATTTTAGCTTGGTTAACAACGACAGACTTGTCATTGATTTTAAAGGAACCACTTTAAAAACAGCGTTATCAAAGATAAAAATTAAGAGTGCGTTAGTTAAACGTATCCGCCAAAGTAGTTCGCCCAAAAAAGGTACACTCCGCCTGGTTATTGATTTAAAACAACCGATTAAACCGAGAATATTTGCCCTACCTCCAACAGGCCCATATGGTGATCGTTTAGTGATCGATTTACCTAAACAACAACTTGTCGCTAAGAATAAGAAGCAAGAGAAAACCCGAATAAAAATTAAAACTGATGCTAATAGCCGACCAAATAACCGTGACATCGTTATTGCAATTGATGCTGGACATGGCGGTGAAGACCCAGGCTCAATTGGTGCCAGTGGCCGTTATGAAAAGCGGGTGACACTCGATGTCTCAAAGATGTTAGCAAAGAAAATTAATTCAACGCGTGGTCTCAAGGCGGTGCTGACTCGAACAGGGGACTATTATGTTGGCCTGAATCGTCGCTCTGAAATTGCTCGAAAAGCCAAGTCGGATTTATTGTTATCCGTTCACGCTGATGCGTTTACGTCGTCTCGTCCAAGTGGTGCGTCAATTTTGGTGCTATCAACAGGCCGGGCAAAGAGTGAAGTGGGTCGTTTGTTAGAAGACAATGAAAAACATTCAGAGCTACTCGGTGGTGTGGGTGAAATTATTGATTCAAATGAGAACGAAAAATATCTAGCTCGTGCGCTTATCGATATGTCGATGGATAATTCGATGGATGAAAGCTATAACATCGCTCAAGATATGCTAAAGCGGCTAGGACAAGTCACTAAGTTACACAAGAAAAAGCCAGCTTTAGCAAGTTTGGCTGTGCTTAAATCGCCTGATTTCCCGTCATTGCTAGTTGAAATAGGCTTTATGTCTAACCCTCAAGATGAGAAGAAGCTTTATACTAAAAAGCACCGTAAGAAATTAGTTGATGCGATTTTTTCGTCGGTAAATACTTACTTTAAAAACAATCCCCCTGATGATAGCTTGTATGCAAATTATCGCCCATTGACCCATAGAGTGGCTCGTGGCGAGTCGCTATCAGTGCTTGCTAAGCGTTATAACACATCAATCACACGTTTGAAGAAAGAAAACTCTCTGCGTAGTACGGTGTTACGTATTGGTCAAGTATTAAACATTCCGCAAAGTTAATTATGTCGATTCAATTATTATCTCCGCGTTTAGCGAACCAAATTGCCGCAGGTGAGGTGGTCGAGCGACCTGCTTCCGTAGTGAAAGAGTTAGTTGAAAACTCTCTTGATGCGGGGGCGACACAAATCATTATTGATATTGAAAAAGGGGGCGCTAAGTTAATGCGCATTCGTGATAATGGTTGTGGTGTTCCAAAAGAGCAGCTTATCTTGGCGTTATCGCGTCATGCCACCAGTAAAATAATTGAACTTGATGATCTTGAAGCTATTGTTTCTTTGGGGTTTCGTGGGGAAGCATTGGCAAGTATAAGCTCGGTGAGTCGATTACACTTTACTTCAAAGACGGCAGAGCAACATGAAGCATGGCAAGCTTATGCTCAAGGGCGCGACATGGAGGTTGAGATCACTCCGGCAGCTCATCCAATCGGGACCAGTGTTTCAGTTGAAGATTTATTTTTTAATACGCCCGCTAGAAGACGCTTTTTACGTACTGAGAAAACAGAATTTAATCATATCGATGAGCTAATTAAACGCTTTGCTTTAAGTCGCTTTGATGTTGAATTTCAGCTCAAACATAACGATAAATCACTGCGTAACCTCAAGGTAGCGACGACCTTAGCACAGCAAGAGCGGCGTGTTGCAGCCATTTGTGGAAGTCGCTTTATTGAAAACGCCATTGCAATTAGTAATGAGCACAATGGGATAAAACTGTCTGGTTGGTTGGGCCTGCCACAAGCCTGCAAAAATGTTAATGATACCCAGTATTGTTACGTTAATGGCAGAATGATGCGTGATAAGCTGATTAATCATGCCATCAGGCAAGCTTACCAAGACTATCTTCCGACAGGAATACATCCCAGTTATGTGCTTTATATTGAGATTGATCCAGGGCAGGTTGATGTTAATGTACACCCAGCAAAACATGAAGTTCGTTTTCATCAAGCGCGGATGATTCATGATTTAATTGCACAGGTATTGGGTTCGGGTCTAATGCAAGCTTTAGGTCAAGAAGACAGTATTGATTCGGCACAACATCACTATTCTAATCATCAGGAACTAGTGAGTGAGTTTGCGGTTACTGAAAATGTGAAAGACTATAGCGCATCCGCCTCGCGTGCATATCAGCCTTCCTATTCTGCTAGTTCTGGTTCAGCCAGTCATCACAAGCCGCACACGAGTGAGTATCAAGGGGCCAACCTGCGCCAAGCTGCGACCAATTACGGCCAACTAGTGGCAACTGGAGTATCTCAAACGCAAACTACGCCTTCCCATGCGCCGCATATTGTAGGTGTAGATGAAGAGGCCTCTTCAGGAGATATGACTACCAACACTTTGTTTGGTGAATTTATTACGGTAATAGAAGAACAATACGCGTTAGTCAATTGTAATCACACACCATCTTTAGTGTCCCTGGTGCTATTAAATCAGTTGATTTGTGAGCAGGAATTAATCCAGCGTTGGGGACAAGGCTTAACATCTCAGCCGCTATTATTGCCTGTTGCGGTAACGGTTGATGAGGCGTTGTTAGAGCAAGTCGCATTAAATAATCAACTTTTTCGCCGTCTAGGGATTGATATTAGCGTTCGTAGTCCCCAAATAATGATTAAGCAAGTTCCTAAGTTATTACGTGAGCAAGATATTGCGACCTTGATTCCGCAACTGCTAACGTTACTAGGACAGCAACAACAGCTTGAACAAGCTGATCTTGATGCGGTGGTATGTCGTTGGTTAGCTAAACTTTCACCATTACAATTTAATGTTAGTGAAGCTGTAGCTCTATTAACTAAAGCGCAGCAGCATCAAGAACACATACAGCAGCGTTGGTCAGCGTTATTAGTCAATGTTGACTTCTCTACGACGATAAGCGCTTTTAAGCAAACGAATGAGTGAAATTTTGAGCACTAAGTTACCTAAAGCTATTTTCTTAATGGGCCCAACGGCCAGTGGTAAAACCGAATTAGCGATCCGTTTGTGTGAACAATATGACTGTGAAATCATTTCGGTGGATTCGGCTCTTATTTATCGTGGTATGGATATTGGCAGCGCCAAGCCAACGGCGCAAGAGCAAGCTCGAGCACCTCATTTGCTGATAGATATTCTTGACCCTAGCGTGTCTTACTCTGCTGCCGATTTTAGAAAAGACGCATTGCGTTTAATGACTGAGATTACTGAACGCGGAAAAACACCGCTGCTGGTCGGCGGCACGATGATGTATTTTAAAGCGTTACTTGATGGCTTATCACCATTACCAGCAGCCGACCCTAAAGTAAGAGAACAAATTGAGGCAGAAGCTAAAGAGCATGGTTGGGACTACGTTCATCAACAATTAGCTCAAGTCGATTCTGTTTCGGCAAAACGGATTCACCCTAATGACCCTCAGCGAGTCTCGCGAGCATTAGAGGTTTATCGAATCAGCGGTAAATCAATGACCGAGTTAACCGCTGTTGTTGACAATGAACTCCCGTTTGATGTTGTTCAATTTGCTATTTACCCTGATGAGCGCAGTGAGCTACATCAGCGTATTGAGCAGCGATATCACTTGATGTTAAAACAGGGTTTTGAGCAAGAAGTTCAGGCTTTATATCAACGAGGTGACCTCCATGTTGATATGCCATCAATCCGCTGTGTTGGATATCGACAGATGTGGGATTATTTAGATGGCAAATTAGACTATGATGATATGGTTTATCGTGGCATAGTAGCTACTCGTCAATTAGCCAAACGTCAGATGACTTGGCTGCGTGGATGGGATAAGCTAAACAGGTTACACACTCCTTTAGGGGACGAGTCTGAAGCTATACTGTTGAAAAATATAGCTTTGGTTAAAGAATTAGTTGGCTAGTTTAATGCTCTTCATTCGATGAAACTTATCATCGTTATACCATATTGGTAAAAACTAGCTTTTAATAAAAATAAAAACATAAGATAAAAGAAAGGATTAGCTATGGCTAAGGGACAATCATTACAAGACCCGTTTTTAAATGCTTTACGTCGAGAACGTTGCCCTGTGGCAATTTACTTAGTTAACGGCATTAAATTACAAGGTCAAATTGAATCGTTCGATCAATTCGTTATTTTGTTACGTAACACAGTTAGCCAAATGGTTTATAAACATGCCATTTCGACTGTCGTACCAGCTCGACCATTTACTGCACACCAGCCTACTCATAATGATGAGCAAGCTGATAATGCTGAAAGTTAAGGAATAATTTTTGTTTGATCGTTTTGAGGCCGGTGAACAGGCGGTATTAGTTCACATTGATTTTTCATCAGAAGACGATCGCGAAGATTTAGAAGAACTTGAGTTATTAGTCTCTTCTGCAGGGGTTGCTACCTGCGGAAGGGTTACTGGTACCCGCACCTCAGCTCATGCTAAATACTTTGTCGGTACAGGTAAAGCGCAAGAAATTGCCGATACGGTTAAACTGCTTAGTGCAGATGTCGTTATTTTCAATCATGCATTAACACCTTCACAAGAACGAAACTTAGAACACCTTTGCCAGTGTCGAGTTTTAGATCGAACCTCGCTTATTTTAGATATTTTTGCTCAGCGTGCACGAACTCATGAAGGTAAGTTGCAGGTTGAACTGGCTCAATTACGTCATATATCAACGCGATTAATTCGAGGGTGGACTCACTTAGAACGCCAAAAAGGTGGAATCGGCTTAAGAGGGCCGGGTGAAACTCAACTTGAAACTGATAGACGTTTATTACGTGCTAGAATTAAAAATATTCTAGGACGATTAAATAAAGTATCAAAACAACGTGAGCAAGGCCGTCGTGCTCGTTCACGTGCAGAAGTACCAACAGTGTCATTAGTTGGCTATACTAATGCAGGTAAATCGACATTGTTTAATGCGCTAACGGCATCTGAGGTTTATGCTGCAGACCAACTTTTCGCTACGCTAGACCCAACATTACGTAAACTCGATATCGAAGATGTCGGTGATGTTATTTTAGCTGATACTGTTGGTTTCATTCGTCATTTACCACACGATTTAGTCGCGGCGTTCCAAGCAACGTTACAAGAGACACAAGAAGCTGATTTATTGTTGCATGTGATTGATGTTGCAGATCCTCGTAAAAGTGAAAACATCGAGCAAGTTACTGAAGTGTTGGAACAGATAGAAGCAGATGATATCCCGCAATTATTGGTGTGTAATAAGCTTGATATGTTGGAAGGCGATCTAGCTCCTCGTATTGATCGTAATGATGAAGGCGCACCAATTCGAGTGTGGATTTCAGCACAAAAAAGTTTAGGGCTTGAATTATTAAACCAAGCGTTAACTGAATTACTCGCAGGAAAAATAATTGAACATGATTTGGTTTTGCCAGTCACAGTTCAAGGGCAGATAAAAGGCTTGCTGTACAAATCTGCTGCTGTTGTAAGCGAAAGTTATGATGAAAGTGGTAATACGCTGTTATCTATTCGTTTACCTGCGGTAGAATGGCAACGTTTACTGAAAAAGACTAATAACGAGTTATTGAAGTTTATTAGTTAGAAATTAATTTTAATTTGAAATTGGAGTTTTTATGGCCTGGAATGAGCCTGGAAATCAAGGCAAAGATCCTTGGGGTGGTAATAAAGGTGGTAAAGATCAAGGTCCACCAGATCTCGACGAAGTATTAGGTAATTTATCTAAAAAATTCGGTGGCATCTTTGGTGGTAAATCTGGTGGTGGCAAGCAGGGCGGTAACTTTTCCGGTGCCGGTTTTGCGTTATTGCTAGGTTTATTGGGTATCGTTTGGTTTGTCAGTGGTTTTTATACCATTAAAGAAGCTGAGCGTGGGGTCGTGTTACGCTTTGGTTTGATTAATGACCAAGTGAATCCGGGTCTTCATTGGAAACCTACATTTATTGATAATGTACTACCAGTTGATATTGAAGCGATTCGCTCATTACCAGCAGCTGGTTTCATGCTAACTCAGGACGAAAACGTTGTTCGTGTTGAAATGGACGTTCAATACCGTGTTGTGAATCCTGAGCATTACTTATTTAGTGCTGTTGATCCTGCAAACTCGTTAAGTCACGCAACAGACAGTGCGCTTCGTTACGTTGTTGGTCACACGACAATGAATGATTTGTTAACGACAGGTCGTGAGCTAGTACGTCAGCAAACGGAAGTTGAGTTAAACAAGATCATTGAATCTTACAAGCTTGGTTTTGAGATTGTTGATGTTAACTTCTTACCAGCACGTCCTCCTGAGGAAGTAAAAGGCGCATTTGATGATGCTATTGCAGCACAAGAAGATGAAGAACGTTACCTACGTGAAGCTGAAGCTTATGCATTAAGTATTGAACCGCAAGCGCGTGGTCAAGTTCGTCGTTTAGAACAAGAAGCACACGCATACAAGCAACAACAGATTCTTAAAGCAACGGGTGAGGTTGCGCGATTTAGTCAGCTTCTTCCTGAGTATAACTTAGCTAAAGAAGTGACACGTGAACGTATCTATCTAGAAACAATTGAAAGTGTGTATGCTAACGCTAATAAAGTTGTTGTTGATGTTGATGGTAGTAATAACATGATGTATTTACCACTTGATAAGATCATTTCTAAGCATGCCGCTCCTGCTGCAACGACTAGAAACTCGGTAACAGCTCCAGTGAAATCAACAAACAGCCAAGTCACAGAAAGTTTACGTAACTTCTCTCGTGATGATAGCCGCCAAGGGAGAAATTAATCAATGAAACGTTTTGGATTAATTGCAATTGGCTTAATCGGCCTATTCTTATACTCGTCACTTTATGTTGTTTACGAAGGACAACGTGCAATTAAAGTACGTTTTGCTGCGGTATTAAAAGATAGCGCTGGTACAACCGCTGTTTTTGAGCCTGGTCTACATTTTAAAGTGCCACTAATTGATAAAGTTCGTATCTTAGACGCACGTATTCAAACGCTTGATGGTGAACCAGATCGCTTCGTAACATCAGAGAAAAAAGATTTAATTGTTGACTCATACGTGAAATGGCGCATTAAAGACTTCTCTACCTACTACCTACGTACTGGTGGTGGTAATAAGTTCCAAGCTGAAAATTTACTGAAACAAAAAATCAGTGATGGTTTACGTAGCTCATTTGGTACCCGTACTATTTCTGAAATCGTATCGGGTGAACGAAGTGAGTTAATGAATGAAGCATTATTAGAAGCTTCTTCTAAAGCAACTGATATCGGTATCGAGTTAGTTGATATGCGTGTTAAGCAAATAGAATTACCTCAAGCGGTTCGAAGCTCTATTTACCAACGTATGCGTGCAGAGCGTGAAGCTGTTGCGAAAGAGCATCGTTCAAAAGGTAAAGAGCAATCAGAGAAGCTACGCGCAGACATCGATGCTAAGGTTGCTATCATGCTGGCAACAGCAGACAGTCAAGCTCGAATTACACGTGGTGAAGGTGACGCACAAGCAGCACGTATTTACGCTGATGCATATGGTAAAGATCCAGAGTTCTTTAGCTTTATCCGTTCGATGGATGCTTACAAACGTTCATTCAACAATAATAATGATATTATGGTTGTTAAGCCTGACAATGACTTCTTCAAATATATGAAGAACCCTCAGTCAGAAAAATAAACGAACCAAACAGTAAAAATACAAAGCTCGCTTCGGCGGGCTTTTTTTTGATCTTTTTTTGATACAAGGATTTACCGATACTTTGCCTGATTAAATTTTGTTCTATGGTCGTATTGGCGTAATTTTTCTGCAACTTATGCTAGATCTGGCCGCCAGATCTGATAGAATTCCGCTTTAATTCGTAACCGTGAACAAAACAATGGCAAATAACGTAGTTGTGCTCGGCACCCAGTGGGGCGACGAGGGTAAAGGAAAGATTGTTGATTTACTAACAGATAGCGCTAAATATGCAGTGCGTTATCAGGGTGGTCACAATGCTGGTCATACATTAGTAATTGATGGTGAAAAGACTGTCCTTCACCTAATCCCATCGGGTATTTTACGTGATGACCTAATGAGCATCATTGGTAATGGTGTTGTATTATCACCAGCTGCACTGCTTGAAGAGATGAAAATGCTTGAAGCGCGTGGTGTTCCAGTAAAAGATCGCCTACGCATTAGTGAAGCATGTCCATTAATCCTTCCTTATCACATCGCACTTGACCAAGCGCGTGAAGTGGCTCGTGGTAATAAAGCTATCGGTACAACCGGTCGTGGTATCGGTCCTGCATACGAAGATAAAGTGTCTCGTCGTGCATTACGTGTTGGCGACTTATTTGATACAGAAAAGTTTGCAGCTAAATTAAAAGAAGTCATGGAATACCATAACTTCATGCTGACCAACTACTACAACGTAGAAGCGGTTGATTACCAAAAAACACTTGATGATACGTTAGAAGTTGCTGACTTATTAAAATCTATGGTTGTAGATGTAACTGAGTTACTTGATAACGCACGCAAAACTGGCGAGCGCATCATGTTTGAAGGTGCTCAAGGTACATTATTAGACATCGACCATGGTACATACCCATACGTTACGTCATCAAATACTACTGCTGGCGGCGTTGCTACTGGTACTGGTTTTGGTCCATGTCACGTAGAATACGTGTTAGGTATTATTAAAGCGTACACAACACGTGTAGGTTCAGGTCCTTTCCCAACGGAACAGTTTAATGATATTGGTGAATACCTAGCGGTTAAAGGTCATGAAGTTGGCGCAACAACAGGCCGTGGCCGTCGTTGTGGTTGGTTAGACCTTGTTGCGATGCGTCGTGCAATCCAATTAAACAGTATCACTGGCTTATGTTTAACTAAATTAGACGTATTAGACGGTCTAGAAGAGTTAAAACTGTGTACTGGTTACAAACTTGAAGACGGTACTGTTACAAACGTAGCACCAATGTCTGCTGATGACTTTGAGAAAGTAACTCCAGTATACGAAAGTATGCCTGGTTGGTCTGATGTAACTGTCGGTCAACAAGACCACTCTAAACTGCCACAAGCAGCATTAGACTACATCGCACGAATCGAAGAAATCTTAGAAGTTCCTGTTGATATTATCTCTACGGGTCCAGACCGTGTTGAAACTATCGTATTAAATAACCCATTCGCTTAATTGCTTTTGAGTTTTTAGATACTAAAATGCCGCTTTTAAGCGGCATTTTTTATGAGCTTCTCCCCCTGGCATATTCGCTCCCGTTATCCTGACATGTCCACCTCTGTCATCCTGACATGCCAACCCTTGTCATCCTGACACGCCACCCCTTGTCATCCTGACACGCTTTTAGTCAGGATCTCTTGCTGCCTGTTTAACCTTTTATATTCCCACTAAACAAGCCACAACGACATGTTAACCACAAGTCGCTCAAGCCCATCCATGGGGCGCTCGAAAACCGCATCCCTGCGGTTTAACGCTTGCTCAAAACATATCATTATAGCTTTTAATTGAAGTGTGCTTATTATTAGGTCGGTTATCCTGACATGTCCACATCCGTCATCCTGACACGCTTTTAGTCAGGATCTCTTGCCGCCTGTTTAACCTTTTATATTCCCACTAAACAAGCCACAACGACATGTTAACCACAAGTCGCTCAAGCCCATCCATGGGGCGCTCGAAAACCGCATCCCTGCGGTTTAACGCTTGCTCATAACATATCATTATAGCTTTTAATTGAAGTGTGCTTATTATTAGGTCGGTTATCCTGACATGCCCACATCCGTAACCTTGACATGCTTTTAGTCAGGATCTCTTGCCGCCTGTTTAACCTTTTATATTCGTAAGCGGTCAATTAACCCC
>PIZK01000020.1 GCA_002835545.1 Alteromonadales bacterium alter-6D02
TAAACATGAAAAACACCTAACAGTATATTAATCGGAATTCTTATTAAACCCGACTAAAAGTTGTTTATTAAAGAAGCCAATTTAAAACACAACCTCTAATTAATCAATAAATTGCGATATAAACATTTATCTATTCTCTCTTTTCACGCTGCGGAGAAATTGCCTTGGCTGTAAAAAGAGCGATTTTAACAGACTGGGCGATAAAAGATTAATAACGAGATCAACCAGCTACTAGCCGTTCTCTGTTTTTACACGCTGAAAAAAGATAGAATGAGCAAGCAAAATTTATTAGTTTTTTTGGGGGTTTCATTATAACTGTATAAACAGAGTTAATAGAGGAGGCTGAATAGCGAGAGCAACAGACTAAATCACACTGGCGTATGTATAAGTAATAAACAAAGTAAGAAGCACTCTCCTACTCCATCTCAAGCAACTTCAACAACTCAGCAGGGATTTCTAATACGCGTTGTTCGACAAGTTGCATTTCAGCGGGAGTGAGTTCAGCATAAGCTTTAGGGTAAGGCCAGCCATAGCCCCAACGAAACGGGGTATACCAATAGGGGTGACCGCCAACCCTAACGCCTGTGAGCATTAAGGATGCAATGTGAGGGTGCCCCGCTTTAGCAACACAGAGCAGCAGTTCGCGATCAGAGCGTTGCCGTTGCTTCGCAGTGCCGCCTTGCCAATAGTCAAAGTCGTGTTGAACACAACAGTGTAACCATTGCTCGCTACTGGCGAGTGTACCATCGGGAAAGAGGCTGCAACCATCGGTGGTAAAGGGGGCGAGTTTGGCTTGTTGTGCATTGCTGCTAAACGCAATTATCCACAATAAACTGACTAGCCCCCTGATCATAACTTCCTAACCACCCTTGTTCTTACCGTGCGTGTCTGATTAGCTCATTGCGCGCGCTTGAACCATTTGCGCTTTAATGTCGCGAACCGCTTGGTCTAAGCCAATCATTGAAGCACGTGCGATAATTGAATGGCCGATGTTTAATTCATAAATCTCTGGGATCGCGGCAATAGGTGCAACATTATGGTAATGCAAACCATGACCTGCATTAACCACTAAACCTCGGCTGTGTGCGTAAGCAGCCATGCTTTTAATACGCTCTAATTCTGCATTGCGCTCAGCATCTGTTTCAGCATCCGCGTAACAACCGGTGTGAAGCTCGATATAAGGTGCACCCACGTTAACTGCCGCATCGATTTGCTCTTTATCAGCATCAATAAACAATGACACTTTAATGCCTTTATTTTTTAATTGGGCAATGGCTTCAAGCATCGTATCTAGTTGACCTGCCACATCTAAGCCACCTTCAGTGGTTAGCTCTTCGCGTTTTTCTGGCACTAAACATACGTACTCAGGTTCAACTTCACAGGCAATCGCGATCATTTCATCGGTCACGGCCATTTCAAGATTCATGCGTGTTTGTAACGTTTTTGCTAATGCGTATACATCGCGATCTTGTATATGACGGCGGTCTTCGCGTAAATGAACGGTTATTCCGTCGGCTCCAGCAAGCTCTGCAATCGCAGCGGCGTGAACAGGGTCAGGGTAGTTCGTGCCACGTGCTTGTCTTAACGTTGCTATATGGTCGATATTGACGCCTAGGTAAATTGGGTTCACGTTACATTCCTCTTATTGACTTTTCTTACGAGAAAACAGGGCTCGGCTGTGCAATGGTTTACTGCCCAGTAATGGCGCGAGTGCCTGTCTTGTTAATTGTTTTGCTTGATGACGCGTTATCTTGTCACAAAAATGATTGTTTGCAATATTTAAAATAGTCTCGCCTTGATACGGACCATTAATTAATGCTTTAAGTCCCTGCTCTGGAATAAGGCGATAACCCATATCGACAACAATCGGATAGCCATCGATGTCGTGACTCAGGGAAAAGCCATGTCCTAGCTCAGCTAACAACGTCAGTTCAAATTGACGCAGCGCACTCTCAATGTCTTGTTGCTTTGATAACGCTAACAAGGTGGCATGATAGGTACTATAAATTTGCGGTTGACTCACTTCTTTAGCTAATAAACGTAAAACAAGCTCGTTGAGATACAGACCACTATAAAGAAAATCACGGCTCAGTGGCAAGGCTAATGTAGGAGAGTCGATACGGACTAAAGTTTTGAGGTCACCATGACCACGCCAAGACACTAATAATGGGCGAAATGGCTGCAGGGTGCTTTTATTGATATTGTTTTTGCGTTTAACACCTTTAGCCACAGCCGAGATTCGGCCATGACTTTCGGTGATTAGTTCTACGATGAGGCTCGTTTCACTAAAAGGTCTGGAATGAATTAAATAGGCTGCGCACAGCGGTGAAAGATCACTAGCTTTATGCATTAGCCCAAAGCTTACTCACCATAGCCTAAGCTATTAAGCGCGCGCTCATCATCAGCCCAACCAGACTTCACTTTAACCCACAGTTCAAGGAAGACTTTGTTCTCAAACATCTCTTCCATGTCTTTACGCGCTTCACGACCGATTTGCTTAAGCTTTTCACCTTTCTTACCGATGATCATGCGCTTTTGTCCTTCACGTTCCACTAAAATTAACGCGCTGACATTGAACACACCATTAGGCTGCATGGTAAAGGCTTCGATCTCTACCGTTACTGAGTATGGTATTTCGTCACCAGTGAAACGCATTAGCTTTTCACGGATGATTTCAGAGGCCATAAAGCGTTGTGAGCGATCAGTAATGTAATCTTCAGGGAAGAAGTGATCACTTGGAATTAGCGAGTCACGTGCAAGCTCGATTAACTTCGGGACACCGTCACCGTGTTTAGCAGAGATAGGCATAATATGATCAAAGTCATATTGCGTCCCAAGCCATTGCAGGTGTGGTAATAAGTCAGCGCGCATTTGCACGTTATCTTCTTTATTCACCACGGCAACCACTTTAGTGTTACCACAGCTTTTACGCAGTTTATTAAGGATCATTTCATCGTCGCCGGTCCACTGTGTCCCTTCGACTAAGAAAAATACCATTTCAACATTACCTAATGAACTGGCCGCAGCACGGTTCATTAAACGGTTAATCGCGCGCTTTTCTTCACTGTGTAAACCCGGCGTATCAACATAAATTGTTTGATGCGTCCCTTCGGTATCGATCCCCATCACGCGGTGACGAGTTGTTTGCGGCTTACGCGAGGTAATACTAATCTTCTGCCCTAATATTTTATTTAATAGGGTTGATTTACCGACGTTTGGTCGGCCAACAATGGCAACAAAACCACAATAGGTTTGCTCATCATTTGTTTGCTGCATGGATTGCCTCTAATGCTTTTTTCGCCGCGTCTTGTTCTGCTTTACGACGAGAAGTACCCACACCCTGTGTCGCGTGCTCTGCACCTTCAACAACACATGACATGGTAAATTTTTGGTTGTGTGCTTGGCCTGTCACTTCAATCACTTCATAGGTTGGTAATGGCAAGCGTCGGCCTTGTAACCACTCTTGTAACTGAGTTTTAGGATCTTTCTGACTAACCCCTGGCTCAATAGTATTTAAGCGCGGCTGATACCAGTTAAGAACCAATGTCTTACACGTTGCCATATCACTATCAAGGAATACGGCGGCAATGATGGCTTCAACGGCATCGGCTAAAATAGACTCGCGTCTAAAGCCACCACTTTTAAGCTCACCAGGGCCTAAACGTAGGTAGTCACCCAATTCAAAATCACGTGCGATTTCTGCTAATGTTTGACCGCGCACTAAAGTCGCACGCATGCGGCTTAAGTCACCTTCAGACACTTTTGGAAACTGCTCATACAAGGCTTCGGCAATAAACATGCCCAGTAAAGAATCGCCTAAAAACTCCAAACGCTCATTATGCTCCCCCCCCATACTACGGTGGGTTAACGCTTGCAGAAAAAAGTCTCTATTTTTAAAACTGTACTGAATTTTTCGTTCTAATTTGTCGTACGGAATATTTCTCATTATTATTATCCGATTTTACCTATTCGGTCAGTTCTAATACCAGAAGGAACCCAAGTAGGTAACCAGTCATTTTCACTGCGGTTAAATTCAAAACTGGTCCAGATAAATACTGCTTTACCAACCATGTTTTGCTCAGGGACAAAGCCCCAGAAACGACTATCTAAGCTATTATCGCGATTGTCGCCCATTACAAAATATTGACCTTGAGGAACGATCCATTCCCCTTGGCGTGCACCTGTTTGATTAAAATATTCAGGGCGTCCAGCAAACGCTGGGTTAAATAATATTTGATGATTTACACCTAATAAGTTTTCATGCGCTTCTGTTAGCGGATACGAGTCTTGAATAAAGTCGCCTTGGGAGACAATATCGATACTCACTTCCTCAAACTTATCGCATGGTGTTAACTCGACATTGTTATCAGCGGCACAAGCACGCTTGATATAAAGTCGCTTATTACGGTATAGCACGGTATCTCCGGGTAAACCAATAACACGCTTTATATAATCAACTGTAGGCTGCGGTGGGTATTTAAACACCACCGAGTCACCACGTTGTGGCGCTCCCGTTTCAATGACTTTATTACGCAATACAGGTAACTTAACCCCATATGCATACTTCTCAACTAAGATAAAGTCGCCAACTAACAGCGTAGGCATCATCGAGCCAGAAGGGATTTGAAACGGTTCATAGAAAAATGAACGCAATACTAAGACAAAGCCAATCACAGGAAAAACACCGCGACAGTTTTCAACTAGCGCTGATTCTTGTAATACTTTATCTTTAGCATCTTGCTCAATCGTATCAGCTAATCCCGCAACAACCGCGCGACGTTTAGGCAAAAAGACAAAATGGTCAATCGCCCAAACAATACCTGTACCCAATGTTGCTATGACTAATAGAAGCTCAAAATAGCCCGCCATCAATTACTCTCCAACTTTTAATACCGCTAAGAACGCTTCTTGTGGTAATTCAACATTACCAACAGACTTCATACGTTTCTTACCTGCTTTTTGTTTTTGTAATAGCTTTTTCTTACGGCTCACATCACCACCATAACATTTAGCGGTTACGTCTTTACGTAATGCTTTAATGTTAGTACGCGCTATGATTTGGCTACCAATCGCTGACTGAACAGCGATATCGAACATTTGACGTGGGATAAGCTCTTTCATTTTTTCTACAACCGCACGGCCACGGAACTGAGCGTTATCACGGTGAGTGATCATAGCTAAAGCATCAACGCGCTCGCCGTTTACTAGCATATCAACACGTACCATGTTCGATTCTTGGAAATGCTTGAAGTTGTAATCAAGTGATGCATAACCGCGTGATGTAGATTTCAACCGATCGAAGAAATCAAGGACAACTTCCGCCATCGGTAGTTCGTAGGTCACTGCCACTTGCTTGCCGTGATAAACCAAGTTGGTTTGAACACCACGCTTTTCAATACATAGGGTAATGACCGAGCCTAAATATTCTTGCGGTACTAGGATATTTGCTTCAACGATAGGCTCGCGAATTTCAGCAATATTTTGTACTGGCGGTAAGTCAGATGGGTTATCAACGTTTAACGTTTCACCAGCGGTTGTGACTACTTCGTAGTTTACCGTTGGTGCGGTCGTGATGAGGTCTAAATTATATTCACGCTCTAAACGCTCTTGAATGATTTCCATGTGTAACATACCAAGGAAACCAATACGGAAACCAAAACCTAATGCGCTTGATGTTTCTGGCTCATAATGAAGCGATGCGTCATTTAAGCTTAACTTGCTTAGTGCGTCACGGAAGTTTTCGTAATCATCAGAGCTGATTGGGAATAGACCAGCATAAACTTGTGGTTTCACACGCTTAAAGCCCGGTAACGGTGCTTCAGCAGAGTTACGTGCTAAAGTCAGCGTATCACCAACAGGTGCACCGTGAATCTCTTTGATGCCGGCAATGATGTAACCTACTTCGCCCGCTTTTAATGAACCCGTCTCAGTTTGTTTTGGCGTGAAAATACCGACTTTATCGATGATATGTGTATCACCTGTCGACATTACTTTCATTTTGTCGCCAACTTTAACTTGACCGTGTTTGATACGTACCAAGCTCACAACGCCTTGGTAGTTATCAAACCAAGAATCAATAATAAGGGCTTGTAGCGGACCGTCCATTTCACCTTCAGGTGAAGGAACTTTAGACACGATGTCCTCTAAAACATCTTCAATGCCTAAACCAGTTTTAGCAGAACAACGCACCGCTTCAACAGCATCGATACCCACAAGGTCTTCAATTTCTTCAGAAGCAGAGTCTGGGTCAGCCGATGGTAAATCGATTTTATTTAAGACAGGGACAACTTCCAAGTCCATTTCAATCGCAGTGTAACAGTTCGCCAGTGTTTGCGCTTCTACACCTTGAGCAGCATCGACAACCAACAATGCCCCTTCACAGGCGGCAAGAGAACGAGAAACTTCATAAGTAAAATCAACGTGCCCAGGCGTATCGATGAAATTTAACTGATATGTTTCACCATCGCGGGCTTTGTAGTCTAAGGTAACACTTTGAGATTTGATGGTGATACCACGCTCACGCTCGATATCCATGTTATCAAGTACTTGTGCTTCCATTTCGCGGTCAGATAAACCACCACAGAATTGGATTAAACGGTCAGACAGAGTAGATTTGCCGTGGTCAATATGGGCAATGATTGAGAAATTACGTATATGCTTCATTAAAGAATAGCCAACCTAAAAAAGTAAAAGACACAAAAATTTCGCCAATTCTACCGTAAATAAGCACCTGTGCCAAAGTTAATCGACCTAAGCGTGAAAAAGCTCACTAACAAAAATCCTATTTAGGGCAAGAAACCACAGATATTATTTCAATGTGTGGCTGCTGTCGGTCCATTACTTGTAAATAGTGCCGTGCAGCGCGGTGGCCACAATAGCCACCAATGCCGGCAAGAATAATAGCGATCCATTGTGGCCAGCCTGCTTGCTCAACTAATAAGCTTTGCGCGGATAAACCCACAATGAATAAGAAAAATAAAGGAAAGAAATAAGTGATTGCAGCAATTTTTAGGACATCCCCTTCAACCGTAGCAATAGTGACCCACTGCCCCGGTTGTAAGATCATCAGGGTATTAATACGTAGTTTCTGCGTTTTACCACTAAATGCTTTAGCAACCGTGCCGACACCACAAGACTCTTGGTTAGAGCAACCACTACAACTTGAATTTACTGCAACTTCAACTTCAACTTGCTGTCCGTTAACGCTGGTCACCAACGCTTGCTGCTCTAACATGGTTCTAATTCTCGCTTCGAGTCGAAAACTCGATTATTTGATACGCTTACGGTTTAAGTATAACAGCTCGCGCGATCTTATTCGCGGTTTCATAAGGAATACGTCCAACGACCGTCACTTCACGATCACCTAAGTGTTGATTAGCCATTACGATGCCGCTTTTAGTAAACACTTTTTCGGGCAAGCTAATCTCACCTCGTTTAGCAACATAAACTGATATTTGTGATAAGCCATCACTTAACATTAAATATTCAACAGGTTGGGATGTATTAATCAAACGGTGATTATCAACAGCTTTAATATCAAAACCACTTGGCAACCAACTGAACCCCCAACGAGTTTGCTGTTGTTGTGAAGTTGCAATACTAAAATCGGGCAGCTTAGTATGCTTAAGCTTCATCAGGTTATCGCTTGGTTCACTGGTAATATGTAAACCAACAGCTTGCACTTGCTCAAGCAAGTTATTATTGAGATCAAATAGGTCATATCGTAGCAGTAACGATGTTTCCATATCGAGCCACAATATGTAGTTAAAACGGTGTTTATCTTTAGACTTTAAGCGAATTAGTTGGCTAATTCGCCCTGCGACCCGACCTTTTCCTACTTTGGTGATAGTGTAGTTGCGTTCGATATGTTCAATCTTATTAACAAATATTGCAGGCGATGCGCCGATGATATGAGAAGATTTAACACTATAAGGTTTAATGTCAGGTTCAACATAAGTCACTGTATCGGCAACTCGATAACTATAACTCACTGGGCCACTGAGCGAAGCAACATAAACCACTTGTTCACCATCAATGACGCCATGTTCAAAGGCATAACTTTGAACATGGTTTCGTTCTAGGTGGATCATTGGTAACTTAAAATTGAGCTGCTTATATGCAGCGCTCATGTTATGAAGCCAATCTAGCGGTGCCTTTTCTGTCGCATTCGCTGAAAAAACAAAAAGCAGGGTACTAAGTAACCAATAACGCATTAACCAAACCTACCTATTGTTTTTTATCCGATGGCTCTTTTTCTGACTCTACTTCTTGCGTTTGAGACTTTAAGCGCTGTTGTAGCATGTGATCTTTAACAAAAGCATTCATACGATGTTGCTGCTGTGCACGTTGCTCTTCTTGTTCAATCTTTTTCTGTAAATCGTTGGTTGTTGGTGCTTGAAAGCTTACTGGTGAAGCATAACCACCCGTCGGGATAGTTTGAAGCACAGGGATATCTTTAGACTGTGTCTCTTCATGGTTAAACTGTTGTACACCGATAACCATCGCGGCAGCGACAGAAGCTGCAATACCATATTGCCCTAACTTACCAAAGAACGGAATCACTTCAGCACGAGGCTTTTTCGACACCTCTTCGTTTACAGTGGTTTCTTGCGTTGCTTGAGGTGCAATGACCGTAGGCTCTAATTCAATGGCCGCAGCCACTTTATCAGCGAAATCTAGTTCAAAGGCGGGTGATAATTCATCACGAATCGCATCACCAATTAGATGATAACGTTCAAAATCACCTTGTAAGGCCTCATCACTAGCCAGTTGGTCTAGCAACTCTTTTGATAACTCTTCACCATCTATAAATGAGGATACTGTTTGTCTGTTGTCTGACACTATATACACCTTCTACCGTTGCATTAAGGGGTCGATTTGCTTATCTAAAGCTTCTCGCGCCCTAAAAATCCGCGAACGAACAGTCCCAACAGGACATTCCATTACATTTGCGATATCTTCATAACTCATGCCTTCCAATTCACGTAAGGTAATCGCTGTACGTAAATCTTCAGGTAATTTTTCTAATGTAGAAACTACTACATCTCTTATCTCGTCTGTTAGTAACAGGCGTTCTGGTGAAGCACTCTCTCGTAATTCATCACCGTCATCAAAGTACTCACCATCACTGATATCAATATCAGAGCTTGATGGCCGCCTCTTTTGTGCGACTAAATAGTTCTTCGCTGTATTTACCGCGATGCGGTATAACCAAGTATAAAATGCACTATCACCACGAAAGTTCGGTAATGCGCGGTAGGCCTTGATAAAAGCCTCTTGGGCAACATCAGGAACATCTCCCTGATTTTTAACAAAACGACTAACTAAGTTTAGTACCTTGTGTTGGTATTTTCTAACCAACAAATCGAACGCAGCTTTATTCCCCTGCTGTACTAACTCAACCAACTGTTGATCTGTTTTTGGTTCGCTCATTCAAGCAATATCTCCATCTCTGTATTTCACTGCATGCTCGAAGTAAACGCACAATAATAGACTGGCGTGTTTAGATAAAGTTCAGTAAATGTAATTTTTTTTTACATTTTATTCTTATTGACTACTTATTTCACTAAATTCAAATACTTTTTATTAGGTAAAAAAGTGCATTTTGGCTTATATTATAGGCCATCGCTTATTTAGCTAAAAAGATCATGAAAGACGCTATTGAACATTACTGTGACATCTTAATTATTGGCAGCGGCGCAGCAGGCCTTACTCTGGCGTTACAAGTCGCTCAATTTGCTAAAGTGACCGTATTAAGTAAAGCACAATTAAATGACGGTTCAACATTTTACGCCCAAGGGGGTATCGCTGCCGTCTTTGACAAAAAAGACAGTATCGAATCCCATGTTAATGACACCTTAATTGCAGGCGCAAATTTGTGCGACCGTCATATTGTTGAAATGACAGCACAGCAAGCAAAGTCTTCATTGGAATGGTTGATCGATTGTGGCGCTGATTTTGATCAGGAAATATCAGCCAAAGGTGAACAACGTTATCATTTAACGCAAGAAGGTGGTCACAGCCATCGCCGTATCCTTCATGCTGCTGATGCCACTGGTAAAGAAGTTCAAACCACGCTACAAAATCAAGTGACCAAGCACCCAAACATCACCATTCTTGAGCGTTACAATGCCGTTGATTTAATTACGTCTACTGAGCAAGACAGCAAACGTGTTATTGGTGCTTATGTGTGGAACCGTCAAGATGAACATGTTGAAACGATTTACGCCAACCATATTGCGTTAGCAACAGGCGGTGCCAGTAAAGTGTATCAATACACCAGTAACCCCGATGTTGCCAGTGGTGATGGTATCGCTATGGCGTGGCGCGCAGGTTGTTCAGTGGCTAATTTAGAATTTAACCAATTTCATCCAACGAGTTTGTACCACCCGCAATCCAATAACTTTCTGTTATCTGAAGCCCTGCGTGGTGAAGGTGCGGTATTAAAACGCCCTGATGGTTCACGTTTTATGGATGATTTTGATACTCGTGGTGAGTTAGCACCGCGTGATGTCGTCGCCCGTGCCATTGACTATGAAATGAAGCGATTAGGGGTTGATTGTCTGTATTTAGATATTAGTCATAAAACCGCTGAGTTTATTACCGCGCACTTTCCGACAATCTATCAACATTGTTTATCATTAGGCATCGATATTACTAAAGAACCTATGCCTGTTGTCCCAGCGGCTCATTATACCTGTGGTGGTGTCACTACCAATGATCGCGGCGCAACGGATATTTCTGGCTTATACGCTATTGGTGAAGTTGCCTACACCGGGTTACACGGCGCTAATCGTATGGCAAGTAACTCATTACTCGAGTGTTTAGTATTCGCTAAAGCCGCCGCTGAAGATATTCAAAAGAACTTCATCGCTAACACGCATGACATCACGATTGCTCCGTGGGATGATTCACAAGTGACCGATTCTGATGAAGAAGTTGTTATCCAACATAACTGGCACGAACTACGGCTATTTATGTGGGATTATGTTGGTATCGTCAGAACTGACAAGCGTTTAGCCCGAGCCAAAAGCCGCGTTGAATTGCTTCAATCTGAAATCCATGAGTACTATAAACACTTTAAAGTGTCGAATAACTTACTCGAATTAAGAAATTTAGTGCAAGTAGCTCAGCTAATTATTGATTGTGCAATTGCCCGTAAAGAGAGCATAGGCTTACATTACAACCTTGATTATCCAGAGCCGCTAGAAAAGAGTCAGCCAACAGTCCTAACGCCATCGCATAAATCTGATTGAGCTCGTTTAAATCTGTTGCCGTCTTAAGCGAATAATACGACATAGACGGCGATAACTTGTATCATCCACCATATCCGGCCAGATAAGTATTTTTAACTTATTCGAATCGAGTTCATGTTCACTTATGTAAAGCACACAACACCAAGGAACAATAAAGCTTTGTGCTAATAATTGGCCTTTATTCAGCACAATGGCCTCTGTTGAATCATTCAGGAAGTCAATCTCACCAATATCATTAACTTGGAAGTTAGGCGACATTTGTTTGTTCTTTGCCACAATGAAATAGCTTAATAAGCTCTGTATTGCAAAACCAATAACTGCTGCCTGTGTGGCTAAAAACAGCTGATGGAGAATTAGGAACATAACAGCGTTGATCAGTGTGAACAAAACAAGCTGAAAACGATGAGCAATCACTGACGATTTAACAATGATTAGGTATTTAGAGTAGCGCTGCATTGTGGTCTCAGACAATGAATTCAGCCATTAACTATAGAACAAAAAAAGCCTGAGATTAAAAAAAGCCCCTGCGGGGCTCTGTTGATTACCAACTCGCGGTTAAAGACTAAACTTTAACGCGGTTTACAATATAGGTCATCATTGCTTGTAATGCAGGGTCGGAGCTTTTTTCATGTCCCATCGCCCATGCAAATAAATCAGGATCGTCACACTCTAATAAGCGTTCAAATGTCGCTTTATCATTGTCGTTTAATTCATCCCAAGCATCCTCAACAAATGGCATAAACAACACATCTAGCTCTAACATGCCGCGACGACAAGCCCAACGTAAACGTGGCTTATCTAATGAAGGTTTTACTGTAGTCATAAAAATTTCCCCGAAAAAAGTCAGTTAACTATACTGCTTATGGTGCTTTAATACATGGACATAGATCATGTTCACTGGCTATAGGCCTGAGTATGTGAATAACCTAAAATGCAGCTGACTTATTTAAACTAAATCACGCCGCTACTTTACCGAATGTTGACACAATATTCATCATTAGAAATCATTTTTTACAGAGTTAAATAAAAACTTAAGTCGAACTAGCCATAAAACTAAACTTCAAACACTAAAGGTGAGTCAGGGTCTCCCCTTTATTATTTATGGAAAAAAGAACTAACAGTTATTAGCTAAAAATCGGTAAGATATGACTAAATTTTTACTCGACGCTCAATGAATCAACTCGGCTGATAAAGTCGCTAATTGAATCTATTGACTGTTTAAAAGAGATAACATGAAACAATACTTAGATTTGTGTCAGCGCATCATTGACACAGGAACATGGGTACAAAATAAGCGTACTGGAATCAAATGTTTAACCGTGATCAATGCCGATCTAGAATACGATGTAGCAGCCAATAAGTTCCCAATGATCACTACGCGAAAAAGCTATTATAAGGCCGCTATTGCTGAATTACTTGGCTATTTACGCGGTTATGATAGCGCCGAGCAATTTCGTGCGATTGGTTGTAATACATGGAACGCTAATGCCAACGAAAACGAAGCTTGGCTTAATAACCCTAACCGTAAAGGCGAAGATGACATGGGCAGAGTTTACGGCGTTCAAGGCCGTGCTTGGATGCGCCCAGACGGTAGCACTGTCGATCAGCTAAAGAAAATTATCGACAATCTATCAAACGGCATTGACGATCGTGCTGAAATTTTAAGCTTCTATAACCCAGGCGAGTTCGACTTAGGCTGCCTCCGCCCATGCATGCATACGCATCATTTCTCTTTACTGGGCGACACACTCTACCTCAACAGCGAGCAAAGAAGCTGTGATGTGCCACTAGGGTTAAATTTCAATCAAATACAATGTTTTGTGTTACTGGCATTAGTGGCGCAAATCACTGGTCACAAAGCCGGTAAGGCCTATCACAAAATCGTAAATGCACACATTTATGAAAATCAATTAGAATTGATGCGTGATGTGCAGCTCAAACGTGAGCCATTTGAATCACCACAATTGCGTATCAATCCTAAAATTAAAACCTTGGGTGACATTGAATCATGGGTAACTGTTGATGACTTTGAAGTTATTGGCTACGAATGTCATGAGCCAATTAAATACCCGTTTGCGGTTTAGACAGTCATTGGCATAAAAGTGCATCCACATCAATCGTTACTCATCACTCATTAAAGAGTGGTTCGTGCATAAAAAAGGCTAGCAATACATTGCTAGCCTTTTTCGTTAATACTCATTTAACACTATTGCTAAGTAGCAATTAAAGAAACTTATTTAGCTTCTGAAGTCGCCGCTTGCTGATAGCCTCTAAAAATTAAAAAACCACCCAGTAATAACATTGGGATTGTTAATAATTGTCCCATGCTTAAATTAAATGTTAATAGTCCTAAATGCGCATCTGGCTCACGGAAGAACTCGACGATAAAGCGACAGACACCATAACCCAATAAGAATAAACCACTAACAGCACCTAATGGACGCGGTTTTTTACTGTATAAATAAAGCACAAGGAATAAACAAAAACCTTCCAGCAGTGCTTGATAGAGCTGCGATGGGTGCCTTGCAAGCGGTCCGCCACCGGGGAAAACCATTGCCCAAGGTACATCAGAAGTCCGTCCCCATAACTCACCATTGATAAAGTTGCCAATGCGACCAAAACCTAGCCCTAACGGTACTAGAGGCGCGACAAAATCACCTAATTCTAGTAACTTTTTCTTCGTTGAACGGGCAAATAAAAACAGTGCAGTGATCACACCAATCAGGCCACCGTGGAATGACATACCCCCTTCCCATACTCTAAATAAATACAGCGGATCATTTAGGAAGTAGTCAAAATGGTAAAATAAAACGTAGCCCATACGGCCACCGATAATTACCCCGATAAAGCCATAGAATAATAGATCACTGACTTGTTCTCGGGTCCAGCCAGAGTTAGGTTTATCTGCACGTGCGTTACCTAGCATCATCGCACCCATAAACCCTAATAAATACATGAGGCCATACCAACGTAATGCCACTGGCCCAATACTGAATATCACTGGGTCTATTTGAGGAAAGTGTAAAACTTCTTGCACAAAAGAATCCTTATCCGATTAAAATTTTTGTTCCGACTACAAAGAGTAACACAGCAAAACAGCGCTTTAATACTTTAATCGGCAATCGTTTGGCTACTTTTACACCAAGTGGCGCAGTAAAAAGAGAAACCGAGATGATCCCTACTAATGCAGGTAAATAAATATAGCCCAAACTCCATTTCGGTAAAACAGCATCAGTATGTAACCCTGCCCACAAATAGCCCATAGACCCCATCAACGCAACAAAGAATCCCCCCGCAGCAGACGCGCCAATAGCCTTACGCATATCAAGCTTAACTACCGAGGTTAAATAAGGGACCAGCAACACTCCACCGCCAATGCCAAGTAAACTAGCGATACCACCGATAAAGACACTTACAACACTCAACTGCACTTTCGCAGGTTTAACATCAGTCGACAGATCCTGCTGATTGTTTTTAGAACCAACCCACATCTGAAGTGACATTAACAAAACAAAGCAGGCAAAAAATAACTTTAAGATCTCACTAGGAATCAAATCGGCAGAATAGCCGCCAACCAGAGCGCCAAAGCCAATGCCAACGATTAAGACCGAAACAAAGTGGTAAGGAATATTGTCCGCGCGATGATGGGCGAGTAAGGTTGAGATAGAAGTCAGTAAAATAGCAGCGAGTGAGGTGCCTAAAACCATTGGCATCAATACGGGGTCAGTAACTCCGGCAAGAGGTAATAACGCAAGTAATACAGGGACAATTACAAGCCCGCCACCGATTCCAAGCATACCTGCGAGAAAGCCAACCACAGCACCAAGAGATAGGCAAAGCAATAAAATTTGTAACGCGATATCCAAGACGGTAGTCCTATTCGATCCAATGCGCCTATTCTACTGTAAGCGCTCAGGATTAACTACAGACCAAAGATTAAAACGGGTTAAAAATTAACTTCTGAAAATACTGTCTTTTTTTGAGATTGGCATACAGTGCCCAACTAGTTCTTTCATTGCTTTGCGGTAGACTTCTCGCTTAAATGAAATTACCTGGCGGACAGGATACCAATAGCTAACCCAACGCCAATCATCAAATTCTGGGTGGTTTGAATGAAGTAAATTAATACTGCTCTCTGGACTCACTAGTTTTAATAAAAACCAACGCTGCTTTTGGCCAATACACACTGGTTGGCTATCATGGCGAATCATTCGATTAGGGAGCTTATAATGCAGCCATGATCGGGTTGAACCAAGAATTTTGACGTCATTAGGTTTTAAACCAACTTCTTCATACAATTCTCGATACATTGCTTCTTCTGGAGATTCGCCTTGATCAATCCCTCCTTGAGGGAATTGCCAGGAATGCTGGCGATAACGGCGAGCCCACATTACTTGGCCATGACCATTACATATAATAATACCTACATTAGGGCGATAACCATCAGCATCTATCATGGTTTTCCTTAGTCATGCACAATACGCATGAACAATTGTTTCTATACTGACTACCTTATAACAGACAATCAATTAAATTGATACAAACTTCATCCCAAATGAATAACTAATACCCAAGCCTCCTATTTATTAACAATTACAGCCAATCCCAACGATCGTTATTAACTATTTCTGTGGATATCATTGTGAAGATCGCACTTGAAAGCTTATTTATCCAACAGGCATTACATTAGCAATCCCTAAAAATCAAACTTATCACCAACTAGCACATACAAACAAAAAATTTAAAATCAATAAGATAAATAGATACCCACAAGTTACCCCGATCTATCAACATTAATATTTATCTTATTAGAAATACTTTTTTATCCCCTTTAATAGCCAGTACAAAATTTAACCACATACATATTGTATCCACAAGGATTGTATTAATTTTGCATAAATGTGACTTTTTTTAATCAAAAAAGCGATTTTTTTATATTTTATTACCAAAACAAGTTATATAAACTAAGTTATCCAATGATTCTGTGGATATCTATGTGAACTATCCACGTTTAGTTGATTATTTAACTCACCAAAGCTTATTCTCGCATCAACCACTATAATTAATTAACCTCAAACCATTGATAAAAATAGACTTTAAGATATTATCAACAATAACCACCAACCTTGGTATGAAAAGTAACCAATAGGCATGAAAGGACTCTCCTTTAACTAACCAACAAAACTAGTTCAACATACACTCGAATTAATACATACTGCTTTGTATATAACGATACAAAGACTACCCAACCATGATATTACCTCCAATGAGTGAACAAGAACTTTTAGCTAAAGCCGATGCAATTGCTGGACTTTCATTAGCGCAGCTCGCCATGCAAATGGGACTAGACGTTCCAGAGAGCTTGCGACGAAACAAAGGTTGGATAGGTAATTTATTAGAAGTTGCGCTGGGTGCTAGTGCAGGATCAAAGCCAGAGCAAGATTTTCCACACCTTGGCGTTGAGCTAAAAACAATTCCAATTAATCGCTTTGGTAAACCACTGGAAACAACTTTTGTGTGTATCACACCATTAATCGGTATTACTGGTATCCAATGGCAGCAGAGCAATATACGTAATAAGCTAGCGAAAGTATTGTGGGTTCCTATTCTTTCAGAAAAAGAACTCGCGATCGGTGAACGACAGATAGGTACACCTTTTTTATGGCAGCCCTCAGCCGAACAAGAGTCATTATTACAACAAGACTGGGAAGAAATTATGGAGTTAATTACTCTGGGTAAAATAGAACAAATCAGTGCCAAGACAGGACAAGTAATGCAGCTTAGGCCTAAAGGCGCTAATTCTAAAGCATTGACCGATGCAATTGGTGAAGATGGCAGTAAAATAAAAACGCTGCCACGGGGTTTCTATTTAAAGATTCCCTTCACCCAACAGATTTTGCAGCAACAGTTTAATTTGTAACAATCACTTCCTCTGCGTTAAATCGAATTCCTATACAAAAGCTTTTCTGGATAGCCCTTCCCGTCGTACCGGCATGTTGTTAGCCGGTATCTTGCTGTACGACTAATTCAGCATCAAGCCTTACACCAAGTGCATAACCAAAAGCACTTTAGGGTAATCCTCCCCGTCGTACCGGCATGTTGTTAGCCGGTATCTTGCTGTGCGGCTAATTCAGCATCAAGCCTTACACCAAGTGCATAAACAAAAGCATTTCAAGTCATCACTATAATTCATTTCATTTAGCGACTATATTTTAAACGATTCATGAATAATGTTGAATTGCTGAACAAGTTAACGTAAAGTTCAAATACACCAATCAAACACTAGTTTGAATAATAAAAATAAAACCTCACTACATGAGGAGCAGCTCAACTGATGGTAACTTCACATTAGTGCTTTTAGACTTAGGTTCTTAACCCAATAACAACCTAGGTGAATTGTTCAATAGCGCTTTGATATCAACCATCAAGTTAATAGCTTATTAATCACATTGATATTGGTCATATCAATAGAAGAATTGGAGCAATCATGTCAGCACAGCAAAATACGCCACAACAGCATTTCCCCCATATGCTAAGCCCACTAGATTTGGGCTTTACCACGTTAAAAAACCGTGTACTAATGGGGTCAATGCATACCGGACTTGAGGAAGAAAAAGGTGGCTTTGCCAAGCTCGCGGCATTTTACGCTGAACGCGCTAAAGGCGGTGTTGGGCTAATCGTCACAGGCGGTATTGCTCCTAATTTTCGAGGTCGAATAGCTCCTCATGGCTCACAACTTAGCTTTTCATGGCAAACAGCAAAACACAAACTAGTCACTGATGCGGTACATCAAGCTGGCAGTAAAATTTGTCTGCAAATTCTCCATACTGGTCGCTATGCTTATCACCCTTTTAATGTAAGCGCGTCAAATATTAAAGCACCGATTAACCCATTTAAGCCTCGTCAAATGAGCGAACGTCAAATCAAGAAAACGATAAAAGACTTTGCTTCAACCTGTTATCTAGCGCAGAAAGCAGGCTATGACGGTGTTGAGATCATGGGCTCTGAAGGTTATTTAATTAATCAATTTTTATGTGCCCGAACCAATCAACGTCAGGATAAATGGGGCGGCAGCTATCAGAACCGCATGCGTTTAGCATTAGAGATTGTCCAGGCTTCGAGAAAGAAAGTCGGTACAGACTTCATCATTATCTTTCGCTTGTCTATGCTTGATTTGGTCGAGCAAGGCAGCACTTGGGATGAGGTTGTTGAGCTAGCAAAAGCACTTGAACAGGCCGGTGTTACTATCATTAATACAGGTATTGGCTGGCATGAAGCAAGGATCCCTACGATTGCCACATCAGTTCCTCGTGCAGCTTTTAGCTGGGTTACCGCAAAAATGAAAAAAGAAGTATCGGTGCCTTTAATTACGACCAACCGTATTAACACACCAGAAGTGGCAGAAGAGATCCTCAGTCGTGGTGATGCTGACATGGTATCCATGGCAAGGCCTATGCTAGCAGATGCCGAATTTGTTAATAAGGCTGCTCGTGGTGAAAGTGAAGCAATTAACACCTGTATAGCCTGCAACCAAGCCTGCCTCGATCATGTCTTTAAACAAAAACGGGCGAGTTGTTTGGTTAACCCTCGCGCTTGTTATGAAACAGAATTAAATTTTGAAAAAGCCCACAAAGCAAAAAAGCTCGCGGTAATTGGTGGCGGTATGGCGGGGATGGCATTTGCCATTTATGCTGCACAACGTGGCCATCAAGTCAGCTTATTTGAAGCGAAAGATCAATTAGGTGGTCAATTTAACTTAGCTAAAAATGTCCCGGGAAAAGAAGAGTTTGTTGACTCATTACGCTATTTCAGCTCTGAATTAGAAAGACAAAACATTGATGTGCACCTCAACAGCCCTCAGTCGGTAGACAGTTTAAAGAAAGCCAGTTTTGATGAAATTGTTTTAGCCACTGGGGTAACTCCACGTATTCCGAGTATCGAAGGTATTAATCACCCGATGGTGTTCAATTACCAACAGGTGCTAAATGGTGAAGCTAAGATTGGCCAACGCGTTGCAGTATTAGGCGCAGGCGGTATCGGCTACGACGTTAGTGAGTTTTTAACAGAAGCAGGTGAGTCACATACCGTAAACTTAGATTTATGGCTAAAAGAATGGGGAATTGATACTGAAATAGCTCATCCGGGTGGTATTGAAGGTGTTAAACAAGTACAGCCAGAGTCAGCACGACAAGTTTTTTTATTGCAACGTAAAGCGGAACGCTTTGGTAAAAGCTTGCAACCGACCACGGGTTGGATACATCGCGCAGCATTAAAGAAGCGTACTGTTGAAATGATTGGTGGTATCGACTACATCAAAGTTGATGATGATGGCTTACACATCAATGATAATGGAGAAACTAAAGTGTTAGCTGTTGATAATGTCGTGATTTGTACTGGCCAAGAGTCACAGCGAGAGCTCGTCGATGGACTCAAAGAGTCCGGCATTCCAGTACATCTCATCGGTGGTGCTGATTTTGCCGGTGAGTTAGACGCCAAACGTGCTATCCGTCAAGGGGCGGAATTAGCAGCGACCATTTAGCCTCTCAGTTCGTAGCGCTAGCTCTTCACTGCTAGCGCTGTTCTTGCAACTTTACCAAGCTACCAAACCAAGCCTCATTACCAACATAGTTCAGAGACTAACAGGTGATAACCGCCCCCTCACGATCTTCATGAAAGCCATCGTTATCGCTATCAACCGACGCTCTTGCACGACCAGGTCGATTAATAATTATGGCGCGATTATAGAATTGTTCACTCCCTGCTAAACATACGCGAAACGTACCATTATAATAATTTGTCCAGCCACGAGCTGAGTACTGTAAAAAATTACGGCTACGAAATGACCGCCATGTCACTCTAAGGTTCGGATCCTCAATATGATTAAACCGGAGTATTCGATCATTCCCATTGATCTTGCGATCTCGATTATGGTCAACAAATAATAGCTGCCCTAAATGCCAATCACGACCACACCTAATGCCATCACTTGATGCACAAAGCGTGACATAAGCATTATTTTTGATAGCCATTTGTCGGGCGAAATAACTTAGTCCAATAAGCCTATTGACGGTACTTGTAATGAGATTACGCTTTAACAACCCACCAAACGCGGGAATAGCACCGAGCAATAAAATACTCATAATGCTTAGTACAATCAATAATTCAAATAAGGTCGTTCCACGGTTTAACTGTTTCATCATTTACTCCATTAAATGTATATTCATCAGCAGAAAAAAATTATAGTTAAAATTTTTTATTTCACCGTTTAATTTGTAACGATATTTCAAGTGATTTAGTTCACATAACACCTGCCATATTGCAGATAGGCGCATTGGAATTTTTAAAACGTGATAGGCTTAGGTCAGAATTTTTATGGATATTAGAAATGAAACTAAAAGTATTAATAATCATATCGTTGCTTATGCTATCCGTGAGCACAATTGCGCAAGCGAAACGCATTGAAACTACAACCATTATGGCATTGCAAGGCTCTGGAGAATTCTCTCCTTTCACTAAGCCCAAGCAAAAAATATATCAGTCAGCACAGCAGTTTAAGGTTTCTGGTGTCATCACTCATGTCCAGCCACAAGCGCTAGGAGAAGACTTACCACAAGGTTTCTTTTTGCAGGATGTATACGGGGACAATAATCCACTAACTTCCGACGCTATTTTTGTCGTGAGTAACAATAAAAATATTAAAAAAGGTCAAGTTGTTTCTGTCACAGGTCATGTTGCTGAACACTATGGTTGGACTCAGTTTAAAGCGAGAAAAATTAACCATACTAACACCTCAAAAACACTTAATGCTGTGCCATTAGTCGCCCTAAGTAGTGATAAAAATTTTAGCCAGACCCTTGAACGCTATGAAGGTATGCTAGTCAACATCACTGAACAATCCGACCTATTTGTCAGCCGTAGTCTTAGTTTTGATCGCCAAGCACGCCGTGTGAATATGTCACTTGCCCATCAAGGTATCACTTACCAGCCAACGCAGCACTTTGCTCCGGGCTCTTCTGACTCTCATCATTTAAATAAAAAGAATCAACAGCGTCAGCTGATAATCGAGTCACACCAGTCTCAGCCTAAAGGCGTTGTGTCTTGGTACCTCGACTTTGCAAAATCAAACAGTCAAGGCAGCACGGACCACTATATCCGTATTAGTGATCAGGCGGTGAATTTAACTGGGGTTGTTGGTTATTCTTACAAGCAGTTCCGCCTTTATGTAACTAAGCAAGCCACTAAAGCCAGCTTCAAACACCTTAAACCACGTACCTCAGCCCCTGTAATCAAGCCGGCGACATTAAAAGTGGCCACGTTTAATGTCCTCAACTATTTCAACTCCCCTTTTGGTGGCGACAAAAATCCGAGAGAGCAAAGTCGTGGGGCACACTCTTTAGCTGAATTTAATCAACAAGCTCAAAAAATTGTTGCCGCGATAACCGCCCTTGATGCCGATATTATTGGTTTATTAGAAATAGAAAATAATGGCTATGGAAAAAACTCAGCTATTGTTGATTTAGTTACCCGCATTAATGCGACCCTACCACCAGCCAAACACTACCGTTTTGTTCAGCACCAACAGCAACAGTTTATCGGCACCGGTGCTATCACCAGCCAGCTAATTTACCGTCCTCAGGTGGTAACAAAACAACAGAGTCGTATCATTGAAATGCCTCAACAACACGCTCCGCGCTCAGGTAAAGAGTCGGGTAAAAACTTCATGCGTGATGCTTTGACCGTGACCTTTAATACGTTAACGACTCAACGACAGTTAACAGTCTCGGTTAATCATTTTAAATCAAAAGGTTCAGCCTGTTGGGAAGATGCTGCTTTACAACACTTTAAAGATCCTGATTTACAAGCCTCTTGTGAACACTTTCGCGTATCTGCAGCCTATCACCTAGGGAAGTCACTAGAAAAAATAAGCGGCCATAAGCTAATCATTGGTGATTTAAATGCATACGCACAAGAAGATCCTTTGGCGATATTAACCAAACGTAAAAGTACCTCTTCGCCACGTAAAATTACAGCGGCGAGAGACACCTATATTGGCGGGAATAAGAAAAGTGGAAAACCATTGCATGGAATAAAAGGGAAAGTGATAGAACAATCCTTTGGTTACCTCAACACCGTAGCAATGTTTCATCCGCAAGCCTATGGCTACTCTTTTTCAAATCACGTTGGTACGCTAGATTATATTTTGGCGTCACCATCATTACAGTCATTTATTGTTGATGCTACTGAATGGAATATTAATGCGGCAGAATCTTCATTACTAGAATATGCAAGAAAACATACTGGTAATAGGACTAAATTTAATGACCCATATCGTTCATCGGATCACGACCCTGTCATCATTTCATTAAATTTATAACATAGTGTTAGACGAGTGGGCCCAACACGGATTAAAGCCCGCTCGGAAATGTTAATTCAAACGTACTCCCTTTACCGAGTTCACTCTTGCATTTCACTTCACCATTAAACGTTTGTGTTGTTAGATTATAGACTATGTACATCCCTAACCCACTTCCCCCACAACCTCGTCTCGTTGTAAAAAATGGTTCGAAGATCATGTCACAGGTATCTTGACTCATACCTGCGCCATCATCGCTATATATTAATGAAATAACTTCATCTTCTTTCGCTAGATTAATGGTTATTTGTCCTTGCTTCTCACCATCAAAAGCATGGATCAAAGAGTTCATGACAAGATTGGTCACAATTTGCGATAGCGCACCTGGATTAATATTAACCTCAATTGTACTATCCCCTTCCACTGTCACATCAACATGAGAACGGCGTGTTTCAGGGTGTAAACTCATCACAATACTTTCAATATAATCGAGCAGGTTAAAATCACGAATTGTCTCACTTGATACATCAACCGCGACTAACTTAAAGTTTCTGATCATCTCAGAAGCTCTCTCTAAGTTAGTTAGAATAATATCAATCGACTGGTTGGATGATTTAATATATTTATCAAAATCTTGCCTAGAAAGTGTTGAGCTCATGACTGCACTACTGAACTCTTTTGACTCTTCGTGTAAATATGACGTTGCTGTAACGCAAACCCCAATGGGCGTATTAAGTTCATGAGCAACACCTGCAACAAGACGCCCTAACGAAGCCATTTTTTCAGATTCTACTAATTGATTTTGAGTTTCTAAAAGATTATTCAATGAAAGCTGTAATTCTTGAGTACGTTCTTTGACTAAATCTTCAAGGTTATCTTTATGTTGACGTAGCTCATCTTCGGCTTTCTTTTTAACCTTATAAGCTTCATCTAGTTCAATTTTCTCTTTATAGAGTTCAAGAAAGACCTCAACTTTGCTGCGCACAATTTTATCGTTAATCGGCTTAACTAAATAATCCACTGCACCACTGGCATAGCCTTTAAACTCAAAGGCTTCATCTCTGGCAAAGGCTGTAATAAAAATCACAGGAATGTGGGAAGTTTTAGGATGGTCTAATAACAACGAGGCAGTTTCAAAACCGTCCATTCCCGGCATTTGTACGTCCATAAGAATAAGAAAAAAGTCTTCTCGATGTGCTACAGCTAATGCCTGTTGCCCTGAAAATGCTTTCACAAACTCGATATCTAAGCTTTCTAATGTTCGCTCATAAACACGGTGATTATTTGGTTCATCATCGACAATGAGTAGTTTTGGTTTTGTGCTATTCATTCCACTCCCCCCTCAGCTAATGCTGTAAGCAATTGGCCGATTTGTAATAATGGTAAAACATAATCAACTTTTGTTTCAGCAATCGCAGCATCAGGCATATAGCGCTCTTGTGCTGTCTCTGGTTGTTGGACAATAGTAAGACCGCCGAGTTGCTTAATTTCTTTAAGCCCTTGAGTACCATCGCTGTTAGCACCGGTCAACACAACACCAATTAATTGTTCACCAAAACAACGGGCCGCGGAGTAAAACAGTACATCCACCGAAGGAATGGCATAACTTACGGGCGGGTCGACGTTAAGACTAAAATGTCTATTTCGTTCTATCAACAAATGATAGTTAGCCGGGGCCAAATAAATGAAACCCGCTTGAGCCAACTCGCCTACTTCAGCTTCTTTTACCTGCAAGTTAGATAACCTCCCTAGGTGTTCAATCAAAAAATTATCGCTATCAGAGGCACGATGTTGGACAATAATCACAGGCATCGGAAAGTCATTTGGTAGTTTCGGGAGTAATGTGGTGAGCGCATTAAGCCCTCCCGCTGAAACCCCGATAACAACGGCATCATACTTTTGCGAGCTTGCGGTAAATTCGTTGTTCATAACTAACACACTCAAACTCATCCTGAACTTTAGATAATGCCAATGTTTCTTTATCGCCCAATACCAAATAGCCGCGATGAACGAGACTGTTAGCAAAGAGCGTTAAAACTTGATCTTGTAGGTGCTGATCGAAATAGATCAGCACATTGCGACACACGATCAAATTCATTTGTGCAAACACCTGATCCTTCACGAGGTTATGATTGGCAAAGGTAATAGATGCATTAAATATATCATTAATTTTTGCATACTCATATTTTGCCTGATAATAATCAGCCAACGATCCTTTTCCACCAGCTTCATGATAGTTCGCGGTAAACTCCTGCATCTTTTCTACTGGGTAAATGCCCTGTTGAGCAACTTCTAAAGAACGATTGTTATAATCCGTTGCATAGATGCGTGTACGTTTTAACAAGCCTTCCTCATGAAGCATAATTGCCATCGAATATACTTCTTCACCTGTTGCACATCCCGCATGCCAAATATTCACTCTTGAATAAGTTCTTAATTGTTTAAACACTACCTCTCTAATCACTCTAAACACATGAGGATCACGAAACATATCTGTTACTGTAATCGACATGTCTTTTAAGAATAGTTCAAAAAATGCGGGCTCATGTAGAACTTTAGTAATCATCTCACTGGGTGAACTTAGATCTGATAACGCTAACCTGTTTTCAACTCGACGTTCTAAGGAAGCGCGAGAGTAATGTCTAAAGTCATAGCCGTAACGAAAGAAAATGGCTTCCAATAACAGATCAACTTCAAACACCCATAACTCATTTTTACTCGGCATGGTTCTCCTTAATTGTTTTAAACAACCACACTCGCATTATCGATAGCAGCTTGGTCAACTCGATAGGCTTGGTAAGATATTCTGAGGCACCAGCATTGAGCGAGCGTTCACGATCTTCAGGCATAGTTTTCGCGGTTAAGGCTATGATTGGAGTCGTGACATACTGCGGTAACTGCCTAATCTTTTCTGTCGCCTCATACCCATCCATTACAGGCATCATAGTATCCATTAGAATCAACTCAACATCATCAATCCGTTTTAATAAATCCAGAGCTTCTTGACCATGGTTAGCCATTTCAACATCAAGGCCTAGTTCGATTAGCTGTTTTGATAGTGCATAGATATTACGCATATCATCATCCACTAATAATATTTTCCGCCCTTTGAGCATCAAATCATCATCATGAACCATTCTTACTTGCTGCTGGTGTGTATCAGCTTTACTTTTTTCTAGGTCGTGTAGAAATAGAGATACATCATCGAGTAAGCGTTCAGGTGAGCCAACTCCTTTAATGACCACTGTTGATGAGTATTTATTTAATTCTGCTTGCTCCTGATCGTTGATATCGCGGGCGGTATAAATAATAACAGGAGGGATGTGACCATGTTGCTGTTGATTGATCGTTTTAAGTACATCAAAGCCACTCATATCAGGGAGTCCAATATCAAGAATAACGCAATCGTAATTACCGGTGGCGACTTCTTCGCATCCTTGTTGACCCGTCCCAACAGTCGTTACGTCAATTGCACTACTCTCTAATAATCGCTTGATGGCACTTTGATTGTTTTTATCGTCCTCAACACTCAACACGTGCTTCAATTTGTCAGCATCTAATTGCGAAATGTTACTTAATACTTGATTGAGTTGTTCAGATGAGACAGGTTTTGTTTCTAAGCCTATCGCCCCTAAACGCAGCATTTGACTTGCATTTTCTTCATGCGCTGACATGATTTCAACAGGAATATGTTTGGTCGAAGGGTTGGCCTTCAGTTGCTCCAATACTTGATAGCCGTCAATATCAGGTAAACTTATATCAAGAATAATGCCATTGGGTTGATAGGCTTGTGCTAAATAGATGCCCGTTCTTCCGTCGCCAGCAACTAAGCTTTTATAGCCATGTTCTCTAGCATAATCACGCAACACTTTAGCAAAGTGTTTGTCGTCATCGATAATTAATAATGTTTTAGAATCACTGGTTAAGTCATCACGATCATCAGGAATAAAAATTAAAAATGGTTGCCTCGCCCCCACTGAATCTTCGTTAGTAAACATTTGTGGAGGAGGTGTCTCTAATAAATCTTTAGTGGATTGCTGACCGTGATTTCTAGCGCTGTACTCATCCTGATAATAGCTTCGATGCTCTTCTCCCTCTTTAGCATCACTTGGAATAACCAATGGTAGATAAATGCTAAAGGTACTGCCTTGATTAATTTGACTGACAACATCAACCTCACCACCAAGCAGTTCGGTTAACTCTTTGACTATCGTCAGCCCAAGTCCCGTACCGCCATATTTCCTGCTAGTTGACCCGTCTTGCTGCTGGAAAGCTTCAAAAATATCAGCCAATTTATTCGCTTCAATTCCAATACCGCTATCAATGACTCTAAGTGCAATGACAGGCTGTGATTCTTGCTCTAATCGACCAAGTGCATCTTGTGGTTTAGCAAAGTCGATATCGAGGATGACATCACCATATTCAGTAAATTTCATCGCGTTAGACAACAAATTACGAATGACCTGTTCAAGTCGTTGACCATCAGTAATGATAT
This sequence comes from Alteromonadales bacterium alter-6D02, assembly GCA_002835545.1. Taxonomy (GTDB): domain Bacteria; phylum Pseudomonadota; class Gammaproteobacteria; order Enterobacterales; family Psychrobiaceae; genus Psychrobium. The sequence continues at coordinate 27,104 of PIZK01000020.1, forward strand.
TATCTGGGACGCTTGATGCCACATTGATAGTAAAGTTTAAACTACGACTTTGCGCGATTGGATCAAACATCTTATGTAAGCTTCGGCCAAAGGCTGAGATTGCAACACTTTCCCGGTGAATGGTTAACTTGCCGGCTTCTACTTTTGAAAGATCTAAAATATCATTAATTAGCGTAAGTAAATGGTTTCCCCCCTCAAAAATAACTTTAGCGTCTTCGACTTCAACACTGTCTAAATTATTATTTTTGTTATCAACTAGCCCTTTAGCAAGTAATAACAGACTATTAAGTGGGGTTCGTAGTTCATGACTCATGTTTGCCAAGAACTCCGATTTATACTTACTCGCCTGTGAGAGCTGTTCTGCCTTGCTAGCTAGGTCTTGCTTCGACGCTTCGATCGCTTGCTTTTGCTTTGTCAAAAACTCTTTTTGTTCAGCCAGCTCTTCGTTTGATACGCGTAACTCTTCACTTTGCTGTTTAAGCTCCTCTTCTGAAACTTTAAGCCGTTGGGTTTGCTCTGTTAAGTTCTGATTAGCCTCACTTAACTCTTGTTGTTGTTGCTGTAATTGCTCTGTAAGCGCTTGACTGTCAGACAATAACTTTTTGTTGCGTCGCTGGTTTTGCAGGTTATTAATAATAACCCCTAATGACTGACTGACTTGCCCTATAATTTTTAAATTGTTATCACTATAGTGCTCAAATGAGGCTAGCTCAATGACTCCGATTAAACACCCCTCGAATAAAATCGGTTCGAGTAATAAATTGAGCGGCGTTAACTCACCCAACGAGGAATTAATTTGAATGTAATCATCTGGCACCTGCGCTAGTAAAATACTCTTTTTCTCTTTAGCGCACTGGCCAACTAACCCTTCACCAATGATGATTTGTGACGCTATATTTTTACGTGCTTTGAACGCATAACTGCCAAAGAGGATAAGGTTATCCTCTGTGCGTTCAGGGCGTATATAAAATGTGCCGTGTCCTGATTGAGACATTTCAGCAAGCTTAGCAATGATATTGTCACATAGTCGTTCAAGGTCGGTTTCCCCTTGAGTTATATCTGTCACACTACTGACCGCATTTTTAAATTCATTTTGGGCAACAAGATTATCGTTTAATGATTGTAGATCAACTTCAAACTGTTTCTCTTGGGTTAAATCCCGTATAAAAGCCGTTAAGATAATTTCATTGCCATTATTTACCTCACCTATGGAAACCATCATTGGGAAGGTTGTACCGTCTTTACGCAGCCCGACCCACTCATGGCTAAAACTATTGAGTTGGCTGTGTGGTGAGCCCATGTATTGCGCAATTAGATCTTGTTCGCCTGACTCCCCTCCTTGAGCGATAAGAGCATTAATATGCTGATTAATGAGTAGTTCAGGCGGATAAAAAAACAAACGTTCGGTGGCTGAATTTACTGTTAAAATTCGCCCGTGCTCATCAACAGAAATGATCGCGTCTATGGCTGTTTCCATAATTGCTTGGGTGTTTTTATTACTTCTCTCGATTTGTTCAACACGCGCGACCATGTGTTTTTTCATCTGAAATAGTGCATTGCCAAGACGGTCTTGATCATTTTGTTTGTCGATTTCTATTTCATAATTGCCAGCAGCTATTTCATCTGCTTGATTAGCGATGGTATTGAGCGTCGAGATCATAGTATTGATGGAGACCGATAAATCACCCACTTCATCACGGGTCATTAATGCGGCTCGCGTTGAAAGGTCACCTTTAGAGATCTTCGAGGTTAGGTCACGTAAAGCGAGTATCGGACCTGTTAGCATTCGAGTCATAACATAAGAAATAGCCAGACCTAGCACCAGAGAAGTAAAAATGAATAAACCGATATTACGCAATGCTTGTTGCTCATGATGCGTGACTGCAATAATCGATTGCTGTGTAAAGCCTTCAACGGCTGCGATTAACTCCCTGACTTTATTTTTTATTAGCTGCTGTTCCGTGCGTATCTTTTCCAGCTGTTGCTGATACGTTAATTCATTCCATTGTGCTTGGCTGATGCCATCAAAAAAACGCCCTACATGATCGGTATACAGACGAAGATCTTGACCAATACTTTCAATGGTTCGAAGGCTCAGAGTAAGTTCGTGCTTCTCTTCACCTTGAGAGACCTGTTGCAATAAACTAGACAGTATTGATACCTGCTCCACTAACTCCTTATTCACCTCTTTGGCGAGATTCATAAACGCTTTACTCGACTCATAGAATTGAGGTGTTGTTTGGCTATGGCCCTCCATCTCTTGCGCGTAACGTAGCGATTGATTGAATATTAACGTTTGCTCCAATTGGCTTTTTTCGATCTGTTTAAGTAAACGGATTAAGGGCATATCAATATCTGAAATCTCAGAGACCTCAATACTAATCAAATTAATTTGGTTTAACGCATAACTGCCTACCCCAATCATTAAGCAAAGATTGAAGATAGCAATACCAAGAAATTTAAAGCTTAAAGGAAAGCGCCAGCTACCCATATTTAATTCTCACTCATTTGCGATCATTGAGTTATCAAATATAAGTATATGAAGAAATTTTAAAAAGAGGGACTGTTTATGAAAATACTCGATAGCCAACAAACAATTTAGTTTACTGTGCCAGTGCATTCATTGGCATGGCGCTTAGAGCTTGACTCGTCATCCTTGGCGTTTCCAGCTAAGGGCTGTAGGTATGATAAAAATAAATAGCCCTGAGTTTTTCAGGGCTTATCATTTGGCCATTAATCACGCAATTCTGCGATTTGTTCGGTATCTAGATGGCGAATGTCCTTACCTTTAATAAAGTAAATCACATATTCAGCGATATTTTGCACGCGATCGCCAACACGCTCTAATGAACGGGCAGCCCACATCACTTCCATCACGCTAGGGATCGCTCGAGGATCTTCCATCATGTAAGTCATTAATTCACGCATTAGACTTTCATACTGAGCGTCAATTAAAACATCCTTACCGTGTACTTCAAAGGCACAATCTAAATCCATGCGCGCAAAACAATCAAGCACATCATGTAATAGCGCGATGCAGTGGCGACCTAAATTTTCAAGACTCACTAATAGGTGTCCTTGCTTGCTCGCATTTTTTTCTAAAGCAACATTAGCTAGCTGCTTAGCACTATCGCCAATGCGCTCTAAGTCAGCAACGGTTTTTGAAATCGCGAAGATTAAGCGTAAATCCCCTGCTGCTGGCTGACGTTTTGCAATAATACGAGTACATTCTTCATCGATTAATACTTCGTAAGAATTCACCTTACGATCGTTATTAATCACTTGTTCGGCCAATGATTGGTTCAAGGTACTAATCGCCTCAATAGCATCGGTTAATTGCTTTTCGACCAAACCACCCATCATTAATACACGATTACGTATGTTATCCAGTTCACTATTAAACTGACCCGAGATGTGACGACGTAAATTTAAGTTATCCATTAATGTAGCTCCTCAGTGTTAGCCGTAACGACCCGTAATGTAGTCTTCAGTTTGTTTTTTGCTTGGTGTAGTAAACAACGTATTAGTATCGTTATATTCAATTAATTCGCCCATATACATAAAAGCAGTATTATCTGATACACGCGCCGCTTGTTGCATATTATGGGTAACGATCACCACGGTAAACTTCTGTTTAAGCTCAGTGATCAGCTCTTCAATCACCAACGTAGAAATTGGGTCAAGTGCCGAGGTTGGCTCATCTAATAGTAAGACTTCTGGCTCAATAGCAATGGCACGAGCAATGACTAAACGTTGCTGCTGACCACCAGATAATCCCAATGCGTTATCGTGTAAACGGTCTTTTACCTCATCCCACAGCGCAGCACCACGTAATGATTCCTCTACTGCTTGATCTAAGCGGCGACGGTCTTTTACCCCTTGTAGGCGCAGGCCGTAAACCACATTTTCATAAATTGATTTCGGGAAAGGATTCGGGCGCTGAAATACCATACCGACTTTGCGGCGCAAGGTAGCGACATCGACATGGCGATCAAAAATATTTTGCTGCTCTAGTAAAATATTTCCTTCGATACGACAGTTATCAATTAAATCATTCATCCGATTAAGGCTGCGCAGTAGTGTTGATTTACCACAACCCGACGGGCCGATAAACGCGGTCACTTGTCCTTTAGGAATACGCATCGATACATCAGATAATGCCTTCTTATCGCCGTAATATAAATCAAGGTTTTCAATGGCAAATGCCGTGTCAGCATCGCTTAAGTTGGCCAAATCCACTCTTGGTTGTTCGTTTGTTAGAGGTTCTAAATTAATCATTTCATTTGTCCTAGTGTGGTTCGCGGCCTAGTGCTCAAGCGAACGGTACTTCTCACGTAAATAGTTTCGAATGCCGATAGCTGTCATGTTTAACCCTATTATCACAGTAACAAGTAAAAATGACGAAGCAAAGACTAATGGTCGTGCCGCTTCAACATTGGGGCTTTGAAAGCCCACATCATAAATATGGAAGCCTAAGTGCATAAACTTACGCTCAACATGGATAAATGGGAAGTTGCCATCAATCGGTAATGCCGGCGCCATTTTTACTACACCCACCAGCATTAACGGAGCTACTTCACCTGCGGCACGGGCCACCGCTAGAATCAATCCGGTCATAATCGCTGGACTGGCCATAGGAATAACTACTTTCCATAATGTTTCTGCCTGCGTTGCCCCTAAAGCTAAGCTGCCTTGACGTAGCGAAATAGGAATACGCGATAGGCCTTCTTCCGTTGAAACAATAACCACAGGCAAGGTTAAAATAGCCAAGGTTAATGCCGACCACAACACACCTGGGCTACCAAAAACTGGCGAAGGTGATGCTTCAGGGTAAAAGAGTTCATCGATGCTGCCACCGAGAATATATACAAAGAAACCTAAGCCAAATACCCCATAAACCACTGATGGTACACCAGCTAAATTAATCACTGCGATACGAATGAATTTGGTTACTGTACCTTTCTTGGCATACTCGTGAAGGTAAATAGCTGCAACAACCCCAAACGGCGTTACGATCACCGCCATAAGTAATACCATAAAAATGGTACCAAAAATGGCTGGGAACACTCCACCCTCTGTATTTGCTTCACGTGGATCATCAACCACAAAGCTCGCCATCGCTGATAACCAATGACCAATCTTAGCAAAGATCCCCATTTGGTTTGGTAAATGCACCGCTAAAATACTGGATAAGCTCAGTTCAACAATCTCACCTCGCATATCGCGCACTTGAACTTTATCACGTTTAGTTTCAGCCCTTAGTTCAAACAAACGTTTCTCATGCACTAAATATTCATTGCCCAACTCTGTACGTTGTTGCTCAATGTCGGCTAGCACAGCTGGCGTTAGTTTATTTTCCAACTCAAGGCGGCGTTGCTCTAAACGTAAACCTTCTAATTGGTAGTTAATGTGATTAATGTTGCCGCTTTGCAGCTCATCTGCCTGCTCGTTTAATAACTCAACTCGCGCTAAACTTTGTTCTAATGCCGCTAATTTTGTTGCGTTATCCCCGGTTTTCAATTGGCCATCAACAACCACGCTGTCGATGTAACCATAGAAGTTTCCGTTTTTATTTCGCTCAAAAATCACTAAATCTGGATGAGCTTGTTGCTTAGTAATGGTATCGGCAAGAATCCAGCGAAAATCTAACTCAACAAACTCACGGTTACCGGTTTTTATCAGGATAGATTCAACTTCTTCAACGTCAGGAGCAATCACTTGACCATTGTCTCGTAAGCGTTGGGCAGGAATGCTATCTCGCTCATAAATCTCACCAATGACTTGCTCGGTGATGCCATTTGGCTGCGTTACATCAAACTGATAAATCGTTGATGGCCAAAAGTATACTAAGCCACGCCACGCGATTAATCCTAGTAAGCCAATTACTGCAATGAGGCTTAGGCTCACTGCACCTGAGGTTAGCCAAATCCACGGCGAACCACTTTTATACCACTGACCCATTTAACTCATACTCCCACATGGAATAGTCACTTTGTTGTGGCTTTCACCACACTGATTAAATATTTTTTTCATCATGTTACACATTATAAAGAACCGTACTTCTCACGCAGGCGTTGACGAACTAACTCAGCAATAGTGTTAAAGAAGAAGGTAAAGATAAACAATACAAAGGCGGCTAAAAACAATACACGATAATGTGTTGAGTCAACTTCTGACTCTGGCATTTCAACGGCAATATTTGCTGATAATGTACGCATACCTTCAAAGATGTTCCAATCCATTATTGGTGTATTACCGGTTGCCATTAATACAATCATGGTTTCACCAACCGCGCGGCCCAGCCCCATCATTACTGCGGAGAAAATACCTGGACTTGCAGTGAGTAATACAACGCCAATCAGTGTCTGCCAGCGTGTTGCACCAAGGGCTAACGACCCATTACTGAGGTGTTGCGGCACACTAAAGATTGCATCTTCAGTGATTGAGAAAATCGTAGGGATAACAGCAAAACCCATCGCAATACCGACAATTAATGCGTTACGTTGGTCAAAATCAATACCCAGCTCATTACTAATGAACATACGTGCGTCACCGCCCATCATGTGCAGTTCAACCACAGGGCTGAGGTTATAACAAAGATAAGATACCGCGATAATCACCGGGATTAATAACAGCGAGCTATACTCTTCATTGAGTAACTGCTTAATTCGCTGAGGCAATAAATAGTGAATATATGCACAGCCAACAATCGCTAAAGGCAAGAGAATAATTAGCATGAAAATAAACGGTAAGTACTCTTCAACAATCGGCGCTAACCATAAGCCCGCTAAGAAGCCTAAGATAACCGTGGGTAATGCTTCCATGGTTTCAACCGTAGGTTTGACAAAACGGCGGATGGCTGCTGGCATAAAGTAAGCGGTGTAAATTGCGCCTGCAATAGCGATTGGTACAGCAAATAACATCGCATACAACGCCGCTTTAATCGTTCCAAATGAAATAGGTACGAGTGATAACTTAGGCTCAAACTCATCACTGGCCGAAGTTGATTGCCATACATAATCAGCTTCTGGATACCCTTCATACCAAACCTCTTGCCACAATGCGCTCCACGTTACTTCTGGATGCTCATTTTCAAGCTGGTAGAAATCAACACTCTGCTCGCTTTGAAACATTAACGCATTATTACGTGGAGAGAACTGTAATAGTTGCGCCTGACGAATCAGCGAATGAGATAATAAGTCAGCTTCACTGGTGGTGTGGAACAAACGGAATTCATTTTTGTCAGTTAACACAGCAAAGGTTTTACGAAATGGTTCAGTTTCAATTTTCTTCACCGCACCATCAACACTAAACTCACGAACTCGCGTCATACGGCGGCCACGATCACTGCGCGTCTCAAACCATTGGGTCACAACGCCGTTGCTGTTACCCACTAAAATTGAACTGCCACCAGAGAGTAAACCGATGTCGGTGACTTGCGCATTAGGCTCATTAATCTCAAGCACCTGACGTGGCGCATCGAACTCATCAGCAAAAAGATCATAAATATACAATTGATTTTCGCTTAGAATAAACAATAGGCGCTGATCAGGTGTTAGCAATATCTTAGTTAGCTTGGCTGGAGTATTGGCAAACTGTTGCGTTTCTCCAGACCACTCAACCTCTTCTGTCATAAAATTTTCTTGCGCTTCTAATAAGCTGTAAACCAGACGGTTATCAGCAGTTAGCGCCACAATAGACATTTGCTCTTCATCTCGTTGATAAACAAGTTGTGTAAGCGCCTGCCCTTGCTCATCGATTTCAAGGCTTTGTTCACCTAAAGGGTAACGAACACCTGGTGATATGCTACGCACACCATCACTAAAACTGAGGCTAAAATCAGGTTGAGAAAGTAAGAATGAACCATCGGATAAACCGAATCCAACATCGTTAAGGCCTCGCGCAACGCTTGATACCTGTTGATTAGCACTAAGGGGTAAAGCAGAGGTGCTTTTAGCTGGGCTTGTTGGCAAAATAGGGTAAAAGGTTAAATCACCTTGTTGATTATAATAATAACCGATTTCATTGAGCTCATCGCTACCAAGAGCAACAACATCGGTAGATGATTCAAGTTGCTGTTGGTGTGACAATGACACGTCAGCATTTCGAAACACGGGCTCGACGACATACAGTAAATAACCAAAGATCATTAACAGTGTCATTAATACCATTAAACCGCCGAACGTGATGCTATAACGGGCGAAACGGTCTTTAAATAAACGTAGCGAACTATTTGAGCTCAGCGTTAACGGCTTATCTAGTGGGAGAGACTCCCTAACTTGAGACATTGGGTAAAATCCTGAATTACCATGAAATTGGCTAGATAATACCTTGTCAATATGACACTAATATTACATCTGTCAGGCGCTCATATTTATTTTAAATATCAATCACGCTTTCTCTGGACAAATAGCTGTGTGAGGTTTATTAATAGATGAGCGTAAAGCTGTAATTATTGAGGGAATATATGAAAAATATCGTAGTAACATTTATCGGCAAAGATAAAGCTGGCTTAGCAGATCAATTAGCGCAACTGATTTATCAACATCAAGGTAACTGGTTAGGTAGCTCAATGAGCCATTTAGCGGGTCAGTTCGCGGGTATCATTCAAGTCGAACTCCCTGAGTTAGAGTTGGCTAAATTTAGTTTAGCTTTGGGCCAACTAGACGATCTCAATACTGTCATTCAAGAAGGCCATAATACTGCTCATGAACTTGAAGCCGAAGACTTGTTAAACATTGCTATTGTCTGTAATGATCGCCAAGGTATCGTGCAAGAAGTCACTAAAGCATTACATTCTGTTGATGCCAATATCGAACAACTAGGCAGTCAGTTAGAAAGCGCACCTAATAGTGGTCACTTACTATTTAGAGCTAACGTTACTGCTCTTCTTCCTGAACATTCATCCATCGAGCAACTCCAAGAAGCGATTGAAAATTTAGGTGATGATGTGATGGTTGACATTGAATACGGCTGTTAATTAGATTCATTGTACAAAAAAGCCGTATTACAGCACTGTAATACGGCTTTTTATTGCTCATGATTAAATGGTGGTTTGATTTCGCCTATCCATATTTTTATTTCAATGCCCACCTAAATTCCAAAAGTTAATTTAAATGCTATAACAACCCGCATTAAAAAAGCACCAAGTAGATATCACGATAAAACGTCAATTGTTTTATTTAGCATCCTCGGCTGATTTTTTTCCTGCACGCCAAACAAGGATAAAAAACATCACCAAATAAATAGGCGTTTCAATAAAAGTGTCATATGTGAGCCACTGTGCTTCGGATAGTTGAGTAGCAACACTATAATTCATCCCTGCCATACACAGACCGATCAGCGCTAAGCCTATGACAAAATATCTATGCTCAATTGGAGTGTTTACGTAGCGCTCAAAACGGGTTCCAAAGTAGCCACCTTTATTAAATATTCCATCAACTATCATCACTGAGGCACTAATTAACCCCATAAATGTACCTTTGAGCTGTACTAAATATTCACTTTGAAAGACAATGGAAAATATCGCTGATATAAGGAGCATTATCGTTCCAAATACGGCAAACCCACCGAGTAAGTCTACTTTAACAAAGCGCTGAGTAATCACGAGTGCTAACCCTAAGAACACCCCCGTAAATGCAGCTATTGTTAAGTCTCCAGTCACTTTAGCAACGATAAAAAATGCCGCGCCAATTCCTATATCAGCAAGAATAGAAGGTTTGTTTTTTTGCCACTGCTCACTTTGTAACTTTGTTTTCTCAATCGATTCTAGAGAATTGTCAGAATCCTCTAAATTTTCAAACTTTTTAGTTGCAAAGTTAATGTCTTTGCCAGGGTGACTTTCGTAAATTAGATCGCTCCCTTCCCTAACTTCGATACCGACACTCAACCAACTAAAGTAGCCTACCGAAACAGTGGCGGCTTTAGTTTTATTGTTTGATTGGCTGCTAGGTTGAAGCTTATGTACAACCACTTTGAAACCACCTTGAAATTGGTGTGTACATTCATCTACGAGTGTTCCATTGCAAAATAGCTGCGACGTATAAGTTGTAAGTGAGCATGAGTATTTAACTTCATAATCGTCACCATCATATTGAAAAGGTCTTTTATAAGTCCATAAGCTTATAGCCATCTTGATTGTTTCCTGTCTATATTTAATTTTTCTACGTTTTTAATGCTGTTAACCAGAAAGAGGACGGGCGTCAGCCAAAAGCAGTCTCATAGCAACACCTATTAAGCATTTAAATACATGCTAACTGATTGGTGCTAATTGTAGACATTCTTTTAAGTCTTAGATAGTAATAGCAATTACACTAATTACCTGAACACTTTTCCCGATGTACACAAATAATAGCGGCATTGGTCTAAGTTTTAATTACCAAGGATAAAATTCGACAGGGATGTGTTGTTAAAAAGCTTCAAGTTTATGCCTAACCAGCATTCGGTTTCATAGGTGTTGTTTCGAGCTCTCTCACATATTAGGGCTATGGCTCAATGACTGTTTTTCTTTAAGGTAAAGATATAATGGAAGCCCAAACGACACTCCGACACACAAGGTGCCCAGTACAGCAAAGTATCGATAGCTTACTTTATTTTTATGACCGTCTACGACAATAAAACCAAGCAAAGCAACGGCTGCCACTAACACATCAAGCCAAGCAAATACGCTAATTGAGTTTGTCGTAGCGTCATTAAATAACAGACTAATATCTAAACCATTGCTAACTAGCCAAGGAACAAAAGCTCCATAAGGTAGTAAAATACCGAGTAAAGTAAGAACCAGATAAAACCGTAGCATTGCGCTTCCCTTACAAAGGTTTTGAGATAATAGCTAACACCGACAAACAGTCAACAGCCTTATCTTTATGAATTAGCTAGCTTGTATGCAAAGTGCATTCAATTCAGCTTTGCCTTTCTTTACACTGCCATAAGTATACGCTTCTAGCTCTTGAACTTGTCTTGAAGAAGCTTCGGTTTGGAGAGGCTTTGCCATATCCATGATAATAAGACGCGTCTTAATTGAGTTACATAAAAGCTCTCTAGCTTTATTTGACTCCTGCTTATCGATTAAATAAATAGCACCTTGCATCTCCTTAGCTCCAGCCCAAAGCTGCCCGACAGAAGGAACAACCCCAGCAGCCATTCCGCCGTAGAGCCCGACCCCGAGACCCGATAGAAAAACGATTACAATAAATATTGAAAAGATTATTTTAGACTTCATGTGCAACTCTCCTTTTGCATATAACAACTTTTAGCGTGGCCACAATTACGAAACTCCTTCGCTAAACATAGCCTTAAGAAGATAACACTCTAGCTTAATAGTTACCTTATTACAATAGCTTACGAAGGAAGAACACCAGCTAATAAAAATAGAGCATTCATACCATTTACCAATAACGCCACATGTAACTAACGAGAATACATAGACACATCAAAAATATTTGATTCAAGATACGTCAGTTTATGGCGCTCCTGTTTCAGGTTTTCTTATTTTGATCTTTTGCCTCTTCACCCTGCATGATAATTCATCTCTTGATCAATGATTGAAATCGATAAGTCATATTTCTATTTTATGTTTTATTTTTCCAACCATTCTAGGAAGTGTGTTGAAGGAGGTTGATAATACTTCAAATCAAATGGCAAGCAGACACAAAAAAGCCCGTCACATGACGAGCTCTTATCTTTAAGGTCTATTGGTCTAGACTCATTAACTTTTGATACCTAACTTCGCTAATTCTTTCTTTGCTATTTTTGCTGAGAGTGGTACATAGCCATCTTTTTCAACAATCTTTTGACCTGATTTAGACAGCACCATTTTGACAAACTCACGTTCCATTGGGGTTAATGGCTTATTCGGATGCTTGTTCACATAAACGTATAAGAAACGAGATAATGGGTAAGAACCATTGAGTGCGTTTTCTTTAGTTGCTTCAACATACTTACCGCCTTTTTTAGAGATAGCCACTGCTTTAACGCTAGATGTTTTATAACCAATCCCTGAGTAACCTAAAGCATTAATTGATGATGCAACTGACTGTACCACCGATGCAGAACCTGGCTGCTCATTTACTTTCGTGTTGAAATCACCTTTACATAGTGCTTTTTTCTTAAAGTAACCATACGTTCCTGACACAGAGTTACGACCGTACAATTGAATGTCTCGGCCAACCCAGCCACCTTGTAGGCCTAAGTCGCCCCAACGATCTATTTCATCACCGCCACACTTATGTGTAACAGAGAAGATGCCATCTACTTGCTTCATTGTTAAACCATCAATTGGGTTATCTTTATGAGCAAAAACAGCAAGCGCATCAATAGCTACTCGCACTGGTGTTGGCTTATAACCAAAACGCTTTTCAAATGCTTCAATCTCACGCGCTTTCATCTTACGACTCATTGGGCCAAACTGTGATGTCCCTTCCGTTAATGCCGGTGGCGCAGTAGATGAACCAGCTGCTTGAATTTGAATGTTTACATTTGGATAGCTACGTTTAAACTCTTCCGCCCAGAACGTCATCATGTTCGCTAATGTGTCAGAGCCTACAGATGACAAGTTTCCCGAAACGCCGTGAGCTTTTGTATAGTCAGGTAAGTTTTTATCCATTGCTGACGTATTTGCCGACACTAATAACCCCATGGTTAAACCTAAAGTGCTAGCTAGTTTTAATAGTTTCATGTACCGCTCCAATTCTTTGGCTTTAATCAGTTGATAAATCTATTTATCAATTAGTTAATTAAGTTAATGTATTTAACATAGGGTTATATTGAATGAACAAGATGACCGTTAGGTGACTTAAAAATGAAGCTTTTATGACACCTCTTTGGTTCGCTTATTATCATTGACTTTTACCAAGCGCTCCGGACGAATAATAAAACTAAAACAGCTTCCCAGCCCTGGAGTACTTTCAATATTTAAATTCGATTGATGGTTCACTAATACATGCTTAACAATAGACAGGCCTAAACCACTACCACCACTTTTACTCGAACGAGATTGATCGATACGATAAAAACGTTCAGTTAATCGAGCAAGATGATTTGCCGCGATCCCCGGGCCATTATCGGTCACCGAAAAGAGTGCTCCACCATCACAACGTTGCCATAGTACTTGAATGAAGCTGCCATCAGGGCAATAGCGAATAGCATTCGTCACTAAGTTAGTACAAGCACTAAAGATTTGTGCCTCATCGCCATAAACATCCACACCTTCATCAACGGCAAACTCGATGACTAAATCACGCTCACCTATGAGACTAAGAGCATCTGTTTTTAACATTTTCAATTGCGCACTCATTGATACTTGTTGCTGAATTGATGCTTGTGCAGCTGACTCGATTTTAGATAGCGATAATAATTGTTCGACCATCGATTGCATTCGACTTGCTTGTAATTTCATCGCCGATGCAGCCATTGCTAAACTAGGATCGCGTTGACCGTCATCAGAGTCATTGATCAATTCTAGATAACCTTGAAGCACGGTTAGCGGTGTTTTGAGCTCGTGAGAAACATTAGCTACGAACTCACGTCGCATTTCTTCGAGCTGGTGAATTCGGGTAACATCGCGAGAGACTAATAAATATTGATCAAGTCCATATTTGATCACACGATTTTCTAATAAAATATCTTCATTAACAGGAGATGGAATAAGCAATACATGTTCAAAATCATGAGCTGCTAAATACTCAGAGAACGCCGGATAACGAATAAGGTTGTCAAGACGTTGTCCCTGATCCGTTGGCCATTGAAAGCCGAATAATAACCTTGCTTGGCTATTACACCACAGAATATTGTTCTCTTGATTATAAACGACAACTCCATCAGGTAACGCGTCCGCACCTTGACGAAACTCACCTAAAGAATGAATTAGCTGACGGCGGCGCTTTCGATTAGCCCGTTGAATTTTTTCCATTCCATAGTAGATATGATCCCAGCTTGAATTATCACTGACATAGTTTTTTTGCGGTGTTTGCCACAACCACACTACTAAGCGATAAAACTGTTTTAAGTTCACTGCCACAATAACCAGCGAGCCTAATAATAACGTTAAGGTCACTTGACCAATGAGTAAACCGACTAGGGTAAGTGCTGCGTATATGGCAGCAAATTTGATGATTATCGAATGTAATAATCGATGATCTAGCATAAATAAATTCCAGCCAATTTAATGGGCATTATTATTATTTTCGCTAAGAGAGCCTTCTCTTAGCGAATGTATTGCGATGGCAATAAAAAGAAACGCTAAACTCGTGTTGAAAAGCGATAACCTGAACCACGGACGGTCTGAACAAATTGTTCATGACCTTGTCCGCTAATTGCTTTACGCAACCTTCTGATATGGACATCAACGGTACGATCTTCAACATACACGTTAGTCCCCCATACTTGATCCAGTAATTGCTCACGGCTGAAAACGCGATCGCAATGAGTCATAAAGAAATGCAGTAACTTAAATTCTGTTGGTCCAACATTTAAAGGCTCTTCACCTAAACTAACACGGTGACTGACAGGATCTAAGGTTAAGCCTTTAACATCGATAACTTCTTCTAAAGCAGTGGGCTTAGCACGACGTAAAACAGCTTTAATGCGTGCGACCAGTTCTTTAGGTGAAAACGGTTTAGTCATATAATCATCGGCGCCAACTTCTAGACCTCTGACTTTATCTTCTTCTTCACCGCGTGCGGTTAACATGATGATTGGGATATCTTTCGTATGCTCATTACGCTTAACGTCTTTCGCCAAACTAATACCGTTTCCCCCGGGAAACATCCAGTCTAATAATAATAAATCTGGGTACGGCTCAACCAGTCGATCTTGAGCAGACTGTAAATCTTCAGCTTCTATAACATTAAAACCTTGTTGTTCTAAAACAAAACATAGCATTTCGCGAATTGCTGCTTCATCTTCAACAACTAGTATCCTTGCACTCATCTTACTCAACCTATGTAGAGGAAATTATTAAGTAATATTATTAATAATAATTATGACAGAAATATGACCAAAACCATTTTATCTGAATTAAGCCAATCTAGGGGAAAAAAATTACACTATCATTTTTTGTCAGGGATAAAAAAGCCGCTGATATACAGCGGCAATTGAGAGAAATCAATATGTAGTAATGTTTAAAATTTATATTCCATGCCCAAGCCTAAATGATCGCTTTCACTGCCATCATCGAACGAGTGAGCGGTGAAAAAGCCAAATACTTTGATATTCTTCGCCAACTTGTAATCAGCACCAAAAGACATGCTATCACCAGACTTTTTATCATCACTATCTTGGAATTGTGCTTTTAGCGTTGTCTTGCCCATTTTGTAAGCCGCACTCACTAAGAAACCATCACCCGAATCAGAACCATCACTTTTTTCAGTATCATTCCAAATTGCACCAAGCTTTACATCGCCTAACTTACCTTGTACGGCAACACGGGTTGCATCACGTCCTGCAATATCAGAGTCCATTGCGACAGCAGCATAAAGGGCCGTTTTCTTTAATTTCTTATCACCATAAACAATCGCAATACTTGAGCCAGCTTTACCGTCAGATTTTTTATTGTCTTCTGCAACTAAAGTCGTTGCTAACTTAAAGCCATTAAAAGACGGAGTCGTGTAATAAATAGAATCACCGACACGGTTATCACCGTTAAAAAAGACCTTTTGATCACCACTTAAATCATTAAACTGATCGATCTTTCCCTGTGAATCTTTTAGCGCAGTTTCGTTACGGCCTAACATCACGGTACCAAAGTCACCTTCTAAACCAATCCACTGACTCCGCGCCTTAAATAAATCGCCCTCATCATCAGCGACATCTACTTGCCATTCAAGTTTATAAATGGCACGTAAACTGTCGTCTATTTTGGTATGCCCACGTAAGCCAATACGGGAAGCATTTGAATTAACATTCGATGTTGACTCTTCGGCATCATCATTTTGTGCAGAAACATTGACTTTGCCATAGACCTCAACGAGGTCACCAGCAAAAGCTGTATTATTGAAGATAAGTGCTGCGCTTAACGCTAATAGTGTCTTATTGAACTTTTTCATCTATCTACCTGCCGATATTATTTGCTTTAGTAATTTTGATGAATTGTGACAACCAAATGTGACATTAATGTGACAAGATTGTGTACAATTTATTACTTATAATATGGCACAAAATTATCTAGCTAATACTTTTATTTCACTTTTTCCATTACCTTGCGCAATTATTTCGACTCTAGTACCCACTCTTTCCACTAATCCTTGAACATGAGATATGATACCAATTTGTCGTCCACTGGCCTGAAGTGAGTCTAAACAACTTAACGCCACTTCCAATGTTTCTGGGTCTAAAGTCCCAAAGCCTTCATCAATAAATAAGGTTTTGATATTCGTTTGCAAGCTAGTTATCGAGCCCAACCCTAGCGCTAAAGCTAATGATGCTAAAAAGGTTTCTCCTCCCGATAAACTATCAACTGAACGAATTTCATCCCCCATATCTTGATCGACAATCTGCAAGTCTAATTCTGCGCTAGGAACCCGTTGTAATACATAACGAGGGGCAAGCTCTTTTAAGTGATAGTTAGCTGAAATAAGCATTTGTTCTAGTGTAAGACTTTGTGCAAAAGTTCTAAACTTTGCACCATCAGCAGAACCAATAAGCTCTTTCATGTCAAGCCACACCTGTGTTAACTCGTGCTGTTGATCAATTTGCTGCTGAATTTCACCATGGCGCACCATGGCATTATTATGTTGCTCTAGTTGACTGCGAAGACCAAACTGCTTTTCATGTAATTGTTTTAATTCCGATTCAATGCCTGCTCTTAACATCTCTCGCTGCTGGTCCGTTGAACAAAGAGGATCAGGCGCAAGATCTTCAAATAAAGCTAACAGTGTTTGCTGTTTTTGTACCAGTAACTGATTTAATTGATTCAGCTTTTGCTGCTTCTCTTGCTGTATCGCGTGTTGTTGATGATTTTCTTGGACAAGTAGTGCATATTGCTGCCTTTGCTCAACTAACCACTGATGATCATAACCCAGTAATGTTAATAATTGCTCTTGAGATACATTAAAACGCTGTAGCCATTGTGACCATTCCAGCTCTAATTCCTGATGTTGTTTATTCAAAGACTCAAGGTGCTGCTGTATTTGCTGTTGTTGGCTTTGCAGCAGAGCTAGTTCATTATGCTGGTGCAACACCGCTTGCTCAGCATTGCCATAAGCGCTAATGAGTTGCTTTAAATGTGACTCAAGCTGATTCTTTTGCACATGTGGATCTTGTCCTTGCGTCACTTGCTCAACATCATCAATACACTGTTGATAGTGAGCCTGTTGTTCCGCAAGCTTATTCTTCAACGGAAGCAACTGCTGTCCTAAATGATGAAGCTGCTCAGTTTGAGCAATATGTGCTTGTTGTAACTCAATGGCCTCATCACTCAGCTGTTTCAGGTAATTACTCTTTTCAATATATTGATCAACATCCATCGACAGTTGTTGCTTAAACAGAGCAACTTGCTGGCTATCATTAAGTAGTTCAAGCCAATTAACATGAGCATACAATTCTGTGAGCCCTTCGACACGGGATGTTAATTGCTGCTCAGCCTGAGTGATATATTGCGCCAAGAGCACATTATCATTTTCAATCGCAGTTAGTTGCTGCGTCGTATTATCCCGCTCTTGATGTAACAGCTCTAATTCATGCTGCAATTTAATTGCTTGTTGCTCTATTTCTCGTGCTTGATTAACCCATAATACCGTTTGTTGTTGTTGCGCCTGCTTAGTTGCTAATTGCTGCTTGCGATCGGCTAAGCGTGCTTCAACTTCTCCTTGCATGACAGGCGTTATAGTCTCTGGCGTTAACTCATTGAGGAGGTTGGTGAACTCTGATATCTCGTTGGTTATTTGGTTTAATTGAAGTGCCTGTTGCTTACCCGTCACATCAAGTGAGGTAAGCTCATCTGCAACACCTTGCACCTGCTCCTTAAGTTGTTTAATTCGCTTAAGTTGCTGCTCTGCAAGTCGCTCACCAAGCTGAAATTCAGTAACAAATGGGTGTTCCTTACTACCACATAAAGCGCAAGGCTCACCTGCCACTAATTGTTGGCGGTGATCTTCCAACGACATTATTTTTTGGGTTTGTGCTAAAGCATACTCAGCTTCTTCTAGCACAGGTAATAACTTATCTTGCTGTTGTTTAGCTTGTTGATATGCAATACGAGATTGCGTTAATTGCTGCTCAACCTCTTGAGCTTGCGCTTGCTTCTGGCTCAACAGCGTTTGATATTGGAGCCCTTGAACAATAATTTGCTGCTTACTCGTCAGCTCTGCAATCTCATGTTGAAGCTGGTTTACCCCCTGTTCTATATCGCTAAGATCATTTTTTTCGAATGATTGAGCATATTCAGACAACTGTTGATTGAGCTGCTCCAATCGCTGTTGCTGCTGGTGATAATTAGCCGTTAAGGTTTCATGTTGTACCTGTAACTGTTTCTCAGATTGCTGGTTAGCCGTTTGCTGTCCCAGATATTGTTGCCGATTAACTAATTGCTGCTGATAGTCACTGATCCCTTGATCGATTAAGTTAAGATTTGAGACAACCCCAGATAGGTGATTATTATCATTACAGTACTGTTGTAAATCTGTAATGATTGCTTGATTCGCCACAGTCTTTTTATTACTGGCAGCAAGCTTATGTTCTACAGCATTTTTTTGTTCAGTAACTAGATTAAGTTGTTGTTGTTGCTCATCGGCTTGCTGCAATACATGCTTAGCCTCAATTGATCGTGTTATAGCAAGTTCAAGTTGAGGTAATTGCTGTTCAAGCTGTATTTTAGCCTGCTCTTTTACTTGGTGTAATTGCTGTAACTCATGCTCTGTCTGTTGGGCATGTTGCTGCTGCTGTATCAGTTGCTGGCTAAGTTGCTGGGCTTGCTGTTGTAATCTCTGCTGTTCAGTACTGTTTTGTTGACGCTGTGATAAGACTAATTTTGCATCTTGGACAGCTTCAACTTGCTCAACAAGGCGAGCATTCTCTTCTTGCGCGTTAAGTGCCTGATTAGCAGATTCAACGCGTTTAGCACTGTCACTTAACTCGCCTTCGAGCTGTTGACGTAAGTTAAGTTGTTGTTCGAGCCAATCTAACTGCTGCTGTTGATGCTGACTTTGTGCCATTCTCTCATTAGTGCTAGCTAACGATTTAATCAGCTGCTGTTGCTCATCTTGAGAGAGTAAACTGACATCACCAATTTTAGACTGCAATAGCTCGAGTTTGTGCTGTTGGGTTTTCGCTTCATTAAACGCAAGCTTAGATAGTTGCGAATAAAGCTGTGTGCCAGTGATCCGCTCAAGTAAGTCTGAGCGCTCTTTTGCTGGCGCTTTTAAAAAGGCCGCGAAGTCGCCTTGCGCTAATAAAACCGATCGCCTGAACTGTTCGTAATTAAGGCCAATTAACTCCTCAATCATCGCTAACACATCTGACTTTTTAGTCGCCATTACTTGCTCAGTTTGGCAGTTTGTTAATGACATCTCTTGTGCTTGTACCCGCCCAGAGACTTGATTCCGAGCACGTTTCACAGACCATTTTGCTTGATAGCGATCGCCATTTTCCAGTTCAAATGTGGTTTGAGCAAACCCATTAGTGCTACCGCGAGTTAAGATATGCCTAACATCATTGCTCTTAAGCCGCTCACTTTCTTGTAATTGTGCATGTCCAATAGCAGGGCCACGCTTACTAGCACTAAAGCGTGGCATCGCATCGAATAAACTCAGACAAATTGCATCAAGTAATGTACTTTTTCCTGACCCCGTATTACCACAAATGGCAAATAAGCCAGCATCCGCTAAGACGCCTCGTGCAAAATCAATCTGAAATGGGGAGCCAAGGCTCGCTAGGTTCTCACCTTCTAACGCAATAATTTTCATTAAGCAATGATTTCCCTAGTCAACTTTATCATGCAAATATGTTTCATATTAATCCTCACCAATCTGTTCACATTGCGACATTAGTTCACTGAAAGCAGCCTGATATGCTTGTGGGGGCGGGGTGTTATATTGCTGATGGTATTTAAGCTCAAACACCTGCTCTGGTTGTAACTGATCAAGAGGCTTGTCTGAAAAAGCAGTAACAGGAGCTTTATCTTGAACATATTGTGTTGTGATTTTCACTAGGCGTACCGCTTTCTCACTCAATACTTGAGCAATCTTCTCTCGCAACATCGCTTGCGGCTTATCGAGAAGCACCATGACTTCCAACAAAGGTTGTCGGTGAGGTTCTAGTGGCTCGAATTCCATTGACGCAAGCGTTGACAAAACCTGCTCTAACGGCTGGGCATAACTAGGCACTTTTAACACGTCAACGCAACGCGGGACAATTAAACCTTGAACATCGGATAATTGACCTTGGGTAAACTCCACCAGCTTAACTTGATGCTTATAATCTTTCTCGGCTAGGGACATCGGGATCGGTGAGCCACTATAAAATACCGCCTGTTGTGCTAATTGCTGTGGTTTATGCAAATGCCCCAAAGCACAGTAATCAAATTGACGACTAAACGACTCCACTGGAAGTGCATGCTGATTACCGCCTAAAATACGTCGCTCTGACATTTCACTTATTTCACTCGAGACTAGATAAGCGTGAGCAGTAGCAATCGACCCTTGGTTAGGCTCATTTAGCTGCGAAATTGTTTGTGCTAATTCACTATAAATTCTTTCAACACCTGCGATTAACTTGTCTTCAGTGCTATCATCGAGCGTTGATAAGTCGAGATCCCCTGGGCGTAGAAACGGTACGGCAGCAACACGCACGGCAATATTCCCCTGAGAATCAGTTAAAGGGATAATTAATTTATCATGATCTAGTTGGTTATCCGCAAGACGCGGTAAAGCACCGATGAGATGAATATCAAAAGCTTTCAATAGATGATCAGGAGCATCAAGTTTGCTCGGGGAGTCATGGTTCCCAGCCACTAATAGCAGGTCAAGCTTAGGCAAGTTTTGTTTCACCTTAGCAAGAAACTGGTATAGCAATCGCCATGCCCAAGCTGGCGGATTGGCACTATCAAAAATATCTCCAGCCACGATAAGCGCATCAATTTTCTGTGTTTTAAGCTGTTCAAACAACCAGTCGAGAAACTGCTGCTGTTCAAATTCTCGTGAGACACCGAGCAACTGATGACCTAAGTGCCAATCGGAGGTATGAATAATGCGCATGAAGATTACCAATACTTTAATTTAAGTCTTTGCTATTTTAATGAGAATCAATTATTTTTAAAGGTAATCAATTTTTATTTTTTTATAAGTAATACTAATTCTTGTTTGGTCACTCCCTTGACTAAACAGTGGAGACAAGGGAAATGGCGACAGTAAGTATTTCAAAGCAACTCCTAACAAAAGTACTGTCCTCTTATATCATTCTGACCTTTATTGTGGCCGCTGTTCAACTCGGCTACACCTACGTCACCGTAAAAAACCAAATTATTGAAGACTTAAAGCAACTAGAGCAAACAATTAATGTCAGCTTAACGCAAGCAGTCTGGGATATTAGTGATATTCAAGTAAGCGCCATTGGCCAAGGTATCGCTGCGATGTCATTGGTTCGAGCAGTTATCATTACTGAAGAAAGCCACCAAGTCATGTATCAAAGTGGTGAGCTTGACGGCTTTGATACTAAAAAGTTTTTAACACCTAGCTCCACGACACTCCAACACAACGATCTTTTTGGCTATAGCACTTCATTGATTTACGACTTTTCTAGCAATTCCTCATTTGGCAGTTCCAACACTATTGGTCATATCGCCATTTTTTCCAGTGATGAATTAGTCTTCCAGAAAGTGGGGGCACAAATGCTGTTCCCTGTCATTGGCGCTGTGTTTAGCATTATTTTATTAAGCTTTTTAATTAAACGTTTATTTAGAAACTTATTAACAACCCCACTAGAAACACTCAGTCACGGTATTGCTAGGATAGACTTAGAGAACTTAGGGCAAGCACGTTTAAACCCGCCGAGTTCTCAACAAGATGAGCTAACCACTTTAGCTAACTCATTTAACTTAATGCTAGTTAAGCTTGAAGAATATAATGCAAGTTTGGAGCAAACCAAGCTTAAGCTGGTTAATGCAAATCAACAACTAGATCGTCAAAATGTCTACCTAGAACAGGAAGTAACTAAGAAAACCGCCAACCTTAGTCAAGCGATAACAGAGTTAGCACAGCAAAAAAATGAACTCGAAGAAAGCGAACAAGAGCTGTTGGCTTCATTAACTCAATTAAAAGAGACCCAAACTCAATTAGTACAATCTGAAAAAATGGCTTCATTAGGTAGCTTAGTAGCCGGAATATCACATGAAATAAACACGCCTGTAGGTATTGGGGTCACTGCGGTTAGCTACTTATCTGAATGTGTCAGAACATTAGATGAGAAAATAAACGATAAAACACTGACACAAAAATATATGACCAAGTTTATTGAGGACGCTAATAGTGGCTGTGCACTGCTTACAACTAACTTAAATAAAGCATCCCAATTAATTCAAAGCTTTAAAGATATTGCGGTTGACCAAACCAGTGAAGCTGTTCGTGATGTTAATATCCATCAATACCTCCATGAAGTGATCACTTCCTTGCAGCCTAAGCTGAAGCGAACCCAACATAAGATTGAAATTGAAGGGGCTGATGACATCGTTATTCACTGTCGAGCAGGCGCCCTATCTCAGGTATTCACTAATATGATCCTGAATTCGTTAATCCATGCTTTTGATAAAGTAGAGCAAGGGGTAATGACCTTCAAACTTAAGCACGACGATGAGCATGTTTTCATTGAATACCACGATAATGGCAGCGGTATTAATCAAGAAAGCCTAGATTTATTATTTGAACCGTTTTTTACCACGAAACGCGGTCAAGGAGGCAGTGGGCTAGGTACTCATATTCTCTATAATATTGTGACACAATCACTACACGGTGAAATTTACGCCACAAGTGAGTTAGGTCATGGGCTTAACTATTTTATTAAGTTCCCGAAACCTAAAGGCATCGTTGAACAAGAGTTAGAGCAACAAGGCAAAGGAATAAATAAAAAAGAAGCTTAGAAAACAGCCTATTTTGAACTCAATAAAATATTAGATTAGTGCATAAAGCCAATAGAAAGTTAAGCACAAAAATTGCTATGCACTAATCTTTTCCTTACACTCTTTACCCATTCTTAAAGAAATATTTATCCAACTAAAAGTGAATTAGCTATGTGGTTTAAAAACCTAATTATTTATCGTCTTTCAAATCCGATTGATTTAACACCAGAGCAACTAGAAACACGCCTTGAAGAATTTGCTTTTCGTCCATGTACAAGCCAAGAGCAAAGCAAATATGGCTGGGCTAAGCCGATGGGCAAGCATGGTCACTCATTGTTACATGTAACCAACGACAATATTTTACTGTGTGCACGCAAAGAAGATAAGATGCTGCCAGCATCAGTAATCAAAGAAGCGCTCGATGAAAAAGTAGAAATGATTGAGCAAGAGACCGCTCGCCCAGTAAAGAAAAAAGAAAAAGATGCGCTAAAAGAAGAGATTGTACATAGCCTACTCCCACGTGCTTTTTCTCGCTTAGGTTCAACCTTTGCTTACATAGCTCCAAAACAAGGGCTAATTGTTGTCGATGCATCGAGTCACAATAAAGCTGAAGATTTACTAGCTCTGTTAAGAAAATCGATTGGTTCATTACAAGTATTACCTGCACAGAGTAAAGTTCCGGTTGACCAAACCATGACTCAATGGCTCACCGATGAATTACCGTTAGCACCATTTAGTTTGCTCGAAGAAGCTGAGCTTAAAAGTCCACTGGAAAATGGGGCTGTATTACGCTGTAAGAATCAAGACTTAATTACCAATGAAATTAAAGCACACATTGATAATGGCATGTTCGTGGTCAAAGCTGCACTTCAATACGCAGAATCACTCACTTTTATCTTAAGTGAAGATTTAACGGTGAAACGGGTTAAATTTACAGATGTGGTCACCGAGCAACAAGAGGATCAAGACAAAGAAGATAAAGCCGCGTGTTTTGATGCAGACTTCGCGATTATGACGGGTGAATTTGAACAATTTATCCCTGCACTGTTTGAAGTGTTAGGTGGCGAAGAGCAAGCTCAATAAGGCTCAATTACAATAAACATTTGTCTCCCTGAAAATCTTTTATTCAGGGTCCCGCCTTTTGTTGGATAGTCACAAAAAAAAGCAGTGCACCGAATTCGATGCACTGCTTTTTTATGAGCCACAATGTAGACTAAGCTTTAGGAAATTTAACCCCTAACCACGCTTTAAAAAATGCTTTTTGTGAACGACTAACCTTCTTTTGTGGACGAATGACAGGGTTCTTATTCATTTTCGCCGCCAATGTTAACGACTTATCAATGAGACGATCACGCCTAAACAAAGATAACGTTAACTCTTGCCCCGGTTGATATTGTGCTAAACGAGTTTTTAATGTTGATTGGTTAACCTTCAACCCATTGATAGCTACAATTTGATCGCCTGTCGTTAACCCGGCTTGCCAAGCTGCTGAATCTTTTAGTACGCGGGTTAAAGTGACCAAGCCATGATTATCAACACTAACAAAACCAGTATCAGCAATCTCCTTACTCTTATTAGGGTAGACTAACTCTAATCCAGCTTTATCGAGCAATGCATCAAAATCCACTGCTAGTGGTGATTCTACATTTTTATGCCACCACTGAGTGTAGTCTTTTCCCGTTAGTGATTGAGCAATTGACTTAATATCATTGGCATTAAATGGTTTGGGCAAACGATGTTGCTTGTAAAGTTCACGATGCAGCTCGCTATAACCTGCTTTCATCCTAGAGTCACTTAATAGCTGAAAATCAAAAGCAAGTGAGGCAATAAAACCCTCTGAATAAATACTAACACTGTGGTTATGAGCAAAGTCACCGGGCATCGCTATCCAGCTTTCATGGCTTGATTCCGCGACTGATTGCACATGACGACCAGGCTTTTTGGTATGGCTATCAATGCGCCTAGCTAGATCTTCAAAAAACTCTTTATGAGTGATTAAGCCTGCTTGTAATAATAATTGGCTTTGGAAATAGCTTGTTGAACCCTCTGAAATCCATAATAAATCAGTATAATTTTCACGTTGGTAATCATACTCAGCAACGCCCTCAGGGCGGTACGCTTTAACATTCCATGTATGAACGAACTCATGAGCTGCCGTTTTTAGGAAACTCAAATATTGCTTTCTTGGAGCAAAGGAAAAGCGCTTACGTTGAATCACTGTCGAGTTTAAGTGTTCAGTAGCTCCACGAGCATCCGTCGTCGCATGTACCATAAAAACATAGTTATCAAACGGGTAGCCTTGCCAAATGTTTTGGCTCGCTCCAACCATCTGCTGTAAATCTTTAGCCATTTGAGGAGCATTGTAATTTCCCTCGCCCCAAATCACTAATTGATAGTCTTTACCGTCTTCTTCGAACTCAAATAGCTCGCTAATCCCCGTTTCAATGGGAGAGTCAACCAGCACATCATAGTTTTCGGCCACGAAGTGGTGCTCACCCTTGCGCTCCATTCCAGCATAAGATTTCCATTGTGATGGTACAGTTAACGTCACTGAGATATCTTCATCACGACGTTTGGGGTCATACATAAATACACCAGTTGCATCTAAATATGCATGACTATCATCAATATGGCGCGAACGTAAGCCTAGTTGATTGGCGTAAACAGTATACGAAACCTTGATTTCACCTTGTGTTGGATTATCAATTGTCCAACTCGCTTTATCAGTGTGTTGCCAAGACAAAGGGGTCCCTTGAGCATCTGTAGCACTGAAATGTCTAACGCCGTTAGCTAAGTCCAATATCTTATACTTACCCGTTCGCCACGCGGGCATCATCACTGTTGAACTGCCCTCACCACTGGCAGGTAAAGTCATACTAACTTTCCCTAAATGATGCTCTGGGGTTGATAAGTCAACATGGTAGTCGACCGTTGCATAAGCTTGGCTAGATGCAAAAAGTAGTGCTAATAAACTAATTTTTTTATTCATGCTCATTTTAAAGTCTAAGAAATAGAAACATGTCATATCATATACTATTTAAGACTAGATTCCTTCTCTTCAATTTATACACTCTATCTGGTTAGCTTTGTTAAAAATTATGATCAAGGTTCGACTTTTGATGATTTTTATCAATATGATGGCAATAAAACTAATGCATCAGTACGCTACACAAGATATGCTATGAAGTGTAATTTTTTCGATTTAGGTAAGTGGATAAATGCTGATACAGTTTTTCAATGAAATCATTCGACTGAATCAAGGTCAATGTAAAGCATTAGATGAAGAAATGCTTAGACTTCTTGATAACATAAAAGCACAGTCCTATCCTGAAAACGACTTCACTGAACAGCAATTTGCAGCATTAACTCAATTACAAAAAAAGTTAACTAGACGCTTGGAATCACAAAGTGATCAATTATTCTCTGACGTTGATAAAACCACAAAATCGACAGTCCTCTCTACAGAACTACAGCAGCATATCCAACAACAAAGCGATGAGTTTTCACAACAGTTCCAATCAATTAATAGTTCAGCACTGATAAAGCAAATGTCTTTAGTGATCAATCAATATCACCGTATTATTGATGAACTCACACAAACTAGTGCAAAGAGTAAGTTGCAGCCGGAGTTAGTCCAACGGGGTAAACTTAAACTGATCGAGTTAAGTAATGACACTCACTTAAACACCCCTTTTAGATCACAATTACAGGTGTTATCAACCTCTTTTAACAACATCAGCACAACCGATGCGCTCTTTGACAGCTTTGAGCAATTGTTAGTATTAATCATCAAAAGCATTAATAATGATAAAGAAGCGTCTAAATACTTTTTAAAGAGCCTAAATGTTGCATTAACGCACGTTCGAGACGCCGTCACTGACTCAATATCCCTTGCCGAACAATCTGCCGTTACAAGAGCACAATGGGATAATTCATTGTTAGCAACGGTAAATAAGTTAGATAGCACTGTTAAAGAGGCTGACTTACAACAAAACTTACAACTAAAAATTGTTGATGATATCGATTGTATTATTGACTCAATGAAACAAAAAGAAGCATTCGATAATGCTGAGCTTGAAAAGTACAATCAAAAGTTCCACGAAATGGAACGTAAACTTAAGTCCGTTGAAGAAGAAGCGAATCATTACAAATCTCAACTTGATGAGCAACGTTTACTTAACCTTCAAGATAGCTTAACCAAATTACCAAACCGTGCCGCATTAGATCAACGCTTGAAAAGCGAATACACCAAAGCGATACAATATAACCAATCTCTGTGGGTTGTTATTGTTGATATCGACCACTTCAAGCGGATTAATGATAATTACGGTCACCCTGCCGGTGATAAAACACTGCAAGTGATCGCATCTACCATCAGCCGCTCACTACGAGAAAGTGAATTTATCGCTCGCTACGGTGGTGAAGAGTTCGTTATTTTAATCCCTAAAGCAAGTCACACCGCATTAACTGAAATTCTCAATCGCGTTAGGAGAATTATCAAGGCAATACCGTTTCAGTTCAAACATGAGCAAGAAAAAGTATCGATTAGTATTTCGCTCGGCGCAACCAAGGTGCAGCTAGACGATGACGGACCTGAAGCAAGCTTTGAGCGGGCTGATAGAGCACTTTACCGAGCTAAACGTGAAGGGCGAGACCGCGTTATCATCGACTCATAACGCCCCTTCTTTTGCTCCAAATAACCTCCCGCCTTCGCTATGCATGCAATCAGCTATAATTAGAGAAGCGAAAGCCGGAGGCTTTATGATAATAAAAATTAGCCCAAGAGGAAGTCTTGAGCAACTCTCTCAAATAGAAACTGCTAAGATTCAAAAAAACGCCAGTTCAAGGTATTATCAATTATATAGAAAATGTGCGTTAGCGATTCTTTGTTCAGGAATCAAGTGTGATGACGCCCATACAATTCTCACACAATATCCAGACTTTGACATTAATGTCATTACAAGAGAGCGCGGTGTTCAGCTCGAACTGATAAACCCTCCACAGCAAGCATTTGTTGATGATGAAATCATTATTGGTCTACAAGAGCACTTATTTTCTGCGTTACGTGACATTGTCTATTTAAGTGACCACTACTATATCGATCCTCACTCCCCTGATTCCAAGAGCCAAATAATCACCAATCGAGTCTTCCGTGGCCTACGCAATGCAAAGTTAATCACCGATCCAATCGATCCTAGTATTGTCGTGTGCTGGGGAGGCCACTCTATCAGTGATGCTGAATATCAATACACTCGTGATGTCGGTTATGAGTTAGGGTTGCGTCACTTAAACATTTGTACAGGCTGCGGGCCCGGAGCCATGGAAGGCCCTATGAAAGGAGCCACTATTGGTCATGCCAAGCAACGTGTTGAAAAGCCGCGCTATATCGGTTTAACGGAACCATCGATCATTGCGGCTGAACCACCTAACCAATTAGTTAATGAGTTGGTCATAATGCCCGATATTGAGAAACGATTAGAAGCATTCATTCGAATAGGCCATGGTATTATTATTTTCCCCGGAGGCCCGGGTACGGCTGAAGAATTATTGTATTTACTCGGAATTTTATTAGACGCTAACAACGAAAACTACCCTTTCCCCTTAGTACTTACTGGACCCAAAGAGAGCAAAGATTACTTTGCTAGTATTGACCGCTTCATTAATGATACCTTAGGTAAGCAAACCAAACAGCTATATCGCATCATTATTGACGATCCAAAAAAAGTCGCTCGCGTAATGAAACAAGGAATGCTGCAAGTCCGAGACTATCGAAAACAGCGTGATGATTCCTATCGATTTAACTGGGGGTTAAACATCCCTTTAACCTTTCAAACGCCTTTTATTCCGTCGCACAGAGCTATGTCACAGCTTAAATTGGATCGAATGCAAAGCGCACAAGATTTAGCTTCAAACTTGCGTTGTGCATTTTCCGGAATTGTTGCAGGAAATGTAAAATACGATAGTATAAAAGCCATAAAGCAACACGGGCTCTTTCAACTCAGTGGCGACCCTGAACTAATGAAGAAAATGGACCAATTACTCAGTGCGTTTGTGGCACAAAATCGAATGAAGTTACCACATACCGATTATCAACCTTGCTATGAAGTATTAAAATAATTAATGACCAATACCCCACAAAATTACTCTCAGTGTAGCGCTAAGCCAGAGCCGTCACAATCTCGGCACGGTCACTCAACGCATCTAGTCGTCATCGATGCATTAAATTTAATTCGCCGAATTGATGGCGCTCTGCGAGGTTTTAAAAACCAAGGTTCTTTAGATAAAGAACAATTAATTGGCTTGACCAAACAAGCATTATCTAAACTCATCAGAGGGCATCAACCTACACATATTGCCGCAGTGTTTGACGGAGATGGTAACAATTGGCGTAAACAGCTATACCCTGAATATAAAGCAAATAGAAAACCTATGGATCCGTCCCTCGCCGCTCTATTACCTGAGATTATTCAACAATGGCAACAACTCGGTGTCATGTCACTAACGACCGCGCATGAAGAGGCCGATGATCTGATAGCGACACTAAGTTATAAAGTGACTAAACACCAAGGCCGCTGCACTGTAGTGTCCACCGACCAAGGCTTCTACCAACTACTACCGCTAGGTGTCGCGATATGGGATCACTTCGCAGGGCACTGGATAAACCAACAAAATATCCAACAGAAGTTTTCAATTTCTGCGATACAACTTCTCGATTATTGGGCAATTGTGGGCCAAAGTGGTAATAAAATCCCTGGCGTCGCAGGAATGGGTCCAAAAGCTGCATTAACTATCCTGAAGCAGCATCAAGATTTAAAAACCGCTTTTTCAATCACTCAAGGGCAAGACAAGCAGTTGCTCAAGTTGCAGCAAAATAAACATCAAGCACAATTGAGTTATCAATTAGTCCGCCTAAAACAAAATATTAGTTTAGGAATCAACCTACAACAGTTAAGATATACAGCTAAATAGCTACCTTATGAAGGGACCGCAACCAGTATGACACAGCAAAAGGAACAGTCTCTTGTTCCCGAAATATTGCAACACCAGCAGCAGTTAGATCATATTCTAACGATCTCCACGCGCGATGTGTCTTCGGTCAATAGTAAGAAATTAAATGCTCATTTAACTATTTTCAGTGATTGGCTATGGCACTTAGCCCCCGATAATATTGATGCCGCTCTCGGCTTTTTACTTCACCAAACACAGCCTGTATCAGCGGCCTGCGACACAGCTTTTAAACGAGCAGTCATCACCAGAAAGTTAGCCGAACAATTAAAGTATCATGCTTACTATGCACAAAACCTCATCAAAGCTTCCTTGATACTTGATCTGGGACTGAACCTCAACGGGGTTAACCTCAGTGAAAAACTGCGTGCCCATCAAGCCTTAACAACACAAGAAAAGAAAGTTCTACATCAATCACCAATAATTAGCGCTAACTTTTGCCACAAGCAAAAGCTATTTGATACATCGATTATCTACGGTGTCATGGAGCATAAAGAACGCCTTGATGGTAGTGGTTACCCTAAAAGAAGATCGAATAACCAGTTACGAAGGGAGGGAAAATTACTCGCAATTGTACACAGGGTGTGTGAACTGCTAACGGCCACAGAGAAACGTCCAGCTTATTCGATCAAACAAGCCTTAGGCTACTTAGCTAAGCATCCACAACACTTTTGCTCTGATATATTACGTCACGTGGTCGTCACGTTAGATAAGCCACACCCAGCTATGTCGTTAAGAATTGATAAAAAAACTGCTGGATTAATTGAGTCGATCGATTATTTAGAACAAAAAGTTCGCTACTTTACTTATCAGATCGAACACCCCCTAGAGACATTAGCCGAGCAGGTTCAAATTGCAGAGATAAATAAGACACAACAGTATTTTATTGAACCCCGAACCTTTTCCACTAAGACATTAACAACCTTGTTAGAACAACATAATACGCAGCATGTTGAAGATAACAGTGAGAAAACCTCCCGACTCCAACCGAGTATGACACTACAACGATTACTCGATTGCAGCGCCCAGGCTCAACCGGATCAAGCTTTAATTGAAGAGTACCTAAGTCAATTACCAACACTGGGGGAGTCTTTTGTTAATACATTAACCACGCTTTACCCCAATAGCCAATTTAACAGCAGTTTGCACGCCTTCAAAATGGCTGGGGCAAAGCAAGCTAGGCCACTGTTAAGTCAGCTCGCACTACAAAACCAACTTTCAGAGTATTTCTTTCCTGCATTGCCATCGTTAGATCATAAAGTTACACATGTGATCAAATTATCACGAGAAGTTGCACAATACGCGCGCAATATTGAGCCTAATCAATTAGCAATGTTTAGCTTGATTAATTTGGCCCCTCTTTATTTTGAGCGTAAAATTCATCAATTACCCGCCCGTTCCACTGTCGATATCACTGCGTGTTATCTTCATCATGGCTTTAGTTTATTTGGTTTAAATAATAGCCAAATGCAAGTAAAAATTGCCACTGCGTTAATAAAGCACTGGGATAAGCGAGCGACAAATTTAAATGCACTTCGAGCACTTTCGACACAACCAGCTAAACTTTCGAAACAAGAACAAGAACTTATCGATGGTTATCAACTAGCTCTTTTACTGACGCACCACACATTCCACGGTGTGTCGTTACAACATAAACAACTCAAGCAGAAACTCGCCCTAACCTGCCGTACTCTATCTATAAAAAAACTCGAACTAACTCAGTTGATTAACTTCTCGCTCGATCTCCAGCCAATGTGTGAACTGTAGTAAGTTTTCAAAAATTTCTTTGCCTATAATCAAATTGATTCATTATATTTGATACAAATTTGTTATACTTACTTAGATTTTAATTCTTCCATTTTTACGTCCACATAAGCGCAAAAGCTAAAAAAGATAATGGACGCCATTGTTATACGCAATATTACAATGGAAAACACAAGACAAAGGTAACAACATGACTCAAACTACGATCACTGTCATCCCTGGCGACGGTATTGGCCCAAGCATCATCGACTCTGCAATTCAAATCTTAGATAAAGTGGGTTGTAACTTTAATTACGAATATGCAAAAGCAGGTTTAGCGGCATTAGAAGAAACTGATGAGCTATTACCGCAAGCAACATTAGATATGATCGCTAAAAACAAGGTTACTCTAAAAGGCCCATTAACAACTCCAATCGGTGCTGGCTTTACTTCAATTAACGTTAGTTTACGTAAGCAATTTGGCCTGTACGCTAACTTACGTCCAGTTCGTTCATTTGAAGGAACAAAAGCGCGTTACGAAAACATCGATATCATTACTGTTCGTGAGAACACTCAAGGCATGTACTCAGGTTTAGGCCAAGTGATGAGTGAAGATGGTGCAAGCGCTGAGGCAATGAGTGTTGTAACTCGTGAAGGCGCAGAAAAAATTGTTACTTTCGCTTACGAACTAGCACGTAAAGAAGGTCGTAAAAAAGTAACCGCCGTTCATAAAGCGAATATCTTAAAAACAACATCAGGTTTATTCCTTGAAGTTGCTCGTGAAGTGGGTGCACGTTACCCAGAGATCGAATCAACAGAAATGATCGTTGATAATACCTGTATGCAATTAGTAATGAACCCTGAACAGTTTGACGTTATCGTAACAACTAACCTGTTTGGCGATATCCTATCTGACTTATGTGCAGGTTTAGTCGGTGGCCTTGGTATGGCTCCAGGCGCTAACATTGGTGAAGATGCAGCAATCTTTGAAGCGGTTCACGGCAGTGCACCAGATATTGCAGGTAAAAACTTAGCAAATCCAACATCGGTTATTCTTGCGTCAGTTCAAATGCTTGACTATCTTGGTATGGCTGATAAAGCTGAAAAAATCCTTAACGCATTAAAAGATGTAATCGCAACGGGTGACCGTACTACTCACGATCTTGGTGGTAACCACGGTACAACAGACTTCACGGCAGCAATGCTAGAGCGTTTATAATCAATGACCTGAATATAAAAGAGCCGCTCATTAGCGGCTCTTTTTTATCTTCGCATCAAACTATTGTAACAACTCAATAGAGACTGTAACTTCTTCACGGTCATGATATAAATGTTTACATTGCAGCTTATATCGCAAGCCTGCTTTTCGTAATTTAGATTCAATCAGCTCTAAACATTTGTACACTTCAACAAAACGTTTTTTCATCGGTAACTTTAAGTTAAAGATCGTTGCACGACACCAATCCTTAATTAACCAGTCAGACATTAAATCAGCAACCATGATCGGTTTTTCAACCATATCGCAAATCATCCAATCAACCGTTTTTTCGGGCTTAAATTTAAAACCGTCTTCCATGAAATGAGTCACTTGTCCCGTATCCATTAAGGATTGTGCCATCGGCCCGTTATCAATCGCGCTAACGAATAAGCCACGACGCACCAATTGGTAGGTCCAACCCCCAGGGCACGCTCCTAAGTCCACACCAGTCATGCTAGGACGCATGCTCGAGCCCTCTTCTTGCTGTTGTGGTAAAAAGAATAAAATGGCTTCCTCGAGTTTTAACGTCGAGCGACTCGGTGCATCACTAGGAAATTTTAAACGAGGGATTCCCATAAAGAATGGCGAGTTATTATCAGAGTATGAATAACCTAAGAAACCGTTACCTGAGTCAAGCATCATCAAATGCAGCACCGGCTTTTTGGGCTGTTCTTTTTTAGTTAAACACCCTTGCTTACGCAATGCACCACGCAATGGCACGGTAAATTTACGACAAAAACCAAGTAACTCTTTCGCTTCGTTAGTGTCTGGTGTTTCGATACGAATATCACCACATAACGGTAGCTTATCAGTTGAATCTAGAATGGCTGAAACGCGGTCAGTAGGCGGTAAATCTTGAAGCTTTGCTACAACGACAAACATTTGGCGAGCAAAGACAAGCTTATTAAATGATAGTGTTTTAGCTAATAGATCCGCCTGTGCTAGATCAGGGGTGATGTAATTGACATAGCCCGAATTGTCCGCCACGACACAATAACCATAAACTTCTTGCTCTGTTGCTAACTGCTGAATCTCACCAGCACATTCTTTTTCAAAGCCTCGGCGGCAATAAAGTAATAAACCATTATTCATTTCGATTCTCTACATAGCGTTCTGGCTGCTACTAACAAGCCAAGCCAAGCCACAATAAATGTCATTCCGCCAATTGGCGTTAAAAAGCCGGCAATTTTAACGCCAGTAAAGGCAAATAGATACAGCGTATAACAAAATAAGCTTATTCCCAGCGCAAATAAGATGCCGCATGTGAGCCAAATAACGCGTTTCGTATATACAAAGCCAAAAACACACGCGAGCATGGCTAATAAGGCGTAATAATGGTGCTGATTGGCTTTGTTAAACACATCAACGAGTGCCGCTGATTGCTGAACTTTCTCAGCATGACTCGCGTATGCAGCAAAAGCGGTAGCAAAGGCTCCATTTAAACCAGCAAACATCATCAACATGCGGGTGACACGATGGCTAGTCAAGATGGGCTCCTACAGGCATCTTATTACACGCCTCTTCCTGTTCAAAAAGATCTAACATCCATTCACGAAATGCTTTGATCTTACCTAACTCACTCTGATTGGTCTCGCTTACAATATAATAAGCGTTCTTACTTAATAGGAATTCTTCAAAGGGGCAAACCAAACGGCCCGCTTCAATCTCAGGACGAGCTAACACGCTATAGCCTAACGCAACCCCTTGGCCATAAATTGCAGCTTGTAATACGAGTGATGACAAACTAAAAATCGGCCCTTGATTTACATTAAGCGAGGTTGCACCAACTTGCCTGCTCCAGTTTTTCCAATCTTTACGGGATAAATCATGCAGTAACGTATGATTGGCTAAATCATGAATCGAGTTTATCGGTTTTGGACCAGTGAGTAGCGCAGGTGAACATACGGGAATCATATATTCATTACGTAGTTTATCAGCGCGTACTGACGGCCAATTACCACGGCCATAATAAATGGCGACATCGACATCATCGGTTAAAAGCCCCTCATCTAAATCGATCGCTTTAATTCGAACATCTATTTCAGGATGCAATTCACTAAACTTAGATAACCGCGGCACCAGCCATTGAATGGCAAAACTTGGCGCAGAGGCAACAGTTAAGGCACCACTGGCGGTTTTTGACAATAGTTTTTCTGTGGCATCAGATAATGAAACAAAGATATCTTTTATATCAAGAAAGTAGCTTTGCCCTTCCTCTGTTAATAGCAAGGTTCTATTTTTTCTTCTGAATAACTTAATTGATAGGTTATCTTCTAATGCCTTGATTTGATGACTAACTGCGGCCTGGGTCACAAATAATTCTTCAGCCGCTTTGGTAAAACTTAAATGGCGAGCAGCTGCTTCAAAAGCTTTTAACGCATTTAATGGTGGTAATCGCCTTGACATGCAGGCCCCTACTATTTATTAGTTTTTCTAATGCGAATTATTACATTTTATCGTTTGTTACCGCAACTTTATTTGATTACATTATCGCCATTAACAGACATTAATTATTCAATAAGGAAACAACATGAACCCCCTCAAAAACGCTAGCCTTGTAATTTTTTGCTTAACACTATCAGGTGTTGCAAGTGCTAATAGTGATGCACAATTACAAGAAAATTCTTCATTGAAGCAAGGAGAAGTTCAAGCAATGCTAGCTCATGAGATTCAGGACAATGTTGATTACCTAAAAAGTACAATATCATTTGAGCAGCCACTACTAGTTAAACCAACAGCAGTACTAAGTCGCTCAACACGCCTTGCTGCATCTAACTATATGCCAAAGCGCGTAATTAAGGCGACTCCTTAATTATATTCTTTTAACTTAAGAGGCAAAATGTTGGTTGTTGTATCATAGCCAGCTAAAAAAAGTGCTCTTTTTTGATCGCTATCGAGATTGAACTGTACGGGGGAGCTCTTCCCCGTATTGATTATTAAAGTGCTGTGCCAATAGTTATTGTTGATATATTCGCGAGAAATCGTGGTTAAAAATGTACGGATTAACAAAGTAACGTAGTCCGTGACAGGAAATAGACCTCCGGGTCGAATATCTTCATATTCGTGCTCTCCCCGGAGTCTAAAGCAAAGAACAGGCGTACCATCTCCGGCCCAATCGCGATGTAATGCATCTTCAGATAAAATACTACCATCAGCCATTAAGCGGTTACCATAAGGTTTAAAACTAAATAACAGCGGAATAGACATCGAATAACGTACAGCCTTTGAAATCTTAAAGTCAGGTGTGCGCTCACGGTCAAAGATAACTGGTTTACTGCGCCGAACGTCTGTAGCGACAATATGAAGGTCTTTTTCTAAGTCAGCAAACGTTTTATGATCAAGCATATCGTCAAGCCAATCTTCTAGCTTGTTGCCGTTACATAAACCACCATCCTTAATTAGCGATAAGATTGAAAACCCCCTAAATTGGTTAAAGTCGGTATCCATTGCTGCTTGCTTAATCTCATCAAGAGGCATTCCTGTTGCATACATGCTTGAGATAATACTGCCACCGGAGACACCAACAATATGCTCTATCGTTGTATCCATTTCCTCTAGCGCAGTGAGAATCCCTATATGTGCTGGTAGACGTGTTCCGCCGCCAGCTAGAATAGGAACCAGTGTATGATTTGCCATTTTAACCCTTAAGATAGATTCTCTCTCTTATAAGTATTAAACCTAGCAGGCGATTTTTCCACTTTAAGGGTAAATAAACTAAAAAGCTCCAGTAACCTTGGTAAAATATCACCAACGTTACTGGAGCTTAATGCATAATAGAGAGCTAATTAACCTTGAGTATCAATTACTTCAAATGATTTCACTAACTCGTCAACACCTTTCATTTGCGCTAAGAAAGGTTCTAAGCGATCAAGAGGTAAAGCACACGGACCGTCACACTTCGCTTGCGCTGGATTAGGGTGTGATTCTAAGAATAAGCCACCAATACCTTGACTCATACCAGCTAAGCCTAATTGGGTCACTTGAGCGCGACGACCACCTGCACTATCGCTACGACCGCCTGGTTGTTGAAGAGAGTGAGTTACGTCAAAAATCACTGGATAACCCATTTCTTTCATAATACCAAAGCCCAACATATCAACAACTAAGTTGTTGTAACCAAATGAAGTCCCACGTTCACATAACATCAAATTGTCATTTCCCGCTTCATTACACTTCGTTAAGATATGTTTCATTTCTTGAGGAGCTAAGAATTGGGCTTTCTTGATATTTATAACCGCGTTAGTTTTAGCCATCGCTTCTACCAAGTCCGTTTGACGAGATAAAAATGCTGGAAGTTGGATTACATCAACGATTTCAGCAACTGGAGCAGCTTGAAAAGGTTCGTGAACATCAGTAATCAACGGGACATTGAAGGTGTTTTTAATCTCTTCAAAGATCTTTAACCCTTCTTCCATACCGGGACCGCGGAATGAATTGATTGAAGAGCGATTAGCTTTATCAAATGAGGCCTTAAATACGTAAGGAATACCAAGTTTACTTGTTACTTCAACATATTTTTCAGCCACTCTCATCGCCATATCACGCGACTCTAAGACATTCATCCCACCAAATAATACAAACGGCTTATCATTTGCAACGTCGATATTACCTACTTTTATCGTTTTCTGTTCCATCATCATTCCTCTATATCAATATCAAGAGTCATTAAAATAACTCCTAACCTAATTACTGAATCGCAGCCATCACTTCCTAATGAGTTACAACGGCTTGATTTTCTAACTGCGTTAAATGCAATTTAAGCACATCCGTATTAGGATGTTCAGGGCAGTTCTCAATGAAAAACGCAAAGTCTTGTGCCGCACCCACAAAATATTCTAGTTGCTGTAAGATAAAGCCTCGCTCCATGATTAAGTCTGGATCATCAGGTAATAATCCTAATAATAATTCACTTAATAATAACGCCATTTCGAAGTCATCTTCTAACATGCAAGCCTGTTTAAGGCTGACAAGAAAACGTTTTTTAACCGTTAACTCATCGGCAATAAGTAAGTGCTCATCTTCTAAAGTGACATGGTCGCCTAAATGGCCACGCACAAGGCACTCTAAATAGTGATGATCAATAACATCACCATTTAATGGATCAATAAACTGCCCTGGTAACACGTCAATCTCGAGAATAAACGGGCCAGGAAAATCGATGATCTGATGCGAAATATTTAATGACGTCAACAAGTGAGAAACAAATAGGGTTGACAGTGCATTATTGCCGACACGGGACTCAACAAAATGATAAATGCTATTACTTTTTATTGAGAAGTAGTCATTTTGATCAATCTCAAAATCCCACTCTCCATAAAATAGTTCCTTAAACTTTTCCCAGCGTTGCTCTTCATCAATTACATGATCATTGAGTGCAGCAACCTGACCCAACAACTGCTCCAGCAGTTGTTTGGTTTGGATCAATTCCTGTTCGTCGCACAATGGCTGCGATGTCAACGTGAGTACTTCATAAAAAGTTAAGCTGTGAATGTCGGGTAATTCGTCTCTTAGTTGCACTGGGTTACCCTAAAATCAACGCCTGTTTTAAAATAGCAAGTTTGGCAGCAATCAACACCCAACCAACAGCACCAATACTCGTTAAAATACGAGTTTTAGTCGTTGTTGCACGGTACAGTGCAATGTAAGCTAAGATAATGTAGGCAATAATACAAACAACTTTTTCAGTGACCCAATGATCAACGAACGGGTATTGGCCGATAATGACACAAAGCGTTAACGCTGAGGCAAGCAAAAATGTATCTGCAATTCGCGATGTCATTTTTGCCCAGCGCAACTGATGAATGCTTTTGTTAGCAAACATTAAACCAGCACGAATAATAAAAAATAACACGCTAAACGCAACAAGGCTTAAGTGAAGGTGTTTAATCGGTAAGTAAAACTGTTCCATGAGGATATCCACATCTTAATTTAGTTGCGGACATTTTACTGACTTTACACTAGATTGCTAATTTACAGCTCTCAAATTAGTACAACCGACATTAATTGCTTAAAAAAAACACTAATTAGGGTACTTTTTAAGAATAGCTAAAAAGTCATCGATATTAGTTAAGAACAGTTCCACTAGAGCTGGGTCAAAGGCCGTAGCACTATTATCTTTGATATAATTGATACAGAAATCTAGCTCAAAAGGCGGTTTATAACAACGCTTGCTATACAGGGCATCGAAAACATCAACTAACGATACAATCCTTCCATAGATATGAATATCCTCTCCTGAGAGTGCATTAGGGTAACCTTGCCCATCCCAACGTTCATGATGTGTCAGTGAGATAATAGCTCCCACTTGCAAGATCAAGCGATTAGAGTCGTGCAAAAGATCATGCCCTATTTGAGCATGAGTCTTCATCACCTCCCAGTCTTCGCCTTCTAGTTTCTCTGGGGTATTAAGTACAGCATCGGGAATTCCGATTTTACCGACATCGTGTAACGGCGATGCTAATTTCAGTGTACGCACATCAACTGGGTCTAAACCATATAAATTACCAAGGAGTTCTGAAAATAGTGCGACACGCTTGAGATGATTCCCCGTTTCTTTAGAACGGGTTTCCAACGCATTACCTAAGCGATAAACAATTTCTCGTTGGGTGTTTTCAATTTCTTGATTCAGTAAAATATTATCATAGGCAATTTGAACATTACGAGAAAACAGCTCGATTAAATGGCGATCATGTTGACTAAGCTCAAGGGGGATGCCGCTAATAAACATGAGTGTCGAAAATTGTTGGCTGTCTTTACGGTAATAAAAAATATAGTCATCACCGAAAAGCAACTCATTATTTTTTTGCGCTTCATCGTAAAGTGGTAATAGGGCTTCAGGTAGTACATTATTCACCGACTCCCCTTCGGTCCCGGAAAAATCGCCTTGAGCGGCAACAACGGTTAAATTAGCTTCACCAACATTACCGTCTTGTCCGTGCTCTTCTGCAACCAATGAACTGAGTTCGAAACAATGTTTACCCCGTGAAAATATAGCGTTTAGTTGAATGAGTAAACCATCAATAAAGTGATTCATCGAATGAATAGAAAACAAATTACATGACGCGTCAATTACGCGTTCTAACCCTTGTCGGTTAGACTCAATCGCTGTTAAATCACGATATGAACGCAGTGCAGCTACAACAGTGGTAAATAAGCGCTGAGAGGTCAGTTCTGTCTTGGATTTATAATCGTTGATATCATAAGTGACGATCACATCACGTTCGGGAGCTTGGCCTGGCTGACCTGTACGCAATACAATACGCACTAATTGATTATTAGCTATTTCACGAGTAAAACGCGCAACTTTTAGTCCTGCATCATCAGTTTCCATGACGACATCAAGTAACATCACCGCAATTTCATGATCTTCAGTAATAATTTTTTCTGCTTCAGCACCACTATAGGCACTGATAAAATCTAATTTACGACCTTGAAACTCAAAGTCTCTTAAAGCAAGTTTGGTGACGGCATGAACTTCTTCTTCATCGTCAACAATTAGTAACTTCCAACTTTCAAGGTGTGACTCACTGACATCGTCATCTTGTGACTCATCGGCGAAAATAAATTCATCCATCGTCCATCCCTTAATTCAGCCAAGCATTGGTTATAAATTATCAGGTTAATACCTATTAAGGATAGTAAATTTATGAACTTTTTAGAAAAAATATGGACAATAAATGGAAAAAAACAACTGAACCTAGCGCAGGCCAAGCGTTACACGGTCTAGGCCAGCAAGGTCTTGTAACGTTATTACTTGATTAAAATGATGACTTTCTAAAATACTTCGTACTGCTTTTCCTTGCTCAAAGCCATGCTCAAACAGCAAAATACCTTGTGGCTTTAAGAAATGAATACTTTGTTTGGTAATATCAATGATATCTTGCAAACCATTATTTGCTGCTATCAATGCACTATGCGGTTCAAAGCGTACATCACCCTCGACTAGGTGAGGATCGCTCTCATCAATATAAGGAGGGTTTGAAACAATAAAGTCACACTGTTGTAGCCATGATTCATCAATATTAGTTAGCCAACTTGATTGAACAAAACTAACGTTTGTAAGTGCTAACTTATTCTGGTTAGTTCGAGCTAGAACAACAGCCTCATCACTATAATCGACACCAAGTATAGACCAACTCGGTTGTTCTGATGCTAGTGCTAATGCAATAGCACCAGTGCCCGTGCCCAAATCAATTCCTCGAGCGTGCGGTAATATGACGCGATCTAATATCGTTTCAACTAAGAGCTCGGTTTCTGGTCGAGGGATTAAGGTTGACGGCGCAACGGACAGTGGTAATGACCAAAACTCTTGTTCACCTACTATATAAGCAATGGGTTCACCACTGATACGGCGCTGTAGTAGCACCTCAAAGGCGGCCAACTGCTCAGGAGTCAGCTTTTTGTCTGGCCAAGTATAAAAAAAACTTCGTTCGACACCTAACACTGAACTGAGTAAAACCTGTACATCTAAAACGGCACTATCACTCTCGGGTAAACGTGCCACACTTGATGAAACCACTTCAGAAACAGTGTTAGTGCTCACTATCTATTCTCTTCTGATAGTGCAGCAAGTAAGTCAGCCTGTTGCTCATTCAGTAACGGCTCAACGACAAGGTCTAAGTCTCCCTGCATCACATCACCTAGGCGGTAAAGTGTTAGGTTGATACGATGATCACTCACGCGGCCTTGCGGGTAGTTATAAGTACGAATACGTTCACTACGATCACCACTTGCCACTAAACTACGGCGTGTTGATTCTTCTTCAACGCGACGTTTCTCATCTTCAGCCTGCTGTAGGCGCGAAGCAAGTACTGACATCGCTTGGGCACGGTTTTTATGCTGCGAGCGCTGATCCTGACACTCAACCACGGTTCCCGTTGGTATATGGGTAATACGAATAGCAGAGTCAGTCTTATTAACGTGCTGCCCCCCTGCACCTGACGCTCGGAAAGTATCAACTTTAAGATCGGCAGGGTTAATGTTAATCGCTTCTGCCTCTGGAATTTCAGGCATTACAACTACAGTACAAGCGGAAGTATGAACACGACCTTGTGATTCGGTCTCAGGAACACGTTGTACACGGTGACCACCCGATTCAAATTTCATGACGCCGTAAATGCCTTCACCAGAGATTTTAGCTACAACCTCTTTAAAGCCACCTTGCTCAGCTTCGTTTGCATTCACTAATTCAATTTTCCAACCACGATTTTCAATGTAACGGCTGTACATTCTGAATAGGTCACCAGCAAAAATAGCGGCTTCATCACCACCCGCACCAGCACGAATCTCAATAAACGCATTACGATCATCATTTGGATCTCGTGGTAATAGTAAGATTTGTAACTCACCTTCGATTTCTTCGATGGCCGCTTTTGCTGCTTTAAATTCTTCCTGTGCCATTTCACGCATATCAGGATCGTCATCTTTAAGCATCTCTTGAGCCATTTCGAAGTCACTTTGTGCACCTTTATAGGTATTAAAAGCTTCGATAACAGGGCCAAGCTGTGAGTACTCTTTATTTAAAGCACGAAATAAATCTTGATTGGCGATTGTATCAGGGTCGCCTAACGACGCCTCTACTTCTTCATGACGCTCTTGTAAGCCTTCAAGCTTAGCGTAAACCGTTGGTTTCATTATTCTGTTTTCTCATATT
Organism: Alteromonadales bacterium alter-6D02; assembly: GCA_002835545.1. Lineage (GTDB taxonomy): Bacteria > Pseudomonadota > Gammaproteobacteria > Enterobacterales > Psychrobiaceae > Psychrobium. The sequence continues at coordinate 69,806 of PIZK01000020.1, forward strand.
TAAAGCACAGGGCTTTATACTTAACTTAATTATTGTACGCCATTTAGCCCTAGCGCATTGGAAATTACCGCTAGCTTATCATGCTCTCCTGCATGACTGGCACTACTCATTGCACGGGTTGGGCAATGAATCAGTTTATTGGTCAGTTTATTGGCAAGCTCCACCATCACTTTTTCAGCATCGGCGCCTTGTGAAATTTTTTGCAGTGCTTTATCTAATAGCTCATCTTTAGAAGCAAAACTTTGTTCACGATATTGTTTAATATAATCAATCGATTTTAGAGAACGGGTCCAAGCAATAAATTCTTGCGCTTGCTCTGTCGCAATAAGTTCAGCTTCATCAGCAGCCGCACGACGCGACGCCATGTTTTGTTCGACTATACCCTGAAGGTCATCAACCGTGTAAAGATAAACATCGTCCAACTCACCTACTTGAGCTTCAATATCTCGTGGGACAGCAATATCAACTAACAGCATCGGGCGATGACGGCGCGTAGAAATAGCGCTTTCAACCATCCCTTTTCCTAAAATAGGTAAAGTACTCGCGGTAGAGGAAATAACAACATCAGCTTCAGCTAAATGCTCCGGAATCTGCGCTAAGGTGATGGCTGTGCCGCCAATATCTTGCGTCATTGATTCGGCACGAGCTAAGGTACGGTTAGCGATGGTAATATTGGTTACCCCCGCCTCCATTAAATGCTTAGCCACCAGCTCAATAGTTTCACCAGCTCCGATTAATAACACGTTGGTTTGAACTAACTCGGCAAAGATTTGTTTTGCTAAGCTCACAGCAGCAAAAGCAACAGATACTGCATTAGCCCCAATATTGGTGTCGGTACGAACTCGTTTCGCAACAGAAAAGGTACGTTGAAACAATTTATCTAACGTTAGAGCAAGTGAGCCAGAAGCCTTAGCAGTTCCATAAGCCTGCTTAATTTGGCCTAAGATTTGTGGCTCACCTAGAACAAGAGAGTCAAGGCCACAAGACACCCGCATTAAATGATTCACGGCCGCAACATCTTGGTGTAAATAAATGCTCTCTTCTAAAGCACTACGTTCAACCTGATGAAAAGTAACTAACCAATCAATCAGTTGCTGTGCTTGCATGCCATTACAATAAAGCTCGGTACGATTACACGTTGAAACAACCACAGCTTCGCTACCGTTGTTTAACGCTTTCAATTGCTGTAACGCCTCGACCATCTGGTCAGGCGAAAACGCAATTTGTTCACGTAACTCAACGGAAGCTGTTTTGTGGTTAATACCTAAGGCAACTAGAGACATTATTGGCTTCGACTAAATCATTAAAATATATTTATGAGAGCGAATTTTACATTAAAGCAAGGGCTAATTGAAAGCGACTCTAGTCGCTAAGTGAAAAAGAAGCTACTCTATAGCCTATCTATATCAAATTATTAGACCTTAATCTTGCTTAAACGATTACTATTCCTATTTATGGCATTAAGCCTTAGCGGTTGCAGCACATTTATTAAACAGCCCCCTATTGACGGTCCAATCACCCAACAATGGCAGTTTAATGGTAAATTCGCTATCCGAACCCCACAAGAAACTCAATCGGCAAAAATTCATTGGGCCCAATTAAACCAGCAATATGACATAAACCTCTATACCACTTTAGGTATTACGGTAATGAAAATTACTGGTAATGATAACTTTGTTGAAATTGATGGTATTGGCGAAGAGCCCATAACGGGCACGTCAGCAGAACAATTAATTTGGCAATTAACACGTTGGCACATTCCTGTCAGCCAATTGCAATGGTGGGTGCAAGGTAAAGTACCATACGGAAGTAATATTAATTACAATAAGTTAGGCCAAGTCACAGACGCAGAAATCATTGATAACAATGGGCAAACATGGCAATTACGCCTTGGGAAATATCAATCGGTTGATGGCAAACAGCGCCCCTATACAATTGGCTTAACCCAAGATAGACTCTTTTTAAAACTTGCAATAACAAAGTGGCAAATACAGCAATGAACACATCCCAAACTTGGCCATCACCAGCCAAATTAAACCTTTTTCTTCATATCACTGGTCAGTTAGATAATGGGTACCACAGCTTACAAACCACGTTTCAATTTCTAGATTATGGTGATGAACTGACTTTTATAGCCAATAACGATAGTAAGATATCAATATACCCTGGTGTTGAAGGTATTAACGACGAAGATAATTTAATCTATCGCGCCGCAATGTTATTAAAGCCCTTTGCAAGTATTAATGCTGGGGTAGACATCACCTTACATAAAGTCTTACCTATGGGCGCAGGCCTTGGCGGTGGCTCATCTAACGCAGCAACAACCTTAGTGGCTCTTAATCATCTGTGGCAAATCAATCTCTCGACGGCTAAGTTAGCTTCGTTAGGGTTAAGCTTAGGTGCGGATGTGCCTATTTTTGTCCATGGTTTTGCCGCCTTTGCCGAAGGCGTAGGAGAAAAACTAACGCCAGTTGAGCCGGAAGAACCGTGGTACTTGATTATTTGGCCAGGTGTTCATGTCAACACAGGGGAGATATTTTCATTACCTGAGCTACCGCGTAATACGCCAACATTAACCTTGGAGCAGTTATCAAGTGCAAGTTTAGGTAATGACTGCGAACAAGTGACAAAAAATCGCCATCCTGAGGTTGCTAAGGCCCTCGACTGGTTGATAGAATACGCCCCAGCAAAAATGACAGGGACTGGCAGTTGCGTTTTTGGTCAATTTGAGACTCAGCAGGCAGCAGAGGCTGCGTTGCAAAAATTACCAAAAGATATGCATGGATTTGTTGCAAAAGGCATTAATCAATCGCCACTAGCCACAAAATTAGCTCAGCTTACTAGCCATCATTGATGCAAAAAATTACTGTTAGCTTAAATAATTAAGTTAATGAAACTGGCGGATTCACACCGCCCACCAAACCAACGCCTGAGGTTAACGTGCCTGATATTAAATTGTTTGCCGGAAATGCCATTCCTGAACTAGCTCAAAAAATTGCTGACCGTCTTTATCTTAAACTAGGTAAAGCGACTGTTGGTCGTTTTAGTGATGGGGAAATTAGCGTACAAATCAACGAAAATGTACGTGGAGCAGATGTATTCATCCTGCAATCAACGTGTTCGCCAACGAACGACAACTTAATGGAATTATTAGTAATGGTTGACGCACTTCGCCGTGCTTCTGCTGGCCGTATTACTGCTGTGATTCCTTATTTCGGTTACGCACGTCAAGATCGTCGTGTGCGTAGTTCTCGTGTTCCAATTACAGCTAAAGTTGTTGCCGATTTCCTATCTAGCGTTGGTGTAGATCGTGTTTTAACTGTTGATTTACACGCAGAGCAGATTCAAGGTTTCTTCGATGTACCTGTAGATAACGTTTTTGGTACACCAGTATTACTAGATGACCTACAAAAACGCGACTTCCACCAGCCAATCGTTGTATCTCCAGATATCGGTGGTGTAGTACGTGCTCGTGCACTTGCTAAACTATTAGATGATTCTGATTTAGCAATCATCGACAAGCGTCGCCCACAAGCGAACGTAGCACAAGTGATGCACATCATTGGTGACGTTGAAGATCGTGACTGTATCATCGTTGATGACATGATTGATACCGGCGGCACATTATGTAAAGCGGCTGAAGCACTAAAAGAGCACGGTGCACGTAAAATTTACGCGTACGCAACTCACGCCGTATTCTCTGGCAGCGCTGTTGAAAACGTTCGTAACAGTGTAATCGATGAATTCATCGTTACTGACTCAATTCCTCTAACGGAAGAGATGAAAGCAACAGGTAAAGTTAAGATCCTTTCTTTAGATAGCATGATGGCTGAAGCCCTTCGTCGTGTATCTAACGAAGAGTCTATCTCTGCGATGTTTGATTACTAATTTTATTAGTCATTAAGCAAACCAAAAAAGGAGCCTGATGGCTCCTTTTTTATTACCTAAATATAATCTCTTGTTAAGATTAACAGGCTGTAAGTACTATTCGGGGTGGAGTAGCTATATCTCCGGCCTGCCTATAATCTACAGTACACTTTTCATTAAGCGTTGTAGGAGTGTTTTCCCCTCTATAGACAATAAAATGTCCGCCAATGATAACACTTTTAAACTCTTCATCTAAGTCAATCAATACATCCCAGCTGCCGTTACTCCCTGAGTAATCAGCAAGGGGGTATCCATGCTTTATGTCTAAAATGACTCCGTTTATCTCGACATTAACTCCCGGCATGCGTCTTAATTGTTGGTTGCCTTTTATACTCGATTTTGCGTGAACCATCATCATCGCATTCTCTATTGCCGCTTTAACTTTCAATAGGCTTGCATTTTCTGAGTCCGACTTAATGTCAATAAACTTTGGCGATACAGCCACAACCAACAAACCTAATACAATGATAATTATTACAAATTCAATCAAAGAAAATCCACAATTTTTTCTCAAAATACCTCTCAAAAACTAACTACATTATGACCAAGAACTTCACAATGAGCGCTTAGTGTCTAAAAATGCCCTAGTATATAACCAAATTCTTGCTGTGAAAATATAGATTAAATCGTATATCTCATACGTCAGATTCACTTATAACAGCTCCAACATCATTCTTTAATACTAAATACTCCCTGACTTAGAACAAATGTAAGCGTTTGGCCGCACCTAAAAAAGCATAAATGAACATATTTTTACCAGTTACCTCCAAGCACTTGCAGTAAAACGTTTTAGCCTATTTACAGCAATGTGGTGACTGTTTTTATCTCTTTTATATCCTTTAGTCTTAATTTTTGCTTTAATTAAGCAAAATTAGTAAATCGCTAAACATTTTAGCTCAGTAAAAAGGAAAAAGAGTATGAGTTCAACGACCCAGAAACCTAGAGCAGTCGATAGGTTTCTCAACAGTATTGAAAGGGTGGGTAACGCCCTCCCCGATCCAGCTATTATCTTCTTATCGGCAATGCTCATCATTTGGGGGCTATCAGCGCTGCTATCGCAATACACTTTCGGTGCTATTGACCCGCGAACTGGTGAAGCTATCATCGTTCATAACCTGTTAACCGGAGACTCTTTAGCTGGCTTCTTAGCGGGCATGGTTAAAACCTTCACCGCTTTCGCGCCTTTAGGTGTTGTGTTAGTTGCTATGCTTGGTGTCGGTGTCGCTGAACATTCTGGCTTTATTAACACGGGTCTTAAGCTGATGCTAAAGCGCACTCCAAAAGCGCTATTAACGCCATCGATCATTTTAATCGCGATTGTCAGCCACACAGCAACCGACGCGGGCTATGTATTAGTTATCCCATTAGCAGGGGTTATCTTCTTTGCCATGGGCCGTCACCCACTGGTTGGTATAGCGGCAGCTTTTGCTGGGGTAAGTGGCGGTTTTAGTGCTAACTTTATTCCATCAGGCATTGACCCGTTACTGCAAAGCTTCACCCAGAGTGCGGCACAAATCATTGATCCTGAAATTGCGGTCAATCCGTTAAATAACTGGTTCTTTACTTCCGCTTCAAGCATCTTTATTGTGTTATTAGGTTGGTATATCACTGATAAAATCATTGAACCTCGCTTAGCCAAAACACCGATCGATGGTGACACTTCAGATTTACCGACTTTTGATGAAATCACGTCAAAAGAACGTAAAGGCTTTTACTTAGCTTCTTTTGTCATGGTAGCCGGATTGGCACTATTAGCGTGGGCGAGTTGGTCAGCCGACTCACCATTGCGTGGTCCAACGGGTTCACTTGCTGATTTTAAAGCACCATTAATGCAATCAATTGTTCCGTTAATCTTCTTGCTATTTTGGATTCCCGGTGCCGTATATGGCTTCACGGTTGGAACCTTTAAAACCAGTAAAGACATGATTGACGCAATGAGTAAATCAATGGGCAGCATGGCTTATTACATTGTAATGGCTTTCTTCTGTTCATTGTTTATTGCGGCATTCTCACAATCAAACTTAGGTGCTCTATTAGCCATTGAAGGGGCAGAAGTATTAAAAGCTATGGCACTACCAAGTGCAGTGACTGTTGTTGGTATCATCTTCTTAACGGGTTTTGTTAACCTATTCGTTGGTTCAAGTTCGGCTAAATGGGCATTATTAGGCCCAGTATTTGTACCAATGTTAATGCAATTAGGTATCTCACCTGATTTAACTCAAGCGGCTTACCGTATTGGTGATTCTAGCTCGAACATTATCACGCCATTAATGCCTTACTTTCCACTAGTCGTTGTTTACTGTCAGAAGTATGTGAAGGACACAGGTATCGGTACGTTAATCGCACTAATGCTACCGTTCTCTATTGCATTCATGATTGGCTGGACAATCTTCTTATTAGCCTATTGGGCACTAGGTATTCCACTAGGATTACAATCTAGCTATACCTACGGGTTGTAGTTAAGTAACGACTCTTTAAGTTAACAAACAACACGATAAAGGAGCCAATCTAACGGCTCCTTTTTATTTACCCTCCCTCCATAGTTTTTTTCACCGAGTTATTCAATTTAAGTGTTTGCGATCCTCTAGTGCTTTAGTTACAATGTCGCGCCGAATTTTTCGGTAACGAGAAGGTTTTGGTCGCAAAAACCTTCACCATTTAAATTTAAAATATTGGAGACATCTAATGTCTGAAGCAATTACACTTGAAGCGCAAATCCGTACAGACCTAGGGAAAGGTGCGAGCCGCCGCCTACGTCACGCGAATCAAACTCCAGCTATCATCTACGGTGGCGAAACAGCTCCTGTTTCTATCACTTTAGCTCATAACAAATTATTTAAAGCGCAAGAGCAAGAGTCTTTCTACTCTCAAGTTTTAACTATCTCTGTTGATGGCAAAGAAGAAAAAGTAATCGTTAAAGCAATGCAACGTCACAGCCACAAGCCTGTTGTTAACCACGTTGATTTCCTACGCGTTGACGAGTCTCACGTTCTTCACACTTCTGTACCAGTACACTTCATCAACGAAGATGCTTCTGCTGCAGTTAAATCAGGTGGCGTTGTTGCTCACCACGCAAATGAAATCGAAGTTGCTTGTTTACCAAGTGCTTTACCTGAGTTCATCGAAGTTGACGTTGCTAACTTAGAAGTTGGTCAAACTGTTCACCTTTCAGACGTAACTTTCCCAGCTGGCGTAACTTCTGTTGAGTTAGCTAAAGGTGAAAGCCACGATCTAGCTGTTGTTTCTATTGCTGCACCTAAAGGCGCTAGCACTGAAGAAGCTTCAGAAGAAGAAGCAGCAGAATAAGTCACGAGATAACTCTTTTGAGTGACAATATTCAGCTGATAGTGGGCCTGGCTAATCCAGGTCCCGAATATGCCAACACCAGACATAATGCTGGTGCTTGGTATATTGAACAACTCGCCAATTGGCACAACACCTCTTTAAAAGCCGAGAGTAAGTTCTTTGGTCATACCGCTCGAATCAATATCGATGGTCATGATGTTAGATTACTTGTTCCAACCACCTTCATGAATCGCAGTGGCAAAGCCGTTGCAGCAATGGCAAAGTTTTATCAAATTCCGGTAGAGAATATTTTGGTCGCTCACGATGAGCTTGATCTTGATCCCGGCATTGCTAAATTCAAACAAGGCGGCGGACATGGCGGTCACAATGGTTTACGCGATATTATTAGCTCTATGGGCAATAATAAGAACTTCCATCGTTTGCGCGTTGCAATTGGCCACCCAGGGCATAAAGATAAAGTTACCGGTTATGTATTAGGTAAAGCACCTCAGGCTGAACAAGCTCTAATTGATGGTGCGATTGATGAAGCGGTACGCTCCACCAGCCTAATTTTCTCTCAAGGGTTCTTGAGTGCCAAAAACAGACTCCATGCCTACAAGGGCTAGTCTGATCCAATCAAATTAATTTTAAGGAATCACCATGGGATTCAAATGTGGTATCGTCGGTTTACCAAACGTTGGTAAATCAACACTATTCAATGCTTTAACTAAAGCAGGTATCGAGGCGGCTAACTTCCCGTTTTGTACTATTGAACCAAACACTGGTGTGGTTCCTGTTCCTGATCTACGCCTTGATCAATTAGCAAAAATAGTTAACCCAGAGCGTGTCATTGCCACGACAATGGAGTTTGTTGATATTGCAGGCTTAGTCGCCGGCGCATCCAAAGGTGAAGGTTTAGGCAACAAGTTCTTAGCAAACATCCGTGAAACCGATGCTATTGGTCACGTGGTACGTTGTTTCGAAAATGAAAATATCGTGCATGTAAGCGGTGAAGTTGACCCGTTATCGGATATCGAAGTCATCAACACCGAGTTAATGCTGGCCGATATGGACGTTGCAGATAAAGCGGTTTTCCGCCAAGCTAAAAAGGCTAAAGGCGGGGATAAAGACGCTAAGTTTGAAATCACAGTGCTAGAAAAAATCAAAGCTCACCTCGATGACGGCTTAATGCTACGCGCATTAGAGCTAGCTAAAGAAGAAAAAGCGGCGATCGATTATTTACAGTTCTTAACGATTAAACCAACCATGTATATCGCAAACGTCAACGATGATGGTTTTGAAGATAATCCAATGCTAGATAAAGTACGTGAGTTAGCAAAGACTGAAAATGCTGTTGTTGTTGCAGTTTGTGCCGAACTTGAGTCTGAAATTGCTGAGTTAGATGCTGAAGATGCAGCGGAGTTCATGGAGGACATGGGTATCGAAGAGCCGGGTCTAAACCGTGTAATTCGCTCGGGTTATGAACTACTTAACCTACAAACTTATTTCACTGCGGGTGTTAAAGAAGTTCGTGCTTGGACGGTTAATGTAGGTGCTACAGCCCCACAAGCAGCGGGTAAAATCCACACCGACTTTGAAAAAGGTTTCATTCGTGCAGCCGTTATCGGTTTTGACGATTACATCGACAATAATGGTGAATCAGGTGCAAAAGACGCTGGTAAGCTACGTGTTGAAGGTAAAGACTACATCGTTAAAGATGGTGATGTAATTCACTTCCGCTTTAACGTCTAAGTTTAATACATTTAAAATACCCTGAAAGCCCATGAAGCGCGAGTCTCATGGGCTTTTCTTTTATCGCTAAGATAGTCTAAATTTAATATTAAGGCGTAGCAAGGAAGTCATATGACGAGTTTATTTCATCAGCACGGTTCGTATGAGCTATCTGTTCGCAATAAAGTCTTTATCGCAACCTTACATGATAGTTGGAATAAAGAAACAGCACAGGCCTATAGCGAAGAGTTTAAGGAAGCCGTACAGCCCCTTACTTCTGATTCATGGGGCCATTTGGTTTTTCTCGATCACTGGCAACTTGCCACACCCGATGTAATACCTGTTATTGAAGAGCTCACACAGTGGTGTATTAGTAATAATTTAACTGCCGCGGCACAGGTTTATTCGCCATCTGAGATAAAGAAACATCAATTAGATGCCATGGTCATTGAACGACTCGGTGACTTTCAGCGTTGTGTTTTTGATAATGAACAGCAAGCTAGAGAGTGGTTAACAAAGTTAAGCTTTTTATGAATTGATAAGCGTATAGACAGACTAAATTAAAAGTGGCTATAAAAAGTTGGCTGGGATACAAGGATTTGAACCTTGGAATGACGGGATCAAAACCCGCTGCCTTACCGCTTGGCTATATCCCAACAAAAAAGATTGGTAGGTCTAAATGGTGGCTACGACGGGATTCGAACCTGTGACCCCATCATTATGAGTGATGTGCTCTAACCAGCTGAGCTACGTAGCCATTACAAAAGTTTAAGTAAACTTTACTTTAGACGAAAAAAAATCGCATTAAGCGATTATTTTTCATTTGATGGTGCGGGAAGAGAGACTTGAACTCTCACACCTTGCGATACTAGAACCTAAATCTAGCGCGTCTACCAATTCCGCCACTCCCGCATATCAAGTTTTTGCAATTATTTGGCTGGGATACAAGGATTTGAACCTTGGAATGACGGGATCAAAACCCGCTGCCTTACCGCTTGGCTATATCCCAACAAATAATTGGTTGATTTCACTTAAGTAAAATCAATGGTGGCTACGACGGGATTCGAACCTGTGACCCCATCATTATGAGTGATGTGCTCTAACCAGCTGAGCTACGTAGCCATCATAATGTTGTGAATTTAAAGTTTCACTTCTTTCGTCATTCATAGCTAACTTTAAAAAGTTGGCTGGGATACAAGGATTTGAACCTTGGAATGACGGGATCAAAACCCGCTGCCTTACCGCTTGGCTATATCCCAACTATAAATGGTGCGGGAAGAGAGACTTGAACTCTCACACCTTGCGATACTAGAACCTAAATCTAGCGCGTCTACCAATTCCGCCACTCCCGCATACTTTCGATTTAACTTAACATTTAAGCATTCGCTTATTTGCTTCGTTGTCCTCATCAAGTGCGGCGTATTATGCTGATGAGAGACGCAACCGTCAATAGTTTTTTATCAGTTTTTTTATTCTTTTTTATCAAGTGTTGATTTTGTCACCACCACGAGTGAATTTTAAGCCGTTTTACAAGCCCATTGCGTATTTCATAACCTGTTTTTTACCCCAAGTAGACTTCTCCGCCATTTTTAGCGCAGTATTACGTAAAAGCACCAAAGGCCCCTGTTCATTACTAAAGGTTAAATAAAAGAAATCCATCGCCGATTGCATTAGCAAATTATCACCACGTCTCGCTTTTTGATACTTCATTAAAGTTGCTTGCTGCCACCAGCATTCATTTGCATTGACAGCATCAGATATTGTTGAAGCTAATGCTGTAACATCTTTAAAGCCTAAATTAACACCTTGCCCTGCTAATGGGTTAATTGTATGAGCGGCATCCCCTAAGATACATAAGTTAGGTTTAACGTATTGCTGAGCATGGCGACGGGTCAAGCTAAATGAACCACTGTCATCAACCTCAAACTCGCCAAGACGCTGGGGAAACTCATTAACGATTTGCTCTTTTAGTTGTGTTAATGGTAATTGTGACAACTGACGAATACGCGCTGGCGAGTCGTACCAGACTAATGAGGCTTTATTACCTGTTAAGGGCAATAAAGCTCGAGGCCCCTGTGGAGTAAACTGCTGCCATGTAATATCTTGTTGCGACCGTTCTGTCGTTACATTTATCAACATAGCATGCTGGGCATAGTCCCATGCCGTTACGCCAATATTAGCGGCGTTGCGAACCATCGAGTTGGCCCCATCAGCCCCCACCAGCAAACGCGTATTAATCGTATTATCACCTAGTGTGACAAAGTAACTATCATCCTGGTGTGTCAATTGAGAAATATTGTAACCTTCAAATAAAGTAACGTTATCTAGTTGCTCTAGTTTGTGCCACAGGGCTAATTGAATAAGTCGATTCTCTACTATATGGCCTAAATACGGACGCACCATGGTTTCACTATCGAAGACTAAATTGGACCCTGACTGCTCCCAAGTTTCCAAAAAACGATAAGGGCAAGCTCTCATCGCCAACACATCGTCCCACACACCTATCTGTTGCAATAAATTTTCTGATGCAATACTAATTGCTGATACTCTCAAGTCCATTGCTTGCTCAGGCGAGAAAGACTTAGGCGCCTTGTGCTCGATAACCGCAATCGATAATCCAGTCGGAGCTAATGCACACGCAAGTGCACCACCGACCATACCACCACCAACAATAACAATATCAAATTGTTGCATCAAAGTTTTCCTTCCAATTTATTTTCGCTAATTCTAAGTCGTCTATAGCGAGATAGCTAATGATATTAGATAATGCACAATCAATAACTTGATATAGATTAATATGAGAACATCTCAACTACTACTCGGTATTCTTTTTATACTCTGTGCCGAGTTATCTTTTGTCTTGCTAAGTGCTCTCATTAAAGTTTTAAGTGATGACGTTTCATTAATCCAAATAATCTTCTTTCGCAATCTTTTTGCCTTACTCCCCTTGTTACCATGGCTAATTAAACACAAACAACAAGCCGTGACCACTAGCAAACTATCATTACACCTCATGCGTGGCATTACGGGGGTCACCGCGATGTTTATCTATTTCTATATCTTGAGTAATAGTAGCTTGATCAACGGTGCGATGGTGTTAATGCTTGCACCATTTTTCATCCCACTGATTGCCTTTTACTGGCTAAGGCAACCACAAAGTTTATATACTATTTTAGCAATTAGTATCGGCTTCTTTGGTGTGTTTATTTGTTTAAACACGACTCAAGCCCAAACAACTCCCCTCTCATTAATGCAAATGGGCTTAATACTATTTGGTGCCCTATGTGTCGCAATAAGTAAAGCATCCATTAGCAAAATGACCACGACAGAGCCAAGCCAGCGTATTGTATTTTACTTTTCGACTATCTCATTAATCGTATCAGCAATACTGCTACCTTTCGACTGGCAACCATTGAATTTAATGGCTCTAGGCTTATTAGTCATCTTAGGCGTGGGCGCTACTGCTGCTCAAATTTTAATGACTAAGGCTTTTACCCTTGCAGGGGCGACAACTATTGGCCTTTTTAGTTATAGTTCAATTTTGTTTGCAGCTTTGGTCGGTGCAATATTTTGGAATAATATCCCAGAATATGAGTGGTTTATTGGTGCAAGTATTATTATAGTATCAGGGATAATTGCTACGATTTTTGCGCCAAGAAGGAAATAGTAATATTTATTCAGCTAAACTGGTGTAAGAAAGAGCCTTTAAAAAAAGAGTATGACGATTATGGTTCAACAATGTAATACAATAAAAAACTATAGCAAAGTGGTGATTGCAGCATCAATTACTGTGCTAAGTAGCTTTTCCAGCCACGCATTTAACGTGCCCCAGCAATGCATCGTTGCTCCTGAGCGAACAACGCCTTGCCCAAACTTAACTTATACCAGTCTCAACGTTGGCAGTACGAATCGAATTATTTGCTTGTGTAAAACTGATAAAGCGCAGATATTAACGTTACTAAATAATAGTTCAATTGCGACCCAACGAATTCAAATCAGAAAATTACAAGATCAACACGATCTAAGTAGCCAACAGTTGAAACTACTATTTGAAAACATTAATAAATAAGCGTTATTGATCACAAAAATAATATTTAACAAAAGTCATTCCCCCGTTACACTAACTATACCGATTGATAATAGACACGTTATTATCTAATTTAGACACAATATGGACGAGCAAGTCTTGGTTGTGCCTAGCATTAATATATAGAAGAGTTTTTATGAAGAAAGTACTTAGTAGCTTAATGCTTTGTGCCGCATTTGGCGCCTCAGCACATCAAGACACAGAGCAACCCAAAAACATTATTATGATTGTTGGTGACGGTATGGGCCCAGCATATACCGCCGCTTATCGCTATTTTAAAGATAACCCTGACACACAAGCCGTAGAGCAAACCGTATTTGACCGAATATTAGTGGGTCGCTCAACGACTTATCCAGCTAAAGTCAGTGGTATCGTAACTGACAGTGCCGCTTCTGGTACGGCATTAGCTACAGGGTACAAATCATATAATGGTGCCATTGGCGTAGATGTTAATGAGACCCCAGTGAAAAGTGTAATGCACTACGCAAAGACGTTAGGTAAATCAACAGGCCTTGTCGTTACTTCTCAGATCAACCATGCTACACCTGCAAGTTATGTTGCCCATGCTAAAAGTCGTCGCATGTATAATGAGATAGCCGATCAATATTTTGATATTAAGATAGACGGTAAACATGCCGTTGATGTCATGCTTGGTGGTGGTTGGCAGTACTTTATTCGTGACGATCGTGATTTAACTAAAGAATTTCAACAAGCTGGCTATCAATATATCGATAGTTACAGCGACCTAAACACTATCAACAATAACCAAGTACTTGGCTTATTCGCAGATAAAGGTTTACCGTGGGCGTTAGATGACACCAACCGTCATCGCTTAAAAGCGATGACGGTAGCTGCCATTGACCGGTTAGACAATAATGACAACGGTTTCTTTATGCTCATCGAAGGTTCTCAAATTGATTGGGGGGGCCACGCCAATGATGTTGCCGCGGCAATGACAGAGATGGACGACCTCGCGGTCACAGTCGAATGGCTTGAAGGCTATGTTGCAAACAACCCAGATACACTAGTTGTAATGACTGCAGACCACTCTACTGGTGGCTTTACCATTGGTGCAAACGGTGAATACGCATGGCGACCACAGTTAATTCATTCGATGAAGGCATCTCCTGAAGCCATTTCAAAAGCACAGGCTAAGCTAGAAAAACTCGACACCCAGGCAATAAACGCACAACTTGGTTTTGAGTTAACCAAGCAAGAGATCGTTTTACTCTTACCAGCACATAAAACGACTCGAGACGGCAGTGATAGAAAAGCTAAACGCGCACTGGCAACCGCATTAAAAACGATTATTAGCGCGAGAACAAATACAGGCTGGACGACGAGTGGCCATACTGGCGTTGATGTGCCAGTGTTTGCTTTTGGTCGCCAACAATCACTATTCGCAGGTCAAATCGATAATACTGATATAGCGAAAAAGATCTTTACCCTACTTGGTAAAAAATAACCTTCTCACCAAGCCATAGTGCAATAACTCAAGCTTTTAACGTTTGGGGTTATTGCGCTATACTCCACCTTTTCAGCCCATAGCACGAGACACTCATGAGCACACTCTCAAACCCTAGCCAAGTATTGGTACGTAACATTGAACTATTTGAACAACAACGCGTACTCGTTGCAGGGTTTAGTGATGACAACTTTATCAATGAGTTATATGAAGCCGGCGCAAGTCAAGTAACAGCATTTGGTTTGGATTACCATAATCATAAACATGTCACTAAAACATTGAAGCATGATAATGCCAAAATCCAGTTTGGTGCCTATTTCGAAAACCCACAACAGCACAAATGGCAACAGCTTATTTTATATTGGCCGAAAGCCAAACAGCGTGCTTTATACTTACTGGCGAATTTATTGCCTCACTTAGAGACAAACGCAGAGATCTATTTTGTCGGTGATAACAAGAGCGGTGTTAAGTCTGCAGCAAAACTGATTAGCGATTTTTGCGATAAGCCTGTTAAGGTTGACTCTGCAAGACATTGTGCATTATTTCGCACCGAATATACTAAAGCGGCGCCAAACTTTGATAAAAACCAGTGGCTTAAAACCTATCAAATTCAAGCAGCGGACTTAACTGTCAACGTCACCTCTTTACCAGGAGTCTTTAGCCACGGTGAGCTGGATCTGGGTACTGAGTTACTTTTAGAAAACTTGGGCCACCTAAAAATGAAACGCACCTTGGATTTCGGTTGCGGTTGTGGCGTAATCGGCACCTATATAGGATTAAAGCGCCCAGGAATTCCATTAGAACTAGTTGATATTGATGCATTAGCATTAGAGTCCACGCGCTTAACTCTTGCAGCAAATGGAGTTGAAGGAAAAGTCTACCCTAGTGATGGTCTAAGCGATATAAAAGGTAAGATTGCTACTATTGTTTCTAATCCTCCTTTTCACACAGGAATTAAAACCGATTACAAAGTTCCTGAACAATTCATGTCCACTGCGCCACAACACTTAATGGATGGAGGCCAACTTCGAATTGTTGCCAATAGTTTTTTACGCTATGAGCCAATTTTAAAGCAGTATTTTGCGACAACAGAATCAATTATTGAAAATAGCAAATTTAAAATACTATCGGCAAAAACTTAACGAAACACCTTCAATACCACACCATACTTTCAATGCCTTGGTTCGCTCCCTTTGGGGAACGAACCAAATGATTAAATAAACCAACCCTTTCTACCTCAATTATTCCTTGATCGATAAATAGCTGACAGGGACACAATGACAGCTCATTATCATCAACAATGAAGACTGCAAATTGTTGATAATGATCTGCAATGATTACGGCCTCTTCAAGGTCCATACATACACAAAAGCTATGCTCTAAATAGTCAAACTGATGATCACTGACTAAAACGGGTAAGAATTCAAGTCCCCTTTTGTCTAAATCGTGTTCGAGCTCTCGGTTTAAACAAAAATTGCGCCATTTTAAATAAAGGTGTCCTAGGGGATTAAAAGCCGTAATCACAACAAACTTTCTCTTTAAATTCATAGGACTAGGAAATTGAAAAATACTATTTTTATAACTTTGCCATAACTTATTATAATTTCTCGTTAGAATCATCACTATACCAATATTGTTTAATCCCAATAAACCGTTTACAATCACGCTCTTTACGACTCCAATGAAAATAATTCGCAATAAGAATGTAATAATTTAACAAGCGCTGGTTACTCAAACTACCTGTTATTACAAGCGAATCAATTCAATAATGAAATGAACGGTTTGAACCTTTATTGGTCAAATAGTAATAAAATACACTATAGAACCCATTTCTTTTGATTTCGACAGCATTTAGCCGTAAAAGACATTGATTAGATTTTTCTCTGACGAGAAATTATTACTGGCACTATAATTAAATCAAGTGAAGATTAGTTTAACATAACCACCAAATTATCTTACACTTATAACACTACGTTAACTTACTAGGTAAAAAGCATGCAAAGCCCTCATATTCTTATTGTCGAAGATGAACTAGTGACAAGAAATACACTACGCTCAATTTTTGAAGCGGAGGGATATATTGTTCATGAGGCTAATGATGGTGACGAAATGAATCGTCTATTAAATCAAGAGCCAATTTCTTTAATTATTATGGACATCAATTTGCCAGGTAAGAATGGATTACTCCTAGCTCGTGAAGTACGTGAAAAAGATGACATCGCACTTATCTTTTTAACAGGTCGTGATAATGAAGTTGACAAAATCCTTGGTTTAGAAATTGGGGCAGATGATTACATTACTAAGCCTTTTAACCCTCGAGAACTTACTATTCGTGCGAGAAACTTATTAGGCCGTATTAAGGGTAGCTCTGAAGAAAAGCCAGTAAGCACTATTGAGCGCTATAAATTTAATGGTTGGATTCTAGAAGTTAACTCTCGCTCACTAATTAGCCCTACAGAAGATCAGTTTAAGCTTCCACGTAGTGAATTTAGAGCGATGGTAGAGTTTTTGGAAAACCCTGGAAAAATATTAACGCGTAGTGAGTTGTTAATGAAAATGACTGGAAGAGAGTTAAAGCCACATGATAGAACGGTTGATGTGACCATCCGTCGTATTCGTAAGCACTTTGAATCTCATCCTGCGAGCAGTGAGATTATTACAACTATTCATGGTGAAGGTTACCGTTTTTGTGGTGATACTGAAAGCGAATAACCAATACTAAAATTACTTATAGCAAAACAAAAAAGCCTTACATCATGATGTAAGGCTTTTTTGTTACTAATGCTAATTATATTTGATATAGCATTTACCCGTAGTGATAACGATTAAGCTTGCAAGAACCTTTTTAGTGCATCAATATCACTCTGATAGTATTGCTCTATGAGTTCTATCGCTTGTGGGTAGGTAGTATTCCACGATTCGGCTTCACTATGCTGTATGATCTGTGCCCAATTAGCCAGACGGTGAAGACCAATCGCACCAGCAGCACCTTTCATCTTATGCCCTTGGGCAGCGACTTCTTTATGATCTGCTGCAGATTGAAACGCTAAAAGCTCTGCTACATATTGAGGGTATTGCTGCTCAAACACATTAACACTGATAAGTAGAACATCATTACCAATAGCTTGGGTGTATTGAGTTAAAATATCCAAATCGAGTATCTGGTCTGACTCTAAACTGTTTTCTTGTTGCATCTTTAAAAACCTATTTCTTACTTAAGCATACTCTAACAATTTGACTAAACTAAAGCCACAAAACACTGAAAAGTGATGGGCTAACGTCGAGTAATATCTAATAACAGTGAAGTGAACGAACAAAATAGCTGATAGCCGTTGCCAACTTTTAACCCGCCCAGCCTAAACTCACTACTATCTGACTTAGCTAGAGTCACTGTATATTGCCGCTTACGCCCAGCAAAACCACTCCATTGAGGCTCATTAATCAGGCAAGCTTGTTGCGAAAACAGCTTAAAATTACTATTAAAGAATAAGTTGTTAAAGCTTAACGGTGCAGTATTTGCACTTGCAGGAGTCTTCTTCCACTGAGGATAAGTAACTCGCATTTGACCATTAGAAAACTCAGCAATATCGCCTGTTGTTAAATAACTATAGTTAATTTGACGTAATTCATCATCGGTACTGTGCTGTTGTGAGTCTTTTGTTTTATTTAAAACAACGACGCCTTGAGAGCCAATCACTTTAACTTTTACAGTGTCAGACTCAGGGTTAGCAAGCATAACGGCCGTGTTTTGATCGATCCCCAAACCGAACTGCTGTTCCATATCATAGACCACTCTAGCCAATCGCGCGATATTACCACGCTCTGACATATCAGTATCAAGCACGGCAAAGTCAAATAAACCAACACCACCAGGGTAATACGTGGTTAAGTTATGCTGAGATTGGCAACTTTCAAAGCGATTGCACTTTGTTGACGCTTCTAGGACATTAATACTCCCTAAATTCATCGCCTGCTCACTATTACCAGAAAGAATCACTGGAGATGTATGTGCTTGTGATACTAAAGCTCGCCCAACGGCACCAATCGCAGCAACAAATAATTTATTCATTTCAACACGACGTTTAATTAAACTTAAGTAGAGGCTTGGCTTGTTATCGCCGCTAATTAAACTCGCCCGTAGTTTTAATGGGCTATCACCAACAAACACAATAGCATCAGCAGCATTGATTGCATTAGACATTAAAAACGGCTGTTTACAAAATCGTTGCTGAATTAATAAAAGATCTTCATACACTTTTGCACGATCAAAACTGTTCAAAATACGGCCACGGTAATTTTCAAGCCACATACAGCGTTCTTTATCTGCTTTTAATTGAGTCAGCGCAGCATCAATCGGTAGCCATTTAGCATCGGCCCCAAGTTGATTAAATAGACTGGTATATGCATCAACATCATAGAAACTGTCTCTATTTCCTGCAGTGACAATTAAGATTGAAGGCTTACTTTGATTATTTTTTAGCCTTGCTTGCTCTACAATTTGTTGAAAAAGGCTATTCGAGAAAGGGGATATTTTATCGTTAACGATAGTTTGCTCTTCAATACGCTGACTAAAACTGTCTAATTGAGGCAACTCTAGAAAGTCTAAAATCATCAATCGCTCATCTTCAGATAAGCTTAACAGTAATGAGTGGCCACTCAGCTGCCTTTGGTTATGCTTTACGGTCGTCGATTTCCAAACGGCTAGTAGTTGCGGATACGATAGAACTTTCGTACCAAATTTTTTGGCTAGCTCTTGTAAGATGATAGCCATATCATAGCGAATAGTTTGACGCCCTGATTGCCAATGCTCAGTCGCAGTAGCTTTATTGACCTGCTTTATTGAGAATTTATATTTTATCGAATCACGACTTAAAGCCTGAGAAAAGCTCGTTACACTTGAAGGTGAGCAATGCGTTAATTCAGTGCTACGACAAAACTCCAACTGGCTACCTACTAGCATCAACTGATAGTCAGTCTCTTCTGCCAGCGCTTCTTTATCATTAATAAAGCAAAAAGCGATAATAAAGAATAACGATACGATTTTAGGCTGTATATCCATCTACACTTAATCCTTAATACGATTAGATATATAATTTAGCATTTATCAATTCATTAATACATTAAGATATTGGATAAAGTGTTATAAATCTATAGCCTAAATTATTATTTTTCGTTAGCATCAGTGATTAATAGTCCTGTGTGTTATTCACATGCTATAATCCGCGGCTTCCTAATATCTTTACCTGTTGTGTTTCTTGCCTAAACTCATGGTTCAATGAAGTCAACGATATTAGACATAGCTCAATCAAATGAGTAAAAAACTTACCGCCATAGCAGTACAATCGCTAGAGAATATCGCAACGCGGAACGTTTATTATTGATATTGGTCATGTACTTATTAAATATTACTTATATTCGATTGAAAAACAAAATCACTTTATAATTTATATGTTGGAGTCGTATTAATGCCCCACCAGATGCCAGATATTGCCAGCACCGCAAATGCTCAAACCGAAGGCAACATAGATTGGGTTGGCATGAGCCATATTGAAATGCCCTTAATGCTTGAGACTCAAGATGAAGCGCCGCAACGTGTTTCAGCTAAGGTTGAGACCTTTGTTAACATCATCGTACCTCAAGCAAAAGGCATTCATATGTCTCGCCTTTTCTTACGTCTTGACGAACTTTCTACTGAAAGCTCCTTAAGCCCTTCAACGCTTGAGCAAATGTTATCAGACTTTATTCAGTCTCATGATGACATTAGCGATCAAGCACAGGTGAGCTTTACTTTCGATTATCATTTACGTCGCGCTTCGTTACTAAGTAAAAAGAAGGGCTGGAAAGCTTACCCAGCGACAATTAAAGCGACCATTGATAATAATAGGGTTGAGACTGAGTTAGTCGTTGAAGTGCCTTACTCTTCAACTTGTCCGTGTTCAGCAGCTTTATCGAGACAATTAATACAAAAAGCCTTTAGCGAACGATTCGAAAACTCAGCGCTTGATAAACAACAAGTAATTGAGTGGCTAGGCACTACCGAAGGCATTGTAGCAACCCCACATAGCCAACGAAGTGTAGCGCAAGTGAAAGTGAAACTACCGCAAGATCTAGCGGAGTTTCCTTTACGCCAATTAATTGATTTGATAGAGCACGTCATGCAGACACCTGTCCAGGCTGCTGTAAAAAGAGAGGATGAGCAGGAATTTGCCCGCCTTAATGCAGCTAACCTGATGTTTTGTGAGGATGCTGTTCGCCGAGCGAAACATGGTTTAAATCAAAATGATTTTACTGACTTTTGGGTTCGTATTAATCACTATGAATCCCTTCATGCTCATGATGCTGTAGCAGTTGCCGTTAAGGGTGTTAAACAGGGCTATACTGCTTAGCGTATAACCGAACCCGCTATTTAACGTTAATAAAGCCAGAGTTACGCTCTGGCTTTTTTACACCCACAACCAAATTTTTATTCACTTATTTGAATTAAATATTTAAACAACAGTATTAACAACTCATAATTTATACCCACCAAAACCATACTAAAGTTTAACATTTACTCTACATTACGCCAACGTAAGCTTTTATATGTAATTTAATTACAAAAATCAATGATGCGTAACTATGCTTTACGCCAACGTAAAGCCCTACCAAATAATAACAATTATCATTAACACATAAACAATAAGGCAATTAAAAACAATGAGTTAACCATAAACCTTATTCCACCAAGGTATTAGACTATTGGTATATTGACTTTGGTAATATTTCACGATAATTTTAGCCATCATTTGTAAATAAATTAGCTATTGCGTCGTAGTATTTAACACTACCTTTTTGCATAGCATTTGCATAAACAAGTTATTGAGGGTAGTAAATATGGCACTCACGAGTCCTTCTTTTGAAAAAGACAACTGTGGTTTTGGTCTCATCGCTCAAATGGACGGTAACCCAAGTCACAAAATTATTCGTACAGCAATCGAAGCCTTAGATCGTATGCAACACCGTGGCGGTATCTCTGCTGATGGTATTACGGGTGACGGTTGTGGTTTATTAATGCAGGCACCTGAAGCACTATTTCAAGCGGTTGCAAAAGAAAATAATTGGTCGCTAAGCAAAAAATATGCTGTTGGTATGTGTTTCTTAAATACCGATCCATTATTAGCACAGCAAAGCCGTAAAGTTTTAACTGAAGAGCTAGAAAAAGAAACAATGGCTGTGGTTGGCTGGCGTGAAGTACCAATTAATAAGGATATCTTAGGCCCAATCGCATTAGATGAGCTACCGGTGATCGAGCAAGTATTTGTTAACGCCCCTGCAGGTTGGATCAGCCGTGATATCGAACGCCGCTTATACATGGCGCGTCGTCGTGCAGAAAAGCGTTTAACAGAAGATAAAGACTTCTATATCGCGAGCCTGTCGTCAATGGTAACTATCTATAAAGGTTTGGTTAAGCCCGTTGATTTACCTTCATTCTACTTAGACTTAGCCGATTTACGCACGCAAAGCTCTATTTGTTTATTCCATCAACGCTTCTCAACCAATACCTCACCTAAATGGCCGCTTGCACAGCCGTTTAGATTCTTAGCGCATAACGGTGAAATAAATACCATTGCTGGTAACCGCCAGTGGGCAAAAGCGCGCTCATATAAATTCAAAACGCCTTTATTACCTGATTTACAAGATGCGGCACCATTTGTTAGCGAAAGCGGTTCAGATTCTTCTTCATTAGATAATATGCTTGAGTTATTACTAATGGGTGGCATGGACTTATATCGCTCAATGCGAATGCTTATTCCACCAGCATGGCAATCGAACCCAACCATGGATGACGAGTTGCGTGCATTCTATGATTTTAACTCAATGCATATGGAACCGTGGGACGGCCCAGCTGGTGTCGTAATGACAAACGGCCGTCACGCGGCTTGTGCCGTCGATCGTAACGGCTTACGTCCAGCACGATATGTTGTTACTAAAGATCGTATCTTAACCTTAGCTTCCGAAGTAGGCATCTGGGATTACCAGCCAGATGAAGTTGCAGAGAAAGGACGTGTTGGTCCTGGTGAGTTACTAGTTGTTGATACCTACACAGGAAAGCTAACACCGACATTTGATATCGATAACGATCTTAAGAGCCGTCACCCATATAGTAAGTGGTTAGCTAATAACTCTAAACGTTTAGTCCCGTTTAGTGAACGTAATGAGTCAACTTCAGGTCACCGAAGCCTGGATGATGATAAGCTAGCGGTCTACCAAAAGCAGTTTAATTACAGCAAAGAAGAAATTCATGATGTACTAAATGTTATGGGTCGTAATGGACAAGAAGTAACGGCTTCAATGGGTGATGACGCTCCAATGGCGGTGTTATCTCGTAAGCAACGCTCTGTGTTCGATTACTTCCGCCAGAAGTTTGCTCAGGTCACGAACCCTGCAATCGATCCTTTACGTGAAGCACATACCATGTCATTAGCGACTTGTATTGGTAGTGAACAAAACTTATTCAAAGAAACGTTGGGGCACGCCCATCGGGTCTTATTCAAATCGCCAGTACTAGTATATAGTGATTTAGAACAGTTACGTAATCTTGAGGAAACACATTACTCAACCACTCAACTATCGATGAATTATGATCCAGCGATTGGTTTAGAGCAGGCGATTAATGAGTTGTGTGATAAAGCACAACAAGCTTCAGCGCAAGGCGCTGTTATTATTATCTTATCAGATCGTGATATCTCTAAAGACACTTTACCAATTCCAGCAGCAATGGCCGCTGGTGCTGTACAGCAACGCCTTGTTAATAACAACTTGCGTTGTGATACCAACATTATCGTTGAAACAGCAGCTGCTCGCGATCCTCATCACTTTGCAGTATTACTAGGTTTTGGTGTGACAGCAATTTACCCATATCTTGCTTACGAAACGTTACTTGAACAGATTGAGCTGGGCAAACTTACCGAAACACCAAAACAAGCCGTCATTAATTATCAGAAAGCCATCGATAAAGGCTTAATGAAAATCATGTCGAAGATGGGGATTTCAACGGTTGCCAGCTATCGTTGTGCTCAGTTATTTGAAGCCGTTGGTTTAGCTGATTCAGTTGTGGAACTGTGCTTTACAGGCGTAACCAATCGTATTAAAGGTGCTGATTTCGAAGACTTCGCCTACGATCAGCAAGTACTAAACAACCGTGCTTATCGCAAACGTGAGCAGGTAGAACACGGCGGCTTACTAAAATTTGACTATCGTGGTGAGTACCACTGTTTCAACCCTGACGTTGTACAGTTACTACAAACTGCCGTTAAAAGCGGTAAGTATTCCGATTACCAAGCATTTGCTAAAGCCGTTAATGAGCGCCCTGTCGCAACAATACGTGATTTATTAGCGTTAAGAACAGACCAGCAAGCAATTGATATCAGTGAAGTTGAATCAGCTGACAAATTATTTCCTCGCTTTGACAGCGCAGCAATGTCGATTGGTGCATTAAGCCCTGAAGCACATACCGCATTAGCTGTAGCGATGAATCGTTTAGGCGGTCAATCAAACTCTGGTGAGGGTGGTGAAGATCCTTCCCGCTTTAATAGTGAGCGCAATTCAAAAATCAAGCAGATCGCTTCAGGTCGTTTTGGTGTAACAGCACATTACTTAATGAATGCCGAAGTACTACAAATTAAAGTAGCACAAGGTGCAAAACCAGGTGAAGGTGGACAATTACCAGGTGACAAAGTATCAGCTGAGATTGCTGGCTTACGTTACTCGACGCCAGGTGTGACACTGATTTCTCCACCACCGCATCATGATATTTACTCTATTGAAGATTTAGCGCAGCTAATTTTCGATTTAAAACAGATTAACCCTAAAGCACTCATCTCGGTGAAATTAGTATCTGAACCGGGTATCGGTACAATCGCAACAGGTGTTGCTAAGGCATACGCTGATTTAATTACCGTATCAGGTTATGACGGCGGTACAGGTGCCAGCCCGTTAACCTCAGTTAAATATGCCGGTAGCCCATGGGAGCTAGGCTTAGCCGAAGTACAGCAAGCTTTAGTTGAGAATGGTTTACGTCATAAAGTGCGTTTACAAGTCGATGGCGGTTTAAAAACCGGGCTTGATGTTATCAAAGGAGCAATTTTAGGTGCTGAAAGCTTTGGCTTTGGTACTGCACCAATGGTTGCTTTAGGATGTAAATACCTACGTATCTGTCATCTAAATAACTGTGCTACAGGTGTTGCAACTCAAAACGAAGAGTTACGCGATAAACACTTTAAAGGCTTACCAGAAATGGTTAGCAATTACTTCGAAGCACTTGCACAAGACATTCGAGAGATCCTCGCTGGCTTAGGCATTGAAAAGCTTACAGACTTAATTGGTCGTACTGATTTATTAGAAGTGATTGAAGGACAAACACCACGCCAGAGTAAACTTGATTTATCAGATATCTTATACCAACCACAAACAAAAGAAGGTTGTGGTGTGTCATGGTCTGAAAGTAACCCTGCTTATGATGAAGGCTTAATGAACAAGCAGTTATCACAATTAACTGAACAAGCAATCAAGCAAAAGGCGGGCGGTGAATTTAACTTACCGATTCGTAATACCGATCGCTCGGTTGGTGCGAGTATCAGTGGTGAAATTGCTCGCCACCATGGCAACCAAGGGATGAGTGAAGCGCCAATTCAAATAAACTTTACTGGAACTGCAGGGCAAAGTTTTGGCGTATGGAACGCAGGTGGATTAAACATGACCATTGTTGGTGATGCTAATGATTATGTCGGTAAAGGCATGACTGGCGGCCAATTAATTGTGCATCCTCCACACGGTGTTGCTTATAAATCACATGAAGCAAGTATTGTGGGTAATACCTGTTTATACGGTGCAACAGGCGGTAAATTATTTGCTGCTGGTCAAGCAGGTGAACGTTTCGGTGTTCGTAATTCAGGTGCAATTACCGTTGTTGAAGGCATGGGTGATAATGGTTGTGAATACATGACTGGCGGTGTTGTTGTATCACTAGGTGATACGGGTGTGAACTTCGCAGCGGGTATGACAGGCGGTTTTGCTTACCTACTCGATGAGCACGAAAACATCAATGAACGAATGAATCACGAATGTGCTGAAGCGCTACCTTTAGAATACCCAGCGTATCAAGCACACCTAAAATCATTAATCGAAGAGCACTTTGCTGCAACAGGCAGTGAGCGCGCTCGTAATATTTTAGATAATTTTGAGGAGTGGTTACCTAAGTTCTTATTAGTGAAACCAACAGCAGCCGATTTAACCACCATGTTGCCAAATGCAACTAAAGTGCTAAAACTAGCAGTAAACGCGGGGTAATAAACCATGTCACAAGCAAAGAAAATTATATCGAACGTGGTGCCAGATGATTTCCAATTTATCAATGTTGGTCGTCACGATCCGCAGAAGAAACCAATTGAACAACGTAAAGAACAGTTTATTGAGATTTATAACCTATTCGAACAGCCTCAAGTTGAAGAACAAGCAGACCGCTGTTTAGATTGTGGTAACCCATATTGTCAATGGAAGTGTCCATTACATAACTATATCCCAGATTGGTTAGAACTTGCTAAGCAAGGGCGTATTATGGAAGCTGCTGACTTATGTCACCAAACTAATACGCTACCTGAAGTATGTGGCCGTGTCTGTCCGCAAGATCGTTTATGTGAAGGTTCATGTACGCTTAATGATGAGTTTGGTGCAGTAACTATTGGTAATGTAGAAAAGTACATTACTGATAAAGCATTAGAGCAAGGCTGGCGTCCAGATTTATCAGCTGTTGTTAAAACAGAAAAGAAAGTGGCAGTGATCGGTGCTGGTCCTGCAGGTCTGGGTTGTGCAGACATTCTGATACGTAATGGTGTGACTCCAGTTGTATTTGATCGTAACCCTGAAATCGGCGGTTTATTAACCTTTGGTATTCCATCGTTTAAGTTAGAAAAATCAGTAATGGCTCAGCGACGTGAATATTTCGAGTCACTAGGTGTTGAATTTCAGTTAAACACCACTGTTGGTAAAGATATCGATTTCAACGAGCTTTTAGAGCAATACGATGCAGTATTCTTAGGCATGGGAACATATACTTATATCCGTGGTGGTTTTAAAAACGAAAGCGCTGACGGTGTTTTAGATGCCCTGCCGTATCTGATCGGTAATACAAATAATTTACTTGGCCATTCTGATGCAGCAAACCCATTCGTTAGTCTTGAAGGTAAACGGGTTGCGGTGCTAGGTGGTGGTGATACTGCGATGGACTGTGTCCGTACAGCTATTCGCCAAGGTGCAACAGAAGTACGTTGTGTATATCGTCGTGATGAAGCCAATATGCCAGGTTCAAAACGTGAAGTACAAAACGCGAAAGAAGAAGGTGTCGAGTTTGTTTATAATCGCCAGCCGTTAGATATCGTTGCTCAAGATGGTAAGGTCACTGGAGTAAAACTCATTGAAACATGTATGGGTCAACCTGATGAAAACGGACGTCAACGTGCTGAAACTGTAGAAGGCTCTGAGTACGTACTTGATGTTGACGTGGTAATCATGGCCTTTGGTTTCAAACCAAATCCACAGCCTTGGTTTAAAGATTTCGGCATTGAGACCGACCAATGGGATCGCGTCATTGCTAATAGTAGTGATGTTCCATTCCAAACGACCAACGAGAAGATTTTCGCCGGTGGTGATATGGTACGTGGCTCAGACCTTGTTGTAACGGCCATTGCAGAAGGTCGTGACGCAGCTGAAGGTATTTTACAGTACCTCGATTTATAATCACTATATCGTTTAAAAGGCTCCTTCGGGAGCCTCATGATTTACTCGATGTATTTGGTAAAATAAAGAATTGAACCAGGGCTTGGTAACGTGCTTGTGAGATAAAATAAATACTCACTGCAATCGC
>PIZK01000021.1 GCA_002835545.1 Alteromonadales bacterium alter-6D02
TGCTAGTGCCTTTCAAGTTACCTAGACTCTTAGTGTCTTAGCGCTCTAGCAGTTGCTTCCCCGTGTCAGTGGATGCGCATTATAGGGATCCTCTGACACATGGCAAGAGCTTTTTTAATTAATTTACAAAATAACGTTTAGCTGTTTCATTATTAACCTATACGCTTATAAATTGATTAATATCATCCTGGCCGCCCTTATCAAGCTGCATACTTATATAATAACCGCCCATTTATTTCTCTAGGCTTTCAATGATACAGATAACCGATAACGACAAAGCATTAACAATCCCACCTCTATTCCGTCTAGCCTTTAGGCCTATGTTTCTCGGGGCGGCTTTATTTGCTATCGTTACAATCACATTGTGGGGGTTGGCACTATCAGGCTTAATTTCCTTTGCTCCTTACGGAGATCTCTATTGGTGGCATAGTCATGAAATGATCTTTGGCTTTGCATTAGCGGTAATCATTGGTTTTCTATTAACGGCTATTCAGAATTGGACTAATGTTCCCGGTGTCAGTGGTTGGCCACTCGCAGTGCTTTTCTTCACTTGGTTAATAGCAAGAATTACTTTAGCTATAGATTTCACACCTAATTACTTCATCGCTCTGATAGATATAACCCCTCCTTTACTGGCTGCTTTTTTTATTGCCCGCAGTGTATTTAAAGTTAAGCAATGGCGAAATTTATTTTTTGTTCCTATATTAATCGTTTTTGCCTTCACTAATTTAGCTAGTCATATTGCGCTCATTGATTCTAATCAGCTTCTAATGAAGTCTCTTAGCCCACTAATGATCATTCTTATCACATTAATTATGTGCATTATTGGCGGGCGAGTTATTCCATTTTTTACTGCTCGCGGTACACAAACTGAAAAAGTAGCAACAAACAACTGGGTCGAGTTTTTTTCTGTTGGCCCACTCATCATTTTTATCACCGTCCACTTACTTTTCTTATTCATTGAGAGCATCAGAACAGATCAATCACACTGGTTATTAGTTGTTTCTGGTATTGCTAATTTAATCAGAATATTACGTTGGCGCCCTCTTCTCACTATTCCTGTCCCTTTATTGTGGTCCCTACACATAGCCTATCTATTTATTACATCCGGCTTGTTAGGCTATGGGTTAGCTAGTATGTTTACCCCACAACATGCGATGTCTCTACTACACCTGTTAACTATCGGCGCAATGGCTGGATTAATCGTTGCTATGATGTCTCGGGTTTCACTTGGTCATACAGGCCGACCGTTACTTGTCCATAAACTCATGCCTTTTGCCTTTGTTAGTATTTTTATCGCAGCATTAGTGCGAGGGTTACTTCCAATAGTTACTCCCTACTTTACTCTTATCAGCTATCAAATCAGTGCGTTGCTATGGGTCATTTGTTTTCTTATATTTAGTATTATTTATTGGCCTATCTTAACCAAAGCACGAGTCGATGGCCGAGCGGGATAGAATTGTTCTATTAACTGTTCTAGTCTAGAATTAGGACAAGTTGTTGATATCATCAAACTCAAACATTAGAAGGAACGAACAATGAGAGTTATTCTTTTAATTAGCCTTTTTTTTACGAGCTATACATTTGCCAAAGATATTTATCAATGGGTCGACAAAAACGGTGTGACCCATTTTAGCCATAGCAAACCTGAGAATATCGCCCCAGATAAAATTAAGAATATAACCAAAAAGTACCCATCGTCATTTAAGTCAGTGTCACAGTTAAATAAAGACAAGCCACTGAATGCCGCTCAAGAACTTGAACGTATTGCCATTGAAAACTGTGCTATTGCCACTAAAAACATCGAAATTCTACGTGCATTCGATAATATTAATCAACAAGATGCCGAAGGGAACTTATCTCCGCTATCAGCTGATGATAAAAAAAAGCAGCTTGAGTTAGCGAAGAAACAAGCTGCTTTATTCTGTAAGAAATGACTAACATCTAGTTAGTTTAAAATGAGATGCCTTTACTGTTTAGTAAATATGAAGTCGCCCCCTTCTACATCAACAGTGACCAAATCATTAGCACCAAACTCACCAGAAAGAATATATTGTGCTAATGGATTTTCCAGTTGCTGTATCGCCCTTTTCAACGGCCGTGCTCCATACACAGGATCAAAACCAATTTCAGCTAATGCATTTAACGCATCCTCTGTTACCACTAGCTCAATTTCTTGTGCCTCAAGACGCTGTTTTAAATGCTGCAACTGCAACCCTGCAATAAGCTTAATATTTTCAAGTGCTAGAGCATGAAACACAACATTCTCATCTAGACGATTTAAAAACTCTGGTTTAAAGTATTGTTTAACCACGGTCATTACTTCAGTTTTCAGTTCGTTCTGATTTAGACTTCCTGCTTTATCTTGGATAATATCTGAACCTAAATTCGACGTCATTATAATTACTGTATTTCTAAAATCGACTGTACGGCCCTGCCCGTCGGTTAACCTGCCATCATCCAATACTTGCAGTAATATATTAAAGACATCGGGATGTGCCTTCTCAATCTCATCTAATAATAATACTGAATAGGGCTTACGGCGAACAGCTTCTGTCAGGTAACCGCCTTCTTCATAGCCGACATAGCCAGGAGGGGCACCAATCAGTCTTGCTACAGAGTGTTTTTCCATAAACTCGGACATGTCAATCCGTACCATCGCATTAGTATCGTCAAACATATAGTTTGCCAGTGCTTTACACAGCTCTGTCTTACCAACCCCCGTTGGTCCTAGGAACAAAAAAGAACCAATAGGTCGATTCGGATCAGATAGGCCGGCACGAGAGCGGCGTATTGCATTGGACACAGCATTAACTGCTTCTTGTTGCCCTATGACTTGTTGATGCAGATAGCTCTCCATTCGTAGCAACTTATCTTTTTCGCCTTCAAGCATTTTACTAACAGGAATGCCTGTCGCACGAGCCACCACCTCAGCTATCTCATCGGCTGTTACTTTATGCTTAAGTAAGGTCATTTCATGCATATCAACTTGTGAGGCTAGATCTAATTGTCGTTCGAGCTCTGGAATACGCCCATATTGAAGCTCCGACATTCGATTCAAGTCAGTCGCACGTTTTGCCACTTCAAGATCCTGCCTCGCCTGCTCAAGGTCTGTCTTAATATTTTGCGCACCAGAGATTGACGCTTTCTCAGCATTCCATACTTCATCAAGCTCTGAGAACTCTTGTTCAAAACCAGTTAAATCTTGCTCTAATTTGCTTAAACGTTTTTTAGAGCCTTCATCTTCTTCATTGACGAGTGCTTGCTTCTCTAACTTCAGTTGAATAATTTTTCGCTCTAATCGATCAAGAGCTTCCGGTTTGGAGTCTATCGCCATACGAATAGACGATGCAGCCTCATCAATTAAATCAATTGCTTTATCAGGTAACTGTCGATCAGTGATGTAGCGATGAGATAATAATGCCGCGGCAACAATGCCTGGGTCGGTTATTTCTACGGCGTGGTGTAACTCATAGCGCTCTTTTAAACCACGTAAAATAGCAATCGTATCTTCAACTGTTGGTTGGTCAACTTGGACTTTTTGGAAGCGACGTTCTAATGCTGCATCTTTCTCTACATACTGGCGATACTCATCCAGTGTAGTTGCGCCGACACAGTGTAAGTCTCCACGAGCCAGCGCTGGCTTAAGCATATTACCAGCGTCCATTGCACCATCAGATTTACCAGCACCAACCATAGTGTGTAACTCATCGATGAATAGAATAATCTGCCCTTCTTCTTTGGCTAACTCATTTAAAACACCCTTAAGTCTCTCTTCAAATTCACCACGATACTTCGCTCCAGCTAATAGTGCGCCCATATCAAGAGACAGTACTCGCTTATTCTTAATTCCCTCAGGAACTTCACCATTAATGATGCGCTGGGCTAAGCCCTCAACTATTGCGGTTTTACCCACACCTGGCTCGCCAATTAATACGGGATTATTCTTGGTGCGACGTTGTAGTACTTGAATAGTGCGCCTGATTTCATCATCACGACCGATTACTGGGTCTAAACGCCCTTGTTCAGCCCGTTCAGTTAAATCAACGGTAAATTTATCGAGTGCTTGACGCTGATCCTCCGCACTTTGATCGTCAACCTTTTGACCACCACGAATTTTTTCAATGGCCTTATTAAGTACATCTTCTGTTAAATTAGCTTTACGTAAAATTTCACCCAAAGCACTCTTATCGTTTAATGCAGCAAGAATAAATAACTCACTCGATATATACCGGTCTTTACGTTTTTGCGCCAATTTGTCGCAAATATTTAGAAGAGAAATCATTGCATTTGATAATTGAATATCACCACTAATACCATCAACGCGAGCCAGCCGATCTAATGACTGAGCTAAACGACTGCGAATAGTACTAACATCACACTGACATTCGACAAGCAAGGCACGAGTACTGCCACCTTCTTGATTTAATAATGCTGAAAATAAGTGAACAGGTTCAATAAACTGATGGTCTCGCCCCAATGCGATTGACTGAGCATCGGAAATAGCAAGTTGGAATTTACTGGTTAGCCGATCTAAGCGCATTTGTGTTCTCCTAATAACAAACTGTTAACTATAGAGATGGGCATTTTTATCAAAAAACCAAGGGGCTCTACTGAATATTTTTTCAACAAACTTGGCGTAATAAATGAGGTTAAAAGTTACTCAATCCAAATGACACTAGCCATACGCCCGGTAACACCTTCTCGCCGAAAAGAAAAAAATAAATCAGATTGCTCAAAAGTACAATACTCTCCACCACTAATATCGTTGACACCACAACGAGTTAATCTTGCAATGGCAAGTTGATATAAATTGGCATAATACTTCCCCTTAACGGGAGTAAAGTGTAGCTTGTCCGTTGGACAATGATGACAAAAAGCATCAAAAACATCCTGACCGACTTCAAAATGTTTCTGACTAATTGCAGGGCCTAGCCACGCATAAATTTGACTTGTTCTGGCGTTAAAAGACTCTAGCGTTTTTTCAATAATACCATCAGCCATACCTCGCCACCCTGCATGAATGGCTGCCACTTGTTCGCCATATTGATCAGTTAACAATATCGGCAAACAATCAGCGGTCATCACACAACACACAACTTTTCTCACTGACGTTTCACTAGCATCAGCAATAGAAACAGCTTTAGCCGCAGATTTTTCATCGAGCGTTAAAACATCAGTAGTGTGTTGTTGATTTAGCCACACAGGATTCGTGGGTAGAAGCTCCCTCAACGCTAACCTATTAGCATTAACATCATCAACATTATCATTAACATGTAGCGCCAAATTATTACTGTTAAAAGGTGGCTTACTCACTCCACCAAAACGAGTAGTACACATTGCTTTGATATGTTTTGGTGCAGGCCAATCAGGAATAATCAAGAGATAGAACTCCTAAACTAAAACACCCATTTGAGTGAAGTGTGTGTTAAATCGCTCAAGTATAAAAAGAAAACTTGAGCGTCCTAATTCAGTTGATATGCGAGTTACTGAGGCTGATTATCTAATGTATCTTGACGCAATAATTCAGTCATGCGTTGCATATCTTCTGGCACAGGAGCTTGCCAGCGCATCAGTTCACCCGTGATAGGGTGCTCTAATTGCAGTTTAATTGCATGAAGTGCCTGACGTTTAAAGCCACGCATAGCCTCTATCAATTCTTCACTAGAGTGCTTAATTGGACGAGGGCGGCCACCATAGACAGGATCACCTAATAAAGCATGACGCATATAAGACATATGAACACGAATTTGGTGAGTACGGCCCGTTTCTAGACGTAAGCGTAATCGTGTATGAGCACGAAATTTTTCAGCAATGCGATAACGAGTAATCGCTTCTTTACCTTCAGGGTCTACAGCCATATGTGTTCGTTTGGTGGCATGACGGGCAATAGGCGCTTCAATTTTACCGCCAGCAGTCATTTGACCAATAGCAATTGCTTCATATTCACGGATAATATTACGTTTTTGAATCATTGCTACTAACTTCGTTTGAGCAGGGATAGTCTTAGCAACAACCATTAATCCCGTTGTATCTTTATCTAAGCGATGAACGATACCAGCGCGCGGCACACTCTCAATCTCCGGGAAATGATTCAATAAGGCATTTAACACTGTGCCATCTGGATTACCTGCTCCTGGATGAACAACAAGGCCTGCAGGCTTATTAATAACTAAAATATGTTCATCTTCATAAACAATATTTAAATCAATTGGCTCTGGCTTATGACGTTCTTCGATTTCGATGATTGCATCGATTTCAATTAACTCTTCACCGAGGACTTTGGCACGGGCTTTAGTTACAACCTGACCGTCGACACTGACATAGCCAGCTAAGATCCACTCTTTAAGACGGCTACGAGAATAATCACTAAATAACTCAGCAATTGCTTGATCTAAACGTTGATCACATTGCTCAATTGAGACTGTTGCTGATAATTGTATGGCTTGATTCATTAAAATATCTACTGTTAGGGAACTATTGGGCATTGAATTAATCAAAAAAACCCGCGATTAGTGTCTATTGTATCTTTTATTTTGCTTCAGCTTAATAGATACTTGTCGATTCTGTGAGGATATTGAAAAAAATGATGTATAAAAAACGCACCCTATTACCAATTTCTTTAGTTTTAGCCTTAGGTTTATCAGGCTGCGCTAGCAACGTTGAAGAAACAGAAGTACAAATTACTGCGCCAGAGCGAATGTACCAAACTGCACAAAAGTCTCTAGATTTAGGAAACATTCTAAAAGCGACTCGAGTGTTAGAAGCATTAGAATCTCGTTACCCATTTGGTCCACAAGCGACTCAAGTTCAATTAGATCTTATTTACGCTTATTACCGAGCAGGCAATAATGATCAGGCATTAGCAAGTATCGACCGTTTTCTACGTCTAAACCCTACTCATCCTGACATTGATTATGTGTATTATATGCGCGGCTTATCAAACATGCAGTCGGATCAGAACATGTTTCATGAAATGTTAGAAATCGACCGTAGTGACCGTGACCCACAGTTTGCGACTCAAGCATTTAATGACTTTAAACAATTGCTAATTAGTAAGCCGAACAGCCTTTATGCTGCTGATGCCAAACAACGAATGACGGCACTAAAAAATCGTCTAGCAAAACATCATTTAGCAATCGCAAATTATTACTTTGAGCGAAAGATTTATGTGGCTGCAATAAATCGTTCGAAACAAATTTTAGAAAGTTTCACTGACACTGGTTCGACTAAAAATGCGTTAGAAATCATGAAAGCATCTTATATTGCATTGAAACAAGATGATCTAGCGACAAAAACAGATCTTATTCTTAAACAGAACTTTGCAAAATAATAGATAGCACAGTAACAAAAAAGGCTCAGGGTAATAAGTTGTTACCCTGAGCCTTTTTTTGACTTTTTAACTTTGCTTTAAACGCTGCTCACGTTATGCGATTATCTAAATCGCATCTTCATTCTCTTCACCAGTTCGGATACGAATCACACGTTCAATATCACTCACAAAGATTTTTCCATCACCGATTTTTTGAGTTAACGCCGCCGCCTGAATAGTTTCAACACAGCGATCAAGCATCTCATCATCGATAACGATTTCAAGTTTTACTTTTGGAAGAAAATCGACCATATATTCTGCACCACGATAGAGTTCTGTGTGGCCCTTTTGACGTCCAAAGCCTTTAACTTCAGATACGGTCATGCCCGTAACATCAATATCCGCTAATGCTTCTCTTACATCATCAAGCTTAAATGGCTTTATAATTGCCTCAACTTTTTTCATGGTACAGATCCTATATTCTTAATATTAACGCTATTGTAACACTTCGATAATTAAAGACATCAGTATTTTGACGGATATCCAGCCGATTTAGACTCTTATTTAGCAATACAGAACTTATATAAAGTGTTATTTATTCCTTACCCTCCTCATCCGTAGTAAAAATTAATGCTCAATTAGGTTTGTATAAAATATAAAAGCAATTAAAATAATTCTTTTATCCTATGGAAAACTAATATGAGGTTTTTAAACCTAGCAGCAATAGCAACTACACTATTGTTTACATCATTTTCACAGGCTAGTAGCCAGAAGAATGATGATTTAACTTACGCTAACTATGATCAAGTAAAAGTAACTCACCTCACTCTCGACTTAGATGTCGACTTTGACAATAAAGCGTTAAAAGGGTTTGTTGATTTGAATTTGTCTTGGACTGCGAGCAACGAATCTCAAGTTATTTTAGATACCCGAGATTTAATCATTGACCGAGTTTATGCTAAATCAGCACAAGGTCACTGGACGCAAGCACCTTATCAATTAGCGCCTCGTGATGATGTTATGGGTGCTAAGTTAACCATTAAGCCTAAGTTTCAAGCAAAAACGTTACGCATTTATTATCAGTCAACAGAAAAAGCGTCTGGCTTACAATGGTTAACCCCCGAACAAACAGCAGGTAAAAAACTGCCATACATGTTTAGCCAAAACCAAGCAATCCATGCGAGGAGTTGGATTCCTGTTCAAGACACGCCAAGTGTACGCTTAACTTATGATGCGCGAATTCGTACCGATAAATCAGTTCTGGCGGTAATGAGTGCTAATAATGAACCGACCACTGAGCGTGACGGTGATTACTTCTTTAATATGCCGCAAGCTATTCCTCCGTACTTAATAGCAATCGCTGTTGGTGACTTGGAATTTAAAGCAATGAGTGATATCACTGGTGTTTACGCTGAACCAAGCGTACTTGAGTCTGCTGCGGCGGAGTTCAATGACACTCAAAAGATGATCGACGAAACTGAAAAAATGTTTGGTCCATATCGCTGGGGCCGTTATGACTTGCTCATCCTGCCACCAAGCTTCCCATTCGGAGGTATGGAAAACCCTCGCCTATCATTTATTACACCGACAGTCATTGCTGGTGATAAAAGCTTAGTAAACTTAATTGCGCATGAACTTGCCCATTCATGGTCAGGTAACTTGGTAACTAATGAAAGCTGGCGTGACCTATGGTTGAACGAAGGTTTTACTTCGTATGTTGAAAATCGCATCATGGAAGAAGTGTTTGGCCATAAACGTGCAATGATGGAACAAGCACTCGATGCTCAAAACTTACGTAAGCTGGTTAAAACAATGCCAAGTAATGACACTGTTCTTCACGTTGACTTACAGGGCCGTGATCCAGATGCCGCATTCTCTAGTGTTCCGTACACTAAGGGGCAACTATTTCTAATTTACCTAGAGCAGCGTTTAGGCCGTGAAACATTCGATCAGTTTATTACAAAATATTTTAACACTTTTGCATTTAAGAGCATTGGCACACACCAATTCTATAGTTACTTAGAGAAGAATCTGCTAAATAAATACCCAAACAAAGTTAGCAAATCGGAAATTAAAGAATGGATCTTTGCTCCGGGCTTACCTAGTTTTACGCCAACGCCGACGTCTCCAGTATTTACATTAATCGACCAACAAATTAGTGCATTTAATCAAGGTGAGTTAAAGGCAACTCAATTACCAACCAGTGATTGGACAGTGCATCAATGGTTACACTTTATCAATAACCTGCCACAGAACTTACCACTAGATAAAATGGCAGCCCTTGATCAAGCCTATCAATTAACCACTAGTGCTAATAAAGAGATTGCTCACGCGTGGTACTTGTTATCATTACGTGCTGGTTACAGTGAAATCTACGATGCATTAGATGATTACTTAATTGAAATCGGTCGTCGTAAATTAATTGTTCCACTTTACAAAAAACTCGCGGAAACAGCCACTGGTAAAGAGTGGGCACAAAAAGTTTATCAACAAGCGCGCCCTGGCTATCACCCACTAGCTCAAGGTACAGTCGACTCAATATTAAAATAATCAACCTAAAGTTGACGGCCTAATATGATACCTATTAGGTCGCCAATTTTACAAAACTCCTTATCCTAATTATCTTATTTCAAGTCAACAAACTGGCCAAAATCTATGCTATGATGAAGCGTCACTATTGTTATCTCTAATCAGTTTGTTTTGGATAAATAACGTAACAATAAGTTTATAATGGACTTTTGGGCACGCATTCTATGGTTAAATCATTCGGATTCACTTTAGTTGAATTACTCATCACTGTCGCTATCGCAGGAATTTTACTCACGGTTGGTGTACCCAAACTAAGCAGCTTTCTACAAGATAGCGAGTTAATAAACACTTCAAATCGCATCAGCACACTCACCACATTTGCGCGCAGCGAATCGATGAAACGCGGCCAACAAGTTGTGGTTTGCCGGAGTTCAAATAGCGAAACTTGTAGCTCGAGTGGATACTTTTTAATCGTTGGCTTGGATGCAAATGATGACTCGAATATAAACACCGGTGAGACATTACTAAAAATAACTGAACTCGTTGATAGTAATAATGTGAGTGTGTTTTTTAAATCATTAACCAATAGCCGAATTGTTTTTTCATCTAAAGGTACTCCTGATGAAATTGGCACAATTGAAATTTGCGATTCCCGCGGTAAAAATTATGCTAAAGCAATCACTTTAAATATTGGTGGGCAATTGCGCCATTATAGCGAGAGTGAGCGGAGTACTATCTCATGCGCTTAATCAAACAACTGCCACAGAGTGGTTTTACACTACTTGAAGTCATGATTGCCGTAGCTATCTTGGCAGTCGGGATGCTCGGAATCGCCGGATTGCATATTGTTTCTCTTGAGAATACTAATGATGCTTTTTTACGCTCTCAAGCAGTAACGATTAGCCAAGACATTATAGAGCGAATGCGTAGTAACCGTGAACAAGTTAGAGCAGGTACTTTTAATTCTCTATCAACAGATAACATAAGTAATGCCCCTGAAGTAAATTGCTCAGCTAACACCACTGGTTGTAACAATACTCAATTAGCAACTTTTGATATTTACCAGTGGGCCTTAACAGTACAAACGGTTAATGATGACAATAAGCGTCGTCAGCTCCCAGAAGCAACAGCAACAGTCACTAGTGATGACAGTCAATTATTTGAAGTTAAAATAAAGTGGCAAACCAAACAATGGGTAAAAGAAACTGACACACCATTTCAACGAAAAGCAACAAAAGCCAATTACAGTTTTAAAGTCGCAATAAACTAAGGGACTATTTATGCGAAAAACTAAACATCCATTACAACGGTCAATCAATCAAACTCACGGCTTTACTTTAGTAGAAGTGATGATCGCACTAGTAATCAGCTCAACGCTTATCGGTGGCGTGTTTAGCCTTTATTTAAATACCAAACAAACCCAGAATTATACCCAAAGCAGTTCACGAATTCAGGAGTCGGGTCGGTTTAGTTTAGAATATCTTAGCCGCGATATTCGTATGATCGGCTATCGCGGGTGTATTAGCTATGATGACCCCATTGTTAATGTTATAGCTAAAGATATGCCCGCTGGTTTTATGGCTAATCAAAATGAATTAGTTGGTTTTGAAATCGACTCGGGATGGGCATCTGGCTCTATCTATGAAAACTCAACAGCAATTACTTCAAAAATAAAAACGGGAACTGACGCCTTTGCTATTGGCCGCATGGCGAGTTTGAGCAACAAATTAAGTGGCAACTTAACATCAGTTAACGCTCAAGTTCATATTGAAGCGACTCCAGCTCCCAATATAAAACAAAATGACCTCATTTTCTTATCTGACTGCAGTGATGCTGACATTTTTAGAGTTACTAATAATCCAAACGCTTCGGGTTCGACAATAAACCTAGCCCACGGAAATGGTTCAAATACCAGCAACAACCTCTCGAAGTTATTTCAAGATGACTCTTCAATTGCTAAATACCAATCGACGTTCTATTTCGTTGGTGATACCGGTAGGGATAACGCCCTAGGTCACAATGTTTATGCCCTTTATCAAGCAACAAATTTATTCGACTCTGCCACCCCTACACATCAAGTTGAAGAACTTATTGAGGGGGTTGAAAATATGCAACTCTTATACGGTGAAGTCCTAGCCAATGGTAATACCCGATATTTAACAGCAGACAATGTAACTGACATGAATCAAGTTCAAAGCATTCAGTTAGGCTTGCTAATTACTAGCCAAAACCAAGTTCGAACCACTAATGATAGTAAAACCTATGAACTGCCAGGTGAAAGTATCGGTATTAGCACCACAGTAAAACATGACAAAGATAAGCGATTACGACACGTTTTTACCACTACTGTAAAAATAAGAAACCGAGCACTTAATTAATTACTTACCATATAGAAAGCCCAAATAGGTGGATGAACAATGACTAAACATCAAAGTAGAAATATCAAACAACAAGGTGCCGCACTAGTGATCTGCCTTGTACTACTATTAGTGATTACCTTAATTTCCATTGCTGGTTTAAGTGATGCAGCGGACCAAGAAAAAATGGCCTCCAATGCACAACAATATAATCAAACGTTTCAAGCGGCCGAAGGAGCGATGAGCCAAGCTCTAAATATCATCAATGGTGGTAACAGCGCTCAATTATCCGCCGCCATGGCCGCAGGTTTTGATACCCCTATTGATAAAACGGCTACAGGTCTAGAGACAAGCTATATGGATGTTACGATATCCTATACACATAAAAAGGTCAGCTCGATACCAACAGGAATTTCGCTCAATGCTGATGAAAATTCTGTCGTCATCGGGGAAGTTCGCTTTGTATTAGACAGCGAAGCCAAAATGCCACAGTCAGGTGCAACCACAAAGCTAAGCCAAGGCATTAGCTACGAATAAAGGAGAAGCAAGATGAACACATGGACACGTAAAATTGCCCTATTCTTTTCAGGAGTGGCTTTGCCGCTATTAGCTATTCCAACTGCACAAGCTGACGACACTGAAATTTTTTACAAGCATGAAGCCAAAACACCAAAGGTGATGATGATACTTGATACATCACTATCTATGTCCGCTCATGTAAAAGACACTGAGAGTCGACTTACCCAAATGAAAAGCGCCATGCGTGAATTTATCCGTGATGCCAAAGAAATCGAAGTCGGCATTATGCGAATGAATCAAATCGGCAGTGCAGTGGTGTATCCCGTCTCAGACTTAACCACAACAGTGACTGAAACGCTAAGCGCTATCAACCGCCCAATCACTAATAATAGCCATAACGCTTATGAAAAAAGTAATGGTGTGGTCGTCTATGATCATAAAGGGAGCAACACAGCTCTACCAGTGAACAATAGTGAAATGATTGCTTTACACTTCCCTAACATTACAATTCCACGTGATCAAAGTATAAAAAAAGCTTCTCTTGAGTTTTTTCACCATAATAGCTGTATCAAAATAAAAAATAATGGCGACAAACAGAAAATCAATTGTCCCAAGCATGGTAAAAATGCCAAAGTTAAGATTTATGCCCATAAAATAAGTAGTTCACCACAACTAAAAAAGCTAACCAACAACCTAACAACACGTACAAAAACCTCAAATAATAAAAGTGTTTCGACAGACCTTTGGAACTCTAGCGGTAAAAGGGTGACTACAATTACAGGGCTTGAAAATATAATCCAAGAAGTCGTTGAACAATCAAAATGGAAAAATGGTAACGATTTAACTCTACTTCTTGACACCTCTGATGCCGCTTCGGATTTAAAAACCAACGGTATTATCAATGCTGTAGGTCGCTACAGCCCAACGCTTTTTATTGAGTTTGAACCTTACTCACGAACTATAAACACTCGCGAAAAAATGATCGAGGAACTTGATAACCAAAAGTTAACCTATCATACCCCTATTATTCCGTCTTTGTTAGAAGCTACCAAATACTTACAAGGAGCGCGCCTTGACAGCCCTTCAAATCCTGGTTTAACTCTCTCGCGTAGCGCAACAGAAAGAACGGAACTAGACCAAGTACATGAACGCGTTGCTTATCCAACAAGTTATAGTGGTGGTAGCATTACTTACCCAGTAAACTGCCACAAAGGTAACCTGAATTCAACACTCTGTCGTGGCGTAAAGATCAACCCAATATCAGAAAGTAACATTCCCACTTATAAAACGCCTTTAACAGATACTTGTAATGACGATGAAGCCAGTATTGTGCTGTTAACCGATGGGGCAGCTCATCATAAGAAAGATTCTTATAATACCAATAAATGGTGGTATAAGATGACCACTGACATAGCCACCTTAACAGGGGCAGAAATGTGTAAAAAGATAACTGGCAACAATGGTAATCCACAAACATGTGGTGTGGAGTTATCAACACACTTAGCTGAAGGGGTTGCTGTTAATGGAATTAGCGATAAACAAAAAATTTCGCTTTACACTATTGGGTTTAATAATAACGATCCTTTTTTAACCACACTGGCCGCCCAAGGCGATTTTAACGAAAATGGGGAACCCACAGAGCAAGCCCTAAAGCGTTACAGCACGGCAACAGATAGTGCCAGCTTATTAAAAGTTTTCCAAAATATCGCCAGTCAAATTCGTAAAGATTCAGCTAGCTTTGCAAATAGCCCAGCTTCAATTAATACAGCTAATCGTCTGACACATAATAACAACCTCTATTTCGCGCTATTTCAACCAGGCGACAATGCGTCATGGGACGGCAATCTAAAACATTACAAGTTAAGCAGCAGTGGCAAGGTTGTTGATGCCGATGGTAAAGTGGCAACAAATCCATCAACAGGGCAGTTTCTTGATACAGCAAGAAGCTATTGGACAGCAACAGCTGACGGCTCTAAAGTAGCTAGTGGTGGTGCTGCTGAGCAAATAGAAAAGCATGTTGATGGCGGTAATTCTCGTGCAATCTTTACCAATTTAGGTAACACCAATTTAGACAAACTTGATAAGAGCGATACAAGTAATTTCACCATATCGGACTTTGCAGTAACGAGCGAGTCTGACAAGGAGACGTTAATTAAATGGATGGTTGATTCTAAACGTATCGCCGACCCCCTTCACTCGACACCAATAGAGGTTCAGCATAAAAACGGAGACTTGATTTTCTTTGGTGATAATCAAGGCTATATCCATGCAATTGACTCAACAACAGGCAAGGAAGTTTATGCATTCATCCCGCAGGAGCTTTTAAAGATACAGAAAGCTGTCAAGGCTAATATCCAATCAACCGATCATATCTACGGTATGGATGGCGAGATGGTTAAATGGCAAATATCTAATGATAAAGTTTATATCTATAGTGGTATGCGCCGAGGTGGCTCGAGTTACTACGCACTCGATGTCAGTGACCGTACTAAACCTAAGTTATTATGGCGCATCCATAAAGGAAAAAGTGGATTCAGTGATTTAGGTCAAACCTGGTCTAAACCAATAAAAACCAAAATTCAGTGGGGGAGCTCGGAAAAAGATGTCTTAATCTTTGGCGGTGGCTATGACAAAACGCAAGATGCTAAGTCGACTCGAGCTGGTGATACTAAAGGTGATGGGGTTTATATTGTTGGCGCAGAAGATGGAACGCTAATTTGGTCCAAAACAAACATGGGCTACAGTATTCCTTCAGACATCAAAGTCATTGATATCAACGGTGATAAAAAAGCTGATCAATTTTATGTTGGCGACATGGGTGGCCAAGTCTGGCGTTTTGATTTACCACAAGATAACAAGAAAACCGTTGGTGGTGGCGTAATAGCTTCTATTTCAGGCAGTACCGCTAGTAGCAACCGCCGCTTTTATCACGCACCGGATATCTCCGTTCTTGAAGGCAGCGCCGGCCAAACCCTTGCTGTAGCAATAGGTAGCGGCTACCGTGCCCACCCTAATAACACAGTGATAGCAGATAGCTTCTATATGTTTAAACAGCCACTAGATAACAGTGCTAAGACTTATACGAAGATAACGCTTTCTGATTTATATGATGCGACGTCTAATCTATTAGGCAGTGGCTCTGATGCACAAAAAAACATAGCGCTCAATTCACTGAAAGCTTCAGAAGGCTGGCAAATCAAGCTAACAAACTCAGGAGAAAAGGTACTCGCCTCCAGCATTACGTTTAATGGCGCTATTTGGTTTACCACATACCAACCCCGCCTTGGCGCCAATGTCTGTCAAAACTTACGTGGAATTTCTAGGCTCTATCGGGTAAACGTTTATGATGGCACTCCTGACTATAAAAATGTATTACCCGATGTTGATACCTCTGGTAATTTAGATGAAAGCAAAGACTGTGATAAAGTCAGCTGTGATGCAACAGACCGTAGTGTGCATTTAAAGAATACCACCTTGCCACCTCGCCCGACCTTATTAAACATTGATGGTAAGCGAATGATAGGTGTTTCAACTGAGTTTTATCCTGCAGTTAAAAATAAAACGACGACCATGTATTGGGCAGAGAAAGAGTAAAGAATGAAAAAAAAATCACTAGGGTTCACCCTGATAGAATTAATGATTGTCGTAGCTATTTTAGGCATCTTAGCTAGCGTTGGTTACCCTAGTTACCAAGAGCATGTACGTAAGTCTGAACGTGCAGTGGCGCAAACTGCTTTACTCGGCCTGAGTAGTGCGATGGAGCGATTTTATAGTGAGAACAATACCTATACTGGAGCAGCGGTGCCCGCTATTTTTCCAAATACCGTACCTACCGATGGCGGTACCACAACCCACGCGCTTTCGGTAAAAATAACAGATAGCGGTGCGGGTTATGAATTGAAGGCAGACCCGGTACTGAGCTCTGAGAAGGATCTCACGATTACTCATACCGGACTAAAAAAGTATGGAACCACTGTTGGCTGGCGTGATTAGAATTAACTATATACCCAATTAAACAAAGAAAAACAGCGACTATTTAGTCGCTGTTTTTTTATCAAGCGTCGGACGAGATAATAAGTAGTAACTGACACAGGTTGCAATAATGATTAGCATCACCTTAGCCCAAAAAAAGCTAACAAAGAAAATAACCGAAGAACCTATAGAAAGCCATAACAGAAAAATTGTC
This sequence comes from Alteromonadales bacterium alter-6D02, assembly GCA_002835545.1. Classification (GTDB taxonomy): domain Bacteria; phylum Pseudomonadota; class Gammaproteobacteria; order Enterobacterales; family Psychrobiaceae; genus Psychrobium. Next base: position 16,904 of record PIZK01000021.1, read on the forward strand.
GATATTTTCACTTTCATCGGAATTCCACGTCCAGAACGATAGTTTTCGATGTATTCACCGAACCATGGGTGTGTTATTAACCATTGATAAAAGCGATCTGAGCTCTTAGCAAAGCATGCCGCAGATAATAATAAGAAAGGAGTAGTGGGTAACAACGGTAAAATAATACCTATAACCCCAAGAGCCACTGAAGTGACTCCGATTGTAATTAAGCTATATTTCTTAAATTTACTTAACGTACTCAATGATATTTTTTCCCGTCATAAGTATTACCTTAAGTTAACGCTTAACTAGTGATAGTACAACAAAAAGCCGACTTAACGTCGGCTTTTTGTTTATGACTCTTCGTCTTCTTTACCATCAACACTAACTTTTAGCAGCTGGCCTTGATATTCAACCACATCGCCATGGTACACTTTTTTGCGCTTACGGGTTTCGATTAAGCCATTGAGCATTACCTCACCCTGACTAATACGAATTTTAGCTTCGCCACCACCTTCAACAAGGTTTTCAATTTTTAATACCTTGTAAAGCTCAATCGGCTCAACATTGACTTCAACGATTGTTTCTAATGGCTCAAGCACAACTGCTTTAGGTTTTTTACGCCGACCAATAACCATAACTCGACCTATTTAGTTATCATGAATAATTAGCCGCAAGCTTACCGACTTTCGTTTCAGTTATAAAGTGAAATAATTAGTAAACACTTTATAAAGCTCCGTTCCTTGATTCACACTCGCCGAAGCAAAATGTAAAATTGGTATGCAGTCAGCAGGTGCATAAACTAACTCAACGGCATCATCATGACCATAACGATCCATGCGCAAGATACGCGCTAATGGCTGACCAGCTTTAACTTCCTCTCCAAAAGGTACTAAGTATTCCACTAAACCACTTTTAGGAGCATACAATGCACGATAATCGTTAAGGTAACAGGCATAACGTGTCATTTTTGACGGTGAAAATAGACCCGGCTCAATAACCTTCTGATGACTTAAATAGCTTAAGACGCTATGACAGTCTTTTTTCGCTTCTTCAAGACATAACCACTCTTGCGAGCCAAGTTCAAGCGTAAACGCATCAATAGCAACATCAATCTCACGCCCTTGCGCTTGGTAAGCTAATTGCAGTTGCCACCATGGGCAAAAAGCGGCTTCATCTAAAGCGCCATCAAAGTCGCTAGGAATAAACATTGTGTGTGGAATATCAAATAACACCGCGCGTTCTTTCGCGTACTCCGGGCAATAGAGGTGACGAGAAGAAATTGGTCCCGTGTGCAAGTCCAACACAATATCCGCTTCAAACGCCATGCGCTGTAAGTTGGCACATAAATGTTGTGCGGTATTTAACCCGTAAGGGTTGCTTAACCTTGCATCCAAATCACTAATAATTAGCTGACGAAACCTAGCTACGATTTCACCTTGCTCTAAATCAGGATACTGTGCGGCGAACTCCGCAGGTAAAGATGGATTAAAGTGGTAACCTCGGTTCCAGTTGGTGCCAGTGATAGGGTCAAAGCGCCCTAACGTAAACTCACCACTCTTTTGATTGGTACCTATTGGGTTAGCTAAAGGTACCAGCGTAATATCACCATAGCAATCGAGCTGTTTTAATTGCTCTAGCAGTTGATAAATTACTGCATTACCTTGTACTTCAGCACCATGCATATTCGCTTGGATATACACCTTAGGCCCATTGGCACTGCCTTTGATTTGATAAATTGGCACACTCATCTCTTGGCCATTGGCCATATGTGCAACTACTTGAGATGACGTTAAAATTTGTGACATGTAACTACTCTAATAAATACAGACTTGCTAGCACCAAGGCTAGCATAAATAAGATGAAGCAGGCTGTGCTTGACGCACAACTTCGAAACGCCCTTGAGAAAAGACAACTTCCGCAGGTAACTCATGACATAAGAAAAATGGCATTGCTTCGGTAAAGCCATAAGCACCACATTGAGCAAACACCAACTGATCGCCAACACTGACATCTTTCGGTAAGGGTAACTCACCAAGTTTATCCAAACTGGTACATAACGGTCCATGAATATGGAACGACTGAGCCGATTCAGCCGAGTCACGTAACAAGCTTACCGGAAATGGTTGGTCGGTGATCGCAGGGCGTAATAAATGATTAATCCCCCCCTGTAATACAAGTAGCTCTTGCTCATAATTAGTTTTACGGTCAATCACTTCACTAACATAATAACCATATTCACCGACAGCAAAACGCCCAAGTTCTAACCACAACTCATTAACCTTAGCTTGGCGTTTTATTTCAGATAATGCACCAGCAAGGTATGGCCAAAGTAATTGCTGTTCACTTTCATGATAAGGAATGCCTAAGCCACCACCGAGATCCAGTACTTTTAACTCAAAGTCTAGCGCTTGAGCCAATGCAGTTAATGGCGCGATCATCGCTTGCCATAAACTAATTAGCTTATCGGCATCTAGCATGTTACCCCATTGGAAAATATGTAAACCAACTACATCAACCTCAGGGTAATCAGCTAAACAAATCTCTGACCATTCTTGAGCGCCCAAGCCAAACGGCGTTAAGCTGTTGCCACCAAGCGGGTTGTCGTCCCCTTGCTCAAAGCGCAACTGAACACGTAACAACACTTGAGGGCGTTTATTGTGCGACTGACTTAACTCGTTTAATAGCGCTAATTGATTGACACTTTCAACAACAAAGGTGTTAACACCGCGCTGTAAGAAGTGGCTAAGCTGCTGACGAGATTTAGCCGGTCCGGTATTTAAAATACGATCGCTACCAATGCCTTGAGCTAACACTTGCTCTAACTCACCCGTACTTGCGACATCAAAGTTCATACCTTGCTTATCCAAGGTTTGAATGACACGTGATAATGGGTTAGCTTTAACCGCAAACCACAGCTTGATTTCATCGCTTGCAAGGCTCGCTATATGCTTGCTTAAACCATCTAAGTCATACACAAAAAATGGTACTTGCTGACTTGCGCTAAACTCGGCTAGCTGTTCTCTCAAAGGCGTTGGCATTTTTTGCATTATCTTAGTGCCTGTTCTAACTCAAGAGCTGCATCACTTTGCTCATCACGATACTTAACAATAACTGGACATTGCATGCTTAGACCTTGCTTTTGTGCCCACTCACTTTGCATAGGGCGCGTGCCTGGAATCACAATCGCATTGCGTGGAATCGGTGCGCCCTTTTCTAACATCACTTCATTAACCGCATCATAAACAGGAATAGAAGCCGATAACGTCACACTTGGTGCTAACACCGCGCCTTCACTAACCACAACACCTTCAACTAAGATACAGCCGGCACTGATAAATGCATTATCTTCAACAATCACAGGGCTTGCACCAATTGGCTCTAATACACCACCGATTTGTACGCCAGCAGATAAATGTACGTTTTTACCTATCTGAGCACATGAACCAACCAGTGCGTGAGAATCAACCATCGTACCTTCATCAACAAAAGCACCGATATTAATATAAGCAGGAGGCATAATAATAACGCCCGGCGCAACATAACTTCCGCGGCGCACCGATGAACCACCTGGCACTAGGCGTACACCGTCTTGTGGTGAGAATTGGCGAGGAGCCAGATTGTTTTTATCAACGAAGCCACCATATGCGCCATCAAAAGCGACGTTTTCGCCCGCTTTAAATGCCGCTAAAATTGCTTGTTTCACTTCAACATTGGCATGCCACACACCATTGTCATCTTTGGTCGCCGAACGCAATTGTCCTGCTTCTAATTGTTCAAAAACTTGTTGCCAGTTCATGTGTTACCTTAAATTTATACTACGTAAATAAAATTATTGTTGGTTCGTAAACCATTGATTAATTGACTCGTTTGCTGCCATCAGCGGTGCAAATTCCGTTAACTCGCTATGGGTTAACGGCAGTCTTAATTGCGGGTGTCCAATTTGCTGGGTGTGGTGTAATAACACCTTGACTGGAATTGGGTTAGCTACGCTGAATAATGGTTCGATTGCTGCCTTCCACAGGTTAAACTCCATACGATGAGGTGTATCAAGGCACTGCTGTACATAGAGGTTAGTCGGTTGTGGCCAAGCATTGGCACATACAGAAACTAAACCTGATGCTCCCAACAATGAGAATTCAGGTAGTAACGCATCATCACCGCTGTAAATAGCAACGCCCGGCAGTGCTTGCTTAAATTCATTAAATTTAACCACGCTGCCACTGGCTTCTTTAACTGACCAGAACATCGCCTCGTCAGTTAGATTAGCTAAGGCTTGAGGTGAGAGCTCAACGCCACTGCGAGAAGGCACGTTATAAAGCATGCAAGGGAATTTACTGCGCTCAAGTAAGCTTCTAAACCATTGTTCTTGCCCCTTAGGGCCAGGTTTGGCATAAAGCGGAGCTGCAAGTAAGTAAGCATCAATTGGTAGCTGGTTGCAAAACTCTAACCATTCGAGTTGACTCTCTAAATTATACCCACCAACAGCCACCATAATCGGTGCTTGAGGTTGATGCTGACAAACGAAACGAATAATTTTTTTCTGCTCATTGAGCGATAGCGCTAGCCCTTCACCGGTGCTACCTAGCATTAAAATACCATTTCCAGCTGCCGCTTGTTGATCCAATAATGTTGCTAATGCATCATAATCGACCCGACCACGCTCATTAAACGGAGTGACTAGTGCAGTCCATAATGGGTAATCTTTCACGTTAAATGAGCTCATTAGGCAACACCTTCTCTGTTATTTTCAAACATCGAGCTATGCAGGCGACTCACTACACTTGCAGCAACCTCTTCATCAACAAGGAAACATAAGTTATGTGAGCTTGCGCCCTGACAAATCATTCGCACATTGACGTCTTCCAACGTTGAGAACAAGCGGGTACCTACACCGTAACTGCTATCAATACCATTACCAATCAAAGCCACCAGTGCTAAGCCATTTTCAATGGTAACCTGACACACTTCGCGTAGCTCAGCTAATAGCTCATCACTCAATTGGTGTTGACCCGACGAATTAGAACCTGTGTTATCTAGCGTTAATGCAACACTAATTTCTGAGGTGGTTACCAAATCAACACTTAAATTATATTTAGCTAAAATAGTAAACACGCGTGCTAAGAATCCCGGCGCATGTAACATATCCATGCTAGTCACGGTTAGTAAAGTTTGTTCACGACGAAGTGCGATAGCACGGTAAACAGGTTTTGACTCTGTTTCATTACGCACGATGGTGCCACCAGCTTGTGGGTCCCTAGAGGAACCAACAAACACGGGAATGTTTTTGCGCATGGCAGGGATCAGTGTTGATGGGTGAAGTACTTTAGCGCCAAACGTCGCCATTTCAGCGGCTTCATTAAAACTAATTTCTTCTAACGCATACGCTTGGTTAGTGATACGCGGATCAGTTGTAAAAATACCTGTAACATCTGTCCAAATGTTAATTTGCGCAGCATTAATTGCCTCGCCCAGTAACGCCGCCGAATAATCACTGCCACCGCGACCAAGGGTAGTTGTTTCGCCTTGCGAGTTGCTACCAATAAAGCCTTGAGTAACAACAATATTGTCATTTAGTAGTGGCTGTAATCGCTCCTCAACTAACGGCGCGATATCATCAACTTGAGGAATTGCTTTTCCGTGTTGACCATCAGTTTTTAAAACATCACGAACATCAAAACACACTGATTGTGCACCACGAGCAATGAGCACTTGGCTAAATAGTGTTGATGATAAACGTTCACCAAAAGAGAGTAATTTATCCGTTAATGCCGCAGATGGTCCGTTAGCAATGGCTAAGCTGGTGTCATTCATTTGTACCAACAAATGACGAACACGCTCTAATACTTCATTACTAAGTGCTAAGTGCTCAACGATACGTTGTTGGATTTGAGCAATATCATCTAACGCTTGCAGACGATCCACTTCAGATAAGGTACCGTGACTCAACGCCACTAATAAATTGGTCACACCGCTACTTGCGCTAACGACAACAAGGCGTGTATTAGGATCAGATAAGACAACGTCAGCACAACGCTGCATCGCTGCAAAATCAGCTAGGCTAGTTCCGCCAAATTTGGCTATATTTGATTGATTCATTATGTTTCTCTCGAACAAATTTCGTTCGGAGAACTTGAGGCATTTGAACAAAGCAATAGCAACCAGCCATTGCTTATACAAAGGCCAGAAGCTCTCCACCAATAATTAGGTGACAGTCATTAAGGATTCAGCCTTAATGCCCAGAGTAATGATTATCCAAAAATCACTTCCCCTCGGCGCTAGTCCCCATCATTGCAAGTCATGGAAGTTTGGACTTCTCTTTGCAATTACCTGGCTAACGCTCCTCTTCTGGCCTTTCTCTGTTAAGTCACTTGTGTAACTCAACAGTAAAAGAAAGGTTGCGCGCATTAAATCATTTTCGCCCCGTCAAGGTCAAGTAAGATCTTTACCAATAGACTAAAGTGCGATAAAGATTCTATCGACAACCCCTTGCCGATAAAATCACCTCAATGCTATTGTCGAGTCTAACCATAACCTTGCACCGCAAAATGCCCAATAGCTGAAGTTTCACATTATGAACCCTCTTTTACAGATCACTGATTTACATTTTGACATCGATCCACAGCATCAACTATCAATTGATTCTCTCACTATCAATAGCGGTGGGTCCTATTTATTTTGTGGTGATAACGCCAGTGGTAAGTCATTACTGGTACAGCTAATTGCACAAGATAATTCAGACGTTCAAGGAACAATCACTCGGCCAGTGAAGACAAGCCTAGTCGGATTTAGTGTTGAAGATGAGATATTGGCCATTGATCGCTATTTTGACCGCAGTGAAGATATCGAAGGGGGTATCGATTGGGGGCGCAGTGCCCAAGATGTAATTGGTCATAATGAGATAGCTAAACAGATAACTGAGATGCTCAAGATAGAGCCGCTACTTAGTAAACCTTTTAAGGTACTATCAACGGGAGAAACACGTAAGGTATTACTTGCTCGAGCTTTAGTACAGAAACCTGACTTACTAATTCTAGATGAGCCTTATGCTGGGCTCGACATTGCATCACAACAGCACTTGACTGACACTTTAAACACCTTAATTTCACAAGGGTTAAGTGTAATCATTGTTGATTTCTACCATCAAGATTTACCGCAAAACCTCACTCACTTTTTACTAATGGCTAACGGAAAAGTTGTGACACAAGGCTTAAAACAACACGTGATGGAGACTAAGCTATGGCAACAAGCCAACCAGCAAAAAGTGACTTTGCCACATCACTTACCAGACTGTCATGATTATCAACACCTAGATTCAGATATTGCCTTTGTTATGATGAATAATGTCAGTGTCAGTTATGAAGATAACCAAGTGTTTAATAATTTTTCTTGGCACTTCAACTCTGGGCAACACTGGCGCTTAGCAGGACCAAACGGTTGCGGTAAATCAACACTTTTAAGTCTGATTAATGGCGATAACCCAAAAGCCTACGGTAAAGATATTCACTTATTTGGTGTCAAACGAGGTAGTGGCGAAACAGTTTGGGATATTAAAAAGCATTATGGTGTAGTCAGTGCTCAACTTCACCGAGACTATCGTGCAGGAGTGTCAGTGTTAGGGGCGGTATTATCAGGCTTTTTTGATACCATTGGCTTGTATGATCAACCCAGTGAACACCAAATTGATATTGCTAAACAATGGCTTGATTTATTACAACTGAGCGAGCAAGCGAATAAACCGTTTTCTCAAATATCTTATGGTGAACAACGTTTAGTATTAATTGCTCGCGCTGTAGTCAAGTTACCGCTAATTTTAATTCTTGATGAACCTTGCCTAGGCTTAGATAACCAAAATAGAGCACAAATTTTAGCGTTAATTGATTACATCACTCGCCATAGTAATACCCACATTTTGTTTGTCAGTCACGATGCCAGAGATAAGTTACAATGTTTAACTCATCAACTGGACTTTATAAAGGAACACAAGGGTTATTCAATCAAACAAACTCAGTTAGCCAAGGACAATGATGAATAAAAAGAAACCGTCAATTTTGCAAGTTGTTTTTAGTGTATTTGCCGCGTTAGTCGGTATTCAGAGTGACCGCAACAGGCAACGCGATTTTACACAAGGACATATTGTTCAATATATTATTGCAGGTGTCCTTATCACTATATGCGTCATCGCTTTTCTCATATTCATAGTGAGCCGTATTGTTCCTTAGTTTAATTACTTCGGGAAAAAACCGATTACTCCACATTATTTACTTCCAACTCAGTGGTGAAGCACACTACCTTTTGCTCTGCGTGTAAAAAGACAAACTAAAGTCTAAACAATACCTTCATAATTATTGTTATATTATAACACTTGCTTTATATTATGTTATAACATAACAAGTAGAGCCCATTATGATTAAAATAGACAAGCTAAGTAAGTCCTTTGCCGGTAACTTAGCACTTAATAATTTAAATTTAACGGTAAAAGAACAAAGCGTAACCTGCCTCCTCGGGGAAAATGGGGCAGGAAAGAGTACAACCCTCAACCTAATTCTTAACTTTATCTCTCCGGACAGTGGAACAATTACTGTTGATGGCATTGATACACAAAAGCAGCCACAAAAAAGTAAAGAAAAGCTGATTTATCTTCCTGAAAATATAAATTTATACCTTGAATTTAACGCCTTAGAGAACTTGAGCTACCTAGCAAAGCTTACCGGTGAGTCTCCAAGCACCAATGATATCGAGCAAGCCCTAAGACAAACAGGATTACAAGAGTCAGCTTGGCAAGAGCCACTAAGTAATTACTCAAAAGGGATGAGGCAAAAGGTCGGTATTGCGCTAGCTATTATTAGGAAAGCAAAAATTTTACTACTTGATGAACCAACATCAGGACTAGACCCAAGCGCAACGCTTGAGTTTATTCGGGTTATCAAGATGATGGTAGCCAATGGCGCTGCCGTATTAATGGTAACACACGACCTGCATTGTGCTCATGCCCTAGCAGACCAAATTGGCATTATGAAACAGGGCTCATTGTGTGACTTATTCGAAACACAGTACCTATCAATGCAAGATGTTGAGTACAAATACCACCATCACATCATCAAGCCAATCGAAAGCCAGCACAATGCTGAAACAGTCTTAATTCAAGCAATATAACTACTTAATACGTAGCAGGAACCTTAAAGTAACATGAACAACTTCCAACAGAACAAACTGACGACCACGCTTATCGCTATTTTAGGTTTAGGTGTTTTAAATACCGCCGTAGCCGAAAGTAAACAGAACGACTCAACCATAACCATTGGCGAAGTGATCAATGTCACCACGAGTAAGCATGTTCAAAAACAAACTAGCTTAGTTGGCGCAATTGATATAATCAGTCGCGACCAATTACAAAACCAACACACCAATGTCACGGTTGATTTGTTAAAGAAGACACCTGGGCTGTATTTCTCACGTTTCAATCAAGGTATTGTATCTACCGATGTTGCGATGCGTGGTTTTAACGCTGAAGGGTCAATGCCTCATGTAAAAATGTTAATCGATGGCATTCCAAGTAATTTACATGTTGGCCTTTCAGAGATGGATGCACTGTTTCCAATGGAAGTGGAATCAATCGAAATTGTTAAAGGAAACCACGATGCTCGATATGGACTGCACAATCTAGCAGGCAACATTAACTTAACCAGTCGACGTGATGATGCTAAAGAAATAGAACTCCTTGTCGGCAGCTTTAACACATCTGAAGCGCAAGCCTACTTTGGTGATGTTCAAGATAACTTCTCGCAACATTACTTTGTCGGCACACGAAAAACAGATGGCTATCGCGATAATAGCGATCTGAACAAGCATACCCTTTCCGCTAAGTGGTTTTATCAGCCTAGCGATACTATGGAGCTTGGATTAATCGCTCGATATTTCGACTACGAAGCAGATGCACCAGGTTACCTAACCGAGCAAGTAGCAAAGCAAGCACCAGAATCATCGGCTGATTATGCAGCCTATGATAAAGGCAGTAAACAAACAAGACACTTAAGCGCGCATTTAAACAACCAAATCAATGATATTTGGCACGTGAGTGCCAAAGTTTACTGGCAACAATTTGATCGCCATCGCTATGCACAATTTACAGCATCTTCAACACAACAAGAGCGTAATGAGCAAGATATTCATAGTGGTATAATTTTACAAGCTAGTGGTGAGTTAAGCCCTAACTGGTTACTAACGTTAGGTTTAGATTACCAATCTCAAGAGAATATAAACCAACGCTTCACAACCGTGAAGCGCGTACGCCAAGGTAATCGTAGAGATTGGCAGTTCGACTATGATAATTATGGCGGCTTCACTCAATTGCAATACCGTCAAGGGCCTTTACTCATTAGTGGTGGTTTAAGATTTGATGGATTTAGTGGTGATCTAACTGACGGTATCAAAGGGCAAACTAAACGACTCAACGATAACGATATCACCGTCCAACCAAAGCTTAACTTTTTATACGATATCAATGACTCTTTAAACTTTTTCGCCAACTACGGGGAAAGCTTTCAAGCACCTATTGGAAGCAAGGCATATGTCGGGCCAGACAACAAACACTATAAGCTTTCAATTAACACTGGGGTTGAAGCAGGCTTCACATGGATGCCGACGTCAACTGCAACGGCACGTTTATCAGTTTGGCAACAGGACGCACGTAACGAGCTAACACCAAAAACCGATGGCAGCGGTGACTTTGAAAACTTGGGTAAAACCAAGCGCGAAGGTTGGGAACTTAGTTCTTATGTTGATCTGAATGACTCTTGGACTATTTTTGGCTCTTACGCTCAGCAGCAAGCTGAACTTCTTGAACCAGGAGAAAAACAAGCAGCCAGTAAGGGAAATACGTTAGCCGGTGTTCCTGATTACACCGCTACATTAGGACTTAGTTACCGTGTAACTGATGACTTCGTTATTTCTACATTCGCTAACAAACAACAAGCTTATTATGTAAGTAACGTCTATCAGGAGCGAAAATACGGTGCCGTTGACACAGTGGATCTCTCGCTAAGTTACGCGCTTGATAATATGGATTTGGGACTTAGCGTCACTAACTTGTTCGATACATACCAGGATTATGTCTACCTACTTGGCCAAGAAACTATTCACTCCCCTAGTGATGGTCGTGCAATTAGCGCCAATATTTCGTACCAATTTTAACACTAAACCTAGGTAGCAGCGATTATAGGCTGCTACCTTTTATTTTTAAGGAACGAGTGTGAATAGTCATTCCATCTGTTTGGCAGTTTGCCAGCAAGAACTCAAGCAAAAAGTTAAAAACAAAAGCGTATGGATTATGTTTGCGCTTTTACAGCTGTTGCTCGCCATTTCATTAGCCACCAGCTGGCAACAATTTAAGCAAAGCCATACGACCCAAGAAACATCACAAGCAATCGTTGAGCAACAATGGGTCGCTCAGCCAGATCGCCACCCTCACCGCGTTGCGCACTTTGGGCATTTTGCTTTTCGAGAGCCGAGTGTATTAAGTTACTTTGACATAGGCATAAACAATTGGGTTGGCCATAGTGTCTTTTTAGAGGCACATAAACAAAATAGTGCTAACTTTGCCAATGATGATAACACGAGTGAACTATTGCGCTTTTCAGAATTATCGGTCGCCAATATATTACTCGTCATTTGGCCAATGTTATTAATCACAATGGCGTTTGCTACGATTAGCGGTGAGAAAGAACAAGGGACATTAAAGAAAATATTAGCAATGGGCGTATCATTTCCAAAAATACTGACAGGTAAGATCTTCGCCTATCTGATCATTTCCGTTTCATTTATCTTACCCATATTCATCGCGACCGCTTTATTGGGAAGTTTTTTTCAATTAAGCTTCACTAGTGACACCGCGATGCGAATCGGCTTACTGTTTGCCCTTTATTTAGCTTACTGCTTATTTTGGATTGTAATCATTTTATGTTGCTCAAGCTTAAGTGCCTCATCTAAAGTCAGTTTAAGCACGCTAATCACCTTTTGGTTTATCGGTATCATTTTAGCACCGCGAGTACTCACTGATGTCGCACAGTCAATGCACCCAACTCAAACACGTTACGCTTTTATTAATGCCGTCAAAACCGATGTAAAAAAAGTCGGTAATGGTCACAACCCTCAAGACCCTTACTTCAAGGCATTTAAAGAGAAAGTGTTAGCGAAATACAACGTCAAAAACGTTGCAGATCTACCCGTTAATTACCGTGGCCTAGTCATGAAAGAAGGTGAACGTGTTACTGCTGAAATCTATCAGCGCCATTATAAAAAGCAGCTAGACGCTTTCCAAGCACAACAAGATTTTCTCAGAAACTTTTATTGGTTTACACCATTACTCGCGACTCAGCACATATCAATGGCACTGACAGCTAGTAATAATAAACACTTCTTTGATTTTGAAATGCAGGCTGAGCAGCATCGTTACGATCGTATTCAGCAACTAAATAACATACATATCGAAGAAATTAACTTTGCCCACGACAGGGATGAAAAAGCATCTGCTGAACTTTGGAAAACCTTTCCATCATTTCATTATCAGCAACCCAGCTTAAAGCAATCGCTTGAGCCTTACTTATCAAGTGCTGCTATTTTCACCTTTACACTAACAGCATTAATTTTTGGTTTGTTTAGCTCATTTTTGAAACGGAGAGTCTATGTTAGCGCTTAAATATGAATTTAAACGACTATTTAGTGGCACAGTCTATAACATAAGTATTTTAGTTTTTTTACTCAGTGGCTTACTAGCTATCCATCTAGGGGGAGAGAGCTTTAATCGTATACAACAGGCTCAACAACAATCTATCATTGCTTTTGATAAACAAACGGCGCAACTAAAACTTGCACCGAAACTGCCAGAAATGGGATCGATCGCTTACTATGCGACAGCGCCTACAACTTGGCAATTAAATGGTTGGGCGGCTTTATTTAAAGGTCAGAGTCAAAACAACCTCACTTCAATGTCTGTTAATGCGCTTGCTTTACAAGGACAAATCTATAATAAGGAGTTTATTAATCCTGATAAACATCGAGCTGGAGGATTTGATTTAGGCTTTGTTTTAGCTTATATGCTGCCGTTATTGATTGGTGTCTTATCGATTAATCTGCTAAGCGATGAAAAACAATCTGGGCGCTGGTCCTTGCTAAGCTCTTTTCCTGGAAATGCTGCTCAACAGATGATTATTAGGCTATTAGGGTTGCGCTTTGCACTAGTATCACTATTAGTTATCATATTGTTTTCCTATGCGGCGATATCATTATCATTACCAATAGATTATCAATTTACCACCTTGCTATTCTTAAGCATCTTGTATTGCTTATTTTGGTTTGTTGTCGCAACGATTATCTTAAGCCTTAATAAAGGCAACCTGATTAATACGTTATTATTTATCAGCACATGGTTAGTATTTGCAATTTTAATCCCTGGCACGATTCACTTAGCCATGAGTGAAAAGTTTAATCACAATGCGCCATTGAAAGCGAGTACTCAGCAAAGAATGGTATTAAATGATGGTTGGGATCAAGACAAGCATCAAGCTTTAACTGAGTTTTCACAACTGTATCCAGAGTTTAGCGAAAAGCTAACATTTGAAGGACGTTTTCATTGGAAGTGGTATTATGCGATGCAGCATTTAAGCGACCTGTCTGTCGCTCATCACTGGTCTGCGCATACTGAGAATATTTATAGCAAGGAGCGTTGGCTTAATAAGGTAAGTTGGTTATCTCCAAATCTTTCTTTCCAGCGATTGCTAAACAAGAGCGCTAATACTAACAGTTTATCTCACTTAGAATATTTGAAACAGGTTGAGTCATATCACACTGAAATAAGAGAGTTCATTTACCCTTACTTATTTAACGACACGCCAGTGACCGTTGAGGATGTTGACAAGTTTCCACGCTTTGAGGCTCGACAAGTAACACTTACGACAACGAGTATGAATTACCTACCGCATGGTTTATTCTTTTTGATACTGATTGTATTACTGACAGGCTGGGTCAAGCTTCGATTCAAAAAATTAGCCGTTTGCTAATTAAAGTTACTGTTCACTGACAAGTAACACCGCTATAAAGCGGTTAAGTGATCAACTTAACCGCTTTTTTATTCCATCATAGTATAATTATGCACCATCTGAGGTGGCAACAATATCAGCAAAAGAGTCAGCCATCACCTTCATATCGACAATCGGCACCTCGCCCACTTGATGAACAGGCTTAAACTGCGCATGAAGCTTACCTTGAGGGTTAATTAAGGCAATTGAAGCGCTGTGATTAACCTGATAATCATCGCTCTTCTTCGTTGCAATAATTCCATAAGGCAAAAAAAGACTTTGTGCAAACGGAAACAATTTATCGTGATTCGCCGTTAAACCTAAGAAGCTACTATCAAAGAAGTTTACATATTGCGCCAATCGTTCAACATCATCACGTAATGGATCTGCAGAAACGAATATGACCTGTACTGCTGCAATATTTTTCAACTGTGGATACACCGCTTTTATACGGGTTAAAGTCGTCGGGCAAATATCGGGACAATAAGTATAACCAAATGAAACAAAAGTCCATTTACCAATTAAGTCCTGCTCAGTAAAGCCTTCAATACCACTGCGCTGTAATTCAAACTTTGGTAATTTTTTGGCTGGTTCAAATAAACGATAGCTGCCTTTATCTTTTACTACCGTTTGCTCTGGCACACTGCGCTCAACTTGCTGGGCAGTAATACTGTCCGAAGAGAAATACATATTGGCCGTAATCCCACCAGCAATAGCGACTATAGCGGCACTGGTTAATAAGACTTTATTCAAAATAACTCACATTAGGTAATGGTCAAATAACAGAATAATAAACAATATCATAAGATGATAGATTGAGTACTTAAAAACCGCCATCGGTGAACGCTTTTTTGGCGAAAATTTAAGTTGCCATGCGACATAAAAAAATCCCCAATTGATCAAACTCGAACCAACAAAATAAAACCAGCCAGACATTCCGGTCAAAAAAGGTAACAAGCCTACAGCCATTAACAAGATGGTATAAAGTAAAATCATGGTTTTAGTAAATTCTACACCATGAGTAACCGGCAACATCGGTAGCCCTGTTTTTTTATAATCACCTACCCGATCAATCGCTAACGCCCAAAAATGTGGCGGTGTCCAAGTAAAGATTATCATCACCAGCAATAGTGCGTTACCATCTAATTGACCTGTCATTGTTGTCCAACCTAACAATGGTGGTGCAGCCCCTGCAATCCCACCAATAACAATATTTTGTGGAGTCGCTCGCTTTAGCCATAAGGTGTAAACGACGGCATAGCCTAACATGCTAACGAAAGTTAACGCAGCTGTTAGCGGGTTAACTAAAAACCATAATACTAGCGAGCCAACAAGCGACAGTAATACACCAAAGACTGCGGCTTGATATAAGCTCACTTTACCTTGTGGAATAGGGCGTCGCTTTGTTCGGGCCATTTTGATATCAAGGTTATGATCGATACAATGATTAAAAACGGCCCCTGCCGAGGACAACATACCTATCCCTAGACACCCCCAAATCAATAACGAAATATTTGGCAACTTAGGGCTTGCTAAGCACATGCCAACAACCGCAGTTAACAACAGCAATAAGATAACCTTAGGTTTAGTTAATTGATAATAAGCATGCCACTGGTATTTAATAGTAGTTAAAAGAGGGACTGTATTATTATTAATCGTTGACGCTCTAGTCATAATTATTCCCCTAGCCAATTCTTGATAGTTTCAATAACTGCTTAATGTCTAACAACATGTCATGAGCCAGTATTTGCTGTTGCTCTTTGCTACGGTTGAGGTCATAGCGCATGACTAAATTTCCGAGAGGATCAACAATCACAACCTGCTTATCTAACATACTGGTAATATTTTGGCTTGGCTTGATAAAGCTAAACAGTTTGAGATCTATCTCAGCCGCCTGCCCTACCGCCGGTGACACGCTGCTAGGTGAAACTACGATTAAACCAATCCGCTGCTGTAAGCGGCCAAGCGCTTTATATGTTTGCTGCAAATGATAGAGCTGAAGCAGGCATGAGTTATTACACTGAGAGTTTGAGAAATAAGCAATGTGCCACTGTCGCTCAGGGTTATATTCATGTAAAGCGATAAACGGCTTTAACTCCCCTGAAACTAACTCGCCGCCGTGAGTTTCAACCTCGCCCTTAAAGCCAGACACCAAGAGTAGCTTTGCTGCAATCACCGGAACAATAAATACGCCCAATAGCAAAATTAATTGCCAGCGCTTCATATGATTAGTTTGCTTCATGTCCTCTCCTTAGTGTGCGACGAAAAAAATGGACCGATAAAATGAATAAAGTGAGCGCTAAGGCAAACCATTGAACGGCATAACCGTGATGTTTCGCTACAGTCATGCCATTAACCCAGCGCCATTGCTTGCTATAACCTATCGGTTGAGATGCTTTGACCCGCACAATTGCAGGGTAAAGTATCTGTTGCTGCTTTTCTGCATGAAGCCAAGTTTCAACGACACTAAAATCAACTTCCCCAATGATCTTAGGCCAGCCCAGTAACTGTGGCTCAACAGATAAAAATGGATTGTCACTGGGTTGATGTATATACCCCTCAACTTGTAACTCCCCTGACCATTGTGACAATTGTGGTAATACATCACGATTTAAGTTTGCCTTAACCCAACCTAAATTGACTAAGACTAGCTGCTGTGATGATTCACTCAATTGCATAGGAACCAACACTTGGTAGCCTACGACGCCTTGTTCAACAACGTTATCAAGCAACAACGTATAATCATGTAATAAAGTGCCCGTTAAATTAACTGCCTGCTTATTTAATTCCACGTTTTGGCTTGTCGGTAGTGTCGATAATGAAACGGTCTGCCGCTGAGCTAACCTTTCAAGGTAATCCTGTTTATAGCCTGCTCGTTCGAGCTGCCATAAGCCTAGGCGAACTAGCATCAGTAGCAATGCTATAATCACGAGTAATGGCAGTAGTAATCTTGCATAATTCCGTTTGACCATATAGCCTCAAATATAGCGATAAATAACTACAACCGTTCACAGGGAGATCATCATGTCAGTGATTAAAATAATTATTATTGGGTTGTTTATATTTGTTTTCTTCAGTTTATTTCAAGCATTGCGCATGATGCGCACCCCTGAAAAGTCTGTACTAATGAGTCGCTTCATTGCTCGCCGTTTACTATTTTCTGTTATTATTTTTATTGTTATTTTACTCAGTGTTGCCTTTGGTTTGATTACTCCCAACCCTAGGCCTTATTAAATCGCTATAAAATATAAACAAAGAAAAATAAGCCCAGCCACACCACATCGACAAAATGCCAATACCAGCTACTCGCCTGAAATGCAAAATGACGGTCAGGGCTAAAATGCCCTTTAATCACCCGCCATAACATCACAAATAGCATCAAGGTGCCGATAGTCACATGCAAACCGTGAAAGCCTGTTAATAAGAAAAAGGTGTTTCCATAAACGCCAGAGCTTAAGGTCAGTCCCATATGACGATAAGCTTCAACATACTCTTGCGCCTGAAGTAACATAAAGATAACCCCAAGCACCACAGTAATAGCGAGAAATGATGTGAGCTGCTTACGATTATTTTTTTCTAAACCGATATGAGCAAAATGGAGAGTAACGGATGACGTAAGTAAGATGACGGTATTGATAAGTGGTAATCCCTGCCAGCCCATCGCTGTGGTTGTATCACCCGAGGGGGTCGTCACTAAAGGCCACACGGCTTCAAACTCTGGCCATAATACCTGTCCAGTCATCTGATTATTTGACGCCCCTCCCAACCAAGGAATGGCGATAGTACGGATATAAAACAACGCACCAAAGAATGCAGCAAAGAACATCACTTCAGAGAAAATAAACCAGCTCATTCCCTGTCTAAATGAACGATCCATTTGTGCACTATAGAGTCCTTGATCTGACTCTTTAATCACATCATTAAACCAACCAAACATCATTGCAATAATAATCACAACACCAATGGTTAATAGCCAACCTCCGCTTTGCGCTTCAGATCCTAGTTGCTGCACGGCCATTCCTGCACCGATAGCAATAAACAATAAACCAATGGCACCAACAATCGGCCAATGGCTTTGTGACGGAACATAATAATGTGTAGTTTGCTCAGCCATGAAACACTCCTATTTATAAAGCGGCCTGTAAGTTATGTGATTCAGCCTCAGTGACATCAGTGACATTAAATAATGTATATGAAAGTGTTAGTGTTGAAATATGCTCAGGAATGTCAGGTGAAATAAAAAACACCAAGCCCATTTCAACTGATTCGCCACCCGCTAGAGGTTGCTGGTTAAAGCAAAAACACTCGGTTTTATTAAGATACAGTCCAGCTAAACCAGGTGACACTGACGGTATCGCCTGCCCAACAATTGCCTGTCCACTTAAGTTTTTCGCACTAAATTTAACCACCTTGTTTTCCCCGGGGTGTACATCTATATAATGCTGATTTGGCTTGAACTGCCATGGCATTCCCGGCGACACTGAAGTGGTCAGTTGTAAGCGAACCACTCTGGATGAATCAATACTCTGGCTTTGCTGTTCTGCTTTTATCGTATTACGGCCATTTAGCCCCGTGAACTCACAAAACACATCGTATAAAGGCACTAGCGCAAAGCCAAAACAAAACATCCCACCAATAATCAATAGTAGCTTTTGAACCAAGCGCCTGTTTTGCTGTGTTAGTTGTTCACGGTTCATAATGATCACTTCACAATAGGTGGTGTGGTATGACTGTGATAAGGCGCGGGCGATGGCATCTCCCACTCCAAGCCTTCTGCACCTTCCCACGGTTTAGCTGGAGCCGGCTTACCACCACGAGCACATTTGATCACCACAACCAAAAAGATCAGTTGCGATAAACCAAAGGCGAAGCCACCAATGCTAACTAACTGATTAAAGTCTGCAAATTGCAGCGCATAATCAGGTACTCGGCGCGGCATCCCAGCAAGACCTAAAAAGTGCATCGGGAAGAACAAAATATTAACGGAGATAAGGGATGCCCAAAAATGCAGTTTGCCCAGACCCTCGTGATACATATGCCCCGTCCATTTCGGCAGCCAATAATAAGCCGCTGCCATAATAGAGAATATAGCACCAGTAACCAGCACATAATGAAAATGTGCAACCACGAAATAAGTGTCATGGTATTGAAAGTCCACCGGGGTGATGGCAAGCATTAACCCCGAAAAGCCACCGATGGTAAACAACACAATAAAAGCGATCGCAAACAGCATTGGCACTTCAAAGGTCAACGAGCCTCGCCACATCGTAGCAACCCAATTAAACACCTTAACTCCAGTAGGCACTGAAATAAGCATAGTGCAATACATAAAAAACAGTTCTGCGGCAACCGGCATACCCGTGGTAAACATATGATGCGCCCACACTAAAAAAGATAACAGCGCAATCGACGCCGTGGCGTAAACCATTGATGAATAGCCAAAGAGTTTCTTGCGAGAGAAGGTTGGAATGATTGCAGAAATAATACCAAATGAAGGTAAAATCATTATATATACTTCCGGGTGACCAAAGAACCAAAAAATGTGTTGAAACAATACTGGATCACCGCCACCTGCTGCTGCAAAGAAACTCGTCCCAAAATATTTATCAGTGAGTACCATAGTTACTGTTGCTGCTAACACAGGCATCACCGCAATGAGTAAAAACGCGGTAATTAACCAAGTCCATACAAAGAGTGGCATCTTCATATAGGTCATCCCCGGTGCGCGCATATTAACAATAGTCACTACAACATTAATGGCACCAAGAATTGATGATATCCCCATAATATGGACAGCGAAAACAAACAATGCCGTACTATCAGGAGAGTAGGTTGTTGAAAGTGGTGCATAAAATGTCCAGCCGAAGTTAGGGCCACCACCTTCCATAAACAATGAAGCAAGCAGAATTGAAAACGCCATTGGCAAGATCCAAAAGCTCCAATTATTCATTCGCGGCAGCGCCATGTCAGGCGCTCCAATCATCATTGGAATCAACCAGTTAGCCAAGCCAGTAAATGCAGGCATCACCGCACCAAACACCATAATTAAACCATGAACTGTTGTCATCTGGTTGAAAAAGTTAGGTTCAACTATTTGTAGCCCGGGTTGATATAGCTCAGCGCGAATGACCATAGCCATCGCCCCACCAATTAAAAACATTAAAAAGCTAAAGCCTAAATACAAACTACCAATGTCTTTATGATTTGTGGTTAAAACCCAGCGCATTAAACCTTTTGGTTTATGGTCGTGGTGTTCAGCGCCATGTTGTTCAGGAGTCGTTGTCGCCGTATTCATTATTTAACCTCCCTATTTATTATTTCACTGACTTGAATAACGTCTTTAGTATCATTACCCCAAGCATTTCTTTCATACGTTATAACTGTAGCAATCTCTTTCGCAGTCAACTGATTTGAAAATGCCTGCATAGCAGTACCAGCCTTGCCATGTAACACAATATCAATATGAGCTTGCTTATCATTTAGAGCCATCGGGCTATTTTTAATTGGGGGGAATGCACCTGGAATGCCTTGGCCATTTGGTTGATGGCACATAGCACAGCGCGCTAAGTAAACTTGTTTACCTAGCGTCATTGATTCTTCATAAGTCAGTGTCGAGGCCAATGCTTTCGTTTCAGCTTGTTTGGCAACTTCAACTTGGGCAAGTTGCTCTTTAAGCCACGCATCGTACTCGTTTTGCGGTAACACTTTGACCACAATTGGCATGAAACCATGATTCTTACCACAAAGTTCAGCACATTGTCCGCGATATATCCCCGGCTCATTAACACGCGTCCAAGCCTCATTAATAAAGCCCGGATTTGCATCTTGTTTTACTGCAAACGCAGGCACCCACCACGAATGAATCACGTCATCGGCAGTGATCAAAAAGCGAACCTTTTTTCCAGTTGGTATGACTAAAGGCTTATCTACTTCCAGCAAATAGTTTTCACTCTTTTGCGCTTGGTTAGAGATTTGTTCACTGGGTGTTGATAATAAGCTAAAGAAACCAAAATCATGTTCAAAATATTGATAGTGCCATTTCCACTGTGATGCAGTAATTTTAATGGTGATATCAGATTGAGAGTTATCCTCCATCTCAATCAATGTGCTCGTTGCAGGAATAGCCATTGTGACCAAAATAACAAATGGAATAATAGTCCAAATAATTTCAACTTTGGTGCTTTCATGAAATTGGGCTGCAGTTGCCCCTTTAGATTTTCGATGTTTGATAATGGCATAAAACATTACACCAAAAACAACCACCCCTATGGCAATACAAATGTACAAAATAGTCATGTGCAAGTCGTAAACACGATGACTAATATCGGTGACACCTGTTGTTAAGTTGAACGGACTTCCGCCGCTCGCTGTGGCTAAAAACGACATCGCGCTCAGCACAGCTACTGAGATTAATTTATGCACGAACTCACCCTATCTTCTTTGATAAAATCGCAGAGTAGAGTCTTAAAACATCACCCCAAATAACTCAGTTCTGCACAGGATCGTTTACTGTCAATCATTTATATCCAAACGATATAACCCTAAGTATAGAAGCTATTTTCAAAATGCAAAAAAAACACCCAAAAAATGAAAAATAATTTTCGATAAAAAACAATCATGTCAAGCTTATTTTGCTAATTAATTAGTTTAACACTTGCATTAGTGTGAAAATTAACCGATAAATATAAAGGACACTGTTAGCGATAAAGTTGCTTAACGAGGATGAGGGCTGTGCTGTAGATAAATAAGCGATGATTGCTAACCTAGATCTTTCTTAATGGATTTTTCTTAAAGGTCGGTATCTAGAGTGTTTTTAATTAACGATTTAACAGGTAGTTAGGTACTTAATCAATTAAAACAAGGTGGCAACATGATTTTATCGCATATTTGGGGCATCTATACACACCCGAAACAAGAATGGAAGACCATTGCAGATCGCCATGAGTCTTTAATCAACTCTATAACTCACACATTATTTATCGCATTAATTCCAACAGTCTGTTCCTATATCGCATCAGTGCATATTGGTTGGAGCATCGGTGCAGGAGAACTCATTAAACTAACGCCACAAAGTGCTCTGGCAATGGCCATGCTAATGTATGGTGCACTCGTCGGTGGTGTCATTGCATTAGGATTAATGGCACACTGGATGGCCCATAGTTTTGGCGCAAATCCGAGCCATGTTCAAGGCATAGAAGTTTCGGCATATACCGCAACACCACTTTATATGGTTGGCTTTGCAACATTATACCCTGAGCTCTGGTTTGTCATGTGTGTCGGCTTAGCAGGTATCGCATACTCAGTGTATATGCTCTATACCGGTGTTCCTATCGTGATGGGAATCGATGAAGAGCGTGGTTTTATTTATGCCAGTAGCTTAGTTACAGTAGGGTTAGTGTTTCTAGTGAGTATGCTTGGCTTAACCGTTTTTGCCTGGAGCTCAGGCATTGGTCCAGCGTTTATTCACTAGCTCAATCAATATTTGAAAGAGAACAAATTTAAAGGCAAAACAATACCAGTTTCAATAATAAGAACAACAAGTACACAAACGCTCTCTTTGCGACGAATCATTTCCCCCTTTTAATGATTCGTCGCTTTTTATTTTTATCGCTTTAACTCTTCACCTGCTGCCTTACTCCACAAATAATAGTTAGTACCCACTAAACCACCAAATAATATGGCACCCATTACATTATGAGCAACAGCATTAAAGAGCGGTAAATAAAAATAGACATTGGCTAAGCCAAGACTCAACTGAATAAACAGCAGCCCCGCTAAACCTAAAACTAGGCGATAGTACCTCGCTCTAACTAAGCTAATCAGCAATATGCCAATCACTATTGTGACTAAAACTGCACCAATGCGATGGCTGATATGAATTGCAATACGTGCACCAGCATCCAGTTGGCCGCCTAAATAATTTGGCCCCACTTGCTGGAATACATTAAAAGCTTGGCTGAAATCATTAGAGTCTAAATGTGATAAGTCACACCAGGGGAGTTGAGTACAAGCGAGGGCCGCATAATTAGACGTAGTCCAGCCTCCTAAACCAATTTGGAATAATGTGATTAGCAAGGCCGCCAAAGCTAACCAACAGAGTGTTTTATGTTTACCCCTAACTACATTGCTTTCCCCACTAATAATCACCCTTTTATTGAGCCGTAACCACAATAACAACAGCAAACTAAAAGTAAAAAAGCCACCAAGTAAGTGAGTAGTTACTACCTGAGGCCAGAGCTTCAAAGTAACGGTCCACATTCCAAACAAGCCTTGGAGTATAATAAAAAACAACAACAATACACTATGTTTAAGTGGCGCCTGCCCTATTCGTTTTTTTTCGCGGTAACATAAAAGCACGATTGCAATGCAAAATAAGCCAAGACTAGTGGCAAGGTAACGGTGAGTCATTTCAGGCCACGTAATAGACAGATCAACTGGCGCATCAGGAAATGCTAGGTTAGCTTTGATAATATCAGCACTTTCAACTGGAGCCCATAAATGACCATAACACAAAGGCCAATCAGGACAGCCTAACCCAGCATGCACTAGCCTCGTATAAGCACCTAAGGCAATGACAAAAAGGGAGAACAGAGTAGCGATTAAAACTAAACGGCTTAGGTTGCTAGAGGATTTATTCTTCTGCTGCATTCACTGCTCCTTGCTAATGACAGTCCAGTTTAATGAACTAATATAAACAAGCTAGCAAATAAATCTTAATCCAACAATACGAACCTAGAGAGATTAATAGCGGGTGAGTACTATTGTTTAGAACGATAGTTCCGACCCGTAGCGATGCGCTGTATTAGCATAATGATAAGTGCGAGGGCACACCATGACACTAGCAGCATCACGACTAATAAAGGAAATGGGAGAATATTCATTACCATTAGCACAATGAAAACAGCAACTAATAAAACGAATAAATAATGCGTCTTAGGTCGATTCATTTGGCTACTCCTAACCTAATGGCCAAATGTAATAATGAATACCTTGCAGACAAAGCGCCGCAAATACACCAGCTAACACATCGTCAATCATGATGCCAAAGCCGCCATGAACATGACGGTCAAGTAGCTTAATTGGCCAAGGCTTTAAAATATCAAAAAAGCGAAATAACACAAAACCAACAATCACTGCAGTAAGGCTCACCGGTGCAGCAATTAAGGTAATCAACATTCCGGCAACCTCATCCCAAACAATCGCACCATGATCATGAATCTGCATATCTTTAGCGGTCTTGTCACAGATCCAAAAACCAGCGACAGTAATGATTATCGTAATGATGACAAAGCTAAATAAGCTCAAGTCCATCATCAAAAAATACAACGGTAATGCCGCCAACGTGCCGAAAGTTCCCGGCGCTTTAGGAGCAAGGCCAGAGCCAAAACCTAACGCAAGAAAGTGCCATGGGTTTGCTAAAGATAATTTTGCTAATGCAGGATCTTGATGTTTCAAAAGTGAACAAAGCCTCTAAATGTATCGCTAATTGGCTTATTATCGAGTCTAAACTCAATGCCTTCACCAGTTTGCATCTGACCAATACACGTAAATGTGGTATTGGTATGTTTAAGCGCCGTTTCAACACTCCCTAACATTTGTGGAGATACAGTAAAACACAATTCATAGTCTTCACCACCACTAAGTGCAAGTTTTAATGCTTGCTCACTAGTGACATGATCACGAAGTTGCGCGGATAAGGGCAAGCTCCCGACATCAACAATTGCTTTACAACCCGATTGTTTAGCAATGTGCTTCAGGTCTGAGGCTAAGCCGTCAGAAAGATCAATCGCCGATGATGCAATATTGCGTAATGCTTGCCCAGCCAATAATCGTGGGGTTGGGTAGTATAAGCGTTTTAGCACTGGCTCTAACGTCTCACTAGGCAATTCAGTTCGTTGGTATAGCGACTCAAGTGCAAGTGCTGCATCACCTAATTGACCAGTAACACAAACCCAATCACCAATCCGAGCTTTATCACGGGTTATTTGCTGGCCTTTTGGCACTTGGCCCTGCACAGTCAGAGTAATACTCAATGGACCACGGGTAATGTCACCACCAATTAGCTCAATACCATAATAGTCAGCAGCTTTAAAGAAGCCTTCACTAAAGGCAGCTAACCAAGGTTCATCAATTTCAGGCAGTGTTAACGCAAGAGAAACCCAGCTTGGGCTTGCCCCCATTGCAGCAAGATCACTGAGATTAGCTACTAATGCCTTATAACCTAAGGCATGAGCAGGCATATCTGCAAAAAAGTGCACACCACAAACAAGGGTGTCAGTCGACACAGCAACAAGCTGTTCTGGAATAGGTTCAAGGAGTGCGCAATCGTCACCGATTGATTTTACAACGTCAAAACGTTGAGCTTGTCGATTGCTAAAATAGCGTTCGATAAGCTCAAATTCACCACAAGCCATGGGGTATAAGGCCTATTTTAGTTTACGAATACGAGCAACAGTTTTATCTAAAACACCGTTAACAAATTTGTGACTATCATCTGCTGCAAAAGCTTTTGCAAGTTCAATTGCTTCATTAATAATCACTTTGTATGGCGTATCTTGCTGCTCTTTTAACTCATAAGTAGCTAAACGTAAGATAGCACGATCGATTTGATCCACCTCTTCCGCGTTACGGCTTAAATATGGGCGGTAAGCATCATCAATTTCAACACAAGAATGAGCGACACCCGTTAGCAACGCGCGGAAGTACTCAACATCAACCCCTTTGATATCTTGATTTGTCAAAAATTCATGCTCAATCAGGCCAACGTTATTGCCAGATAGCTGCCATGAATAAATCGCTTGCAGGGCAAGGCGACGGGCTTTACGACGTTCAGATGGTTTCATATCTTTCTTACTTCCTATTATGCGTCTAGTAGACGCATTACATTAATCATTTCAAGGGCACTTAGTGCCGCTTCGCCACCTTTGTTACCCGCTTTAGTGCCAGCACGTTCGATAGCTTGTTCAATAGTGTCTGTAGTTAAAACACCAAAGGCCACTGGTACACTGTATTGCATAGCAACTTGTGATAAGCCTTTATTACATTCGCCGGCAACAAAATCAAAATGAGGTGTGCCACCACGAATTACCGCACCTAGCGTGATAATTGCGTCAAACTCGCCTTTAGCTGCCACTTTTTGTGTCGCAACAGGTAGCTCTACTGCACCAGGTACACGAACGATAGTGATATCATCTTCGCTCATACCGCCAGTACGTACTAGCGTATCAACTGCACCAGACACTAAAGAGTCAACGATAAAGCTGTTAAAGCGTGAAACAACAATTGCCACCTTGGCATCAGTAACCTGAAGATTACCTTCAATAATTTTCATGATTTGACCTTATAAAGAATTTAATTTGGAGAAGCCGCCAAAAAAGTGCGGCAATGATAACACAGGCACTAGCCAAAACGCATTATCATTCTGTAGAAACAATAATGATGACGATCACTTTATTGTCATCGTCATCATTTTTCCGTTAGCAAAACAAACGCAGGATTGCGACTATTACTCGCTAATGTAATTTACAACCTCAAGACCGAAGCCTGAAAGAGCATGGTAGCGCTTAGGAGAACTTAATAAGTTCATCTTACCGACGCCTAAATCCGCTAATATTTGTGAACCAACACCCACTCGGCGTGAAGTGCCTTGCCACTTAGCCGCAACAGGCTTTTCACCTTTATCTTCTAATTCAAACGCACGTAACTGGGCTAATAAATTGTCATTTGATTCGTTATTAGCCAGTAACACTAATACACCACCTTGCTCAGCGATACGTTGCATCGCTTTATCAAGTGGCCAACTACGGTTTTGTGCACGCTCACTGGCTAACAAATCGTTGAAGGTGTTTTGTAAATGAACACGTACATTAGTTTCGTTTTCGTGGTTAATATCACCTTTGACCATTGCGTAATGTAACTCATCGTCAATAGTGTCTCGGTAGGTTACTAAATCAAATTCACCATACTTAGTCGGTAATTTACACTGCGCTTCTTTAACAATCGTTGTTTCGTTAGCGTTGCGGTATTCAATTAAATCGGCGATTGTGCCCATTTTAATATCGTGTTCTTGAGCAAAGACTTCTAAATCAGGACGGCGCGCCATAGTGCCGTCTTCTTTTAGAATCTCAACAATCACACTAGCAGGTTCAGAACCAGCAAGACGCGCTAAATCACAACCTGCCTCAGTGTGACCTGCTCGCGTTAATACGCCGCCATCTTGTGCCATCAATGGGAAGATATGACCCGGTTGCACGATGTCTGCTGCGCAACCTTTAACTGCCGCTTCAACAGTGCGTGAACGATCAGCGGCTGAGATACCAGTCGTAACCCCAGTCGCAGCTTCAATAGATACAGTAAAGTTTGTAGAAAATTGTGCTTTATTGGCATCGACCATTAAAGGTAAATTCAAGTGTTCGCAACGTTCTTTCGTTAAGGTTAAACAAATTAAGCCACGGCCATGAGTTGCCATAAAGTTAATCGCTTGCGGCGTGATTTTGTCCGCTGCAATGATTAAATCACCTTCATTCTCACGATCTTCGTCATCCATCAGGATAACCATTTTGCCTTGCTTAATATCTTCGATTATTTCTTCAATCGTATTTAATGCCATGATAAAGCCTTAACGTTTGTGCAAGCCAATGGATTTGGCAAGCTGAGTAATAATATACATGTGTTTAATACCGTTAAATTCAAGGGTAAAAACATTTTATTTATAAATTTTTTTGATTCTTACTTAAGAAAGCCACTGCGTGCTAATAAATCCATACTGATATCTTTCTTTTGCTCAGATTGGTTCCCTAACATTAACCGTTCGAGGTAACGAGCAATTTGGTCAACTTCAAGATTAACTTTGCTGCCAACAACAAATTGACTAATAGTTGTTTCACCACTGGTATGTGGCACGATAGTTAAGCGAAAACTCGAGTCTTCAAGCCCATTGACGGTTAAGCTAATACCGTCAACACTAATTGAGCCTTTGTAAGCAATATACTTCATTAATTCTTGTGGGGCGCTAATCCAATAATCAGTGCTACGGCCATTGGCTTGGATACGCTCAACAACGCCTACCCCATCAACATGCCCACTCACCATATGCCCGCCAAGACGTGTCGTTGGTGTTAGCGCTTTTTCTAAGTTAATCGACTGACCAACCTTGTAATGTGTAAAACCAGTGAGGCTAACGGTTTCATTAGATACATCAGCGCAAAAACTGTCTTTATTTAGCGTTACAACGGTTAAACACACCCCGTTACTGGCAATACTATCACCGAGTTTCACGTCACTAATATCTAAAGAGTTTGTTTGAATTTCAACATGGTAATCACCACCTTGCTGTTTGAGCTGGGTTAACGTACCAACCGCTTCTATAATTCCAGTAAACATTTAACTTTGCTTCCTTTGTGGTGAGGCAATAACACGTATATCTTGCCCAACCATACGTAAATCTTTGATCGTTAAATCGACTAACTGTTCTATCCCCTGAACACTCGGCATCGAGAACAGCCCTTTATTATTTGAGCCCATCAACTTTGGCGCTTGATAGATAATAATCTCATCGACTAAATTTGCTTCGAGCAAGCCACCAGATAATGTCTGCCCTGCTTCAACCCATACAAGGTTAATATCGCGTTTAGCTAACACACTCATCAGTTGTGTTAAATCTATAGCTCCCTGTCCTGGAATCACTAACTGCTCAACATGACTAGGCCACGATAAGGCATCCTGTGTTCGACGAACTAATAAAATGGAAGACTCAATTGAAATCATTTTATGACTTGGTTTGACTCGATTTTTGCTGTCGAGAACAATTCGGATTGGCTGGCGTAATTGCTGCTCAGTAATACTACTTTTGACTTTACCAAGTTCATCCCAACGTAAGTTGAGGCTTGGGTTGTCTGCTAAAACGGTGTTTGAACCGGTCAAAATAGCACAACTTTGTGCCCTAAATGCTTGTACATCCACACGTGAATCGGCACTGGTTATCCACTGACTCTGTCCATGACTCAACGCTGTGCATCCATCAAGCGTTGACCCTAGTTTAACTTGAACAAATGGGCGTTTACGTTCCATTCTGCTCAAAAAGCCAGGGTTTAATGCGCGAGCCTGTGCCTCTAGCACATTAGATGTCACGCTAACGCCTGCGGCCTCAAGCATTTTAATGCCTCTGCCAGCTACTTGCGGGTTAGGGTCAACCATTGCAATCACAACTCTAGCAACACCCGCATCAATCAACCCTTGAGCACAGGGTGGTGTTCGCCCAAAGTGGCTACATGGCTCTAATGTTACATAAGCTGTGGCTCCTTGAGCTAATTCACCGGCTTGCGCCAAAGCGTTAACCTCAGCATGGCCAAGTCCTGCTTTTTGATGGTAGCCTTGACCAACAACTTGGTTGTCATTGACGAGAACACAGCCAACATTTGGGTTAGGCGTTGTGGTATAACGCCCAAGCTTTGCCAAGTTTATAGCTTGCTGCATAAATTCAATATCGACAACAGATGACCACTTAGAACTCATAAACCTTTCCTATTCACCAGCACTTCAATCTAGTTATTGTCTAGTTTCGCAATCTCTTTGCCAAACTCTTCAACGTCTTCAAACGCACGATAGACGGACGCAAAACGGATGTAAGCTACTTTGTCTAAGCGTTTTAATTCATCCATCACTAAATTACCAACCAACGTCGATAATACTTCTCGCTCGCCAGTCGCTCTTAGCTTGGATTTGATTTGGTGTAATGAGTTCTCGATTTCATCGACTCCCACTGGGCGACGCTCTAATGCACGAGCCATACCGCTTCGTAACTTTTCATCATCAAAAGGTTCACGTGAGCCAGTTGTTTTTATTATTTTTGGCATCACCAATTCAGCCTGCTCGAACGTAGTAAAACGTTCCAGACACTGTAAACACTGGCGTCGTCTTCTTACCTGATGCCCATCCGATACAAGCCTTGAATCAATTACTTTCGTTTCACAAGTACGACAAAAAGGACAGTGCATAAATCACCTTTAAACTTAAATTAATCACCTAAATAGCCCGTTTAATTTACTTATTAACGCGCAAAGCCACTTAGGTAATTAAACTAATTTATCAGCCACTACTTTCAAAGCAACCCAATTAGGCTAATAGTATTAGATAGAGGCATCAAGCATAAAAAAGGCCGCAAAGGCGGCCATTATATCTGGAATTAATGCAAATGATTAGCCATATACAGGTAATCGAGCACAAATTTCTAGTACATTTTGCTTAACACGTGCAATCGTTGCTTCATCATTGATATCGTCAAGCACGTCACAGATCCAGCCAGTTAGGGCTTTAGTGTCAGCAACAGTGAAACCACGGCGCGTAATTGCAGGTGTACCTAAACGTAGACCAGAAGTTACAAACGGAGAACGAGGATCGTTTGGTACTGAGTTTTTGTTTACTGTGATGAAGGCGCGGCCTAAAGCAGCGTCAGCATCTTTACCTGTGATGTCTTTATCGATTAGGTCAAGTAACAACAAATGGTTAGACGTACCGTTAGAAACAACTTTATAACCGCGTTCTTGTAATACTTCAACCATTGCATTAGCGTTATCTAACACACCCTGTTGGTATGCTTTAAACTCTGGTTGTAATGCTTCTTTAAATGCTACCGCTTTTGCCGCGATAACGTGCATTAATGGACCACCTTGGCCACCAGGGAAAACAGCAGAGTTCAATTTCTTTTGAACCGCTTCATTTTCACGCGCAAGGATTAAACCACCACGAGGACCAGCAAGTGTTTTATGTGTTGTTGTAGTTACAACATCAGCTACTGGCACTGGGTTAGGGTAAAGACCCGCAGCTACTAGACCAGCGATGTGAGCCATATCTACGAATAAGTAAGCACCTACTTTGTCAGCGATATCGCGGAAACGTTGCCAATCAACGACACCAGAGAATGCAGAGAATCCAGCAATAATCATTTTTGGTTTGTGCTCTAAAGCCAACTCTTCAACTTCAGCGTAGTTAATATCACCCGCTTC
Source organism: Alteromonadales bacterium alter-6D02 (assembly GCA_002835545.1). Taxonomy (GTDB): domain Bacteria; phylum Pseudomonadota; class Gammaproteobacteria; order Enterobacterales; family Psychrobiaceae; genus Psychrobium. The sequence continues at coordinate 47,964 of PIZK01000021.1, forward strand.
ATCTAAGCCATATTGCTTAGCGTTGTATAGTTTACCTGAGAAGCTTACGTGTGAACCGTGAGTTAAGTGACCACCGTGTGCTAGGCTCATGCCTAATACCGTGTCGCCATGCTCTAATAAAGCTAAGAATACCGCTGAGTTAGCTTGTGAACCTGAGTGAGGTTGAACGTTAGCGTAATCAGCACCAAATAATTCTTTTGCGCGATCAATTGCTAATGTTTCAGCTTTATCAACGTACTCACAACCACCGTAGTAACGTTTACCTGGGTAGCCTTCAGCGTATTTATTGGTTAACTGAGAGCCTTGAGCTTCAAAAACACGCGGGCTAGCATAGTTTTCAGAAGCAATAAGCTCAATGTGCTCTTCTTGACGGGTCGTTTCTTGGTTAATTGCTTCAAACAATTCTGGATCGAAATCGGCAATGTTCATATCACGTTTAAGCATTATAGGCTCCACTGATAGCGTTAATAAATTAAAAAAATTTCGGGTATTCTACATGTCTAGACGGCTAAATCCTAGCCATATCTGTGACTTTTATCAAACTTTTGTTGCCTTACAACGAGTCCATTTTTCCTGATACCACTTTTGTTATCTTGAACAATAAAAAGTGCATAATGCAATCAATGATTCGTTCTTGTAATAGTCAGTATCCCCAGAATGAAAGCTTATAAGATAAAGCTGTAAAGTGCTGAATTAATTGTTTCTTGTTTGTGGGGCAATACACCCCCTCCCTGATAGCCCCCTCTTTAATTAAAGTCAGCTCAATTTATAACTCAACACCTAACCCTCCGTATTTTTAACACTAGATGGGTATTTTGAAAACAGCGCACACAAAATTATGTTAAACCGCTCTGGGAACACTTACTTTATACTCAATTGTTGGATAGTATATAAACAATAATTTAACAACAATAAGAAATTTAAACGTCTCAAGTACGGTCATTATTGATAGAGATATGAACTGAACAAAATGAAAGCTGTGAAGCAATTATATAGCCTCATGACTAGCCATAAGGAGAGATAATGTTAACTAGTAAATTGAGGGCACTATGACGCCTATTGAGCTACTTGAACTATTAAACAGTCAACCTGATGGAATAGCAAAGCTTTCACCAATTGATGGGCGATACCTATTTGCCAATGATCGAGAGTTAATCTATCGCGACATTTCACGTGATGAGTTAAGGTCGGTATCTATATTTAACTTCTTTACAGCTGATGAAAACGCAGAACTCAAGCAACTCTTTTTGACTTGTGTTAACACCCCTGACACAGCCCCTATTTTCTTTACCTACCAAAGCGGAGCACTGCTATTTGAGATGACACTGGTGAAAACTAAAGATAATTGCATCGCCAGCACCTTAAAGGATATCACCAAACAGCATAGTCTTGAGCAATTACAGAAAGAGCAACAAGAAAGCATTAAATGTCTCAATGACGCAGTGACTAGCGCCAACGTTGGATGTTGGGATTTTTATCCAAAGCAAGAGAGGATTCTAGCTAATAAGACCTGGGTCACTCAAAAAGGCTACAAGGATTCAGACTATAGGGTAGATACTAAAGACTTTTCAGAGGTCAGTGGTGGCCTATCCAAATGGGCTTCGATTGTTCACCCCGATGACTTAGAAAAAACATCAGCATTAATTACCCAACACCTAAATGGCGAAACCCCAGTCTATGACGCTATTTTCCGTATGAAATTTGGTGATGGTCAGTGGCACTGGATTCATGACATAGGAAAAGTAACCTCCCGTGATAGTAAAGGGAGTGCATTGCGAATGAATGGTGTACATATTGACATTACCAGCTCAAAGAAACTAGAACTTGAAATAGAACGAATTTCATCAACAGATACATTAACGGGTATTTTAAACCGTCGTAATTTTGAATCTATATTTAAGTCAGCAATTAACGCATCTAGGCAACATCAGACCTTAATTTGCTTCCTTATTATTGATATCGACCTATTTAAAGAATTCAACGATACTTATGGCCACCAAGAAGGTGATCGTATTCTTGAAAGCGTTGGTGCAGCACTTAATAGCTCGCTATCCCGTCACGGCGATTACTGCTTTAGATTAGGTGGAGAAGAGTTTGGAGTTATTTTTAACGCTGATACTCATCAAAGTGCGATAAGTTTCTCCGAGAAAATAAAGTCTAATATAGAAAGAGTTAACCTCACTCATCAAACAAATGGTTCCGACCGTTTTATCACAGTTTCTATGGGCTTACAGTGTAAAGGGCACAAAGAAAAAACAACCTCGGTAAAAGAGATGTATAGGCAAGCCGATGAGTTACTATATCAAGCTAAAAGAAATGGGCGAAATCAAATCTGCTATTAAGGGCACTTTTACTTAACAACATTAAGGGAATTGCTTCTTGCCCTTACCAAGAGCTATTGCATGTTAGCCATATCGCCATTGCGTTTTTTTGTTTACACTATGGGCATAATTATCAGCTCATTAATTTTAGGATTATCCAATGGCTCAATTTATTTATTCAATGAACCGTGTTGGCAAAGTGGTACCGCCAAAGCGTCATATTCTTAAAGATATCTCTCTTAGTTTCTTCCCTGGTGCAAAAATCGGTGTGCTTGGTTTAAATGGTGCAGGTAAATCAACTCTGCTAAAAATCATGGCTGGTCTTGATACCGATATCGAAGGTGAAGCACGCCCATTAGCCGATATTCGCATCGGTTACCTGCCTCAAGAACCTATTCTTGATAATGAAAAAACCGTTAAAGAATCAGTAGAAGAAGCGTTTGCTGAAGTGAAAAACGCCCTAACCCGTCTTGATCAGGTTTATGCAGAATACGCAGAAGAAGGAGCTGACTTTGATGCCCTTGCTAAAGAGCAAGGAGAGTTAGAAGCATTAATCCAAGCGCAAGAAGGTCATAACTTAGACCATGCTTTAGAGCGTGCTGCTGACGCACTTCGCCTGCCAGCGTGGGATGCAAAAATTGGTGTTCTTTCTGGTGGTGAGCGCCGCCGTGTTGCGTTGTGTCGCCTCTTACTAGAAAAACCTGACATGCTGTTACTTGATGAACCAACCAACCACCTTGATGCAGAGTCAGTGGCTTGGTTAGAGCGCTTCTTACATGATTATACGGGTACTGTTGTGGCAATTACCCATGACCGTTATTTCTTAGATAATGTTGCAGGCTGGATCTTAGAGCTTGACCGTGGCCAAGGTATTCCTTGGGAAGGTAACTACTCAAGCTGGCTAGAACAAAAAGATGCCCGCTTATCACAAGAAAAATCACAAGAAAAAGCACGTCAACGCTCAATAGCCAAAGAGTTAGAGTGGGTACGTACTAACCCTAAAGGCCGTCAAGCGAAGAGTAAAGCGCGTATGGCTCGCTTTGAGGAGCTTAACACCAACGATTACCAAAAGCGTAATGAAACAAACGAGCTATTTATTCCACCGGGGCCACGCCTAGGTGATAAAGTGCTTGATGTGACTAACCTGAAAAAGTCATTTGATGGTCGTGTATTAATCGACGACTTAAGCTTTAGCATTCCAAAAGGCGCTATTGTTGGGATCATCGGTGCCAATGGTGCAGGTAAGTCGACTTTATTTAAAATGATTACGGGTGCAGAGCAACCTGATTCAGGTGAAATCACTCTTGGTGAAAGCGTAGTTTGCGCAAGTGTTGATCAGTTCCGTGATGATATGAATGAAAACAACACTGTTTTCCAAGAAATCGCCGAAGATCAAGACATCTTAACCGTTGGTAATGTCCAAATCCCATCACGTGCTTATGTGGGCCGCTTTAACTTCAAAGGCAGCGATCAGCAAAAACGTATTGGTGAGCTGTCTGGTGGTGAGCGTAACCGTGTTCATTTAGCTAAGCTCTTAAAAGCGGGCGGTAATATGATCCTGCTTGATGAGCCAACCAATGATTTAGACGTTGAAACACTGCGTGCATTAGAAGATGCCTTATTAGAGTTCCCTGGCTGTGCCATGGTTATCTCGCATGACCGTTGGTTCTTAGACCGTATCGCGACTCACATCTTAGATTACCGTGATGAAGGTCAAATCAACTTCTTCGAAGGCGCATACACCGATTATGAGAAATGGTTAAAAGAAACCATCGGTGAAGCAGCAGCTAACCCTCACCGTATTAAATACAAGCGTATTTCTTAATACACTCTTAGATTGACCGTATATAAAAGGCCCCGTTTTATCTAAATAAAACGGGGCCTTTTTATTTAACTAATTAAAAATTTCAGTACAAGTTAAACGCCAGAGCACTATAGTTTGTATTTCATCGCGAGATTAGTTGATAGTATTTTTAGCGTTGTAAGCTCTCTAAGTAGTGTAGACACTTTATTCTTGTCCATTATCACAACCTGCAATTTATGCGTGCTAAAAAGAGCACAACTTAACTTAACTTAACTTAACTTAACTTAACTTAACTTAACTTAACTTAATTATTACCCTCTAACTCAATGATAAAATAAATTTAATACCAGGGTAATTTGGCTATTATAAAAAATACTTATTCATCCCTTTGTCTGATTATTTGATAAAAACCTTGAATCAATGAATATTTTTCTTTTCTTGAATTGATTTACGTCAGGTTTAGTCTAAATTACAAACTACAACACCAACTTTAGCTATCGCTAATGTTACAATCCTCTTTACCTTAAATTATTATTAATAGGGCTATTGTGAATATCGATGAATTAGGTGACTTGGTTGGAACCAGTGTTTTACTTAGAACCACTATATCTCAAAGAAAATATAGGGCTAACTTTATAGGCTATAAAAAAGATAAAAGTATCATTTTGACTAAGCCCAGTTCTCACTGTGGTGGGGAAGAAAATAGCTTACTTGCTGGCGAAGAAGTGATTGTTCACTTTTTATCGAACGCTAAAGCTTGCGCCTTTAAGGCTGGTGTTATGCATATTGCTTCTGCTCCATATCCTTATATACATTTAACCTACCCTCGCCATATTCAATTTGAACAATTCCGTCATTATAATCGTATTAAGATAAAAGACGCCTCCGCCACATTATTAATTCCAGAGAATGAACCTATGGAAGTCTCTGTCATTGACATGAGTATGGGTGGACTCCAACTAGAATGTTGCTCATCATGCCTTGATGATGGCGCGCATATCAATATTGAGTTCGCTTTACCTGAAGAGTTAGATATTGAGCCGGTTGTTTTACCCGTTACCGTGCAAAACCATCACCATGGTCAAGGTGGCATCGAGCTTTATGGGTTAAAATTCGATCCTCTTAAGCCAGATAAAACGGCAAGATTACAACAGCTTTTAGGGTACTTTGTCTCCCTACCAGCCGAGAACTAATCTTGTTTATCAGCAAATATACAATGCTCTGGCATCCTTTAACGTGGAAAATTAAGTTGTAATTCAGGTTAATAATACGGTAATTTGACTATACTAAAGAGAGCGTTAAAAACTAAAGAGAGAATGATGGAAGATAAAAGACTTTTTCAGCGGGTATTATTTAGCCATGACGCAAAATTAATCATCGCTGAGCAGCAATGGTCAACACAAATCCTCGACTTATCACTGCATGGTTTCTTGTGTACTGAACCAAGCCTTTTTCCCGCGGACACAGGAGATCATGTTCAGTTAGAGTTAAAATTAGGCGACGAGCACATTATTAAAATGAATGCCATCATTGCTCATGTCGACAAACACATGCTTGGCATGAAATGTCATCACATTGACCTTGATAGCATTGCTGAATTAAAACGCTTAATGCAGTTAAATATTGCTAACGAAGAATTACTAAATCGAGATATAACACAACTGGCTCGCTAAAAAATCGCCTCAATGGCTTGTGAAAGCTTTTTAACGCCGATGATTTCCATCCCTTTTGGGATTGTTTTTGGTACATTTCCCATCGGTACAATGGCGCGAGTAAAGCCGTGTTTAAACGCTTCATTTAAACGCTCTTGCCCACTCGGCACAGGGCGAATCTCCCCCGCTAAACCAACTTCGCCAAACACGACTAAGTTATGACCTAAAGCTTGATTTTTAAAGCTAGAAACCATCGCTACTAATAAGGCTAAATCTGAAGCAGTTTCAGCTACTTTTACTCCGCCAACCACATTAGCAAAAACATCTTGATCGGACATTTGAAGTCCTCCATGACGATGTAATACAGCAAGTAGCATGGCTAGCCTGTTTTGTTCTAAGCCAACGGCTATTCGACGCGGGTTTGGCATCTGAGAATAATCCACCAGCGCTTGAAGTTCGACCAATAATGGGCGAGTCCCTTCCCAAATAACCAACACAACAGAGCCCGGGCTTTCTTCATCATCACGAGATAAGAAAATAGCTGACGGGTTAGTCACCTCCTTGAGCCCTTTCCCTGTCATCGCAAAGACACCCAATTCATTAACCGCACCAAAGCGGTTTTTATGACTGCGCATGGTTCTAAAACGGCTATCAGTCGAGCCATCTAATAAAATAGAACAATCAATACAATGCTCTAAAACTTTTGGCCCAGCTAAGCTGCCGTCTTTTGTTACATGGCCAACAAGAAAGATAGCCACGCCAAACTGCTTTGCAAAACGAGTCAGAAAAGCTGCTGATTCACGTACCTGAGCCACACTCCCAGGTGCAGATTGAATATCAGCAACATGAACCACTTGAATAGAGTCAATAACCATAATCTTAGGTTGTTCTTGCTTGGCAATATCACAAATCGTTTCAACAGACGTCTCAGATAGCATTTTGAGCTTGTCGGTTGGCAAGCCTAAACGACTAGCTCGCATCGCAACTTGTTGCAATGACTCTTCGCCAGTAACATACAAAGCCCCCATTTGATTAGCCAGTCCACACATCACTTGCAGTAATAATGTACTTTTACCTGCACCGGGATTACCACCAATAAGAATAGCTGATCCGGGTACGATACCACCACCTAACACACGATCTAACTCTTGATAACCACTGCCTAAGCGCGGTAACTCATCTAATGAAATTTGTTCTAATGTTTGAACTTTGCTTTGTGTGTTCCCAGCATAACCTGAGAAGCGAGCACTGCGAGCATTTACAGCGGTATCAAGACGAACTTCGGTGATAGTATTCCACGCTTGGCAGGCATTACACTGTCCTTGCCAGCGTGAGTGTTCCGCACCACAGTCATTACAAACGTAAGAAGTTTTAGATTTTGCCATAATAAATTTTAACCACCGACATAATAGGCATATAAATTGCTTTATAAATAATAGTCCTAGCCATTACACAAACAGTGTATGGTTTGGAGTTTGTTGCGGTTATTCTACCTCGATATGGTAAGATTACTTAGCGCATCGTCGATTTATTTTTATAGCAAAATAGGAAAGTGTTCACCAATATGCCTGTAGATACTGACCACGCTTTAATAAGCAGTATTATTCCTTATTTTCACGATCAAGATTTTAACCAACGATTTGAAGATCTCACGCTTCAACTGTCAAAGTCTCGACGCTTTTTAGTTAAAATGGAAGTTAATCGTCTCTATTCTGAATGCTCTCGTGCGATTGACCTAAGGGGGCGTGTGGATGGTGAATGTAGAGAGTTTCAATTTGAAGGACTTACCCATCACCTTGATGATTTAGCCATTGAAACGTTCAATGAAGCTATCTCTGTATACTCTAAATACACCACTGGTGTTTTTGAAGAAGTCTCTCAAACAAAAAATTCTTATCGCGAGCAACAAGATGATGTAGATCAGCTGCGCCGTGAATCAATAGAAGAGGCTGCCAAACAGAAGAGACGAACACCAGCAAAGATGGAAAGTGTTACGGCACAAGTACCAGTCCACCATGCAAAAATCATCGATCTCGCGCAATTTCACTTAAGAAAAGAAGAGCGAATCAATACTCTATCACCAGTCACCGTTCGCTTAGCCAATGGCAGAACGGCTAACGGTATCACCTCTAATTTATCAGTTCATGGCGCCAAAGTTAAACTTGCGAGTCAACATGCCATTCGTGTGGGTGATACACTTTATGTAAAGCATAATGAAATCGAGCAATTGCCCGATAGTGAGCCAGTCAATCTAGAGCTCGCTTATACCGTGTTGAATATTCAGACAAAAAATGAAGCTTCTTGGTATCAATTAGAACGTCAACACCTCGATGAAAAAATTGATAGCGTTCTTCAAGCACACTTAAAAATTCAAAAAAACCAAGTAACCACAGATGTTGAACACGTCATTGATATGTTAACAACCTTTGGTTATCAACAACTCTACAGCAGCAAGTTTGTTGGCCTACCCATTTTCTTTAGTCAGAACGATGATCAGTATCATGCTGAATATGCTTTATGTAACCCGGCAAATCGTCACATCATAAACTATTGGCAAAGCAGTAATAACATTCTGCGGGTCACTGGCCTACTAAGAAGTAAACGACTGACTCGTATTCTGAAACTATTACAATCTAAGCCAAACCAATTATTATACTGTTTCACCCATATTGCCAAAGGCAAAAAATACTTTTACAGCGCCACAGATTATGAATTAAAGCATACTGGATTAACGGACTTGTTCATGCAGTTTGGTGCAAAAAAAGAAGGCTGGCGGGTTTATCAATTACAATTGGCGCCGATTACTGATCACCAATGGCGTTTACCCAATGTACTACCTAAGCACTTAACCGCCAAAGACAGCGCAAAGCCAGAACAACATCAATATTTAGAATCCCTATCAGAGCTCGATCTCATGGGCTATCTTATTGATATTACTTCAGAGCAAGGTAGAAGCTTTTACCAGCAACGGCAGCCCAAAAAAAATGAACTCGCTAAACTGAAAGTTTTTTGTCACAGCGACACAGCACAAGCCGGGCTCAAATTGATTGACACTAATTATCAATCATTACGCCAAGAAGACCGCTTTAATTATCAAACACCGGTGATTATCCATCACAATAAACAAACCTTTAAAGGCTCAACGGTCGACTTTTCTGTCCACGGTATGCAAATTCTAATGAAGCAATCTGTACCGATAACGGCTTCAGACATCATTAAACTGGAGTTTCCATTGTTAGCCAAAGTTAGCGGAAACCCTGAACTGGCATTTTTACAATACCAAGTTATGCGTGCAACTCCTGATGGAAAGCAGCTCAATTTAAAGATAGAAATCAATGATGAGACAGAGCATGGACCAAAGCTTATTTATAAAATAATCAAGAATAATAAACGTAAACTGACCGCACAAATAGCTCCTCCCGCGGACTTTAATAAACTGTTAAAAACCTTACATTGCGAAAAAAATGATACCTTACCAATCATCATATCGAAGAAAGGAAATACCTATAAAGTATCTCACCTGGTTCAAACTCGCGAAGAGAATCGGCTGCTCAACTTATTCTCTGCTCAATCGACAATGTTAGGGTATGGAGATACGGCATGTATCGCAAAAAACAATTTATTTAATCAGATATTTGCTAATTCACTAAAGAAAATATCTCCGACGTCTCCAGCGGTGTCACAAGAAATTTATATCCAATTAAGCACACCAGCCGATAGTCATGACTATCATACCTCAACGCGCTTATTTGAAGAGTTTGAAACGAAAGAAGACCACCAAGCATTTATCACTTTAGCAAAGCAACAAGGTGAGTTTTTCGCTATTAGAATTTACATTAGTAGAACCAATAAGGTCGATTACAAAGCGTTCTCCCGAGAGCTTATCTATGCCGCTAAGCAATCAAGTTTCAAAACTCGTCAGCTTCAAGCCCAGCTTGATTCAGTGATCGGAATAGCCGAGATGACTGACATTAGTGAAGAAGTTTTACAACGGTTTGATTTAATCTAAGAGAAGCAGTAAACATCTTATATATCAGGGGCCTTAATGTTATCAAGAGCCCCTTTCATAACCGCCTTCTATCGTTTTAACAACGCAATAATCGCCGCTAAATTACCTTGGTTAATCGCTACACTCGCCTGCTCTTGTACCAACGGTTTAGCATGATAAGCAACGCCGAGCGCTGCCTGCTCCATCATCACCAAATCATTGGCACCATCACCTATTGCGATGGTTTGAGATAAAGGAATGTCATATTTTTCAGCTAGGGCAACTACAGTCTCAGCTTTAACTTTTGCGTCAACAATACGCCCAACTACTTGCCCAGTAAGCTCACCAGCTTCATGCTCGAGCACATTTGAAACAGCATCATCTAACGCTAATAAATCTTTTAAATTATCAGCAAAATAAGTAAAACCGCCAGATGCAATCGCCACTTTCCATTGATGAGCCTTAAACTGCTTCACCAACTCCGTCATACCGGGCATTAATGGTAAGTCTTTAGCAATGACATCGAGTAATTCAAGCTTTATCCCTTTTAATTTTCCCACGCGAGCACGCAAGCTTTCTGCGAAGTCTAATTGACCTTGCATCGCTAATTCAGTAATTTCAGCAACTTGCTCACCGACACCAGCAAGCTTAGCAATCTCATCAATACACTCGATTTCAATACTGGTAGAGTCCATATCCAGAACAACTAGCCCCGGTTGTGCTAAGTCTGGAAAATTGCTAATACGATTTACATCCACATCATAATTTGATGCAGCTTGATTAACCTCTTCAATCGACACAACTTGATTCAATAACAGCTCTAACGATTGGAAACCCGCGATAGAAATAACGGGTTTAATCGCCAATAGGCTGCCTGAAAGCTTATTAATTAAAGTGTTAACTAATTCTTCTGAGATGCGAGGCGCCGTCACCACTAGGTGCTCTGTACTCACAGGGGCAGCCACAGAAGAAGTAACTAGCTCAAAGTCATTACTAGGAGCATTAGATGCTAATACATTAACATGACCTGCAGTATTGAATAACACATAACAAGATGGGTCAGCAACTGACGAAATAAACTCAAAGATATTTAAACGTGATGAAAAATAAACATTAAACTGTGACACAACACATCCTATTACAGGTGAAAAATTAATTTATGTCGTTAAACTAGCAAAAAACGCCCGAGTTTGAAATTAGCATTTTTGTCAATATGGAATAAAATTACAACAATTGAACAGCTATAATAAATGAAGAAACCATTAAATCTTACTTGCTCGATTAAATTTATCGTTTATTATCAATAACAGGGAAGAAAAAGGTTAGTTCATGAAGCAAAGTTCATTAATAAAACAAGTAATAATAAAACGTCTAAGCCAGTTATCCTTAGCGTTACTATTAGTTATTTTACTCGGTGTTTTATTATGGCACTCGAATCAACAGTCAAAAGAGATGCGTCAACAGCAACAACAAGCGATTGCTAGCACCCTTAAACAGCAATTAGCCTTAGCCGCCACCATGGGATTAAAGCTTAATGAGCAACAACAGTTGCAATGGCTAGCTCAAACCCTCACAGAATCACCTCTGATTAATGGTATTTGGATCCATCAAGCCAATGGTACATTAATGGCCGAATCATTAGAGAATGGCATTGGAGACGAATCTAAATCAGTTATTTTAGCGGCTGAGATACGCCAAGATGAATTATTAGGTTATCTACGATTAAGCTTAGATAAAGATGAATTTGTACAGCCGATTATTGCCATTCAAGATGAACAATTAAAGTGGCAACGTTGGTCACTAGGACTAGCCGTGCTGATAGGTTTTTTATTAGCGAGAGCCCTTTCTCAAAAGCGCGCAAACTATTTATTACGAGACTTGGTCAAACGATACACCAAAGCACAGTATCAAGAAGCTAAGGAAGAAAAAGAACAACAAGCGCAACAAAAAAAGGCTGAAACGAAGTAATCAATTCAGCCTTTTTCAATATGTAACAACGCTAGTGCTAATCGATAAGTAATGATTCTAACGTCAGTTTAATCATCTCATTAAAGGTTAACTGACGCTCTTCAGCCGTTGTTTCCTCACCTGTGCGAATGTGGTCCGAGACAGTCACAACACATAATGCTTTCGCCCCAAACTCAGCAGCAACGCCATAAAGTCCCGCAGCTTCCATTTCAACACCTAACACATTCATTTTTTCAATAGTATCGAACATGCTTGGGTTGGGAGTATAGAATAAATCAGCCGTATAGACATTGCCTACAGCCGCTTTAATACCGTGAGCTTTTGCAGCAGTGACAGCATTAGCCATTAATCCAAAATCAGCAATTGCCGCAAAATCTTGGCCTTGGAATCTTGCACGGTTGACGCCCGAATCGGTACATGCGCCCTGTGCAATAATCACATCACGGACTTTTACGTCAGTTGAAACAGCGCCACAGCTACCGACACGAATAAGGTTTTTAACCCCATATTCCGTGATCAGCTCTTTTGCATAAATTGAGATCGAAGGGACCCCCATTCCTGTTCCCATCACAGAGACGCGCTTGCCTTTATAGATACCAGTGAAGCCAAGCATATTGCGAACATCATTAACCTGAACAACATCAGTTAAGAAGGTTTCTGCGATGTATTTTGCACGTAGAGGATCACCTGGTAATAAAATTGTTTCTGCGAAATCACCCGCTTGTGCATTAATGTGTGGAGTTGCCATAAAATAACCTTTAAAACTGTTTATATAAAATAATTAGAGAAATGATTTTCCGTACGCTAGGGCCGGTAAATTTAAATAGGATGCAATCGATTGCCCGATATCGGCAAACGTTTCGCGCTTACCGACACTGCCACCAGCAAGTGATGGGCTATAGAAAATAACAGGAATATGCTCACGGGTATGATCACTGCCTGGCCAACTTGGATCACAACCGTGATCGGCGGTCATTACCAATAAATCATCATCAGCCATTTGCGCTAAAAACTCTGGTAAGCGCGTATCAAAGTACTCAAGCGCAGCTGCGTAACCAGCAATATCTCTACGATGTCCATAAGCTGAGTCAAAATCAACAAAGTTGGTAAAGACAATACTCTGCTCCGGTGCATTCAGGTGGGCAGCAAGTGTTTTATCAAATAACTCAGTGAGCCCAGTCGCTTTTATCTTTTGAGTAATTCCTTGTTCGGCATAAATATCTGATATCTTACCGATGCTAATGACTTCCTTACCAGCATCTTTAGCGAAGTCTAACAATGTCTTTGCTGGCGGTAATACGGATAAATCACGTCGGTTTCCCGTACGTATGAAGTTTGCTGACTCACTGCCAATAAATGGACGAGCAATCACACGCCCGATATTATATTTATTTAATATTTCACGAGCGACAGCACATACATCCAGTAACTTATCTAAGCCAAATGTTTCCTCATGCGCTGCAATCTGAAAAACACTATCAACAGAGGTATAACAAATTGGCATCCCTGTACGTATATGCTCTTCACCTAAACGTACTAAGATGTCGGTGCCAGAGCCATGACAGTTACCCAAAATACCCGGCAACTCACAGCGCTCAACTAACTCATCAATCACCGATTGCGGGAATGAGTTTTCTTTATCGCTGAAATAGCCCCACTCAAATAAGACAGGGGCCCCGGCTATTTCCCAGTGACCGCTGGGTGTATCTTTTCCAGAACTAATTTCTTGGGCAAAACCATATTGAGCCATTGGCACAACCGATGAGTCTAACCCTTGCGGAAAGTAGCCAGAACTATCAGCACAAGCATGACCTAAACCTAACTTGGTTAAGTTAGGTAATTTCAGTGGTCCTTGGCGATTAAGATTCGCCGTTCCCTTAGCACATGCCTTTGCAATACTGCCTAAGGTATTAGCACCTACATCGCCAAACTTATCTGCATCCTCACTGGCACCAATGCCCAGTGAATCAAGCATCATAATAGTCACTCTTTTCATTTACCCATCCTCACGAATAATATCTAACACTTCATCATTCATACTTGGCATATCTAACCCAATGCTAATGGCTTGCTGTAACATTTCATTGGCTCTAGCAAAATCGTCTTCACTATCGGCGTGAATCGTTGCCACTGGTGTTTGCAAGTCAACTTGGCTACCCAAGGTTAAAACATCTGACAACCCAACCGCATAATTGATTTTGTCATCTGCACGGCGGCGACCACCACCAAGTTCGACTACTGACAAGCCAACATTGCGCGTATTAATCTGGGTGATAATACCCGATTCAGTGGCATAAACAGGGCGAACTATCTTCGCGTTTGGTAAGTAGTGTTGATAGTTTTCAACAAAGTCCGTCGGGCCGCCAAGTTTAGCAACCATCTTGCCAAATAACTCAGCCGCCTGACCGTTTACTAATACTTGATTAACCTTTTCACGAGCGTGCATTTCATTGTCGGCAAGGCCTGTGATGGTTAGCATTTCTGCGGCTAGAGCAACGGTCACTTCATGTAAGCGAGGGTTATCCAATTCATTACGCAAATACTTAACTGCATCAACCATTTCAACCGCATTACCCGCACTTGCAGCAAGTAATTGATCCATGTCGGTAATTAGGGCGCTAGTTTTGACCCCAGCCCCATTAGCTACGTGAACGATACTGTGCGCTAGCTCTTGTGCTTGAGGGAGTTCACTCATGAATGCACCATTGCCTGTCTTAACATCCATCACTAAAGCATCAAGACCTGCTGCCAACTTCTTCGCTAAGATAGAGGCGGTGATCAAAGGCACTGACTCAACGGTTGATGTCACGTCTCGAATGCCATAAAACCGCTTATCCGCAGGAGCTAAATCTCCAGTTTGACCAATAATAGCAACGCCAAGCTCTTTAACGGTATCACGAAATAGTTGATTGCTCGGTACCGTGGTATAACCAGGAATGGAGTCGAACTTATCAAGTGTTCCTCCAGTATGTCCTAAACCACGTCCAGTGATCATTGGGACATAACCACCACAGGCAGCAACGATAGGGCCCAACGTTAAGCTGACCATATCACCCACACCACCCGTTGAGTGTTTATCAACCACAGGGCCATTTAAGTTAAGTGACTGCCAATTTAACACAGTGCCGGAGTCCCGCATGCCTTTGGTTAAAGCAATACGCTCGTTCATGGTCATATTTTGAAAATAAGTTGCCATTGCAAAGGCACCGATTTGCCCTTCACTAATTGAATCATTAGTAATGCCATCAACAAAAAAAGCAATTTCTTGCTCTGTTAGCTCTTGGCCATTGCGTTTACGGCGGATAATTTCTTGTGGGAGAAATTCCATTAATTAGTATCCTTGTTGCTCTGAAGCTTGGCCTTTACCTAAAGTGCTTAGCAGGTTATCTAACAAGCTACTTGCACCAAAACGGAAGTTCTCTGGTTTAATCCAGTCACTTGAAAGCAACGTTTCAGTCAATGTTAAATAATCTGCTACATCTTGTGCATTCTTCACGCCACCAGCGGCTTTAAAGCCACATTCACCACCAGTTTCTACAATTGCCTGTAGCATTTGCTCTGCTGCCTCTAAAGTTGCATTCACTGCTACCTTACCAGTCGATGTCTTAATAAAGTCAGCGCCTGCGGCAATAGCGATTAAGCTAGCTTCTTTGATTAACTCAGGGGATTTAATTTCACCAGTTTCTAAAATCACTTTTAAAATTGCTTTATCACCACAAGCTTCTTTACACGCTTTAACTAACTCATGGCCAACTTCACGATCACCCGCTAAAAATGCGCGATAAGGGAAAACAACATCAACCTCATCAGCGCCTAAAGCGACAGCCTGCTCGGTTTCTTTAACCGCTGTTGCAACATCGTTATTACCATGCGGAAAATTAGTTACTGTCGCGATAAGAATATCTGTGGACTTCAAGTCTTTAAGGGCTTGCTTTGCGGCAGGAATAAATTGAGGAAAAATACACACGGCAGCGGTTTTACCACCAGCACTTACCGCTTTTTGACAAAGTTCAACAACCTTTTGGTCAGTATCATCTGCGCTCAATGTGGTTAAGTCCATTAACTGAATACCGTAATAAGCTGCGCGTTCTAGGTCTGTCATCAGACGCTCCATAAATTTGTAAAAAACAGATAAATAACAACAATAATTATCGCTGCCAATAAAGTGGTGAGTCAAATCTAGCGGTATTTAGCTAACGTTACTTTTGCCGTGATCACATTTGTTATAAAAAGAATAACTAAGCGATGATTTTGCCTAAATAGTTTAAGCTTGATCACAAAGCAAAAAGTGCACGGGATTGTTGCGAGGTTATATTTGCTACATCCGCTAAGCTCACCTGTTTAAGCTTAGCAATCGCGTGGGCGATTCTGGGAATATTTACTGGTGTGTTCAATTGACCTTGCTGACCATAAAGCGGCATATCTGGTGAGTCCGTTTCTAATAAGAAATGCTCTAGCTCTAGTGCTGTGACGGTACTTGCTAAGCGCTGCGCTCGCGGATAAGTAATCACGCCACCTAGGCCCAGTTTAAACCCCAATTTAATAAATTCATTCGCTTGAACCAAGCTGCCGCTAAAACCATGAATGACTCCAGCACGAGGAAGTTTAAAACGTCTTAATTGCTTTAATAAGGGATCATAGGCTTTATGAGCATGACAAATAACGGGTAATTCAAGCGTTTTTGCTAATTTTAGCTGCGCAACTAATACATCAAGCTGTTCGTTAATCGGCACTTCAATTGTACCATCGAGCCCAATCTCACCAATAGCCACAATGTCATTGCGTGACGCAGATGCTAAAGCGATAAGCTCCGCAAGCTTATTATCCGACTCTAAGAAGTAGGGATGAATACCTAAAGCACCATAAAGTTGCGGATATGTTTGAGTGAGCTTTAATACTTTACGCCAATTATGCGCTGAAACACTCGGCACAACAAACGCCGAAACATCTTGCTCAAGAGCCGCAGCTAATACTGTATCAACGCTGCCTAAGCGCTCAAAATCGAGGTGACAATGACTATCAATAAACTCCATAATACCTAACTAATAGAACTACCAAAGCTCAGTATATCCTATCACTACGAGACTAAAAATAGCGTGCCCTCTTCACTTCGTTAACTAGCGATAAAGTAGATGCCATAACCCACTATTAATGCCGGTACGGAGGAATATAATGTCGCCACCAATGCCGCTTTAGGAGCCAAAGCGATTGCAGGAAATAAAGCATCACCATCATTTGACATGGCATTAGCAATGAGGGCACTAAAGGGAACAATTCCTTGGATATATAGAGTAGTCACTAATATTTGTGGACCGCAGCCCGGTAACAACCCAATCGCCATACCTATTAATGGGGCCAAAATAGCGTAGTTAGTAAACCACTGCCTTAAGTCTAAACCTAATAAGTTGACACAAAGTTCGTAAAATATAAAAGCAACAACAACCCAAGTTGTAACAAAGTGAGTATCTTGAATGACTTTATTTAATCGAGAGTAAGGGTCGGGCTTATCATCTTCACAAGCAAAGGCTTGGTAATCTTGCCCAGGGGATGCAATAGACCATAAACAAATAACAATAAAGGCCGAGACAGCGCCAAACCACACCACATACTGCTCAATGGCTGGAGATATAACATCAAAATTAAATTGAAACGCAATCAATAAAGCTAAAACAAGAGAAGGGGTTAATAAAGTACGCCAAAAAGTTCTAGCCACCTTAAACCGCTTACTATCTTGAATGGCATGACAAGTATGAACAGGAATAGCTTTGGAGTTATCAGGCTGCAAGTAGTTTTCTGGATGAATAGCATTAACAACATACCCACATACCGCCCCAACCATTAGACCACTCACCATAATCATAACCCCTTCAATGGGTTTAGTCGCGAGTAACAAAAATGCAGCGTCGCCCATCGTCGCCACTAAAACCGCAACGACAGAACCAAAACTAGCCTGCCCTTTGGTAAACTGAGTAACAACAATAATAGCCCCACCACAACCGGGCAAAGCCCCTAGAAATGCGGCTAATGGTGCCTCAAAATGAGGGAAATTTTGCCTGACGTGAGCGAGTTCAAGCCATTGATAGCGCCCAACAAAGAAATAATAAAAGTAAAGTGTCGCAGCAACAAAGACACTGACCTGTAGAAACGCGTCAGCTAGCGATTGCAAAACAACATTTTGCATGCTGGGAATACAAGCAAGAATTATCAAAGCCAATGGTAAAACTGTGCGCTTTATTGCTAGAGGAAATGTAATGCGCTGCAATCGCAGTCGTAACGGGTCAGTTGTTGTGTTCATACACACCACACAGTTAGTGTTAATAATTCTCATTAACACTACAGTTAATGAGAATTATTATCAATACTTAAGTGAGGCATTTAATCAAAAAAAATCCGAAGTTGCTAAGAGCTAACTTCGGATTTCATCGACTCAGAGAGCCTTAGAACCAATCATACTTAATTTAATTAGTTTTCACGTGTCTCACGGAAAGTAATTTCAGGGTAACGCTCATAAGCTAAGTTTAAATTAACTCGTGTCGGCGCGATGTAAGTTAAGTTATCACCACCATCAAGCGCTAGGTTATCGTAAGCTTTCTTTTTAAACTTCTCTAATGCAACGTTATCATCGCAGCTAATCCAACGGGCTGTCGCTACGCTAATTGGTTCATAGATAGCTTCTACTTTATACTCTGCACGAAGGCGCGCAACAACCACTTCAAACTGAAGTATACCCACAGCGCCTAAGATTAATTCATTTGAGCGTAACGGTCTAAAGACCTGTACAGCGCCCTCTTCCGATAGTTGAATCAAACCTTTTTGTAGCTGTTTCATCTTCAAAGGATCTTTTAATAAGATCCGACGGAACATCTCTGGAGCAAAGTTAGGGATACCAGTGTATTTAAGCTTTTCACCTTGAGTGAAAGTATCACCAATTTGAATCGTTCCGTGATTGTGTAGACCAATGATATCACCTGCAACCGCACCATCGGCTTGAGCACGGTCACCCGCCATGAAAGTAAGTGCATCAGAGACATTAATATCTTTACCAATACGGACATGATTCATTTTCATGCCTTTTTTATACTCGCCTGAACAAACGCGCATAAATGCAATACGGTCACGATGTTTAGGATCCATGTTTGCCTGAATCTTAAACACGAAGCCTGTGAACTTCTCTTCCGTTGCTTCAACCTCACGCTGTTCCGCAATACGATTAACTGGTGCTGGAGCCCAATTAACGATGCCATCAAGCATATGGTCGACACCAAAGTTACCCATCGCGGTACCAAAGTAAACCGGGGTTAGTTGACCTGCTAAGAACATTTCTAGATCGAAAGGATTACAAGCACCTTCGATAAGTTCCATTGATTCACGCAATTCTTCAGCGTAATGACCAATGGCTTCATCTAATTCAGGGTTATCTAACCCTTTAATCACCCGTTTTTCTTGAATCGTGTGACCCTGACCTGTTTTATAGAGAACTGTCTCTTGAGTTAGCAGGTTATAAATTCCCTTGAATTCTTTACCCATACCAATTGGCCAAGTGATCGGTGCACAAGCAATATCAAGGACATCTTCAACTTCATCCATCAGCTCAATAGGATCACGTGTATCGCGATCTAGCTTATTCATAAACGTCACGATAGGTGTGGTACGTAAACGCGTAACTTCCATCAGTTTAATCGTTCGAGCTTCTACACCCTTTGCTGCATCAATCACCATTAAACATGAATCAACGGCAGTTAAGGTACGATAAGTATCTTCCGAGAAATCTTCGTGTCCAGGGGTATCAAGTAGATTAACTAAACAGTTTTTGTAAGGGAATTGCATTACCGATGTGGTTACTGAAATACCACGCTCTTTTTCCATTTCCATCCAGTCAGATTTAGCATGCTGGCCAGACTTTTTACCTTTAACTGTACCCGCTTTTTGTAGGGCTTGTCCGAATAATAAGACCTTCTCAGTGATGGTCGTTTTACCCGCATCGGGGTGCGATATAATCGCAAAAGTACGGCGTTTATTCACCGAATCAGCAAAGGTTGTCATAAAAATCTCTAACGTTAAGCGTAATTAATATATTGCGCGCGATTATAACGGATTTTAAACAACAATGTGTGATGTTTTCCCCACAACCAATAAAACGCGCGTTTAAAAACACATTGACCAGTAAGCTTTTTGTGCTAACTTAATAGCTCATACCAACGCCTTTAATTAAGAGATCAGTTTAAGAGAGCAATTTTGTAACGAGGATGAACGGGGTAGCGCACAGGTTCGACATTCCAACTGAACCGAAGTGCCGACATCCAGTTCGGCAAGGTATTATTATCCTATATTGTTATTCCATAGAGATAAGAAATAACGCTGCTATCATTCGTTTAGACCGTGAAAAATGATTCAAGTTATTAGTGAAATTGGTATCACTATATTTAAAATTAAAACAATAAAAGGATAGCTATGTCGATAGTCGCAGAATATACAGAAATTTTAGGTCGTAAATTCAATTCACAAGCCGCAGCGGGAGTTAATGAAGTATTCCAGTTTGATTTAGAAGGAGAGTTATTTCATTTAATCATTGCGGATGCTAAGTTTGAGCTCGTTGAAGGCGAACACCAAGACCCATCTGTCACCCTAATATTAAAAAGCTCAACCTTAAAAGGGCTATTAGACGGCAGTGTTAATGGCATGACCGCCTTTATGATGGGTAAAGTTAAAGCGGTTGGTGATATGATGCTAGCAACCAAACTACCACAACTTTTCCCTGCTTAAGCTAAGATTAACCAAATGAAAAGTAGCTCATGATGATGGCATCTTCATGCCCTGTTTCCGTCGGGTAATAGTTGACCCGGCGATCGACCTCATTAAAGTCTAACGATTGATAGAGCTTATGTGCGCTATGGTTAGACTCTCTCACTTCTAGCCAACAACTCATTGCACCGCGTGACTTAGCCGCTTCAATATAATGCGTCAATAATTGTTTACCTAATCCTTGGCCTTGAAATGTAGGGGCTACACAAATCTCAATTAGCGATGACTCGTCTAATACATATTCGCCAATATAAAATCCCGCAACAACGCCTTCAACTAAAACCATCGCATTAAAATAACGTTTCGATAAACACGACTCCATCACTGTTCGAGACATGGGGTGTGATTGAGCGGCTTGTTCGATTGGATAAACAGTATCGATATCAGCTTGGGAAAAAGTGGAAAAAACAACGCTCATCGATAGATCTCACAAAGGTGTTGCCATAGTTGCTGCTTTAACTGGGCATCTGAAAATAATGTCGCTAATGGCGGTAATTGAAGTAGTGGTGCTTGATAACTGACTAAGTCATTACTTTCACTTTCAACCCACTCAATTTCAATATCATTATCAGCGGCATGCTGTTGACAGTAGTCTATTGCTAACGTTAATTGCGCAACTAATTCAGGCGCTGACTCCACGACAGTAACGTTATCTATCACGTCACTCGCCACTACAGGTAAGTCATGCTTGGCTGTAGAACCAATGCGGTCATGGCTATAGCGATATTCAGGTTTTAGTTGCCACTGTTCAATCCCTAAGGCATCGAGACACTTTAATTGCAACGCAGAAAAAGGTTGAGTCATTTTGTTATATACAGAAATTTAATTGAGTAGATACTACAAGAAATAATTAAAATTAAAAGTGATTTAATTAGGAAGATACTATGAAGATATTCTAGAAAAGAATTGGCAGGGGTGGAGAGATTCGAACTCCCAACCGTCGGATTTGGAATCCGCTGCTCTGCCGTTAGAGCTACACCCCTTTGGAACGAAACGAATCATACATAAGCCAATGGGTAAGGTAAAGCGCTTTTTTAAAATAAATCAATCAAGCGTACTTTTTTCAAACAACTTGATATAAAAAACAACGAACCATTGCCAAAGAGCGCTTACCAATAGCTTTACACTAAGGTTTAAGTGGCTTTGTTTCAGTGCAGTTTACCTTGGTAATAAAAAAGCCCGTTACAAAAACGGGCTTTCTAGAAATATTGAGTACTGACCACTCAAGGTTAAGCAACATTCATTTCAACGTTCACTTTCGAGTCACTTTTTGCCGGTTCAGCGACATCGGCTTGATAGTTTATCGTAACCTCGGCCATAGGCTCTTTGCTCTGCGGGTTTTCCTGCTCCGCTTCTTTGGCTTCAGCCGCAGCAGAGGGTGGCACGGTTAATAATTCATTGAGCATTGGCAACTGATGCATATAAAAAGACGTATTATACCCACTATTGCCTTTAGGCAACGCATCAACAAATAGACTCAGTCGTTCGCTCAATACGTCTGATTGAGGGTGGTCATGAATAAAACTTGATAATGCACTAAAGCTTTCATTAATTCGGTCAATAGCAAAGGCAAAAGCTTTAACACTGGCACCATCAATTGCTTGATAGACAAAAAAGTTATTAGCAACCGCATACAACCGGGTACGGGAGTTACTATCAACCCCTGCTAACTCGGCAATATTTTCTACAACTAGCTTATAATTTGCTTTAATGTCACTCACTTGATTAGTTAAGCGACTCTTTTCCTTCTTTAGTTTTTCTTTTCGTTGATGTTCAATGAAAAAGTAAGCTAACAACAACGTCATTAGTGATAAAAAAGCTACGATAGCCACAATAGATGACATAACAACCCTATACGTCCATGACGAACCTATGACAAGATTAAGTTACTAAAAATCAATCATTAGTTCGTTAATTATTTTTATGGCTCAACTTTATCACAAGCTATCACTTTTTGTAGCGAATAATTCTCAATCTTATAAAAAACAGAAGCAGCAATAAAAATTAACTTATTTCTCATAATTTAGCTTGCCATTAACCACATCAATAAAGGTATAATGTATGCAATTTAATTACTTTATTCGCTGACTAGCTATCTATACTCTAGTGGTTAGCTTTTTCTCAATAGGGTTATACTCATGAATAGTGCTACTTGTCCCATCTGTCAGCAACAAAATGCCTGTGGTGCTCAACAGACGTCTTGTTGGTGCTTTGAAGTGAAAGTTCCCACTGAGCTTATAGCTCTATTACCTAAACATTTCACTCACAAACAATGTATTTGTCAGCAATGTGTTAATGACTTTAAGCACGATCCTCTGCTAATTGAACGCAAGCTAGCTGAAATAAAAGCACCTTAAACTCCCTCATACTTTAGCAACCCCTTCACCACAGGTGCTTTCGTGAAAAATACATTACTTTCTCTCTTATCATTATTTGCTAGTTGCTTCATTCTGTTTTTTGCCAATGGCTTAATCAATGTATTGCTCCCTGTGCGCATGGGCTTAGACCAAGTAGATACCGATACTATCGGCATGGTGCTATCACTCTACTTTGTAGGTATGTTACTTGGGGCAATATTTAGTAAAAACTTGATAAAACAAGCAGGTCATATTCGTGTTTTTGCCGGGTGCGTAGCATTAAGTGCCGTCAGTATTCTGATTTGTAGTCTACATACCGATCCACTGTTATGGGGGGTAATGCGAATACTACTCGGTTTTTGTAACGCCTGTGCCTTTACCGCGATGGAGAGTTGGCTGAGCGATAGCGCCACCAAAGAGAATCGCGGCCGCTTACTCTCGGTTTATCATGCAACGGCACTGAGTGGCTTATTCGCTGGGCAGTTTTTGATGAATGCCGCCGATCCAATGACCAGTACCTTATTTGTCCTCTCGGGGATCTTGCTCGCCTTAGCAGTCATTCCCGTCGCCTTTAGTCGCCATAAAGGGCCAAAGGTTGAAGATGTTGTTACGATGTCGATACCTAGCTTATTTAAGATATCGCCTCTCGCCGCAATCACTTGTTTCATCTACGGTATCGTCTATGCGTCAATGTTTAACTTACTGCCTGTCTTTGCCCAAGCCAATGATATAAACAAGTTTGATTTATCTTTGTATATCGGCTGTGCCATCTTCGGCGCCTTTATCATGCAGTTCCCTGTCGGATACCTTTCAGATAAGCTAGATCGCCGTAGCTTATTGCTTGGCATGCTGATCATTTCAATCATCATGGCGAGTCAAATCCCGCAGTTTGTAAGTGCGAGTCTCAATCCCGTCTTACTCATTGCAACGCTTATTACTGGGGGTATTCTCGCCTGTCTCTATCCATTAAGCGTTGCTGAACTATTAGATAAGCTAAAACAACAACAAATGGTGTCAGCGATGGGTACGATGATTTTAATTTCGGCCATTGGTGGCGTTATTGGCCCTTACAGCGCTTCGGTGTTAATGAATCAATTTGGTAGCGATGCACTATTCTATTTTATTATTAGCATTGAACTGTTTTTAGCCATCTTTGTTGTGATTAGAATGAAAGCCCGTCAGGCTTTACCTGTCGCTGAGCAAGAGTCGTTTGTGGCGCAAGTGGCGACAGCACCATTATCATCTGAGCTAGACCCTCGCACCCAGTTTAACCAGCAGCAACAGCCGTTATCAGCCCAAGCCCAAATAGCACAGCAGATTGCCGAGCTAGACCCTGGAGCAGCCGTCAAAATGGCGCGAGCGATTGCAATTGATAACCCAGAACATGGGGTGGAAGTAGCTAGCGCCGTGGCGGCCGTTGAAGGAATTAATGTATTACGTCTCTATGAAGTGATGAAAGAGGCGGCGCCTTTTGATATGCCTCACATTACCCAAGCGATTATTAACACTAAACCAGAGCTTGCTTATCAGTTAGTTAGCCAACTTGCCATCTGGTATCCAAATCAAGTTGTCAGTGTCGCGATGCAAATCAGTGAGAGTTTTCCAGAACTACGTAATGAGATGGCGCGCGTTGCAGTCGAATCAGCCCCCGAGAGCGCCACACAGGTTGCTGAGTATTACGCCAACGTGCTTGCGCAAGAACAACACAATACCCGCCCAGCAGATAGACAAGAATCAACAACCCAGACTGATGCGGTTTCTTTGGCTCAAGAGCTGTGGCAGAGCTCGCCACAACAAGCCTTGGATGTCACCGTCGCGATGATTGATAATGTACCCGAAGCCGCCGCGTCATTAACGCAAGGTTATATCACCAACACGAAAGAGCAGCATTCAGCAGCGGATTCAGCGCAAGGGGCTCAACTCCTGTCCAGAGTCGCAAAAGTCTCACCTCAGCAGGTGGTTGATGTCGCGGTGGCGGTTGCCGATAGCAAGCCACAACACGTAGTAGAAATAGCAACGGATGTGGCGAATCTCATTCATGAGCAACAACCTGAATCACCACAGGCTCAAACGGTTAACCAATCTGTGGAACAAAGTGATGAAAATAAAGTTGCCCTTGAGATTGTCCAGCGCCTCGCCAATGTATCACCCGAGGATACCGAAGAGGTTGCCGCTGCAGTGATTGACGCCATCCCAAGCGCCGCGTCACAAGTAGTGAGTGCGATTAGTACGGGGGATGAGCCCAAAGAAGGTGAATGGGTTGAGTTAATTGAAGATAAGCCAGTGGTTCGACAATAGTTTTGGTGTCTTGATTAGCGTGTCGTAGCTCATATTGGCCCAGATGATACTTTCAATATTAGCTTAAACTCAACCTAATTAGAGTTCGGCTCTTCCAGTGCAAACTTCGATGTTTCTTTGCGAATAAGTGTCCGTCTACGTGCCAAAGTGGACGTATGAGAGTTAGGTATTAACACCATAGTTTCTTGTTAAACAAAGCCGCTCCGCGGCAGAGTATACTCGCGGTTGTTGATACTTAACCAGATAAACCACCACTCGGTGCGTTTTAACTGGAGACATCACGATGAACACTGCCCAACAACAACGCTTTATCAACCTTCGCTTGCAAGGTAAACCCCATCAACCATTGATGCTTATATCCGTGCCGTTCGCCGTATTACTGAGTATTTCGACTGCGTACCCGATACACTGACCACTGCTGATTTGTTTTATTACTTAAGTAAAAAAACTCCTATAAAAGCTATTATAGCTAGAACTAACATCATGGCTAATTTACCCTTTTCCACACTTACCTCCTTGAAAGAAAAATAATGGGAGAGGCTTAAAAACACTCTCTGTCATCAATAGAACCAATTTTTCAGGTTCAATTTAACGTCCACTCTAATTCACGATTTTTTTTGCCTGTCCTAACTAGTCAGATAAACAAATTATGGCTCTAGCTTTTGAGCAAAACTAGTCACATTCAGCTTGACGTGGGGAATCATATCAACGCCCAAATAATGGGCTAAAATAAACGACGAGGAAGAGGTAGCCAACTGCTTCTAGTCCTTATTAGCTTGTTTGTTATATTTTTTATACGCCTCTAATAGAGCCTTTTCAGCCCGGCTTACCTCTATAAAAAGGTATTCTTCTCCATCGGAACTACTGTGGCTAGCAAGATGTTCCTCAACCAATATTTCAGCTTTTTTAGCTTTTTCCTGATCTCCGATGTAATCATAAAAGCTAGGTGCTGTTAATGCTGAACCCAAAGCAACTTTAGACATTACGCAGCTTCCTTCTGTAAAGATAATAAATAATTTTTCAACGAATAGTTGTCATCAATCATATCTAGCAAATCCTCAATTAAAATTTCAAATTTTATATATGACATAAATTTTAAAAAGTTTGATAATTCCGAGCTTGATCCCTGAATAGATATATTCATAGAAATAAGCGGATGTTCGTCAAGGACATATTGTTCAAATGTACTAGTTAAATAATCATCCCATTTAGAACCAATACCATTTGAATTATAGTCATATTCAGGATTTATGCTTTTAACCAACCCTCTCTTGGCACCTGCTGACGCTTTGATCATATTTGTACTATCATTAGGAATATCAGAAACGCTTTCAGCTGCTCCACCTCGAGAATCGACAGCAAAAGCTTTAAAATGATTACCATCTGAAACTCTGAATGTTACTCTAGCTGATGAATCTTGAATCAGATGACTTCGAATACTTCGGGCTATGACCTCTAGACTAGATTTTATTAAAATTTCTTTTGGAAAGTCATCTGTAGAAGGGAACCGTGCATTAAGTTGCTCAAACTGTAAACCTACTTCATCTAAAAACCGAAGAATATGCTCAAAGTATCGAGGTAATGAACGAACCATAGCTTCACTCAAAGGAATATTTTTTGAGTCAGGTAAGCTAAGTGTGTATCCATTTTTTATCCTTTCCTTAATATTACTCTCCATTTCTTCCTGAGCTTTTCGCTGTTTTTCTAACTCTTTTAATTTAAGATTTAGAGCATCTTCTTTTTCTTTAAGTTCCTTAGTCTTTTTATCTAATTCATCTTTGCGAGCTATACCTTGTTTTTCAGATTCAATATATTGTTCATATATCTCCGATAATTTGCTATCTGAGGAAATAAGGTATGAAATATTGAAAGGAAGCTTTGGGCACTTTTCTTTCAGATCAGATACATAAAAATATATCAATAGACTTGCAGTAACTAATGCAGTTAATGGAAGGAATAAGAAGCTTAATGTAACTTCTACTTCGGCGAACTTTGTCGCTTGTGCAATAAGTACCCCTGTAATAGAGCCCCCACTGCCTAATAAAAATATTTGCTTTGCTTTACCTTTTAAACTACAAACGGCAAAGCTTATCCCCCAACCGAATGGAACTCCCATAACAATAGATAACACAATTGGATAATACTCTTCCATTAATATGCTTACTCCTTTAAAAATATGACACCCTGTTAAGAGGCCGATAAAAATAATAGGACAGGCTTAAAATACTCTCTGTCACATTGAACCACTTTTTCGACTCAATGTGACATTCACTCCAATCCACGATTTTTTTCCTGTCCTAATTTGTCCTATAATTTGCTTTAAATACCTATGGTTGAGGATCTAATTTCATTGTTGTTTTTGGTAGTAGCTCTACAACTGAACGACTCCCTCCACTATTGTTTTGTGAAGCCTCATGTTTTACATAGCCGGTATCTTGAGGTGAGAAAATACAACAAGATGCATGATTTAATACAATATCTTTGCTTTCATCAGATGCAGCGGAATCCGTTAAAGCGGTATAAGTCATTAAAGCATTTTGTCGGTGCTTATTAACAATAGCATTGTGTTTATGCGATAAGAAATTTTTAGATGAAAGGAAAAGCATATATGCAATTACACCAAAAATTAATACCTTACTTGTAACCAATTGAACTGATTGAATTGCATCAGTAGGTTGAATCCAAGACCACTTGTGAAAGAAAATACTTAAAAATGCATATCCGCCAAGTAGCCATGCGAGTTTCATTGTTCTTTCGCGCCATGCCTCAGCTAACTCATCATGTGCTTCAGATTCTTCTTTGAAGTATATAGCTTGCTGAGAAACACCTTGTTCAGCAGCGACTTTACGCACGTCAGCTAAAACATTTTGAGCTTGGTCTTGATGTTCATTAAGTTGCCCTGTGATCACACCAGCTTCATCTTTTACACTCTGAAGCATTGCCCTAGCTTCATTTTCCATTCGTTGGAAATCTACAGCTTTACTTGTGCCATATGAAATAAACGGAAATAACTTTTGAAAAGCAGGGTCATAGGCTACTGTAACTTGCTTGATAATATTGTCTCGCGGTAGCGTCGGATTTTGATTTTGAACTGTAGTCGGATCAAAATCTAATGCCTGTTGAAAACGATTAAAATCAGCATCTGCCTGCTGCTTTATTTGCACAAGTATTGCGTCAGGAAAATCTTCTAAAGTTGACAAGCCTAATTGGTTATAAAGCCTTATCAATTTTGAAGCTGGAGCAATAATTGCGGAAAAATCAAAATTGCGCCCAAGCTCTTCTTCTCTAGCTAAACTTTTCGGATCAAAAGCTTGCATCCGCGAAAGTGATTCTTGTGTTTCTTCCAATTGACTCATCATTTCCTCCATTATTGATTAAGGCATTTAACATTATATTATGTAACGATCGTAGTTATTACAGCTATCACAGAAGCTTAAAATTCAAGTTAATATTTATATATCCTGCTATTTCCTAAGCAAACCTAAACTACTTCCAATTTAAAAACATGATTACAACTTTCGGTTGAAAAAATTATACATTACCAATCAAGAATATAATCTTATACTTTTGTTCTTTTTAGGGAAAAAACGAGCGTTACTATACGGTCATAGTAACGCTCATCTTGATGCTGATTTAGTAGCATTCAACGATTCTATTTATAATAGATAACCGTCGGTTAGCGTTACTACTCGCTATACATGCTCACCATTAACAGGCTTCGAACCATTAACAGGCGTTGGCACTTTCGATTGCTTTACCACGTCACGGGCTTCACTGACTAATGAGTTATTACCGGATAATAAATCATTAAGGTTGCCACCGTCTTTATCAACTAAGCCGAGTTCTTGTAACATCGCATCAATCACTGGCGCATTGGCGCGGTAATTAAGCGCTGCACTGGTGATCTGCTCAGCGATACCGCCTTGAGAAACGCTATTACCGTTAGCACTGCCACCTTGAGCGGCCGTGTTACCATAACCTTGTAGGATCTTAATGCCGTCAATGTTTTCTAGTGGTTTAACCGAGTTTGCGATCATTTCAGGTAATGACTTAAGGATTGCCAGTGATTTTTGTAGTTCAATTTGCTCATCACGTAAGGTATTTTCTGCTTCATAAAGCGCTTGCTTACCATCCGCTTCAACGGCATAAATCTTCTCATCTGCTTGCGCTTGCAGCATTTTAGCGTCAGCACTTGATTTCGCTTCGATTAATACCGCAGAGGCTTTATCTTCCGCAGCACGTTTTTCTGCATCGGCTTGCACGGTAATACTCACCGCTTCACGTTCTGCTTCTTTACGCGCATCAATCACTTCAATTTCTTTGCTACGATTAGCTTGTGCTACTTGCCTTGCCGTAACAACCGCTTCTTCTTTTTCAACTTTACTCTTTTCTGCTTCAGCGGCTTTAGCACGTGCTGCTGACTCTGCTTCCGACTTCTCTGCAACCGCAATTTGTTTGTCTTGTTCAGCTACTTCAATATCACGCTGCTGCTGAATACGCGCTTCCTCAAGGAATTTACGTTTCGCAATTTCCTGCGCTTCAATTTCACGGCTCTTGATCAGCTCGGCTAATTCAACGGCTTTTTGTTTAGAGATTTCCGCTTCGCGCTCTTCTTTTTCTTTAAGCTCACGCGTTTTTGCAATCTCCGCTTTTTGTTCAACACGTTTAAATTCAAGTACCTGCTCTTGAATTAGGCGCACTTCCTCTTCTTCTTTTTTGATCTCAAGTGACTGGCGCTCGGCGTCTAAGTTACGACGTTCTATTTGAACACGGTTCTCTTGCTCAATATCATTGGTTTCTTTACGCTTCTCTTCGATAATTTTAGCCAGTCTTGCACGACCTTCGGCGTCAAACGCATTATTTTCATTAAAGAAGCGTAGATCGGTTTGGTCAAAGCCAGTTAGGGAAACAGACTCAAGCTCTAGACCATTCTTTTCTAAATCATTGGCCACACTTTGCTGCACTTTTTGTACAAAATCAGCACGCTGCTCATGCATTTCGGTCATTGTCATCTCGGCAGCCACAGCACGCAGCACATCGACAAACTTAGACTCCATTAATTTCTTAACTTCATCAGCACGCATTGTTCGCGTACCTAAGGTTTGTGCAGCCATCGAAATCCCTTCACTGTGCGGTGCAACGCGCAGGTAAAAGTCAGATTTCACATCAACACGCATGCGATCTTTGGTGATTAAGGCATCTTTTTCAATCTTTTCCACTTCAATACGCAGGGTATTCATATTCACGGGAATGGTTTCATGCAGTACAGGCAAGCAGATAGCACCGCCGTCTTTTACCACGCGCTCACCACCTAAACCCGTACGTACAAAGGCAACTTCCTTAGTCGCGCGTACGTAAAGTTTGGCAAAAATAAGGCCAATAGTAATTAACGCAATAAGACCAACAGCAACCATAATAATAATGAAGGTTGTGTTTTCATCTAAATTTTCCATAATATAATTCTCTTGTTATTTTATTGAGTAAATCTAACCCCAATCCAATGGGTCTCTGTTTTTTCAACCAACACAACCTGCTCTCCTTGCTTAAAGGTCTCTGCTTCGTCCTCTGGGGCAAGTAGAACATAATGTTTTTGTTTGAATTTATCGGTTAATACCGCTTCAGCAGGGCTATCAAAACGCGCCCGGCCAATAGTGATTTGAGCAATTAAGCCGTTAAAGCTATCGTTAGACATAGCCGACGACTCATTTTTAGGTAAAAGGCGAGATAACGGGCCACCAATCAGGTGCGTGGCATAAGCAGCAACAAGCAAACTAGCGCTATAGGCTAGCCAACCACTGATAACATAGTCAGCCTTGGTCAATGCAATATAGTTAATCGTTAAGCCAATCACACCAAAGCAAGTAAGATATAAAACAAGCCATACTAACAGTGGTAAACGGTTTAGAAATAGCCAAGCTAAAATGGGGGTCAAGCCACCGGAAGGGAGCTCGATATCGGCATCAACGTCTAAATCAATTGGGGAAAGTTGGTCAAGGAGATTCATCAGGCTTAGCCCAATGACAAGGCCGATACCTTCGAGAAAAGCAATGGCCAGAACTAGGCCTAAGGCAATGGAAAAGCCAGTATTAATATCAAGAAATAAGAATTCAACCATTTGATTCAACGTCCTTTTTAAATCGTTATGATACGTTAGTTTAAAATGGCCGTTAAATCAAATGAAAATATGCACTAATGCGCTGCTTTATTGTTCAACCAAAACTGCCATTGTTGTTCAAAATTTAGCATCTGCTGGTGACGTTTTGACGCATGATGAGCTGCTAAGTCTTGCTGAGTAAGGATCGGACCCACTCGGCACATCGCACAAAATGAGCTTTCGGTTGTAGCTGACTTTTTAAGATAGTTAGGCAGGGTGACGTTTGCAACTGACTGATCATCGCATTGGGAAACATCATCATAAATATCACTCCAATAATAACTAAACGCTTCGGTATGTTTAACAAACTTATCGCGATCAACATTACGCAACTGGTAGCCAGGAAAGTCGGCAAAGGAGAATGTTTGCTGCCCTAAGTAGTTAATCTCGGTACTCGCGTTTAATGATTGCTCAATGTTCCATTGGCGATAAGGTTTCACATCTTTAGAGGTAATAATCGCTAGTCTTGCACCATTGGCTGACAGAAAGTACTTAAAGGCATGGACTAAATATTGATGTAACAACGCTCTGTTTAGGGTATTACTGCTTTGCTGTTGCTGCCCATTAGCGAGTTGCTTGGTTTTGTCATTGGGTAATAATGGAAACTGAAAGATAACCACATCAAAATCAGTGAGGTTAAGTCCCTGCCAGCTACTTGGCTTAGTCACATCAAACCCCGTTAACACCTGACACGAACGTTGTTGCAGGCGCTGATAATGCTTTAGGCCATATTTATTCTCGAGTGTCGTCAGATCATCGTAAATGGTGGCCGTTAAATGGCGAGGCTTATGATGCGCTAATAGGGCTGCTGAAAAGGCGAGATCACCATCACCAACGGTTAACACGCGCCAACTGGGGTTAATCTTCATCCTGTGAACTCAGTATTTAAGTGCCCTTGCACCCAATCACGCACTTCGGCAAACGGGTAGTGCTCTAATCGTGAAAAACCGGATTGAGAGCGCGCTTTTATCTTAGTAAACAATGGGGTGGTTAAACCGCATAAAAAGCGAGTAAGGAGAACTGCTGTTACTGGGTGTTTTCGTTGCTGTAATAACTCAACTACAGGTAAACACAATTCACTAAATTGCCATTGTGACAACGGTGGCAACGCCGCTGGTGCTGGTAACTGCGCTACTTGACCATGGCAAACACTACAATGCCCACAAGATCCCTTGACACTGTCATCGGAAAAATAGGTCGCCAAGCGTTGTGATAAACAACGCTCGCTGGCAAAGAAGTTAACGAGTTGCTCAATCCGTTTGATTTCACTGTGTTCTTTTTGCAAAAATTTAGTACTTAGCTTTTCGGTGAGTTGCTCAGGGTTTATCGGCTGAGTTGTCACCTGATAAACTTGGGTTAATTGCTTCGTTTGTAAAGTAATTGCCCCATGTGATTCAAGGTAATCAAGGGCACTTAACACACGAGAGCGCTCACACGGGTAATTAGCCTCAAGCTTGGCAAAGTCTAACGTTGACCATAAGCGCGCCTTATTAGAGCTGGTAAAAATTGCCTGAATAAACTGCGCCCGCTCCCCGCTAAACTTAGCGAGAATTTCCTGCTCACTGAGTAAAAATTTATATTTATATTCAGCAAAAAAGCTATATAGCGGTTTAACCACTTGTAATAGTTCCAAGTACACCAGCAAGGTTTTTAAGCTCAGCACGCGAATATTTGCATCACTTGAAAGTTGGTTATCAATGACTTCCCACGATAGCCCTTGCTGCTGCGCCTGTTGAATTTGCTCCAACACCACCGCAATAGCCGATGCTTCTGGGGTATCAGCATAAACAAAGTTTTCTAATACCGTCAGGTTGTCGCGATTGGCTAGTACCAAACAATCGGCGGCTAAGCCATCTCGCCCTGCACGGCCAATCTCTTGCGCGTAGTTCTCTATCGATTTTGGCATATCGAAATGTGCGACAAACCGTATATCACTTTTATCAATCCCCATCCCAAATGCAATAGTGGCGACAATAATTTGCCCGGAACTTTGCATAAATTGACTGACGATTTGCTGGCGCACTTCATGATCTAGCCCGGCATGATAAGCGGTCGCATTCAGCCCTTGTTGCTGTAACTGCGCTGCAAGTTGCTCTGCGGTTTTTTGTAACGTGACATAGACAATTCCGCTGTGCTGCTGCCTTGCTTGCAACCAAGGTAGCAGCACATCGAGGCGTTTCGCACTAGGAACTCCTTGAGCCGCAAGATTCAGATTGGCGCGATAAAAACCGGTTAAGGTAATATCGTTTGGACTGATGGCAAATTTTTCTCCCATATCTTTCACCACCTGACTAGTCGCTGTCGCAGTGAGTAATAGTGTTTGAGGGATTTGAAATTGCTGGCGATACTTAGGCAGCTTTAAATAATCAGGCCTAAAATTATGGCCCCATTCTGAAATACAGTGAGCCTCATCAACCACCAGCAGGGATACCGGAATGGTAGTTAAAAACTCACGAAAGCGCTCATTATTAAGACGCTCTACAGAGATCATTAGAACTTTAGTTTGGCCCGCTCGCACACTGTCCATAACTTGGCTGACCTGCTCGCGAGATAATGTCGAATCAATACTCGCAGCGGCAATACCCTTACTGTGTAAAAAGGCCAGCTGATCTTGAATAAGCGCTAATAACGGTGAAACCACTAACGTTAAATGGGGTAACTGGGTTGCGGTAAATTGATAACAAAGAGACTTTCCCGAGCCCGTTGGAAAGATTGCAGCGGCACTGCGCCCAGCTAACAGATTAGTAACAACACTTTTTTGTCCGCCTCTAAACGTTGAAAAGCCAAACGTTTGTTCAAGTAACTGTTCCATTGCTGCTCCCGTTAGCTAGCAAGCCAACCTACCACCAGCTACTTGATAGGTTGTCTTTACATTTTTTGTATTGCCCAGCATAACGTTTAGCACGGGATTCAACTTTACGCGCAACTTTTTTTAGCCAAGGTTTTTTATTATAAGATTTACGTTTGTAACCGCCCCAACCTTCATGGTAATTGAGGTATTGACCATAAGCGTTCCACTTTGAAACACCGTTGATCCGATGAGTCTTATAGATAAACCAGCCCATGAAGTCCATCGCATCATCAAACTCATTGCGATCGCTCCAGCTATTCCCCGTTTCCCTAACATAATCTTGCCAAGTCATGGTCTTCGCTTGGGCATAGCCATAAGCAGAACTAGCTCGGCCGTAAGGAATAAAGCCCCAAAAATAGCGCATCGGCGGTCTTGCTTCAGCCTTAAATGAGCTTTCTTGATACATCATCGCAATAGGGATATGGACAGGAACACCCCATTTCTCTTTCGCATCGAGTGCAGCCTCATGCCAATGCTCATGTTCCTTGAAAATAGCACAAATATTTTCTGGGTTGGCCGGCGGCGACGTACTGCAACCCGCAGTCATAAACGCCAATGTGATGGCAATAACGGCTACAAGCTTTGGCTGTTTTTTAAATTTAAGCACGCGCATCATTAAAGTATTGCTCTAAGTATTGACTAAAACTGATGCTATCGGCTTGTTCAATATCACGCTGTTGCTTATGAGACAGTTCAGCCTGTTGCAACAGTGATTGATAAGAAATGGCTTGGTAATCACCCGCACTTAATTGTTCTCTAAATTTCTTCGCTTGCTCGATACCAAATGGCGTGTTGTCTAAGTTGTCCTGTTTTAGCTTAGCCATCAGTTGGCCAGAAAACGTCGCTTGAGGATCATTGACCATCGGTGAAAACAACGCTAAACATTGCTTGTAGTCATCACCACCTAAGTGATGGTCAAACAGCTGTGCTATGGTTGTTAACGCATCAAACAATTGAGCCATCCACGCTTTGAGTTCAACTTCTTGACCTGATTGCATCAGATTAAGCGCTGGATCGCGGCCTTGGAGGATTACTTTATTTAAGTTATCCACTTTCTCTTGCCGCTGCTCTTGGCTCATCGGCTTATCTTGCCATAATAAACAGTGGACTAAGAATAAGTCCAAGAAACGAATTTGATCTTTGGTGATCCCGATATCGGCAAATGGGTTGATATCTAATGAACGTACTTCAATATATTCAACACCACCCGCTTTTAAAGCTTGAGACGGTGTTTGCCCCGAGTCAGCGACGCGTTTAGGTCGAATTGGCGCATAGAGTTCATTTTCAATTTGCAATACATTACTATTTAACTGGCTATAAACCCCGTCTTGTTCGATGCCAATTTCTGCAAACTTCAGTGACGGTGTGGCAATAGCTTGATTGACCGAATCGACATAGTTATCAATGTTGTTGTAACAAATCGATAAATTATCTTGTTCACTGTTGGTATATCCTAAATCGCTCAGGCGTAAACTCGTACCATAGGGTAAGTAGTATGTTCCCTGCCCCATTTTCTCGAATTCATACGGCATATCACCTTGTAAAAATGAGCCACATAGCGCGGGGGATGAGCCAAACATATAAGGGATGACCCAACCAAGACGATGAAAATTACGAATCAATGAAAAATAGCGCTCTGAACGAAAATCCGCCGTCTCATCTTGATTGTCAAAAAATGTTTGCAATAATGGCCATGCCTGATCAGACAGAGAGAAGTTAAAGTGCAAGCCAGAAATAATTTGCATCAGGCTGCCGTAACGATTTCTTAACCCTTCACGATAAACCGTTTTCATCTTGCCTACATTAGAGTCACCATACTGCGCTAATTCGATATCTTCTTCATTAGCAATGACACAAGGCATACTCATTGGCCATAACATTTCACCATCAATATTATTTAACGTATAACGGTGAACGTCTCTAAGATAAGTCACCAACTCATCAATATCCTGACTAACTGGTGTAATAAATTCCAATAATGTTTCTGCATAATCGGTGGTGATCGATGGGTGGGTTAGTGCAGACCCTAATGCCTCAGCATGAGGTTTGGTCGAGAGTTTTGCATTATCATCTATTCGCAATGCCTCACGTTCAATTCCCCGTTGAATCTGAGTGAAAACAGGGGCGTATTGCGCATCCATCAGCTCGGTGATTTTGCTTTTATAACAATCAGTCAAAATACTCTCTCAAATTATCATTCATTGATAAATGGGTAGTTATCTAGCCATAGCTAGCTTAATGGTGTCGACTCTAGCACTGCTAAAAGTGTTCAACAAGTCGCGAATGTAAGCAAAAGCTTCAGCGCACCATTATTGGATAAATTTTATATAGCCCCACACCAAAATGGTGTAGCGCAATGTTTTACCTAAGCTAATCAAAATTAAGCTTGGTATGAAGCGATACTTAAAGTAGCCTGCTAGTACACACAATAGATCACCTACAAGTGGTAACCAACTAAAAATCAGTGAATACACACCATAGCGTTCAACTAAACGCGCCGCCTTTGAGTCAAGTTGCTCTGGATTTACTTTAACCCGCCCAAGATAGCCTAAGCCATAACTTGTTAATGAGCCTAAGCTATTGCCAACACTTGCAACAATAAGCATTGCAGTTACTTGAGTAGGGTGCTGCTCCACTAAATATAATAGCAGTGCTTCTGAACCACCGGGTAACAATGTCGCTGCTAAGAAGCAGCTAATGAATAACCCTAAAAGCATGAATGTGGCTTAACTAAATTCAAGAACGACTTTACCTTTAATCTCACCAGACTCTAGTGCTTGATGTGCATTAGCCGCAAGTTTAAAATCAATTATCTTAGCGATATTGAGGCGTAGTTGTTGGTTTTCAACCATCTGCACTAATTTAGTTAACTGATTTATGTCTGGGCTAACTAACATACCCTGCCCCTCAACACCTTTGTTAGCGACGCTATCGCACACTTCTGAAGCAGTAATGGTCGGCACGGTCACTAAGCGTTCAACGTTTTCAACTAACTCTAGCTGTGATATTGCAGCTACGCCGCCGACCAAATCAAACCATAAGTTAACTGTTGATAGCTGGCTAAGTGCTTGTGGTGTTTTATAGTCAATGACTTGTACGTCACCTAACGCCTCAAGCATGGGATTAGATACCGAGCTTGCAAGTGCAACAACATTGGCACCCGCTGCAAGCGCAAGTTGAACAGCTAAAAAGCCCACACTGCCACTAGCACCACTAATAACGACCGTCTCACCAGCGATTAAATTTCCATGACTGAATAATCCTTGCATCGCCGTTAAGCCAATTAACGGTAAAGCAGCCAAGTCACTGCTAGCTTGCCCACTGACTTTTATAATGTCTTTACTCTCAACACTGACATATTCGCCATAGGCTCCGGCGTTTAATGGAAAACCCACCATCCCCAAGACTTTATCACCTACGTTAAAACCCTCGACATCATCAGCAACAGCAACAACTTCGCCAAGGCAATCATAACCTAGAACCATCGGGAGTTTGTCCGCATTTTGTTGGGCTGCCCACCCGAGGCCAGCACGCGTTTTGTAATCGATGGGATTAATGGACGCAGCATTGCTTTTTACAAGCACCTGTCCAGCGTCAAGTTGTGGTAAGGGTAATTGCATAAGAGTTAATACTTCAGCAGCGCCAAACTCTTTTATTGCCATTGCATTAAATTGACTAGGTAAACAATTGTCTGACATAACACTGTGCCTCTTTCAAACATTTTGGTAAAGTTAGCTAAATTACCTACTATGATAATCGAATCATGATAACAAAAATATTTTTATTGCCACTAATTCTCTGTTTGGTCTGGGCTTTGTATTTAAATGCTAATGGCTGGAGTTTAAAACAAGGTAAAAAAGGCTTTATATACATCCTAGGCATTGGCGGCACAATTGCAGCCTACCTCAGCTTAATGTTGTGGTTGACCTAAACGAGAAGTTCAAGTCTGTTAGCTAAAGCTCAGTTAGACTAATGACAACGATGAAATCAACCATTAATTACAGTTAGTCCTTCCCTGTACGGATATAATAGCTCCAATTTATAACGGAATATTTACACTCTATGAAAAACTTAAACAAAACTCTGATTGCTGCAACAGTAACAGCCCTGCTTGTTGGCTGTGGTGGTGGAGGCTCTGGCTCAAGCTCAACGCCTGGAAATAACACCAAAGAATATACTTTTGATCTTACCGTTAGCACCACCAATCAATGTGGAGAGTCACAAGCGGTTCCAAATGTCGAAGTGCTACTTCAAGATGCCAACTGGGATGTCATTTCAACTCACCAAACAGACGAGTTGGGTCAAATTTCGATTGTCACCACTCAAAGCATAATTAACTATTCAGTAGTGAGTCCAAGTTATAACGGTGATAATTTAAAAGATCTTAATATTTACAGCTACGCCAATATCAGCTCTAGCATCAATGCAGCATTAACCCTCGATAGGGCAGCGTTAGCCGATAACACAAATTGTCAGTGTGTTACGCAAGATATTGAATTGGCACATACCAGCTTAGATGAATTAACACTAGCAGGGACGTCAGCGGGCACAGTTACTGCCGAGCTTGTAGATGATAGAACTACACTATTTAAAGATGTGGAAGTTTGCCGTGTCGCCGATGGCGAGTGGCCAACTCATTCATTTTTTGTCCAAGGGCCAAGCGGCTCGGATGAGTTAATTGGTCGC
Source organism: Alteromonadales bacterium alter-6D02 (assembly GCA_002835545.1). Lineage (GTDB taxonomy): Bacteria > Pseudomonadota > Gammaproteobacteria > Enterobacterales > Psychrobiaceae > Psychrobium. The sequence goes on from PIZK01000021.1 coordinate 86,845, forward strand.
ACAGAAATCACCAATGATTTTACTCAACCCGAGCAAGGCAATTTACAATTAATTTCTTTTGATTCAGCAATAACAACAGGTATCGCAGCCACGCAGTTTGATGAGTTAACGACAGGGCAATTATTTGCTGATAACTTACATTTCTTAACCACATCGCCAGAACTGACAGAAAGCGTATTGTTATTTGAAACTCACAGTCACAGTGATGATGCTCGCTTCTACTCACAGGGTAAAAATAACCACGTAGATGCAGATTCACTCTTTGGTACATTTCAAGTTTCAAGTACTCATTCGCTCTATGCAGCGCAGCATGACACGCTGTTAAATCTATCACCTGAAGCAGAAATGCCAGACATTGATACAGGATTTTTTACTGAGTTCAATGGTGATGGCAGTTATGATTTTTCTGCCGTTGCAGACTACCCAATGGTCAGCATTACCAGCCATTACCGTGTCGTAGACGAGAGCAATAACACCTTTGTTCCAATTCGCTGGACCTTTGTCGGTGAGACCTCAGGCACGCTACCAACGGCCAAGTCATTACCCGATTATAAATCTTTAGTTAATGCAGAAACTAAAGTGAGTAGTAGTGAGGTCATTCTATATAAAAGCGAACTAGCCAATAACTACGCGGCTCTCAGCACAGCGCTACTAAAAGAAGAAAAATACAATAGTTCAGGACCATTAAGTAATTTACATCAGCATCATATCTTTTTCTCTAAATAGCCACGATAAAATGACCTAACAAATAAAAAGGCAGCTAAAATAAATTAGCTGCCTTTTTTATCACTGAACATTTAGTGTTATTTATGCTTAGCCGCCAACGATAGCCAGTAAGATACCAGCAGCAACAGCCGACCCTAGAACACCTGCCACATTTGGACCCATTGCATGCATCAATAGGAAGTTATGCGGATTCGCCTCTAAACCGACTTTATTTACAACACGGGCTGCCATTGGAACCGCAGATACACCCGCAGCGCCAAGGAGTGGGTTAATCGGTGATTTAGAGAAACGCCCCATCACCTTCGCCATCATTACACCTGATGCCGTACCGATACTAAATGCCACAGCACCTAGTGCTAAAATACCTAGTGTTTCCACTGATAAGAACGATTCAGCCGATAGTTTCGAACCAACTGCTAAGCCTAAGAAGATGGTTACGATATTGATTAACTCGTTTTGTGCTGTTGAGCTTAAACGATCAACTACACCCGATTCGCGCATCAAGTTACCTAAACAGAACATACCTACAAGCGGTGTTGCTGCTGGCAAGAACAGAATTGTTAAGAACAGTACCGCTAACGGGAAAATAATTTTTTCACGTTTAGATACATGACGTAACTGCTCCATTACAATTTCACGCTCTTTTGATGTCGTTAACGCTTTCATAATTGGCGGTTGGATAATTGGTACCAACGCCATGTATGAATATGCAGCTACCGCAATTGCCCCTAATAATTCTGGCGCAAGTTTAGACGCTAAGAAAATCGCAGTTGGGCCATCTGCACCACCAATAATTGCAATAGCAGACGCATCAGCTAAGCTAAATTCGAAACCTGGAACAACATTTAACGCAATTGCGCCAAATAAGGTAGCAAAGATACCAAATTGAGCAGACGCACCTAAAAACAGCATTTTAGGGTTAGCAATAAGCGCCCCAAAGTCAGTCATTGCGCCAACGCCCATGAAGATCAACAAAGGGAATATTCCGGTTTCAATACCAATATAATAGATATACCACAACACTCCACCTTCTTCGGTAAAGCCTGCCATTGGAATATTCGCTAGAATACAACCAAAACCAATGGGTAGTAATAATAATGGTTCATAACCGCGAGCTATTGCTAAAAACAATAACCCGGCACCAACTGCCATCATGATCATCTGGCCTAGCTCGAAGTTTGCTAAACCAGTGTCACGCCATAGTGTAAGTAATCCTTCCATTACTGCCTCTTAACCTATTGTCAGTAAAGCTTCGCCAACTGCAACAGCGTCACCTTCTTTTGTCATCACTTGAGCCACTGTTCCGCCAGTCACTGCACGTACTTCAGTTTCCATTTTCATTGCTTCAAGAATAATGACAACTTCACCAGCAACGACTTGCTGACCTGGCTGCACTAGCACTTTAAAGATATTACCAGCGAGTGGAGCTACTAATGGCTCAGCACTTGTTGGCGCTGCCGCTGGTGCAGGAGTTGCTGAAATTGGTGTTGCTGAACCACTCACAGGAGTGATTTCACTGATTTCACCGCCTGCTGCAACATCGACTTGATAAACTTGACCATTAACACGAACACTGTAAGTTTCTGCACCACCAGATGCTGCTGGAGTAGACGGAGCAGGTGCTGCAACTTCGTTGTCTGGATGCGGTTCAAACGCATCAGGGTTATTTCTATTCTCTAAGAATTTAAGTCCGATCTGAGGGAACAGTGCATAAGTTAATACATCATCCTCGACATTCTCACTTAACTGAATGTTTTTCTCTTTGGCTAAAGCAATTAACTCTTCACTTAACTGTTTAAACTCATCATCAATTAAATCCGCAGGACGACAAGTAATTTCTTCTGCACCATCAAGAACACGAGCTTGTAATTCAGCATTTTTAGGCGCTGCTGTTGCACCGTACTCACCTTTTAGTACGCCAGCTGTCTCTTTAGAGATGCTCTTATAACGCTCACCGGTCAATACGTTTAATACCGCTTGTGTTCCAACGATTTGCGAGGTTGGTGTCACTAGTGGAATAAAGCCAAGATCTTCACGTACTTTCGGGATTTCCAAAAGAACCTCATCCATCTTGTCGCCTGCGCCCTGCTCTTTAAGCTGGTTTTCCATGTTAGTTAACATGCCACCAGGAACTTGCGCCAGTAAAATACGTGCATCAACACCACGTAGGCTACCTTCAAACTTTTCATACTTCTTACGCACAACACGGAAGTAGGCTGCGATTTCCTCTAACAGCTCTAAATCAAGGCCTGTGTCATATTCTGTACCTTGAGTCATTGCAACCACAGTTTCTGTCGCAGTATGACCATAAGTTGAACTCATTGACGAACTTGCGGTATCTAACATATCAATATCAGCTTCAATCGCTTTTTGATAAGTCGCCGTTGATAGGCCCGTCGTTGCGTGACATTGCATGGTGATAGGTAGATCAACTGTCTTTTTAAGGCTCGTAATTAACTCATACGCATCAAACGGCTTTAATAGGCCCGCCATATCTTTAATACAAATTGAGTGAGACCCCATATCTTCAAGACGTTTAGCCATATCCAACCACATTTGTAGGTTGTGTACTGGGCTAGTCGTATAAGAAATTGTGCCTTGAGCATGTCCGCCAACGGCAACAACTGATTTAATGGCTGTTTCAAGATTGCGCACGTCATTCATTGCATCAAATACACGGAATACATCAACACCGTTCTTGTGCGCGCGCTCAACAAATTTAACTACAACATCATCAGCATAATGGCGATAGCCTAATAAGTTTTGGCCGCGTAGCAGCATTTGTTGTGGGGTATTTGGCATCGCTTTCTTTAACTCACGAATTCTATGCCAAGGATCTTCGCCTAAGTATCGAATACAAGAGTCGAAGGTAGCTCCGCCCCATGTTTCTAAAGACCAAAAGCCAACTTTATCTAGTTTATCGGCAATAGGTAACATATCTTCGAGACGGAAACGGGTCGCCAATAAAGACTGATGAGCATCTCTTAAAACCACATCGGTCAGGGCAAGACGTTTAGACATAATAACTCCTAGTTACAAAATCTTATGCGAGTAAATTATTCGCGCGATTGACGGTATTTGTGAACGGCAGCTGTAATAGCGGCAACCACATCAGGGTTGAGTGGATCATTTGTATTTGTTGGTTTAGCTGGTGCAGGAACCACCTCTTCAGGGCAAAACTTAGCCAAAAGATTAATGGCGACAACGAGTAAACCAAGAAACACAAAGACACAAACCATTCCGAGCAACATGATATTTGCTGCGGTAGCTAGCGCTTGTGAAATATCCATAAAAACACCTACATTTGTTAATAAAGAAACAAGAATTAAAACACTCAATTAAATATCAATTCACATAACACTAGACTTTAGTCACATAAAACGAATTAATATTCACAAAATCGAGATAAAAACTCTAATTTAACAAAAACACAACCTTTGCTGTACTTTGATGACACATTTATACCTGTGCTAAAAACAAGAATCAAGCAAAATTGGTAAGACAACTTACCCACCATAAAAAACAAATAAATAAACTTTTAATTTCAACAACTTAAGAAAGGCAGAAATAAAAAAGCATACTTTATGCTTACTTTTTGTTCACAAATATAAAAGCGAGATCACCCCACACAAAGTTTACGCATAGGTAAACTTCAAGAGTTAAAGTTTATAAAAACAAAAAAGAACAACTGTTAAAAAACAATAAGCTAGAGCAAGAAAGGCACTGTGAATTAAAACTAAAGCATCAAGGTTCGAAACCATCAACACCGCGAAAAGTTTACCTCCACGTAAACAATGATGATTTTTTTGTAAGCTAAAAAAGACAAAAAACTTAACCAAAATAATAAAAAAGTTTCTTTTTTAACAAAAACACAAAAACATATACTTCTTTAACTGGTTTTTTATTAACAATCTGAAGGGGGTCGAAAGTGGAACAATAGAAAAAGCTATTCATCAGGCAGGCTGAAAGCGATGAGCATGTTGAAAAGCGTTTTAAATGATAGCAGCCCCTCTTAGAAGCTGGAAATGAAGTGGCGTAATGAGTTTTTTAACTTATACCAACCCCGTTAATTAAGTGGCCAGTTTGTAACGGGTTAGAGTGCAGACTATTAATGAGATTACTTTTAAATCTAGCGTCTTGTTTACGCGTATTTTGTAAAGATGCGGTAAGGTGACTTAACTAATGAAATAGGTATAAAGTTTAATGATTAATTGAGTGAGGCTTAACAGAGTTAATATATGCAACACATGAAAAGTTTTAATAGTTATCGTACGAAAGTAACGAGACAAATTAACGATATCTTTTTAAGGTATAGGATTTTTATTTTTTGAAGGTGTTTAGATACTTAGAAAAGAAAATATGGCGCGCATGGAAGGAGTCGAACCTCCGACCGCCTGGTTCGTAGCCAGGTACTCTATCCAGCTGAGCTACATGCGCGCAACAATTTCAAAATAGGATGGCGCGCATGGAAGGAGTCGAACCTCCGACCGCCTGGTTCGTAGCCAGGTACTCTATCCAGCTGAGCTACATGCGCGTATCTTATTTCTAACAACGAATTACATATCGTCCCATTCATTATAATAAAAAAATTAAAAAGTGGCGCGCATGGAAGGAGTCGAACCTCCGACCGCCTGGTTCGTAGCCAGGTACTCTATCCAGCTGAGCTACATGCGCACTTTAATACCTTTCAATTTACTTAAATAAGTAAATGGCGGAGAAGGAGGGATTCGAACCCTCGATGGGAGTTAAAGCCCATACTCCCTTAGCAGGGGAGCGCCTTCGGCCACTCGGCCACCTCTCCGGTATGCGGCGTATAATACTGGGTAGCAGAAATAAGTCAAACAGTTTTTTCATACTTATTTACCCTTTGCATCCTTTTTAAGCAACACGCTCAATAAATAGTTCATATTAGGCATTTTAATTAGGGAATTGCGTTTCACAATCGCAATAAGGTATTTTTAACGATGAATGTACCGAGTTCAGTATCAATCATTTGATTCCCTAGATTGATACTCTGGCGTTAAAAACAAAGGCCACAAGCATTCTAAATGCGCTTTTAAACTTAAGGACGGAAGCAATAAACACCTAAATGTTCATTGTAAAAATAAAATAGGTGATTAGGTTTAGGTCTGAGAATTCGACAGAGCAGTAGAATAAAGAAAGAGTAGATATGAAAGAGAGGGAAAAGTGTGGAAACAAGAATGTTTCCACAGAACATCAAACTAACCAACTATAAGCCAGTTTCTCCTGATGTTTTTTCTTGCTGAATACGCTGATAGATTTCTTCACGATGAACAGCAACTTCTTTAGGCGCGTTAACACCAATACGTACTTGATTACCTTTAACACCTAAAACGGTAACAGTAACTTCATCACCAACCATTAAAGTTTCACCGACACGGCGAGTTAAAATTAACATAACTTACTCCTGTAACTAAAAATCCGATTGACCCCGGGTTAAAAAACAAGCGAATTATATAGACTCACTTGCGTAAATTATATATTAAATAGTTAATCTTTGATGCTTTATTTGAAATATTACACTGCCATCACACAATAAGATCACAATAAATACCTAATTAACAATTTACATACAAAAATGCCAACGTGATGTTGGCATTCAGATTCGGTTTATTGCAAAAAAAACTAAATTACAGTTTATCTGCTAACCATTGCTCTACGCTTGCCATTGCTTGCGGTAACGCAGCAACATCTGAGCCACCAGCCATAGCCATATCAGGGCGACCACCGCCTTTACCACCGACTTGGGTAGCAACCACGTTCACCAATTCACCTGCTTTGACTTTACCTGTTAAGTCCTTTGTAACACCAGCAATTAAACTAATTTTGGCACCATCAACAACTGCTGCCATAACAATACCACTGCCTAGTTTATTTTTAAGCTCATCAACAGAGCCTCGCAGTGTTTTACTATCAACGCCGTCCAGTTGCGCAATAAGAACTTTAATGCCATTTATTTCGATCACATTATCTAACAAGTTTGCGCCTTGCTGACTAGCAAGCTGTGCCTTAAGCTCATTAACTAATTTATCTAATTGACGGTTCTTTTCAACTAACTGCTGAGACTTTTCAATTAAGTTGCTACTGTCAGTTTTCAATACCGACGCAGTGGTGCTTAACTGATTCTCTAACATTTGCATATGCTCGATTGCATAGCTGCCTGTTACAGCTTCAATACGACGTACGCCAGCAGCAATACCTGCTTCAGAGACAATTTTAAATAAACCAATGTCACCTGTATTTGTGACATGCGTACCACCACATAGTTCAACCGATAATGGCCCCATACTAACAACGCGAACATCGTTATCGTACTTTTCACCAAATAATGCCATCGCACCAGCAGATTTCGCTTGTTCTAGGTCCATCAACTGAGTTTCTACAGCAGCATTTTGACGAATATAGTCATTAACCATTCGCTCAACTTCCATTAACTGATCAGCTGTGACACCTTCAAAGTGAGAGAAGTCAAAACGCAGCTTATCAGCTTCTACTAGAGATCCTTTCTGAGTAACATGTTCGCCAAGTTCACGACGAAGTACTGCATGTAAGATATGCGTAACAGAATGATTTAATGCAATGTCGTTACGACGCTTATGGTTAATTTCAGCGTTAGCTTTATCATTAATACTAACAGTACCTGAGATAACAACACCAACATGGCCAAATACTGAACCAATTTTAGTGGTGTCTTCAACTTTGAATACGCCATTTGATGTGGTGATGGTACCAGTATCGCCAACCTGACCACCTGACTCTGCATAAAATGCTGATTGATCTAATACCACAATTGCGCGTTGATCTTGAACTAACTCACTTACTTCTTCGCCATCAACGACTAAAGCTGTTACAAGCGCATCATTGGTCTGCTCTTCGTAGCCTAAGAACTGTGTTTCACCTTCAAGCTTTAACTGCTCATTATAATCAACAGCAAAGTTACTCGCTTTTTGTGCTCGCTGACGCTGAGCTGCCATCGCACTCTCAAAACCAGCTTGATCGATCTCTAGGTCACGTTCACGAGCGATATCCGCCGTCAGATCTGCCGGGAAGCCGTAAGTGTCATATAATTTAAACACTAACTCACCATCAATCACTTTACCCTGCTGCTTTTCTAATGCTTCATCAAGAATCATCAAGCCACGATCAAGCGTACGAGCAAACTGCTCTTCTTCAGCTTTTAATAATTTGGTAATAATTCCTTTATTCTTTTCAAGCTCTGGGTAGGCTTGACCCATTTGAACAATTAATTCGTCCAACAATTGATAGAAAAATAAGCCTTTCGCACCTAAGCTATTACCGTGTCGTACCGCACGGCGAATAATACGTCGTAATACATACCCGCGCCCTTCATTCGACGGCATAACTCCATCAGCAATAAGGAAAGAACATGAACGGATATGATCGGCAATAACTCGTAACGATTTATTGTCTAAATCATTAGTACCGATAATCTTTGCAGCAGCTTTAATTAAGCCTTGAAAAATATCAATTTCATAGTTTGAGTGAACACCTTGCATAATGGCAGCAATTCGCTCAAGACCCATACCTGTGTCAACAGACGGTTTTGGTAGATCTTCCATTGTTCCGTCGGCCTGACGGTTGAACTGCATAAATACTAAGTTCCAAATCTCAATGTAACGATCACCATCCTCTTCTGGTGTACCAGGTGGACCACCTGCAACACCTTCACCGTGATCAAAGAAAATTTCAGTACAAGGTCCACAAGGACCTGTGTCTCCCATAGACCAGAAATTATCTTTAGCGCCAATGCGCGATAGGCAATCAGGGTTTACACCGATTTCGTTTAACCAAATCTCTTCAGCTTCACGATCTTCTTCAAAAACTGTCACCCATAATTTTTCTTTTGGTAACTTTAATTCTTCTGTTAAAAAGTGCCACGCAAATTTGATCGCTTCACGTTTAAAGTAATCACCGAAACTAAAATTACCTAGCATTTCAAAAAATGTATGGTGACGTGCTGTATAGCCAACGTTTTCTAAATCATTGTGCTTACCACCAGCACGAACACAGCGCTGCGATGAAGTAGCTCGGTTGTAAGCACGCTTATCAGTGCCAATAAAGACATCTTTAAATGGCACCATGCCAGCGTTAGTAAATAATAATGTGGCATCATTGCCCGGGATTAATGAGCTACTAGCCACAACCTGGTGTTGTTGCTGTTGATAATAAGCTAAAAATGCATCTCTAATTTCAGCAGTCGACATGTGCATCATAAGGTTCCTACTTGGTAACTTAATCTAAAAAATATGGCGTATTATACGTCTACAAACAGGCATTGAGCCAGCTTATCGCTTAAAAAGCTAGTTTTAATCAATATCAAGTTAAAAAATAGGTATAAAGAGGGAGTTTTATAAGAGTAATTTGATTATAAAAAGGATTGGGATAAATTTTAATGCAATGGTTATTAGTTTCAAACAGACTGCGTCATCGTTAATTTTCAAGTTATTCTATTATGCAAAAAAATAGCAACCTTATGGTTGCTATCTTAATAGGATGATTACTTACTCTTCTGGTTGAGCAAGCGGCTCTTCATCAGGCTCATCCGTTGGCTTAATTAACAAGGCGTCACGTAATTTTGTTTCGATTTCGCCTGTTACTTCAGGGTTATCTTTTAAGAAGTTAATGCTGTTCGCTTTACCTTGGCCAATTTTACTGCCTTTATAGCTATACCAAGCACCGGCTTTTTCAACAAGCTTCTCTTTCACACCCCAATCGATTAACTCACCATATTTAGAGGTGCCTTCACCGTATAGGATTTGGAACTCAGCTTGCTTAAATGGTGGCGATACTTTATTTTTAACTACTTTAACACGCGTTTCATTACCAACGATCTCATCGCCATTTTTAACCGCACCAATACGACGGATATCTAAACGCACCGAAGCGTAAAACTTAAGCGCATTACCACCTGTCGTTGTTTCAGGATTACCAAACATCACACCAATCTTCATACGTATTTGGTTAATGAAAATACATAATGTGTTAGAGCGTTTGATGTTTGCTGTCAATTTACGTAAAGCCTGAGACATCAAACGTGCTTGCAAGCCCATATGAGAGTCACCCATATCGCCTTCAATCTCAGCTTTTGGTGTTAATGCGGCAACTGAATCGACGATAATCACATCAACAGCACCAGAGCGCGTTAACATATCAACAATTTCTAATGCCTGCTCACCAGTATCAGGTTGAGAAACTAATAGTTGATCGATATCAACACCTAGCTTAGTTGCATAAATAGGGTCTAATGCATGCTCAGCATCAACAAAGGCACACACTTTGCCTTTCTTTTGTGCTTCTGCGATAACTTGCAATGTTAATGTTGTTTTACCTGATGATTCTGGGCCGTAGATTTCAACAATACGTCCCATAGGCAAACCACCTATGCCTAAGGCAATATCTAAACCTAACGAACCCGTTGATACTGACTCGATATCTAAGGCGCGTGCATCGCCTAGACGCATAATAGAGCCTTTACCAAATTGTTTTTCGATCTGGCCTAATGCGGCGTCTAAAGCTTTAGTTTTGTTGCTGTCCATTAACGGCTCCATTGCATTAATCTAGTATAAAGTTGATGTCGATTAGTATACTGTACAATCATACAGTATCAAGTGTAATTTTAATTTTTTTTATTTGTTTTTGCTAAAAGCCTTTTCCAGTGGGATTTTAGATGAGTTTTTCTTTTGATCTTTTTATTAATCACGTATCCTTGCACAGTGTTTTAACCAGTAAATTATTTGAGTTTATTTTATGACTGCCGCTACATCAAACAATGACACTTTTGCTAATCACACGCCAATGATGCAACAGTATCTAACGATAAAAAGTCAACATCCCGACATTTTAGTTTTTTATCGTATGGGAGACTTTTATGAATTGTTTTTTGATGATGCTAAGCGTGCCTCACAATTACTCGACATTTCTTTAACAGCCCGTGGTAAAAGTGGTGGCGCACCAATCCCAATGGCTGGCATTCCTTATCATGCTGCTGATAATTATTTAGCCAAATTAGTCAACCTAGGCGAGTCAGTCGCATTATGTGAGCAAATTGGTGACCCCGCAACAAGTAAAGGGCCGGTCGAGCGTCAGGTAGTACGCATAGTCACTCCAGGCACCATTACAGATGAAGCATTATTAAATGATCATCAAGACAATATCGTTGCCAGTGTCTTTGAGCAAAAAGGTATTTTCGGCTTTGCCACCCTTGATGTAGCCAGTGGTGAATTTAATATCAGTGAATTAGAAACTACTGAGCAATTTGAGTCAGAACTCCATCGAACCAACCCGACTGAAATTCTATATCCTGAGCAGTGGGATAATTTAGCCTTAATTGAACAACGTAAAGGTTTACGTGCCTGCCCTCCTTGGGAATTCGATTTAAGCACGGCAATTGATTTATTAAACCGTCAATTTAAAACGGACACCCTTTCGGGCTTTGGCGTTGAGTCAGCAAAAGTCGCACTGACTGCCGCCGGTTGTTTAATGCAATATGTCAATGACACACAGCGCGTTGCATTACCACAGATTAGTCAAATCAAGTTAACCGATCACACTAATTGTATAATCTTAGATGCAGCCACACGTCGCAACCTCGAGCTCACGCGCAATATCGGGGGAGGTGTTGATAACACCTTGGTCTCTATACTCGATAAAACCGCAACAGCAATGGGTTCGCGCTTACTACAACGTTGGATTCATCAACCATCACGCGATCACCACCTGATTAGTCAGCGACTTAGTGCTGTGGGTTCATTTATTGAGCAACAAAATATCGAACCCATTCATCAAACACTACGCAATGTTGGCGATATTGAACGTGTATTAGGCCGAATGGCATTACGCTCAGCGAGGCCACGTGACTTTGCAAAGTTACGCCACGCATTAATGCAGCTCCCAACACTACAAGAACTTTTGATTGAAAATAAAGACAATTTACGAATAAAACAACTGGCTAAAGAAATTAGCTTATATCCAGAGTTGGTCGCACTTTTACAAGCAGCAGTTGTGGAAAACCCTCCAACATTAATTAGAGACGGTGGCGTAATTGCCCCTGGCTACCACGAAGAGCTTGATCAATGGCGCTCATTAAGCAAAGGGGCCACAGACTTTTTAGAGCAATTAGAGATTCGTGAGAGAGAAGCCACAGGACTGTCTTCACTTAAAGTTGGCTATAACAAAGTCCATGGCTATTTTATCGAAATCAGCAAGTCACAAGCAATGAATGCGCCTGAGGCATATATTCGTCGCCAGACATTGAAAAATAACGAGCGCTTTATTATTCCTGAATTAAAGGAACATGAAGATAAAGTACTCAGTAGTCAAGGCAAAGCATTAGCATTAGAAAAGCAACTTTACGAGCAGTTATTTGATCAATTAATGCCGTTGCTGGCGCAACTACAAAAGACTTCGACAGCACTTTCACAACTAGATGTTTTAACAAACTTTTCAGCGAGAGCTGAAGACTTAAATTACCACTGCCCGACATTTCATCAAGGTATTGGTATTGAGTTGAATGAAGCAAGGCACCCCGTAGTTGAACAAGTAATGAGTGCTCCATTTATCGCTAACCCAGTTAAATTAACAGACCAGCGTCAGATGCTTGTGATCACAGGCCCTAATATGGGCGGTAAATCTACATATATGCGTCAAACAGCATTAATTTGCCTGATGGCACACATTGGTTGTTACGTGCCCGCAAGCACAGCTCACCTTGGTAAAATTGATCGCATCTTTACCCGTATCGGCGCATCGGATGACTTGGCTAGTGGCCGTTCAACCTTTATGGTTGAGATGACTGAAACAGCTAACATCCTTCATAATGCTACTGAACATAGTTTAGTATTAATGGATGAGATAGGCCGAGGGACCAGCACCTTTGACGGTTTATCACTCGCTTGGGCATCTGCTCATTACTTAGCAACCAAAGCGAACTCTCTAACACTTTTTGCGACCCATTACTTTGAGTTAACCCAGTTATCTGAACAATTGCCGCAACTCGTTAATGTTCATTTAGATGCTATTGAACATGGCGACGATATTGCCTTTTTACATCATGTTGAGGAAGGTGCAGCGAATAAAAGCTACGGTATTCAGGTTGCGAAGTTAGCTGGGATCCCAAAGGTCGTTACTCAAATAGCCAAAGCTAAACTAACCGAGCTTGAGTTAAATAGCCAATCACAGTCGAGTGACAAGCCAATTACAATACCTACTATTATTGAGGATAATCCTAATCAGGCAGTAGTCGACCAACTAGTCGAACTAGACCCTGACGACTTATCTCCGAAACAAGCGCTTGAGTTGGTGTATCAATTAAAAAACCAACTCAAATAAGCAAAAAAAAGAGTTGCTATCAATGATAACAACTCTTTTCCTCAATGGCTTAGACTAGCCGATTAAATCAATTTACGCCAAGACATCACATGACTGACCTAGCGTGCATAACTCAACATATCGATAATTGCACCTTAACTCCCCGCTGGGAATAAGGTTTCAACAGACAAACCTTGGCTTTTTAAAATATCTTGCATCCTCTTTAAGGCTTCGACTTGAATCTGACGAACACGTTCTCGTGTCAAGCCAATTTCACGACCCACTACTTCTAAGGTTGAAGGTTCATGGCCTAACAGTCCGAAACGGCGGGCTAAAACTTCTCGTTGCTTAGTATTTAGCTCATTTAACCAGCGCACTAAACTTTGATTAATATCATCATCCATTGTCGTACTTTCAGGAGTATAACTATCCCCAGCAGCAATAATGTCAAGCAATGCTTTATCACTTGCCCCACCAACAGGGTTGTCAACTGAGCTCACTTTTTCATTCAGTTTCAACATTTTACTGACATCAGATATTGGCTTATCTAATTTCACTGCTATATCTTCAGCAGTTGGCTCATGATCTAGCTCTTGTGCTAGCTCACGCGCTGCACGTAAATATATATTTAACTCTTTAACCACATGGATAGGTAAACGAATGGTGCGGGTCTGATTCATGATGGCACGTTCGATTGTTTGACGAATCCACCACGTCGCATACGTTGAAAAACGAAAACCTCGTTCAGGATCAAATTTTTCAACCGCACGAATCAGCCCTAAATTTCCTTCCTCGATTAAATCAAGTAAAGCTAGGCCACGGTTTAAGTAACGGCGTGAAATTTTAACCACTAAACGTAGATTACTTTCAATCATTCGTTTACGGGCAGCTTCATCACCTTTTAATGAAAGTCGGGAAAAATAAACTTCTTCTTCTGCACTTAAAAGTGGAGAGAAGCCTATTTCACTTAAATAGATTTGAGTTGCATCCAGATTTAATGCTTTTTCTGATTCTGTTGTGTTAGTAGTTTTTTCTACGGTTGAAGTAGCTGCTTGACGTCCCATAATATTGCTCCCCTGAAAAATGTCAGTAAACTGAACATTAATCGTTATCTAAGAGTTATCGTTTTGGTAGATAATGAGCTGGGTTAACGGACTTACCACGGAAGCGAATCTCAAAATGGAGTTGAACCTTATCAGATCCAGTATCCCCCATTTTGGCAATCACCTGCCCTTGTTTTATCCGTTGTTTTTCCTTCACAAAGATTCTGTCATTATGAGCATAAGCACTAAGGAAATCGTCGTTATGTTTGATAATAATCAAATTTCCATAACCTCTTAACGCATTGCCAGAATAAACAACTTTGCCTGCTGCGGAAGCAACAATGTCACTTCCCCGTAGTCCAGCGATATCTATCCCTTTATTCCCCTGCGCACTCGCAGAGTATGCCGATACAACACGCCCTTTTGCAGGCCAAACCCATTTGGCGATCTTGCTTGCAAAGTTATTATCTTTAGACTCTATATAGCTTTTCTTTTGTTGAGTCGTGGTTGAGCGTTTTGGCTTAGTTACATTTTTAGAATACGTACCTTTTTTTTGACTATCAAGTTTTTTCTGCCATTTTTTTGACACCTTAGCCGTTACCACTGGTTTGGGTGTTGCAGACGTTCCTTGATTAACTAAACTTAACCATTTTCCAGGATAAATGATATAGGGAGGAGCAATTTTATTGTATTTTGCCAGCAATTTAGCAGAGACACCTGTCGCAAACGCAATGGAGTAAAGGGTATCCCCCTTTTGAACTAAATATTTTTTTTCTGAGAGATTAGCCAATGGCGGCGGCTTTGGTGATGTTGAAATCGATGCAACGGGCGCAGGCCCTGTACCGGAAGCACAACCAAAAAGTAATGTAATGAGTACGACAGTAAAAACTGTTCGCGTAAAAGACAAATGCCAGTCCATGTATATATACAGCCTAAATCCCAATGTTAGTGCTAAAAATAGTTAACCTTGCCGCTAAATTAACACAACTCACCAGCTAATAAAGGAACAAATTTTACCGCCTCTATCCGCTGTTGCGCAAAGCGCTCCCCTTCTCGCGTAATCAGCATTAAGGTTTGCGAGTCAACCCCAACCGGAATAATCATTTGCCCACCATCTTTGAGCTGCTTTAATAATTCAACGGGCACTTGGTCAGGAGCAGCAGTTACCATAATTGCGTCAAACGGCCCTTTCGCAGCCCAACCTTGCCAGCCATCACCATGTTTCATCGACACATTATGAAGATCGATCAAGCGCAAACGTCTTTTTGCTTGCCGTTGTAATGCTTTAATTCTTTCAACGGTATAAACATGCTCAACTAACTGAGCTAACACAGCACACTGATAGCCTGAGCCAGTACCAATTTCTAAAACACTACTTAAGGGGCCCTTTGCTAATAACACTTGAGTCATCCGAGCCACAATATATGGCTGAGAAATGGTTTGACCATGCCCTATAGGCAAAGCCGTATTCTCATAGGCTTTATACTCTAGTGCTTGGTCGATAAATATTTGTCTAGGTGTCGCAGCTATAACTTCAAGTACTCGAGGATCATTTACCCCATCTTCAGCCAAACGTTTTGCTAACCGTTGGCCATGTAAAGTACTCGCTTTAACTTGAGTGCTCATAAATCAGATGCCCAGTGCTTTAATTTTTCAATACGATGATGAGCTGTCAAGTCTACCGTTAATGGCGTAATTGATACATAGCCATTTGCAATTGCGTGAAAATCGGTGCCCTCTCCGGCATCATCTTCTTTGGCTAACGGACCGACCCAATAAATATCCCGCCCTGCTGGATCTTGTGTCTTAACCATCGATGTAGCACGGTGTCTTGCGCCTAAACGAGTGACCTTTATACCTTTAACTTGATTAATTGGTATATCTGGAACATTAATGTTTAAGATTTGGTTCGCTGGTAATGGACATTCTCTAAGCTGCTGTGCAATCTTTGCAGCATAATAACCCGCCGTTTCATAATGAATTAATGCCTTACCACATAGGGAAACGGCTACTGAAGGTAACCCCATATAACGCCCTTCCATTGCCGCAGCGACAGTACCCGAGTAGATAACATCATCACCTAAATTAGCACCAGCATTAATGCCTGTAATAACTAACTCAGGATCATGTTCTAATAACATATTTATTGCTAAGTGTACGCAATCTGTTGGAGTACCGTTGACCGAAATAAACCCATTATCCATCGTGGCACAACGTAAAGGGTTTTGTAACGTCAAAGAGCTACTAGCTGCACTACAGTTGCGATCAGGGGCAACAACAGAAATGTCACCAGCAATATCTTTTAAAGCTTTATATAAAGCTTCAATACCCGGAGCGTTCACCCCGTCATCATTACTTACTAATATATTCATTTAGCCTCCTGAGATAAGCTAGCATCACTGATTAGTGCCAACTCACGTAATACACTTGTAGCATAACTACCTGCGGGTAATGAAAACGAAATCCTGACACCGTCAGTGGACTCTTGCCATGCCAAAGACTGAGGCCAGACCAATATGGCGCGTCGCTCTTGCTTGAGGCCGGCATTTTCTAAGCCTTGGCATAAAAAAGCATCATTGTCGACCACCGAAGACTCAAAGGCTAAAGCTTGATCCTTCGCTTTGGACAGCCCTTTCCCCCACATGGGTGCGCTTAAAATAATATCGCGCTGTTTGAAACGATCGATAATTTCATTATCAAGACTCTCAGGAGTAAAGCCTGCTTTACTGCCAAAGAGAATAAACGCATCGCCAGCTAATGGCTGTTGATAAAGAGAAGCTTGAATTCGTTCACTGACCACATTGTTAAAAATATAGGAGCGGGCAGCAGATAAATACATAGAACGCTTATCGCGATTTTTAACCTTTTCTCCACCAAACATAACGCGAGCCGCTTCAATGTTGCCACCTTGATGCCCAAAGCGTTGTTCACCAAAGTAATTAGGTACACCGCACTCTTTAATAGTAGCTAAACGTTTTTCAAGTGCAGGGTCAAGGTTTAGACCCTGAATATTTAAAGTAAAACAATTGCCTTTTAACGCGCCGCGACGTAGTTTTTTGCTATTACGAGTGACAGATAAAACCTTAAGCTGCTCTGACTCTAATGCTCTGATTTCCGGAGCTTCTCGCCCTGGCAGCTGCACACTAAAAGTTTGTGTCGTAACGCCATGACGATCTTTAAGG
Source organism: Alteromonadales bacterium alter-6D02 (assembly GCA_002835545.1). Taxonomy (GTDB): domain Bacteria; phylum Pseudomonadota; class Gammaproteobacteria; order Enterobacterales; family Psychrobiaceae; genus Psychrobium. The sequence continues at coordinate 104,144 of PIZK01000021.1, forward strand.
CCGGCATAGCTTACTTCACGAGATGTAACACCAGCCCAGCGTGCAATTAACTTAGCAACATAAGTTGTATTTAACCCCGTTTTCTCGATTAACAAAAAAAGGTGTTCACCTTGACCATCAGCCTCATAACCTAGGTTTTCAACCACTTTAAAATCACTTGGTTGACTTCTTATCACCCCTTTTTGAGATGGTTGACCATGTAAGTAGCTCCACTGAGGTAACGCCATTAAGCCTGTCCCTGCTTCATCAGTAACACCACAGCATGGGCAGATATACCCTCTTTACGACCAACATAACCTAACTTTTCTGTTGTAGTCGCCTTGATGTTCACTTGCTCTAAATCACAGGCCAAGTCTTGAGCTACAATTGCACGCATAGATTCAATATGTGGTGCCATTTTTGGTGCTTGAGCGACGATGGTTAAGTCTAAGTTACCCATAATAAAGCCTTTAGCACGGATTAATTGCCACACGTGACGCAACAACTCTCTTGAATCAACGCCTTTAAAGTTGTCATCGGTATCAGGGAAATGGTGACCTATATCCCCCATCGCACAGGCACCTAACAACGCATCACATAATGCGTGTAGCGCGACATCACCATCTGAGTGAGCAATTAAGCCCTGTTCATGTTCAATTGCAACACCCGCAATAATCACGGGGCCTGGCCCACCAAATTTATGGACATCAAAGCCATGACCTATTCTCATTATGTTATCCTTGGTTTATTCGTTGTTGCTGCGTTAAAAATAACGTGGCCAATTGTAAGTCTTCTGCTCGAGTAACTTTTATATTATCGCTGCGCCCTGCTACTAACTTTACCGTATACCCAGCCCACTCCATGGCAGAAGCTTCATCAGTAATGGTAACACCTTGTGTTAACGCATTGCTGAGCGCTTTACGTAAGCTAGCTAAGTCAAATAATTGCGGAGTCAGTGCGTGAAATAAATTTTCACGTTCAACGGTTGTTGAGATCGTCCCATCAGCCTTACCGCGTTTCATCGTATCGCGCACTTGGCTCGCAAGAATAGCGCCATGCTCAGCCGTCTGTGCTGCTAATAAAGCGTCGACATCACCAGTTGTCAAACACGGTCTAGCTGCATCATGAACCAGTACTCGCCCTTGCTCGGACAATGACTTTAAGGCACTTAAAACTGAATCAGCACGTTCCCCGCCACCAACAACACATTGAATTTTAGGGTGTGAAGCAATAGCTAGCGCTGAAAACCAGTCATCATTTTCACTTAAAGCAATCACAACTGATTCAACCTCAGAACAAGCTAGTAACGGCTCAAGGCTGTATTCAATAATCGCTTTTTTTGCTATCTGCAAGTATTGCTTAGGGATATCACTGCCCATGCGTTTGCCAACTCCAGCAGCAGGCATCACAGCGAACAAAGGTAATTTTGCCAATATAAACTCTTTATTTATTATTCGATAATACGATAGTAATCTTCATTCTTTTTTATTAACCCCAGCTGACTGCGCGCTCGTTCTTCAATGGCTTCTAAGCCATCCTTAAGATCCGAAATTTCTTTGTACTGTAGATTATTTTTATTGGCTAACACTTTATTAGCCTGTGTTTGAGAGGCAATTTCTTGCTTAAGCTGTATATAGTCAGGCCAGCTGTTTTTACCAAACCATAACCGATGTTGCAATAACACTAATAAAGTCAGTAAGATGATAGTTAACCACTTCATAGAAACACTCGAATAACGTTATTGAACATAGAGAGGTCATCATATTGCACATGTAATGATTCGCTTGCACTCTCATTGGGGATAAAAATATTAATCTACATTCTATCAGGCAATTAAATTTATGTAAGCCTCAAGCTCTGTTAAAATGTAAGTATGCATTAGGTAAATTAAGTTAGGAAAGGATAAATGCGCCATAACGAAGACTCAGTTTTAGTTTTTTCAACCGATAGCGGCCGAATTAAACAAGAAAAGCCACCAGCAGCTGTGCCAACTGGCGATGGTATCGTAAGAATAAAGCGCGAGACAAAAGGCCGAAAAGGTAAAGGGGTTATTACAGTCAACGGTTTATTACTTGAGGCAGCAGAGCTAAAAAAATTAGCTAAAGAGCTTAAAAAAGTCTGTGGCTGCGGCGGTGCAGTAAAGGATGGTATTATCGAAATTCAAGGGGATCAGCGTGAAAGTATTAAGCAGTTCCTTGAAAAGAAAGGATTCACAGTCAAACTTGCCGGTGGTTAACAATAACTAAGGATCAAACACAATGGGAAGCTTACAAAACCATTTACTAATAGCAATGCCAAATTTAGATGACCCTTACTTTCAACGAAGCGTTATCTATCTTTGTGAACATGATGAAGACGGAGCTATGGGCTTGATCGTTAATCAGCCCATCTCACAGTTAAGCGTCAGCCAGTTACTCGATAAATTAGAGTACCCCAATGAAACCGATCCACAAACCACATTAAACAAACAAGTTTTTAACGGCGGTCCTGTTGAACAAGAGCGAGGATTTGTGCTTCACTCCCCTCAACTACCTTGGAACAGCAGCCAAAAGATATCAGAGCAAATTATGCTTACCACGTCAAAAGATATCTTAGAAGTCATCGGCACAACTTCAGCTCCCGACGATTTTATTATTACACTAGGTTATGCAAGCTGGACCAAAGGGCAATTAGAACAAGAGTTAGCAGATAACACTTGGTTAACTATCCAGGCTGATGCGGATGTAATCTTTAAAACCCCCGTAGAACAGCGCTGGGAAAAAGCCACGAAAAAGCTCGGTTTTGACGTTTGGCAACTCACATCACAAAGTGGTCATTGCTAATGGTAAAGCATCTGAAAACAGCTACGTTTAAGAAAAGTAAAATTGTATGACATGTATTATTGCCTTTGATTATGGCGTAAAAAGTATCGGAGTTGCTGTCGGGCAACAAATAACGGGAACAGCTAGCCCATTAGCAGCAATTAAAGCAACCAACGGTATCCCAAATTGGGACGACCTTGATAAATTAGTACAAGAGTGGCAACCAAGCCAATTTGTGGTTGGTTTCCCAACAAACATGGACGGTTCAGATCAAGAAATAACCCTACGAGCCCGTAAATTTGCAAAACGACTCTATGCCCGGTTTAAATTATCAGCTACTGGTCATGACGAACGATTAACGACAGCAGAAGCCAAGGAGCGGCTATTCGAGCTGGGGGGCTATAAAAAATTAACAAAAGGAAAGATAGATAGTGTTTCAGCAGTGCTGATTTTAGAAAGTTGGTTTACTAGCCAGTACGAAGAATAACAAAGAATATTGCATCCAACATCAAGATAATGGGCATTGAGCGCAAACCTTATTGTACAAGACAACTACAGTGAACGCCCAACGCCTATACGTTAAGTATAGCTAACGATTAGTCTAAGTCTAATGTAACATCATCTAAAAGACCGACGTCAATATCTTTACCGCCTTGTAATTTAATCATCAAGCGTAAATCATTTGGTGAATCAGCATGATGCAACGCATCGGCATAACTGATTTCACCTTGTTGATATAGATTAAATAATGCTTGGTCGAATGTCTGCATACCCAGTTCATTCGACTTTGACATGGTTTCTTTCAATGAATGCAACTCACCTTTGGCAATCAAGTCAGATACACGCGCAGAGTTAAGCATCACTTCAATCGCTGCTCGGCGCCCTTTGCCGTTTTTCACAGGAACTAATTGCTGCGCAACAATACCGCGTAAGTTAAGTGATAAATCAAACAGTAATTGCTGATGCTTTTCTTTGGGCACGAGATGCATAATACGCTCTAATGCCTGGTTAGCGTTATTAGCATGTAATGTTGCGACACATAAATGACCGGTTTCAGCAAATGTTAACGCATACTCCATGGTCTCACGGGAACGGATCTCACCTAATAACACGACGTCAGGTGCTTGACGCAACGCCGATTTAAGGCCAGCTTCAAAAGACTCTGTATCCACTCCAACTTCACGCTGATTAACGATGCTTTTACGATGCTCGTGAACAAACTCAATAGGGTCTTCAACGGTTAAAATGTGCCCCTTTGAGTGCCGATTTCGATAGCCAATCATTGCAGCAAGCGAGGTCGATTTACCAGTGCCAGTTGCACCAACCATAATCACTAAACCGCGTTTACTCATAATCACATCTTTAAGTACCGCAGGAAGCTTCAATGCATCCATTTCTGGTATTTCAGTTTCAATACGACGAGCAACCAACCCAGCCATATTGCGCTGCCAAAAAGCACTGATCCTAAAGCGGCCGACATCATCAATAGCTAATGCATAATTGCACTCTCTTGTGTCATCGAATTCAGCACGTTGCTTATCGTTCATTGCACCATAAACAATATTCAATGTATCTTCTTCTGTAAGCGACTCCGAGCTGATTGGAACGATTTCACCATGAGCTTTAATACTCGGGCTCGCATTAGCAGAGATAAATAAATCCGAGCCCTCTTGTTCAACCAGCGTTCTTAAATACTCTGTAATTTTCATAACATTCTCTAAATTGACTGCTTGCCTGAGCCTTTTTGCTCAGCATCCTGACGGGTAATATCACCACTATTAACTAGATTTGATAACGATTGATCTAATGTCTGCATACCAAATGCCATACCCGTTTGAATAGCAGAGTACATTTGTGCCACTTTCGCTTCACGAATCAAGTTTCTAATCGCTGGTGTCCCCACCATAATTTCGTGGGCAGCAACTCGACCACCACCAATTTTTTTAACCAGTGTTTGTGAGATTACCGCTTGCAGTGACTCTGAAAGCATCGTTCGAACCATATCTTTTTCAGCCGCTGGGAATACGTCCACTATACGGTCAATCGTTTTTGAAGCAGAGGTCGTGTGTAGAGTACCAAAGACTAAGTGACCCGTTTCAGCAGCCGTTAAGGCTAAACGAATTGTTTCTAAATCACGCATCTCACCAACTAAAATAACATCAGGATCTTCACGTAATGCGCTACGCAGTGCATTTTCAAATCCGTGGGTATCACGATGAACTTCACGTTGATTGATTAAACATTGTTTATTCTGATGAACAAATTCAATAGGATCTTCAATGGTTAAGATATGCTCACGTCTCGATTCATTAATATAATCAATCATTGCCGCTAATGTCGTTGATTTACCTGAACCAGTAGGCCCTGTCACTAAAACTAAACCACGCGGCTTCTCTGAGATTTGACGAAAAATTTGCGGTGCGTTAATTTTATCTAACGTTAAGACTTCACTAGGAATGGTTCTAAATACGGCACCAGCGCCGCGATTTTGAACAAAAGCATTAACCCTAAAACGTGCCATATTCGGTACTTCGAAAGAGAAATCACACTCTAAATGTTCTTCATAATCTTTACGCTGTTTATCGTCCATAATATCGTAAATCAAACTATGAACTTCTTTATGATCAAGTGGCGGTACATTAAGTTTACGTACTTCACCGTCAACGCGTATCATTGGTGGAACACCTGCAGAAAGGTGCAAATCCGACGCGTCATGCTTTACACTAAAGGCAAGTAACTCTGTAATATCCATAAAAACCTTCAACTTAATTTATTTAAAATATATGACTACCATAACAGAACAATTAAATTCAGCAATTAAGACAATAAGAACAAACGAAAAAAAGTACGCTCGCTCGCCTCAATCGGTCGATTTATTAGCGGTTAGTAAAACAAAGCCTGTTTCTGATATTTCTCAAGCAATCACTGCTGGTCAACGCCATTTTGGTGAAAACTATGTCCAAGAAGGAGTTGATAAAATCATTCACTTTAATGATAGTTCATTAATCTGGCATTTTATTGGCCCATTACAATCCAACAAAACCCGGCCTGTTGCTGAACATTTTGACTGGGTTCATACCATCGACCGATTAAAAATAGCGAAACGCCTGAATGAACAACGCCCACAAGGCTGTAAACCTCTTAATGTCTGTATTCAGGTCAACATTAGTGGTGAACAAAGCAAGTCTGGCATCACCGTAAACGAAGTACCAGTTTTAGCCCAAGCTATTGACAATATGCCGAACCTTACCCTTCGTGGGCTGATGACAATTGGTCAAAAAAGTACAGATCCACAGGTAACTGAGCAACAATTTAAACAAATGAATCAGCTTTTTGAGACGCTAAAAAAAGAATTTGCTACAGTAGACACATTATCAATGGGGATGAGCGCTGATATTGAGCCTGCAATTGCTCATGGTTCGACCATGGTTCGTATTGGCAGCGCTATTTTTGGTCAGCGGATTTAAACTTTCCTCTATTTAACAATCATGTTTAAAAGTGAATAACTCAATGGAACAACAAAAAATTGCGTTTATCGGTGCAGGCAATATGTCTCGCAGCATCATTAGTGGCTTAGTGACCCAGCATTACCCTGGCTCACTGATAATGGCAGCCAACCCTAGCCAAGATAAACTAGATAAGCTGCAGCAAGATTTCGGTATTTTAACCACTAATAATAATGACGAAGCCGTAGCATGGGCTGATATTGTTGTATTAGCAGTGAAACCTCAAATTATGGCAAAGGTTTGTCAAGACATCACTAATGATGCTCTAGCGGATAAATTATTTATTACCATCGCTGCTGGCATTTTAAGTGAACGTTATCAAGCCTACTTTAACCACCCTATTCGCCTCGTTCGTTGCATGCCAAATACACCATCATTATTAGGTCTAGGCATGAGCGGCTTATATGCTGGCTCGGCGATTAATCAAGATGATCGAGCGATCAGCGAACAGATTATTCGTAGTGTTGGTGAAATATTATGGGTTGATGAAGAGACACACATTGATACAGTGATTGCCTGTAGTGGCAGCTCACCTGCTTACTTCTTTTTATTTATGGAGTATATGCAGCAAAGCGCAGTATCAATGGGGCTTAGCGGTGAAGAGGCCCGCCTTTTAATCCAGCAGTCAGCTTTAGGTGCCGCCCAAATGGTTCGCCACAACAATCATTTAGAACTATCTGAACTACGCAAACAAGTGACTTCGAAAGGCGGTACCACTCATGCGGCCATCGAGACATTTAAACAACAAAAGCTAGACGAGACGGTTGATAAAGCAATGAAAAATGCTGTCGAGCGTGCTCAAGAAATGGCTAGCCAATTTTAACTTTTAGGGAATAAATATTCGCATGAATGCATTAACTTTTCTTATTGACGTTGCTTTTAATACCTATTTAATGATCGTCATTTTACGAGTGTGGTTACAGCTTGCCAAGGCTGACTTCTATAACCCATTAAGCCAATTTATCGTTAAAGCAACAAATCCAATCCTTGTCCCTTTGCGTCGTATCATTCCTGGTGTTTTTGGGATTGATATGGCAGGCGTAGCATTAGCCTTCATCATTGCCATCGGTAAGTTTGCCGTGCTATCTCTGGTTCAAGGGGAAGCGCTAAACTGGGTTGTTTTACCTATTCTAGGCATCTTAATGGCGATAAAAAAAGCTGGCGTTTTATTGTTTTGGATATTATTAATTCGCGCTATTTTAAGTTGGGTTAGTCAAGGTGGCCATCCCGTTGAATATGTCATGGCTCAATTGACTGAACCGCTATTAGCGCCTGTTCGACGAATTCTTCCTGCAATGGGCGGTTTAGACTTATCAATGCTAGTCGTCTTCATCGGCCTAAACTTTATCAATATCTTAATTGGGGATCTATTAACCCCAGTCATTGGCCCTATTTGGTTTAGCTTATAAGCCCCCCCCCCCTAAATTAAATCTAAGCGCTAACCCATTTTGGTTTAGCGCTTTTTTTATCAACACCATTAATAATATGCTCGAGTTTCTAACAAGAGTAGACAATCTTTAGTCAATATAGGCATTTGCACAGACAGAAACTAATAAAGCTATCATTGTTAAAGGCGACAAAAATGTTCAGATTATGAATTGGGTTGGCATTAATACATTTTTCAACAATAAAACTACCGACTACTACTGATTCTATTACAATTAAAAGATATACTTAATTCATACTTATTGAGGATATTTACCATGGCTACCCTACGCACGCTATTTCTATTTATTTCATTACTTTCTTTATCATTAATTAGCACCCAAAGCTTCGCCAACAGTCAAACTCAAGGTGGCCAATTTCAACAATCTGGGCGTTATCAAGTTCATTACATGGCATTATCAAGCACATTTTTAACACCGCAAGTCGCAATGGCTTATAACATTAAACGCTCTCGTTATAATGCCTTCGTTAATATTTCAGTTCTTGATACTCTCATCGATGGTAACCCAGCGGTTAAAGCTAATATTACTGGTAAAGCCGTTAACCTAACGGGCAACACTCGCCAATTAACGTTTAAAGAGGTTATCGAAGGAAATGCAATTTATTATATTGCGGAACTGCCGTTTCGTAATGAAGAGCGTTTCACGATTCAGATCAATAGCTCGAATAAAGATGGCTTAAATAGCCGTGTTAGCTTCAAACAACAATTTTACGCTGACCAATAAACTTACATTGAACTAAGCAGAAACATTTAATATCGAGCCCTTTGTGCTCGATATTTCTTTTAAAAAACTACTTAATTACACTAGGTCTTAACACTCATGTCTCAAATCGTCTTAGCCACTGGCAATCAAGGTAAAGTAAAAGAGCTAGCCAACATGCTCGCCCCATTGAACGTGGAAATTGTCGCACAAAGCGCATTTAATGTTCCTGACGTGCCTGAAACTGGCACAACTTTTATCGAAAATGCAATTATCAAAGCACGCCATGCCGCAAAGTTAACAGGAAAACCTGCGATTGCTGATGACTCAGGCTTAGAAGTGCGTGCGTTAAAGGGGGCTCCAGGTATTTATTCAGCTCGCTTTAGCGGTGAAGGTGCCACGGATCAATCGAACATCGATAAATTACTAGTAGAAATGGCAACAGTACCGACTGAGCTGCGCCAAGCAAGGTTTGTCTGTGTCTTAGTTTACATGCGCCATGAACATGATCCTACGCCACTAATTTGCCAAGGTTTTTGGGATGGAACTATTACTACTGAGCAAAGTGGCCGCGATGGGTTTGGCTACGATCCCGTGTTTTATGCACCCGAAAGTAATTGCACCAGCGCAGAACTATCAAAAGAGCAAAAGAATAAACTCAGCCATCGAGGAAAAGCGCTCGCGGCTTTATTACCTCAGCTGACAACCGAACTATCTCAACTAAAGGTTGAGCAGTAAATGACACACAGCTCAACGGTAACAAATACGTTATCACTGCCGCCATTAAGCTTATACATCCATATCCCTTGGTGTGTACAAAAGTGTCCTTACTGCGACTTTAATTCGCATGCGCAAAAAGGTGAAATACCTCACGTTCAGTACGTCGATGCGCTTCTCGAAGACTTAGCTAATGACTTGCACTGGGTACAAGGGCGTACTTTACAATCTATTTTTATTGGTGGTGGTACTCCTAGTTTATTAGACCCAAAACAAATGAAGCGCCTATTGGATCAGGTAAAACGGCTGATCCCGTGTCGAGATGACCTTGAAGTAACGATGGAAGCTAATCCAGGCACAGTAGAAAGTGGCAAGTTTGCATTGTTTCAACAGGCGGGAGTCAACCGAATTTCAATTGGAGTTCAATCTTTTCAAGAAGATAAATTGACAATTCTAGGTCGTATTCATGATCATAACGAAGCAATTAACGCAGCAAAGCAAGCGAATACTCTCGGGTTAAAATCATTTAATATCGACCTAATGCACTCTTTGCCACAACAAAATGTCAGCGATGCTCTCGTCGATTTAAATCAAGCAATTGCCCTGAATCCGCCTCATTTATCGTGGTATCAATTAACCATAGAGCCAAATACGCAGTTTCACTCTAAGCCACCAACTATTCCAGATGATGACACTTTAGCGGACATCTACGAAGCGGGAAAACAAGCGCTTACTGATGCTGGGTATCAGCAATATGAAATTTCAGCCTTTTCTAAGCCTGATTATCAATGTTTTCATAATCTCAATTACTGGCGCTTTGGTGATTACCTCGGTATTGGCTGTGGTGCCCACTCGAAGGTTACTTGTTTAAAAACCAATAGTATTGTGCGTCATGAAAAGATTAAACACCCAAAGGGTTATCTTGATTGTGAAAATCAGTATATATTTAGACAATGGTCTACCGCAGATGAAGACTTGCCGTTAGAGTTTTTTATGAACCGCTTTAGATTAACCGAGCCATGCCCTCGGCAGGACTTTATTGATTATACCGGACTAAATGAAAGCATCATTCGCGTTCAGTTAGAACAAGCCATAACGAAAGGATTAATTGAGCAAAGCTCAACACACTGGCAAGTGACTCCTTTAGGGCAACGTTTTTTGAACGAGTTATTAAATATATTTATGTAGCCTTTTAGGTACTAAAAGTTTGTGCATTGGGCACCCAACGAAGAACACACAGAAGTAATGAGTATGAATAAAATAAATAAAACTTTACTTGCCTTAACCACGGGCGCTCTATTTATTGGTGGTTGTAGCCACAAACCGACTTACGAATCAGCCTCTGCAGCAGAGCCATTGCAACAGTCATTAACTGATCCGGCCAATCTAAAGTCAACAGTAGATAGCGCACGCGTAATAAGCGAGTCTAAAAAAGCTAATCAGTTATTTGATGAAATATATCAAGAGAACCTAATGGCTAGCCCTATGGGTCAAACCTACATGGGCATTAAGCAAGATTACGATAAATGGGATGATATAAGTGATGCCCAAGCGCAGCAAAACCATAAAAAAAATATAGCTGATCTTGCTCGTTTAAGCTTAATTAACCCAGAGTATCTAGATACACAAACTAAATTAAGCTATACCTTATTTAAAAACAGATTAAATGATGACATTAATGATCATCAGTGGCGTTTTCATAACTACCCAGTAAACCAAATGTATGGCATGCATTCACAAGCAGTTAGCTTTTTAATTAATGCGCACCGCATTACTGATGTTGCTGATGCTCATGCATATATTGCTCGTTTAAATGGCTTAAAGCCATTAATGCTACAAGTAACAGAGTCTTTAAGAATACGCGAAGAGAAAGGTATTATGGCACCTCACTTTGTCTTTGACTATGTCATCAATGACTCTGTGAATATCATCAAAGGTCAGCCTTTTAATGCTGGTAAGGATAGTCCATTACTCGCTGACTTCAAAAAGAAGATTAGCGGTTTAGATTTACCGAACTCTGAATTAAAAGCACTAGAGGATAAAGCTAAGCAGGCACTATTAGCGAATGTAAAACCAGGTTATAGCACGCTAATTAGTTATTTACGTGAACAACAGTCACGTGCAACTTACGATGATGGTGCATGGAAATTACCACAAGGTGCTGATTTCTATAAACGCGCTTTACAAAATACCACCACAACAGACATGTCAGCCAATGAAATCCATGAGCTAGGCTTAAATGAAGTCACTCGTATTCATAATGAAATGCGTGAAATTATGCATAAAGTTGGATTTAAAGGTGATTTAAATGAATTCTTTGCCTTTATGCGTACCGATGAGCAGTTCTATTTTGAGAACACCGAAGAAGGACGTCTAGCCTATCTCTCACAAGCAACAGGTTTTATCGACCAAATGCGTGAGCGATTAGATGAACTGTTTATTGTAAAGCCCAAAGCGGATCTTGAAGTTAAACGTGTTGAAGCATTCCGTGAAAAGTCAGCTGGTAAGGCGTTCTATAACCGCCCAGCGCCAGATGGCTCTCGCCCAGGCACGTACTATGCCAATCTATATGACATGAAAAATATGCCAAAATATCAAATGGAAGCCTTAGCTTTCCATGAAGGTATTCCAGGTCATCACATGCAACTAGCGATTTCAATGGAATTAGAAAACATTCCAAAGTTTAGAAAGTTTGGTCACTACACCGCCTACTCTGAGGGATGGGGTCTTTACACTGAACTACTACCGAAAGAAATCGGCTTCTATCAAGACCCATATTCTGACTTTGGTCGTTTAGCGATGGAACTATGGCGTGCCTGCCGCCTAGTCGTCGATACAGGCTTACATGAAAAGCGTTGGACTAGAGAACAAGCGATTGACTATCTTGCCCAAAATACGCCAAACCCTCAAGGTGATGTGATTAAAGCCATTGAGCGATATATTGTAATGCCGTCGCAAGCCACCGCATATAAAATTGGTATGATAAAAATCTTGTCATTAAGAGAGCATGCTAAAGAACAGTTAGGTGAAAAATTCTCTATCCGTGAATTTCATGACATTATTCTAAAAAATGGACCTGTTCCGCTGTATATCCTAGAACAACAGATCAATGCTTATATCAAGACTAAAAAATAATCTTGTTACAGAGTAATAGAATAAAAAAGCTGAGTTTTTACTCAGCTTTTTTTATGGTTAACTGATGGATACTACCTTCTTGGGGCGGATTCGCATCAACTAGCTTTTGGTACTCTTGACGTGGCACTTCAACGCTAAGCGCCTTGAAATAAACTCGCCAATGTTTTGTTTTATCGCAGGTCTGTTGCTTATCTTCGATACATTTAGGGTCAATTAATCGTAAAACTTGTTGAACCCTCTCAACGCGATACAACGCACTAGACGACTCTTCAGCAGCGTGTGAATTGACGGACATAACGCTCAACATTACAAACATACTGACTCGAATCATAAAATTTTTCATATATTAGCTCTTTATTAATGCTTTAAATATTATAGCTCGACCTAAATCGAACTGCACTTCCAAGCATCATCGACTATTGTACAATCCTATTATTTCTACAATAACTTAATATAAGAATAAAATCACAAAGGATTAGATATTTAACTTTAATAATGCGAATTTATTAACTTATAGTGAATAAATATAGAATTGTGTCTATTTTATGTTTATATTATCGGCGACGTGTTCCCATTGGTTTGCAAGATGAGATTATTAATAAAAAGAAGAGCTTGGTCCATTTTTAGTGCATTATTGCTCTTGTTGCATTTCCCTTCTGTAGCAAACGATAATGGCAATACGAGGGAGTTGGACAAAGTAACGTTACAGCTAAAGTTTGAACATCAATTTCAATTTGCAGGTTACTACGCCGCCAAAGAACAAGGTTATTATCAAGAAGTTGGTCTGGATGTCCACATTGAACCAGCAAAAATTGGCGATAGCGCAACCGATGCAGTATTATCAGGTGATGCTAATTATGGTGTGGGAGGCTCAGAGCTTTTAATTAAGCATAGCAAAGGCTTACCCGTTGTTATGTTAGCGGTTATTTTCCAACATTCCCCTTTTGTTCTTGTCACCCCTAGGGGAGTATCTCTCTCTTCCTTAAACCATAAAACTATCGGACTATCGAAAAACTCACACGAACTTTTAATGATGTTAAAAAGAGCTGGTGTGGATAAATATCACGTCCCAACACAAAGTTATACTTTGTCCGATTTCACCACGGGAAAGCTTGACGCACTTTCAGCTTATATCACCAATAGCCCTTTTAAACTAACAAAACAAGGCGTTGATTTTGACCTTCACACCGCTAGAAACTATGGTGTTAACTTTTATGGCGATAATATTTTTACTAGTAAATATGAACTAGAACAGCACCCGCAGCGAGCAAAGCGTTTTATGGAGGCAAGTATAAAGGGCTGGACTTATGCTATGGAAAACCCTGCCGAAATTGCTCAGCTTATCCATAACAAGTATCAAAGTAAGCGAAATATTGAAAGCCTGCTTTATGAGGCGAAACAGCTCGGTTACCTAATTCAACCTCAACTACTAGAGATTGGTACATCCAATAAAAAACGCTGGCAAAATATTGCTAAAACCTATGAAGAGTTAGGGCTGATAAAACCTAATTACGACTTTAAAGGTTTCCTGTATCAACGCGAAGAAAACAATCGAACAAAAGTAATTTATATTGTCTCGGCTATTCTCTTGGTTGTTGTCATTGCTATTTTATTACTGCATATCTCATCATTGCTTCGTGAACGACAAAACTCAGCACATGAGATGCGTTTTATGAATAGTATATTGCGCACCCAGCAGCAAGCATCAATTGATGGCATCATGACTTTCGACGCTAATGGGGATCTTGTTAACGTCAACAAACAATTAAGGAAACTGTGGGGTTTACAAGGGGATACATTTACTCCAAAAGATACGTGGAAGATCATCTACTCTATGGTACGCCAGCTTAATAATGCTCAAGAGTTTTTAGCTACAGTCCGTTTGCATAACAATAACCCAAAGATGCAAAGTTTTGCCGAAATACAGCTAAAAGACGGCCGTACCTTTGAACGCTTTTCTGCCCCTCTGTTTCATGATGACAAAAGTTTTCTAGGCCGCTTTTGGAGCTTTAGAGACATAACAGAGCGGAAACTCGCCGAAGAAAACATTTGGCTGCAGGCTAACTTTGATACCCTGACTAACTTACCAAATCGCTTAATGTTTAAAGAGCGACTAGCGTTTGAAATAAAAAAGAGTCAACGTAGCCAAAAACTCATTGCATTATTGTTTTTAGACCTTGATCGTTTTAAAGAGATTAATGACTCATTAGGTCATGATTTTGGCGACAAACTACTGATTAAGGTTGCTCTACGATTAAAGCAATGTGTGCGTGATGTCGATATGGTTGCACGACTAGGAGGGGATGAGTTCACTATCATTATCAGTGAATTAGAGCATGTAAATGATATTGAGCGTATAGCTCAAAGTATCTTAGTCGCGTTGTCGACCCCATTTCAAATCAACAACCAATCACTTTATATCAGTACTAGTATCGGTATCACATTTAGCCCTTCCGATAGTGATAATGACGTGCAATTACTCAAGAATGCCGATCAAGCAATGTACCATGCGAAAACATTAGGTCGTAATAATTATCAATTTTTTACCCCTTCTTTACAATCTGATGCGCTAGATAGGATGGCTCTTACTAACGATTTACGTCATGCAATTGAAAAAAATCAGCTATTCGTTGTTTACCAGCCAATTGTATCGCTAGAAACATTAAAGATTGTTAAGGCAGAAGCACTCGTTCGTTGGCGACACCCTGAACGAGGTATCGTTAGCCCAGTTGAATTTATCTCGATTGCAGAAGAGACTGGTTTAATTAATAATATTGGTGAATGGGTATTCAAACAGGCTGTAAGCCAAGTTAAGCAATGGCAAGATTACCATCCTGGTTTTCAGGTCGCCGTTAACACATCCCCGATCCAGTACCATAGCGGTTCAATAACCCCCCAGAAATGGCATCAACATTTAGCTTTCAATCAAGTTGATAGTAAATTATTAACGATAGAGTTAACTGAAAGCTTATTGATGGAGTCAAATGCGTCACTGCTAGATACGTTACGTAACTTTAGAGAGCAAGGGACACCAATCTCTCTAGATGATTTTGGTACCGGTTACTCATCACTATCATACTTAAAGAAATTTGATATCGATTATTTAAAAATCGACCGAAGCTTCGTTAATGATCTCACTCGACACTCTAAAGAGTCAGCATTATGTCAGGCGATTATTACCATGGCTAAAAGTTTGGGGATGCAGATAGTAGCAGAAGGTATTGAAACTAAAGAGCAGCAACAGTTATTAACAGAATTCGGGTGTGACTTTGGTCAAGGATATTTGTTCTCAAAGCCAATCACAGCAAACGAATTTAGTAATAAACTACAACAGCAAGCAGACTCTTTATGCCAAGATTAGCTCTCTAATTTTGACTCAACCCTATTGCGCCCGTTTGATTTGGCTTGATAAAGTAATTTATCTGCATCACTTGCAGCTTTAGATAACTCATCAGGCCTATTTGCTAACGTGACTCCTAAACTGATTGTAATATTGATATCCTGCTCATCCAAGACGAAAGGTGAGTAGTGCAATACACGATTCAATTTTTGGCCAATGGATACCGCTGAGTCATATTCGGTATTAGGTAATAGAATCATAAACTCCTCACCACCCACTCTTGCTATTACGTCACCGTTTCGTAAATTACTTTTAATGACTTTAACGACATGGCAAATAACATCATCACCAACGACATGTCCATACTGGTCATTCACCCGCTTAAAGAAATCGATATCAGTAGCAATCACTGCAACAGGAAATAAGCTTTCTTCATTTTGCTGTAATAAGGGGAGGTAGGAATTAATTAGGAAGCGTCGGTTAGGGATCTTAGTTAGTGGATCAGTATTCGCTTGATGATTCTTCTCAATGCTAACTTGCGCTAATTCATTTTGACTTTGGCCACGGAAAAACTCTGTTATAAACGCAGCAACAATAGTGACAAACATTGATGCTTGAAACCTTGCAACTTCCTCCTCTCTATATTCAGCAATGATTAAATGTTGGTTTTCTAATAGAAAAAATACTAAACCGAATACGACAATATTCGCCAATAGCCCCGCGCAGCAGTTTAATAAGACGAAGAATATTAGTGGAAAGGGGTAAGTCCAATAAAGCGCTGTATTACTTTCTCCCCCGCTATAGACTAGACATAAAATAAAAAATGCAATACAGCTGAACCCGGAATAACAACAATGTTGGAATTTTTTATAACAAGAAGAAAAAGCAGAATTGAGACAGATAACAACAGATGTTAAGACGAGTAACCAGAATAGTAATCGATCATTACTGAAAGTGTGTTTAGAAGCAAAAATTAACATCATGATACTGCCAGCATAGCTTACGGTGTAAAGTATCAATTTTTTTCTTTTGTGCTCGATATCATCAACTACACTTAAGTTGATAAAACTTTTCCACCAATCTGAACCCACAACATATACTCACCACTTTCAACATGCGTACTTTATCATATAAGAAAAACCTAATAAGCGATAAAAAGCATACCTTATTCCTTTCGGTAATAAGGTATGCTTGATTTAAGTGGTTTGGAAACAAATTACTCAGTTATTAAATGTGCTGGGTCGACACTAAATTAAAGTCCGCAATTGCAGGGATTTTTTGCTGCATCTTAGTTTCCACTTGCTCTAAACGCTCAATCTTGGCACACATCTGCTCAGCTTGTAACTCAAGCTCTTTACCTTGAGCCTCGATACGCTCACCAAAGCTTTCCATTTTTTGTTCAAAGTCTTGCATACCATTTTCACCTTGAGTTAATAACTTGCCTAATAACATTAACATATGGCCACTAGACTCTCTGATTAATGATTCAACCTCACTCTCAATTTCTTGGCCTAAATCATTTCCAGCGACATCCATTTGCTCTTTAGATAAATAATACTCACCATCTGCTGTGTTCATCATCGGCGCTAAGCGCTGTTCAAATTTTTCGACAATCGATTCTATCTTTCCTTGTAGTTCCGTCTCACCCTCAAAAAGGTTTTCGAACACTTCGGTAATCGTAGTCTGTGCTAACGCTAAACCTTCAGCGACTAGTTCAGCCACTTGAGGTGCAAGCTCTTGCACTAAATCGTGATACTCATTAACAATGGCTTGTTGCTCAGCATCTAAATGAATTAACTTACCTTGGCTGTATAGCTTTGCGTCTTCAGTAATTCGAAATAATGACTTCTCACCATCTAGTACTTGAATATAAGCTGGTGTCACCTTGACACTTTGTTCTAGATTAACTTCACAACTACGGTCAGATGAATAGCCAACATCATGCGCGAACGCTGACATCGATAGAGTTGAAGTTGTTAAAAATGCTGCAGCGGCAATAGCTAATTTAGTTTTCATAATACAGTCCTATCTAAGTATCATTTAGTAATATGACATGATAAGAGCAAAGGCGATGCCAAGATAAGATAAAGCATTAAAATCAAAGAGATAGATAAAAACTGAGAAGGAGTAACAAAAGATATAGGTCAATATCATTCTAAAGTGGTGATATTGACCACATTGTAGAGGTTAAAAAATTAACCCCACCAAAGATCAAATAAAGGTGTTACTTGAACGTTTTCCATGCCTTTGCCTTCCAAGTATACTTTCACAGCTTCGCGCTGCTCGTCAGTACATTTACCTAGCATTTGAGTGCAGATTAGTCCTTCCCACTCAAGGTCACCACCACCAGCAAAGCCTAAACCGTTCACTTCGATAACATCGTTAATCAAACCATCAATAACAGTATCAATTTGTGCGTTATCAGTGCCAGAAGCAAAGTTCCAGCTCACTTCAAAACCTAACTCTTGAAATTCATCAACGCGAAGCTTCTTACGAATACGGCGATTACGTTTTGCATTATCTTTCATGGTATTTCCTTTATATTTACGGTAATTAAGTATTGTAGCTTAATCTATAGAATAATTGTTTTATTAGTCAGATTTATTAACTAACGCGTTGATACATCAAATCCCAAACGCCATGACCTAAACGGTGACCACGCGCTTCAAACTTAGTTAACGGGCGATGAGCTGGGCGCTCAATGTAATCACCATCCGTAGCGATATTTTTATAGCCTTGGGCCACACTCAATACCTCGACCATATGCTCAGCATAATTTTCCCAATCTGTCGCTAAATGAAAGATACCACCAACCATTAAGCTGCTACGTACATTTTGCGCGAATAATGGCTGTACGATACGACGTTTATGATGGCGTGCCTTATGCCATGGATCAGCAAAAAATAACTGCATACATGACAGGCTGTTTGCTGGAATACAATCAGCAAGGATTTCGATTGCATCATGACAATATACGCGTAGGTTTGTGACGCCCTGCTCACCGGCTTCCATTAGACAAGCACCAACACCAGGGGTATGTACTTCAATACCAATAAAGTTTTTCTCGGGTGCAGCCTTAGCCATTTCAACTAACGACTTACCCATGCCAAAACCTATTTCAGCAACAACGGGGTTGTCATTACCAAAAACCTCTTTAAAGTCAATCAAACCATCTTTATGCTCTAAGCCCATGGTTGGCCATAATTGCTCTAACGCAGCCTCTTGCCCTTTGGTTAAACGGCCTTCGCGTTTAACAAAACTTTTTATTGTACGAATATAAACACCATCTTTTTGTTTTTGTGCGATGGTTTCGGCGCTATCTTGCTTAGTCATAATTTGGCAACCTTTATAAAGAGTGTCAGCTAGTATTCAATCGGCGGCATTTTTATACGTTGTAGTGAAAATAGTCAATATATATTGGCTTATTCGGCTAAATAATGTGGCTTTGTTTAAATAATTAGCGCAATCCCGCTTTCGGGCTCTCACTGGTTGCTATTAATTATGGCACTAGTACACTGCTCGATCATCAATAGTATTAAGACAGTTTTAGAGTTAGCTTTATGTCATTACCTTCATTTTCTCAGCGCATTGTTGATTGGTATCATATACACGGTCGCAAAACGTTACCATGGCAACAGGACAAAACCCCTTACAGAGTTTGGGTTTCTGAAATAATGCTTCAGCAAACTCAAGTAGCCACAGTCATTCCATATTACCAGCGCTTTATGGATAAATTCCCGACTATTACTGACCTTGCCAACGCACCTCAAGATGAAGTGTTACATCTATGGACAGGTCTAGGCTATTATGCACGAGCACGCAACTTACATAAGACTGCTCAAATTGTTCGCGATCAATACCAAGGTGAATTTCCTACGGATATAGAACAAGTGGTTGCCCTGCCCGGAATTGGGCCATCTACTGCTGGTGCGGTATTATCTCTATCACTTAATCAACCTCACGCCATTTTAGATGGTAATGTAAAACGTGTATTAGCGCGTCATTTTGCGATTGAGGGCTGGTATGGTGTTTCAAAGGTTGAAAAAGAGTTATGGCGCGTTAGCCGTGAGCTAACTCCAACGACCGATACACGCTTTTATAATCAAGCAATGATGGACTTAGGGGCCTCACACTGTAGCCGCAGCAAACCAAACTGCGAAGCTTGCCCAGTCAACTCAACTTGTATCGCTTTTAGTGATGGGCGGACTAGCGAGCTACCTCACTCTAAGCCAAAGAAAACCACTCCCGTTAAAACAACTAATATGCTGATTATTCATACAACAGAAGAAGCACATTTAATTCAGCGCCCACCTCAGGGGATCTGGGGTGGTTTATACTGTTTTCCGGAATTTAATTCTCGAGAAAGCCTTGATGCTTGGTTAGAGCAGCAATCATTTGGCGGCGTATTAAAAAAATTACCACAAATTAGGCATACATTTAGCCATTACCATTTAGATATCACGCCATATCATTTATTATTGGTACAACCCAGCGATAATGTTGTGATGGATGCTAATAGTAGCCTCTGGTATAACTTAGTTAACCCACCCGAAGTCGGCTTAGCGGCAATCACACAAACACTGTTGCAACAAATCAGTAAATAATTAGAGGATATTAACGTGGCTCGTACCATATTTTGCACCCACTTAAACAAAGAAGCCGAAGGCCTAGACTTTCAAACCTTACCAGGTGAATTAGGTAAAAAGGTATTTGATAATATCTCTAAGGAAGCATGGGCTCGCTGGATGTCTAAACAAACAATGCTAATCAATGAGAAAAAACTCAATTTAATGAGCCCTGAAGATCGTGCTTTATTAGAAAAGAACATGGTCGCCTTTTTATTTGACGGCGAAGACGTTCAAATTGATGGCTACGTACCTGAACAAAAATAACTCAAAATGTTAAATTCAGCTGATATTTTAAGCACAAGTTAGTCAAGGCGAATACAATTCAAGCAACTAATAGAATTGTTGCCTTTTTTATAAAATATTAGTTGACTTAAACCGCTAAAATCTATTTAATAGCCGCCGTTGCCTCGATAGCTCAGTCGGTAGAGCAGAGGATTGAAAATCCTCGTGTCCCTGGTTCGATTCCGGGTCGAGGCACCATTTATATTCCTTTGGAAAATAAACGGTGCAAGCAACAATCGTTTTAAAGGTGCGCCGACATAGCTCAGTTGGTAGAGCAACTGACTTGTAATCAGTAGGTCCCGAGTTCGACTCTTGGTGTCGGCACCATTTAAAACACAGATTAAACATTACATCGTTTAATCGCTTCTCAAAAGAGAGGCCTCGATAGCTCAGTCGGTAGAGCAGAGGATTGAAAATCCTCGTGTCCCTGGTTCGATTCCGGGTCGAGGCACCATTTTGAAAAGTTAGCAAATTATACTCGAAAGAGATATAACGTTGCCTCGATAGCTCAGTCGGTAGAGCAGAGGATTGAAAATCCTCGTGTCCCTGGTTCGATTCCGGGTCGAGGCACCATCTAATTTAAGAATAGAGCCAAGGCTTTATTCGGTGCCAAGATAAATACAGTTTGTCAGATATTTATCGCACACAGTTTTGTGTGCCGACTTAGCTCAGTTGGTAGAGCAACTGACTTGTAATCAGTAGGTCGCCAGTTCGACTCCGGCAGTCGGCACCATTCATTAAGAGAACCTCATCACTTTGTGTTGAGGTTTTTTTTCGTTTCCAATAAAGTCCCCCTTACATCAACTGTGAATCAGTAACTAAGTAGGGGTTGGCAGCTCGACTCCGGCAGTCGGCACCATTCATTAAGAGAACCTCATCACTTTGTGTTGAGGTTTTTTTTCGTCTTCAATAAAGCCCTACAATAACTTCAGTCGTCCTGAAGTTCTTTTATTCAGGACCTCCCTAAAAACATGTATTGAAGTAAATGACTTTCACTAACCAAGCTGTGAATCAGTAACTAAGCAGGGGTTGGCAGCTCGACTCCGGCAGTCGGCACCATTCATTAAGAGAACCTCATCACTTTGTGTTGAGGTTTTTTTTCGTCTTGAATAAAGCCCTCAATAACTTCAGTCGTCCTGAAACGCTTTTCTTCAGGACCCCTCTTTAAGCTTATTCATAGTACAAAACCTCGAATCAGTAACTAAGCAGGGGTTGGCAGCTCGACTCCGGCAGTCGGCACCATTTATTAAGAGAGCCTCATCACTTTGTGTTGAGGTTTTTTTTCGTCTCCAATAAAGTCCCCCCTTACATCAACTGTGAATCAGTAACTAAGTAGGGGTTGGCAGCTCGACGCCGGCAGACGACACCATTCATTAAGAGAACCT
>PIZK01000022.1:0-81975 GCA_002835545.1 Alteromonadales bacterium alter-6D02
ACTTAACTGATCGGCATTAGAACCATAGGTTCGCTTTTTTGGCTTATAGCACCAAGGAAATATCAACGAACACTTAGCCATTTGCTCTTGTTTTTTCGCTGCTTGTCGGCTGAGCGGCTTATTCTTATCAGTGGCGTCATGTTTCTGTCATCACCTCGTCATTTTGCTCTGTTGTCATAAGTAGTAATTTATATATTTACTATCAATAGGTTATAAAATGAAGAAGTCGATAATTGCGATTAGTCTACTGACACTGCTAGCGGGCTGTAGTCTTGAAGGTGATGATGGTCAGCCAGGTGTGGCCGGTCAACAAGGGGCTACAGGGCTTAATGGTAGTGACGGGCGTAATGGTGAAAATGCGAACGCATTGCTGGATGTGTCACTTGTTGCACGTGCGCAGCTGAATGTTGAATCTCCAGAAGGCGCTGCTGAAATAGTGGCTTATCATAAAGCGTCACAGCAAATTTTTGCTTTAAATAGCTCGGGTGACAAAGCCGTCGTTGAAGTCTTGTCAGCCAAGGATTTTGATAGCGCGGCATTAGTCAAAGACAGTGAAGGTGTTATAAACAATAGTAACTTAGTCAGTCAACGTACTATCGACTTGTCGGCAAACACAACCGGGGATGCTAATAGTATTGCTATTTCCGAAGCGAATCACTTACTGGCAGTGGCTATGGCTGCCGACACTGGTGTGTTGGGTAAGATTGCCTTCTATGACATTTCAGCAGACGTTCCAGTGTTTATTAAAAACGTGACTGTTGGCTATTTACCCGACATGGTGACTTTTTCTCATGATGGCTTAAAGGCTGTGGTTGCCAATGAAGGCGAACCTGCAGGTGATTATTCTATTGATCCTGAGGGCTCAATATCAATTATTGATATTGTTTCTGGTACCCCGCAGGATACGGCGACCGATCTTAGCTTAACCGTCTTTAATGGCCAGCAAGAGGCACTTGAGGCCCAAGGGGTTATTTTCTCAAGCCCTAATGGCAGAACCATTAACGGTAAGCTGATTAGCACCACTGTAGCGATGGATTTAGAGCCAGAATATGTCGCTATATCACAAGATAGCAGCAAAGCGTTTGTGACGCTGCAAGAGAATAATGCATTAGTTACGGTTAACCTTAACGATAATTCGATGTCTATTAAGGGCTTTGGCTTTAAGGAGTGGGGGGATCTTGATTTTGATGCCTCTGATAAAGATGGCGGCATCAACTTTATGCGTTACCCTGGCCTAAAAGGGATGTATCAGCCAGATTCTGTGGCGAGCTTTCAATGGCAAGGTGCTGACTTTATTGTCACTGCTAATGAGGGGGATGGCCGTGAGTATTTCTTTGACTCTGCCGATGAAACGAGCTGTCTCGCTGCTGGCGGTCTCGACTTTGATAGTGACGATGGGTGCTTGGCCTATACCGATGAAAGTCGAGTTGAAGATCTTAGCTTAGCGGCTAACTTTGATTACCTCAATAATGACGACAATGATATCGGTCGATTGAAGGTATCAACAATATTAGGTGACGCTGATAACGATGGCACTTTTGAGTCTCTGTATACCTTTGGGGGTCGCTCATTTACGATTTGGGACAGCAACGGTCTAGTCGTTTTTGACTCAGGGGATATGGTTGATCGCATCACTGCTTCTATTCATGGTGAACAGTTTAATAATGATGAAGATGAAAATGAAGGGGATACACGTTCTGATGCTAAAGGGGCTGAGCCAGAGGCATTAGCCATTGGTCAAGTCGGGGATCGCACCATTGCGTTTGTTGGTTTAGAGCGTATGGCGGGTATTATGGCGTTTGATATTACAAACCCTTATAACAGTAAGTTTTTAGACTACTTTATTAACCGCGGTACGGTGGAAGGTGCTGATATTACTGGCGACCTAGCGCCTGAAGGGATGGTTTTTGTTGCTGCAAGTGACAGCCCTACCGACGAGGCGTTATTGATTATTGGCAATGAGATATCGGGAACCGTGGCTGTCTGGCAAATCGTTGAGCGCTAGTGGCAGTTGATACCTCGGTAAGCGTCATTAATTTAATTTCACGTGGCTCATGATATAAAAAAGCGAACCGTAGGTTCGCTTTTTTGGCTTATAGCACCAAGGAAATATCAGCGAGGACTTGGTTATTTACTTTTATTTTTTTCGCTGGTGATTGGCTGAACATATTTAGGTGAGCGAGGCCCGTGCGGCAAGCCATTATGGCGCTCTGATGATAGTAGTCGGTTTGCTGTAATCGCGGAAAGATCAAACCCTGTATCAGCAGTCGTTTCAACAATTTGGTTGACGGCTGCTTCGACCAACATGCCAATAATCCCCCCACCTTCATTATTCCGATGTTCTGACGATGACGCCGAGGCTCTACCTTGCCATAATGTCGTCCCAGTACGGAGATCAACTAAGGTCGCAGATACGCCAACTGTGGTATCACTGGCAATGACCACATAATTAGTCCCGTACTGTTCAATAGTGACATATAGCGCGGAATCAGCGCCAAAGATTTGATGAAGTTTTTGTATCGGAACCGCATGCGCATCACTGGCCACAGTAAGGCCGTTACTCTTAAAGGTTTGATCGACTACAGCGACGGGAAACACATAATAACCAGATTCCGCAATTGGGGCGGTTATTTGCGAGATAAAGCTGTAAGGAGCAATGATTTCAGGAGTGTTATTTATTGGGGGAAGGACTAGAATCGAGTGAGGGTTAGCCTCTCTAAATGCACTATAATCATGTGCGGGTGGCAGGCTGGCACAGCCACTTGCTAGAGTGATCACTACTAGTGTTAGAATTAGTTTAACTTGATGCATCTTGAACTTCCTTGCCAGAATTTAATAGGAAGTTGATGTAATGTGCTGACTCTGGAAATAAGCGTTTTTCTTGTTCGAAGTGTTCAACACCGAGCGTATTATTGCCTGTTTCAAAATACAACATTCCTAAATGGGCATGGATACCAGGAGCTATAGCTTTGTTTTTTGCTGCGGCGGTGTCAATGACGGCCTGTAACACGGAAATTTGCTGTTCAACAGTAACATCCTCAGCCTTAAAGTAACTATAAACAGCATTATTATACTGACCGTAGTAATACTGAGGTTCGATAGTCTTGCAGCCTGAAACGGCGGTAATTATTACCGCAGCGAACATGATCTTTTTCATGAGCTTGATAGCCTTAGATTTTCCAATGTCCAGACTCAATGCCTGTCACTAGCTTATTCACCACTTCACGAATCGCTAAATCTAATACTTTACCGTTTAAGGTCGCATCGTAGCTAGCGGTGCTACCAAACCCAATGATTTCACGCTCAGAAAGACTATATTCCCCTGCACCTTGAACCGAATAAACAATTTCAGATGTTGTCACATTAACCACGTTAAGCGTTACTTTGGCATAAGCAATTTGTGTTTTTCCCTTGCCCAAAATACCAAAAAGCTGCTTATCGCCAATTGCTTTGCGACCAAATTCAGTGACATCCCCAGTCACTATAAACTTTGCCCCTTTGATTGTTTGTGTCGTACCCGATCGGGCGGCTTCATCGGCTAGCTGTATCATGTTATCTCTATCGAGAACACTAAAACGATTTGTTTGTTGTAGGTGGCTCATTAATGTTGTTTTTGCTTGGTAACCTAAGCGGTCTTGCCCTGTTGAAAAAATACCATTTTGAAAGCTTGAGCGATTGACAAAGCTACCTACCACGAGTTTAGTTTGTTCACCCTTGTAGCTGGTGTTATAGCTTGCAACAGTTGGAGTTTCGACTACTTTTGAAGACGTGGTTGCACACCCTGAGATTGTTGCTAGCGCAATCACTCCAACCAAAGCGGTTTTTAATGAGTTTGTTGTATTGTTGAGCACAGAGATTTCCTTGTAATAAATTAATGGCTAAAAACCGGTATGCGTTTAGAGTCAAACGGATAGAGCTTGGATTGTAAAACAGCTAATCTGAACTTGAGATTAAGAGCTAAAACCGTTGTTGGTTAAGTTTTATACCGTAAATAGACATACAAATACAATAGAGGATAAGGTCTCCTAAGTTGTTTTTTATATTGTGATGAGCCAGGAGGTGATTTCATTATGGAGCATAACCTCAATGACAAACAGTGAATAAACACTTCGCGATGATTGGCGTTGGGTTTTATTTGATTAAAATATATTTATAGGTAATCTTAACTGGTTAACTTTAAAGGAAATATTTTAATGTCTAGACTTCTCTTAATTACTTTTCTAGTTTTATTATCAAGTGCATGCGTTTTTGTTCCTGAGCAAACAGTCCCGAGTCAATTAATTCGCCCATGCGATACGATAACGAAAAAATACACACTCGAAGTAAAGGAAGTTGAGAGCTTGGATTGTGCTGGTAATGCTATTGGCTGTTTAGTTGCTGTGGCTGGTGCGCCTGCCGCTTCTTTGGTCGTCTCTGGTAGTGTGGTGTTAGTGGGTAATACATTGCATTGGTTGGAGTATCATAGCCGTTGTGAGGGTGGTGCCGTAGATAAGTTGATGAATATCGAGCTATTAGATAATAAAGGCACGGGGTAGTTTTCTTCCTATGTCCCTAGCAAAGTAATCGGGTATAATCGCACTCATTATTTTAGATAGAGAAGCAACATGGCTCGCTTTAATGTTTTGGGCACTGCGCCTATTCCCGGTCAACAAGGTCAGTTACGCCTATTAGAACGAAACAACGAATTTACCATTAAAATTGCAGGCATCCCTGGTGACTTAATGAATAGCCGCATGCATGCGTCGGAAGATGCCCTGGCCACTTTAGCCTGTGAGCGTATTCGTAGTCGTGCTAACCCGAAGGTACTTATTGGCGGCTTAGGAATGGGGTTCACTTTAACTGCAGCGCTGGGTGCATTGGGTGATACCGCTCAAGTTACCGTTGCAGAATTAGTCCCTGAAGTGGTCGAGTGGAATAAAGGGCCATTAGGGGCGTTGAATAACTTCCCGGTTAATGACCCCCGAACTCATGTTCATGTCGGTGACGTTAAAGAAGTATTACAACAGGCCAAAGGGCAGTTCGATGCTATTTTACTTGATGTCGATAATGGTCCAGAGGGACATACAGCCGATGACAATGAATGGATCTACACCCCCGCAGGCCTAAAGGCTGCGAAAGCTGCGCTAACCTCAGGTGGTATTGTTGCTTATTGGTCAGCAGGCGCAGATTCTAAATTTACGACAAAGCTGACTAAAGCAGGCTTTAAAGTTAAACCAGTGACAGTGCGTGCTCATACCAATGGTAAAGGTGCACGTCATGTGATTTGGCTCGCTTGGTAATGAGTCACTAAAGACTAATAGTGATGTTTGAATGAAACGTGTTCAAGACACTATCCATGAGAACAAACGATTAGTTGCAATCAAACAAAATTAGCTCACGGCTCTCGAGCCATAGTGGGTATTTAGCCATGACTTTTGAAAACATTTTGCTTTGCAGGTAGTTATTAAGCCATTGACGAAGGTGTGGATAAGGCGCTTGTAGGTACCACTGGCGTTCAACACGGGCAAATTGGCGGATGAAAGGAACAAGCGCTATATCGGCAAAGCTTTCTTTATCTGAAAAAAGAAAAGCGTGTTGTGTTAAGCGTTGTTCCAATAGTTGAATATAGTGTTCGCAGGCTTGACGTTGTTCAGCGACGTTGGCTTCACGGTAGCGCTTAGCACTTTTATACTGCTCCAATCTCGTCTTAAATTCATTATCAAATTGATTAATTAAGCTCACCATTTGCGGCAAAATGTTCTCATCATGGCAGTGTAATAAGTTATCAGGGTCGCTTTGCCCTAGTGCCCATTGCATGATTTCAAAACTCTCTTCAATAATCTGTGGCCGCGCATTGTCACCTTCTTGCGGTAACACGAGTACAGGCACCGTACCTTTTGGCGATGCCTCTAGCATCTCTGGTGGTTTATCACTTAATACTACATCACGTAACTCTATCTTTTGTTTAGCTTTGTAGATGGCAATACGTGCACGCATCGCGTAAGGGCAGTTTCTTAAAGAGTAAAGGATTGGTGGTTGCATTAGGTGTCCGCCGTTTTAATACGGTTACTTATCAATTATTAATCTATTTTAACGATATTCATGAGCCGAATATACAGGTAAAATCACCTTCCTTTATCAAAACCGACCGAAATATAAGTTGTAGCAATGAATCAAAAAATAGAATTATTAGCGCCTGGTGGCAGTGTAGAAGCAATTAAGGCGGCCATTATCGCAGGAGCGGATGCGGTCTATTGTGGTTTAGATAGCTTTAATGCGCGCAATCGCGCTGCTAATATTTCATTTGATGAATTGGTCGGGATCATTCGGTTAGCACATCAATACGATTGCCAAATATTCTTAACCTTAAACATCGTGATTCTAGAACGCGAGTTTAAGGCACTGGCTAAGCTGCTAAGCCGCTTGGTTAACACCACGCTTGATGGTGTGATTGTGCAAGATATTGGCATGTTTAATTTAATTAAAAAGCATTTTCCAACCTTAGATATTCACGCATCAACGCAAATGACGACCCATAACATTGGGCAAATTCCCTTTCTGAAAAAGTTAGGCGCCTCACGCGTTAATTTATCGCGTGAATTAAACTTGCGCGAAATTACCGCAATTAATCAAGTTGCTAAAGAAAATGACACGTTGACCGAAGTCTTTGTTCACGGCTCGTTATGTGTTGCGTTCTCTGGTCTGTGTTATTCAACATCGGCGAGTGTCGGTAACTCGGGCAACCGTGGTCGTTGTAGTCAAGCGTGTCGTGAAGAATATGAAACCACGCCATCGGGTAATAACTTCCCATTAAACATTAAAGATAACTCTGCCTTTTTTGACTTGCCAGCACTTATCGATGCAGGGATTGATTCCTTTAAAATAGAAGGACGGATTAAAGGTTCTAGCTATGTCCATACTGTAGTGGATAGTTTTAGAAAACAAATTGATGGATACCTTGAAACCGGTGAACTACTAGAAGATGGGGAACGTTTATACAAGGTCTTTAATCGTGATTTCTCTAATGCTTTTTTACGTGGTGATTTAAATCAATCGATGTTCATCGATAATCCACGCGATAACTCAAAGAATTATGCGATTGAAAAGGCGAAGGAGAAGTCAGAACAGCAAATATCGGTGGTGCAAATCCATGATGCGAGCAAAGCCTATTATGATGATAAAAATGAAATCAATGCTTGTGTAGACGATAAGATCAAATACCTTAGCATTGAGAAGTTATCGTTAGCACTCAACTTTTCTGGTCAGTTAGGCCAGCCATTAACAATCACCGCAACGGCTAAAGATAACTCTGAGCATTGTATTAATGAGGTTAACATTCAGCGTTTTGTGGTGACGTCAACGAGCGTATTAAGTCAAAGTGAGCAAGGCGGGATCGACGAAACGGTGGTTCAGCAGCGTTTTAAATCATTAAATAACGCTGAATACAACCTAACCGAGTTATCAATTGAACAGCTTGATGATGGGGTAGTGATCCCTTATAAAGAACTCGATGGGATGAAAAAAGAATTAGCGACGCTGCTTAATCATTCCCAAGCGTTGTTACCTGCCGTTGACTTACCTAAACTGAAAAATCATCCGAAGGCCGACCCTAGCAAGACGGCGTTATCAATTTTAATAAGCGAGCCTGAAGACGCAGTTTTGGCTAATGCTACTGATGCCGATGTCTACTTTAAGTTACCTGATGCATATAAGCGAGGTTGCACAAAGTATGTGGACTTCTTTAATGATAATCCTCGCTTAATCCCATGGTTCCCTGCGGTACTTATCGGCAAAGATTACGATGTTGCGGTCAATATTTTAGAGCAAGTAAAGCCTGAATTAATTGTTACCAATAACACGGGGATTGCGTATAAAGCTCATGAACTGGGAATTAAATGGATTGCTGGTCCGTTTTTAAATACGACTAACTCGTATGCATTGATGGCACTAAAAGAAGACTTTGATTGTACTGGCGCATTTATTTCTAACGAGATTAATCATGGTCAGATTAGACACATTGCACGCCCCGAAAACTTTAAGTTGTTTTATAGTATTTATCACCCAATTCTGTTGATGACAAGTCGACAGTGCTTTTTCCAACAAAGCGTTGGTTGTGAGAAGCCTCGTATTGACAACGGTTGTATGCTGTCATGTGATAAATCAACGAGTATTACTAACTTGAAGGGCGTTGACTTTGCGATTGATAAGCAAAAAGCGGGTTATCCGTCGATCTATAATAAAGATCAATTTTTAAATATGGAGATCATTAACGATCTTTCGAGTATGTTTGATGGCTTTATGATTGATTTAACGAATATAGGGATGGGCGATAAAACCTTGCCTGATCGAGTTTCGTTAATTGCTCAGTTTGAGCAGCTGTTATCAGGTAATGGAGCTGTAGAGTCAGTAGTTAATGAGATGGTGCCTCAGTCAACTAATAATCAATATCATACTGGCTTGTAATTGATATCAGTGGACCTTAGAAACAAAAAAGGTAAACCATGATGGTTTACCTTTTTAAATTTTAAATTAGCTCATTAAAAAGCTAACTCATCACTCGTTAATTAAAATATTTAATTAAAGAGCTACGATGTTCTCAGCGTTAGGGCCTTTTTGACCTTGGCTAACAGTGAATTCTACTTTTTGGCCTTCAACTAAAGTTTTGAAACCTTCGCCAGTGATTGCACTGAAGTGAGCGAAAACGTCTGGACCAGACTCTTGCTCAATAAAACCAAAACCTTTAGATTCGTTGAACCACTTAACTGTACCTTGAACTTTAGACATAATAATATCCTGTAACTTAATGTAATAATGCCTTTAATAGGCTCGAATAGCGTAAAAACAGAGCGAAACTTTAAAACTACAGAGCGAGGTATTACTAATAAAACAACGAAATGAAGAATATAAACAAAAGGCTTTCTTTTTTTGCTGGTGGCAACTTTATAGAATCTAAAATTAAAGTCAATAGCTGATTAATAAATGAACGTGTTTTGTGAGGTTAATCTCTGTACTTTTCCTATTATTTTTCTATTTCTATCAATCGGGCAGTAAAGTGCCTTAGTAACGGTGGTTCATACTCAAAAGTGAGCCCCTTGATGCTGGCAGCGCTATTTTTAACCGCAATAAGACAATCTGCGATGTATTTCATATGATCATTGGTATAGACGCGCCGAGGGATAGTTAAACGCAATAACTCCAGAGGTGATTTTTTTTGCAGTCCCGTCGCTGGATCTCGTCCCAACAATAATGAACCGATCTCTACACCTCGGACTCCACCTTCTAAATATAAATGGTTAGCTAAAGCGTGGGCAGGAAACTGTTCAGGTGGGATGTGGGGTAACAACCTACCTGCGTCAATAAATACAGCATGTCCACCGGTCGGATATTGAATAGGTATCCCTGCTTCGTGGAGTAGTTCTCCCAAGTAGGCTACTTGCCCAATACGATACTCTAGATAATCTTCATCCGCACACTCCCATAGGCCAACATTTAGCGCTTCCATATCACGCCCATTAAGTCCACCGTAGGTGATGAAGCCTTCCATGGGCACACAGCTTACTTGGACATCTCTAAATAATGCCATTTCACTATTATCTTTAAAGCAGCATAACCCTCCCATGTTGACGATAGGATCTTTTTTAGCTGACATAGTAAAAATGTCACCGCATGCGAACATACTGCGGATGATATCGCCAATTGGTTTTTGTGCTAAGCCATGCTCTCGTTGTTTGATAAAGTAAGCATTTTCAGCAAAGCGGGCTGAGTCAATGACAACAAGGATGTTGTGCTTTTTCGCGATGGCCGCAACCGCCTGAATATTGGCTAAAGAGACTGGCTGACCTCCTGCAGAGTTACATGTAATCGTGATGATGATGCCAACGACATTATCGGCCCCATAATCATCGATAGTTTGTTGTAAGGCATCAAGGTCAAAGTTGCCTTTAAAGTCGGCCCATTGCCCAGTTTCAAGCGCTTGTGGCGTTAAAACATTAATGGCTTTAGCACCGCTCATTTCAACATGGGCCGCCGTGGTGTCGAAATGATAGTTTGAAATAAATACGGGGTGCTCACAATGTTTATGTTTGACCATATTTGGGAATAAGATCTGCTCTGCACCACGGCCTTGATGAACAGGAATGACATGCTGGTATTTAAATAATGTTTGCACGCTTTTTTCTAATTTTACAAAACTACGACTACCAGCATAAGCCTCATCACCAATCATTAATGCTGCCCATTGATTTGCACTCATCGCGCCAGTGCCTGAGTCTGTGAGCAAATCGATGTACACATCTTCACTCTTGAGTAAGAACGGATTATTGCCTGCTTCGCACAATGCCTTTTGACGCTCTTGTAGTGTTGTCATTTTGATCGGCTCAACCATTTTAATTCGAAAAGGTTCAGGAATTCTTTTCATCATTCATTACTCTATATTTGTTAAAGGTTCTCGAATTTACGCTAGAGACATGAGTTGCTAGAGTGGTGTGGTGTTTTAACAATGGAGGCAAGCGCGAACTAAGCGGAAGTCGCAGTTATACCACTTGGGCTGAGCAGTGAGTTGGTGACAGTTTCTTTTAGCCATACAATCATTATGGAACTAGATGCTGAAAGTTGCCAATAAAAACAGTGACAGATAGGCATTTAAGTATGAAAAGAGACCCTTTAATTGAACTTTCTCATGACGTAGTATGGCTTAGTAGAGCCTAGAAGCAGCACCATTAACTATGGCATGAAAGGGTTGAAAAACATGACGATTAATGAAAGAAATGAAGAGCAGACAATCGATGAATTACTTTATCAATTATTTGGTAATAAAGTGGAGATCCCCGTTGGAACAACTCTTTTTCGTCAAGGGGATTCCTGCCAACAGTATGTGTTTATTAAGTCTGGTGGGGTTAAAGTGTTTACCAGAAGTGAGAATGGTCGTGAACTGGTGCTATATCGAATTAAACCCAATGAATCTTGTACGCTAACGACTAGCTGTTTATTAGGGGATGCATTTTACCCCGCAGAAGCAGTGACAGAAAGTGATGTCGTTGCTTATGTACTTTCTAAACCAGCATTTTTGTCTGAATTAAACCGTTCAAGCCAGTTCAGAGCGGCGATTTTTAATAGTTATGCTCAGCGATTAAAGGACGTTATTTCATTAATATCGGAAGTCAATTTTTCCCGTATTGATGCACGTCTTGCTAAGTTTCTTTTAACTCAGTGTGAGAATAATCAACTTAACATTACCCATCAGCAACTTGCTACTGAGCTAGGATCAGCCCGAGAAGTGGTTAGTCGTCACTTGAAAGAATTTGAAAAGCGCGGATGGGTGCGGCTCTCAAGAGGGATTATCGTGCTTGATGATAAAGAGGCGTTAAGAGCCTTAGGTGAGTTTCATTTGATTTAGATCATGCAAGGGATAGCTGCTCAGGAAAATATCGTCCTTATGTGACTTAGTCACTGAACTTTTACATCGTTTAACCAACAATTGTTTTGATAATTTAATTAGAGGTTAAACAAGATGAAAAACGTTGGTCAGATAGACAAAATTATTCGAATTGCAGTTGGATTATTATTGCTAAGTACGGTATTTATTGGTCCCCAAACATTATGGGGACTAATAGGGTTGGTACCATTGTTGACTGCTTTTATTAGTTTTTGTCCACTTTATAAAATCATTGGGTTAAGTACTGTTAGCAAAGAACAATAAGCATTGAATCATTGTGGACTGTTTAAATCGAACGAGCTAATAGCCCAGGTAGCGTCACTAAGCCTCGATCTTTACTAGTCACTCTACCTTGGCTGTCGATAAAATAGTAGCTTGGGTAAGCGTCGACTTGCCATTGACGCTTTAAGGTTTGATCGCCAAGCAACGTTGGTAAGTCAAATTGATGCTTTTGTTTAAAGTCCTCAACCGCTTGTGGGTTATCCCAATCTAATGCCACCATAATAACCTGCGTATTGGGCTTCATGGTAGTGAACACATCAAGAGATGGTTGGCTTAATGCGCACACCGTACACCATGGTGCAAAGAAATAGACCAAATGTTGGGGAGCATCTGCCCACTCTTTGAGGCTGTCTTCAGGCTTTAATAGCTGGGCGTGAGCGCTACTGGTTAAGTTACTCACATGTTGATTATCTGAGAGCATGTGTCGAGTTAATAGCTGCGTTAAGAACATCATTATGAATATTATTAACACTAGGTGAGTAGACCAATGATTTATTATACGAATTATCTTACTTTTAGGCTTTTGTTGGAGATCTGACATAGTAAACTCTGGACTGTATTTTAGTGAGCATAATAACAAAGAGAGCGGATATTGTAATTGAGCAATAAGCGCTACCGAAAGCTTGATTGATAGAGGGCGTATATATTAATTTTTATTTAATTTTATGTTTCTTTAAAAGCGCTGCAATAACACCTTCATGCTTTAATTTAGCCAGTACCTGATTGAATTGCGTTAGAGTTATGGGAGCCTGTGGTGACAAGGCTGCATGGATGCCATGCTGGCTCACGTCAAGGGGTAAAACTCTGAAGCTTGGGGGTGTTTTTAAGTGTTTTTGATGGTAATCAATGAGTATTTCAGAGTCCACAAAAGCATCTATACGGTTTAAATCGAGGCGAATAAAGTTAACCTGAAGGCTACTGACGTTATAACGCTTGAAATGATGTTGCTCAAAAAAGGGTTGTAGGGTGGGGTAACTATAACCTCTAATGGCTCCTATGGTCATGCCTTTAAGGTCATCAAGTGTGTTATAAATTTCATTATTATCAGCTCGAACGACGATTTTATCCCGTTCAACAAATATTTCATCACTCCATTGAAGCTGATGGCTATTCGAAAACCATTGAGGGTTAGCGATCAAATATAAATGCATTGTATTGTTGCCCAAGTGGCGCTCAATGCGTTTACGCGGTGTCTTTACGAACTTAACATCGATATCGAGCTCGGCAGCTACCTCACTCGCAATATCTTTTATAATGCCATTATAGAGACGATCCCCTTGCTCAATAGCATAAGGTTCACTGTTGTGATCACCGTAACCGACAATTAAAGTGACTTTCGCATTAGCTTCCTGACAGGCAAGGGTGGTAATGCTCATAAGTGCTAATAATATGAAATGTTTTATTCTCATCGAACTCACTTTTTCTAGCTTTATTAATTTAACTATAGAGTGTTGCAAAGATAATGAAAGAGAAAATACTGTTAGAGGAAGCTCTCTATTATCGTAGTGTGGGTGATTATTAATAGACTCTAAGCGGATTAGCGAAATAATTCTAGGAAGGCATTGCTAAAAAAGCTGAGCCCAAAAGTAAGCCTACTTCAAGTTTCATGATTGTATTCAGCTAATAGCTGGCATATTGCACTTACCAATGCACTGTCTTTATGCATTAAAGAGGTTAGTTTTTCATTGTTAACCCACATGACATCGGTAGGAGTGTCGGCCGTGTATTTTGCTATTACATGCTGAGTTAAAATGCTCTCAATTGCGATGGTTTCACCAGGTCCTTTAGTCATGATGCGGGTCTGTTCAACGCCTTCATTAGTGAAAAGAGTCTCAACCTTGATACTACCACGGCTGATTACACCGACCTTATTAAATGTTTGTTGCTGGTGACAAATGACTTGCCCAGCGTCATAAACACTATTTTCTACTATCGTTGATAATTGCTCTTTCGTAGCCGGCTTTAAATGTTCAGCCCATGGGATCTCTTTGGTGAGTTTTTGTTGTTGAGATTTATTAAAAATAGATAGTTTCTGCAAATCGCACATTCTACTTTCGACATCATTAAGTAGCCTCATTGCCTCAGGCGTATCTAATACTGCTTGTTTTAATTGTTCATCGATGATTGCCCGTTCTCTGTTTAATAATAAACGCGTTGCGGCTTGAGACTGCAAAGCTTGGATGATCTCTGGGAAACTACTGCGTAATGAGTCGATGCGCTCTAAGGTGAGGAGCTTGTTTTGAGATACAAGTTGATAAACCTTATCAGCGGCTTGTTCATTTGGCGCAAGACTTTCTATATGACTTTCAAGTGCCTCTTGCGCTAAAATGAAGCCGCGAGCGACGTCGTATCCCAGCGCAAGCTTCTTAAAGTAGATCCGCAATAATAAGTAATTAAATACTTGATATTGTCGTAGCGGAGTTAACCAACGGGGCAATTGCCAACCTGCTAGCAGGTGAGTTCTTGGGCCAATACATGGTTCTCCGTCGAGGGCTTGTTCAACGGCCTCAACGAGGCGAGATGTGGCTTGTTTCCCTAATATCCCTTGCTCAAATTGAGTCCAATAATGCTTACGTTCGGTTTCAAGTAAGCGTCGCTCAAATGCCGTAGCTAAATCATCCGTGGTTATATCCTGAGCGTCGCAGGCTTTATTAATTGCATGTAGGTTTGCTTTATGTTTGACGTAACTCCAATCTGCGCCTTGTAAAAATTGATTATTCATCATGGTAGGCAACATCTCATTGAGTGCGACATTTACCGTACTACGCGCTTTGTCTACGGTGGCTTGCTTAGCGGGAGGTAAGCTATTTAATCCTAACATTTTTAATAAAAAGCCCATGGTACTACCGTTGATTAAAATGGTTAAAACCACAATGCCCGCGCATAAAAACAAAACATGGTCGCCTACTTGTTTAGGGATAACTTCACTAGCAGCGACAGTGAGTGCCAATGCTAGTGACACTGCACCTCGCAGTCCGCCCCAGCATAATACCGCGGCTTTCTCAAAAGTAATTCCGATGCCAATTCGTTTTAAAATAGGCATAAGCAAAGTGATACTACTGGCCCTGATGAGCAAAATACCCAAATACAAAATGAACAACATTTTCCAAGCCGCCATATCATCCAAAGGCACACGAATAGCGACTAAAATTCCTACTAATAAGAAAATCAAAGTATTGGCAATGTGGGCCATCATTTCCCAAAAATGATGTAAAAATCCAGCCACTTCTGGGCTTATTCTGGTACGCCCGATACTGGCGAACATAAGCGCTAAAGTGACTACAGCAACAACACCGGAAACATGAAAGCTTTCAGAAATAAAAAAAACCGAATAAGCGGCGGCAATGGTAATGGTGATTTCAATCATTGGATCGTTAAATACACGGTCGATCCAAAAAATACACAGCCCACCTAATACTAAACCGATAGCGAGACCGACAAACACCACGACTAAAAATTGCCCAACTACTTGCCAAGGAGGTGACATAACAGCTTCACTATTACTGGTAAAACTAGCGATAACCCAGGCGTAGAAAAAGCTAAAAAATACAATCGCGGTACCGTCATTGAGCAATGACTCTCCTTCAATTAACGTCTCTAACCGTTTACGCGAGCTCACTTCTTTAAGGAGTGCAACCACTGCCACAGGGTCGGTTGCACTAATTAACGCTGCAAACATCAAACACATTGCCCAACTCCAGCCCCAATCAGCTGGAACAATCACTTGGGTTAATTCGGCGGTGAGCCAAATTGCGACCATTAATCCAGGGACGGCGAGCAAGGTAATTTGAGTAAACATCCGTTGAAACAAGTGCACTTCCATGGAAAAAGCACTTTCGAAAATCAAGGTTGGTAAAAATAAAAACAATAATAAATGAGGATCTATCGCAGCTACCAAGCCAAAACTTTGACCAATAACCTCGGCGTTGCCAGTGAAGTATTCAGCGCGGTGGGCTAACCCAATCATAATACCAAGCAGCAGTAGGGCGACGGTGTAGGGAATTTGAGTTCGCTTGAGACTATAGCGAACCAACGCACCAAGAAAAAGTGCGAGTATGACAAAGACTAGAGCTAATAAACCTGACCCCAAATGCATAACAAACCTTCGAAAAGGGAATTACCTTAAACGTTAAGTATTAGCGATAATGGTCGACTTTGCTGATTTTACATCGCGCCACTATGTATTAAGAGGGGGGAATCGTTAAATCAGTTGTATTTTTAGCGGCGTTTCGTGCACACTACTTTTGAGCTTACGCAAAAGGATTTATCGTGAAACAATCAACTACTACACTTGCTTTAATAGCAGGCTTTTTCTTTTTACTTTTCTCGGCTAACGTGCTGGCTAATACCTCAATCCCTGAACCACTGAAGCCTTGGGTTCCTTGGGTCCTTGCTGGTGACGATCAGCGCAACTGTCCGTTTATCAACAATACGCGGTTTGGTAAAAAACATAATCATATTTGTGCATGGCCAAGTACATTACAGTTAGAGGTGTTTGATAAGTCAGCACGTTTTTCGCTAAATTGGCAAGTCTTAACGCCAAGTACAGTGCCATTACCGGGTAATCATCAGCACTGGCCACAGCAAGTTGAAGTCAATGGTAAAGCTAAAGCGGTGATTGAACAAAATGGCCGACCTGTAATTAAGCTGACCACTGGTGATTATCATATTGAAGGACTATTTAAATGGCAGAGAATTCCTCAAACGTTAGCCGTGCCGCCACAATATGCCTTAATTGATATGCAGGTGAAGGACCAAGCAATTGACTTCCCTAAAGTTGAAGCAAATATGCTGTGGCTGAAAAAGTTAACCCCTATAGCGGCCAAACAAGATGCGCTTGATATTCAAGTGGCGAGACGCGTGAGCGATGGAGCTTATTTATCATTAGCAACTTATATTAGTTTAAATGTATCCGGAAAAATGCGAGAAGTCGCGTTAGGCACGTTGTTACCACAAGGTTTTAAACTCGTTGGCTTAAACTCAAAACTCAGTGTCTTTTTAGATAGTGAGGGCGTTTTGCAAGCAAAAGTAAAGCCGGGGCGTCATGAAATCATGGCTTACGCTTATGCAAAACCGTCCTTGTTATCATGGACTAAGCCAGCTCAGTCTCATCAATGGCCACAGCAAGAGGTTTGGACCTTTCAAGGCGATGAGCGCCTGCGTATTGGTAAGTTAACGGGTGTGCCTGCCATTGATAGTAATCAGGCGAAAATGCCGAATGATTGGTATAAATTACCAAGTTACTTGATGACAAGTAAAGACACCTTAACCTTTGAGGTGCAGCATCGTGGTAAGCCACTGCATTTAGAGAACCAACTGACACTAACGCGTTCGCTGTGGCTGTCATTTGACAATGATTCTTTTGCGTTTAATGACCGACTTAGAGGCTCGATGTTAGATAACTGGCGTTTGGGCATGTCAGCGCCTTTTGAACTGGAATCAGCCGAGAATCAAGATGGCCCAATGTTAATTACTAGCCTCAATAACAATGAGCGTGGAATCGAGAATCGTTACCCGAATCTTGATGTTCAAGCGCGAGGACAAATTGAAGCAACGAGTTCGCTTCCTATTACTGGTTGGCAAAGTCATTTTGAGCGCGTCTCGCTTGAATTGAACCTCCCCCCTGGTCATCAACTTTTCGCCGTTTTTGGTGCAGATCATGTTTCAAATAGTTGGTTAAGCAGCTGGTCTATTTGGGCAAGTTTTATTGTTTTATTTCTTGCGCTGATAGCTGGGCGATTAATTGGCATTGTGGCCGGTGTCGTCACTGGGTTAATGATGCTATTTGTGTATCAAGAAAGCGGCGCACCTATCGCGGCGGTGTTTAATTTGTTGCTAGCTATTGCATTAAAACAACATCAACCTTTTAAACGTATCGAAGGGATGGTAAGAACTTACTGGCTAATGAGTGCTGTCATTGCGGTGGCCACCGTGTTGTATTTCTCGGCAATACAGCTTCGTACAGTGCTTCATCCGCAACTGGAATCAAAACAAGTAAGTTATGTGATGCAAAAAGAGGATGAAATGAGGCATAAGCAGGAGGCGATAGAGTCTCGTGCTCGCCAAGCACAGCAAAAGGCTCTATCGCAGCAAAAGGCTATGGCGCGACCAATGACTGACGCCAACGAATATGAGCGTATTGAAGTGACGGCTTCGAAAGTTAAGTTATCTGAGTCAATGACCCTCTATCAATCGGATGCTCAGATGCAGGCTGGCTCAGGTATTCCAAGTTGGGAATGGAATAAATATCATATTAATTGGCATAGTCCAGTGGCTCAAGAGCAATCCTTTGATGTGTTGATTTTATCGAAAAATAGCTATCGCGTGGTTAAGGTTTTGGGTGTGCTGTTAAGTGTTTTTTGCCTCTTCTTATTATTGAAAGCTAGCATTAGCGAACTAGTGCAGCGCATTGACAAGAAAAATGTAAGCGCAGCTTGTGCATTATTGTTATTGCTGCCGCTAAGTTCATTTGATACCAGTGCGTCGCAATTCCCTGATCAGCCACTATTAACAGAATTAAAAAAGCGCTTAACGAAATCGCCTGAGTGCGCGCCGCAGTGTGCGACGATTAATGACTTAGTCTTAGTCACAGAAGGGAAAGAATTAGTGCTAACCCTTAACGTTCATGCGCAAGTTAGTAGTGCCGTTGCGCTGCCTAAATCGCTATTTTGGCAACCCCAGCGAGTGCTCATTAATGGCAAACTAGCGAAACGTTTGTTTAAGCATAATAACTGGGTCTACGTGCCAGTAGCTAAAGGCATTACCAAGCTAAATTTAATAGGGCAGGTTGCCCCTGTGGATGCATTTCAGCTCAAGTTTAAACAAAACCCTAAATTTATAACGATTGAGCCGACTAAGCTGTGGCAAGTGGTTGGTTATCAAAATAACCGCTTGGTTGGAAACACGTTAGAGTTTACTAGTTTGCAACCGAAACAAGGCGATAATGAAAGGGCGTCGAGTCGTTATACCTATTCTCCTTTTGTTAAGGTGACGCGAACATTAACTATCGACCAGCAATGGAGTGTCAATACCGTAGTTGAACGGGTTGCTCCCCATGCTGGTTCGATTACGCTTACGATACCAACGTTGCAAGGTGAGCATGTATTAAGTAATGAAATAGAAGTTAATGAAGGGAGTGTTGTTGCGACCATTGCGTCGGGAAAAAGTCAGTTTTCGTGGCGTTCAACTTTAGATAGAACTGAGCAACTTAGGTTACAAACAGAAGCTGGACAATCGTTTAGTGAAATTTGGCATGTCGTGGTTAGCCCTGCTTGGCATGTGTCACTTGATGGCCCTCCAGTAATTTTAGGTGAACAAGACCCTGATGATTACTTTGTTACATCGTTTTACCCTTATGCGGGTGAGGCGTTAACTATGGCTTTGTCTCGTCCTACAGTGAGCAAAGGGCATGTATTGGCTATTGATAACGTTCGCTATCATATCGAGCAAGGTACACGGACGTCGACCCTAGACTTAGCTTTTAAGTATCGCAGTACTCGAGGCGGGGAACATACCATTGAACTCCCTGAAGGGTATCAACTTAAAGAGATTCGAATAGATAATAAATTGATTAATTTACAGCTGGAGCAAGGGCGTTTAACCCTTCCGATTCAGCCGGGCCATCATCACGTTAAAATCGAGATGCGAGCAAGCGTATCTGAGCAGCTGTTATTAACATCACCAAAGGTCAATCTAGGCGCACCAGTGAGCAATATTGATACGGTTTACGATATAAGTGAGCAGCGCTGGGTGTTATGGACACAGGGGCCAGCATTAGGCCCAGCAGTACTTTATTGGGGAGAGCTAATCGCCTTTATTTTATTAGCATTACTATTAGCACGAGTAAAGTTCTCACCACTTAATACCGCTAATTGGATAATTCTCGGATTTGGTTTAAGCCTGAATAACTGGGGCGTACTCATACTATTAGCGTTGTGGTTTGGCGCTGTTAGCGCAAGTACTTATCGACCAAAAACACTGGATCGAGTCGCGTTTAATATTTCGCAATTACTGTTATATGGCCTATCTATTATTGCCATTTTATCCCTTATTAGTGTGATCCCAGCGAGCCTGTTAAGCTCGGCTGATATGGGAGTGGCTGGTAATAATTCATACGGTAATCATTTAAAGTGGTTTGCAGATCAGTCTAGCGGTGAGTTACCACAAGTGACAGTGTTTAATATTTCTAACCTGTTCTATAAAGGGATTATGCTGATATGGGTTATCTGGCTAAGCTTTTCATTTATTAGCTGGATCAAATGGGCATGGCAACAGCTAGGTGTTCAGGGATATTGGCGCACCGAAGAGAAGAAAGCTCAAACTAAGGACGATGAGAAGTAGGCGTTAGCGAGTATTTGTGCGTGGGTATAAAAGCAAGGCCCTGAATAAAAACTTCAGGGCGACGGGTAATTTAAAAGGTCCTTAATAAGAGCGCTTCAGGGTGATGAGTTTGTCATGTAGCCCTGAATAGACGCATTGCATGGTGCGTCTGTTATGCTACTTTATTGCAACCGTATCCAACCAAACATGAAAGTCGGCATCCATGCTAGTGCCCCAAGTTTTGACGATTTTTTGGTAGCGAGCGTAATCACCACGACGAACATGAGTTAGCATGTGATCCACTTTATCGCGCTGAAATTCCATCATGTAGCGAACGGCTAAATAACCCCAACGATATACACGGTCGGTATCCCAATTAGCACTGCTATTATAAAATAATTCGCTTAATTGGTAGGTCTTATTGCCAGCTAGCTTAAGTGCTGATGGGTTGTTGTTCATGTGAGCGACGTATTCACCCAAGCCTTCTCCCCACCAGATTAAATAAGGGGGCTCTGGTGCTGGCTCTGGACAATATTCAGGCCCATAATGATTATCGTGTGGCGGTGAACAATAGTCACCATAGGTATTAAAGCGGCCATCAAGGTAATGTACAAATTCATGATTTAAATTCCATACTTGGCCATTACGTAGATAAGCAACATATTCAGCGCTGTTGTTTTCCATGTGTGGAAGCCCTTCCAAATACATCCCGCCATTGTTGGATGGAACATCAAAATGATCGGTTACATATTTGACGTAATCGTCACGTCCTGCGTAGATATTTGCGCGAAGCACTTGGTTGTTATCATGGAGTAGCGGCTTACCTTGGCGTTTAAATAACTGATGGAAGCGAGTTTCAGTGTCTTTTAGTAATTGACAAGAATCAGTAATATTTTGTTCACTCATGTTTTGATAACGAAGTACTAAGTTATCGGCGCAATGATGTTCGTTGACTAATACTTGATTGATTTGCTTTTCATTACGTACCCAAGCTGGCACGTACACTTCTCCGTCATTAACGATATTGCCTTTGGCCAGTTTGAGTTTACTGTAATCGACTATCTTTGGTGAGTAGGTTGTTTGACAGCCAGCAATAAGCCCAACGCTAAGGAGGGCGATAACCAATTTTGTTTTCATCATGGATGCTCATAAGTTAAGTAGAATTATTATTGTATACAGTATACTTTAATTGTGTGGCTGTGCATCTTTAATTCTGTTTGGTAGGTAACTTATTTATTAATTAGGGGCTACTACTTATAATGTTGCTGAATATATTCAATAAAGTCAGCTAACTCCTGTCCGGGAGTGTGTGAAAAAGTCGCTTCGCTAGTTACAAAGTCGATGATACGGTCGATTCGGAAGTTACGAAAATCATGGCGAAGTTCACACCAAGTCAGTAATGTCCAAGCACCACGCCATAGATGAATAGCAAGTGGTCTAACCCGACGTTGTGTTTGATTTTCTTTAGCGTCTGTATAATTAATGGTAATGTAATGACGTTTTTTAGTGGCACGGCGTAACCCGTCAAGGTGTTTAAACTCAAGAGATTCACTATAAAAGTCAGGCGCAAACATGAGTGAATTAAATGACTGTAACTCTTGTGGCAGTACGGCTGACACTTTAATCATGGCTTGTTTGGCTGCGCTGGCTAACTCACTACCTGCCCAGGCTTCAACCATTCTTAAACCCACTTGAATGGACTCGAGTTCCTGCTCGTTAAACATCAGTGGTGGTACATCCACCTCTTCTCGCAATAAATAACCGACCCCCGCTTCACCTTCAACTGGAATACCGTTGGCTATTAAATCTTGAATGTCGCGGTAAATGGTGCGCGTTGAAACTTCAAGTACTTCGGCAAGTAAGCTCGCGGTGGTTAAGCGGCGGTTTTTTAATAGTTGTATAATTTGAAATAATCGATCTGCTCGGCGCATAACGTTCTAAGGTCTCTGCTTGCTAGAAAGGCGAAGGCTCAACTGTAATTTAGCCCAAATGAAACATTCGGGCTATTCATATTTACGTTTTATTATTTAGATAGTTGCCAAAGGTTTATAGGTCTTTAGACCATAAACCGACTTTATTACCTTCACTATCAACGAAAATGGCAATGTAACCACATTCACCATCACTAATAGGCATAACAGGTAGCAAGATAGTGACACCTGCTTGTTCTAACTCTGACACTTTTGCGTTAAGTGTTGGTGTTAGATGTAAATAGACAGTACTGCCATCCAGACTTGGCTTCATCATTTCATGTTTAACTAAACCGATGGTGGCGTTTTCTTCATT
Organism: Alteromonadales bacterium alter-6D02; assembly: GCA_002835545.1. Taxonomy (GTDB): domain Bacteria; phylum Pseudomonadota; class Gammaproteobacteria; order Enterobacterales; family Psychrobiaceae; genus Psychrobium. The sequence continues at coordinate 22,301 of PIZK01000022.1, forward strand.
CGTCGACTCAAGAATCGCCATTTCCATATCGTTCATGGTTTCTAGCTTAAACGACACCTCAAAATGACGTTGATAAAAAGCGACAGCGCGGTCCATATCGGTGACAGCAATTTCGGCCCAGACAAGTGGTTGGTGTTCTAACATCAGTATTCTCCTTGATTAGTTTTTAAGTGTGCAACTAATTATTTTTATTGATTAATTGCAGTAAGGGAACAATAGCACTGGGCTACTGACAGCGTAGTGTCAGTAATGAATCTACCTACATACTTTTTTACATTTTGAATCATTTACTTTTAGACGTAATCGATATCAAATGAACTGAAACTAACTATTAATGGATTAAATCTCATGAACTTTATTAAACAGACTGCGACGACGATAATTGTGCTGGTTGCTATTTCAATGACAGTGCGGGCAGAGTCTATCACCAGTTTGGAGCATCAAGCCGTCATTGATACGGCATATAACTATTTTAATGGCGCTGCTAATGGCGATCAAAAACAGTTACAGCAGGCTTTCGATACAGCATTTGGCGATGTGAAAATGATAAGGATTGATAAAGACTCTGGGCAAGAAATCATTCGAACAGTGCCACTCAAGGAATTTGCTGGTTTTTTTAAAAAAGCCACAAAGGATACTTGGCAGGCGAAAATACTATCTGTAGATATTGTCGATAATAAAATGGCAATGGTGAAGCTTGATTTCGAAACACCAAAAACACATTACGTAGATTATTTAGTAATGTATAAGCGTAATGATGCGTGGCGTATCGTTAATAAAACCTTTGTTGCAACGAAAAAGTAACCTGATGAAGTAGCGGTTCGCTCTCTCATTATATCGGGGGTTGTCTAGACTTTAGTTGAGTACTATCAACGGAGCGTTGCGCTAGTATCTTCTATTTATGGCGTGCACTACGATCAAGAAGGTAATAAAAACTATCCCGTGATCCATAAGTTCTCACTTAATGAAAATACGATAAGCATCAGCATCAGCATCAATGATAGGTGACTTTGGCTGGAGCAATAGTCAATATCGTTTTAGTGAGTATGGTGAGTTCTTGCGTGTGGTAAGTACTGACTATAATGAGTTAGGGCAGCCACAGCATCAACTGTCGATATTTAGAAGCGATTCAACAACCAAGGAATTAACCCTTATTAGTCAGTTGCCTAACGAGCAGCAACCGCAGAAAAAATTTTTGGTCACCGCTATTGTAAGAAGCTGGTAGCCACTGAGCTTCACCCATTAGAAGAGAAACTGGTTAGTGCGTTGAAGGACTGCTCTGTCTAGTGATACCACAAAAATAGAGCTTGGGCGCTAGAGATAGCGCCCAAGAAAGGCATTTTTACAATACAATAGAAGCGGATAAGTTGGCTTGCCACGGTTGCTCTGTTTCATTGTGATGATGAGCGTTAATGGTTTTAGCGTGACTATCGGTAAAGAAGCTGCGCTTATTAAGCTGTAAAGGGGTACCTAAGTCAGTGACATCGAGTTTGATACGCCAGCCACTGGCCAATTGCTTTTCAATAAAGAATGTCCAAATCTCATCTTGTATCACCTTGCTATGTTCAGCAACGTAGTAATTATTTGTAGTGTTCTCGGCCGTATATGATGCCCCCCAAGAAACTGAGTCCCACAAATTATCCTGACGAATTGAGACCTTGATTTCAGGCTTCTTAGTGCCCGTGAGTTGACGTGAGTTCCCTGTTTGCGGGTCGGTGAAGTCACCATCGAATGTTGTGGCATTTAGAGAGAGTTGCCCTTGGGGCAGTATATGTTCTAAGGGCAATGTGAATTGGGTTGTTGCCCCAATAACGCGAGCATCGCCAGCGTTTCCAGTACCAATATGGCCAGAGGGAAGCACTATCTGTTCTAGCACATCTTGTCGCCAATCGTGATAAAGAGAGAAGCTAAACGCAGCGTGGTTAATAAACGTATAGTTAAACGTTGTGCTAAGCTTCGTTGCCGAATCTGGTTTCAGTTGAGGGTTACCCGCTGTATTTCTATCATCAACTAAATTTGACTGCGCTGCAAAAAGTTTAAAATCGAGCTGCCCCACCGTTCGTTGGATTTGGTTTTGCCATGTCCACCCTGATTCAGCAGTGTAAATTAAACTGAGACTGGGTTTGAAAAATAGATAATTTTGTTGATTGCTTGCTTCACCCGTTACTTTCAGTTGTGAGTATTCCGCGGCAAGCGCGTAATTAAGTCGTAACTGTGGTGTCAGAGCGTTGTTGCCGCGAAGAAAAATATCGCTCCTTAACTCGGAGATTACAACGTTAGCGGCATTTTGGGGAATGGCTTGAGTGATACCATCAATGCTTGAGGTAAATGTTGAGTCAAAGTCACTTTGATTGAATGCTATTTCCCCTCCGAACTCTGGCTGCCAGTCGAGCTCAGTGTTGAACCAAGTGCCTTTGATGATAGACTCAGTTTTATCGCGTTCAAAGTCGTAGCGTAATAATTCGATTGCCGATGCATCTGGTGAAGGCGTTATCGGTGAGTGAGTTGTGTTGCGATCAACGGTCCAATGATTAGCTAAAAAAATAGCTTGGCTTCGACCTTGCCATTGGTTATTTAAATTGAAGCCATAGTCAAGTCCGAACTCGGCCATGTAATATTCACTATCACGATCGTTGTGGAAAAATGGTTGCTCTCTATCTCGTGTCACTCTAGATGTGACAGGGTGGTAATTACTCCACTTTATTTTTGTGAATATATCGAGTTTGTTTTGTTCGATAAAACGAGAAGCGTCGGTAGTGAGTGTATATTCGCGAAATGCTGCGACTTGGGATTGTTGATAATGTGCTGTTAAGTCCTGTTTGTCATATTGCCAAACCCGAGAGTTCTTAGGTATTTTCTTTTCTTCATACAAGCTGTTTACTTGGTATGACCAATCTTGCCATTGACTGGCATAGTTCAATAAGAGTTTAGGCTTTATTTCTCCTTGGTCAACATAATTGGCTGTCGTTTCTACACGTAAGCTTGTGGTGGCTTTAGTGCGAATGATATTAATAATAGTCGACTTTTGCGCGGCATCACCAACACCTGTACTACCGACAATAAGCTCGATATTATCAACATCTTTAGCTGCTAGGTTATGCAAGATATCACTGATATTACCAGACTTAACTGAAGGTCTTTTTCCATCGATTAAAATATTACCGCCGCCACCGGTAAATCCTCGTACTGTTGCACCGTAATCAGGGTGAAAGCCTGGGATGATTTGTGTCATATCCCAAGCCGTTTGAACGGTATATTTTGCGAAGAATGCTTTATCAAAAAGCTGCTTATTACTCTGCTGTTTCGCAAACGTAGGGCTTGCGATGAGGCCAATTGATACAAACGTCGTTAGGTACCACTTCATAAAACTACTTCACCCTGTCGATATAATTACATTGTTCTTAAAAAAACTGGTTTAGCGCTGTCGTGCTTTAAAACGAGGGTTCTCTTTGCAGATGACATACAGCTTTCCACGTCTACGTACAATTTGGCATTTTGGGTGACGACTTTTAGCTGATTTTAGTGATGAGAGCACTTTCATGATTATTTTCCTTTTGTCTTAGAAAAAAGCTTTCCAAAACGTTGACCAAAGCTGGCCACACGACCTTCTTTACTCGATTGTTTTTGTTGTCCTGTGTAGAACGGGTGTGAGTCGCTTGAAACATCAAGGGTAACGTATGGGTAAGTCTGTCCATCTTCTTCCCATGTGTGTTGTTGATCAGTCTTGATGGTTGATCCGATTAAGAAAAAAGAATCAGCAGAAATGTCGTGGAATAGTACTGAACGGTATTCAGGGTGGATATTAGCTTTCATGTGTAACCTATGTGATATTGCGTCAAATAATTTTATTATGTTATAACATAACGTTGCCGTTTGTAAACTTTTATTGAGAATGAATGTTATTTAGATTTGGTGTGTGGCAAAGTATTACAACGGTCGGTATTGATTGGTCGATGTAGTTACTCTACATCGACAATGAATAACACAGCTATTATTCGTCTAGACGAAAATGATCAGATAATGAGTGGAATTGATGTTAGCCTAGACTTCGAGTTTGGTATGTTTACAGTTGAGCCGCAACAGTAAAACTTGCGAAGGCGCTATATGGTTAACACATTTTTAGTAAATTTTTTGCGGTATTGCTGAAAACATTGATCGAGCCTGGCCGGTATTGCCAGTAGCGCAATAAAGAATAGGCAAGCTACCACATCCCAATACCAAACGCTTGTGGTATAAGGCTGACTAATCGGCAATAAGAAATACACCACAACCGCATGAAAGGTAAAAACACTCAGTGCGTGTTGGCCGAGAAATACTGGATAACGCAGGGTAAAGAGTTGCGGCAGTTTGCGCATCGCCAACATCAAAACATAGGCCATTAATAAGAGATTGATTTGGCGTAACAGTGGCGCTGAACCGTGACCCGTTAAGTAACTTTCCAATTCTACAGGTGGCCAATGCCTTAGCATAAAGAACAATGCCGCCGCCATTAACAGTAGCGCTTTAATTATCGGGGAAAAGTTAAATTGGCAAGCTTTATCTATTTTAAGATGGCTCAGCAACACCCCTAGGTAAAAATAGATTTGCCATGCCAGCGGGTCGAAATAACTGACGTTTAATTTGATTTGCGGTAATAACAGATTAAACAATGGCGTAATAAAGTCAATTGAGATGTATTGAGCAATAAGCCAAATGCTAAAGCTTGTTATGGCCACAACCACTGCCTGTCCTTGCTTGATGAGTTTAATCGCCAAGGGTAAAAATAACATCGGTACTAAATACAGAATCAAGATGTCGTGAAACCCAGGATGCTCCAGTAATAAGGTCGCCGCTATCGCGGAATGTAGTGGTTGTTCAAACCAGTTCGAGGCGGCAAAAAAGTCAGACCATAACGGAATATAAACAGGAAACAAACTCACAAGGCTAAAGGTTACTAGGATGCCGAGAAGGTGAAAACGATAAATGGTAAAACAGCGTCGCCACACTTTTTGGTTGAGGCGCTGAGGTTGGTCGACGAGTTTGCTATAAACAAGATAAGCAACAAAACCTGACAAAAAGACAAAGCCTTCTGCGGCAGAGACTAAGCCAAAAGGTTCTCGAGTCCATTGAGTAACGAAACTGCCATAAAGGTGATTACAGGCGATAACAATTAATAGCCAGCCACGCAGGCCGTCGTAAGTTAAATCTCTGGTTATCATTATCGGTAGCTGCCTGTAGTTTATTTCAATACATCGTTATATAAATCGATGACAAATTCAATAAAGGCTTTTACTTTCGGTATTTTAGCTCTATTTCGAGGGTATAAGGCGTAAATATCAAGCGGTTCCATTCCCCATTCCGGTAGTATGTTAACTAGTGCGCCTGAATCGATTTCGTCATAGCACATATAATCAGGGATCACGGCAACGCCAAGGCCATCAACCATCGATTGTTTTAGCATCGAGAAATCATCGACTAATAAACGCGGTTGCTGATTGATTGTTTGTGATTGACCGCCAGTGGAGGTGAGGTTGAGTCGAACGTCACTATTAACAGGGTTGATAACTAATAGCTGATGATCTGCTAGCTGTTCTAATGCGGTTGGTGTGCCTGCTTTTGCTAAGTATTTCGGATTGGCGAAAAAACGGCGAGAGATAGTACCAAGCTTTTTAGCAATGAGTGATGAGTCATCTAACTTTCCGATCCTTATCACAACATCAAAGCCTTCTTCAATAAAATCGACGCGGCGGTTAACTAAGCTTAGCTGTACATTTAACTCGGGGTATTGATGCATGAAAGTGGCTAAGGCGGGGCGTAAAACCTGCTGGCCTGTAGTAATAGAAGCGCCTACTTTTAAACTGCCTTTATAGCTATGCAAAATTTCTGATACCGCAGCCGAAGCTAAATCAAGTTCTTCATTGATTCGTTTACAATGTTGCAAATAGCGGCTGCCTGCTTCGGTGAGGTGCTGTGAGCGAGTTGAGCGTTCTAATAGGGTGACATTAAGACGTTGCTCTAGGCGAGACACTTTACGACTGACATTGGCTTTAGGGATCCCTAAACGATCCGCCGCCAGCGTAAAACTGCCAGTTTCAACCACGGCTAAAAAGATCATCATGTCATTTAGGTCATGTTCTAGTGCCATCGTTGTCCTTGAAATTTAATTGTTGTCATAAATGAGATTATCATAACAATAATCTGGTATTTATCAAACAGTGTTAGGGGGCTACTATGAACTTATTGAAACGCAGACAACAATAATTACTGGAGCAAACATGCAAATTTTAAACAGAGACACATTACCTTTAGGCGGCTTTGCAGGGTTAACAGAGCATCGTATCGTTACCGATGAACGCGTATTTGCTGGTCGAAAATCACCAAATACTTTTAATGGCCTAGGTAACTTTGTGTATTTAGCGGATGCGAAGTTTAACCCTCACGGAGAAACTCATATGCATCCGCATAAAGAGATTGATGTAATCACAGTGATGGTTGATGGTCAGGTGACCCATGAAGGCTCATTAGAACATGGTCAAAGTTTAGTCGCAGGACAAACGCAAGTACAACGCGCTGGTGGCGAAGGCTTTGCACATAATGAGATTAACCCTGATGCGACAAAAAATCGTTTATTGCAGATTTGGGTATTGCCTGATGAGTTGGGACAGCCAGCGGGATATAAGCTTTATACACCGAAAATGCAGGGTATCACTCGCATCTATGGTGGTAGTAAGGCGCAGACTGACACTTTTGATAGTAAAACTAAGATTGATATTGTGCGCTTAAAGGCTGAAGAGCAAGTGAGCTTCAGCGGTGAAACGTTAGTTTATGTCTTTAATGGTTCAGCACAGATAGCTGATGACCGCAGTACCTTTGACGCTCAAGACGGGGATTTAATCCGCAGCTTGAATACTGAAATTAAGGCGCAATCAGTTGTAGAATTTGTGGTTATTAGCCAATAAAAAGAGGAATTAATTCACTAATTAAAGCATACATGTTGGCTACTTGTGTGCTTTAAATTGAACTCTAGGAGTAAAAAACATGAAACCAAGTAGACATTTTATCGCATTAATAACGTATCTGGCGCTTGTGCCTCTGGTGTATTTTGTGCCGGAATGGATTAACCCTTTTTTGCCGAGTAGCAAGCTGATTAAAGTGGCTGTTGATGTTGCTATCATCGTACCAATTATTACTTACATGGTGATGCCGATAACTATGCACCTCTATCAATGGTATCAGCCTAAGAGGGTTTAGGTGTTGATTAAAAAGAGGGTGAGGCACTAGTGAAAAATAAAAGTGGGTAATTAATGAACAGCTTATTTCTGTTATAGTTTAACTATCGACTACTTGTGATCGACGTATCATAGGTAGTAAATATTGACTGTGATTATATTGTGAGGCTGTCGCTGGAGAGAGTAGAGCGTGTTCCGTTTAGTAGCGTTCAAAACAATTACTATCACATATTATATTGGTGAGAATATTTATGGCAACGCATGATTATTTTCTTTATTTGATGGTTATCCTCCTAACCGCTCGTATTTTAGCTGAGCTTGCAACGCGTTTAAAAGCGCCATCGGTAATCGGTGAATTACTTGCGGGTATTGTGCTGGGGCCAAGTTTACTTGGGTGGATTGAGCCGATTGAAGCGATCAAATTGATGGCTGAAATTGGTATTTTATTATTGCTTTTTGAGGTGGGCTTACAAACTGATATAAAGCGTCTCATGAATACGGGGACTGAGTCAGTGATTGTTTCAGTGGCTGGGTTCATTTTACCGCTTGTTTTAGGCTTTTTGATCAGTTATTGGCTATTTGACCTGACCTTGTTGGTCTCCTTATTTATCGGTGGTACTTTAACGGCTACCAGTATTGGTGTGACGGTGCGGGTGTTATCTGACTTAAACCGGCAGCAGTCTACCGAGGGGCAAATTGTACTTGGGGCTGCGGTACTTGATGATGTGCTAGGGGTGGTATTATTAGCGCTGCTCTATGAGTTTTCGGTCGGTGGTGGGGTTAATATTGTTAACGCCAGTAAAGTATTGATGTTTGTTGGGGCGTTCTTTGTTCTTGCGCCTATGGCGGCAAAGCTTATTTCCTTATTAATTAAACGTTTTGATGAAGCCAGTGAACTCCCAGGGTTGTTGCCCACGACCGTTGTCTCATTAGTGCTGTTTTTTGCATGGCTCGCTCATGCAATGGGTGCACCTGAATTACTTGGTGGTTTTGCTGCTGGACTTGCATTATCACGGCGCTTTTTCTTACCTCTTGGTATCGCCTTTCATTCTGATGAGCAATTTGCTCAACGTATCGAAAAACAAATGAGCCCAATCGTTTATTTATTTACTCCGATTTTCTTTGTTTATGTTGGTTTGTCGTTAAATTTGCGAGAAATTGACTGGAGTTCGACGTTTATTTGGAGCTTTTCATTATTGGTTTTGATTGCTGCTATTGTGAGTAAGATGTGTGGTGCATTCTTTATTAATCAGCCGTTAAAAGCGAAGTGGATGATTGGTATGGCGATGGTCCCACGGGGAGAGGTGGGATTAATTTTCGTTGAGCTCGGACGTGTCAGTGGCATTTTTAACAACGAAATCTATGCTGCTTTAGTGATTGTAATCGCTTTAACGACCTTATTGCCGCCATTAATTATGAAATGGTTTTATGGGCGCTATGGAGCTGATGATATGGGAAATGCCCCTTAAATTATCAATCAACCTCTTGAATTTAAGATAAATGGTACCAAGTCTTTAGTATGTTTGGATAAATGATGGCAGTCCATTTGGCGATCTTTCTTGTGTGTTTTGTTGCGACATCTGTATGGTGCTATGTGATTTGGGGGCAAAAGTACTTGCTTGAAAAAAGGCGGGTAGCGCATCATGCAAAGCCGTTATCTTCACAGCAACTACACCTACTCAATCGGGCGATGCCACTTTATCGACGTTTGCCACCGACCTTACAAAAACAGTTGAGCGGTCACATTCAGGTGTTTTTAGCGGAGAAACATTTTGTTGGTGGAGACGGGCTTGTCGTGGATGACAATATGCGATTAGTCGTTGCTGCCAATGCGTGTTTACTCTTACTAAATCGCCATAGTGATAACTTTATTAATGTTAAAACTATCGTGCTATATCCCGGCGCCTATCGTGCGAAACAGCAACACCAGCATAATCAAATTGTCTCGGACGTTGAGCAGACTCGTTTAGGTGAGTCATGGCCATGGGGAACGGTCGTATTGTCTTGGTCTGATAGTTTAGCTGGGTCGATTAATGAGCAAGATGGTCACAATGTCATTTTACATGAATTTTCACATCAACTTGATCAGCAAAATGGTGGGGCGACCGGAACACCTAAATTAAAAGAGCGCGCGATGTATCAGCAGTGGAATAAAGTGCTCAGTCAAGAATATCAACAGTTGCGTAGTCAATTATGGCAAAACAAATCAAGTGTTATTGATACCTATGGGGCGACTAACGAAGCAGAGTTTTTTGCCGTTATCACGGAAAGCTTTTTTGAACGCCCACTGCAATTAAGGAAAGAACACAGCGCATTATATGAGATTTTATATCGCTATTATCAAGTTGACCCAGTGAGTTGGTTTAGATAATAGCGCCTTGCTAATTGTTAGGAGGCGCTATTTTAAACGTTGTCACTACGGTTGTTCTATTAGCGTTAAATTACCGTTTTTTGCTTGATATAAACCGTTTTTAGTACTGACATAAAACTCCCCATGGAGCATTCCTAGATAAGCATGAATGGCTAATGGCGTTTCAGTTAAAATATGGGTAGCAAAAGGAATCGCATCTGCTGACTTATTTAAGGTTAAACACGATCTTGAGAGGCGCTCTTTGGCTTTTAATTTAAGGTCAGACTTAAAATAAGTAAAACGATAATGGCCGCCGACAACTATTTTATTCGGCTCTGTGGTTGACGCGAGCGTGTAAACAATCAGTTGGTCTTGCTCTTCTAATACCACGGTATTGTAGTTACGAGTACACGGCGCTTGAATGGACTGCAACGCCAATTGCCTCACTTTAAACTTATTAATTAAGCGCTTAGTTATTGTCGATGGTGGCACTAATTCTGGCCTGCCTTGGGCGTTATCGTCGTAACCAAATCGAACTTCAAAAATTATTTGAGGCTTATCTCCAGTACTGCCAATAAAATAGGTGGTTGCTTTATTGCTATCTAGTTCGGTGATCCAGCCAATTACACCACTTTGGCGATTTAAAACACCTTGCTGTAGTAAAAAGTCTGTTGCTGTAGCCGCGTAGCGATCCTTTGCGTAAATTTGTTGACCGCGCTGTTGGGCTACCTCAAGAGAGAGGGGGGTGATTGCAAATAAGCTCGCGGTGAGCGATGTCTTTTGCGGTGGTTGATTGGTGCTAGAGCAAGCCGTTAGCAACAAGATAAAAAAAAGTAATAATATTTTCAATGGATTAGTTTCCCAGTGGCTGAGTTATTGCTATAGCTTCCACATGATTTCGTTTCTTAGTCTTTCAATTAATTTTACATCTTCACCTGCTACCGCAGTGTAAACGAATGTTTGCTGGTTCACAGGAGTGCACTTAATTACCGCTCTATTATTACTAAAGTTACCATACACATAGGTATGATTCTTAGTCACCAGCTTAAATCCTAATGACTTCAGAATAGATACGCCTTTGATTGCACATAAATCTGGCGACTCGTTTACTACCTTATGATCTGACCACAGTTGGGGCGTATATGCTTTCTTTAGCGTAATAACCTGACTGGTTGTGGCAAGACTCGTTGCTTTAGGTTCTTGATTGGTAGTTGGCTTTACATCTATTGTCTCGTGCAGGTTCGCTGAACAGCCTGACAGGAGCAAAATGAATATAATAGTTAGGTGTTTGATAGTACTTTCCTTGTTATTAATCAGTGACCTGATAGATAGCTATCGTTTAGTTGAGAGCTATCGTTTGATTGAGAGCTTAAGGTTCGCGGATATGACCGATTAACCTTGTCACCAAGAATACACTATACTTTATTTGGGAGAACTAAGTTGATTTAGTTATCTTTTTTGGGCTATTGACTACTGCAAATTATCGCTCAAAAACTGAAATTGATAGGTAATCGCATTGCGCCAGTAATCCCAATCATGACCTCCAGGGCGTTCAATATAATCATGCTCAATGTTTAACTCCAGCATTGATTGATGTAATTGCCGATTCACCGATAAAAAGAAATCAGAGACGCCGACATCCAATAGGATAGGGAGTTTATTATCATCTTTTTGCCAGAGGTTGTTTGTGGCTGCAATTTTGTATAAGTTACTTTTTATCGCTACAGCATCCCACAAAGTCGGGTTTTCTTGGTAATTTCCTAACACTTTATTAATGCCAAATGATGCGGCGAAAGGGCGTAAGTCAACACCCGCTGACATAGCGCCTACGGCGCCAAAAATATCTTGGTGATTTATCGCGATATGCAGTGCGCCAAATCCACCCATTGATAACCCTGTGATCCCGCGACCGTTTCGAGTTGGCTTGGTTGAAAACTTCTGATCAATGTACTTCACCACATCATGGGCAATATAGCTTTCGTAGCGGGACTCTGAGTTTATGGCCGAGTTCATATACCATGAATCATAGCCACCGTCAGGATTAACGATAATAACATTATAGCGATCAGCCAGTGCCTCAATGTTTGTATTCGTTGTCCAGTCTGCATGGTTACCGCTAAAACCATGGAGTACATAAATAACGCGATAACGTTGCTTGGTATTATAACCCTTGGGTAGAGTGACTGTGATCGGGTGCTTTATTCCTGTTTTCTGACCGATAAAGGTGTTAATGATGACTTCACTAGCACCGGCCTTATTTATTTGTGAAAAGCTAATTAATAGATTAAATAAAACAAAGGCTAAGCACTTTTTCACGTTTGGTATTCCCCACGTTATAATTGCCAGACATCAATGTTCAGCAATTAAAATTGATAAATGTCTTGGTGTATTTTTAATATATGAGACAATTTAGAGCGCAATCACCCACCATATGGCTCAAAATGAAACTTTTAGTTCGAAATCTTTCCCGTTCAACCACTGAAGCGGAATTACATACTTTATTCTCAACACACGGAACGGTTAGCGAGTGTAGCTTGGTCTTAGATCAAGAAACTGGCAATTCAAAAGGCTTTGCGTTTGTTGAAATGGCAGATACCAGTGAAGCGAAAGCTGCCATTGCAGCATTACACGAAACTAAATTAGCCAAGAATAAGATCCGTGTAAAGATCGCTTAATATCGCCATCTTATTTCATCTGATAATGAATGTAAAAGTCAGTAGTGGAAGCACTGCTGGCTTTTTCTTACCCCGTGTTCTAATTCGTTTGTCCTCGTTACAAAATTGATTACTTAAGTAATGGAATTGGCATTAATTCCCTTGACTCGAAAATCAAAAGTGAGACCACTTAACGTAGCCAATGTATGTCATGGATGAGATGAACACCATTCATGGAGTTAAAGCAATAAGAACAATCAATTGGTGAAAAGCGGTTAAAGCGAGTAAGAAAAAATTCATATTCAAATGTTATTTTTCTTAGGCGTTATTAGCGATGTTGCTAGGCTGTTTGTCGATATAAGAGCTTAACTCAATCACATTAGCTATGACTGCGTTTCGTTATGCCTGCCACTTTTAGCGGTAGCCTGAGCTATATACAACTACGAACTATTCTAGGGCAACGCTTACCTTGCATCACGCCTAATCGATGCAATTTAAGAGAAAAATAATACTCAAATACACAAGTGGAAAGTTGCTGATTTCACAGCTTTATAAGTATTTAGTTTTATTAAACAGTTGTTTAGTGATTTAAGCTTGGCTACTGATTATTATTGTTTTGTGATAGAATCCACTGCAACAATAATTATCATTTACAGTAATCAATTATGGATCTATCAATTACGGCTTACCTCTCAAACTTAACATTCATTGTCATGTTCCTTGTGGTGATTTTTGCTGCTAAGTGGCTATATAACTTAACCACAAGCTATAACACGTTTGAGCAAATAACCGAGCATAAAAACTTAGCACTCTCGACCTCGATTATGGGTTTTGTTAGTGCTAATACGATTATTTATGTATCAATGCTCATTGGTCCAAGTCATGGCTTAAAAGCTGATGTGTTCAATGTTGGCATGTATACGTTATTAGGGATGGGACTGTTATTAGTCTCACGCTTTATCAATGATAAGGTCTTGCTACATTCTTTTTGTAATAGTAATCAACTGATTGAAAAGCAAAATATGTCAGTGGGTTTAGCACAAGCGGCCAGCTACATTACTTCCGGTTTAATTATTGGTGGTGCATTAATGGGCGAAGGTAGCTTTATTTCTGCATTAGCTTTTTATGCCTTAGGTCAAGTCCTGTTGATTGTATTCACCAAGTTCTACGATATCTTCACTAAGTTCAAATTATTAACCGAGCTTGAAAAAAATAATATTGCAGCAGCAACGAGTTTTTCAGCAACGGTTATCGCGATTGGTATAATTTTACTGCATGCCTTAGCCGGCGAGTTTGTCTCTTGGCAATCAAGCTTAACGTTATTCTTCATTGATGCGTTAATTGCATTTGCTGCATTACCGCTTGTGCGTATTTTAATTGATAAGCTATTGTTCCCTTCAATTAATATTGATAACGCCATTGAGCAAGAACAAAATATTGCGGTGGCGTTGTTAGAAGGTGCCATCGCTATTAGTGTCGCGCTAGTTATCTTCTTTGCTCTTTAAAGGATGTTGTGATGAGCACATTGAAGTTATTTATTATTGCGGCAATTACCTTTGTATCGACGCTGTTTGCTCAAGGTTATATCGAAAGTGCGACCGAGCTCCGTGCCTATCAAGGGAGTCGTGACTTTGCCAATTTAGAGAAGCCTTATCAATTTAAAGTGCCTAAAGATGGTCAAATGATGCGCTTTGAAATTAGAGGCACTATGCCGCTCAATGACTGGAAAGCGATGGAGTTATCTGTATTTGATGGCCAAGGTAAATACTTATTTACCTATCAAGATGACTTATGGGCTGAAAGTGGTTATGACTCAGATGGCTATTGGACTGAATATAAAAGAAAAGCATCTTTAGAACAGCGTTTTCCAAAACAAGGGACTTATTCAATCTTATTAAGCGACTCTGCTAGCACTCACAAAAGTACTGCAGGGCATACCTATACCATTCGTGCGGTGCCGATCCGTGGTGATGGTAGCGTACTAACCTCAATTAAATGGATCTCTGGCATTATTGCTGCGTTGAGTTTATTTCTTCTCTTTTTTATATTGGATCGAAAAAATGAGAAGAAAAAAAGCAAGTTATATAACATGAATCACCGTCGTATTAAGCAAGAGAAACCAAACAAAAGCTATAAAGGGTTAGTCATATTAATCCTAATTTTTTATGTTCCTCTGACTGCTGCTTCTTTAATCGCCCTACAGGATGATGACGATGATATTGATTGGGTTTCAGTGTCATATCGTAGCCCTCACATTGTAGTTGATCGTGACATGAGACAGCAGAGTATGAGTGGATCGTATTTCAGGACAGGTGGCTCTCGAGGCGGCAAGTAGATGGTTCGTGAAAGTCATATCCTGCTTTTTAGTATCTTAATTGCAGGGTTTTGTTCGATTGTCTATGAGCTATTAATCGCGACAACGGGCTCGTATTTCTTGGGTGATAGTATCACCCAGTTCTCATTGACGATTGGTATCTATATGGCCTTTATGGGCGTGGGTTCTTATTGCTCTCGTTGGGTCAGTGATAAAACGTTACTTGAGTCATTTATTGGTTTTGAGTTGCTACTGGCCTTAATTGGCGGTAGTTGTGTGCCGTTATTATACTATGCCTATGCGATCGAGTTACCATTACAACTGGTCTCTGCAATCTTAACTGCGGCAATCGGTGTGCTCATTGGGCTAGAGATTCCATTACTTAGCCGATTGATGGAAAAGCACTATACCTTAAAAGCGAACTTGGCCAATGTGCTGTCTGTTGACTATTTTGGCGCGTTGATCGCTACTTTAGTCTTTCCATTTATATTGCTACCGTGGCTTGGTGTTTTTAAAACGTCATTGGCGTTCGGTTTAGTTAATCTTAGTATTGCTCTGTCGTTATTATGGTACTTCTTTCCTCAAATTAGTTTATCTCGTAGACAGTGGCTACGTGCTGCTTTGATTGGTGTGTTTATTTTATTAGTTGGTTTAATGGTGTTTAGTAAGCTCCTTAACGAAAAATGGAATGAGGCAGTTTATGAAGATCAAGTGATACACTCTGAGCAGTCGCAATATCAACAGTTGGTTTTAACACGGTATAAAGATGATATTCGGTTGTATTTAAATGGTGGATTACAATTCTCCAGTATCGATGAATATCGTTATCATGAATCACTCGTTCATCCAGCAATGGCGCGATTAAAACATGCCAAATCGGTGTTAATACTGGGGGGCGGAGATGGTTTAGCGGTGCGCGAACTTTTAAAGTACCCTCAACTGAAATCAATCACGGTTGTTGACTTAGATCCTGCCGTGGCAAAATTGGCGAAAACCAATCATTACTTAACGACGTTAAATCAAGAGGCGTTGAGCCACCCAAAAGTTAGGGTACTGCATCAAGACGGATTTGTGTTTTTAGCGGATAATCAGGCACTGCAAGAGAGTCAAACTTTTGATCTTGTATTGGTTGATTTACCCGACCCAAAAACAATTAGCCTAGCACGGCTTTATAGTAAGCAGTTTTACCATTCGGTACGTCGTAATATGGCCCCAGGCGCTATTTTAGTGACTCAGGCAACTAGCCCCTTCTTTGCTGGTAAAGCGTTTTGGTCGATTCATAATACGATTGCAGATGTCGGGTTTGCTCAAGTGATGCCTTATCACGTAAACATTCCCTCTTTTGGTGAGTGGGGGTTTGTAATGGCGTGTCATATTCAATGTCAAACGCAGTTACAACCAACGCCTGAAACACGCTTTTATTCCGCTAAAATGGAACAGTCAATGCGCATATTTCCAAAGGATATGGTGGTTAAAGATAGCTTAGTTAGTACGTTGGATAAGCCTAATGTGTTGTATTATTACCTTGATGGCTGGAAGTACTGGAATTAGTCGTTTATTGAAAAGTCAGTTATTACTGGAAGCAAAAAAAAGGTGATGAATGCGTTAACTGTTGTAACTAGTCGATGGCTGCTTTAAAGGACAAATAGCAAGGCTTAGGGGATATATGCCCCTAAGCCTTTTTGTTAGCAAGTTAGAAGTTTACTCATAACGTAATGTTAATGATGGTCGGGTGCTAGCTGCTTTAAACGCGAGACTAGCAACGGTTAACCAAGTGATGCTTGCCACAATAATAGCTGCTACAGCATAGACCCAGATAGCTTGTCCAATACGGTCATTAAAGTTAGCCAGCCAATCGGTGATTAACCAGAACGTGATTGGATAAGCGATGGCTACACTAATTGCAATCAGGATTAGAAACTCTTTTGCCAGTAGATTAACGATACTGACACGCGATGCGCCAAGTACTTTACGAACAGCCACTTCTTTTTGGCGGCGCAGCACTGAAAATGATGCCAAGCCAAAGGTGCCTAGACAAGTCAGAAAAATCGCTAATAACGTAAAGATCATTACCACACTAACCATGCGTTGATCATCTTTGTAAATCGCTTGATAGTTAGTTGCAACAGAAGTAATTTCTGGCTCAACCATTTTGAGTTGTTGCTGTAATATGGTTGATATTTGTTGTTTTATCAGCCCTGTGTTGACGTTATCTTCTAGGTTCACAACGAGGCGTCCAAAGGTACTCCAAGAGTAACCACAGATATAAATAATGGGTGTACTTGATGTACGGGCTGAACCAATTTTAATATCTTCAATCACGCCAACAATTTTTAAGTTAATGCTGTCGGTGAAACGCCATGTTTGGTTAATCGCATCTTGTGGGTTAGCAAACCCAGCTTGCTTGGCTAGTGAGCGAGTAACAATAGCTGACGCTGTCGCCAAGCCTTGCTCTGATGGCTTATACCAATCCGCCTGAAATGCTGGCTCAAAATCACGGCCCGCCAGCAAGTCCAGCCCTTGATTTTTAACAATGTCAAAACCTGAGCCAATAAAAGGGACAATAGCGCCATCATTATTATTTGGCCAGAATAAACGGGTTGATGCTTGAGTGGTTAAGGTGAGTGCTGAGTCAGAAATTGACACCCCTTTAACCCCTTCAATACGTGAAACAGATGATAATAGCGCAGTATTTTGAGTATAAAATAAGTCATTTCTATCAATACCTGCAACATCAAGGCGGTGTTCTTTTTGATAACCGACAGGCAGTGTGCTTAAAAAGTTGAGCTGTTGTTGCAACATCACGGCGCCAATAATTAAGGCAATTGAAAGTGCGGCTTGTAATATCAACAGGCACTTTCGTACCATCACTGCTGTTTTACCGCGTTGCAGATCACCACTTAACACACGCTTAGCGCTAAATGATGAAATAAATAAGGCAGGATAAAGGCCAGATAGTATACCCACTAGCAGAGTCATCACTACAATGGCAGCACCTTCAATTGATAGGTAATTTAGGGCTAATGAACGTTCCACTAGCTGGTTAAACCATGGCAGTGCTGCCTCGACCATTACACAGGCTAAAATGGCTGACAGCACGGTAATTAATGTTGATTCTAATAGGAATTGACTGATTAATTGAGACTTACTCGCGCCAAGCGCTTTGCGAACACCCACCTCTCGTGCGCGGCGGCTTGCTTGCGCAGTACTCATATTAATGAAATTAAAACTAGCGACAAAAATAAGCAGCAAACTTAAGGCGATACAGATTTGTACGGTAGTGTTAGACCCATTAGTTTTAAGTTCGAAGCGCGACTGGCTAAATAAGTGGATATCAGTTAATGCCAGTAAAGAAAACTTCACCAGTACATCGTTACTATTGATTAATTGCGTAACTGTTTTGTTTATCTGCTCCGTTAACACGTTGATATCAGCTTGTGGTGTAAGCTTTAAGTAGGCAAAGCTATCGTTGATGATAATGCGTGGTTCACCTAGTTGGCTTTGATGGATACCGGTAAAACTATGGCCATCAAAATGGGTATTTTGGGGTAAGTCACGAATAACGGCAGCAACAGTCCATTGACCTTCATTGCTGCGCAGTGTTTGCCCCACAGTCCTTACACTACCAAACAAGCGCAGTGATTCCCTTGCTGTTAGAGCTAACATGCCGGGTTGAGTTAATGCTTGAGTGAAATCCCCACTTAAAATTTCTAAGTTGATAAATTGCTGAACGTTAGGGCTTACCGCATATAAGTTCTCAAGTTTGAACGCTTTATTATCGATAAAAACTTTATTATCAATACGCTGTGATGCATTGATTAAAGTAAGCACCTCTTCAACACCTGCGATGTCTTCAATGCTAGAAATGGCCGCTCGGCTGATAATTGGCGCACTTTGGTCAAGGCTGACAAAGAACTGCTCAATGCGATGAACACGCTCTGCATCTGGCTGAAATTTGTCATACGATAGCTCATATTTTGCAAATAGTGCCACGAGAATAGCCGCCGCTAAACCAATGCTTAAACCAAATAGGTTAAGCGCAAAGTGCTGTTTGTGGTTCTTGAATGCTCTAAAAGCAGTAATAAAATAATTACCTAACATCTTATGCAACCTTGTTATTTTGTTGGACAGTATTAGCTTTATCGACCATTATTTGGCCATCCAGCAAACGTACTAGACGATCGGCATAAGCACCTTCTTTTTCAGAGTGAGTCACCATAATAACGGTAGTGCCCTCGTGATTTAACTCTCTGAGCATGGTCATTACTTCCTCACCATTTTTCGAATCAAGGTTGCCCGTTGGTTCATCAGCAAGGATAAGTTTTGGGTTAATCACTAAAGCTCGCGCTACAGCTACACGTTGTTGTTGTCCGCCCGAAAGCTGTTGTGGTAAATGATCGGCGCGGTGATCAATAGCAACGCGTTTTAAAATCTCTGAAACCCGTGCTTTACGCTGTTCTTTTGAAATGTTTTGGTATTGCAGTGGCAGTTCAACATTTTCGGCCACGGTTAATTCATCAATTAGGTTGAAGCTTTGAAAAATGAAACCAATCGACTCTTTACGTAACTGTGCTAATTGTTTTTCACTGTAGTTTGCGATGTCGGTGCCTGCAAAATCAAAGCTGCCACTACTCGGCGAGTCCAACATACCTAAAATTGAAAGTAGGGTTGACTTGCCACAGCCTGACGGCCCCATGATGGCGAGGAATTCGCCTTGCTCAACGGTTAAGTTAATTGCATTTAGAGCCGTTGTTTCGACGTCTTGAGTTAAAAAAACGCGATGTAAGTTAGTCAGTTTAATCATTATTATTATCCTTAAAAAATTAGTGTAAATTAAGTTGCTGGGCTTTATCAAAATTGGCATAGCCAGAGGTGATCACCTTATCGCCCGTTGATAATCCCGCGAGTACTTCAAAATAGTGTTGATTTTTTCGCCCCAAGCGAACATCACGGCGAGTTGCAGTGGTTTCACCTTCAGCGATTACGTAGACCCAATGGCCGCCAGTGCTTGAAAAGAATGCGCCGCGGTTGAGTAATAGGGCGTTATTAGTATTGCTGCCGAGCATCAGCTCTAAGTTGATGCTTTGACCACGCTTAATCGCTTCGATGTTGGTTGGTAAGTTAATTTCGATTTTAAATTGAGATTGTTTTACTCGGCTGTCAATTTTAGTCACGGTGGCGGTGATGATCTCACCACCAAATGACACCATCGCACTCATGCCTCGTTGTACTTGATTTAGGTAGAACTCATCTAATTTAACCACTAGTTTATATTCATTGGGAATATCGATTTGGCCAAGGCGTGATCCACGATTTTTAGACTCCCCAATTTCAACATCAAGCTCGCTTAAATAACCCGCAACAGGTGCTTTTATTAATAGATTATCTAAATTATTACGAGCAAACTGTAAGTTGTTATTAAGCATTTTTGCGCTGTCTGCAAGCTGGGCTACTTGTACTTTACGGATGCTATTTTCTTGCTGTTGACGCTCTAAGGTCAGCTCTTTTCTCGCTTTATAATAGGTAAGATCTTGTTGGGTTTGTTCCAGCGTGTCTTTAGCTAGAACGCCTTGATTAACCAATGTTTGAGACTGCTTTAGACGACGCTCTAGGTGCGTTATTTTTAAATCAATTTCTAGCAGATCACGACGTAAATTTAAGCGGTTAGTTTCCATGTTCATTTGTGTATTGCGTAAGAAGTTTAATTGCTCGGTTACTTGTGCTTCACGGCTCATGACATCGAGTTGTAAGCTGGTATTACTTAAACGCACTAACGGTTGCCCTTGCTCAACATACTCGCCTTGCTCGACAAGCCGTTCTTCTACTTGACCGCCAGCGATAGTATCAAGGTAAATGCTTGTTTTTGGTACAACTTGGCCACGTAAACTTAATGCATCCTTAAACGCGCCCTGAGTTACGGTACTGACAGTTAGGCTAGTTAGCTCAATATTCTGACTACGACCAGTTCCCGTTGGCTGACTAAAACCATAACCATAAGTGGCGGCAATTAATCCTAACGATAGCCCTGCAATCACGAAGCGTTTAATGTGCTTGGCTTTACCTTGGTGTGTAATTTTCTTATCCATGTTATAGGTCTGCTTTAAGGGTAATGAATTATATGATTCTATATAACAAGTCTTGTGCCATGTTTTATTTTTGTTTTTTTTCAGTGGTTTATTGTGTTTCTTGTATGGTTGTGACGTATTGGGTGTCCGCTTATAGAACAGTTTCAAACTTATCGGTGTCCGTTTATGGACAGTGTCAGGTCATCTGTTGTACGCTAGGCATATCTGAAAAAAGTAGTTATAAAATATGACCATAAAACAAGCGGGTTCTATTCTAATCGTTGATGACAATCCTGATATCCTGATTGCGGCGCGTTTATTACTCAAACAGCATTATCAATGTGTTAAAACGACCGATGATCCATTTAAGATCGAGTCGATCATTAATGAACAGAAAGCGGCTGAGCAATCGGTTGATATTGTATTGCTCGATATGAACTTTAGCCAAGACGCGATTAGTGGTCAGGAAGGCTTTTATTGGTTAAAGAAAATTATTGAGCAAGATGCCAGCATTGTCGTGTTATTGATGACTGCTTATGGTGATATTCAAATTGCGGTGGATGCAATAAAAGCAGGAGCATCGGACTTTATTGCTAAACCTTGGCAAAACGAGCAGTTGTTAGGTGCTGTCGCCGCGGCTTTCTCCCATGCTAAAGACAAACAACAAGTAGGTAAGCTAACTCGTCAAACCCAAGGCCTTACTCAAGCGCTAAGTGGTCAGCAGTTCGACTTTTTAGGGCAAAGTGAAGCGATGCAACAGGTATTTAGCTTGATTGAAAAGGCGGCTGTTACCGATGCTAACATATTAATATGCGGTGAAAGTGGTACAGGTAAAGAGCTTGCCGCTCATGCCATTCATCAAGCCAGCTTACGTAATGATCAAGCATTTATTAGCTTGGATATGGGGGCAGTATCCAATAACTTGTTTGAAAGTGAGCTCTTTGGTCATAAGAAAGGGGCATTTACCGATGCGAAGAGCGATAGAATTGGACGCTTCGAGCTTGCTCATCAGGGTAGTTTATTTCTCGATGAATTAGGCAACCTGCCGTTATCACAGCAAGTTAAGCTACTTGCTGCGTTGCAAAATAGGCAAATCTCACCGATTGGTTCGAGTCAAGTCATTGATATTGATATTCGCTTGATTTGTGCGACCAATGATAATTTGGCTCAGGCTGTTGCAGAAGGGCGTTTTCGTCAGGATTTACTCTATCGAATCAATACCGTTGAAATTCGTTTACCACCATTACGTGAACGACAAGAAGATATTCCTTTATTAGTCAATTATTACCTTAATCACTTCGGCCAAAAATATAAACGAGAGCTAACGGTGGCCCCAAGTGACCTGAATGCCTTATCTCGCTACTCGTGGCCGGGTAATGTTCGTGAACTTGCCCATGCAATTGAGCGTGCAGTCATTTTATCGGATAGCTCAGTGTTAGATATCAGCTCGGTGATTGGCAATGTGAGTAACACGCCTGCGACAGGTGACTTAGCAACAAACAGCGCTGAAAGTACAGTAGTTGATTACGATACCTTTGATCTGGAAGTGATTGAGCAGCGTACCGTTCGCGCGGCTTTAAAGCATTTCCAAGGCAATGTCAGTCATGCGGCGAAAGCCTTAGGGTTAACGCGTGGCGCGATGTATCGTCGTCTTGATAAGTATGGACTGTAATGATGCGTTTTTATTATTTATTGGTAATCAATATTATTGCGCTAATCGCAAGTAGCATTATGCTTAGCTCTATTTTTATTAGCCGAGGTTTATCGGCAACTGCCTTGATGATGCTATTAATCGTTGTTGCACTATCGGGACATTTATTGGTGCTTTTTAAGCGCCAACATCAGCAGTCACAGCAAGTGATCTTAGCACTAGCGAATGGCGATAGCACTTTAGGTCTGGCACGTCATCATCCAATGCGGCAGCAATTTGAGCAGGTTAAACTGCAGATGCAACAAGCGAGGTTTGATGCCGAGCAACAAGCGCAGTTTTTACAGGCCTTATTAATTCATATTGATTTAGCGGTATTAGTGTGTGACGAGCAAGGGCATATCATTGAGTCTAACCCTGCCGTTAGTCGATTACTCGGCCTAAAGTTTACCACCGATGACGGTCACCTGAGTCAATTAGGCGGGATTGGTAATGTTTTACAAAAGGCACAAACCAATATGCGAACTACGTTGCAATGGCAGGTAGGGGAACAGCAAGATACCTTGTCGATTCAGCTAACTATTGCACAAATTCAAGGGCAAACACGGCGAATCGTCAGCTTGCAGTCTATTCATGACCAGTTAGTGCATAAAGAGCAACAAGCCTACAAACGCTTAACCAAAGTGCTGACTCATGAAATTGCTAATTCAATCACACCATTATCATCTCTGGCGGCTACGTGTGAAGGTTTATTGCCTGATGAATTGTGTTTTGATGAGCAAGAAGATAAAGAGGATTTACAGCTAGCATTAACGACTCTTGCTTCTCGCACTCAGCATTTAAGTGACTTTATTGCCCGTTTTCGTCAGGTCAGCAGTTTACCAAAGCCAACCCTTAAGCCCCATGATTTAACCGAATCATTAGAAAGTACTCTGGCGCTCCATCAGCAGCAAGCCAAGGAGCAGGGGATTAAGTTGACACTGAAGCTTGAGTGTCAACAGTTGGTGATGATCGATAGCGCTCAAATCGAACAAGTGTTAATTAATCTAGTTAAGAACTCGATAGAGGCCTTGGCAATACAGTCGCAACAGTGTGAATCTGAAGAGCCTGAGGTAACAATAATACTTGCTAAAAATAGTAAACAGCAGCTTTATGTCGAAGTGAGCGATAATGGCATGGGGGTTGCTGCGCATGTTGTTGAGATGATCTTTGTCCCATTCTTTACCACTAAGCAACAAGGCTCTGGTATTGGCTTGAGCCTGTCAAAACAAATTATGGTCAGTCATGGTGGTGATTTAATATACCTAAAGCGAGAAAGCGGGGCGTGTTTTAGGTGTCTATTTGGTTGATATTTTGTGCTGTTAAATCACTAATGTGTGAAAGCGATAGAGCTCTATGTCGTAAGCCCAATAGTCCCTTGCCCAACCGCCCTTTTGCTTAAGTTCGTTAACAAACTGCGTCGGTGAGGGCAGTGATTGCCACACGGTAGGTAAGAATACTGCACTATGGTTATCATCCTTGATCAATAAACCATCGATATTAGGTTGTAATTCATCAAGTAAAGCCGCTTCACCCTCATTGTTGATTGCTTTAAGTGGTGATAGTACAGAGATTTCAATCTGCAATGAGGCTAATTCATTTTCTTGTAGTGGCTTAAAGCGAGCGTCCCTAAAAGCGCTGCTATAGCTATGATGACATACATCTTGCCAGAGTGGCTGGCTTGCTGTGACGCACCCGATACAACCGCGTAAGTGGCCATTGTAATAGATCGTGACAAAGCTGGTTGCGATGATCTCTAACTCGGCCATATTGGGTGAGGAGGGGAGAATGAAACGCTGATGCTTTATCGCGTCGCTGAGCACTTGCCAAGCTAACGCTTTAAGTGATTCTCTTGCCGCTTCAGTTAAGTGAACACATGATAAAGCTGGCATAACCGACTACCCTTTCTCTATTGATTATTGCTTGATTGCTAATGTCAGCTGAGTTGGCGTTGGCTATTAAGTGTGGTTGCCATTGCTGCTGTTGGGCATAAGCTAATAAACCGTTAAGCGCCATCGAACCACACGCTTGTTCAGGGGAAACATCCGTATCTAAAGCGAGTATCTTATTGATGGTGTTATTGTCTATGGCTTGTGCATGTTGATATGAATGAAAATGGCTTAAGTCAGTGCTGATAACAAGCAAGGTTGAATTAAGCGGCTCGATGTAATTAAGAATGTCGCAAACTTGCTGTGATGAACATTGCCCGACAACGATAGGAAGCAATTCAAAGGTGCTTAAGCCTTGCTGTAAAAAAGGTAATTGGACTTCAATAGAGTGTTCCCATTGATGCGCTTGGTTATTCTCAACGACTAGGCCTTGGTTTAACAATTCTCGACAAGTGTTTAAATCAATTGGAATATCACCTAATGGGGTGGTGAATAGTGAATGGCTAGGTACTGCGCATCCACGCAATGCAACTCGGTGGCTCGGACCTAATATAACCACTTTATTTATAGGTTGCTGTGTTAGGTAGTGATAGCCTGCTGCCGCAATGTTTCCTGAATAACAATACCCTGCATGAGGTACGATTAACGCCTTAACCTTACCGTACTTAGTTAATGGCTGTGTTGATAAAAATAATTGTGTTAATTCTTGTTGTAGCTGTATTTTTTGTTCGGGATAAAAACTACCAGCCACCGCGGGCATTCGCTTACTCACAATCATTGACTCCTTATCGTGAATCTTTCACTACACTTAAATTGTAGTTAAAAAGGTATTGTTGTGACGGTGAATAAGGCGATTATTGAAAACTTTCCCACTAAATATTGGCAAGCGCTGGATGACGGGCGCGTGCGCTGTGATGTCTGCCCACAGCACTGCACTTTAAGAGAGGGAAAACGAGGCAGCTGTTTTGTGCGTAAGCATCACCAAGGGGGGATTGTCCTAACTAGCTATGGCCGCTCGTCGGGATTTTGTATTGACCCTATTGAAAAGAAGCCCCTAAACCATTTCTTACCCGGTAGCAGTGTTTTATCCTTTGGCACTGCTGGCTGTAATTTAAGCTGCCAGTTTTGTCAAAACTGGGATATTAGTAAGTCGCGCCAGCTTGATAGTTTATGTGATAACGCACTGCCTGAGCAGCTTGCTCAGGCCGCATCCCATTATGGATGTCGCAGTTTGGCATTTACTTATAACGATCCGGTTATCTTTCTTGAGTACGCCATTGATACGGCCATTGCCGCAAAGGCAAAAGGCATTAATAGTGTTGCAGTGAGTGCTGGTTATATTTGTGATGAGCCGCGTGTTGAGTTTTTTCAGCACATGGATGCCGCCAATATTGATTTAAAGTCTTTTAGCGAACAGTTTTATCATAAGGTTTGTCATGCGCATTTACAGCCCGTGTTAGAGACCTTATTGTATTTGAAGCACGAAACCACGGTGTGGTTTGAAATTACCAATTTGCTGATCCCCGGTGAGAATGATAGTGAGGCAGAGCTTAATCTAATGTGTCAGTGGATCGCAGAGAACTTAGGCTCAGATGTTCCTTTACATTTTTCGGCATTTCACCCTGACTTTAAAATGCTCGATAAACCTGTGACACCGTTAGCGACATTACAAAAAGCGAGAAATATCGCGCTATCTTATGGCTTACATTATGTCTATTGTGGCAATGTTCATGATAGTGAATCCGACTCGACCTATTGTCCGCAGTGCCATCAGCGCGTGATTGAACGAGATTGGTATCAGTTGGGAA
This sequence comes from Alteromonadales bacterium alter-6D02, assembly GCA_002835545.1. GTDB lineage: Bacteria > Pseudomonadota > Gammaproteobacteria > Enterobacterales > Psychrobiaceae > Psychrobium. The sequence goes on from PIZK01000022.1 coordinate 48,276, forward strand.
GATATCAGCTAGATGCTAAAGGGCATTGTCAGCACTGTGGTTATACGATCGCTGGTTATTACTCGGGAGATAAGGGGACCTTTGGCAGCCGGAGAATTCCGATTAGTATGACCTAAACCTTGTTGCAAACTGGGAGCTTATGGCCGATGGAGCATCGATAAGTCAATCGTGAAATTATGCTGTCATGGGCTTGTAACTATTTAATCTCAACTAAAGCGACTCGCTGGGCATCATCATGGCCAGTGATTTCTGTGATCTCTTGGCCATCTATTACAATAATGTCCTGAGCTACGCCCTCAAATATCTTATTGCGATAGGTTGTTATCCTGACCTTGCTATCGCGGTTATAGTCAATTGGTTTAAACCCACGAGGTATCCCCAAGATTTTTTATTTACAATCAATCTTTTATACTTAATCGTTTTATATCGCCCTCTAACGCTTCCATTTTGGCAATCCGGAGTTCATTTTGTGGTGTGACATCAAAATGCCAAATTAAATTACCTTGCTTGATTAACTCGACAAGGGGCTGTTTTGTCTGTGTTTGAGCGGTGTTATTGAGAGGGAGTCGCCAAATATACTCATTTTTCGACCACGATGATTGCCAATAAAGCGCATTATTTTTAATGCGAATATTAAGCAATTGGTTTGTTTGTTCAGGCGTTAAGCTCGCCAGCGTTTGCGTTGAGCCTTGGAGCGTTTCTGCACTATAAAGAGTGTTATCAACGAGGGTTAACCACTGCTGGTTTACAAGATCAAAATACACAAATCTCGCGTTAATATCAGTAATACTCAGCAATTGCCCCTGAATGTTATAGGTCGCTAGCTGAGTACCATCAAAGGCAAAGAAATGTTCGTTACTGAGCCAGCCGATATTGATAATGGGCTGCGAAAAGGTGGTGCTCAGTTCATTCACCACACTATTACGATTATAAATCACTAAATTCATATCACGATTAGACAGTAGCATTGATAGGTCTGGTCGCCATTCAAGAAACGATACATATTCATAGCCCTGATGATGTGATAAGCGTGTTACTTGATCATTCGCATGTAAATAAACCTCACAAATACCACTACGGCGTGACATAAACGCTGTCTCACCCACACGGTTACTAACCGGCAAATAGTCGATACTTGACGTGGAAAAAATGGGATCTTGTTGCTGATCACGAATATTGACCTGCCAGCTTTCAACAGAGGTAAAAATATCTCCGGCATTATCGATTGATAAACTAGTGTACAACCCTTGTGCTGTATAGCTCACTTGATATTGACCTCCATCAAGTGTTTTAGCCATGAGGCCATGCCGCTGGCTTTCGTTATTGGTAATGACAGCTTTAGTCGCAGGGTTAAATGCAGCGAGCCAGATGGGGTAATCCCACTTCATGACTGCATTGCCTGTTTCTGAAACCAACGTACTAGTGTGGTCACGATGGTTTATCAGATAATAGACCTGTTGATCCCAAGCTTTTACCACCCCTTTATAATGAGAATGGCTAGGCTTTTTTACTATCACTTGTGAGAATTGATTTGTTTTGACATCATAAAGCTGGGGAGTGAACTGGTGCCCTTTTTTTATTGAAACAATCAATTGCTCATTGTTTTTCCACACTGGAGCTCGTGCCGACTCACAGGTTAGTGCCGGTGCTTGCTGCAGCGTTTGCCCTTGCGCGTTCGCTAAGATCAAGTCGCATTTATCCTCACGGTAGCGCCAATAAGCGAGTGTGGTTTGTTCTGGGTGCCACACAGGAAAAGCGACACGATAATCGGACGGGACTTGAAACTTTATATCGCCAGCTTTATTGGTGATATGTAAGTTGTGTATGTCTTTAATATAGGCCATCAAGTCGTGTTGTCTATGCACCGCTACATCAAACTCTAAACCGAGTTGGTAGCTAATATCGTGAATTTTATATTGTGGTGGTTCGGTCGTCTTTTCCTTAAAGAAAGAAACTATGATGACAAAGCTTACCAACAGAATGACTGTACTTAACCCAAACCATAAACGTCGGGGCTGAACCGTATCACTGTGGGACGTGCCATTATCATTTTCGTTCGCGCAGGCCACTTCGACTGAGGCAATAAAGCAATACCCTTTCTTAGGTAGCGTTTTGATAAATTTAGGTGACTTCGATGAGTCGTTGAGTAACTTACGCAATTTAGCCAGTGGCTGATAGAGGCTATTAGTTTCAACGACCGTGTTTGGCCACAATTGTTGTTGAATTGATTCTTTACTAAGAACTTGCCCTTGATGTTCGACCATTAATAGTAACATCGCGGCGACTTGCGGTTCCAGCTTATGGCGTTGACCACTCGCTAATTCAACTAATGCATCTTCATCGACAATAAAGACAAAGCCATCAAAGTAAAATTGCCTCGAAGATGAGTGCGTTATCAGAGGAAATGCTGCTGGAAAAGTATTTTGATGCATGTGTTTTTTAAGTTGACCGCTTTCTGTGCTAAAAATACCTGCATTGAGCATAAAGTCAATATTTATCAGGCTTTCATTAGCTTTAATAAGAAAAAAATAAGAACTTTTAAGTACTGTTTTTGTTTCAATAATGGCTGTTTAAATTTTTAATAGGTGGTCTCGTGAAGCATTCTTCAGCCCGGTCATTAATGACAATATTTTTCTCAGGGGCAATGATTTCTCCAGTGGTTTTTGCCAGTAATACAATAACGCTTGACGGTAAATTAACCGAAAGCCAATGGCAAAAAGCGACACATTACGATGAGTTTTACAAGGTTGTGCCAGCGACCTTGGAGTCAACTAATAACAAGGTCAATGCTCGTGTTTTTACTAATGAACAGGGTATTTATTTAGGCTTTATTAATTATCAGGCAAAAGGGGATAGAAAGAAACAGTACAACCTGCAAGACGATTTTGTGCAAGCAGACTTTAACCGTTTTGTTATCGATTTTTCCGGTGATGGTAGTGGTGCTTATCAATTTGTTGTCGCGCTTGGTGATGGTGTGCAAGACGCTGTACTCACGCCGCAATTAACAACCGACTCGGATTGGGATGGTGCGTGGGAGTTTGCCATTGATGAAAATGATGATTACTGGTCAAGTGAAGTGTTTATTCCGTGGCATAGTGTCTCGTTTAAAGCACAGCTTGATGATCAGGGGCAGTCTAGCATTGGTGTTTCATTGCAGCTTTATGATTTGGCAACCAATCATATCTACGCTTCTCAACAGCAAACAACGGGGAATAGTGACTTCTACTTAAACATGCCGAAAATTAAGGCGAAGATCCCGCAAAAACAGCAACTGGCGTTTATTCCCTACGTAACACAGCAGCATGATGTACTGAGCGACGAGAGCACGACTGATGTAGGTTTTGATTTAATTTATAAGCCAAACCACCATCAAAAAGTCAGTCTCGCGGTCAATCCTGACTTTGGCCAAGTTGATAGCGATGAAATCGATTTAAATTATTCCGCTGTTGAGACCCTACGCACCGATAAGCGTCCATTCTTCACTCAAGATATTAACGTATTTAATGTTCAGGCTGGTCGAGATACTAAACTGATTCATACTCGCCGCATAGGTGGAGGCAGTGATGATGGCCAAACAAATATTACACCCATTGATGCTGCGGTGCGTTTTGTACATCAAGGAGAGGCATTACAATTTGGCGCGTTTGCTGTGTCCGAAGATGAATTAAGCAATGATATTGGCAAAGATTTTTATGCGGGTCGGATTAAATATCGGAGTGAACAATGGCAATCGGGGATATTAGCAACCAGTGTCAACCGTCCTGGGCTTGATCGCAAAGGTGCGACTGCGGCTTGGGATAGTCAATATCAAAGTGAAACTTGGTCATTTCAGAGCGCGTTTTTACAATCAAAGATAGAGCAACAGCAGCAAACTATTCAAGGGTATGGTTTTTCAGGCAGTGCCAAATATCAGTTTGATCAAAATATCGATCTATCTGCAAGTTACTTACGCTTAGACGATCGCTTTGACAATAGCGACCTCGGTTACATTATTCGTAATAATTGGCGTTACAGTGATATTAATTATAACCATTCGATTAACCTTGAAAATTCATTGTTTAGTCGAGTTAAACATGGGCTTAAGGCCAGTTATGAAAGTAATGATCATGGCATGAAACTACGTGCTCAGCAGCAATATACGACATCGTTATTGCTTAATGATGGTGCGCAGTTAAATACCACATTGACCTACTTAACTAGCGGCATGGAAGATAATATTGGTCATCAAGTCGACCCGTTTAGCTATCCTGCCCACCTAGGCGCTCGGATATTTTATGCGAGTCCTTATACTGGTTGGTTTAGCTGGGCGGCGAGTTATCAAAACGATCAAGAAGGTTTTGGTGGTCACGCTCAGCAATATGCGGTCGATATGACGTTGATGCCGCATCCGAATTGGAATATTAAGTTTAATAATTTCTTTAGGACGGGTGACGGTTGGGCTATCGCTACTGGAGATAATCAGGTCACCCAATATGATCGCGATTTCTTTGTTAACCATATTCGAGTGACTGGCCTGTTAAGAGAGAACTTAGAGCTAAGTTTTAATTTGCAGTGGGCGATTTTAGAAGCGAAAGCCAAAGATCATTACCATGTTAGGGATCGTCTATTAGCTCGCAGCGAGTTTGTAGGTAAAGACCTTGAAGATAAGCGCTTCACTAGTCAGGTTAAATTGCGCTATCGCTTAGGGGCCTATTCAGATATTTACTTAGTTTATAGTCGCGGTGGTGTCGACTTCCAACAAGAGGTTGGCAGCCGTCCTTGGTTACGTAGCCTCAATACACTGTGGCAAGAGCGAGATCAAGACCAAATAACGGCTAAGATTCGATATATGTTTTAACGATACTCAAATAATAGAGTTGGTATAAAACAACTAACTGCTATGTAAACGAATAAATAGAGACAAGCGCAAAGCCTGTCTCTATTTGTTATTTTGGTTTATAGCGGTTGATTCACTTAGAAACTAACAGAAAGCTCGGGTGAACAGTTCGTAGTTTGATCGTCACATACTTTGTAAGTGTAAGTTCCTGATGGGCGCTTTAGTGTGTCAGTGTAATCACCATCATTTGCAGTGGTCGCTTTTAATTGTCCGTTGCGATAGATACCAACAGACGCTGTACTTGCGCCACTCCATGATAAGGTTATTCGTTGTTTTCCTTTAGCATTTTCAGTTGATATACTCATTGAAATATCGCCTGCTGGTGGCGGTGGTGGTGGTGTTCCCCCTCCAGCACAGCCTTGTTGAGTTAGGTAATTATCCGCTGCTGCAACTTTAGCAATACCATAACCAAAATAAACATCTTTACCTGACTGTCCTGCATCATAAGCTGTTGTTTTTAATGCGCCTCTAATTTCAGTACCAGTACAGTCACTGTGATTTGACCACAATAATGCAGCTAAGCCTGATACGGCAGGTGTCGCCATTGATGTACCACTCATTAAACCGTAATTAGAAGTGCCAATATTAATACTTACATTGTTTGCTGAGTATAATAATGTCGCATCTTCCATTGCCGCTCCAACGGCTGGAATAGTTGTGCTATTTGTCTCTCCAAGGGTCGCGTATAACATACCTGGCTCATTGTTGATAATAACAGCGCCTAGTCCTCCTGAGTTCTCACAGTTACTAACTTTATCGTGAAAAGAAATATTGCCACGGTCGATAACACATATTTTGCCATTAGCATTGGCATCTTCTGTCTCGGCTGTGCCCATATAGAAGGTCGCGGCACTGATATCCCCTGCATTTTCCATGGCAGAGGTTTCGAGGTATTGTCCGTCGGCATTTAACGTTGCGGTTGTCGCTAAATCAGCGGGGTAGGTAGAGAGTACGTCAACGCCGCCAGCGGTGATCTCGACACAAATTGTTTCGTCATCGGTCGTTTGACGGTTGCGACCACGACCTGTTGTGACAGTACAACTAGGAAATTGTGAAAAGCTCGCGATATTGTTGTTTGAGTCATTTGCACCAACCATCATTACTGATGAATAGCCAGCGGGGTAAGAGCGTACGTTGTTACCATCATTACCGGCAGCTGCGACCACTAAGCCACCGGTCTCTGTAAAGCTCTTAAATGCATTTTCCTCTGTCGAATTGGCTCCGCCACCACCTAAACTCATGCTGATAATGTTTGCACCCGCGCTACTACATTTTTGAGCGGCATGTGCGAGATCTGAAGAATAACCCCAACCGTCAGCATTGAACACTTTAATAATATGCATTGGCACACCAGGAGCCATTCCAACCACACCTTCATTGTTATTTTCAGCGCCAACTGTACCAGCGACGTGCGTGCCGTGAGGGCCACCATGCTCATCCCAGTTACCCGTACCTGAATCATTGTCTCCGGTAATATTATTCCAATTAAAATCTGAGTTTGAGCGGTCAAGCCCTGAGTCGATAATACAGACCTTAGTGGCTGTATTGGTTTGGTAAGTTAACTGGTCAGCTTGAGACTGATAGATTGAATAAGGAGTGACCTGTGTAACACTAGGATCTCCTGCATCATCATTAAATGCTGCAAAAGGAATTCGGCGTTGGTCCTCTTCGATAAGCGTAATATGGGGGTTCTTTAGCAAGCCTTTTACCTGAGTCAGGCTTTTACCATTAAAGGTTGCCGCAATAAAGCCTTGGGCATCGACCTGCAATTCCCCGCCCATTTTCTTGCTAAGTGCTTTGATTAACCCTTTATGTTGGTTATCCACTTGAATGATGTAACGCTGGTCGGCAGCTTGTGCGGTGAAAGCACAACCTACAGCGATGGCTAGTAAAGATTTTATCGCAATTGACTTCATACTGAGCTCCAAGGCATATTTTATTATTATAGTTTACTCATGTTATTAACATTAATTTAACAACCGTTTGCTCGTTTTGTAAAGAGGCTTGCAAAAGCTTCTGTTATACTGACGGTTAACCCTATGGTGTGAATGAATAAATAAGAGGATTTAATGAAAAAGATATTAAGCATGTTAGCTATCTCAGCTGTGGTTTCAACACCTGCATTAGCCAATAAGCCTGAATGGGCTGGTAATGGTAAACCAACAGCAGAGCAAAAGGCATTGCACAAAAAAGCAATGGCGGAAAAGAATAAGGCCGAGCAAAAACTTAAAGAGTCGAAAGCTCAAGCAAAAGACAAATACAACAAACTCAAAGAGCAGGGTCAAAAAGAGTTTGATAAGCAGCGCTCAAACGTTGAGAAGAAAGTCAGTGAAACCAGTGCAAAAGTTAATCATGGTTTAGAAAAGCAGAAACAGAAAAAACTTCAGCAGCTTGAGAGCCAAAAAAGTAAGGCATCAGAAAAAGCGAAAGAAGCAACCGCAGAAAAAAGCAAAAAATGGTGGAAATTCTGGGAGTAAATTGAGCCCCCATATCTAACTTATTGGCACCAACGAATACCCATGGCACTATATTTTACCTAACGCTTTTAGGTTGCAGTTGGTACCGCTTTGTTACCAATAATAACTGTACGACAGACTTAATTCTGAGGCACCATCATAACGATATTGGGTGCGAACATCCCAACTTTTAGCATCACCAAAGCGCTGCTCCCAGTTTATTGAATGACTGTGTTGTTCCGTATTATCTAAATAATAGTGATAGCCGACAGAAACTGAAGTACGCCAGTAAGGTGTTAATTGGGATACTAACCCACTTTTAATACCTGCTTTAAGGTGACCCCTTTGTCTATCTGGTACTTGAACCCTTCCGTCTACCATGCTGTAAAAGGCTGTTTGTTCATTGATTCGGTAGCTTTTACCAAATGCGCCCGAGACGTTGGTTACTAAGCAATCGTTACAAGTTAGATCAATATTATGGACGCCTGCACGTAATGACCAGCTGTAACCGCCGTCGCCAGCAAGCCCTGTATTTGAAACGCTCAAGTTTTCAATGTTAAACAAATCCCAGCTCTTGAGCGTCAGCTTGTCATCTTGTGCGATCACCTTTAAATCAAACATGGCTAGGGATGAAAACGGTAAGCGCCCAGCATCGAGCGATAATAAATCGTAATAACTTGCTCTAAAACGTAATTGAAGGCCTGAACCCAACTTATCATTATAGGTTGGCGATAATTGTAACATTGTCGGGTACTGGGATTGATGTGGCGGATTTTTATTGGGCGTTTTCCACGTTGTTTTAGCTGGAGGCAGTGAAAATCGTTGCGCGAGCAACTGTCTTTTCTTTTCTGTATCTTGCTTGCTTAACTCGCTTTGGCTAATTTTTAAAAAGCTATAATAGTCAAAAAGTGTATCGATAACCCGGTTTTTCTCTAATAAGCTCAAAGGGCTTAAACTTTCTTTTAGTGACGTGCTATTGGTTGAGGCAATAGCTTTTACAGTAGACTGTTCTTCTCTATTTAATTGATGGTATTTATTACTTAAGGACTCTTGTCTTGATTCATGACGACGAATCTTATCAACAACACTGCCCCCTGAAGGTTTTTCTTTCGTGATACCTGAGATGACGTCATAAGGCATAACCCACGGCTTGTTATCATTCATTAACGGCAGATCGACTACTAACTCTAATAGCTTGGCTATTTGATAAGCACAGTTTTGCTTAAAAAAGTAATAGGTAAAGGTTTGAGTTTTTAACTCCCAGTGGTGAGCTAGCAGAAATGTAATATCATTTTGGGTTAAGTTGAGTTCGTATTCCCATAAATCCCTGAGTTCGGATTCATTATAAATATGGCTATGGCGGTGGAACTCTTCAGATGAAAATCGCGCTTGGTAGCCACCAAGTATACCTAATGTTATATATTTTAATTTGTTTTCTTTAGGCGGCACCATCGCCCCATAGTTAAAGGTATTCTCTAATAATTCATTATTATTATTTTTGAGCTTTAGCAGTAAGTGCCCGTACATGGAGGCTGGATTGCCTAGGTAGCCAGATGCATAGACCAAACTAATTTGATCTGCATGATTATCGATACGATGCTGTTTATACTCGGTACAGTTAACTGGAGGAAGCTGGCTTGTAAGTTTAGGAAGCTTGCCAATCAGCCACAATCTTCTCGCTGGAAAACGACATTGTGCAGATTTATTGTCATCGTCAACCTTGACTTGCATTTCAGAAATGGTGGCCTGTAGCTCGTGTAAAGGTGAGCTTTTACCTTCTTTAGCGATAAAAAAACTATCCGAGGTTACTTCACTTCTTAGTGAAGAAAGAAAACCTGTTTCATAATGTCCTAACTTTAACCAAGTAGGGTGCGTAGCTAACAGTTGTAATTGCTCGGTGGTATAAACGGCTGACGACTGTGGCGCGGCTAAAGCTGGGGCAGCTAGATAAAGGTGGCAAAGCAGCAACACTAACTTGGTAATCGATTTCATGTGGTATTAAGTTCTATAGAAAATAAAAGGCAGCCGCTGAGGCTGCCTTGTCTTAATGATTAAACGTTTAAATCTAATTCGTTAGATTAAAGCGCTCTTGCAACAAGAGTGTTGTAGTACATCTCGGCTTTTTGTGCAGGAGTGGTGTTAGCGTAGTTTGCATTGCTAACAACTGTTGCCATATCGCTACGAACATTAGTTAAAACGTCTTGGCGAGATGCTTGGTCAACTTCTAATAGGTCAAGCATTGCATTTAAATGCTCGCCTTGGCCTTGTGCAGTTTCTTCGATGATGTTGTTATAGCTTTGCTTAATAAACATTGCTGTTTTAGCTTTTGCGCCTGCACAGTTTTCTACAGATGAAATTTTACTTGATACAGCTGTAGTACCTAAATCCCAAATGATGTTTGAAATTGCAGCTGCCGCACCATTGTTATCAAAAACCATTGCACCGATACCACAGTGTTGCCATGGGTTAACGTTCTGCTCACTGGCTTGAGTAGTCGGGGCTAAAAGAGTTGCTACAACTGCAACTGGAGCGATAAATTTCAACATATTTTTTCCTTAAATGTTTTTGTTTTGTACATTAATATTAATTACTAACGTGGCGACAATACCTTAAACTTAAGTTTGATGCAAAGTTGTCTCTCTGAGTTGTTTGCTTTTTACGCTAGGCGGTGATTTGGTTAATATTAATTTCTATTTAGAATATCAGAGTTAATAAAATATTTTATTACACTTTATTGGTGACTCTTCTCGCATCCCTGCTTGTGTGTTGTTGACTTTCGTCGCAAATTCTAGAGTATAGCCGCGTAACTTATTTTTCCTTATAGCACTAGGTAAGCGAATGATTAATCGTGTACCAAAACGCTAATAAAATAGAGAATTTTTCATGAAAAAATCGTTAATTGCGGTTGCGCTTACAGCAACCTTTTTAGGTGGCTGTGGTACATCTGAACTGACACAGCAACAAGAGAAGCAAGCAACAGTCGTTGCTAAAAAGGCTGAGCTAGGTAGCTTTGGTGTTGACTTAAGCGCTCGAAATGAAGCGGTTAAACCAGGTGATGACTTCTTTATGTACGCCAGTGGTACATGGTATGACAACTACGAAATGCCAGCGGATAAAACACGTTTTGGCGCATTCACCGGTCTTGCTGAGCGTAGTGAAAAGCAAGTTAAAGAAATCATCGATGATATCGTTAGCCGTAGCGACTTAAATGCAGAAGAGCAATTAGTCGCTGACTTTTACAAGTCATACATGGACACCGACACCATTAATAAATTAGGCATCAGCCCGATTCAAGCAACCCTTGATAAAATTGCTACGATTGAAAATACTGATCAATTAACGCAAGTATTTGGTTCTGCTGGGCAGATTGGCGCGACAACACCAATTGGCGGTTGGATGGGCTTTAACCGCATCGATCCTAATCAATATGAAATGTCAGTGGCTGCTGGTGGTTTAGGTTTACCGGATCGTTCTTATTATCTTGTTGATAGTGAACGTTTTGCTAAAACACGTGACGCTTATGTTGCTCATATCGCTGAAATGCTAGCGTATGCTGGTTTAGATAATACAACCACGCGTGCACAGGCTATCTTAGCGTTAGAAACTAAAATTGCTCAAGGCCATTGGCCTCGTGAAAACCGTCGTAACCGCGATTTAACCTTAAACCAAATCAAACGTAGCGATTTAGCTAAGCAATACCCTGGTTTTAATTGGGATATTTATTTTGCAGAAACAGGCTATAAGGTTCCTCACCAATTAAATGTTACTCAACCTGAGCCAATTAAGGCGATGATTGAGTTGGTGAATAACGAAAGTTTAAGCGTTTGGCAAGATTACTTAACCTTCCATACGATTAGCAACAGTGCTGGCTTTTTGACTGAAGAAATTTCAGCGAAGAGTTTTGCCTTTTACGGCAAAGAGCTAAGAGGACAGCAGGAACAACGTCCGCGTTGGAAGCGTGCTGTGTCACAAATGTCTAGTTCGCAATCACTCGGCATGGCGATTGGTAAAGTGTACGTTAAGCGTTACTTCCCAGAGTCGTCTAAGCAGCAAATGGCTGAGTTAGTTGAAAACTTACGTACTGCACTAGGCCAACGTATCGACGGTCTCGATTGGATGGGTGATGAAACGAAAGTTAATGCGCGTGCCAAGCTTGCAGCATTTACCCCTAAAATTGGTTACCCAGATGTATGGCAAAAATTTGATGGTTTAACATTATCAAACAATGATCTTGTTGGAAATATTAACAATATTCGTCAGTTCTTCCACGAGCAAAGTGTTAGCAAAGAATTGAAGAAGACAGACCGTAACCGTTGGGGTATGACACCACAGCGCGTTAATGCGTATTACAACAGCTCATTTAATGAGATTGTCTTCCCAGCAGCGATCTTACAACCGCCATTCTTTGATCCAAATGCAGACGCTGCGGTTAACTATGGTGGCATTGGTGCGGTAATTGGTCACGAGATGGGCCACGGCTTTGATGATCAAGGTTCAAAATCTGATGCTAACGGTATTCAACGCAACTGGTGGACTGATGCGGATCGCGCAGCGTTTGATGCTAAAGCGGACCAGTTAGCGGCGCAATATAGCAAATATGAACCTATTCCGAACAACTTCGTTAATGGTCGTAACAGCTTAGGCGAAAACATCGGTGATGTTGGCGGTCTAGCGATGGCTTACCACGCATATAAGCTAAGCCTGAATGGCAAAGAAGCACCTGTGATTGACGGTGTGACTGGTGATCAACGTTTCTTCTTAGCATGGGCGCAAGTCTGGAAAGAAAAGCGTACTGAGAAAAGCATGCTAAGCCAGCTTCGCGGCGGTACACATGCACCGGGTCGTTTCCGTGCTCAAGCACCACGTAACCATGATGCATGGTACAAAGCGTTTGATGTTAAACCGGGCGATAAGTTGTATTTATCACCTGAAGAGCGTGTGCGTATTTGGTAGTCACAAACTAACCAAACTTATATTGGTTTAACATAAGATTGAAAACCAGTTAGTAGCAATATTAACTGGTTTTTTATATCAAATCCTTTAATAAATATATACTTTGCCCGACTGTAACTTTCAGTTAAGATGAACTGGTTTTTCGCTTATCGAATGTGCCTTATGTTTTGTCGACTGCTTTTACCATCGTTATGTTTAATCTTTTCTTCACTGGTTTTTCAGTCAGCTCATGGTAGTGAGGTTGAAAAATTTAAACAGTCCTTTTCCAAATCCGTTGAAAAAAAGCTTAAGGAATACGATATCCCAGGCGGTGCCTATGTCATTGTTAAAAATAATCAGATTGTTGCGCTAGAGACCTTTGGTCATACCGATAATGCGAAATCACACCCTGTGAATAGTGAGACTGTTTTTCGTTTAGCGTCTGTCTCAAAAACGTTCGCTGCGACGCTCACCACGATGCTGGCGCAAGAGCAGCGCTTAGACTTATCTGATCCTGTGACCAAATATGTACCGAAGTTTGCGTTAGCTAAGCAAGGTGCTGCTGATAAAATTCAGCTCAAGCATTTATTAAGTCACTCAAGCGGCCTAATGCGAAATGCTTATGATAATTTACTTCATGAGAATTGGAGTATGGAAAAGGTTGTCAGCCGCTTCAAGCATATCGATCCGATTTGTCGTCCGGCCAAGTGTTATGGTTATCAGAATATTGCTTATGGTTTTCTTGAGCCTGCGATTGAAGCGAGTCAAGGGCAGAGTTATGAGGAACTTCTTCAACAGCGAGTCTTTTCACCGTTAAAAATGACCAACGCGTCAGTGGGTATTGATGTGTACAAAACACAAGATAATACGGCAAAACCGCATATTCTTCGCAAGCGAATCGATACTGGTAAAAGGGACAGTCAGGGCAGGAAAATTAACCGCTATGTCTGGCGAACTGTTAAGGTGTCACCGGACTATTACAAGGTTGCGCCTGCTGCAGGGGTTAACGCCAGTATTACTGATTTAGCAAAATGGCTGGTGGCTAACTTAGGCCATAACCCAGCAGTACTGCCTCCTGAATTGCTCACGGAATTAACCACGCCTCGAATTAAAACAAAACGAGATCTACGTCGTCGCCATTGGCGTGACCTACTAACCGATGCTCATTATGGTTATGGTTGGCGAATTTATCAGTTAAAAGAGTTTCCGGTTATTTATCACGGTGGTTGGGTTGCGGGTTTTCGTGCCGATATTGGTTACTCTCCCACGTTAGACCTTGGCTTTGCGGTGTTAATAAACGCCGAGTCGAGTGCTATCAGTGAAATATCAAGCAAGTTCTGGGGGCAGGCTGGGCAATTAGCCCTTATTGATGTTAATAAGGGCTAAATACACTCTAGTAAACAATAGGTAACTCGCAACTAATCTAAAAGTCGCTTTTTTTATGATAGTGTTGCGTGCGGTCCAAACACCTCGTAATGAATTCTCTCTGGGTTTACCCCTAATTCTTGTAACGTATTGTTGGCAAATTGCATAAAGCCCACTGGGCCACACAAATAGAAGTCACCATCAGTCAATGGGAGCTCGATTGCGTTAAAGTCGATTAAACCTTGGTGGATGTGTTCACTGTTTGGCACACCTTTTCCGTTATACCATGTGTGGTGCTGCCAGTGATTGATTTCACAAAGCTCAGCGGTACGCTGGTTAAAGCTGTGTTGCGCCGAATTCTCACAAGCGTGAATATAAGTCAGTGGTTGTTGATATTTTTTCGCGGCAAGTGTTTCTAACATCGCTTGCATTGGAGTAACCCCAACCCCCGCTGAGATTAACACCACAGGAGATTGTTTGTCTTGAAAGAAGAAATCGCCGGTCGGTGGACGTAAATCCACGCTATCACCCACTTCTAAATTATCGTGAATATAATTAGACACGATACCATCAAATTGACCTTGTTCGCGCTTCACTGAAATTCGGTAGCTTGCGCCATTAGGGGCTGTGGAAAGCGAATATTGACGAATCTCAATATTTTCGGATGTGTCTGGAGTTAGCTCAATGCTGATGTATTGGCCGGGCTCAAACGTCATCACTGGTTGGCAATCATTTGGCTCAAATATAAAGCTAGTAACGAGCTCAGACTCCTTGACCTTTCTAATGACAGTAAAAGCTCGCTTACCGTGCCAGCCTCCTTTAAGCTGTGCGCGTTCCTTATACAGTTCACTTTCGCGGTCTATGAATAAAGAAGCTAATAGACCGTAAGCTTTAAGCCACGCCGCTTCAACCTGAGGGCTGAATAAGTCTGGGATCAGTTCACGCAAAGTTTCAATAAGATGATGACCAACGATATCATAATGCTCAGGTTCGATATTAAAACTAGTGTGTTTATGTGCGATTCTCTCCACGGCAGGCTTTAATACAGACAGGTTATTAAGGTTTTTAACGTAAGCAATAATCGCTTCAAATAAAGCTACTTTTTGTCGCCCAGTATGTTGATTGCTCATGTTAAAAATATCTTTTAATTCGGTATTATGGCTGAACATACGTCGGTAAAAATGATCTGTGACGGCGCTGCCACCTTCTTCGAGTTGAGGGATGGTGCTTTGCACTAGTTTAATTTCTTGAGTTGAAATCATAATTTACTCCAAAAGTTAGTAGTTATTGTCGCGGGCTGGTTAGAATTGGCCAGTACACGAATAGAAAAATAAGACTCGATATCACCCATAAACTCGCACTGATATTCCAAGCAAGTAATGAGTAATCTAAGAGGGGAAGTAGTACTCTGACTACAGCAGCGATGACCATCAAAATAAACAACACGGTGATAGCTGGCTTGATGGTTAATGCTCGTCCGGTATGACCTAGAGAGACGCGGCCCATCATGGCAAATATCATATTGGCAATGGCGCCTAAGGTGATAACGTGCAGTGCATTGCTAAAGGACAGGCTGTGGCTAAAATAGCTGACACCCAACGCGATAAGCCCTAATGCCATCATCAAGTAAGACAGATGCAGCGACCATAGCAGGGGGACGGCAATAGTTTTTAGGCTGTACCAGCGAGACATTCTTAACAAGTGAAGAAGGCCTGCTAGGATCATTAATGGCGCTGGCGTAAACGGTAAAGCGACAAAGCCGCTCATGATGAAAAAGGTTATACCGAGCACTGAAACAGGCAACAGCATAAGCTCGATCACAGTGTGAGGGGCAGCTTGTGGAGTGTTAGCTCCTCGGGCGGTAAAAAAAGGAATAACACGGCCGCCAACAACCCCCATCAAGAGCGTAAACATAAGTACGGCAGATTTGGCTAAATGCAGTGCTGTACTGAACTCTTCGATCATGGCGAGGATTAACATGCTGAGATTAGCCAGAGCTAGCGCTGTTAGTAGGAAAACAAATAAGTAATTACGACGATTTTTTGCACTAACAACTTGGTGGGTAAAGCCGACAATGGCAATCAGCCACCACAAAGATTGCGCAATAATCGCAATAGATACACTGTTTTCTGTGTTGATGAATAAACCCGCTCGGACTGATAGCCATAGCAACATCATGATGATAATTGGACGACCACTGAGGCTAGGTCTACCAGTCCATGTTTGCGAGGCTGTTAAAATAAACCCTACTGCAACCGTCGCTGCAAAGCCAAAGAGCATCTCGTGGGTGTGCCACAGAGTTCCAGGTAATATTTGACTGTCTTGGCTGCCAAAAACAGAATAACCGTTGAGTAGCAGTAGCCAGATGATTAAGCTAAAGGCTGACGCAAGCGTTGCACTTAAGAAAAATGAACGAAAGGCCAGTTGCCAGAGCGGATGAGTCGTTGAGTCTGGTTGCTTTGTTGTTATTGGTTCTGAAATATTCATTTAAAAATCCTTACAACCTAAGCCATATGCGCCGATACAACGAATGACATACCCCAGCTTAAAACTCGCGGCAAACAACATAGTTGCAATGTGCGCGAAAACTTGAACTGAAAGAGAAAAAGATTGTTCAAACTGAAAAGTAACCAATAAACAGATCGTTGTGATGAGTAGTGAGACCAACATAGTCCAGTTACCAACAAGGATGCATCGTTGAAAATTTACTTGACTGACGTCTAGCAACGGTTGTCTAGGCATAAAAAATTGTGCGTGCATTAGGTTTATCCATCTAAAAATTGCTTAATACTACTAATCGCTATATCAATATTGATGCCAAAAGTTTTTATTGTTAATTTTCAGCGGTTTAGTTGTTTGTTTTGTTTTGTTGAGTCATAATGACTCTATTGATTGCGTTGTCAAAATGACTACAATGGGTGTTTTTGTTTGTGGGGATGTCCGTTGAGTCAAATTACATCAACAGCATTAATTGAATTGTCATTAGACCTAGCACAGAGTTTAACGGCTGATGACCGATTTGATTGTTTGTTAACGACGTTAAGAAAGACCATCACTTGTGAAGCGGTGGTCGTATTAGCTTATAAAGATCATTATTTACAGCCCCTTGCTTTACAAGGGCTAAGTAGGGAGACTTTGGGACGGCGTTTCATCATTGACGAGCATCCAAGGTTTCAACGTATTTGTCAGTCAAAAAAGACCGTTCGTTTTGCTGCTAGTTGTGATTTACCCGATCCTTATGATGGTTTACTTATCGACCGTGAATGTGATCTCCCTGTTCATGCTTGTATGGGCATTCCTTTATATTTCAATGATAAGTTAATCGGCGTGCTAACCTTAGATAGCCTTACTCCTAATATCTTTGATGACATTCCTGAGCGCACTTTAGATGTGATTGCAGCGATGGCTGCAGTGAGCTTAAATACGGCATTAACGATTGAGTTATTAGAGGCAAATGTGCATCACTCAAAGCAAGTTATGGCCGCACTGAGTCAATCGACTCCATTGAAAAAGCAAGATGACTTAATCGGGCAAAGCCCAACAATGCAACGGCTCAAGCGAGAGATTGGGCTAGTGGCTCCATCAAATTACTCCGTGCTAATCCAAGGTGATAGCGGTACGGGTAAGGAGTTAGTAGCACAGCGCATTCATCAATTATCTAATCGTAGTGAACAGCCAATTATCTATGTTAACTGTGCAGCTTTGCCTGAAAGCTTAATTGAAAGTGAGTTATTTGGGCATGTTAAGGGCGCATTTACGGGGGCTGATAGTCAGCGTGCTGGTAAGTTTGTTGTTGCTGATGGTGGTACATTGTTTTTAGATGAAGTCGGCGAATTGCCATTAGCAGCGCAGAGTAAATTACTCCGGGCATTACAAAGTCAAGAGATTCAAGCGGTTGGCCAAGATAAAGTTATTCATGTCGATGTAAGGGTGATTGCGGCCACTAATCGTGATTTGGCCAATGAGGTAGAGCAGGGTAACTTTCGTAGTGATTTGTTCCATCGACTAAACGTTTATCCCGTTAGTGTGCCGGCTCTACGAGAGCGCCATGGCGATATTGAATTGTTAGTTGGCTTCTTTATCGAAAAGCTTAAACGTAAATTAGGTATTAGCCAGCTGAAAGTCGCAGCGAGTGTATTGGATTTTCTACAACAATATGATTGGCCGGGTAATGTACGTGAATTGGAGCACTTTTTAAGTCGCTCCGCGCTTAAGGCTAGTGCCAGTGCGCGTAGTCAAGTTGTGACTATCGAGTTAAGTCATTGTGAGCAGTTACACGCTGTAGTGCCGCTGACGGCGACGTCAACACAATCTGTGGTGACAAGTGAATTGGCAACCGATTTAACTGCGCAGTCAATTGATTTACGAGAAGAAGTGAATGCGTTTCAGCGTAAAATTGTTAAAAAGATCTTGGCACAAGAGCAGGGCAACTGGAGTGCAGCTGCCAAGCGTCTGAATGTGGATCGGGCCAACCTAACCCGCTTAGCTAAGCGGTTAGGTATACAGGTACAAAAGGTAGTTAGCTAAACAAATAAAGAGCAAGAGACTGTCTGCCCAATGGATTACCTAGTGTTCAACGCCGTTGATATCACCTCGCGTGACTGGGTAACCTAGGTTCATCCAACCAAAAATGCCTTCCCATAAGACAGCTGTTCGAGTGTAGCCTTTGGCTCTTAGTTTATTGATGGTGTAATCAGCAGCGGCTCGTGGGCAAGAGCAATAAGCGACAATTTGGACATCTTTAGGAATGCCGGCAACGGTTTCGTCAAGGTCGGCATAATAGGGGAAAGGAATCGCGCCTTTTATATGAGCTGTTTGCCACACTGAAGGAACTCTAGTATCAAGTAATACCATTCGTTTATTCGTTAACAATGCTTGATTCAGATCTTTGGATGAAACATACATTCCTTGGGACAAATTAAAATTAGGATCACCCCCATGTGGGTTAATGATATAGTGCTCCGGTGTCGGCATTTTTTTCAATACGGGTTTATCATCTTTCCAACCACTGGCTTTGCTGCGTAAAAAGGCCGTAATGTCATTAATATCAGATTCGCTCAGAATATTTTTATATGCTTGCATTGGTGTATCCTGACGGCCGTTTAAGATTGCGTGTTTGATAAATTCATCGGTGTTATGTGCAAGCGCTGATTGATTTCCAAGTGCCGGAGCCGTTACTCCCTCCCCGTCTTTTCCGTGACAATTAGTACAGTTTTTTTGATAGAGCGATTGGCCATGCTTAATTTCTCCTACGATAGGCTTAGTTGAAAATCTTAAGCGGTCATACCCCGCTTGTTCAAATAACCAATAAGTGAGATCCCAAGTTTCAGCAAGGGTCATTGGTCCACCTACCTCATCGAGATAACCGCCCATGGCTGTGCCTACGCGCCCGTATGACATCGGCCTTAATATTGCGTGAGGAACGCCAGACTCCATTAAGCTCTTGCTGCGTAATGATGGAGCGTGATCGTTAGCGTGGCCTTCACGATCCTTACCATGACAAAGCGCACAATATTTTTGATAGTTAGCAGCAGCAATTTTTGCTTGTTCGTTAGTGAGTTTTCTCGGAGGAGGTAAGGTGCCTCGGTCAGTTGCAAATAATGGTGCTGATAATACCACGCCTAAACATAATACTACGCATGAGATAGCGGCTAAACTTTTCATGTTATCCCTTGTTAATCATGTAAATATCAATAGTCCAGCCTACCGATTATAGAGTTGACTAGCAAGGTCATCGCTATAGAAGAAAAATGCCGTAACAATTAATTAAAATGTTCTCTATTTACTTTTAAAAGGAAAAATAAGTAATGTGTGCAACTTACTATATTGAGGACTTCGATATGCGCTTAAACCGATGTTCATCTCTGCATGCCCTTTAATGGGCTGAGCTATATAACTACCAAATAGCCTATCCCACAGCGAAATTGTAGCCCCAAAATTACTGTTATATTCTCGTGGAATAACAGAATGGTGGACGCGGTGCATATCTGGAGTGACAATTAATCGCCGTAGGGTTCGATCGATGTGGTGGGGTAAGCGAAGATTAGCATGGTTAAATAAGGCAAAAGCGTTTAAGCATACTTCAAAAATAAAAACAGCGATTAAAGGGGCGCCCAGAGCGAAAATAGTAATTAGCTTGATCAACATCGAAATAATAATCTCAAATGGGTGAAAGCGAACACCCGTTGAAACATCAATATCTATATCGCTATGGTGCACTTGATGCAAACGCCAGAGTATCGGCACGCTATGAAATAGTTTGTGCTGAAAATAAATCACCATGTCTAAGATTAGCCATGAAAGTATTGCCGCTGACCAAATCGGTAACTCGATTTGCTGAAAAAGTCCCCATTGTTGTTGCTGACAAAGAATGGCTACGCCCATAGCGGCGATGGGAAATATGACTTTTACAGTGAGACCGTCAACGATTACCAAACTTAGGTTGGTGAGCCATCGCTTTGAGCGAGCCATTGATAACGAACGTTTGGGGGATAATAGCTCCCATAATGCAATCATGAGAAAAACTAAAGCAAATATACTTAATCTAATGCTACTTTCATGGTCGAGGATCCAATTGAACATGAGTGGCCTTTTCTATAATGATAAGCTCAACATTAGCATAGATTTTCGGGTGATTAAAATGTTGCTAATTATTCGATGAACTTGGCTTTTTTGAATAATCTAGGGGGGAGTGATAGTTGCCATCGTCTTAGCTCTGCATGACTGAATATAAAACTTCCGCGATGAGGGGTTGTAATTGGAGGGCGCTGTTTCCCAGCATAAAATAAGTTGACTTTTTTAGCAGCTTCCACACCTTGCTCTTGGCCACTAATGGTTAACCCACCGATTGCCTTGCCTTGGCCAACAGAAAAAGACCAGAAAGAAAACACCGGAACCGGGCTATTTTTGCTGGTCCATTTAGTGACATAATCAACCGTTAACGTGTTATTAACTTCATTTTTAAGAGTGGCGTAAGTTGCAAGAATGATTGCATCATACCCTTGTTCTTGACTGCCTTTGGTGCTCTGTTGCCAGTGAGAGAATGTTGATGAGATTACCGTATCGACCTGAATGTTACCGATAGAGTGTGACAACCTATTACCTAATGAAGTTTTAACTATTTCGCGAGAGCTAACGCTATCACTCATTAATATTTTTACTTTGCGAACTTGTGGAATAACAGCTTTAATCATTGCGATCGAACGTTTCATGAGTGGCCGCTCTAAAACCCCTGATACATTGTTGGTTAAAGGGACATAACGACGAGGGTTTGCATTAATACCTAAGAAGACAATAGGAATTTGTTGTTTTAAAAGCCTGCTGCCTAGCAGCCTCAAAGCATTATCATCGGCGAGTACGACAAGTTCGGCATTTTGCTCAATGACAAAGTCATAAGCCAGTTGCGCTCTTTGATGAAATAGCTCTTTAGGCAAGCGTTTAGTATCCATTGAAAACTCAAGTAAAGAGACATCAACTAACGTATCTTTTAATCCTTGAGTATATTGTTTTACCCACAAAAAGTCTGTGTGATAACTGTGAATTAGAGCTACACGCTTTTCTTCAGCTTGGGGGGCGCTCATTAAAAAGACTTGAAATATGATTAAAGTGACAAAAAAGCAAGAGCGCAAATGAAATGACCTTTTTAATGCTTCGTTATTAAATCATAGCAAGCTATTGCGCCCTTTGCTTTTTCTATGATTGAATGATGAGTAATGGCTTTTAACTGAGCAGATTAATAATTTTTTGGAGAGAGTGATATGCAAGGATCTATATACACAGCTTTTTCAGATATGGTTATTGAACAAATGGGAATGGAGTCATGGAATGAGTTGATTGATGAAACTAAGCCACCTTCTCAAGGGATATACACTGCAGGTGAACAGTATCAAGATAGTGAACTCATCAATATGGTTGTGTTGCTTGTTGAAAAAACAGGTTTACCAATTGAGCAATTATTAGAAAGTTTCGGTGAGTTCTTATTCGATAAATTGTATAAAAATAGCCCAGCAGATTTATCTAACATTGATAATTTAAGAGATTTCTTACTTGCGATTGACTCAGTCATTCATGTGGAAGTGAAACGATTACACCCTCAAGCTTATCTCCCTAAATTTAAATATATTGAAGATAGAGATGACCAATTGACTCTTCAATATTTTTCAAAACGAAAGTTATGCCATGTTAGTGTCGGGCTGATTAAAGGTGCTGCTAACAAATTCAAGCAAAAAATCCAACTTGAGCACCCGATTTGCATGCACAAAGGAGCAAAATATTGCGAATTAGTAGTGATTTTCAAGGAGGGTTAAATGACCGAAAATACTTATAAAATCGCTTATGAAAGAGAGAGGCAAGCAAGGCTTCGTGCCGAATTCTTATTGGATGAGAAAACAAGGGAGTTATATCAAAATGTCGTTAGTCTTGAGGAGGCGTTGGCTGATCTAAAAGCAACTCAGAAAAAGCTGATACAGTCAGAAAAAATGGCGTCTATAGGTCAAGTCGCCGCCGGCGTTGCTCATGAAATAAATAACCCACTAGGTTTTTCGTTGAGCAATGTGAGTACATTTGAACAGTATTGTGAGTCATTGCTGAAGCTAGAAAGCTTTGTTCATACTGAGCTTCCTAAGATTGGCAATGAACAATTTGTTAATCAGTATTTAGCATTAAGGAAAGAGGAAGACATTGACTTTATCCATGAAGACTCTAATGAAATTATTGAGTCAACGCTGGTTGGGTTAATGCGGATAAAGAAAATAGTGGCTAGCTTAAAAAATGTTACACATCAAAGTATCAGCGAGAAAAAGCTGTGTAATATTAATGATTGCATTCGCGAGTCTCTGGATGTTGTTTGGAATGAATTAAAGTATGGCATGGAAGTGGAATGCCATTATGGCCATATCCCACCTGTATTATGTGAGAGCAGTGAAATACATCAAGTGCTAATGAATATGTTTATTAACGCTAAGCACGCGTGTGATAACAAAGGAAAGTTAGATATATCCACTAGCCGAATAGAAAAAGATGATCAGTCTTGGGTTGCTATACAAATTAAAGATGATGGGCGTGGGATTGCTAGTGACTCTCTTGATAAGATATTTGAGCCCTTTTACACTACTAAGCCCGTTGGTAAAGGCACTGGCCTAGGGTTGTCTGTGTCACATGGCCTAATTCGAAGCCATGGTGGAAAAATTGAGGTTACTAGTATTGAAGGTGAAGGTACTACCTTCACCATCTTACTTAAAATATGTTCAGCATGAGCTTTTGATTGATGTTGAATTAAGAGTTACTTTCTTCATCATCATGTATCAGATTCTTGTTATTGTTGACACGAGAACGCCACTTTTCTTTCGCGACAGTCTGCATGTCTAATGCCTGATCTCTTTCATCAACAATCTCAATGCCCATTAAGGCTTCGATAAGATCTTCCAATGTCACAATACCTTGGACATCACCATACTCATTAATCACCAGTGCAATTTGAACACGTTTCTCTAACAAATTTTGAAACAGGCGCGGTACTGGCAAGCTACTAGGGACGGTATAAAGCGGTTTCACTAGTTTGCTGATTTTGTAGTCACCATCTAATCGGTGGTAAGCAAGCATGATGTCATTTTTATGAACAAAACCAATAATATCATCACTGTCTTTATCGAAAACTAGAACGCGAGAGAAAGATATTGAGCCATGTTGATTTAAATATTGTTCAACGGTTAAATCTTTATGCACTTTAAATATAACAGTACGTGGAGTGATGACTTGCTCGAGTTTTATTTGCCTGAATTTAAGTAAGCTTGTGATGATTGAGCTTTCTTCTTGTTGTAACACTCCAGACTCTAAGCCCAAGCCTGCCATTGCTTCAATTTCTTGACGAATGAAATGGCTGTCATCAGTTTTTGGGGCGAATAACTTTGTGATTAAATCTGACAGCCAAATAAATGGTTTTAAAACACGAACCAACCAAACTAAAGCGACAGAAACCGGGCTACAAAGTGAACGCCAATAGTTTGCGCCAAGAGTCTTTGGAATGATTTCTGATAAGACGAGAACAAGTAATGTCATGATGGCAGAAGCGATGCCGATCGCTGCATCACCAAATACGGCAGCCGCTTGAGCACCAACGCCTGCTGCACCTGCGGTATGGGCTATAGTGTTTAAAGTCAGGATAGCTGCTAAAGGTTGATCGACTTTCTCTCTTAAGCCCTCTAATCTAAGAGCTAACGTTGGTTTTTCTTTTTTTAAACTCGCCACATAACTTGGGGTAATACTAAGTAGTACAGCCTCCATGATCGAACAAAGGAATGAAATGCCAATCGCTAGGCACATATAGGTAATAAGTAGAGCCACTGTATCCTCAGTTAACAGCTAACAGGTATATAGCTACATTGTATCTGAATTTCGTGAAAACAGTGAGAATTAACCATCATTGAGTTTAGTTATGCATTAAATCTTTTTAGTGATTAGATAGTGAGTCGTCAGCGAGTTGTTGCTTCATTTAAAGATACATAGCAGAGTAAAATGTAAGGTTGATTGAAAATTAAGCAGTAACTGTGTGATAATATTTAGTCAGTTTGTGTCGTTTTTAACGGCGGCCTGATGCATTGATAAAGTTCAACGGAGTAAACGCTTGGCAGGTTATCTGCCTACTGTGTTCATTGCTGCATTAAACTGGGGTGTCTTTTATCCACTGAGAAAGGACGGGCTATGGATTCAATATTGGTTATTTTGGCCATCTCATTAGCACTTGCTAGCGTGCTTAATATCATTTTAACTAAATTCTCTGTGTCCCACATTATTGGTTACATTATTACCGGTGTGGTGATTAGTAATTTATTTGAGTTTAATGGCGGGAACAATCAACATACGCTTGAGTTAATTGGTGAATTTGGGATTGTTTTTCTTATGTTTACTATTGGCTTAGAGATGTCCTTTTCGCGGCTACATAAGATGAAGGATCTAATTTTCTTTAATGGCTTTATGCAATTAGTGGGCTGTGCTTTTTGTATCTTCTTATTGTCTTTCTATGTCTTTTCTCTTGATGTTATTTCATCCATTATTATTGCATTAGCGTTTAGCTTATCATCAACCGCCATTGTTCTGCCGTATTTGAAACGCTCGAAAGATATTGTAACTCCTTATGGGCAAAAGTCGGTGGCTATCTTAGTTTTTCAAGACTTAGCGGTTATTCCGATTTTGCTGTTGTTAGGTTTTCTATCCAATAATGAATTAGGCTTGGTTGATGTTGTATTAAAAACCGCCGTTTATGCTGTCATCATTATCATTTTTATGTTTACGTTGGGTAAAAAAGTGATCGGCTGGCTGCTACATTTCTCAACGGATGCCAAGATGGATGAGCTATTTCTAGGCTCAGTATTTACCATCGTGATTGGTGCATCATTGCTTGCTCATTCCTTAGGCTTTACTTACTCCTTGGGGGCTTTTATTGCGGGCATGATTATCGCGGAAACTAAGTTTCATGTGAAAGTGGAAGAGGATATATCGTCATATAAAGACCTACTGTTAGGCGCTTTTTTCTTTTCTATTGGTACTAAGATAGATATTACAAGCTTGGTGAGTGATTTCCATTTAATCTTTTTTGGGGTCGCAGTGGTCTTTTTAATGAAAGCATTAATTATTTATTTCATTATTCGAAGACAGTCTAATAAAAGTGACTCTTTGAAAGCTGCCATTGCTCTATGTCAAATCGGAGAGTTTTCATTTGCTATCTTTACCTTGGCTATTAATGAGTTTCTAATTAGCGATGAGCTAGGCAACTATCTTATTTTGGTTACCGTACTATCGATGTTCATTACACCATTTATTGTGAATAAAATTTATAAAATTGCCTCATTGTTTGTCGTAGAATATTTTGAAGCGGATAATATCCATCCCGTGACAACTCGTAATCATACTATTGTTTGTGGCTTTGCTATCTTAGGTCGAATTGTAGCTACTGAACTGGAGAAAAAAGGCGAAAGCTTCATTGTGATCTCAGACAATTTACAGCATGTGTTGTTGGCGAGAAAACGAGGTTATGAAGCCTATTTCGGCCATATGGATAACGAGGAAGTATTAGAATCCCTTAATGTGGTACACGCAGATGCAGTGATAGTAACGGTTAATAGTACCAAGAATAAGCAAATAATCTGTGGTGCAATTTTAGATTTTTATCCCGCGATTAGGCTTGTCGTAAAAGTTAATAGTTTAGAAGAGAAAACCGCATTAGCGGGGCTCAAAATTAGTTCCTTTGTTCATGCTCAATATGAAACGGCGCGGTTATTAATCAAGCATACAAAAATGCATAGTAGTGAGACTAAGAGCGGTCAATCTAATGTGTCTCCGTTAAAGTCAGTTTCAGCAAAACCTTACTTACAGCTAACGACTAGTGCGTCGGCGGAGAAAGTGTCGGGAAGAAAACCCAGAGACTCTGACAAATAGAGCCTCTGTGGCATAAACTTTCATTGAGTTTGAGTTGAGGCCATCTCCTTTGACCTTTATTTATGTGGAATAAAAACGCTTTAAGTGATTAACATTAGAGCGTTAAATCAAATACGGCATTAACCGAAGCAGAGAAGTTTATATTTTGTTCTAAATATTGGCCTGGTGCGGCGTCGCTCGATTGAAACTGGATGCGCTCAACGGCTTTATTTTGACCAAAGCGGTAGTGACTATGCTCTGCAACGACATTAATGCTATATACACCACCAAGGGTCGAATCAAAAGCGCTAGCTAGGGCACTTGCTTGTTGTTTTGCGTTCTTCACTGCCAAAATATAAGCTTGTTGCTTCAGTGTATCTGCTTGAGATGACTTTAGTTCGATATTTCTGATTTCGTTAATTTCCACACTTAATGCGAAGTCCATGAGCTGATTTAACTTATTTAAATCAGTTAAGGATACTTTTAATGTTCGTATTGCTTGATATCCCGAAAGTTGGCGCTCTTGATTTCTAGGGTAAGTGTAATGCGGCTGGGTTGAAATACTTGAAGCAGACACGTTTTCCTTATCCACATTAAACTTAGCTAACCCTTTGAGCAGCTTATTAACTTTATCATCGACTTCTTGCTTAGCTTGCAAACTGGTTTTTTGTTTGCCAACGACTTGAAGGTGTACGATTGCAATGTCCGGCTTTGCACTGATTTCAGCGTGGCCCGTAACGGCAACATGTCGATTATCGGGTAGACCTGAATTTGCATGGGCGAATGATGATAGGCCGATAATAGTGAGTAGGAATAGGTACTTTTTCATAAATGACTCTCAATGTTGATATTGAATTTTTCGTTATTATTAAACGGAGAAACTTAAGTTTAGCTTAATATAAAGAACTCAAACCTCTTCTTGAAATTGTTTATGATAATCGTTATCATTTACCTTTATTCGATTAGGGTATCACTCAATGAAAAAATTATTTTTAGTAGCAGCGTTATTCGGCTGTTCAACGATCGGTTTAACTGCCCAAGTCACAGCAAAAGAAATGACTATGTGGCAGGAGTATAAAGCGGCTGCGACACATACTAGCCAATTAATAAAGTCTGGTTCTTATGATGAAATTGGTAATTCAGCTGCCAATCTAGTGACTATTGCTAACGACATACTTCCAGCATTCGCTCATAAGAAACCACAGTGCAAAGTCTATTTAGATGCGGTGCTTGCTGCTTCTGAGAGTATGCAATCGTTGAGCCTTGAAGCGATTGAGGCGGATTATCATGCAGATGGTAAATTGCCCGCACTAACGAGTGGTGAGTGTTATCATGCCAAAGATTTATTAGTGCACCCTGCAACGGTTGTGGTCATGGCAAAAACGTTATCAGATAACAAAAAAGAGCGTAAACACATGAGTCACGAGATTGATGAAGTGTTAATGCATTTAGACCAAGTGGCAGCGACAGTCTTAAAATAGTTACCTGTTGCTCAATTAGAAATAGCATACGCCCTAGTCAGCCTATATGTTGACTAGGGCGCTTTATTTGGTGCTGTGTTTTATTCAGCCACTTGTTTTTAGCTGAGGCTTATTTAAATATTTTATCTGCCCAACGGCTTAAGCCGGAGGTTACACTGGCAAAGTGATCGCCTGTAGCAACGGGAACCCCTTGCAGGTGTTGCTCTAGGAAGTCATGTAATACGGGTGATTTTGCGCTACCGCCTGTAATGAAAATGACATCAGGCTGGCAGCCAGCTTGCTCAATCGTTTGGTCGATTAGTTTACCGATACTATCGAGGTGGCGACGGTTGGCTAGGCGTAACGTGTCTCGAGAAACATCAGCATAAAGCGCATTACTCAAATAATTCAGGTCAACTTGATGCTGGCTATGGTCGGTTAAAGCGATCTTTGCCTTTTCGGCGCTGTTAACCAGTTGATAACTCAATTTCTCTTGCTGGACTTGTAATAGTCGAGTAACAAGTTCTGGCTCAGCAGCTTGCTTGATGAGCTCTTTTAAAGCGCGTTCATTCGCTGGGCTATAAAAGTCAGTTTGATCGTTAATATTATTGATTGAAGCGGCTTGCCAGTGAAAGCTAGTTGGCATAGGTTTACCGCTTGTTGAAAGGGTATCTAACCCTAAACTTGGCATTAGGCCACGCATTGTTAATTGAATATCTAAATCGTTGCCGCCGATTCGTTGACCGCTATGACCGAGTAGGTCTTGTTCACGATTGACCGATTGCGCATGTTGTGGTCCCATCAAAAGCATTGAAATATCAGTAGTACCTCCACCAATATCAACGACTAAAACGCGGCTCTCTTTGGCTAAGGTTGCTTCAAATTCAAAGCCTGCGGCAACAGGCTCATATTGATATTCAACGTCTTTAAATCCCGCTCGGGTTGCAGCATTTGTTAAGATAGTTAATGCTTGCTGGTTACTTTCTTCACCACGCAAGCCCTGAAAGTTGATCGGTCGACCAATCACAGTTTGTGTTACCTCGCGCTGCAAGCTTAATTCCGTGGCTTGTTTTACGTGGATCATCATTGAAGCAATAATATCTTCAAATAGTGCAATTTGTTGTGGGTGAAGACCGCTTGCACCAAGAAATGATTTTGGCGATTTAATGTAATAGCCTTCCTCGGGATCCTCTAAATAGCGGGATAATGCCGCTTGGCCAAAATCTAAGTTGGTGTCGATACCATCGAAGGCCAATTCACGTAAGGCACTTTGACCTTTTGTTATTTGCTGTTGACGTTCTTTGATAAAATTAAGCTTGGCATCCCCTGCTAATTGGCTTTCGAGCCAATTCACAATCATGTCTCTACTTGGTGCATAAAGTGATGATGGCATGTAGCGGCCATGATTCGCTAGTGAGATTAAACGCGGCTTGTTATCTTCCATTACCGCGACAGCGCAGTTTGAAGTGCCGTAATCAAATCCAATCATAGTATGAGTCCAAATAGAAAAAGGTCGCGTAGAATACTTAGTTTCTATTTAGAGTGCAATCCTACGAATGCGATATTGGCTCAGAGTTGGTTAGTTTGTGTTGGTTGTCGCTATTTTCTCTTTTAATCGTGCGCTTAGTTGGGTGAGAGACTGGTTTAATTGCTCTTTTATAATTTTGTATTCAGTTGACCCTGTGCCAGTGATGTTTGCCATATCAAGGGTTAAGGCCGTTTCTGCTAGGCGACTAAATCCAAGTTTATCGGCTGCTAATGCGAATTGGTATAGAGTGTCCTTTGCCAGGGCTAGCTCTCTTGTTGCGAGTTGTTTTCGAATCTGTGGTAATAGTTGCTGTATTTCATTCATGGTCTTTTCTACAACTTGGAGAAGGGTTCGATCGCCCTTATTTTTTTCCAGCATATTGAGAGCCGATGGGTTAAAAATATGCTCTTGTTGTTCTTGTTCTTGTTCTTGTTCTTGTTCTTCGTTGCTTGATCTATTCTTAATATCTTGACTCTGCTGCAAGTTAGCGTCTGCGATGAGATCGTTAAATTCTTGAGGTAAGGGCGAATCTTCCGCTGATAATAGTTCTGAATCTTGTTGTTCGTGAAGGGTGGGCTCTATCTTCGAAGTTACTTTTGGGGTCGTGTTAACTTTTGATTCTGTCTCACTTTGTTTGGTTGTATCCGCTATCGCGTCGGTAGTTGATGTGGTTACCTTTACCACAGCGCTAAGTTTGTCAGCTGCCTGATGATAGGCTTTGATAATGTTGTGATTGGTAGTGACGTCCTTGAGACTTCGTCTAAGTAAGCTTGTCTGAATGGGTCTTGATAACAATTTAATTAACCCTTGATGTCTGTAGTGGGCAATAGCTTCGGGTGAGACTAGGGTGGTGAGAGCAATAAAAGGGGTGCGGTTATTAAGCCCATCGCCTTTGATTGTTTGATAGTGTAAATTTAAAGCGTTTAACGCTGGTTGGTTCATATCAAGTAATACAGCATCGTAGGTATGCTTTTGCAAGCAATCGGTAGCTTGTTGATACTTAGTTGCCAGTGAGATATTGTGGTGGTCTTGATTGAGTGTGTCGATTAACTCGAGTAGCCCATTGTTGATTTGTTCAATAATGAGTATTTTTAATGGCTTAGATTTTGACGCGTGATTTGAGTGAGTCTGACTATTACTTTTCTCTCCGATACTGGTCGTGATAGAGAATGTTAATTTATTTCCTTTGTTTTCATTGTTCGTCACTGTGAGCTGGCTGTTTAATGCGCTGATAATTTTCTTACTAATGGCTAAATTAAGGTTACTGTTTGTCAAGTACTGTTCCGCTGATTGTGCTGCCTTGTGTGGGGCGGTGGCTTCGTCTATCGATTCTACATGTTGAGAGCTATTAATCGCAGTGTCTAATAGTTCAAAAGCTATCTCTTGTAGCCCAGATTTATTATTTAATGGAAGGCATGATACGGTTAATTGAATATAACCGTCAGCGGTGTCGTTAATGGCGTTACTTATTAAATTAACGAGAATAACTTTGAGCTTATTGGTATCTAATAAATAGCTTGGTGCAACATCTCCCTTAATCGTTAAATCTAGCTTTAGGTTTTTATTTTCTGCAATAGGTCTAAATAAGTTAACGATTTCATTTAACCAGTCCTCTAGTGCAGTAAAGTGCATATTGAGCGGTGTCTTTTTATTAATGACGTGAGAGTATTGTAATACGCTCGAGATAAGTTGCTGTAATGAATCACTGGCGTTGATAATTGTATTTGTTTGTTGTTGAGTTTTATCGTCATATAAGCGGTGCTGAATGTGGTTTGCTGTTGATGATATTAAATGTAGTGGTGGTGTTAATTGATGGCTTAATGTAGCGATAAAGTTGCTTTGCTCATCCGTTTCTTGAGTCGCATTTATTTTTTCTTGTAGAGATTGTGCTAATTTATACTCAGCGCAAAGCAGTGTGAAGATAAACACCATGACAATGCTGTAGAAAATCATTAGCCAAGTTGTCGCTTGACCAACAAGGCTTAGTGTAAATAACGCTGTTTTTAACTCTGCTCCTGCTTTAAAAATGAGAAGGTTATCAAATATTCGCCAACTCATTACAATACAAATGATTAGACACATTAAAACAATTAAAATGTTGCCCACTGTTTTGGTGCGCTCTACTGGTACTATGGCATTGTAGAGCGCGTTGGAAAAGCACAGTAAAATGAAGCTCGAAACGGTAATAACACGCGCTTCAAGTTGAGGATACTCAAATGTATATATATAGAGAACTGAACAATATGGAATAAATATCGCTACTGGGAACCACCATGAGGGTTGAATCCTACGGTATAGTTTATTGACTCCTCGAAGAAAACTGATACAGGATGCGCCCAATGCTATGTTGGCAATATATATCAAAGAGAGCGAGGTGTTAACATTAGATAACAAATGGACAGCACAGGCGTAGAGTGTCAGGGTGAGTAACCATTCAAAAGAACCTGGTGCATCCTTGTAAACAGTCCAAATAATAGCAAATAAAACCACACTAAGTAGTGCGGTAGAGGTTGCTAAGGTACTGACACTTAATAGTTCCATCGAGGCTTATTTTCCATTGTTCGTATATTCTACAAGTATAGTAATAAATACGATAAATGGAGGGGAATTTAGCTTAGATAACAGGTTGTATCACCTCTCATTATTAAAGAAAAAGGCGCTTGTTAGTTAACCTTTGATGTCGACTCTATTGTGAATGTTTTTCCATTTCTCCGGAAACTTGCCTTGAATGACAAAAGTAAAAGCTATGAGCTCGGCAATAACAATATAAAGCTCTTTTGGTATCTCTTGACCTAAATCTAATGTCTTTAAAAATTGGCTAAGCTCTTTGTCTTGATGAACGAACACATCATTCTCTTTGGCAATATCAATGAGTTCTTGTGCTAGATCTCCATACCCTTTAGCGACGACTTTTGGCGCTGTTTTTTGGTCATACTTTAACGCAACAGCGTGTTTATTTGGATCATTGGGGGCTTCACTCATGCGGTGACCTCGACTAACTGATTTGGACGTTTTAGTAGTGTTTTAGGTATATCACCTTGTTCACATGATATTTTATTTGCTTGCAAGCCTAATGTTTTTAAGCGCTCGCTTAAAAAGTCGCAATAGAATGAAGCTCTATCAGTGAGCTCTGGGTTGCTACAAGTCAATTCTATTTCCACTGACGTTCCTTGTATGGTTGCAACGGCTTTAATTTTTTCTTGGTGTTCTAAAGGGAGTAATAACGTGAGACGCCATTGCTTTTCTCCACGTTCATTTGTATTAGATGCTTGGCTTAACTCGCCTTCAACTTGTGAAATTTGCTGCTCTGACGTTGGTAAAGAAAAATAATATTGTTGTTGGTTATTAGTATTTTGATCTTGTGATTGATATTGATAGAGCTGAATGTTGCTCGTCAATGACGTTAATGTGTCCTCAAGCGGTTTTAAGTGAGGCAAGCTGCCAAGTAATTGTAAAGCTCTGGCGAGTTGTGATGCCGAGGCGCTTGAGCTGCCTTTCTTTAATATTTTTTGCAGGTGTTTAGCGAGCTCTGGCGAGAGACTTTGGCCTTGCTGAGCATGGCGACCACCAAGAATAAGCTGTAATGCACTGGCTAAGGGGCCAAGGTGTGACAGGTTAATACTTTGGCTGCTAAGAGGCTCAAACTGCATAAATTGCCCGATGGTACTGGCTAACGTTTGAGGGTTGGTTAATTGCTCGATGTTTGGGAGTCGTTTCTCTAGCTGTTGTGTAAGTTGTTTGACTTGTTCTATTGCGGCTAAATCAGGCTTAGTGATTGGCTCTGCGGCTTTGACTGCTGCTTTTGCTAGTGCTTCTATCGACGAACTTTCTGCCGAGGGTGTTGATAAGTTGAAGTTTGCTGGGGTTGCTAATGGTGATGACGCAACCGTTGGCTTAGGTAACTGCGGCTCACTCGCCTGATTAGGCTGGGTTTGTTTAGTTTGCGTGTGCTCACTTTGTAAGGCATTGGTCATGGCGCTGAGAAGTTGAGTAAGCTTCTGTTGAGACAGAGATTGAGGCAGTGATTGAGGCTGTGCTGTACCTTGATTTGCATTACCTTGCGAGCTTTGCTGAGTGACTTGTTGCTTTGGCTCTTCTGAGAGAGCGGGCATTAGCGGATTTTTGCTTGGTATTAATTTTGACTCGGTAATCGATACTGTATTTGTTAAACGTTCGGTAACTTGCTCCGCTTTAGTTGATGTGTTTTTTATTATCTCAGCTACTTGGTTAAGATGCGGTGAGCTTTTTTCAAGTCTTGGCTGTTCTTTATTCGTTGCGCTGTGTGGTGAGGTATTAGACTCAATTATTGTTTTGTTTACGTCTTTTTGACGGCTGTGCTCTTGCAGTGTTAAAGCTTCTTTTTCAAGTGGTGTATTTTTATTTGAAAAAACGTCTTTGACTGGTTCTCTATGAGCGGAGGGCTCTTTGTTAGCTGAGGGCTCTTTATTAGCTAAAGGCTCTCTGTTAGCTGAAGGCTCTTTGCTGGTTAAAGGCTCTTTGTTTGCTGAGGGCTCTTTATTAGCTGAAGGCTCTTTGTTGGCTGAGGGCTCTTTGTTTGCTGAGGGCTCTTTGTTTGCTGAGGGCTCTTTGTTTGCTGAGGGCTCTTTGTTAGCTAAAGGCTCTTTGTTTGCTGAGGGCTCTTTGTTAGCTGAAGGCTCTTTGTTGACTGAGG
>PIZK01000022.1:82052-144061 GCA_002835545.1 Alteromonadales bacterium alter-6D02
GAGGGCTCTTTGTTTGCTGAGGGCTCTTTATTAGCTGAAGGCTCTTTGATTGCTGAGGACTCTTTATTAGCTGAGGGCTCTTTATTAGCTAAAGGCTCTTTGATTGCTGAGGGCTCTTTTGCAGTGGTGGGGTGCTTTTGAGGGGCTATCTGCTCTTGTCCTTGCGCTTGAGAAGAAAGAGCTGCTTCGTTGTTGTTTGGCGCGAGTGATTTTAATGTGCTAATAATTTGCTCGTTGGTTAGCGCTTTAAACTCTTTTGTTTGTGTTTTTAACTGACTAACTATAGCTGGTTGTGCTTGCTGATTACGCAGCCACATTTTGTTTCTTGGCAATTCCATGTTGAGCGTTGGAGGTTGACTTTGTTTTACCGAGTCAGCTACTGCACTCTTATCTATACCAGAAAGGGATGTTTGCTCGATGATTAACTTTTGTGTGTCTTTGACTTGAACAATCGGAAGTGATGAAGCGTCTATCGATTTATGTTGTTGCTGTATCTGACTTAATGGCAGTGTAAGTTGAATCGATGGTCGAGATTCTGTCAATTTTGAAAACTGTAAAGATAGTACTGAGGTCTTGTCAGAGGGTTGTATTTTATCTGTTACTAAACTTACTTGATAAGTTTGATTGAGCTTTATTTGGTGTAAATCTTGAGATGTTTTTCTATCCTGAGCATTGGTTATAGGCGCTTTGATTGATAATGAATCAGATAGGGCTAGCTTCAGCTGCTGTTGTGGCAGGCGTCTCGCCTGACCGAGTTGTATGGGTTGGTTGTTGTCGATATATTTAGCTTGTAATTGTGGCTCTTGAGGTAGCTTTTTATGATGGATCAATTGATTAATTAGCTCATGGCTGACAGGGACTTGGCTTGTGACAGTTTTTATCGGCTGCTGACTAATTGATACTAATAGTTGATGCTTATCCTGATGCAAAGTGATGGTGATTTTGTCCCCTGCATTAAGCTGTTTTAATTGAGCGCTTATGTCTGTAGGTAATGTTTCGGGGATCGCGATGGTCAACGGTGCTTGATTAGGTAGGCTAAGAGTAATTGTTTTGTTATCAATCGCTAATATTTTTGATTGCACTTTTGTTGCGTTAGCGACTAACTGCTCAGCAGTATTCGTTGAGGTTACATTGACCTTAACTGGAGGTTGATTAATAGTGGATGAAAGTTCAGTCATAACACCTTCGTGAATCAATTGTTAGGTAATAAAATGATGGAACCTGAAGCGTTTTCCTAGTCATTATTACAACTTCAGAATAGCGACTAACGAGACCAATAGCAAAATTGCTAATATTTTCCATATAAAACATCGGTTAGTGTATCAATAAATTCCAACAGAGGGTGATTAGTTTAGCACTTTTGATATACTGCAGGTCGCTACAAACTTTCGAGAATATTTAATGAACACAACACCTAAGGTTAAATTGATTAAGTCATCGATGGCTAAAGTTGCTTTGGCGCTTGGCTTAAGCTTGTCAATGAGTCATGCTTTCGCACAAGAAACTACAGAGCCTGTAGCCGAAAACGAACAAGCTGATATAGTTTTAATTGACGCTGAGCGTAGCGATCCTTTTGAAGGGTTTAACCGCGCGATGTGGGATTTTAACCGTAATGTCTTGGATTTGTATTTATTCAAGCCAGCAGCTGTGGCGTATCGTGATTATCTACCTGTTCCTGTTCAGACTAGTGTTTACAGTTTTGCGGTAAACCTCGAAGAACCTTCATCAACCGTTAATAATATGCTGCAAGGTAATGTTGAAGATTCAAGTAACGCATTTGCGCGCTTTCTAATTAACTCAACTGCAGGCTTATTCGGCTTGTTTGATGTGGCCTCTAAAATTGGTTTAGAAAGAAAATCTGATGAATTTGGTGAAGTTTTAGCAGTTAATGGGGTAAGTTCTGGCCCTTACTTAATGTTACCTGCGTTAGGCCCGACAACCATTAGAAATGAAGTGGGTGATGTGGTTGATAACTTATACTTTCCCGCAACAGAAATCTCGTTTTGGCCAAGTATTACTGTTCGCCTGTTAAAAGGCTTACATACGCGAGCGCAATTACTTGATCAAGAAGGGCTACTTAATAATTCGCTTGATCAATACGAGTTTGTGAAAGAAGCTTACTTTCAACAAAGCTTGTTTGATATCTACGACGGCAACGTTCCCGTGGTTGAAGATACTTCACTAGATGACTTTGATGATGATTTTGATGAGCTAGATTAATTAGTCAATGATCGTTAATCGCCCCGTCAAATTATTTGACGGGGCGATAAAAAAACTTCTTACCCTCTTCGTCATAAGCGTCATGCTGGCGTGTACCAAGTCCATTTCTTGCCTTAAACAACAAAGTTCTGAATAAAATATGTTCAGGATACTTTCGTTCTTCCGAAAAACTTGTAGTCGTTGAGTAAATAGCTTTGAGGCAACTTATTCCGTCATGTCGACGTTGTGAGAGTCGATAACCTTATCATGCTAACTTCATTAATAACTTGAACTTTTGTCACTACCTAGACGAAAAAAACCTACATTATTGACTCTCGAAGCAGAATAATCACAGGTGTTAATAAACGCCTTGCTGACATTAGGGGGGCACTTAGGCTCTTTGAAACGTAGAACCCGTGCGTTACACCATTTATCCTCGATACTAGATCAGCCACTTAATTAACGAAATTGATATAGAGATATCCCTTAGAGCTTTGTGGACAAAAAAAGGCAGTGCTGAATTACCAGCACTGCCTTTTAAATTTTAATTAACTAGAGCAAACTAGCTTATTAAAATGAAAGAACTCTTAGCTATGGTTTGAAATAGACGCTTCTTCTTCTATCTTCTGATCCATAGTTTGTGGTTTGTTATCTTCTGCACCATGCATCCAATCTACAAGTTTGTCGCTTAGTAGCCATAAACAGATACCAGCAATAAAGGCCATGATAGCAACGCCACCAAAGGTTGCTAATGGACCTGCGCCACCAACTTGTTGGCCAATTAATGCGGCAAGCTTATTACCGAAGCCAGCGAAGAAGAACCACATGCCCATTAATAATGACGCATATTTTAGTGGCGCAAGTTTAGAAACCATTGATAAACCAATTGGCGATAAACATAGCTCACCCATTGTATGGAATACATAAGCCATAACTAACCACATGATGTGCGCTTTAATATTGGTATCATCGCCAATTTGTAATGCTGCACCAACCATAGAAGCGAAACCAAGACCTAAGAAGAACATACCTAAGGCAAACTTCTTCGGTGAGTTAGGCTCTGCTTCACCCATTTTTAACCAAGTTGCCGCAAAAATTGGCGCCATGATGATTATAAATAGTGGGTTTACGGTTTGTAACCATGATGCAGGCATTTCCCAGCCAAAGATCACAAGGTCAGTATTATGCTTAGCGAATAGGTTCATTGAACCTGCTGCTTGTTCGAAACCAGCCCAGAAAATAACGGTGAAAAAGCTCATGATTAGAATAACTTTAACACGGTCACGCTCTTCTGTCGTTAATGGCGCGTTAGATGCTGCTACATCACCAGATGATTGTTTAGCTGATGGCTCAATACCGATATCACCCAGGTAACGTTTAGATGTTGCCAGCTGTAAGATAACACCCAGTAACATACCAACACCGGCTGTTAAGAAACCATATTGATAATCAATCTTCTCACCGATAGTACCAACAACCATATAACCTAAGATTGAACCTAAGTTAATACCCATATAGAAGATGGTGAATGCAGCGTCACGACGGTTATCGCCATCTTCATAGAGATCACCAACCATTGTTGAGATGTTTGGCTTGAAGAAACCATTACCTAGGATTAATAAACCTAAACCAACCCAGAAGAAGATAGGTTCCATTCCCTCAATGTACTCGTGTGGAGTACCTAGA
Source organism: Alteromonadales bacterium alter-6D02 (assembly GCA_002835545.1). Lineage (GTDB taxonomy): Bacteria > Pseudomonadota > Gammaproteobacteria > Enterobacterales > Psychrobiaceae > Psychrobium. The sequence goes on from PIZK01000022.1 coordinate 85,938, forward strand.
GCGAATTGGCCTAACATCATTAGTACACCACCAACGATGATAGATTTACGTTGGCCCCACACATTATCAGCCATCCAACCACCGATAACCGGTGTTAGGTAAACTAACATCGCGTAAGTACCTAATATACTGATTGCGTTTGATTGTAACGCTTTTTGGTATTCATCCGCCGCGTTAGCCGCTGCACCGTCAATACCAAAATACGCCATATCCCAACCCATTACGCCAGCAGTAGCGATAGTTGAGAGATAAAATACGAAAATACCACGCATACCGTAGTAACTCATACGCTCCCACATTTCAGTTCCGAATAATAGGAACAGGCCTTTAGGATGGCCAAAAATTTCACCCGCAGGGGGTCTTAAAGCACTCATTAATTAATCACCTAATGTTGTTTTATAAGTATTGTAATCGTTATTTTTTAAATCCAGGGGGGTGTATATACCAGTTTATCGACCTCAATAGCAAACTTTTGTCTAATAAAAGTTCTATATGTTTGTAAAGTGAAAGCGCAGCTTGCTTAAATTCGAAGTAAGTTTTCATAAAAACAATCAATCTTTGACTATGATTAAAAAATGAAACGGTTATCTAAACCAAGAAGCTAAGGAAGTGATGTGAAGATACTTACGGTGTTTGGTACTAGACCTGAAGCAATTAAAATGGCCCCTTTATCGAAACTGTTGGAGGGGCATTCGATGGTTGAACATAGGCTCTGTGTGACGGCGCAGCACCGTCAGATGCTTGATCAAGTGTTGAGCTTATTTGAACTTACCCCCGCTTACGATTTGAATATTATGAAGCAGGGTCAAACGCTCACGGGAATTAGCAGCTTAATATTAGAGGGGCTAAGTGAAGTATTTACAGAGTTTAAACCAGATATCGTATTAGTGCACGGCGATACCACAACCACCTTCATCGCATCATTGGCCGCCTATTACCATCAAATACCTATTGGGCATGTTGAAGCTGGGCTTAGAACGGGAGATTTACACTCCCCTTGGCCCGAGGAAGGCAACCGCTGTTTAACTGGAGCTATTGCGAAGTATCACTTTTGTCCAACGAGTCAAGCGAAACAGAACCTACTAGTAGAAGGGCATGATGAGCAGACACTATTTGTGACCGGAAACACGGTCATCGACGCTTTACTTCAGGTGGTGGACTCTCTTTCTGCTAATGGTCAACTAGAGAAACAGTTTGATTTTTTGGATATCGATAAAAAACTAATCTTAGTGACGGGGCATCGTCGTGAAAGTTTTGGAGATGGGTTTGAGCGGATCTGTGAAGCTTTACGAGATATCGCTACAACGCATCATGATTGTGAAATTCTTTACCCTGTTCATTTAAACCCTCAAGTCAGGGAGCCTGTAAATCGGCTGCTTAGTGATATTGAGAATATTCATTTAATTGAGCCGCAGGATTACCTCCCTTTTGTGTATCTAATGAACAGAAGCTACTTAATTCTCACTGATTCAGGTGGCATACAAGAAGAAGCGCCATCATTGGGTAAGCCTGTATTAGTGATGAGAGATACTACTGAGAGGCCTGAGGCGGTTGAGGCCGGAACAGTGCAACTTGTTGGTACCTCGAAAGAGGCGATTAAAGACAAGGTAAGCGAGCTTTTAACTAACGAAGGTACTTACCAACGAATGAGTGTGGCCCATAACCCTTACGGTGATGGACTTGCATGTCAACGCATCGTCGAAATATTGTTAGAGCAGGGAATAAAAGATGAACGTTAAAAATATTTGCGTGATCGGCTTAGGTTACATTGGATTACCGACGGCGGCTATTTTCGCTTCAAGAAAAATCCAAGTTTATGGAGTTGATGTTAATGAAGAAGCAGTTAATACGATAAACCAGGGTAAAATCCACATCATCGAACCGGAGCTTGATGCAATTGTCTTTAAAGCAGTGCAACAAGGATACCTTCACGCTTCAACAGAAGCACAAGCCGCCGATGCTTTTCTAATTGCTGTGCCAACACCCTTTAAAGAGTCTGATGATCCTGACTCAATCCCTGAGCCTGATTTACACTTTATTCACCAAGCTGCTGAGACCATTGCACCTGTATTAGATAAAGGGAATTTAGTGATCTTAGAGTCAACATCTCCAGTAGGAACAACAGAGCTATTAGCGCAGTGGCTCAAAGAGATGCGGCCCGATTTATCATTTCCTCAAGATGGTGCAGATGAAATAGATATCAACGTAGCACATTGCCCAGAGAGAGTTTTACCGGGTAAGGTGGTTCGTGAATTGGTGCATAATGATCGGTTGATTGGCGGAATAACACCTGAATGTTCTGAAAAAAGTGTTGAACTGTATAAAATATTTGTCGATGGTGAGTGCATTGTCACTAATGCGCGAACAGCCGAAATGGCTAAACTGACCGAGAATGCATCGAGGGACGTTAGTATAGCTTTTGCAAATGAACTATCGATTATTTGTGAACAGCTTGATATTAATGTGTGGGAATTAATACGCTTGGCTAACCGCCACCCCCGAGTGAACATTTTGCAACCGGGCCCCGGCGTTGGAGGGCACTGTATTGCCGTTGATCCGTGGTTTATTGTTTCAAAATGTCCTGAGCAAGCAAAAATGATCAGCTTAGCGCGTGGAATTAATAATAGTAAGCCTGATTGGGTCATTGGACAATATTTAAAAGCGGTTGATACACTGCTGTCAAATGAGCCTAGTAAAACCGTTAAAGACTTGTGTGTTGCGTGCTTAGGCATAGCCTTTAAAGCGGACATTGACGACTTGCGCGAAAGCCCTGCGCTTGATATTACCAATAAGATAGCTGAAATGCATGAAGGGCAGTTACTCGTGGTCGAGCCTAATATTTCCACCTTGCCATCTCCGCTAAATGAAAAGGCAAAGTTGAGTACATTAAATGATGCAATGATTGAAGCTGATATTGTTGTATTGTTGGTAGATCATAAAGCCTTTAAACGATTTGATATTAAAAAGGTCAATATTCCACAAATAATTGACTCACGAGGGTTATGGAGTGAGTAAATAAACAGCTAAATGTAATCTTTTGTGACTAAGACTAAGATGAAAAGGATGTTTCGTTGAAGTCGTGCAGTGATAGGTGATAGAATCCTCCGCGTTATTGTAGGTTGAGGTATTGTCATGTCACAAGATAAGACAAAATGGTTTTTGCTTTTTTGTAAACCCAAAGAAGAAGAACGGAGTTTAATCAACCTGACTAATCAGGGAATTGAGTCTTTTTATCCGACAAGGAAAGTTGAGAAAGTCCGCAAGGGCAAACGCAGTGTTCTTTCTGAACCACTGTTTCCAAACTACCTGTTTGTAAAATTAAATCCTGAAACTGATAATTTTAATGCCATTCGTTCGACACGTGGGGTAGCTAATTTTGTGCGTTTTGGTGCAAATTATGCGACTGTTCCAACGGCATTAGTTCATCAGATAAAAGAAACAGTCGCCGGTGTTACTGACATTGCGGTTGATGATAATATTGCTCAGCCAGGAGATGCGGTTGTATTAAACAACGGTGTGTATCAAGGGCTTGAGGCTGTATTTAAAAATAAAGTGGGTTTAGAACGTTCTATCTTATTGATTAAGATGTTAGAGCAGCAAGCTACTTTAGAAGTGTGTAATACCGAGTTCTCATTAAAGAAGTAATTGGGTCCTTAAGAAAATTTAGTTTATTTGGCCAATGGGGAGCAATACCCTAGGGCGGAAGCGTGCTTGAAGCTGTATTTGGAGAGATAAAAGTTGCCTAGTTTGATCACAAAAATAAAAACGATTGCCGTAGGTTGCATTGTAACTTCCCTGTTGACTGGGAGTATTGTTGATGCCAACGCCATCACACCAACCCCAGCAATGCTGGAGCAGTTTAAGAAAATGCCAAAGGCTGAACAGCAGCGTTTGATGAAGCAATATGGTCTTTCTCCTGAAATGCTTAAGAATACACCGGGGGGGCAAGTTGAGTTTGAAACCCCTGAAGTTGTAAAACCCAAGCGGATAGAGCGTAAAGAAGATAGTTTTGAACTAGAAGAAGAGCCTATTCCATATAGCGAAGAAGAATTAAAGCCGTTTGGCTATGATTTATTTGCTGGAGAACCAACAACTTTTGCTCCAGTTAGTGATGTGCCTGTCCCGAGTGAGTATCAGATGGGACCTGGGGACCAAGTCGTTATCCAGTTATATGGCAAAGAAAATAGCCAACATGATTTAACTGTCTCTCGCAGTGGTAACTTGCAGATACCAAATCTAGGCCCTGTTAACGTCATTGGCTTGTCTTTTACTGAGATGAAAAACAAGTTGGCGAATTTAATAGAACAACAATACATTGGTGTTCAAAGTAGTATCAGTTTAGGGGGGTTACGCTCAATTCGTATCTTTGTTGCTGGTGATGCCTACAAACCTGGGTCGTATACAGTGAGCTCATTGTCAACGATAACTCAGGCATTGTTTGTTGCTGGCGGAATTAATGATATTGGTTCACTTCGTAACATTCAGTTAAAACGTCGTGGTCAATTAATTACCACCTTTGATTTGTACGATCTATTGATGAAAGGTGATGCGTCAAATGATAGCCGCCTTCAATCTGGTGATGTGGTATTTATTCCGCCAGTCGGTGCAACCGTTAGTATTAAAGGTCAGGTACGTCGCCCTGCGATTTATGAACTTAAAGGCGGCGAAACCATGGCTCAATTAATTCGCCTAGCTGCGGGTTTAAAGCCTAACGCTTACCCTGCCGCGAGTATTGTTGAACGCTTTGACCGTTCGCAATTACCGACCTTAGTTAATGTTGACTTAACGACTAAACAAGGCAAAGCTGCAATAGCGAAAAGCGGTGATGTTCTAACGGTTCAATCGACAGCTCAACGTATCTATCAGCAAGTAGCTATTCTAGGTGCTGTTAATCGACCAGGTTTGTACCAATGGTACAAAGGTATCCGTATCAATGATTTATTAAAGAGCACTTGGCGTGACCTGACCAATTCAGCAGATTTGGATTACGCATTGGTTGTGCGTGAAATAAATAGTCAAGGGGATATTAGGGTTATTCAAGTTAACATCGGACAGGCGATGTCTAACACCAAAAGCGCGAGTAACATTAAGTTACAGCCACGCGATACATTACTAATATTTAATGATCAACCTATGAGTTTAGAACGTGAACAACTTGATTTACTCATTAAACAACGTATCGAAGAGTTTACCCTTAAAAGTTTTGAGTTAGAAGAAACCCCTGCCACTGCAACATTATTTAACGCTGGTTTTGAGTTTTTAACATCGGATAAAAAGGCAACTGAAACTAAGTTGTTTGATGAAATCGGACATCAAGAATTAAGTTTAGCTGCTACAGAGATAGAGCAATTACTATTTAAATTGTTTAATGAAAAACAAAAGCTAGCTATTAGCCGTTCATTAACACGACAAGAGCTTCTTTACCCAATTAATCAGAAGCTTAAAAGTCAAGGTGATCACTTATCGACAGTGAAGTTAGTATCCATCAGTGGTGAAGTGAAGTTTCCTGGTGATTATCCATTAGGTGAAAATTATAACATTGCCCAACTAATCGACGCTGCTGGGGGGTTAAAAGAAAGCGCCTTCATGAAACGTGCCGAGTTAACTCGCACCAACGTTAACAATGCGGATAGTTCTATAGTTTCTCACCTTGATGTAAACCTCACCGAGCAAGCTCAACTGGCTTCAATAACATTACAAAGTAAAGATCATCTGCAAGTACTTAGCGTGCCAGATTGGCAAAAAGATATGCAGGTAACCCTTGCTGGCGAAGTTAAATTCCCTGGTGTTTACAGTATTAAAAACGGTGAAACCATGATGTCGGTGATTAACCGTGCTGGTGGCTTTACAGAGAATGCATTTATTGAAGGTGCAGTATTTACACGTGAATCTGTTCGCGAGCAAGAACGCCAGCAAATTATCAAGATGGCCGATCAAATTAGACGCGATATTGCTACTCGTGGTTTATCACAAGAAGGTAACTTTATTAGCTTTGATGATGCTTCTAAGATGCTAATCGAGCTGGAAAACCTTGAGTCAATAGGTCGTATGGTGATTGACTTGCCACAGCTGCAGGCCAATTATACTGCTAAAAACTTAGAGCAGGGGTTACGCCTTGACGATGGTGATTCACTTCATGTGCCATCATTAAAGCAAATTGTGACTGTGGTTGGGGAAGTTCACCATGCATCAAGTCATTTCTTTAAAGAGGAACTTGGCGTAGAGGAATATTTGACTCTAGCAGGTGGCGTAAAGCAACGCGCTGACGATGGTCGAATTTACGTCATTCGTGCTGATGGATCAGTATTTGTTCCAGAATCTTCATTTTGGTTTGATAACCAAAATCAGTTAAACAGAGGTGATACAATTGTTGTGCCGCTTGATACAGAGTATAAGGATAACTTAACGCTGTGGACTCAGGTTACGGGGATTATTTATAACTCAGCTGTCGCGCTAGCTGCGATTAAGGGGCTTTAGGGATGAGTGACCAGCGCAATACCGACCCCAAAAAACAATACGACTCACCTCATCAATTGGATAAGCTAGTTTCAGTTAACTCTCAATATGAACTGGCTTGTAATGATGAAGTAGATTTAAAGGAGTTATGGAAAGCTTTTTGGAGCGGGAAGTGGGTGATCGCATTAATAACATCTGTATTTATTTTAGTATCTGTTATTTATTCATTATCGCTCCCTAATTACTATCGCACTGAAATACTTTTGGCGCCATCTTCTGATGAAAGTAGTGGAGGAGCTGGAGTTGCATCTCAACTAGGGGGGCTTGCAAGTCTAGCAGGTTTAAATGTAAGTAGTGGCGGGATCGATAAAACCTCTTTAAGCATTGAGATTATTAAATCAAAAAAGTTTATTGGTAACTTTATTAAAAAGTATGAACTATTGGCTCCTTTAATGGCGATAGAGAAATGGGATCATATTAACAATCAGCTCTTATACGATGAAAGCTTATATAACAGTAAAACAAGTGAGTGGCTTACATCTGAATCAGGGGAAACACTAGAGCCAACTAAACAACAAGCATATTGGAAGTTTATAGAGCTATTAGATATCAATGACGATATTGGGAATTCATTAATAATAATATCTATGACACATCAGTCGCCTCATGTAGCAAAACAATGGTTAGATTGGTTAATAAAAGATATTAATGAACAGATGAAGCAGAGAGAGCTCTTTGAAGCAGAGAAAAGCATAAAGTACCTGACTAAACAATTAGAAGTAACCAAAGTTAAAGAGTTAAGAGCAGCACTCTATCGAATAATTGAAGAACAGACTAAAACCATCATGTTTGCACAGGTTAGGCACGAGTACATATTTAAAACCATCGACCCAGCTATAATTCCGGAGGTGAAATCTGGACCTAAGAGAGCTTTGATTTGCATATTGGGAGCATTTTTAGGTGTTTTAGTTGCAACCATAGTTGTTTTTGTTCGATACTTTTCGAAAAATAAGGAATAGTTGAGTGGATTTATTCATGGAAAACATTTTTCCACTTATCTGTGTTTTTCTTATTACTTTTTTCAGTATATTCTTTGGTAAACCAGTCGCTATAAAACTTGGGCTGGTGGATGTACCTTGTGAACGAAAAAAACACTTTGGTTCCATACCGCTGGTTGGTGGAATTTCTATTTTTATCGGGGTTTTTTTGGGAATGGCATTATTCACCTCGTATATACCAAATATGAATTTATATTTGATAGCGGCTGCGTTCATTGTACTAATCGGGGTACTTGATGATTTTTATGATCTACCTGTTAAGCCACGAATAGCAGCACAAATATTAGTTGCGAGTATTATGATATTTGGAGCTGAACTGCAACTAGATAACCTTGGGAATGCTTTCGGGTTTGGTGATGTTAAACTAAGTGGCCTCGGTGTGTTTATCACTATTATTGCTGTTTTAGGGGCTATAAATGCGTTTAACATGGTCGATGGTATAGATGGCCTCGTAGGTATGTTGTCAATAGTTACTTTCAGTGCATTAGCTTTTTTATTGAATACAACTAGTAGTGACTGGCTCTTATTGCCGTTATTTTTTATTGTATCGACACTTTCATTTTTAGTGTTTAATTTACAGTGGCCAAGTTCAAGATATAAAAAAGTCTTTATGGGTGATGCAGGGAGCATGTTAATCGGCTTTTCTGTTGTGTGGTTACTTGTTGTTGGTTCTCAATCTGAAACGCAAGCGTTTAGGCCTGTAACTGCTTTATGGCTTGTTGCAGTACCCTTGATGGATATGGCTGCCATAATGGTACGAAGAGTACGCAAAGGGCAGTCTCCTTTTAACCCAGATCGAGATCACTTACACCATATATTTTTGAGGGCAGGCTTTTCATCGTCTCAGACATTGATTGTGATAAGCTTTATTTCAATTTTATTCACGGTTTTAGGTATAGGTCTAGAGACCTTTAGCTGCCCTGAGTGGCTATCGCTTTTACTGTTTTTATTAGTGTTTACAGTTTATTCTTATGCTATTAACCATATTTGGCGACTATTAAAGCTATTTAGAAAGTTAGTGAAATAAAAATGTTTAACATTATTGATCTCTTCGCTTTATCAGAAAATAAGAAATACTCACTTTTCTACTTCTCACAAAATAAACAATGGAGTTGCCTTAAGGTATGAAAGCTGACTCGCTCATGAAAGTCGCTTCGTGGTATACAATCTCAAGAATATTAGTTCTTACGCTGAGCTTTATATCTATCCCAATATTCACTCACTTGTTGTCCCCTAACGAATTTGGTGAGTTTGCTATTTATACAATGTGGATTGCGATGCTTACGCCATTCGTTGGTTTAGGTTTGCACATGAGTATCGGGCGGGCAAAAGTTGAGTTTAAGGAGCGTTATAAGCAATATGTGTCCAGTATCGTATTTTTATTACTAATACTTTTGATTATAGCTCTGGTTACTCTTTCTACCTTTGAGTCATTTTTTGTTGGTGTTATCAATTATCCATCTCACTGGCTGTATCTGATCATAGTTCAAACGTTTATGTCTCTTTTTATAAATACTGTTTTTTGTATGTTTCAGTTCAATGGCATGTATAAACAACTTGCTATTGTAACTTTCTTACAAATGTTGGTATCCCTTCTTTTATCAATATACTTTGTGAACTTTTTCTTTGAAGAAAACAAAGCTGAAGGGCGTATATTTGGTGTCTTTTTTATTGACCTTATTCTCGGTTGCGCGTTATGTATTTATGCTTTTGTATATGGGCGCTGCTATGTAAATATGAAATTCTGGGCATTTGGTATTAAGTACTCAACACCATTTATACTGGGCAGCTTGAGTTACATAATTAATGGACAGTTCGATCGATTATTGATCAATGAATATTTGGGAGCAGCAGAGGCTGGAATTTATAGTTTTTCATACTCAATCGGCATGTTACTTCTCACATTAGCAATTGCAGTAAAGCAGGCTTTAAACCCTTGGGTTTATGAACAGCTAGATAATGGCCAAAAAACACCAGTAAAAGTTGTCTATAAGCATTACATTATCGTATTTAGCTTATTAGCCGTTATTATGTTACATGCGACCCCTGAGTTGATAACCTTGTTGTCAAAAGAATCGTATTGGGATGGGCTATCAATTCTACCTTGGATAGTTTTAGCTGCATACATTCAAGTGTTAATACTTAATGAATCTGAAACACAGATGTTTTTGAAAAAAACACTGGTGAATTCAAGTGTCGTTGTGGTTGGAGCAATACTTAATATTGTCTTAAATTATATGTTTATTCCTAAATATGGCTCAATGGGGGCTGTTGTGACAACTGTTGTTACTTATGCCTTTATGTTGGTATTGCTATTATTGATAAATATAAATGTCCTTCACTTTAAATTAGTGAGTAATAGGGTGTATCTAATGTCATTGATTTATATTCTAGCGTCGACAACTATTTTCTTCTTGGTAAAAGATTCTTTAGTAATGAGGTTTGTTCTAATCATTTTTAATCTTTCCCTTCTATTTCTTTATTATATGAAAAAGAAAAAAACGTCACAGAAAGCTCTTTGCTAAAGAATGTTTTTATAAAGTACTAAGCAATATTATATAGAGAACTCATCACCTACCCAGGTGAAGCTCAATTGACAAATTGAAATAAACTCGGAAGATGGAACCCTTTAAATGAGTGTGAATATTAGATGAATAAAACTAAAGTCATTTGCTTAACTCCAATAAAAAACGAAGCTTGGATTTTAGATAAATTTTTAGCTGCTACTAGCTTGTGGGCTGACCACATAATTATAGCCGATCAGATGTCTGATGATGGCTCAAGAGAAATAGCAAAGAAATACCCTAAAGTTATTTTAATTGATAATAAGAGTAAGGTATTTAATGAGCCTGAAAGGCAAAAACTTTTAATAGAAGAGTCTAGAAAGATAGAAGGAAAAAAATTACTAATAGCACTAGATGCAGATGAGTTTATATCAGGTAATGCGTTCTCAACCGAAGAGTGGGCTAGTATGCTATCTGCGGATCCCGGAACTGTGTTTAAATTTAAGTGGCCTTTTATTGCTAGTAATTTCAAACAGTATTGGGCGGGTGCAGATGCCAATATGCCTTTCGCGTATATGGATGATGGTGCTGAACATACAGGAAGGGCTATTCATAGTACGCGAATTCCTTCACCTAAAGCCAGTCCGACAAGAAAACTTAATGACTTTGTTGTGATGCACTATCAATTTACAGACTGGCAAAGGATGGAGAGTAAGCACCGCTGGTATCAGTGCTTTGAGCGGATTCAGTTCCCAGAAAAGTCGGTTATTGAAATATTTAGAAGGTATAACCATATGTATCAAATCAGTGAACAAGATAAAAGGAATGTTCCTGCCAAGTGGTTTAGTTTCTATTCTGAAAATGGGGTTGATATTTCCTCTGTCGAAATTAGTGGAAATTACTACTGGGATAAAGAGGTAGAACATTTCATTAAAGAGTATGGTCAACGCTACTTTAAATATATGGACTTAAAAGAAAATAACAATTTGTTGTTAGCATACTTGAGAGCAACACGAGAGTGGAAATATTCCATTTTAGAAAAGGCTTTTGATAAATATTTAGGTGGAATAAGATGAACCCTAAGTTTACAGTTGTAACCGTTTCTTATAATAGTGAAAGTACTATTGAACAAACTATCTTGTCAGTTCTTAATCAATCTTTTAAAAACTTTGAATACTTGATTATAGATGGTGGTTCCAGTGATTCAACTGTCGAAATAATAAAAAGGTACGAAGGACGTTTTGAAGGGCGCCTCAGATGGGTTTCGGAGTCTGATCAGGGTATATATTATGCAATGAATAAAGGAATTGATATGTCTACGGGACAATATATCGGTTTACTTAATAGCGATGATTGGTATGAACCAGACGCCTTAGAAACGGTAGAAAAAAGTATAAAAGGCAATGAAGATGTCCTTTATGGTATGTTAAATGTTTGGGATGACGAAAAATTAAAGTATGTATATGCAAATTATGTCGATAAAATCCCTGAGGAGTCTTTAGCTCACCCTTCTTCTTTTATCTCACAAGAGTGCTATTCTAAGTTTGGAAAGTATACGACTGAGTTTCGTAGTACATCAGATTATGAGTTCTTTTTACGTTTATACCATGCTGGGTGTAGCTTCAAATTTGTTAATGGTATTTTAGCTAATTTTCGATGTGGAGGAATGTCAGCAGGAACACTCGGATATTTTGAAACATTACAGATAAGGTATAAACATGGCTATATTTCAAAACAACAATATTGGAAGCTTGTTCTAATTCGTAAGATGAAAAACTTGTTGAGTAAAGTAAAACAGTGTTTAACCAAATAGATAAAATGATAGCAGGTCAATAACGAATGAAGAGGGTTCTTATAGTCTCAAACGAATATCCACCTATTGTTGGTGGTGCGGGGATATATTTAGCAAATCTTGTGAATAACATTGATTTAACGCGCCATAAAGTGACTCTAATTATTCCTGAAGGGTGTTGTGCCAAGGTAGATGATAATCTTGAGGTGATAGAGGTTAAAGAAATTAAAGGACTATCTTTATTCAGTTATTATTTGAAGATAAAAGAGTTAAATTTAGAGCTGTTTTCAAAAATTATTGTTAATGATCCTAGTACTGCTTTTATCTTTACACTAATGCTAAAAGAACATAGAGCAAAACAAGTTGTATTTTTACATGGGCTTGAACCTGAGTATATTTTTCAATCACCAAGACCTTTATACCAACTTTTACAGTTTGGTAAAAAGTACTTAAATTATTTAAATCAGGTTGAAAAGGTCGTTTTTGTTAGTCATGACCTAGAAAATAAGTTTAACCAAATTGTTGGAATTTCAAAGTTAAGTAATAGTTTACAACTATCTCCGTGTGTAAACAGAGATGATTTCCTTTGCCCTGAACTTGCTCCTACCTGCCTTTCATCAACGGAAATTTCAGAAATTAACAATAGTGAGTTTATTTTATCGGTTTCAAGAATAGAGAAACTAAAAGGGTATTCAAAGCTATTGAAGGCAGTTACCCCTCTACTTAAAAAAGACCCCAAGCTAAAATGGGTTGTCATTGGTACAGGGGCATATTTACCTACATTAAAGAGGTTAGTTAGTGAGGCTGGGGTTATTAATCAAGTGATAATACTTGATGAACTACCGAGAAAGAACTTAAGTTACTTTTATTCTAGAGCAAGTGTTTTTATCTTGCTTTCAGAGTATAGAGAATCATTTGGCTTGGTATACTTGGAAGCGTTGAGCTTTGGCTGCAACACAATAGGTAATGATTATGGTGGTGTAAGTGAAATATTGATAGACCAAGGAGGTCTAGTCGCGCGAACATCGTCTGTTAATGAAGTAATGTGCGAAGTTAGTAAACACCTAAATGGTAAGCCTGTTGCTGCAAGAGACTTTCATGAAGTACAGAGATACTCAAAAACTCAATTTAGTGAAAAAGTAGAGTTAATATTGTGATAAAACCTTTATTGAAAATATTAAATGAAGACGCATATCGATATACAGGGAAAAACAAAACAATTCTTCATTGTTATAGGTACTTTCCCGGCTATAAATATTCTTTTTGGTTGCGGTGTACACAATACTTTAGTAGGAACAAACGTTCGATAGGTTTTATTTTTTCACGCATCTTATTATCTCGATATAAATATAAATTTGCTATTGATATTCCTTATACAACTCAGATAGGTTCCGGGCTCTATATTGGACATTTTTCTGGAATTTTTATTTCGTCAGATGCTGTCATCGGAAAAAACTTCAATATTTCACAGTGTGTCACAATAGGCAGTGCTTCCCGTGGTGAGAAGAATGGAACGCCTGTTATAGGAGATAGCGTATACATAGCCCCAGGCGCTAAAGTGTTTGGAGCTATTGTTATCGAAAGTAACGTTGCTATCGGAGCTAATGCCGTTGTTTCTAGTGATGTTTCACAAAACTCTGTCGTGGTTGGTATTCCTGCTAGTACTATATCGAATAACGGTTCCCGAGGGTATTGTGTAAATGAAGTTTGAACCAAAAGTTTGTTTTTTTATGCCATCGTTAGATGGCGGTGGTGCTGAAAAGGTGACAATAAACATCTTTAATGAGCTCAATTTACGTGGTATAGATGTGGAGCTCGTCGTTCTAAATGATGAGGGCCCTCTAAAAGAATTTATCCAATTTAAAGAACGGATGAAAGTCATACCTGCCAAATCACTTATTTGGGGCTTTTTTGATATTGCGAAGTTCTTTAAGAAAGATAAATATTTAATCTTTTCTATTATGACACAGCCTTCACTCTTGATGTTGTTAATTAAAGTATTGTTTTTAAAGCAGAGCCAGATTGTTGTAGTCGAACACAGCAGCTTTCTAAATTGGAAAGCAATATATGGTGAGACTAAATTTAATATTTATAAATTTCTAATAAAAAAACTTTACCCAAGATCGTCAAGCATTATTACAGTATCAAATAAAATGATTTCTGACTTTACTTCTATAATTGGAAGCAATTCCGTTGAAATTAACTGTATATATAACCCAATTGATCTAGAGGGAATTCGAAGATTAGCGAAAGTGCCTATCCCAAGTAAATTTCCCGACAACAAGAAAGAAAAAAAATTAGTATTTGTTGGTCGTTTATCGAAGGAGAAGAATTTAGGCTTTTTAATTGAAACAATTGCTACTATTCCTAGCTCATATTCATTGTGCTTAGATATAATAGGAACGGGTTCTGAAGAAGCATTTTTAAAAGATAAAGTAAAACAATTGCAGATAGAGAATACAGTCCGCTTTTTAGGCTTTCAATCGAATCCGTACCAGTACTTAAAAGATGCCGACGCCCTTGTTCTCACTTCGAAAGTAGAAGGATTTCCGAGTGTTTTAATTGAAGCAATGGCTTTAGGTATTCCTCTTATTTCAACAGATTGCCATACGGGCCCATCTGAAATCATTATTGACGATTCACTAGGAGAGTTAGTTGTTGTTAATGATAAAGAAGCCCTTAGTAAAGCAATCGTCAAAGTACTCTTTGAGCGTTCGTACTCTTCGAACGCGATAAGGCACAGCGCTAATAGGTTTTTAATAGATAAAAGTATTGAAGATTATATTTGTTTAATAAATAGGCATATTAAAAAATAATGAAGACAGTTTTACACTTTATCCACTCCCTTGATATTGGCGGTGGCTCAATGCATGTTGATAAGTTGACTAGCGATTTATGCCATGATTATAGACATATTGTTTTAGGGTGTTCTGGTAGTTATGAGAAGCATTTAAGAGATAAATTAGGAAACGACCTATATTGTGGTGATTGGCTGACAACGCCGTTTATTCTTTTAAAGTTGATTTTGACAAAAAAGCTGGATGTTATCCATTTCCATGGAAGAATGGCTGGGGTTATAGGTAGGTTGATGTCTTCATTCTCTAGTGTGAAGAAAGTCTATACGATACACGGTTTTAGTTTTGAAAGTGATGGCACCTTTAAAAAAATGCTATTTATTTTGTTTGAGCGCTTACTCGCATATTCGACAGATACAATTATCTTTGTATCTAGAGATGAGAGGAAATTATTTCATAAAGTGGTGTCTAGCAAGCATATAAAAAAAGAAAGAATTGTTTTTAATTATCTCAACAGCGAACACAATATTGGAAGTATAAAGAGAGACATTACAGCGCGAGATACTATTAAGGCAATCTATGTAGGAAGAATGTCTAAAGAGAAAGGTGTTGATATATTATTACAAGCGATTAAGAACGTTAACTGCCCAAATTTATCATTAGATTTAATCGGTGAGGGGCCTTATTTGGAGGAGTTTAAACGGCTATCTCGTGAGCTAGAGCTTGACCAGTGCATATTTCATGGTGCTGTTGCAAATGCAAGTCAACTACTTTCTGATTATGATTTTTTATTTATCCCATCTAGATATGAGGGAATGCCTTATATTATGATTGAAGGGGTAACCGTCGGTATTCCAATTGTATGTACTCCAGCGAGAGGGATAAAAGAGTTTTTAAATCGAGACAATAGTTATATTGCAGATGAGCTATCGGTCGCTTCATTAACATCAGCGACAAAAGTAATTACTAAAGACTTTAGAGAAAACCCTAAAGCTATAGCCTCAAAGTTACTGAGTTCTTCAAAACTGCTTTCGTGTGAGTTCAATAAAGATGCGCAACTAAAAAAGTTGAAAGATATTTATAACTAATGCATTGGTTTTTAGTTTTTCCTAAGTTAAGCATTGGCGGTCAATCGGGGATATTGATCGGCGAATTATTCTTAGTTCTTATATTGGCGAGATCCATTCTTTTTCAAACATATAAACTTAGAATGAATGTTGAGATCAAGCTTATTGCCTGTTTAGCGTTCTACTATTTTGTGTTGTCTAACTTTAGTTTTTATACAGAAGGTATTGTATTAGGAGGAATAATATACTTTTGTAAAATTTTTCTTATTATTCTAGGGTATGGCTTGATAACACCTATTTCTAATCAGCCCTACGATAATTTGAATAAGTTTATTATTAAACCGTATTTTATACTTTGTTCTATATCGCTTGTTATTTTCATTGCTTATAAAATAATTTTGAATCCAAGTGTCGGTGAGATACTGTGGGGCTACTCGTTAGGCGCTCGGCTAATTCCTATGTTTGGCTTAGGGTTAGATGTCATTAATTTTTCTCTAGCTCCTATAGGTGGAGGCTCAGGTAACTTACTTGGCTCTTTTTCATTAATAACATTAATTGTTATCTGTAATGCCAAATCAATTGATAAAAGGTATTTACTAATAGGGGCAATTTTTTTGTTTGTTTTCCTTGCTCTATCAAGAAGCTCCTTAATAACACTTACTTTATACATGGTCTACTTTTTTTTGTTCAAGAAGAGAAAGATCATAACACTATTATTAATTTCAACCCTTGTTGTTACTGTTCTGGCGATGTTTGGAGAGCAAATTAGTTTAGTTAACCGTTTAACTGACACCGTCACTAGCAAAGGTCTTGATGCCTCTTCCATGGGCCGGGTAATTAACTATATCGATGGGTTTAAAGCTTGGGCTGCGAGTCCATGGAGTGTCATTTGGGGTATTGGTAGTGATGAATCATTATTGCTTGAAAAAGTGCATGCACCATTAATAGAATCGTTTTACCTTGGTCTCCTATATTCAGGTGGCTTGATCAGTATACTGTTTATTTTTCTTTTTATGACCTTAATATTCTGCAAGCGGAATAATAATATTTATTATCGATATTTATTTGAATATATAGTGTTTCAATCAATTATTCAGTGGACATTAGCTGGTGGTGATTTTTGGGGACCTGTAAATATGTATATACTTATTGTATTTTTAGCGCTTGGCCAACAACAAAAACTACGTAAAAAGTGCCAAGGTATTTAGAGGGAAAATTTTGAAAGTATTACAAGTTGGAAAATTTTATCATCCTGTTTCTGGTGGTGTTGAGTCTGTAACCTTTGATATTACTGAACTGCTTAACCAAAAGGACATAGTGTGTGATGTGCTTTGTACCGACGATGGAAATAACACGCGAACAGATATAATAAATGGCTATAAAGTCTTTAGGGCTGGGGCATGCTTTCATGTGCAGTCTACGTCTCTTTCCATTGACTATATAAAACTTTTGCGTCAGCACATTTTAAATTACGATATCCTTCATGTTCACTTACCTAACCCGTTAGCAACAATTGCTTTACTTTTTGCAAAGCTTGAAGGGAAAAAGATAGTGCTACATTGGCATAGTGATATAATAAAACAAAAAAAATTGCTTACTCTTTACAAGCCGTTTGAAACGTGGATGCTAAAAAGAGCGGACGCGATTATTGGCACTAGCCCAGTCTATGTAGATTGCTCAGAAGCGTTATCTCCTGTTAGAGCCAAGTGTGTCGACATCCCTATAGGAATTGATGATGGTTTACTAGAAGCTGATTTAACTAAAGTTCAAGAAATAAAGCATCGGTATTCGGAAAAAAAGATTATCTTCTCTCTAGGCCGTTTGGTGTATTACAAGGGGTTTGAGTATCTCATTTCTGCAGCGAAAGAGCTTTCTGATGAATACGTCATAGTTATTGGAGGAACTGGGCCATTAGAAGCAAAGTTAAAACAACAGATCATCTCTTTAGGTTTACAAGAGCGAGTTTATTTGACTGGTCGAATCGAGAATGAAGATTTAGGAAGTTATTTTGAGGCTTGCTCATTATTTTGTTTACCGTCAATAATGAAATCAGAAGCGTTTGGTGTTGTACAACTAGAAGCTATGAGTTTTTCTAAACCCATTATTGCGACCAATATTGAAGGTTCTGGTACAAGTTGGGTAAACGAACAAGGGACAAGTGGCTTAAACGTTCGTGTAAAGGATCCCCAAGCATTGGCACAAGCAATTGAAAATGTTCTTGGTGACGATGAGCAGTATGAATTTTTCTGTAGGCAGGCACGAGAACGATTTGAGCAATCATTCAGAAGAGAAACAATGGTTGATAAAATAATTTCGTTATATGGAAAAATATGACAATTATGAAGTTGTTATCTGCTCTTAATAAGTATAAAAAACGTGCTCTATATAGATAACAAAAAGCGGCGTCTTTCTTAAGTAATGTTATTTGAGCGACAGTGTGCCATTACGCCACCTTGAAATGAGAAAACGACATACGAGATGAGGACTTAAATAACTTTAGCTTAATTAGAAAGTTAATTAATGGTGAGATAAATTATTGCACTTGGTATTTTCTCTGTTGGAAGCTCTAAGGAGTATCATTTAATAACTAGAGTTTCACTTGGGGTGAGGCTTGGATGGGAATAGGTCGAACGAGAGCTAGGAAATGTAATGAATAAGCTATTTTATAGCACTTTTATAATACTGTATTATGATACTTCAAAAGAAATGTAGGAAGTCAGGAATGTCAAAAAAGATAGCCTTAATAACAGGCGTTACAGGTCAAGATGGATCTTATTTAGCAGAGTTTCTGCTAGAAAAAGGGTATGAAGTTCACGGTATTAAACGGCGTGCCTCAAGTTTTAATACTGAGCGTATTGATCATATTTATCAAGATAGCCATGAAGAAAATCCAAGTTTTTTCCTGCATTATGGTGATTTAACGGATACGTCGAACTTAACTCGTATCCTAAAAGAAGTTCAGCCTGACGAAGTCTATAACCTAGGTGCGCAAAGCCATGTTGCAGTGTCGTTTGAAGCGCCAGAATATACTGCCGATGTAGATGCGATTGGTACTCTTCGTTTACTTGAAGCAATTCGCTTTTTGGGCCTTGAGAAAAAGACAAAATTCTATCAGGCATCGACTTCAGAGCTTTATGGTGAAGTACAAGAAATCCCGCAAAAAGAGACTACGCCTTTTCACCCGCGTTCACCTTATGCTGTTGCTAAAATGTATGCTTACTGGATCGCTGTAAACTACCGTGAATCTTACGGTATGTACGCGTGTAACGGTATCTTGTTTAATCACGAATCACCGCGCCGTGGTGAAACCTTTGTAACACGTAAGATTACCCGTGCTTTAGCAAATATTTCGCAAGGGTTAGAGAAGTGCTTATACCTTGGTAATATGGATGCATTACGTGACTGGGGTCATGCAAAAGACTACGTACGCATGCAGTGGATGATGTTGCAACAAGATGTAGCCGAAGACTTTGTTATTGCAACAGGTAAACAAATTTCAGTACGTGAATTTGTTAAGCTTTCAGCGAAAGAGCTTGGTGTAACACTTGAGTTTAGTGGTGTTGGTATCGATGAAATTGCAACCGTTGTAGCAATTGAAGGCGACAATGCACAGGCGCTTAACGTAGGTGATGTCATTGTACGTGTCGACCCTCGTTACTTCCGCCCAGCAGAAGTTGAAACACTTCTTGGTGACCCAACAAAAGCAAAAGAAAAGTTGGGTTGGGTACCGGAAATTACCGTAGAAGAAATGTGTGCTGAAATGGTGCAGAATGATTTAGCAAAAGCAAAACAGCACGCGATTTTGAAAGAGCACGGTTACGACGTAAGTGTTTCTGTAGAGTAATCAAATAAAGACATTAGCATAGTAGCGTTCAAGTTTATTGCTTGAGCGCTATTTTTTTGATAATAGGATATTAAAATGAAACGCGTATTTGTTGCTGGCCATCGTGGAATGGTTGGTTCGGCTATTGTTCGTCAATTAGCACAACAAGGTGATGTAACCGTTATTACTCGTACACGTAGTGAACTTAATCTACTTGATACAAACGCCGTTAAATGTTTTTTTGAAACTGAAAATATTGATCAAGTTTATTTAGCTGCCGCTAAAGTGGGTGGTATTGTTGCCAATAACACTTACCCTGCAGAGTTTATTTTTGAGAACTTAACCATTCAAAACAATATTATTCATAGTGCACATCTAGCTGGCGTGAATGATTTATTGTTTTTAGGTTCTAGCTGTATTTACCCTAAATTTGCTGAACAACCGATGACCGAATCAGCGTTGTTAACGGGTATCTTAGAGCCAACTAACGAGCCCTATGCAATTGCAAAAATTGCAGGCATTAAAATGTGCGAGTCATACAATCGTCAGTATGGCCGTAACTATCGTTCAGTGATGCCAACGAACCTTTACGGTGAAAATGACAACTTCCATCCAGAAAATTCCCATGTCATTCCAGCCTTGCTACGTCGCTTTCACGAAGCAAAGCTCAATGGCGATGCAGAAGTCATTGCTTGGGGTACGGGTAAACCAATGCGTGAGTTTTTGCACGTTAATGATATGGCTGCAGCATCCATTCATGTGATGAACTTAGATGATGCGACTTACGAAGACAATACACAGGAAATGTTAAGCCACATTAATGTGGGCACAGGCGTTGATTGTACTATTCGTGAATTGGTAGAAACAGTAGCGAAAGTTGTTGGCTTTGAAGGCGACATTACGTTTGATACCACTAAGCCAGATGGCACCCCTCGTAAATTAATGGATGTGTCGCGTCTTAAATCACTTGGTTGGGAATACAGTATTTCGCTAGAAGACGGTTTACGCACAACTTATCAATGGTTTTTAGCTAACCTAGATAACTTTAGAAAATAAGTTATGTTTTTAAATAAAGAGACGTTTTCAACTGTAATAAAAAGCACGCCGCTTGTATCAATTGACCTTGTAGTAATTAATCAAGAAGGGCAAGCCTTATTGGGGGAACGACTTAATCGCCCGGCAAAAAACTTTTGGTTTGTACCAGGTGGTCGTATACAAAAAGACGAAGCGTTAGCTGATGCATTTAAGCGCTTAACGCTTGAAGAACTTGGCCAGCAATTTTCAATAGATGAAGCTGAGTTACTAGGGCCATACGATCATTTTTATGAAGATAATGTATTTGGTGAAGAGTTTCGTACGCATTATGTCGCAATAGCATACGTGCTTAAACTAACACAGCCACTTGATAAACTGCCTATGGATGTACAACATGGTGCATACCAGTGGTTTGATATTGAAACGCTTGCAAGCTCAAATAACGTACATACGCATTCTAAATGGTACTTTGAAGCCCTGAGCAAATAAGGATTTAAAAAGGAGTTAATATGATTTTACCAGTAATTATGGCCGGAGGCTCGGGCACTCGATTATGGCCGATGTCACGTGGCAATTACCCGAAGCAGTTTTTAGCATTGCATGGTGACTTAACCATGCTTCAACAAACAATCTCACGCTTAAACGGTATTGAGCATAAACCCGCAATGCTTATTTGTAACGAAGAGCATCGCTTTATCGCAGCAGAACAAGTTCGCCAGCTGGATGTTGAACACAGTGGTATTTTTTTAGAGCCAGTAGGGCGTAACACTGCACCAGCAATTGCATTGGCTGCATTTAAAGCCGTTGAGCAACGACAAGACTCATTATTACTTGTACTTGCGGCAGACCATGTGATTAACGATGAGGCTTCATTTCAGCAAAGTGTTGCTAATGCCACAAAACTTGCAAAACAGGGTAAGTTAGTGACCTTTGGTATTGTCGGTGATAAACCTGAAACAGGTTATGGCTATATTAAACGTGGTACGCAAATTGATAGTAGTGATGCCTATGTTGTCGATAGCTTTGTAGAAAAGCCAAACCTTGAAACCGCAAAAGAATACATGGCGACCGGTGAATATTACTGGAACAGCGGTATGTTTATGTTTAAAGCTAGCCGTTATTTAGAAGAACTAAAAGCACATCGTCCTGACATCTATGCTGCTTGTGCAAAAGCAATTGCGGTTCAAAGTGCAGATATGGACTTTGTGCGTGTTGATAAAGCTGCCTTTGAAGCTTGCCCTGATGAATCAATAGACTACGCTGTAATGGAGAAAACTCAAGATGCAGTGGTAATCCCTATGGACGCGGGCTGGAACGATGTGGGCGGTTTTTCTGCACTGTGGGAAGTGTCAAATAAGGATGGCAACGGCAATGCTCTTTTTGGTGACGTAAAAGCGGTTGATACAAAAAACAGCTTGGTATTTGGCGATAAGCAGCTAATTGCTACCGTTGGGGTAGAAGATCTTGTGGTTATTAATACCAAAGATGCAATTTTAGTGGCGCATAAAGATAAGTCACAAGAAGTAAAACAGATTGTTAATCAGCTTAAAACCGAAAAGCGTAGTGAAGTAACTTTTCACCGAGAAGTATACCGACCTTGGGGCAAGTATGACTCAATCGACAATGGTGATCGTTTTCAGGTTAAACGTATTACGGTTAAACCAGGTGCTAAGTTATCGGTACAAATGCATCATCACCGTGCAGAACATTGGATTGTGGTATCAGGAACTGCAAAGGTCCAAATTGATGATACCGAGCAGTATGTAACCGAGAATGAGTCCGTTTATATTCCAATTACGGCTGTACATGCACTAGAGAATCCTGGAACGGTAGACCTTGAGTTGATCGAGGTACAATCAGGGTCTTATTTAGGAGAAGACGATATTGTGCGTTTTGAGGACCGTTATGGCAGAGTGGAAGGTCAAAAATGATAAATCCCCTAAATTCGAATCAGGTACTTGCACAAAGTGGTGTGGCGTTTGGCACTAGTGGTGCTAGAGGGCTCGTTAGCCAATTTACACCTGATGTATGTGCTGCGTTTACTAATGCTTTTACTCAGGTCATGTCGGCGAATTATCCATTGACTCAACTGGCGTTAGCTATTGATAATCGTCCGAGTAGCTATGCTATGGCAATGGCGTGTGCCCAAGCACTTGCTGAGCAAGGAGTCGAAGCGGTGTTTTATGGTGTATTACCAACGCCAGCGCTGGCTTATGTCGCTATGGAGCAGAACATTCCTTGTATTATGGTCACTGGGAGCCATATACCCTTTGATCGCAATGGTTTAAAGTTTTATCGACCTGGTGGTGAAATTACTAAGACCGATGAGCACGCTATTTTAACTGCAGATGTTGATTTTAAGTCATTAGGAGAATTGCCTAGGCTAGAGAGTCTTGTTGAGGCAGGGAAGCGTTACATCAAACGTTATAGTAGTTTATTCGCTGGTCAATGGTTAGCGGGTAAACGGATTGGTGTTTACGAACACTCTAGCTCTGGACGAGATTTATACGCAGATTTGTTTACGGAGCTAGGCGCACAAGTTGTATCTCTTGAACGTAGCGATGAGTTTGTACCTATCGATACTGAAGCCGTGTCAGAAGAAGACAAAGCTAAAGCTAAAGCATGGTCAAAAGAATACGGGTTGGATGCGATTTTTTCGACGGATGGTGATGGTGACCGCCCATTAGTGGCTGATGAAAAAGGTGAATGGCTGAGAGGGGACATACTTGGGCTATTATGCGCTAAAGAGTTGAGTATTGATGCGTTAGCTGTTCCTGTCAGTTGTAATACTGCAATTGAGTTAAGTGATGAGTTTACTTATGTATCAAGAACTCGTATTGGTTCACCTTATGTGATTGCTGAATTTGATAGTTTGGCTAATGAGTATAAAAATATAGCTGGCTTTGAAGCCAACGGTGGGTTCTTATTAGGTAGTGATGTTGAGATTAATGGCAACACCTTAGCTGCGCTTCCAACTCGAGATGCGCTATTACCTGCATTGATGTTGTTATCTCTTGCTAAAGAGAAGACCATATCGGAAATTGTAGAAGCATTACCTCAACGTTTTACTTTCAGTGATCGCATAAAAGATTTCGAAACAGCACGTAGTCAGGCGATTATCGCAAAAGGGCTTGAAGCGCCTGAGCAATTGTTATTATCGTTAGGTTTTGAGGGTATCTCAATTTCAAATGTCGATGACACAGATGGCTTACGAATTACTTTAGAGGATAATCGCATAGTTCATTTACGCCCTTCAGGAAACGCTCCAGAATTACGTTGCTATGCTGAAGCAGACAATACCGACGCTGCTAAGGGGATCGTTGTAAAGGCGCTAGCGAATGTTGTTAACCTCTAAATGACTCATATTGCTCAATGATTCATTGAAAGGCTCGACAACAAGAGCCTTGAACCCCCTTTAGCTGTAAAATAATGTATTAGAGAGGGAAACTCTCTAAGCTTTATCAAAAAAGTAATAGTAAGAGTCTAATAACATGTCAAAAATTACAAAAGCCGTTATCCCTGTCGCTGGCCTTGGTACAAGAATGCTCCCTGCGACAAAAGCAATTCCAAAAGAAATGCTGCCGATTGTCGATAAACCTCTTATTCAATATATCGTGAATGAATGTGTAGCTGCTGGGATCAAAGAAATCGTACTAGTGACCCACTCGTCAAAGAACGCTATTGAAAACCATTTTGATAAATCATTTGAATTAGAAACGACGCTAGAAAAGCGTGTAAAGCGTCAAATTTTAGAAGAAGTGCAAGCGATTTGTCCTAAAGGGGTAACGATTATGCATGTTCGTCAAGGTGAAGCAAAAGGGCTTGGACATGCGGTACTGAAAGCCAGGCCGATTGTTGGCAATGAACCCTTCGTTGTTGTGTTACCTGACGTGATCTTAGATGAATATCAAGCAAACTTAAAAAAAGAAAACCTAACAACCATGCTACAACGCTTTGAACAAAACCAAGCGAGTCAAGTTATGGTAGAGCCTGTACCTCATGAACAGGTGAGTAATTACGGTGTGGTTGATTGTGACGGTCTGCAATTATCACCAGGGCAATCGATTGCGATGAGTGCTATCGTTGAAAAACCAGCCGTTGAAGAAGCTCCTTCTAATTTAGCTGTGGTCGGACGCTACGTTTTATCTGCACAAATCTGGGACTTATTAGAATTCACACCACCTGGTGCAGGTGATGAAATCCAATTAACAGATGCTATTGCCAGTTTAATGAAAGTTGAAGCGGTAGAAGCGTTTCATATGACTGGAAAGTCTCATGACTGTGGCAGCAAATTAGGCTATATGAATGCATGCGTTGAGTATGGCCTAAGAGACGAACACTTAGGACCGAGCTTTAAAGCATCGTTAGAAAAGCTATTATCGAGTATGGATAGCTAGTGTTACTACATTCAAACAAGCTAGCATTAATGCTCTTTAAATAACGATCATTAACGCCAACAATTTAATCACTTAAAGACAGTAAACGGGAATAACATGGCAGTTTTTGTGACAGGCGGTGCAGGATATATCGGCACGCATACCATAGTCGAGCTCTTAGAAAATAATGAACAAGTTGTGGTACTCGACAACCTAAGTAACTCCAGTGAAGAGTCTCTGAAACGCGTGACAATGATTACGGGAAAAACAGTTGATTTTTATCAAGGTGATATCTTAGATAGTGACTTACTAGATAACATTTTTACCACCCATGAAATTAGTGCAGTGATACATTTTGCTGGCCTAAAAGCAGTAGGTGAATCAGTTGAACAGCCATTGAAGTATTATAAGAATAATGTCGCAGGAACGGTCATTTTGTGTCAGGCAATGGGCAAAGCCAATATTAAAAATATTGTGTTTAGTTCATCGGCAACGGTCTATGGCGACCCGGCAAGTTTACCAATCAAAGAAGACTTCCCGACAGGAGCCACCAACCCTTACGGGCAATCAAAATTAATGGTTGAGCATATATTAACAGACTTGGCTAATTCGGACCCAAGCTGGAACATTGCCGTTCTTCGCTATTTTAATCCGGTTGGAGCGCATGAAAGTGGCTTGATTGGTGAAGATCCAAATGATATCCCAAACAATCTAATGCCATTTATTGCTCAAGTTGCCGTCGGTAAACGCGAACAATTAAGCGTGTTTGGTAATGATTATGATACCCATGATGGCACAGGGGTGAGGGATTATATACACGTTGTTGATCTAGCCAAAGGGCATTTAAGAGCACTGGAAAAACTAAATACAGCCCCAGGTCTAGTGACATATAACCTCGGTACAGGCCAAGGTTATAGCGTACTTGATATGATTCAGGCATTCGAAAAGGCCAGCGAACAAACTATACCATATCAAATCGTCGCTCGACGCCCAGGGGACATCGCAGTATGTTATGCTGCGCCTGAAAAAGCTAAGCAAGAACTCAATTGGCAAGCAACCCATTCAATCGATGATATGGCTCAGAGCAGCTGGAAGTGGCAATCATCAAACCCAAATGGTTATGAGTCCTAGGGTACCATAGTTAACCCTCTAAGTTTTTGCTCTATAGGGACTTTGTCCGGGTTCGCTACCTTTTTCTGTCGTCCTGACACGCTCCTAGTCAGGACCTCATGATGTTTTCCTCGTCATTATGCCACGCTTTTAACCAGAATCTTTTAGATGGTTAAAATGCAGGGAAAAGGCCATGGATAAAAACACCACTAGGGCGGCACACTAGTTCGTCATTCTGGAGTGCTTCTATCCAGAATCTCACTTTTATATTTAAAGTATTAAGTTCAACTCAAAAAAACAAACAAAAACACAGCAATAAACTAGACTTAAATTACATACCAAAGTGACTCAAACTGAGGGAGTAATGATGAGTCGAATTGACATTGTAACAGCAGAGTTGAAGGTGACGCCAAAGACTTGGCTAATCACAGGTGTAGCAGGGTTCATCGGCTCAAATCTGTTAGAAGCATTATTAGCGTTGAACCAACGGGTCATAGGCTTAGATAATTTTTCAACTGGCTTTCAACGAAATTTAGATGAAGTCAAGACATCAGTGACAAAACAACAATGGTCACAGTTTACCTTTATTGAAGGCGATATTAGAGAATTTAAAGACTGTGAAGCAGCATTACAAGGTGTTGATTACGTCCTTCACCAAGCTGCACTAGGTTCAGTTCCACGTTCAATTGAAACCCCCTTGATAACCAATGCGTCAAATATAGACGGTTTTCTAAATATGCTTGAGGCTGCAAAAAAAGCGCAGGTTAAAAGCTTTACCTATGCGGCAAGCAGCTCAACCTATGGCGACTCAGCTGAACTTCCCAAAACAGAAGGTGTAATAGGCAAGCCCTTATCGCCCGAAGCAGTCACTAAATATGTTAATGAATTATATGCCAGCGTGTATGCAAGAACCTATGGCTTTAAATCGATTGGATTAAGATATTTTAACGTCTTTGGCAAAAGACAAGACCCGAATGGCGCTTATGCTGCAGTGATCCCTTTATGGACTGCTGCGATTATTAATGGCAACGATGTTTTTATTAATGGCGATGGGGAAACAAGCAGGGATTTTTGCTTTATTGAAAACACGATACAAATGAACCTACTAGCTGCAACCGCTGAAGATGAATTTAAAGATGAAGTTTACAATGTAGCATTAGGTGATCGCACAACATTAAATGAATTATATGATTCCATTTGCAGTGCATTAGCAACATGTGACGTTAAGTGCGATAGTGAATTGACATATCGAGAATTCAGAGTTGGCGATATTAGGCACTCCCAAGCTGATATCACCAAAGCGCAGCAAAATTTAGGCTATGATCCGAAATATAAAGCTCGGCAGGGGATTGAACAAGCAATGCCCTGGTACTGCCAATTTTTTAATACAGATAAAACATCATAGGCCTCACCCGACGAACGTCGTTTTAGCCCCATCGCCGTCGTTCCGGAAGTCCTTTATCCAGAATTTAGAACATAGTTCGAAAAACCTGGGTAAAAACACCACTAGGGCGATACTAGTTCGTCGTTCTGGAGTGCTTCTATCCAGAATCTCTTATTACATCAAAGTGACCCCTTAAGTTAGCCCCACTCAAGAAGACAATAAAGCGTCAACTATCTTGAAAAGCACCGTTAACGTGAATTTAAATTCGTAAATCCTTGCCTTTTAGACGCTCAAATCACCCTAGACAATACCAGCTATATTGCGTATCATTCTGCGCGAATGTGGCTTTAAGATTTGAGTGATGGGTAGTATAGCTACAATCTTTTACTTGAAAAATAACCGATTAACGGTTCAGGTTTTTATAACTTAAAGAAGTTTATATTAAATATCAAAGGATTGGATGTTCTTCAGGCAATTAACTTGTCAAAACAATTCTTCCTGGTTTTTATCTCAAACTTTCTAACTTAAGCTATTTAACGTTTTATCGGTGAAATCGCTTTATCCCTTAAAACCCTTCCACATTATAAAAATATTTTTGTTAAAAGAATAAACAATGACAATACGTGTAAATTGAGCTTTTGGGAGCAATAACCTAAGGGCGGAAGCGTGTCTAAAGGCCGTGTATGGCCAATGAAATACACACTACTGGTTGAACTGTCATACCAAGTCTTAGAGTTTAAATCTCAGGGTATAGGAAAATATAGTCAATGCTAACTTCGTATAAAACATTAGCAACAAGCCTTTCGTTATTATTAATGAGCGGTTGTGCCATAATCCCAGGAAGTCATTTAGAAGGGATCGATGCACAAGCTTCACAATCAACATTAGAACAAGACTTATCAAACGTAAATATTTCGATTATCGATTCTCAATTGATCAAACAGCTGAAAAACGATAATGAAAAAAATGTTACGACTAAAGCATCAACCATCGATGTATCCAATTATGATTATGTACTAGGCATTGGTGACGTATTATCAATCGGTGTGTGGGATCACCCAGAACTAACCATTCCGGCGGCAGTTCAAAGAACAGCCGCATTTGATGGTTTCAGGGTTCAAGCTGACGGTACGATTACGTATGCTTACGCTGCTAAAATTCCGGCGGCCGGAAAAACCATCAGCCAGTTACACGACACGCTAGTTAAAAAACTAAGCAAGATTATCGAAAAACCACAAGTTGATATTAAAGTGGTTGGCTTTAATAGCCAGCGAGCCTATGTCACCGGAGAAGTGAAAAAGCCTGGCACATATGCGATAACAGAAATTCCACTAACGCTTATCGATGCAATCAATCAAGCGGGTGGATTAAATCCAAAAGCAGATTGGCGCACGGTCACATTTACTCGTGGTAACAACACTGAAATTATTAAATTAGATGATTTTTATGCCAAGGGTGACATTTCACAAAACCGCTTACTTCAACACGGTGATATTATTCATATCAACCGAACAGACAACCAAAAAGTCTTTGTGTTAGGTGATGTTAATCAAGCCGGTAGCATTGAAATCAACCGCTACGGACTTAGCCTAGCTGAAGCATTGAGCGATGTTGGTGGCCTAAAAGAGCAAACGGCCAATGCCAACGGTGTGTTTGTATTACGTAAGCGAGAAGCGAACAATGAGGGCGATGTGATAGCTGATGTCTATCAACTACACGCTAAAAACGTCGTGGCACTAGTGCTTGCTGACCAGTTCCAGTTACAACCGCGTGATATTGTTTATGTAACAACAGCACCAATTGCACGTTGGAACCGTTTGATCAGTCAGCTTGTTCCTACGATTCAGGCACTAGATGATATTTCAACATTAAAAAGCAGAGGACATATTTTCTAATGGGTATGTTTAATTCAATCTTAGTGGTTTGCGCTGGTAATATTTGTCGTAGCCCAACCGCAGAGTATCTACTAAAAGATAAATTAACTGATAGCCACATTAATGTATCCTCAGCGGGCTTAACTGCGTTGGTTGATAAAGGTGCAGAGCCTACGGCATCAAGTATTGCACAAAGTAATAACATTGATATGAGCCCTCACAAAGGACGTCAGTTAAATTCAGCGTTAATTGCTGAAAATGATCTAATTCTAGTGATGGAAGAGCGACACTTAACTGATTTATTAGGTCAGTATCCTCAAGCACGCGGAAAGACCTTTCTATTAGGGAAATGGGTTAATGACACAGAGATCCCTGACCCATATCGTCAAAGCCACGAGCAATTTGAGTATGTCTATAAGCTGATTGATCAAGCTTGCTCTGCTTGGACAAAGTACTTATAAAAAGCTCTTGTAAAAAAGACTTAAAGTAAAAAAGCCTGTATATCAGCTAAGAGTATTGAACTCAAACAAGCAAAAATTGCAAGTTAACCTAGAATAGGCAATTTTTGTTAAATTAATTCAGTGTTTAATAGCACATCATAAAAAAGCTAGTAACTAATATGTCTGCAAATGTAAATATCTCGACTTCTGCAACACAAACCTCATCAGCGAAGCAAACTCAGCAAACTAATGAAATTGATTTAATGGCCTTGTTTGGTGCGCTACTTGACCGTAAATTTTTTATTGCTGCTGTGACAGCTGTGTTTGCCATTGTTGGTGTCGCCATTGCGATATTATCAACCCCTATTTATAAAGCAACCGCAATGATTCAAGTTGAGGAAAGTGGTGGCTCAGTGCCTGGGTTTGATGACATGGCTGGAATGTTTGAAAGCAGTTCTAAATCAGTCACAGAAATTGAACTGTTAAAATCACGCTCAGTGATTGGCGAGGCTGTTGACGCATTAAAATTAAACATCGTGGCAGAACCAAACCTATTCCCCGTGATTGGTGGTCGCACCTTTAGAAAGTTTCAGGCTGTTGAACAAGGCGATGTTGCATTGCCGAGTTTTGGTGCATCTAGTTATGCTTGGGGTGGTGAAAAAATTGAAGTATTTCGTTTTGATGTACCGAAAAATGCTATCGGAAGGGGCTTTACTTTATTAGCCCACGGTGAGAATAAGTTTAGTTTATTAAATGCTGACGGTAGCGCTATTTTAAAAGGTCGTGTTGGTGAAGAGCTTTCTAACAGCAATTATGCACTAACAGTTAAAAAGCTTATCGCACGTGCTGGTACAACTTTTACCATTAAGCGCAATGATCGTTTAAATACCATTGTTAGCTTGCAATCAGGTATTGGCGCTAGTGAAAAAGGGAAGGATTCGGGGATTGTTAACCTTAGCTTTCAGCATAAAGATGCTGCTTACGCAGAAAGTGTATTAAACAAAATTGCAGAAATTTATGTACGCCGTAATGTTGAACGAAACTCAGCTGAAGCGAAAAAGTCCCTCGATTTTTTAGAGGTGCAACTACCAGAGATTAAAAAACAACTCGAACATTCAGAAGCACTGTTTAATGATTATCAAAAAGATCAACAATCAGTCAATATCACGCTTGAAACGCAAGGGATATTAGAGCAAATTGTTGAGCTTGATACAAAATTACAAGAATTAGATTTACAACGTTTAGCGATGTCGCGTAAGTTCAAACGCAATCACCCGAACTATCAAGGGATCGTGCAACAAATTGCCGCAGTTCAACAGCAGCGTGATGATTTAGCGAACAAGATCACTGACTTACCTGAAACACAGCAAAAGTTATTACGTTTAACTCGTGATGTTGAAGTGGGTAATGAAATCTACATGATGTTATTGGGTAAGGTACAAGAGTTAGATATTGTTCGTGCTGGCACCGTTGGTAATGTAAGAATTATCGACGTTGCAGAAGTCAATACGACTAAACCCGTTAAACCAAAAAAATCGCTCATTGCCGTAATGGCAACAATGCTTGGTGGCATGTTTGCAATTGCAATTGTATTAGTACAAAAGGCATTGCATAAAGGGGTTGAAGATCCTAGTGAAATTGAAGCAATCGGCATGCCTGTTTACGCAAGTGTCCCTTTCTCAACTCACCAAGATAAATTGACTGGTTTTGTTAAAGGGCGAAAAAGAAAGGTTCATCAAGCCCATAATGTGTTGGCTGTAGATAACCCTGCTGATTTATCCATTGAGGCGTTACGTAGCTTAAGAACCAGTCTTCACTTTGCAATGATGGAAGCAAAAAATAATGTGATCGCCATTTCTGGCCCTTCTCCTGGTGTTGGTAAATCATTCATTTCAGCTAACTTAGGCGCTGTATTAGCGCAAAGTGGGCAAAAAGTACTTATCATTGATGCCGATATGCGTAAAGGTTATCTTCAGAAGCAATTTAACCTTAAATGGGAAGATGGTTTGTCAGATTACCTTTCAGGTCAAATGTCGCTGGAACAGATAACAAAATCAACCAAAGTTAAAGGCCTTGATGTAATCACTCGTGGTCAAGTGCCACCAAACCCATCAGAGTTGTTAATGCATAGTCATTTTAGTGACCTGATTGCAGCGGTCAAAGATAAGTATGACATCGTACTAGTTGATACACCACCAATCTTAGCTGTAACCGATCCAGCAATCGTTGGTGGTCACGCTGGCAGTATGTTACTAGTAACTCGCTTTGGTCAAAATGCACTGAAAGAAATTGATTATGCTCGTCAACGTTTTGAGCAAAACGGCATTGATGTTAAAGGGGTGGTCTTTAACGGAGTAGTTAAAAAAGCAAGTAATGCTTATGGTTATTACGGCTATTACAATTATGAATATAAGTCAGATAAATAATTATCTGAGAGTTTAGATAGTTAAATGAACATAGTTACAATGATTTAGTTCGTTGAAATTTACACTTCTGGCATGTTTTGCCAGTGATAGATATATGGAAAATAGAAATGCATGATTCATTAAAAGATATTAAAATTGGTGTGATCGGTCTTGGTTACGTCGGCTTGCCATTAGCTGTTGAGTTCGGCAAAAAAATTCCAACTTTAGGTTTTGATATCAACCAAGGACGAGTAAATGAATTACTTGGTGGACATGACTCTACGCTTGAAGTAAGTGATGAAGAACTAAAAGGCGCGCCGTTAATGTCGTATTCTTATAATGTCGAAGACTTAAAAGCGTGTAATGTATACATTGTTACAGTACCAACACCAATTGATGAGCATAAACAACCTGACTTAACACCATTAGTTAAAGCAAGTGAAATGTTAGGTAAAGTAATCAATAAAAACGATATTATTATTTACGAATCGACAGTCTACCCAGGCGCCACAGAAGAAGAGTGCTTGCCTGTTGTAGAAAGAGTTTCAGGGTTGATTTTTAATAAAGATTTCTTCGCTGGTTATTCTCCTGAGCGTATTAACCCTGGTGACAAAGAGCATCGCGTAACTAACATTTTAAAAGTAACTTCAGGTTCAAATGATGAAATTGCTGAAGTAGTAGACCAGCTATACAAATCAGTGATCATTGCTGGTACTCATAAAGCAAGCTCAATCAAAGTAGCTGAAGCGGCAAAAGTTATTGAGAATACACAACGTGACGTTAATATTGCGCTAATTAATGAGCTATCTATTATCTTTAATAAACTAGATATAGATACGTTGGAAGTCTTAGAGGCTGCGGGTACAAAGTGGAACTTCCTACCTTTCCGCCCAGGTTTGGTTGGCGGACACTGTATTGGTGTTGATCCGTACTACTTAACACATAAAGCGCAAAGTGTAGGTTATCACCCTGAAATGATCTTAGCAGGGCGTCGCCTAAATGATGGTATGGGGCAATACGTTGTTTCGCAGTTAGTTAAAAAAATGCTTAAGCAACGTATTCACGTTGAAGGCGCAAATGTATTAGTCATGGGCTTGACGTTTAAAGAAAACTGCCCTGATTTACGTAATACAAAAGTGGTTGATATCGTTAGCGAGTTAAAAGAGTACAATATAAATGTTGATATTATCGATCCATGGTGTTCAAGTGAAGAAGCTGAACATGAATATGGCTTGCCTTTAATTGAAGAAGCTAAGAAAGGTCACTATGACTCGATTATTCTTGCTGTAGGACATAACGAGTTTAAAGAGCTAGGCGTAGAAGAAATAAGAGCATTGGGTAAAGAAAACCATGTCTTATATGATCTTAAATATGTGCTAGATAAAAACTCAGTTGATATGCGTTTGTAGATTAAAGAGCATCATAAAGTAAGGGACCTTAAACAAAGGTTCCTTCTATCCACTTATCTCACATTGATGGAATCCAACCATGTCCCGTTACGATGAAATTAAACTAGAACTCCTACAAAACCCTAAAACTTGGTTAGTTACAGGTGTTGCAGGCTTTATTGGGTCTAACCTATTAGAAACCCTATTAAAATTAAATCAAAAAGTAATTGGTTTAGATAACTTTGCTACAGGCCATCAACGCAACCTGGATGAAGTACAATCCCTCGTTGAAAATAAACAGTGGGAACGCTTTAGTTTTATTGAAGGTGATATTCGCAATTATGCTGATTGTGAAAAAGTCGTTTCTGGAGTCGATTATGTATTACACCAAGCTGCATTAGGTTCTGTTCCAAGATCAATAGCAGATCCGCTAACGACAAATGGTGCAAACATAACTGGCTTTATTAATATGCTTCAAGCAGCAAAAGAAGATAATGTAGAAAGCTTTACATACGCTGCTAGTAGTTCAACCTATGGTGATCACCCTGCACTACCAAAGGTAGAAGAGAACATTGGTAATCCGTTATCTCCTTATGCTGTCACAAAATATGTGAATGAGCTCTACGCAGGCGTATACGCGCGTACTTATGGATTTAAGACAATTGGCCTACGTTACTTTAATGTTTTTGGGCAAAGACAAGATCCTAATGGCGCTTACGCAGCTGTAATCCCTAAATGGACAGCAGCAATGATTAAAGGCGAAGATGTATTTATTAATGGTGACGGTGAAACAAGTCGTGATTTCTGTTTTATCGAAAATACCGTTCAAATGAATATTCTCGCTGCCACAGCACCTGATGAAGCGAAAGATGAAGTCTATAATGTTGCTGTAGGTGATAGAACAACGTTGAACGAATTATATGAAGCAATTCAGCTTGCATTGCAACAGAATGAGATTGAAGCAACTTCAGCTCCTATTTATCAAGATTTTAGAGCGGGGGACGTACGTCATTCTCAAGCTGATGTGTCAAAAGCATCAAATAACTTAGGTTACCAACCAGAGTTTCGTATATTGGAAGGTATAGCTAAAGCGATGCCTTGGTACAAAGGTTTTTTAAATCAATGAATAAAATATTAGTTACAGGCGGCGCTGGATTTATTGGATCTGCCGTTATTCGCCATATTATAGAGAATACAACTGATGAAGTCGTCAATGTTGATAAGCTGACTTATGCAGGAAACTTAGAGTCTCTTACTGCTGTTGAAAATTCTGACCGTTATAACTTTGAGAAAATCGATATATGTGATCGATCTGAATTAGACCGTGTTCTATCAAAGTATAAGCCAGACGTGATTATGCACTTAGCGGCTGAGTCACACGTTGATCGTTCAATAGATGGCCCTGGAGAGTTTATTCAAACTAATATAGTGGGTACTTATACGTTATTGGAGGCAACTCGTAAATATTGGCAGTCTTTAACCGAACAAGATAAGTCGGCATTCCGTTTTCATCATATCTCTACTGATGAGGTCTATGGTGACCTTGAAGGCCCTGAAGATTTATTCACTGAAACAACCGCATATGAACCAAGCTCACCCTACTCAGCTTCAAAAGCAGCAAGTGATCATTTAGTGAGAGCGTGGCTTAGAACTTATGGTTTACCAACGGTGATAACTAATTGTTCAAATAATTATGGACCTTACCACTTCCCTGAAAAGTTAATACCATTAATGATACTGAATGCATTAGATGGTAAAGCATTGCCTATTTATGGTGATGGTCAACAAATTCGTGATTGGCTATATGTTGAAGATCATGCAAGAGCGTTGTATTTAGTCGCAACCACAGGAAAGGTTGGAGAGACTTATAATATTGGTGGACATAATGAAAAGGCTAATATTGATGTTGTTAAAACCATTTGTAACCTCTTAGAGGAGTTAGTTCCTGAAAATAGTTATTCTAAGGCTAGCGGTAACAAAGATGGTTTTATCAGTTTGATTACTTTTGTTACTGACCGACCGGGTCATGATGTTCGGTACGCTATAGATGCAAGCAAAATTGAAAAAGAATTAAACTGGACGCCTAGTGAAAGCTTTGAGACGGGGTTGAAGAAAACAGTCCAGTGGTATTTAGCGAACAGCGGGTGGTGTAAACGAGTACAAGATGGTTCATATCAACGTGAACGTTTAGGAGCAGAATAATGAAAGGGATTGTATTAGCGGGCGGCTCAGGCACGCGCCTTTATCCTATTACTCAAGGGATATCGAAACAACTAATACCTATTTATGATAAGCCAATGATATTCTATCCGATATCTGTGCTTATGTTAGCGGGTATCAGAGATATTTTAATTATTTCTACGCCTGAAGACATTAGTGGCTATCAGCGTTTATTATCTGATGGTTCACAGTTTGGTGTAAATATTTCGTATGAAGTACAACCTAGTCCGGATGGCCTTGCACAAGCCTTTATTATTGGTGAAGAGTTTATAGGTAGTGACAATGTCTGCCTAGTTTTAGGTGATAATATTTTTTATGGCCAAGGCTTTACGCCTAAACTTTTGAATGCTGCTAAAAGAGAGAAAGGTGCGACGGTTTTTGGCTATCAAGTAAAAGACCCTGAACGTTTTGGTGTAGTTGAATTTGATGATAACAACAAAGCACTTTCTATCGAAGAAAAGCCTACAAAGCCTAAGTCAAACTATGCAGTAACAGGGTTGTACTTTTACGATAATAGTGTTGTAGATATTGCAAAATCAATTAAACCGTCAGCTAGAGGAGAGTTAGAAATAACTTGCGTAAATAACGCTTATCTCGAAAAGGGTGAACTTAATGTAGAAATGCTGGGTCGTGGTTTTGCGTGGTTAGATACAGGAACACATGATTCTTTACTTGAAGCGGGGCAATATGTACAAACTATAGAACATCGTCAAGGTTTTAAAATAGCCTGCTTAGAAGAAATTGCATTCAACAATAATTGGCTTTCAGCTGAAGAGATTGAATCATTGGCAAAACCAATGATGAAGAATAGTTATGGGCCATATTTAATGAGCTTATTAGGTTAATATTTAAAATGACAATAAAATTAAATCAACCTTTAAAGCCTGATTTGATAACGTTAACGAAGTACTTATCAGAAGTAAATAACAGTGGTTGGTATACAAATTTTGGCCCACTACATGATCAACTAACTTCACGTTTAGAAGAATACCTAGGTGTTAAAAACTTACTGCTTGTATCTAATGGAACACTCGCACTTCAAGTGGCTTGCAAAGTATTAAATATTAATTCTGCCATTACTACACCTTTTAGCTTTGTAGCGACAACTAGCTCGTTATTGTGGCAAGGGATAGATACTGCGTTTAGCGATATTGATCCACAAACTTATAACTTGTGCCCTACAGCACTTGATGATGCGTTAAATGAGCCTGAAAGCAACTACGATGGAGTAGTCGCTACCCATGTTTATGGCAACCCATGTGACGTTAATGGAATTGCTGATGTTGCCAATAAACACTCTATCAAGACCGTTTACGATGCAGCCCATGCATTCGGTGTGAGTATAGGTGAACAATCGGTACTTAACTTTGGTGATGCAAGCACATTGAGTTTTCATGCCACCAAAGTATTTCATACAGTAGAAGGTGGCGCCATTGTTTTTAAGCATAGAAAAGACTATGAAAAAGCCAAGCGATTAATTAACTTTGGTATTCAGGCTGATGGCAGCTTAGGGGAGCCTGGAATTAACGCTAAGTTAAATGAATATCAGTGTGCGGTTGGCTTAACGTTACTTGATGATATAGAGCAAGTTATAGCCCGTCGCGCTGAGTTATTTCGTAGTTACCGTGACGAACTTAAAGAGTATGTTGAAATGCCTACTTGGCATATTGATACAACCTTAAATGGTGCGTATATGCCCATTTATATCGCTGACGTAGATAGCCAGAGAAAAGTGATAGAGGCATTATCTAAAAATGGTATAGAGAGCCGTCGTTATTTTACACCATCGCTAGATGCCGTTTTTGGTGAACAAAAAAAGTTTGATTGTGTACAGAGTCAAAGAGTAGCAGGTGGCGTTATATGTTTACCCCTACATGGTTATATGAATTTAAATGGCATTAAAAATATAACGCAAATAATTAAAGAGACAATAAAATGAAATTGGCTGTCATGCAACCTTACTTATTTCCTTACATTGGGTATTATCAACTAGTGCACGCGGCAGATAAATTTGTTTTTTACGATGATGTAACCTTTATAAAAGGAGGCTATATTAATCGTAATAACATTCTTTCCAATGGTAAAGCGCAACGCTTTACCATACCAGTACCTGGGATGTCGTCTAATGTATTGATTAATGAGCTGAATTTTGATGGTAATGTAAGGAAGGTACTTAAAACGATTGAGCAAAGTTATAAAAAATCACCTTATTTTAAAGAGGTATTTCCACTTATTGAAACGGTATTGAATGATAAAAACAGAAG
Organism: Alteromonadales bacterium alter-6D02; assembly: GCA_002835545.1. GTDB lineage: Bacteria > Pseudomonadota > Gammaproteobacteria > Enterobacterales > Psychrobiaceae > Psychrobium. The sequence continues at coordinate 123,929 of PIZK01000022.1, forward strand.
CGTAGCACACGTTTGTGCTAAAAGCATTTTGTTAGTGTTTGAATATTTGGGTTTTAACAAAGAATCTTACTATTCAAGTCAGCTTGAGTACGATCGTAGTTTATCTGCTGCAGATAAGCTGATAGCTATGACAGAGCTTTTAAAAGTAAGCGCATATACAAATAGTCCTGGAGGTAAGTCACTTTACAATAAGGAATATTTTTCGTCAAAAGGGGTTGAACTATCGTTTATTGAAATGGATAAGTTTATATACGCGCAAAACTCTGAAGAGTTTATTCCTCATTTATCTATGATTGATGTATTAATGAATAACAGTAAGGCAGATACTGTCAATCTACTAACTAAATACAAGCTGGTCTAATCGATGGCTATTGGAGGATACAACCAGTTATCATTGACCTGCTTGAATACAAAGTTAGATGTTGAAGCCTACCAATTTCAATCTGCACGGGCTGCTTTATATGCATATTTGAGCGCAACTAAGGTAAAAACCCTTTATGTACCCAATTATATTTGTGATAGTATTTTTCCTGCTCTGGAATCCTTGAATATCGAGGTTGAGTTTTACTCGATTAATGAACAGCTTTTACCGGAAAAGAGCTTAAAGCTGATAAGAAAAAGTTGTTGTAAAGTATTACTGGTTAACTACTTTGGTTTATTGAATAAAAAAATTAAAGAGTTAATCACTTCTGAGCCAGAGCTATATGTTATTGACAACTCACAAGCTTTATTTTGTGAACACATAGAAGGCACTACAAGTATTTATTCTCCGCGTAAATTTTTGGGCATACCGGACGGTGGGCTTTTACGAACATCAAAACATATTAATATGCCTAAAGAATTTTTTGATGCAAGTAAATATACTGGCCACTTATTGCTGAGAGCTTCAGGCTATGCGCCTGAAGGGTATACCATGTTTCTAGACGCAGAGCAAGCGCTTGAAAGCTTCACACCAAAAAGAATGTCAGTAATATCTGAATACCTTATTAAGTGTACTGACATAAGAGTCATTAAAGAAAAGCGACAACGTAACTATGAACTCTTATATACAAGGTTTAACTCTTTAAATCAATTACAGCTCCCTATACACGATCAAATACCACTATGTTATCCATTAAAACTTGCGTTTAAAGTTGATCAAATATGTAAACAGCTTATCGATAAGGCTATTTATTTGCCTAGGTATTGGTGTAGTAAATATAGCGGTGAAGTAGGTCAGGATATGTTTGAAACTACCTTGTTTCTCCCCATTGATGAACGATTAGACACAGAACAAATTGAATTAATTATTGAATCTGTAAATAATATGATGGCGTTAAAATGAACGAACTAGAACTAATTAGTACCTTTAAATCACTTGCTAGTGGAATAGAGGTTGAAAAAACAAATAAGAATAATATACCCACAACCTACATAGTTGGTTGCCCTAGGAGCGGTACTACGGCATTATTGCAACACCTTTCAGAGAGTGGAGCATTTGCATATCCTACGAATTGTTTAACAAGGTTTTCATCTTCGATGGAGTTAGCAACTGTTATTCAAGAGCTATTATTTAATCAGGATTTCGGTTTAGTACAAGAGAATAATATCATCGATTACGTATCTGATTACGGAAGAAGCAATGGAGCATTGAATACCAATGAGTTTTTCCATTTTTACCGCAGGTTCTTCCCTAACTTAGATATAAAACATTTAGAAAAAGCAGAACTTGAGTGCGTTGATTGTGATGCTTTATCTCAGCAAATTGATGTAATAACTACATTTTATAATAAGCCTTTCATAAATAAAGGCTTAATGATGCAATACAACATCGATTATTTTAATTCACAGCTTAAGGACTCTATATTTTTATATATTAAAAGAAATGAGCTATATGTGATGCAGTCTATTTATAAAGCGCGGATAAAAGAGCGGGGGTCAGAAAACTGCTGGTGGTCAGCAAAGCCTAAAGAATATGCTTCATTAATAGATATGGATGTATTTAGCCAGATTGCAGGTCAAGTTTATTATACCAATAGGGCAATTGAAGAGGCGTTATCTAAGCTTCCACAAGAATCTAAACTAGAAATTAAATATGAAGACTTTGTAAGCTCACCACAGAGTATTTTTACTCGATTGAAAAATAAGTATTCGGAAAATAATTATCAATTAAATATCAACTTAACCGTTGAGTCTGTTTCTCAAATAAAAAATGGTAATGTTGAGCAGTTAGATGTGGGTATTCTGAAGAATTTACAAAAAGCTTATGATAAATTTGTTGAAAATGATCGTTCTAAGTAAGAGGCACGCCATTTTTTACGGACGAAAATAATAGGTTTTATTAGATGAGAACCCCATCACTTAAAAAAAATGTGGCGTTTAATTACATTGGACAACTCTACGTTACATTTATCGGTATTCTAATTTTACCGATATTCTTGCAATATATGGGACCTGAGGCCTACGGGTTAGTGGGCTTCTTTACGTTAATACAAGCATGGCTTAGTTTACTTGATGTGGGGATGACACCGACATTAGGGCGTGAAATAGCGCGCCTTAAAAATAAAGCAGAAGAGCATTGGCGGTTACTAACTGTTGTTAATTCTTTAGAGATCACATTTACAGTAATTGCCTTGATAGCAAGTATAACTTTGTTTATGGCTAAGGACTGGATTGTATCGGACTGGTTAACCGTCGAAACATTAAATGTAGATATTGTTACAACAGCTATTAGTATTATGGCTATTATAATCCCTGTACGCTGGGTTGCTTCCATTAATCGTAGTGGAATAAATGCATACGAAGCGCAAGTATGGATGAACATTACCGATATTATTATCAATACGCTTCGCTTCCCCGGGGCATTATTATTAATTATCTATGCCGATGGTGACATATTGGCATATTTTTACTTCCAATTAGCAGTTGTTTTGTTTGAAGTATCTATCATTCGCTTTAAAATGCGTAGCTTGTTACCAAGTAAAAATTTAGAAAATGTAAAGCGGTTTTCATTACGTGAGCTTAAGCGCATTGCACCATTTGCGTTAAGTGTTGGTTACACTAGTGCAATTTGGGTGCTGCTAACTCAACTAGATAAACTATTGCTATCAAAATATTTAACATTATCAGAATATGGTTATTTTACTCTAGTTGGTGTTGTTGTTGGTGGTATGACAATGCTTGCCAGTCCTGTAACAAAAGCATTATTGCCAAGAATGACAGGGATGCTATCTGATGGAAAAGAACAGCAAATGTTACTTTTATACAGAACTGCAACACGATGTGTTGCTGCTTTTATTTTTCCGTTAGGCTTAGTAATTGCGTTTAATGCCGAAGTTGTGGTTTATACTTGGACCGGAAATAAAGAGGCAGCGGCTTGGGTGAGCCCTATAATGCCGGTGTTTGTTTTAGGTAGCATGATCTTAGCGATTATGACTTTTCAGTATTTCTTACAATATGCGCATGGTGAGCTTAAATACCATGTTCGATGGAACACATTTTCTGTGTTAATTAATGTGCCCCTTATAGTGTATGCCGCTACTTATTACGGTGCTTTGGGTGTCGGTTGGGTATGGTTTGGTTTTCGCTTATTTTCGTTAATTGTATGGGTTGCTTTTATCCATCACAAATTTGCTCCAGGTATACACATTCAATGGCTGCTTAAAGATGTATTGTCCCCGTTTTTAATCGCAGTGGCTGTTATCTTTTGTATAAACTCACTCTATCCATTAATGGTTGATATGGAGAGGTTAACATTATTTTTTTCCTTAGTAACAATAACAATATTTACCATGCTACTAACAAGCTCGATCGCATTACAGTATATTATAAGGAGGAAGCTATATGCCTGAAAAAGTATTTGATATAAAAGATTTTAGGTCTCAATCATTACCTACAGAATCAGAGATCATGCTTAACTGGCAAGGGGATATTAACCAGCCGGTAGTGAGTGTACTTTGTCATACATATAATCAATTAAGCTATATAGAAGACACTTTTAGAGGCTTTTTAATCCAAAAAACTGACTTTCCTTTTGAGGTGATCGTGCATGATGATGCCTCCACTGATGGTACAAGTGATATTGTAAGAGAGTATACAGCACTTTATCCGCATATTTTCAGGTCTGTTATTCAAACTGAAAATCAATATTCTCAAGGGAAAAAACCTACGGTTTTAAGCTCAGCTTATGCTAAAGGCGAGTACTGTTCATTATGTGAAGGGGATGACTTTTGGATTGAACCGACAAAGCTTCAAAGACAATACAACGCGCTTGAACAAAAAACGAATGTAAACTTATGTTTTACTCCAGCCTATACAGCAAGCGGTTCACAAGTAACTTCAAAAATATGTGAGCACTTTAAAGAAGATACGCTTGTCCCATTCATCGATATAGTCAAGGGGGGAAGCGGGTTTATCCCGACAGCATCTATTTTTCTCAGAAAGTCAATATTAGCCAATTTACCAAATTGGTTTTCTAATGCTCCGGTTGGTGATTATTATATTCAAATGTTAAGTGGTACGGGAGGGGCTCAGTATTTAAACTTTCAAACTTGTGTATATCGAGTACAAAGTAAGAATAGTTGGAGCAGTAAACAAAACAAAATTAAAAGGGCGGCTATCGAAAGTTTTGTGTATGGTCATGAGAATGCAATAACAGCTTTAAAAAATGGGGACCAAGGCGAAGTAGGCGTGAGCCTTGATATGGTACTTTCTAAATATTTTTTAATTGGTGCATATAAAGCAATACATATTAAAGATATTCAATTAGCTCGTCACTTTATAAAACTCAGTTGGAAGAAAAAAAAATTTTTAAACTTTAGACAGGTAATCCTATTTAGTCTAAATGTGTGTTTATTTAACTTTTTTCTAATAAAGTAATTTTATATTCCGGATAACGGTAAGTCGTAACATGAATAGTAAACTTGCATTAGTACTAATTGCATTGACGATATTGTCAATGGGCTTTATTAGCTTATTCGACCTCCCAATTGTGATAAGTATCTTTCTTTTTTCATTATGTTATTTTCCCTCTTGGTCTGGTTGTAAGTCATTATTTGAACCTCTTCCTTTTTTCGGGTTGTTCCTTTATTTCTATGTCATAAGTTTTTCATGCTTGGAGCTAATGACTGGCATGTATAATGTTGGTTATGAACAGCACTTTATTCTTATTATGTCAGGCTTTTTTACTTACTTAGGGTTGTTGATTGCTGAATTTATATTAGGACCTAGTCGTATCAAACAAGCTGATTTTCAATACTTTCAGTCAAATGATTTCAAAAAGTTGAGTGGAACTCTAAGTTTGGTGTTTGCTCCCTTCTTTTTAATTGCTCTAATAGATGTTTTAGGTTCAGGTAATGTTAATAAATATGAATTAAATACTGCAGGGGTATTTAATGCGCTCACCTATTATTTTTTAGCATTTCTTTTTATATATATAACAAGTAGCCAAAAGTGTATAAGAGTTAAGATGGTATCTTTCATATTATTATTCTTATTTTTTTACTTAGTCTCAGGTGAAAGAGATTTTTTTATACGGGCATTTTTACTGATTCTTTTCTTTTTATATATAACCAATCAAGTAAGCAATAAAGTAACTATTATTTCGTTTGTTTCTGGCTTTATTTTGGCTCCTTTATCTCAAAGTCTAAAAGGGGTATTGGGCTATAATTCAGAGCAATCGGTGCAGCTCATTGGTTTTGATAACTTGATTGTTTCATTATTTAGTGGCGAATTCATGTCACAAGGTCGTAATTTTTATTGGATGCTTGAGTTCAAAGATAGAATGCTCGATGTATATGGAAATATGTTAGTTAATGATATTTTACGTTTCTTTAAACTTTATGAGCACTCTTCTGCAAGCCTTTTCGGTGAAAAAATTGTAGGTCGTACGGGAGGATCTGGGGTTGGCTTTAGCTTGTTAGGTGAAATGTATTTTACTTTTTGGTATTTTGGCTTGTTGTTTCTGGGTCTGTCGATTGGTGTGTTATTAAAATGGACTGCGAAGGTTGCTAGTGATAGCTCACTTAATATTTACCTCTATATTACCGTACTATTTTCATGTTCTTATGCACTTAGAGCTGATTTTGCAAATCTGTTAGCTGGGGTAATTAAAGTGGGTTTGTTACCTGTAGTCATTTTGATTTTGTGTAGATCTTCCATTCGTTTTATACAAAAAAGCTAATTTTGATGGGTTTTAATTTTATTAGGAAAAATATGTTAACTGAAAAGAAAGTATCAGTAGCTTTAGAGCACAGATTCTTTATATATGATGGAAAGTTGTATACTCAACTGTCTTTCCCATACGCTTATTGGAAAAACTATCTAAACTACTTTCATGAAGTTACAATAATAGCTCGTGCAAAGGTTGTTGATTCTATTGATGATAGTTTTCAGAGAGTTGATGGGCAAGGAGTTTTATTTAATACACTTCCTTATTATATTGGAGTGAGATCTTTTTTTAAGACTTTACCCTCACTTTTAATATGTTCTAAAAAGATAGTAAGATCCTCAGATTATTTTATTTTGAGGAGTGGTAATGTGTCTAACCTTCTTTGGGTGTGGACTGTTTTGTATAAAAAAAAATATGTTAGGGAGTACCCTGGAAATATATATGAAGGGGTTGTTGGCTTTGGTGGTAATAGCCTAAAGATCAAGTTACTTGCGATGTTTTTAGATTCAATAGCTAAAGTTCAGTCTAAATTTTCAAAGGCAAACAGCTTTGTAAGCCAATATTGTGAGAAGTTATACGGTTCACAAAAACCTAGTTATGTTTTCTCTAGTTTCGATCTAGATGAAATTGTATTCCGTAAGAAAGAATACAGTGCAGGTAACTTTTTTAAAGTTGTTAGTGTAGGAAGATTAGAAGGAGAGAAAGGTCATTTAGATCTTATAAATAGCTTAAGTTATCTAGAGGGCAATATTGAACTAAATATAATCGGAGATGGAACACAAAGACCTAAGTTAGAAAAAATGGCTAAAGATTTAGGTGTTAATGTGATATTCCATGGTGCAATTACTGATAGAGAGCAATTGTTTACACAAATTACCGCTAGTGACTTATTTGTTATTCCATCGCATACTGAGGGTATGCCTAGATCTTTACTCGAGGCTATGGCACTAGGGATGCCTTGTATAGGTACTTCAGTCGGAGGTATCCCTGAGGTAATTCAAGGCAAATACCTTGTTAAGCCACAGGCGCCCTCCAATATGGCAAAACTTATTAATGGTATTGCCAATGATTGTAAGGAGAGAGGTAGAATGGGGGCTAAGAACCTATCATTTATTGAAAGTAATTATTCGCGTTGTGTTTTGGATAAAAGAAAAGTAGATTTTTGGAGCGAGTTATATAAATGAATATAATTAAAGAACTGCATTATCAGTTAAGGTATGGATTACCAATATGGTTAATTCTTTTTTTAACTTCTTGGCTCCCAGATATATCTATTTGTATAAGGATTAGGGGAGGACTAGTTTCAATCTTTCTGCCTGGTAGGCCAAAGAGGTTTACTTTAGGGAGAGATGTTACTTTATTGTCTGTCAATCGTTTGTACTTAGGGAGCGATGTTTATATAGCCAAAGGCTGCTGGATAAATGCTATAGGGGGTATCACTTTTGAAAATGAAGTTGTACTTGCACCGTACGTGGTTATTTCTTCAAACAATCACGGGTTTAAAGATGGTTCGGTCAAACGAGGTGGGGCTCACCCCACACCTATTTTTGTCGGTTACGGAACTTGGTTGGCGTCTCATGTTGTCGTTGCCGCTGGTGTTACTGTAGGGAAAGGTAATTTGGTAGCTGCTAATAGTGTTGTAACAAAGTCATCTGAAGATAATAGTGTATTAGCAGGAGTTCCCGCAAGGTATATTAAAGAGAGGCTGGACAACCCTTCAGCAATAAATAGTAAACACGATATAAAAATATGAAACAGAAAATTTGCTTTATTGTAACTGATGCGATTTCATTTAACTTTTTAATGAAGGGACAGTTAGAGTTTATACAATCGTTAAACAAGTATGATATTACTCTTATTTCAGGAGGAGAGCATGAACAGCTGGAATTCCTTAAAAGCAGAGGCGTGGGTAAAATAAAGTACATTCCATTTTCTAGAACAATTAAACTGCTTAATGATATCAGCTGTTTGCTTAAATTAATTATTTATCTCTTTAATAATAAGCAAGACATTGTAGTTTATTCAACACCTAAAGCTATGTTACTTGGGTCTTTAGCATCATGGCTAACCTTTCAACCGAGTCGAATTGCAATTGTTAGAGGTAGAGCCTATGAAAATTATAACGGTTTAAAACGTAAACTTTTCGAATGCCTTGATCGAATAACAATTAAAACAAGCTCTAAAATCCTATTTATCTCGCATTCACTACGCAATGCATATTTACAAGGTGGTTTGGTTAAAACATCTTCTTCTAAAGTTGTTGGGAATGGTTCGTCTAATGGTATCGATATAGAATGGGTTAACGGCTCCATAGAAGAAAAAGTAATTCAAAAGCTTAAAGCAGATATTAATTACAACCCAAAAAGAGACTTTATCGCGATAACAGTCGGTCGTATATGTATTGATAAGGGAATAGTAGAGCTAAAAGAAATATTTGAATCACTAAAAAAACATGAACATTTTAAAATTATCTGTGTTGGTAAAACAGAGGATTCACACTCTGAATATTTAATTAAAGAGTTGTCAAAGTGCAATAACTTTTTTCATTTTAATCAAACCTCAGACGTAAGACCGTTTTTTCATCTTGCTGATTTACATTTGTTTTTGTCTCATAGAGAAGGTTTTGGAAACGTTGCAATAGAAGCTGCTAGCTTTAATGTGCCGTCATTTGGATATAATGTTGTTGGTGTAACTGACAGTATAAAAAATGGGGTAACAGGGCGGTTGTTTCCATTTAAAGACTCCCTTTCTATTTCTGAAGCTATAATTCCTTTCTTGGATTCTAATAAAGCTTCTAGAGGTAAGTACCCTGAAATGAAACGTTATACACTTGATAGCTTCAACTCTGTTGATGTATGGTTGGCTTATGAGAAGGAGTTTTCCAATGAAAAGGCTCTTTGATTTATTTTTCAGTTTAAGTGCTTTTCTCGCTTTACTGCCTGTATTTCTTATTGTAGCCGTTTTGGTTAGAATTAAACTCGGCTCCCCTATTATATTTCGCCAACCGCGCCCCGGCTTAGGTAGCAAAGAGTTTAATGTGATGAAGTTTCGTACGATGTTAGATGCAACTGATAAGCAAGGTAACTATTTACCTGATGAACAACGCATGACACCTTTTGGTAGCTTTTTACGTTCAACCAGTTTAGATGAATTACCAGGCCTATTTAACGTGATAAAGGGGGAGATGAGTTTAGTTGGTCCTCGTCCCTTGTTGGTAGAATACCTACCACTTTACAGTACAGAACAAAACCGGCGTCATAATGTTAGGCCTGGAATTACTGGTTGGGCGCAAGTTAATGGTCGCAACGCAATTAGTTGGGAACAGAAGTTTTCGTTTGATGTTTGGTATGTTGATAATCATAATTTTTGGTTGGATTTAAAGATACTATTGCTAACGGTTAAGAAAGTGTTCAACCGTGAAGGCATTAGTGCTGACGGTCATGTCACTATAGAGCCATTCAAAGGGTCGTCAAATGAGTAAAGTATTAGCAGTTATTGGCGCTAGTGGTCATGGTAAAGTTGTTGCAGACTTAGCGGTAACTCTTGGCTTTGATGTTGTTTTTTTTGATGATGCTTACCCTAGTAAACTCAAGGTTGAGCACTGGCCAATTAATGGGGTATTTAAAGACTTTATTAATGATAACGATTTATATTGTGGTGCAATAGTCGCTATTGGAAATGCAAAGGCCCGAGAGTCCATAACTAATCAATTAAATGAATTAAATATTTACACACCAATTCTCCAACACCCTTCCGCCATCGTTAGTTCGTATGCCAGCATCGGAGGAGGCAGTGTAATTATGCCTGGTGCGGTAGTTAATGCGTTCGCCTCTATTGGCATTGGTTGTATTATTAACTCTAATGCAGTCATTGAGCACGATTGCAAGTTGGAATGCTTTGTGCATGTTTGTCCTTGTGCCGCAGTTGCGGGTGGTACAATAATAGGAAAACGAACTTGGGTAGGTATCGGCTCTAATATTCGTCAACTGATCACTATAGAGTCTGATGTATTGATAGGCGCTGGCAGTGTAGTTGTAAATGACATTTCAAAAGGAACTACCGTAGGTGGAGTTCCTGCAAAAGCTATCAAGGATAACAATGCTTAACTCTCCCTTTTCCCCGTGGCCTAGTTTCACAAAAGAAGAAACTGATGTCGTAAAAAATGTATTACTATCGAATAAAGTCAATTATTGGACTGGTCAAGAAGGCCGTGAGTTCGAGAAAGAGTTCGCCAGCTTTGCTGATAGTAAATATGCGGTTGCGCTAGGTAATGGAACTTTAGCTTTAGATATAGCGCTTAAAGCTTTGAGTATTGGTGTAGGAGATGAAGTGATCACTACACCGCGAACTTTTTTAGCCTCTGCATCGAGTATTGTAACAGCAGGTGCCAAACCCATTTTTGCTGATGTTGATTTAAATAGCCAGAATATTACTGCACAAACGATTGAGGCTGTAATAACACCGAATACGAAAGCTGTGATTGTCGTCCACTTAGCTGGTATGCCTGCGGAAATGGATGAAATCATGGCGCTTAGCGAACAGTATGGCTTTTATGTAATTGAAGATTGTGCTCAGGCGCATGGCGCGAAATATAAAGGGCGCTCGGTAGGCTCTATCGGTCATGTTGGTGCTTGGTCTTTTTGCCAAGATAAAATCATGACTACTGGTGGTGAAGGTGGGATGGTCACGACTAACGATGAAGCATTGTGGAAAACGATGTGGAGTTATAAAGATCATGGTAAATCATGGGATGCGATCTATAATAGTGAGCACCCTCCTGGTTTTCGTTGGTTACATGAAAGCTTTGGTACCAACTGGCGCATGACTGAGATGCAAGCAGCCATTGGCCGTATTCAGCTAACTAGAATGAGCGACTGGACTGCTATTCGTCAGAATTATGCGAAGCAGCTGGATAGTGCAGCAAATGAATATTCGTTAATTCGTTTAGTTGAGAACCCTGAATATATAGAGCATGCTGAATATAAGCATTATATGTTTGTAGAACCTTCAAAGCTTGCAGACGGTTGGACGCGAGATCGTATCGTAAATGAAATTGTTGCCGCTGGCGTTCCTTGCTTTCAAGGTAGCTGTTCTGAAGTTTATTTAGAGAAGGCCTTTGATGGGACCGAGTTTAGACCTGAGAAACGTTTAGTCAATGCAGTTGAGCTGGGGGAGACGAGCTTAATGTTTTTGGTTCATCCCACGTTGACTCAAGCTGAGATTACTAAAACGGTTATTGTTATTAATAAAGTGTTTAGGTTGGCGTGTAAAGATAAAGCTTAAAAAGGAAGTGAGAATAAATACTCTATAAGAGATGTGTGAAACGTTCTTGCTTTTGGGGATTACATCTACCAACTTCGCAAATTAATATTGATTGCACTATTGAATGAATCTAAAATTTATTATTAAACTTAAAAGTAACTATTAATATGACTACTAATTTGACCCATTTGAAAAAACTTGAAGCAGAATCTATCCATATTTTTCGTGAGGTAGCGGCTGAATTTGATAAGCCTGTGATGTTGTATTCTGTCGGTAAAGATTCAGCTGTATTACTCCACTTGGCTCGCAAAGCCTTTGCTCCAGGTAGAATTCCTTTCCCGTTATTGCATGTTGATACAAATTGGAAATTTAAAGAGATGATTGCCTTTCGTGACCAAATGGCAAAAGACTATGATTTTGAACTCCTAGTACATCAAAACCCTGAAGGAATTGAGATGGGAATGGGACCGTTTACTCACGGTAGTGCTACACATACTGACGTAATGAAAACTCAAGGTTTAAAGCAAGCTCTAAATAAATACGGTTTCGATGCTGCCTTTGGTGGCGCACGTCGCGATGAAGAAAAGTCACGTGCAAAAGAGCGTGTTTATTCATTCCGTGATGGCAACCACCGTTGGGATCCAAAAAGTCAACGCCCAGAGTTATGGAATATCTATAATGGTAAAGTTCAAAAAGGCGAGAGCATTCGTGTTTTTCCATTATCTAACTGGACTGAGCTTGATATCTGGCAGTATATTTATTTGGAAAGTATTCCAATTGTACCGCTTTATTTAGCTGAGAAGCGCCCAGTAGTTGAACGTGATGGTACGTTAATCATGGTAGATGATGATCGCATGCCAATTGAAGAAGGTGAAGAAATTCAAATGAAGAGTGTTCGCTTTAGAACACTTGGTTGTTATCCTTTGACGGGAGCTGTTGAGTCTACAGCAAGCACTTTACCTGAAATTATTCAGGAAATGTTATTAACAAAAACTTCAGAGCGTCAAGGGCGTGTAATAGATCATGATAGCGCGGGTTCTATGGAAAAGAAAAAGATGGAAGGTTATTTCTAAGTCTTTACTTTTATGTAAAAGAGAAACTTTTCTGCATGACATTTTATTTGATAAAAAATTTCCAAGGACAAGATTATGAGTCACCAATCAGACTTAATTGAAGATGATATTCAAGCTTATCTAAAGCAGCATGAAAGCAAAGAGTTAGTCAGGTTTTTAACCTGTGGCAGTGTAGATGACGGTAAAAGCACCCTAATTGGTCGTTTATTGCATGATTCAAAAATGATTTTTGAAGACCAACTTGCCGCTATTGAAAAAGATTCAAAAAAATCAGGTACTACAGGTGAAGCTGTTGATTTAGCTTTATTAGTTGACGGTTTACAATCCGAACGAGAACAGGGCATCACTATCGATGTTGCTTATCGTTATTTCTCAACAGATAAACGTAAGTTTATTATTGCTGATACTCCAGGCCATGAGCAATATACTCGGAATATGGCAACGGGGGCATCGACCTGTGATATTGCCATTATTTTGATTGATGCACGTTATGGTGTGCAAACACAAACACGTCGTCACTCTTTTATTTGTTCTTTATTAGGTATTAAGCACATTGTTGTTGCGGTTAACAAAATGGACTTAGTTGATTACTCACAAGAGCGTTATCAGGCCATAAAAAAAGAATATCGTGACTTTGCAGAGTCACTTAAATTTTCTGATGTACGCTTTGTGCCTATGTCTGCGTTAAATGGCGATAATGTTGTTGAGGAAAGTGAAAACATGCCTTGGTATCCAGGAGCTACATTAATGAAGCTACTGAATACCATGGATGTAAAAGATCAAAGTGAATTCACTGAGTTTCGCTTCCAAGTGCAATATGTTAATCGTCCTAATTTAGACTTTCGCGGATTTTCCGGCACTATAGCCTCAGGCCACGTTCTTGTAGGTGATCAGATCGTTGCACTGCCTTCAGGAAAAGTGAGTGTTGTTAAAGACATTGTCACCTTTGATGGGAGTTTAGAGCGTGCTGATAAGGGCATGGCTGTAACACTCACGCTTGAAGATGAAATTGATATTAGCCGCGGCGAAATCATGGTTAAAAAGGGTAGTTTGCCAACGTCAGCTAAAGACCTTAATGCAACTGTAGTATGGATGCATGAGAATGAGTTAGAGCCAGGGCGTGAGTATTTCATCAAACACGGTAGTAAAATGACTACTGGTCACGCTAATAAAATTATTAGTAAATACGATGTTAATACTATGGAAAAGTTGCCTGCTTCACAATTAGCTGTCAATGATATAGGTACGGTTGATTTTGTTGTTGGCGAAACCTTGCACTTTGATGATTATCAAAAAAATCGCGGTACAGGTGCGTTTATCATTATTGATAGAATAAGCAATGTTACAGTAGGTGCCGGTATGATAAACCATGCTGTTGACGAACAAATTCATGAGTATACAGCGTTTGAGTTAGAATTAAATGCATTAATTCGTAAGCAATACCCACACTGGGGTGCACGAGACATTACTAAATAGCACAAAGCGAGATTAAAATTCCGCCTACTAAATAAATGATTTACAGGCGGGAACCTTGAGGCTGTAAGGCTATTGCCTTATAGCCTTTTTATTTTTTTATAGCTTCAGCAAGCTTTTAAACTTCTTAGATATGGATACAATATGTCACTTGAGCAATGGTTGATGGTTGGGATTTTTATTATCACTTTTATCAGCTTAGTTAAATACAGCCAAGTTCCAGAGCGTGTTTTTTCTGTGACAGTTTTACTGTGCTTGGCACTTTCCTTTGTCAGTGTTGATGATATTTTAACTAATGCGGTTAATCCAGGCTTAGTTACCCTCGTTTTATTAGTACTTTGTTCATTTGCCTTTGAGCGAACGAGCATCCTAAGGCGCTTATCTTCTGGCGTCTTTAATGGTTCAAAAATTAAGTCTACTCTGCGGCTTCTGCTCGGCACTGCTTTTGCCTCAGCTTTTATGAGCAACACTGCAGTAGTGGCTACCCTTATTAACACAGTGAAAAAAAATAAGCTTATCAACCCCGGTAAGCTCCTACTTCCACTATCATTTGCCGCTATTTTAGGTGGTACACTCACGCTAGTTGGTACCTCAACCAACCTTATCGTAAACAGTTTACTGATAAAACAAGGCCAGCAGAGCTTTTCTTTCTTTGATTTTAGCTTAATCGGCTTAGTGGCTTTAGCTTTATGTTTATTAGTTATTATACTACGAAGTAGAGCACTTCCTTTATTAGAAAATGATGACTTAGCTACTGATGATTATTTACTGGAGGCTGAGGTGGCAACAAGCTCGGCGCTTATAGGAAAAAGTATTGAGGGTAATGGTTTAAGAAATCTCGACTCGTTATTTTTAGTTGAGATTGTACGTCATGGTAAGCTGATTTCCCCTGTAACCCCAGATGAAGTAGTGCAAGATAAAGATAAACTTATCTTTAGTGGTGATATTTCTAAAGTATTAACCTTGCAGCAGTTCGATGGCTTGAATTTATTTGCCGAGCAAGATGATTTGTTACGTGATAACTTGACTGAAGTTTTGGTTAAGTCCGACTCTGCCATAGTCGGAAAAACGCTTAAAAAATCTGGTTTTAGAGCGCGATTTGATGCAGCTGTGGTTGCTGTTAGGCGAGAGGGGGGCGCTTTGTCAGGCAAGCTTGGTGATATTGTGTTGCAACCCGGCGATTTCTTAGTACTTGCAGTTGGCCAAGATTTTTGTACTCGCCCTAACCTATCTAAAAACTTTTATATTTTGTCAGGCCATCAAGCTGAGAATATTCTCAGTGGTTGGCGTGATCATTCAACTGTATGGGGCTTTATTGTTAGTATATTAGTGTCGGTATTTACGTCATTACCCTTATTGACCTGTTTGTTCTTTTATCTTGCTTTTCTTATTTTCTGTGGAGCATTAACTGTTAATGAAATAAAACGTCGTTTTCCATTAGAGATATGGATGATAGTACTGGGTGCGTTAACTTTAGCATCTGCCATAGAAAACATTGGCATTGCCACTATGTTTGCACAATATATTGAAGGTTTCTTGCAAGGTCAAAGTGTCTATTTATCTTTTGTGTTGATTTTTGTTTTAACCTTAATAATGACAGAACTTATCACCAATAGCGCTGCTGCAGCATTAGCTTTTCCTATTGCCTACAATATAGCCATGGGGCTTGGGGTTGATCCTATGCCGTATGTGATGGCGGTTGCGTTTGCTGCTAGTGGTAGCTTTATCAGCCCTTATGGCTACCAAACTAATGTGATGGTATATAACGCCGCCAATTATCAATTAACTGATTTTGTTAAGTTTGGTTTACCTATTTCGATAATATACTGTATCAGCGTGATTGTAACGATA
Source organism: Alteromonadales bacterium alter-6D02 (assembly GCA_002835545.1). GTDB lineage: Bacteria > Pseudomonadota > Gammaproteobacteria > Enterobacterales > Psychrobiaceae > Psychrobium. The sequence continues at coordinate 139,736 of PIZK01000022.1, forward strand.
CCATTAGTTTACCCTTTTTAATTTCCCTTGTTTATTCATTACAATGAACTATTAAGTATGAGAATCACTATGAAAATAGCCAATATTGAAGCCGTTAGTCAAAAAACAAAAAACACCGTGTGGCACGAACAACATATCAGTAAAAAACAACGTTCTGAATTAAAAAAACAAAAGCCTGTGTTACTTTGGTACACCGGTCTAAGTGGCTCAGGTAAATCTACCATAGCTAATGCCGTTGATGCGTTGTTATTTAAGCTAGGCTGTCATAGTTACTTACTTGATGGGGATAATGTGCGCCATGGCCTCAATGGTGATTTAGGTTTTAGTGACGAAGCCCGTGTTGAAAATATTCGCCGTATTTCAGAAGTGGCTAAATTATTTCTAGATGCTGGTCTTATTGTCTCAACTGCTTTTATTTCACCATTTTCGAGTGACCGTGCGTTAGCTAAAGCAAAGTTAGAGGATGGTGAGTTTATTGAAGTGTTCATCGATACACCTATAAGTATTTGTGAACAGCGCGATCCTAAAGGCTTGTATAAAAAAGCGCGGGCAGGTGAGATAAAAGATTTTACGGGAGTTGATTCAACCTATGATGTTCCCGAGTTTCCGCAAGTCCATGTGAAAACGGCTGAGCAGTCAATTGAACAGTGCGCTGTACAAATTGTGAACTTCTTAATGAAACAAGGGTTTGTGGCAAAAAGCCCTATTGGCTAACGATTTATTCACACTATAGCAAAATAGCTTATGGTAAAATCCAGAATTAAATCAAAATAAGGATAAAACCAAACTTTAAGGAATACCTGATGCAGTATGATGTTTTTAATGGTGATGCTGATGGCATAATCGCATTACTACAGTTACAACTTTATAACCCAACTAACAGTGTGAAAATTACTGGCGTTAAGCGCGATATTGCTTTACTTAAACGAGTAGATGTTAAAGCAGGTGACACTATACGTGTACTTGATATTTCTATGGAGAAAAATCTTGAAGCGTTAAATAATGCCTTAGTTATGGGAGCTGATGTTTTTTATGTTGATCACCATAGAACGGGAGATATTCCGAAGTCCGACAATTTAAAAGCTTATATAGATTTGGATGCAAATACTTGTACTAGTCTAATTATTAGTAAGCTTTTAGATAACGAGTTTCATTTGTGGGCTATCACAGCTGCTTATGGCGATAATCTTTTTGCTAAAGCGGATGAAGAAGCGGACAAGCTTGGGTTAACATTACAGCAGAAACAGCAACTGAAAGCGTTTGGTACCTACATTAATTACAATAGTTATGGCAACGATGTAAGTGACTTGCATTACCCTCCTACCGAGCTATTTGAAATGTTATTAGCCTACTCATCGCCATTTGATGTTATCAATAAAGTTGACTCTGTTTATCACAAGCTATCAACTGCCTATGATTATGACATGGAAAAATCGCGTGCTGCAGAAGTGTTATTTGATTCAAAGGTAGCTAAAGTTATTTTACTTGAGGACGCAGCTTGGTCTCGTCGAGTCAGTGGTGTATTAGGGAATGATTTAGCTAATCAATCACCAAGCAAAGCTCATGCTGTTATTTCTTACAATAACGAAGGTGGCTACACGGTAAGTGTTCGTGCGCCATTGTTGAATAAGCAAGGTGCAGATATTGTTTGTTCTCATTTTAAAACGGGTGGCGGACGTACTGCAGCTGCAGGCATTAATCATTTAGACAGGTCAGAATTAAGTGAGTTTATTAGAGTGTTGAGTGATTATTACACTAGTTAAAAATTTTGAAAGTCATGGTTGCCCCTGTGGGGGTTGAGCTCATAATTAAATAAATGGCGTAAGATCGAGCCAACTTATATAGATTGTTAAAGACAATAGAGATCTGTATCATTGACAAGGCATTTTCTGTACCGTCTGCATTCTATAATAAGTGCTATTCATACTAGGTATTCATTGAGCCAAAAACTTAAAGCATGGATGAATATCCGCCTAAAAACTGAAAGAAAATGATACAGTAACGGCCATGGTTGATACCGCTAAGGTTTTAGTTACTATTGAAATAACCTCTTTAAAGTAAAATAGTAGGAAGGTAATTAAAATTGAATATTAAAGTCTTAAGGGGGTAACATGCGAAGTTACTTTACACCTATGTTGCAGTTGTCGCGCTCAAAAAAGAGATTAATTACATTACTAATTGATTCAATATTTTTGTTTTGTGCTTTTTGGTTGGCATTCTTTATGCGTTTAGACACTGTTACACCAATATTTGAACAAAAGTATTGGGCGGTGTTTCTTGGCGTGTTACCTGTTAGTTTACTGGCATTTATTAAGCTTGGTCTTTACCGTGCTGTTCTACGTTACATGAATATGCATGCTGTTTGGGCTATTGCAACGGGAAGCTTAATATCAGCTCTTACATTTATTGGTTTTTCATTTTTCTTTAATGCAGGTGTGCCAAGAACTGTCCCATTCATTTTTATGTGCTTTTGCCTTATTTTTGTCGGTGGCTCGCGCATCGCTGTCCGTGCGCTAATCGGTCATCAACGTTGGCATAAAAAGGCTTCTGTACTGATCTATGGTGCTGGCTCAGCAGGGCGTCAATTAGCGACTGCTTTGGCCCAAGGACCTGAATATCATGCTGTTGCTTTTGTTGATGATGACAAGGCGGTGCAAGGGCACGATATGCAAGGTATTCATGTTTATTCGCCAAGTAAAATTGAAAGCTTAGTCGAAGATAAAAGTATTGAAAAGGTGCTTCTGGCACTTCCCAGCACTAGCCGCTCTCGCCGTAAAGAAATATTAGCTCAGCTAGAGCCTTTACCTGTTCAAGTGCAAACAACACCGGGGATGGCTGATTTAGTCAAAGGCCATGCAAAGCTTGAAGAGTTTAAAGATGTCGGGGTTGAAGATTTACTTGGGCGGGATCCTGTTGCGCCTAAAAAAGATCTCATGACTGCTGATATCACTGGTAAAGTAGTCATGGTCACAGGAGCTGGCGGTTCTATTGGTTCAGAATTATGTCGCCAAATTTTACGCTTAAAGCCGACTAAGCTAGTCTTGTTCGAGTTATCTGAGTTTGGCTTATATTCTATCGATAAAGAACTTAATGAATATAAGCAGCAGAAAGGCTTGGATGTTGAAATTTATCCAATGGTAGGCTCGGTTCAGCGCACAAACCGTATTGAGATGGTGATGAGAAGCTTTGCTGTGCAAACGGTTTATCATGCGGCCGCTTATAAACATGTGCCTTTGGTTGAGCACAATGTGGTTGAAGGGGTTAGAAATAATATCTTTGGTACTTATTATACTGCTTGTGCGGCGATTAATGCCAATGTAGAAACCTTTGTTTTAATCTCTACTGATAAAGCAGTTCGTCCTACTAATGTGATGGGTACAACCAAGCGAATGGCTGAGTTAGTACTTCAGGCATTGTCTAAAACACAAGATAGTACGCGTTTTTGTATGGTTCGTTTTGGTAATGTGCTTGGTTCTTCTGGTTCTGTTGTACCGTTATTTCGTAAGCAAATTAAAGAGGGTGGTCCAGTTACTTTAACTCACCCTGATATTACCCGCTTTTTTATGACGATTCCTGAAGCATCACAGCTAGTAATACAAGCGGGTGCAATGGGTAAGGGGGGTGATGTCTTTGTGCTTGATATGGGCGAGTCGGTTAAGATTTTTGACTTGGCAAGTAAGATGATTCATTTAAGTGGCTTTAGTGTTAAAGATGCTAAAAACCCAAATGGGGATATTAAAATTAAGTGTACTGGTTTACGCCCTGGTGAAAAGCTTTATGAAGAGCTATTGATTGGTGATAATGTTAGTGGGACTAATCATGAGCGCATTATGACAGCGCAGGAGGTTATGCTGTCATGGGATGAGCTTGAGCCATTATTAGCGCAATTGGATGATGCTTGTCATAACTTTGAACACGAAAGAATCCGTGAATTATTGTTAAGTGCGCCTACTGGCTTTAACCCAACGGATGGCATTTGTGATTTAGTGTGGCAGCAAAAACACAAAGGTGAGACTCGAACAGCTGAGATTGTTGATTTGAAAAAAGTGAATTAGTCTTCTATTTTCTGCAACTTTATTAAAAGGTGACTTTTTAGTCACCTTTTTTGTTTTCTTAGTTGTGAAGAGTCATCCTGAAGGTGTTTTTATCGTAAACGCGCAACTAACCCGTTGTGCCTAGCCTGACGTGTAATCGAGCTGCACATTCCACGGCATGAGTGCCGTTAAGTCTGCGTTATCATCCAAGGTCGGTATCACCTTGAACAAGTGAAGGAAGTAATAATAGGGGTTAATATCGTTTGCTCGGCAAGTCATCACTAGACTATAG
>PIZK01000023.1 GCA_002835545.1 Alteromonadales bacterium alter-6D02
CCTTAAGTGAACGGCATTAGGGCCAAGGCCCCTTTTTATAACATTACAGACAATGTCTAATCTTCAATTTCCATAGTCATCAGGGATGCATTACCACCTGCTGCGGTTGTATCAGTACTAATTGTCTTTTCAGTCACCATACGAAGGAAAAGGTTCTCATAAGAACTAGCCGTGATTAGTGGTAGAATTGCGCCGCTTCTTGCAGCTAACTTATCATTGATCAAATGCGTAAGGCTAGTTTTGTAGTCAACCACAGCGCCAGCTAATGATTGATGCGCTAGAATACCATTTAATTGTGATGTCTTAGCGATTTGGAAAATACCAGAGACCACACCAATTTTGGCAAAGGCATCACGGATAGCTTGTGCTTGAGCGAGATCTTCATCGTCAACAAGTGCGATAACGGTGTTACCAGCGGCCAATGCAGAGACAATTGACATAAACCAGAAATCAAAACTTGTATCTTTATCACGGATAACAGCTAAAGTGCCACGAGACTCAAGATAAAGTCGATTAGACTCACCTGTTGGCCCTGGTAATTCAAGCGGGTTTGTTAATTGTTTTTCTGCAGAAATTAGTAACGAGCTTGCCGATGCCAATGTGTCCTTTGCTTGAGCAGCTTGATTGATTCCTTGATTATTTGAAACATGTGCAAGCAACTGTCGTAATACCGAAATTCGTGTATTTACATCGCTGTATTGCCAACTATCTGCAACATCTTGTGCGCGATTAAGAACACCATCAATAATTGAATGATCACCACTATCTTTAGCAAAAAGCGTATTTAACGCAGCAACTTTCGCATCGTCAAAGCGCGGTACACTGCTCAGTGATTGCTCTTTAACCAAGCGCGTTAGATACATTGGCCCACCGGCCTTAGGGCCCGTACCAGATAATCCACGACCACCAAAGGGTTGAACACCAACAATAGCACCAATCATGTTACGATTAACATACACATTACCGGCACGCGATCGAGACGCTAAGTATTCAGCTTTTTGGTCGATACGAGTGTGAATACCCATCGTTAAACCAAAGCCAGTGCTGTTGACCTGATTGATAACATCATCAATCTTGTCACCTTTGAATCGAATGACGTGAACACATGGCCCGAATACTTCTTGTTTAAGAACAGATAAATCACTAATCTCATACAAACGAGGTGCAAAGAAAAAGTTTCCAGTCTCACCCATATCTGGGATTGGGCAGGTGTAATGTAATGTTGCTTTCCCTTCCAGGTACTTCACGTGGTCATTCAGTGCTGTCAGTGCCTTTTGATCAATAACAGGGCCGATATCTGTACTAAAGAACTCAGGATTACCAACATGTAGTTCTGTCATCGCACCTTTGATCATGGTGATAACTTTATCAGCAATTTCATCTTGAACAAATAAAACACGAAGCGCAGAACAACGCTGGCCTGCTGATTGGAAACCTGATGCAATCACATCATCAACAACTTGTTCTGGTAGTGCTGTAGAGTCAACGATCATACAGTTTTGACCACCAGTTTCAGCGATAAGTGGCACAGGGTCTCCACCTCGAGCAGCAAGATCTTGAGCAATTCGTGTACCAGTTTCTGTTGAACCAGTAAACATCACGGCTTGAACACGTAGATCTGGCACAATGACTCGACCCACTTGGCTACCACGGGCAATCACCGGTAATACAACGTTGTCAGGTAAACCGGCTTCTTTCATTAATTCAATTGCACGTAAAGCAATTAGACTGGTTTGTTCAGCTGGTTTAGCAACAACTGTGTTACCAGCAACAATCGCTGCTGCGACTTGACCTAAGAAGATAGCTAACGGGAAGTTCCATGGGCTAATACATAAAACAACACCGCGAGACTCTAATTGCGGGTCTTGCATCAGTTCTTGTGCACGTACAGCGTAATAACGGCAGAAATCTACTGCTTCACGAACTTCCGCAACACCATCGACAGGAACTTTGCCTGCTTCTTTGATACATAATGCGATTAACTCATCACGGTTCGCTTCAAGTAAATCAGCTGTTTTGTCTAAAACTTGTGCACGAACAGCAACATCAGTAGTTGACCACGTTTTAAAGGCTGTATCAGCATCTGCTACAAGCTGCGCCATACCTTCTGCATCAACATGGGTGATGTGGCCAATGATTTCGTCATGATTTGCAGGATTAGTTACGGCTTGTGAACCAGCAGGTAACTGCTCTTGAGTCAGGCGGTTACTTTCAAACCATTGGTCAAGATTGCCTTTCATTTCGGTTACTAGATCAACGTCTGTAAGGTCGATGCCTTTAGAGTTAGCACGCTCAGCACCATAGAGCTCAATAGGCATACTTATTTGTGGGTTATATTTATCCTTCCAAGCTTTAACCGTTTCAACAGGATCTGAAAGTAAAGACTCCACTGGAATATCTTCATCAACAATGTTGTTTACAAACGAGCTATTGGCACCATTCTCTAACAAACGACGAACTAAGTAAGCTAATAGATCTTCGTGAGCCCCTACCGGCGCATAAACTCGACATGGTACCTGATGGCCTTGAACAACTTGGTCATAGAGAGATTCTCCCATGCCATGAAGACGTTGGAACTCAAAACCAGATTTATCTTGATTAGCAATCTCAAGGATTGTTGCTACAGTATATGCATTATGAGTAGCAAATTGTGGGTAAATTGTATCGCGGTAACCTAGTAGCTTAATTGCACAAGCTTGGTAAGAAACATCAGTTGATGGTTTACGCGAAAACACCGGGAAATCTGGTAAACACTCTGTCTGCGAGATTTTAACTTCACTATCCCAGTATGCCCCTTTAACTAGACGTACCATCATTTGACGTTTGGCTTGTTCTGTTAAGTCACGAACCCAATCGATCACGAATATCGCACGTTTTTGATAAGCCTGAACAGCAATACCAAAACCATCCCAACCATCAAGATCACTGTCTAAGAAAACAGCTTCAATAACATCCATAGAAATATCTAAACGATCAGCTTCTTCAGCATCAACCGTAAAACCGATGTTATAGCCTTTAGCACGCATTGCTAAATCTTTCAAACGTGGGACTAACTCTTCAATGACACGGTCACGGTGACTGAATTCATAACGTGGGTGAATAGCTGAAAGTTTAATAGAAATACCAGGGCTCTTTTGTGGTCCACGACCATTTGCAGCTTGACCAATGGCGTCAATTGCACTGACGTACGCCGCGAAATAGCGATCGGCATCGCTCATGGTGCGAGCACCTTCACCAAGCATATCGTATGAGTATGTGTAGCCTTTAGATTCTTGCTCAACGGCACGCTCAACGGCTTCACCGATATTACGCCCCATCACAAATTGGGTACCCATAATTTTCATCGCATAACGCACGGCTTTACGAATAACAGGCTCACCTAAGCGGCCAACCGTACGTTTTAGTAGGTTAAACTGCAGTTTTTTCTGTTTATCGGTGTAGTTAACCAGCTTACCGGTCATTAACAAACCCCAAGATGAGGCATTGACAAAAATAGAGTCACTATTACCAATATGAGAGCTCCAATCGCCGTTCGCTAACTTATCGCGGATTAAGTTATCTGCCGTTACCTTATCTGGCACACGAAGCAACGCTTCGGCTAGACACATTAATACAACACCTTCTTCGGTTGATAATGCAAATTCATTGAGCAGTGCATCCACACCACCTTTACCGACTTGGTCCTTACGAATATTAACCACCATCTGACGTGCATTTTCCCAAGCACGGCTCTTAGCATCGACATCAATCTCAGCTAATGGTAAAAGGTGATTGATAATTGTATTTTCATTACAACGGTAATGATCTCGGATGGTTTGGCGAATTGAATTTGTCGTCGTTAATGTGCCATTAAATAACATGAGCGATCCTATTATTTATTATTAGAGGTAAATAAAGCTAATATTTAGCTTAGTCTATTTACACGGGATTTTTTAGTGCAGCAAGTTTACCCATTGGGCAGCAGAATGTGCTGGTTAAATACGAAGAAATACCGTAAATTATCGTGCCCAGCCATCATTAAACAGAATAATCTACTGATATTATGCAATCGACTAAAACTAAACCGCTAGATCGAATTGATCTAAGCATCCTTTCTACACTCCAAAAAAATGGCCGAATTTCGAATGTAAACCTTGCTAACGAGGTTGGGCTTAGCGCGAGTCCTTGTCTAGATCGGGTAAAACGCTTGGAGAATGAGGGCTACATTGAGCGATACGGCGCTAAATTAAATGCATCAAAGTTAAAATTTGGCATGTCAGCCTTTATTCAAATCACATTAGACCGCACCACCACTGAGCTTTTTGATAGTTTTCAAGCGGCTATTGCTGAGATAGACCAAGTGTGCGAATGTCACATGGTGGCAGGAGGCTTCGATTATCTGGTTAAGATTCGGATTGCTGATATGGAAGCTTATCGGCAAGTACTCGGAATGATTGTCGACATCCCAGGTGTTGCTAAAAATCACACCTATGTTGTGATTGAAGAAATTAAGCAAGACCATGGCTTACCGCTTAAGCTAACCTAATATCATCATTAACATGCTACAAGAAAGTATTTCGATTTTAGCATGTTACCTTTTAGTCTAAGATAGGTCGATATTGGCTAAATAGCCGTCTAAAAACCCTCTCCCTCTTAGATTAACAGTGGTATATTAACTAGATATTTTTTATAGAGTATTACTAAGCAATGAAATCTGAATTACGTGACAAATCCCGCGACGCCAAATTTGGTGTTTATTTTATCGGTACGACTCCACCTCGTGAAGGTGTACCATTAAACAAGGTTGAAGAGGTCGCCGATAAATTAGTGGCTCGTTTAGACAAAATCGACTTTGACGGACTGATTGTCTACGATATTCAAGATGAGAGTAGTCGCACCGAAGTCAAGCGCCCTTTCCCATTCAGTAAAACATTTGAGCCTTGTCATTACTCACAAATTTTAAACAATAAGACAAACAAGCCAATCATCACTTATAAAAGTGTTGCTCAGCGTGATAAAGCAGAGTTTACCCAGTGGTTAGATACTAGTTGGCAGCTTTATGGCGTCAGAGATATTGTTCTCGTCGGTAGCCCATCTGCTGATGGCCAACAAAAGCTATCACTACCAGAGGCGTATCAAGCACAACAAGAACACCATAAAAATTATTACTTAGGCGGTGTCACCATTGCAGAGCGTCACTCTAAAAAAGGTGATGAGCATTTGCGCATGCTTGAAAAAGATAAACAAGGCTGTGAATATTTCATCTCTCAAGCCGTCTATGACGCCGCCGCAACCATTGACATGTTAGCCAATTACGCCCGTGAATGCCGCGTCCAACAAATGCGACCACGTCGAATCATTCTAACATTCACCCCGTGTGGCAGTGAAAAAACTATGGATTTCATGGAATGGTTGGGTATTGCTATTCCAGATGCTACACGGTGGCGCATTTTAGAGTCAAAAGACCCACTCAATGAGTCCATTCAAATTTGCCGTAGTAATCTTAATCAGATTATTGAGGCTTGTATGTCACTTGATATCCCATTGGGTCTTAATATCGAGAGCTTGACTAACCGCAAAGAAGAAATAGATGCATCTATAAGGTTATATAAACTGTTAAAAGCGACGTTAGATTTAGCGCTAGCAGAGCGGGAACTTGTGAATGTTGAAGCGGAATTCAATAAAAAAGGTTCATAACATCGTTGGTCACTAGCTAGGTATCTATTTTGGGCTCAGGTATGAGCCCTTTTTGTTTAATGTAGGTATGTAACCACTCCATAAAATGCAGCTGATTACGCTTTTTCCAGACAACTCGTATCTTTCGCGTTACACAGTACGCCCAATATTTTAGTATCAGTCTCATCAAGCTCTTTGCCTAAAAGGTCTGAGGCAATGTCTCTCATGAGACGCTTATTAAATAACATAACCATTTCTAGATGCTTTAAGTTATCATAAGTTTGAACTTTTAAATTATCTGCAACGATGGACTCCCAATAACTACTTGGGGTAATGGCATCACCTGATGACACATAGACATTGGTTGTGATGGTGTTAACTTCAATTCCTCGGCGAAGGTTTAGGTCATTGGGCTGTATCTGTGACTTACGGTGCACAATGTCGACTGCTTTTTCTATAGTTTCTAGGTTGTGGGCGAGTGATTTGGTTGGCAACGATTGAAGCACAACCTGAACATAATAGTGAAAATACGATGATGATGTAGCTTTGGCAGCTAATCATACTGAACTCCTTTTCGGTATGATTTCTATAAATTCGTCTAAGCTATTAATACTATGACGATACCAATAGCTATTTGAATTAATAGCTGCTAATTCTTTTTGGGAATGTATTTAGCAGAAAGTTCCTCGATAGATAAGGGTTTATCAAAAAAGTACCCTTGAATAACGTCACAATTAAATTCGCGCAAACGCTCATATTGCTCACTCGTTTCAACCCCTTCTGCTACGACGCTCATGTGACCCGAAGACGCGATAAGAATAATCGATTTAACTAAAGACTCTGCTTGCTCATTAACGAGTAGTTTATCAATAAAGCTCCGATCGATCTTAATTTCACTGATCGGTAGCTCTGCAAGGTAACTGAGTGAAGAATAACCTGTACCAAAATCATCTAGTGACACATCAAAGCCATAATTGCGTAATTGCTCTATCACTGGTTTCGCCTTTTTAACATCAGCGATCAACACATTTTCAGTTATCTCTACCGTGATATAGGACGAGTTAAGCCCTGCTTTCTTAGCAAAATTTAAAACCGTGTTAGCAAAGTTGTCAGCAACTAGATGGTCAGGGGAAATATTGACTGATAATGTCACCGGGTTTTCATTATTCGCATTATAGTGACCAATATCGATACTTGCCTGCTCAAGAACAAACTCGCCAATTTGTTCGATAATGCCGATATCTTCTGCCAGTGGGATAAACTCGGCAGGTGAAATAAACCCTAAGCTTGGGCTAACCCAGCGGATTAATGCCTCAACGCCAATGATCTGTTGACTTGCAGTACAGATTTGCGGTTGATACACCAAGGAAAATTCTTGATTAGTTATCGCTAAACGTAATTCCTCTTCAAGCTTAAAGTCACGTTTCACTTTGAGGTGAGTAACTTTATCATAAAATAAAAATTGTCCTTTTTGTTCAGCTTTAGACTTATAGAGAACAAGATCTGCTTTACTGATTAGCTTTTCAGCATCCTTGCCATCCTCGGGAAACATTGATACACCTATACTTCCGCTCGTATAAACTTGCTTGCCATCTAATGGAATAGCTTGACGGAAAACATCTTGTATTGCCTGCACTTTATGTTCAGCTTCTAATAATGATGAAAGCTTTGGAAAACAAAAAATAAACTCATCGCCACCAAATCGACAGACTGTATCACCCTCACCGATGACCTCACTAAAACGTTTACTAACATGTTCGAGTAATCGGTCTCCCATCGAGTGACCATAGTTATCGTTAACCTTTTTAAAGTCATCGATATCAACAAACATGACAGCTAACGATTGCCCCACTTGTTGTGACAATGCGATGCCGGTGTTAATTCTCTCGATGAGCGCAACACGGTTAGGTAATTGCGTTAAAGCATCATGGTGGGCCATATGAGTCAGCTTATTTTTTGTGGCTTCAAGCGCCTCAAAGTCTAGCTGAATTTTTCGTTGATAATTTTGAAAACGCAACGATATATTCTTAGAGATCAAGATAGACATTACGATCAAAATAAGTGAAACAAAGACGCTTATCGCGACAATTTTAATTAGCTCTTGTTGGTGACGTGCTTCAATAGTTATTTTTCTGTCGTCAATATATTCATTGATTTCTTGTAAGTAGGTCCCAGTGCCTATGGCCCACTGCCAGTCTTTGACCCCTTTTACAAAACTTGTTTTGTCCGACGGTTCCCCTGTTTCCGGCATGATTGAAGCGACGTAATTAATATAGCCCTCTCCACTACGCGCAACTTTAATGATTTCTTTAACTAACGGGAAACCTTTGGCATCGACAGCATTAAAACGGTTTAAGCCAACAAGATCTGTTTTGTAATGTGCTAAGTAATTACCTTTGAAATCCATGACGAAGAAGTAACCATTATCACCATATCGCATTTTTTGGATCTCTTTGAGTAACTCTTGCTTAATCTGAGACTCAAAATCAATTACGTACTCCCCCGTTCCAATAAACCAATTATAAGGGGCAAAGTATTTCGAATAACCTACTTTTTTGAACGAAGCTTGTTTATTATCAGGTTTAGGGAACCACCACGTATAAAAACCGGCCTGACGTTGATCCTTTGAGGCAGCTTCAGCTAAACCACGAATGATGTAGTTTCCCTTAACATCTTTCATATCCCAAAGGGCTTTGTTCTCAAGGGATGGTACTGTTGGGTGCATGACGTTCACACCATCCATAGTATAGATGAAGTAATAGCCGCGACCTTGATTGAATGAGACAGAGCGCAATGTATCATTAATCAGGGCTTTAACGACATGCTCTGGTCGGTGTTGATTATTATTGTAAATAGTTGACGCAATCGCGTGAGCTTGATTAATCCTCAGCTCCATACTCTGTTTAAGCTCAGACTCAGCGGCTTCTTTTCGAACTAAAATATGCTGATAAAGCTGACTGACTTGATTTTTAATTATTTGACGTTCAGTGGCCTCGAAATCCTCTTGCAATGATAAAAGATCAAAATCACTCATGGATTTATTCTCATGGATTACAATAACGTTGACAAGGATCGAGAAGAAGATGATTAAGGAGATAGGACCAAACTTAATTAAGCGTAATAAGTTTTTGTCGTTAGAATGTGTCATTAAACTAGTCTTTACTTAACTTATCAGAGATAAGTTTTTGTTTACAAAAAATGCCTTTGATTAGATTGTGACTTGCCTGACCACAAGGTGACAGCACAAATCACACCAACTAAAGGGATGGATATTAACACTAAATAAAGCCATCCTTGACTAAATAAAACAACGCCCGCAGAGAGTGAAGCAAAGCCCTGGACAATAAAAATGCTAAAGTCATTAAGCGACTGAACCTTAATTCTCTCTTCTGGCTGATATGACTTCTGAAGCATCAAAGTGCCCGTTAAGAAGAGAAAGTTCCAACCTAAACCAAGTAAAACCATTGTTAACCAATAGTGCATTACATCGTGGCCACTTAAAGCAAAGATTATCACAGATATGTAACAAAGACAGCCTAATCTCATCACATTCAAGAGTCCAACTTTTGCAACAAGCCAGCTGGCAAATAGTGACGGTAGATACATAGCGAGAATATGACTCTGAATAACCCACTTTGTGTCATGAAGACTATGCCCTGAGACTACACTCATACTTAACGGTGTTGCTGTCATGATATAGCTCATAAAAGCGTAAGCAATGACTCCGCAAGTTAACGCTATGATAAAGACGGGCTGAGATGTAATCGTCCCTAATGGCCGTCCACTATAATCGCTAGTGATATCTGGTACCGGATTAGGCTCAAGGAAGCACAACAAACACAGTCCACCAAATAGCATCAAGCTTAGCGCCATAAATGAACCCGCAAAGCCATGAGGAGAGGCAAGTGTGTTTTCGAAACTCGTGGCTAATTCAGGCCCCAAGATTGCGGCGAAAATGCCGCTGAACATTAATACGGACAAGGCTTTTGCTGACTGAGATTGATCCGTTAAACTTTCCAAGGCCGCAAAACGCATTTGTGCAACAAATGCCATGCTAAAACCAAGAAGTAATGACGCGATGCAAAAGATTTCAAAAGATGCCTTCTGCGCTGCAATCATAGCGGCTGTAGAGCCACATATACTCACTAACGTGCCGATGATTAAGCTTTTCTTGCGACCAAACAAGAGGGTTAATTTTGCCGCCGGAATAACTGCAAGTGCAACCCCTAAGATTAAAATCGTCACGGGTAAGGTTGCCAGTTCCTGTGAAGGCGCTATTTTATTTGATAGGAGTCCACCCACAAACACCATCAGCGATGTTGCGCTCATTGCAAGTGGCTGCACAAGAAACAACAGCCAAACATTTCTAGGAACAATAATGACCTTACTTGCAATAAACGCACTTAAACCGAGTAAAATAAAGGCGAACGTTAGTATTGTAGGCATTGCACTTTCTTATAAGAAAACGTTTAAAAACAAATACTACAACATTAGTATTAATAGGTATAGATATTATACCTATTACGCAAATTAAATAGTCTTCCAGCCTTTAAATACCAATTTTTGACCACTACCACCTGAAGGGTTACCCACAACTTTAGCTTTCGATAGTGCGGTATCGTAATGGAGTCCACCGTCACCGCTTACCGTGACCTTGTTCCCAAGCACAGACCCTTTAAATGCAACATCAGAGCTAATTGTTATGTCAGTTTTAGGTGCGTAAATGGCTGCATAAATTGACTCGGTGCCCCCTGTTATATCAATACCGGTGCCACTATAAGAACTGTATATAGAAAAAACCGGTTGCCCTGTGGTTGTGATTCCTTTAGCTGGTGTATAGACCTGAGCGCCACCGCCAATTTCAACAGCTCCTTTTATCACAAGGGTTAAACTCGAGTTATCAGGAATTGTCAACGAACTGCTACCACTCATCTTAAAGTTCCCTTTAACATACATCATAACATTTGCGCCGGGTGCAACTTTAAGGTGTCCTTTAATGGTGACATTGTCATAAGCTAAAAATTTATGATTGACACCAAGGAAATCAGCAGTCACTGGCGTAATGATTTTTGAAGGGCTACTTTGGCTACCGTTATTCAATGAGAAATCACCAATTGCATCACTAAGTAAGTAAATATCCCCTGTTCCGGAGCCACTGATAGTTAGATCCTTTGCATTATCAGCACTGGCGTCAACAGTTAGCACTTCAAATTCGATTGAATGAACATCACACGTTGAACCTGTTGTCTCAGTTGCTTCTGAATCATCGGTTGGTAATGCAACAACTTCTGCGACGTCAGGTAAATTTAGCGGGACTTCTTGAGCGTATGGAGATACGCCATAACCTAATGAGTGAGTGTAAAAGGTGCCGATGCCGTTATAACGTAAATCATCATTAGAGATCTGTGCACTCTCTTTCAAATGAACATTGCCCTTAGCCCTGACACCATTAGAAACTACCCCTCCAATTTGTGTATATTTACCATGAGTTTGTACACCGCCGCCAACAGTTAAGACACGAGTAAGGGTAACGTCTTGTTGTGACAAAATTGAGCCGGTAATTTTATTACCTGTAATGTTTACTATACCTCGAGACTTTAAGTTACCACCCAGTTTCGTCTCGTTAAGGGTCACCGTTCCGTTAGCGTGAATTGTTCCACCGACAGTACCACTTGACTGCTTATAATTACCACGTAAGGTCACGTTGCCATGAATATCACTACTGCTTGGTAGCGTGACATTACCATTTGCAAATACATCCCCATCAATCGTTGCACCACTTTTGAGAGCCAGACTGTGAGTGGCAAATACATCGCCCTCAATTGTTGATGCGCCTGATAAAGAAATTAGACCTGATGAAGTCACCGTTTTTACAACAGCCTCTTTGCCTTTATTAGTTGTAATATGATAGTCACCCAGCGCAGAGTTATAGCTATCAATTGAACCACTTGCACTGATATCGACACCTTCACAGCCTATAATCCCATCAGCAAAAGGTGAAGTTTTGCTTGAGGCAGAACCTTGTAACTCGAAAATGGCGTTAAGTTGACTCAGGCCTTCAAATCTAGAGCCCTTACTAGTCAACGTTAGCTCCGAGCCTGCGTGTGACAGATTAACTGCATAAGCTAAATCAGATAGCTGATGACCTTGCCCTGTTATGTTGCCGTGGGCATCCGTAGGTAGGGCAGCGACTAACTCCTGTATCGTACTGGTAGGGTTGGCACTAAGCGTTGTTGTCATACTATCCAGTGTATCAAAAACTCCCTTTTCAGCGAGTAGCCGAGCATTAATCTTTTTTTGAAAGTTCCCGGTGAGCCGCTCTTGAATAACGCTACTTTGTAATGAACTTAAAACTACAGTGCCAGCCATTAAGCTCATAATAAGGACAGAAACCAACGTATAGCCTTGCTGTTTAGTGTGCTTAGAGTTGCTTTGTATTAATATTTGTCTCATATTTATGGCCTCGTTGCATTCGTAAGGATGACACGCGTTAAAGCAACATCAATAGTAAATGGCGCATTAGCCCCTTGACCACTCGGCTCTCCCCCTGTTGCCAGCGGCGTCACAGTGATAGTGACTAACCTCCCGTTAATCGCAAAGGCTATAGCATCAATTCCTGTTAAAATTGTTATGGGACCAGCCCCTAAATCACAAGTTAAATTATTACCGTCGAGCGTGAATGTTTCAGTATAGGCAACCGCTTTTACTAGGCCATCACACGCCGTGGAGTTGGCCTCTTGCGATACGACGATAGAGTCAGGTCCAACCGTTGGTATCAGTGACGTTTGTTTCAAACTAGTACTATAAATTTGGGAAGAGAATCTAAGAACCTCTTGGGCATTTTCTAGGTTTTTGCTAATGCTCACCATGGACTTAACGGTCACGTAACTCATAGAAAGCCCAGTGACTATTAACGTACTCAGGAACATGGCTATTAGTAATTCAACTAACGTAAAACCACTCATTTTTTGCTGATTAACCATTACAACCTGCCTCTAACGTAGGGTAAGCGGCATTGAGTGAGACTTTATTATCAAGCCCGTCTGTCATTCGCTCATCTAACCAAGTTACCTCAACAGTAAAATCGGTATTGAATGCCCCTACAGCTAACCCGTTATATGTAATCGTATAAGCGGAATTCGCCGGTTTCAACGTATCAAGGAAAGTTGTGTCAACGGCTTGACGGCCGTCCTGAAGTTCACAGATCTTACTCCAGACACGTTCAATCGCATTATTGCCATGAATAATCGAAGCCGTATACATAAAACTATTAGTTGCAAATTGAAGAGTCTTAAGTTGAGCACCAGCCAAAGCGAGCAGTGCGATAGTTGAGACTAACAGAGTAATCAGCACTTCGATCAAGCTAAAGCCAAGCTGTGCGTTATTTGTTTTCATGGGCAAGTCCCCTGTGAAATTATTACGCTTTGACCACTTGGGTAGGTACAAAAACGATAATCCCCTGTCGAACTATCAAGGTCACTAATGACAAACTCGTTTGCTGAAGTTGTGCCGATCTTTGAAATACTTAAATTCGCTAACCCGGTAACCGTAACCCCTGTTGCAGGCTCGAACTCTAATAATGTTTTTTCTGATGCAAGGCCTAAATCTTGGAGTACGAGCCACTTGATGCCAGAAACATGGATGTTAATCGTTTCATCTCTTTTGACTGCTTCACTACGAGCAAACTTATAAACAGCATTAAGCTTATTGACGGTGGTCACTAGACGATCGTCTTTAACTTGTTTGACAAATGAAGGCATCGCTATGCTTGCAGCAATGGCAATAAGCGTTAAAACAATTAACAGCTCCACCAACGTATATCCATGTTGACGCTCGTTTCCAATCGGATCGCTATAAAGCATGTTTAAGACCAACAGTCGGTAACTGTAACCGTGGTGTTCCCAACGGTTTTCTTTGCGAGTTTACTGCCCTGATGGTTGATAGTAAGAGCGCCACATCGATCACCAGACTGTATAGAAGATGAGATAGGCTTAGCAGCAAGGACAAATGTTGCCGAGTCATTGGTCGCACCGGGTGTTGCTTGTGCTGCCACTGATGGCGTGTAGGTAAAAGAGTATTGTTCTGTCGAAGAAACAGTGAAAGTATCAGGGTAGCCACCTAGTCTGGTGTATTGGCGCTCTAAACGTTGTACTTGTTGTAATAAGGTTTGTTGAACATCAAGACGATTAGCTTGTTGTACGTGGCTCTTGTAACTTGGAATAGCGACCGTTAATAAAATCGCAATGATAGCTACCACTATTAATAGTTCGATAAGTGTAAAACCACGTTCATTTTTAAACATAACTGTCTCCTATATTCGATTTGACGAATTTATATGACAGCGGTATCAGTGTCAATTAATCACATTGAGTTACGTGATAACGATAAAATAAATAGATTGTCTTATTGTGTTAATGTGACGCCCGACACGATGTTCAGAAAACTCAACAAACCATATGGAATAATATATTTCATATAATTCTAAAAACGAACATGATCTATGACAGTGAAAACTGAACGTGGTATTTACATTTCATTAAACTAGACGATGGGCTGAACGTTATTGATACTTAAGTATGAGGCGGTAAATGTATGTCTAAGACTAGCTCAACCAAATGTCTTTAACGTTATTAGAATACAGGTTTTCTGCTTCACATTAATTCGTAAGGCGTACAGTTCCATTTATTGTTGAAATTCTAATACCAGAATTCGGATTAGACACCATCATAATTAACTAGATAAATATGGAGCAGCCCATCAGGCTGTAAAGCTTCTTATTAGTGAGCAAAGGTAGAAGACCTTAGAAGTGAGAGTGATAATATTACTGATTGCAAAAAAATTATTTACAGGCGCATCGCTATTTCAGCACCGTCAAATAACCCTTGTCGATGCAGAAACAGCGGTGTTATGCGTTAATTATTTTTAAGTACAATACTACGTTGCTCTTTCTTGGGTAAGTTACTAACCACTAAATTGAACGAGTTATCAATCATTCGCTCAATTTCGCCAGTTGGTATACTGCCGTCAATGATTACTGTATTCCACAAACGTTTATTCATATGATAGCCTGGGATAATACTCTCAAAGATATCACGAAGCGCTAATGCTTCATCAGGGTCGCATTTAAGATTGAGCCACCAAGGTTGCTCTGTCTTAGTATCCTTACCTTTCCCTCTTGATAAAGTGGCAAACATCTTGTGTTTTACTTTAAAGACCATCACCTCTTCGCCAAATGGGAAGTCGAGCACAGCAAATGGTTTATTTAGCAAGTACGCTTTAAGATGGTTTTGACTAAGCATTGCGTAATCGCCCCTCTAACTCATTAATTTTTTCTTTAAGTTGAACGATATGCGCTTCAAGCTCTTTGATTTTTGTTGCATCGCAATGGGGTGCTGTTTGATCTGTTTTGTTCGGCTGCTCATCGATTGCTTGATAAAAAAGTTGTTCGAACCTGTTATCTCTCTGACCTGGCTGTCGCTCAAGTTTTCGAACAATGCAACTTCCGTTGTAGTGACAAAGGCTCTCTAAACAAGCCTCGACCTCAGCTAAATGACTAAAAGTCGATAAACGATTAGTTCTTGTCTTTAATTCTCCTGCACTTTGTTTTCCACGTAACAGTAATACACAAAGAACAGCCTTTTGTTGCTCGGTAAGTTTGAGGTCACTAAACTCAGTGTTGCAGAAACGGTGCTTATATTTGATAACACGACTACCAAAACCTGTTTGTTCACTCAC
Organism: Alteromonadales bacterium alter-6D02; assembly: GCA_002835545.1. Lineage (GTDB taxonomy): Bacteria > Pseudomonadota > Gammaproteobacteria > Enterobacterales > Psychrobiaceae > Psychrobium. The sequence goes on from PIZK01000023.1 coordinate 15,391, forward strand.
CAAATGCATTGCAATTAACTGCTCAATCGTTTCTTTAACCTCTGATTCACTTAATGTCATTACAGGTTCACGATTACTTTTTTGATTACATGCCGTCATTAACCCATTTATCGACATCGGGTATTGATCAGGTGTGGTGACCTCTTTCTCTAATAATACACCGATAACACGAGCTTGGGTGTTTGTTAGGCTAAGCATAAATCTCCTTGATGCTGATAAAATTTGTTTGAATGGCTTAATAACGATGGGTCCGTGTGAACGTTCACATCACTATAATCTTAATGCTAATATAATACATAAAACTTTGATGTAGAATAGTTAACATATATTTAGACAAGGAAGCACCATGTTCGTCAGTAATGATTCCACCGCAGGAACAGTTAAGCGCTTTATGTTTTTAATAACATTATGCTTGATCCCAATAGTCGTTTCTGTCTCTATTTATGAACATGCCGCCTACAAACAGTATCAAAGCCACAAAGACAATCAAATCCGCCAACAATTATTAATTTACCGCACAAACATAGAAAGTATAATCACTCAAAACTTAATGCTTGCCCAAGGGCTTGCCGATTACATTGCGATCAAACCCGATATTTCACAAGTGGAATTTGAGGAGTATGTCACTAGGTTGTTATCAAAAGATAATCAAATAAGTCACTTTGGCGCTGCACGTAATTTAATAATAAGTCATATTTATCCAGTAAAAGGCAATCAAGCGGCTTTGGGCTTAGATTATAGAGACAACAAACAGCAATTTAAAACAGTCTCTCAAGCAGTGACCCTAAACCAAACAATCATTGCTGGTCCATTAGAATTGGTTCAGGGGGGAATTGGTTTGATCGGCCGTATCCCAATAAAAACAATAAATGAAGACTGGGGGGTATTGTCTGTAGTACTCAACCTGCAATCGATTTTGATAAAATCAAACATAGAAAGTCCGTCTATTAATGTCGCCATCCGTGGCAAAGATGGTGCTGGCGTACTGGGTGATACATTTCACGGAACAGCTCTATTATTCGCTCAAAGTGACTTAGTAGAAACAATCAAACTGCCCTACGGTGAATGGCAAATCGTTGGACAGGCCTCTGAAAATTGGCCCAGATATAAAACTCACCCACTTGTTTGGTTAATTACTATCACCTTAATCATCCTGTGCTTCATACTGATTATTCAACGCGTACGAACCCAGCGGGTCTATTATCACTCTCTTGCGATGAAGTTGCGCTCAGAAAAGAAATTTAGAGCATTTTTCACTAACCATACTGCGCCGATGCTTATTATAAAGCCAGGTGGTGAAATTACCGGTGCCAACGATGCCGCAGCTTCACTATACGATTACGACAAGAGTCAGCTAACTCAGTTAAATATTTCTCAGTTACATACCTTTAGTAATCAACAATCGGCTTTATTTCTAGGACCCAATAACAATCTATCTATCCCTACGTTCACCGCAAGTCGTCAATGCCGTGATGGTTCAGTAAAACAGATTCAAATAAACTCTGCGCCGATATATTTTGAAGGTCAGAAACTGTATTTCACTATTCTGAGCGACATTACCGAACGGTTTGAATTGGAAAGAAAGCTAAAATTAGACGCGCAAGTTTTTGAATATTCCCAAGAAGGCATATTGATCACAGATCATAATAAAAAAATAATATCTATCAATAAGGCTTATACGGAAATAACGGGCTATCAACTCAGCGATGTATTTGGCAAAACTCCACCAATGCTCACTTCAGGTATTCATGATGAATTATTTTACAAAAAAATTTTTGAACAATTGGCCAATAAAGGTTTTTGGAAAGGAGAGATCAAGAATCGTAAAGCAAATGGTGCTATCTTTTCAAAGCTATTATCCATCAGCAAAGTAAACAACGATCAAGGAGAAACGGTTAATTACGTCATAGTTTTTTCGGATATCACCAAACTAAAACAATCCGAAAAGCATCTTGATCAGCTTGCACATTATGATACGTTGACAGGCTTGCCTAATCGCAATTTATTAAAATCACGCCTTCATCATGCAATCAAAAATGCGAAACGACTGAACACCAAAGTTGCGGTAATGTTTCTAGACCTAGATCGTTTTAAAATAATTAACGATAGCTTAGGTCACATGGCTGGAGATGAATTATTACGCCATGCTTCGACTAGATTGGTACAGCAAATCCGAGAAACAGATACGTTAGCTCGTATTGGTGGCGATGAATTTGTTGTGCTTTTAGAGAATGTTAATTGCCCGGATCGATTAAGCAACATTGCAGATAAATTAATTAATGAGTTAAATAAACCTTTTATTATTGCTGAAGATCAAGAAGTGTATATTGGCGCATCAATCGGTTTAAGTACCTACCCAGGTGATGCCACAGAGCCTGAGCAATTAGTGTCTTATGCTGACGCGGCGATGTATAAAGCAAAGCAAATGGGTCGTAACTCTTTTTATCGCTATACGCCTCAAATCACCTATATAGCCAATGAAAAACTCAGGCTATCTACAGAAATCAAGAATGCACTAATTTGTAATCAATTCGTTTTATTTTATCAACCACAAATCAACCTAGCGTCTACGCGTATCATTGGTGCGGAAGCATTGATACGTTGGAAGCACCCGATTGATGGCATTATTACACCAGATAGGTTCATTGATATCGCAGAAGATGCTGGCGTGATTCATCAATTAACCTTATGGGTTATTGAGCAAGCCTGTATTCAGTTAAATCGCTGGCAAAAAAACTTTGCTGATTTAACTATCTCTGTAAATATATCAGCAAACGATTTTACCAATATTCATTTTGTCAGTGAGGTAGAAGCTATCCTAGATAAATTTTCAGCGATCAGAGCAGAACAGTTAGAGTTTGAAATAGTAGAAAACGTTATCATGGAAAATATTGGTGATGCAGTCTCAATGTTGGAACAGTTTAGAAGTATGGGCATCAGTGTAGCTATCGATGACTTTGGTACCGGCTATTCTTCACTTTCATATTTGCGGAACTTACCAGCAGATAAACTAAAGATTGATCGCAGCTTTATTCAAGATATCGAACCTGATGGTACAGGAGCTGAAATAGTGCTATCAGCGATTGGTCTAGCGAAGAACTTCCATTTAGAACTCGTTGCTGAAGGGGTTGAATTACAACACCAAGCTGACTTTTTAAAACAACAAGGCTGTCAAACGGTTCAAGGTTACTTATTCGGAAAACCAACAGCGATTGAAGAATTCGAAAGGCACGTCTTACATGACAAAAGAGGTAGCGTTAAACAATAAAAAGCGACTTCTAGAGTCGCTTTTTATAAGAATAGATGGCGGTGAAGGAGGGATTCGAACCCTCGATACGTTTCCGTATACACACTTTCCAGGCGTGCTCCTTCGGCCACTCGGACACTTCACCTAAGAATCAATCGGAATTGATAATGGCGCTAGTCTAGGCTAAACGCCAAATTAAAGCAATGCTTGAATAATCAAGTGATTATTTATCAAGCATTTCCTTTTACTTTCATCTTTAATTCTGCTGCAAAATCTAACATACGACGTAGTGGAACTAATGCGCCTTCGCGTAATGATTCATCAACGAAGATTTCATGCTCGACAGGGTTAGGGTTAGTTAATGCATTTTCAATCGCTGCTAAGCCATTCATTGCCATCCAAGGACAGTTAGCACAAGAACGACATGTCGCGCCCTCACCTGCTGTTGGCGCTGCAATAAAAGTTTTATTTGGCATTAACTGCTTCATCTTATAAAAGATACCGCGATCGGTAGCAACGATAAATGTTTCTTTATCTGAGTCTTGTGCTGCTTTAATTAACTGGCTTGTTGAACCCACAGAATCTGCTAATGCAACAATCTCAGCAGGCGACTCAGGGTGAACCAATACTTGTGCTTCTGGGTAGACAGCTTGCATATCTTTTAGCGCTTTAGTTTTAAATTCATCATGAACAATACAATCACCCTGCCACAACAGCATGTCGGCACCTGTTTCACGTTGAATGTATCCACCTAAATGTCTATCTGGGCCCCAGATAATCTTTTTCCCTTGTTCATCAAGATGCTCGACAATTTCAAGAGCGATGCTTGAAGTGACGATCCAGTCAGCACGCTTTTTAACGGCCGCTGAAGTATTCGCATAAACGACAACGGTACGATCAGGGTGTTGATCACAAAAAGCACTAAATTCATCAATAGGACAACCGACATCCAACGAACACGTCGCTTCAAGTGTTGGCATTAATACCGTTTTTTCAGGGCTAAGAATCTTGGAGGTTTCCCCCATAAATTTAACACCGGCAACGATTAACTTATCAGCAGGGTGTTCTGCACCAAAACGAGCCATCTCTAACGAGTCAGAAACACAACCGCCAGTTTCTTCGGCTAGCGCTTGGATTTCAGGATCGGTGTAATAATGCGCAACTAGTACAGCGTTTTGCTCTTTAAGTAAACGTTTAATATTCTCACGATATTTTGCCGTTTGGTCTTGCGATAAAGGAACGGGTTTCGCTGGGAACGGATAATCTAATTCGCGCTTTTCTGGAATATCTAACATTGCTTTACTACCTAACTGGCTTACACATAATTATTTGCGCCCGATTATAATCGAAAGCGATCCAAATGGTAATAACCCAATAGTGCAAAATTAGCCGAATCTAAGTATTTACTATTAAAACAATGTATAGCTTATACTTTTTTTATCTAATTAGACCACTATATTCCTTGGTTTTGTTTGAACTTTGTTGCAAAGACGTTGTAAACTCGGGACAACTAGTTAAAAAGTAGGTAGGAAGAACATGTCAGACAACTATAAAATATTGATTGCCGATGACCATCCGTTATTTCGCAATGCGCTACGTCAAGCACTAGAGTCGGCTTATCCTGACACGCAATGGCTGGAAGCCGAGTCTGCAGATTCTTTGCAGGCAGTACTAGAAGATGATAATCAACTTGATTTAGTTATCTTAGATTTACAAATGCCAGGTTCACACGGGTATTCAACCCTGATTCATTTACGTAGTCACTTTCCAACTATTCCTGTTGTGGTTATTTCAGCTCATGAAGATAATAATACCATCGCAAAATCTATGCATTACGGTAGCTGTGGATTTATTCCTAAATCTACATCGATGGAAAAGTTAGCAGATGCTTTAGATCAAATCTTACAGGGTGAAACGTGGATCCCTGAAGGTATCGATCTTTCAGAGAAGAATGTGTCTAGTGAAGGCGACTTTGCAAACCGCCTTTCTGAGTTAACTCCTCAACAATATAAAGTATTGCAAATGTTTGGTGAAGGCTTACTCAACAAACAAATTGCCTACGATTTAGATGTATCAGAAGCGACGATTAAAGCTCACGCAACGGCTATCTTTAGAAAGCTAAATGTACGTAATCGCACACAAGCGGTAATTGCTTTATCTCAATTAGAAGTGACGCATCAACCACCTGAATAGGTTTTACCTGTTCAGTAAAAAGGGTTGCCAAGGCAACCCTTTTTTATGCACTAACATTTATACCAACTCGCACCTATTGGCTATAAGACTGCCAAATAAATACAGACAGCCTATCGGGTCGTTAAATCAAACCTGATATCACTGCACGCAGCGCTGCAGGACGAACCATTTTCGCCATGTATCGATAGTTTTTAGACTCGACTTCTTCAACCAATTCCTTGCGTGTATCAGCTGTGATCAAGACACCCGGAATTTGATGTTGATATTTTTCACGCAATGCTTCCATTGCATCTAACCCCGTTTTATCATCGTCTAGATGAAAGTCTGCTAGCATTACATCGGGCAGCTCACCAGACTCTTCAATTAAAGTGATCGCATGTTCTAAGCTCTCGGCAAGTAAGACCTCACATTTCCATCGTTGAAGTAACAAATCGAGACCAACTAGAATTTTTTCTTCGTTATCGATACATAAAACTTTGACCCCTGCAAGCTGAGTATTACCAAGGCTGGCCAAAGGTTTGGCCGCCTGTGGTTTATAATTCTTAACAATGGGAACAGTGATGGCAAATACAGACCCTCTATCAACTTCTGATCGTAAACTTAATTCATGCCCCAAGACTTTACTGATTCGATCGGCGATGGCTAAGCCCAACCCTAAGCCATTGCGATCGTAGACCGAGCTATTCTCCAATCGCTGAAACTCACAAAAGATTTCTTTAACTTTATCCTGTGGAATCCCCTTACCCTGATCCCACACTTCAATACGAATTGTGTTTCCAACATGACGACAGCCAAGTAACACTTTACCGCCACTGCCATATCGAAAAGCGTTGGTCAGGAAATTCTGAACAATTCGGCGTAGTAAGTTGATATCACTATGTACAACAGCAGAAGAGGAAACAGTTTTAAACGAGACAGAATAATCAGCAGCCATAGCACCGAATTCAGCATCAAAATTATTTAATAATTCAGACACCGCAAAGTCACCGACATTAACTTCGATGGCATCAGATTCCAACTTAGAAATATCGAGTAAATCAGCAAGTAACTGCCCAGAAGCTTTTAAAGAGTCAGCAATGTGACGAACCGTTTCTTGAACCTGAGGCTCCGCGCTTTCGTGTTGTAGCAATGAGGCGGTAAATAACCGAGCGGCATTAAGTGGTTGCATCAAGTCATGACCGATCGCGGCCATAAAACGTGTTTTACTCAGATTAACTTGATCGACTTTAGCTTTCGCATCAGTAAGATTCTCATTAGCAAGTTCCAACTCCATGGTTCTGGCTAATACACGGGCTTCTAATTCTTCTTTGGCACGCACAAGTTCCCGCTCAACTTCACGGTATTGTGTAATGTCAGAAAAAGTTGTCACAAAACCACCGTTAGGCATAGGGTTTCCTTGCATCTTAATTACCTTACCATCGGGGCGGGTACGCTCGAAATAATAAGAAATTCCTTGCTTGACTCGCTCCATGCGTCGGGATACATGATCTTCAACGTTCCCCTCGCCACAAAAACCGCGCAGTGAATTAAATCGAATAAGTTCGGCAATAGGCTTGCCCACTTCCAGAAAGCCCGGTGGATAATTAAATAGATCTGCATACCGTTGATTCCATGCCATCAAGTTATGGTGCTCATCAATCACACTCATACCCTCGCTGGCATGTTCAATCGCGCTTTGCATTAGCTTCTGACTGGTTAGTATTTTAGATGAGGCTTCATCAATTAACTCGACTAAGTCATCCAGTGGCATATCACGCCCTTCTAGAACAGAGTGCATGACAAGGGATGCGGAGGACGTACCAATGACGGAAGAAAGTAACAGTTCAGTGTGGTCAATAAAAGCAGTTCCAGCGGCCTTATTCCAGTTATAATGGCCTTGATACTTCCCATCAAAGGCATGGTAACTATCTAAAGCACGTTCCCTGCCAATAAAACGACTGGCAAGCATTAACAGCTCTTGTTCAGAAACTGCAGCGCCCTTCACTGCCTTTTCATGGGTTAACCTGTCAACAAACACACCCGCTTGCATACGTTCGCGTACGCTTGATCGGAAAATCAGAGAGCCCCAAATATAAAACATGCAATTAACGGCTAAACTGACAAAAATCCAGTTGTAACTTGGTTGAATTTCACTAAGCCATTCCATCGAATGTAATAAATCAATATTCCCTTTCATTGGCTTGAATAAAGTGTAGAACCAAATAAATAAACCAACAACTAAACCAATATACACCCCTTTTCTGTTACCGTGCTTCCAATAAACGGCACCAATTAAACCCGGCAAGATCTGAATAAACACACCAAAAGAAATTTGCCCTAAATTAGCTAGTGAGTTTTGATAGGAAACATTGTTATAAAACAGCCACCCAAGACCAAGCACAATTAAAATAACTAAACGCCGAATATTGAGGATCTTTCTGCTAAATTGACTAAAGCTCCCTTGTTCTATACTGCCAGTTCTTAACAAAAGGGGCACAACCCATTCATTGCTTACCATAATAGATATAGTGAGTGCAGCAACAATCACCATACCTGTCGCAGCCGAAACAGCACCTAAAAAGCCAAGAAAGGCGGTGTTTTCAAAACCAAGTGCCAACGGTAAAGAGATAACATAAGTATCAGCAGAAATACTTGGATCGAGAATCAATTTTCCCGCAAGGGCTATTGGCAAAACAAACAGACCAGCTAGAAACAGATAGGTAGGAAAAACCCAGCGACTCTTTTTAAGCTCTTCTTCATTATCTGACTCGACCATCATGGTATGGAATTCACGTGGCATACAAAGGAATGCAGCCATCATGACCACTGTTTGTGCAAATAGAGAAGACCATGAATATAAATTACTCTCATGGTTAATAAGGTTGTTGTCTTTCGCTTGATTCCAAATGTCAGTAAAACCATCAAAGTGAACATAACAAACAACAAAACCAATCAACAAGAAAGCCACAAGCTTGACCACAGATTCAAAAGCGATAGCCAACATCAGCCCTGGATGATGCTCAGTAGCATCTAGCTTGCGAGTACCAAATAAAATCGTAAAAATGGCCAGAATAAACGCAATACCGAGTCCGACTAGCCAAGGTTCTTCAGTGGTTTGTGTATCAAAAATGTAAAAAGTATTGACGATTGCTTTTAATTGAAGCGCAAAATATGGCAACGTCCCAATAACAGCGATTAGCGTAATAATTGCGGCTAACGCTTGTGATTTACCATAACGAGAAGCGATAAAGTCGGCAATTGATGTAATACGTTGTTCGCGTGTTATTTTTAAAATCCGGGTTAACAACGGAAAGCAGAAAATAAACAGTAAAATGGGTGCAGCATAAATAGGGATATATGAGAGAAGGCTATCGGCTGACATCCCTACCGTACCCAGAAAACTCCATGATGAACAGTAAACCGCTAAAGATAAACCATAAATCATATTCTTGGTGTTACGTTTAAATGCGTTGAAGTGACGATCACCAAGCCAAGCAACAACAAACAGTAAGCCCATGTAGCCTATTGAGATCAGCACTAATAAAGCACTACTTTCCATACTAAGTCCTATGCCCATAAATAGAGATTCGGCTTATCTTAACCAACAATTAACAAAATGTCGCTGTTCGTATGTGGTTTAAAACCTGATAAATAATAAAGATTATTATGTTTTAACCCTAACGTATAATATTTAACCACTTTGCACCAGTAACAAATTGAAATTACACTATTTTATGTATTACTATTGAGTATCTTTATAAGTGTTTGCTTGTCTTTTAGACACAATATACCAATGTCTAATAGCAGCGAATCACCACAAAATTGATACTTTGAACAATAAATAATAAGAAAGGAACAACCATGACTACAACGGATCTATTTCCTGTATCAGGCGAGTTTGAACAAAATGCGCTGGTAAACAACACTCAATACGAAGCAATGTATCAAGAATCTATTTCTAACCCAGAAGCATTCTGGGGTGAACATGGTAAACGTATCGACTGGATCAAACCTTACACACAAGTTAAAAACACCAACTTTGCTGCTCCAAACGTTGACATTCAATGGTTCAAGGACGGTACTCTTAATGCCTCAGTTAGTTGTCTAGATCGTCACCTTGAAAAAAATGGCGATGACGTAGCAATTATTTGGGAAGGCGATGACGCAAAAGATCAACGTAAAATTACTTACCGCGAGCTTCACGCTGAAGTATGTAAGTTTGCCAATGCCCTTAAATCTAAAGGCGTGAAACGTGGTGATGTTGTTTCTATTTACATGCCTATGGTTCCAGAAGCAGCCGTAGCGATGCTAGCCTGTGCTCGTATTGGTGCTGTTCACTCAGTTATTTTCGGCGGTTTCTCTTCAGAGTCTATTTCTTCTCGTGTAATCGATGGTAACGCAAAAGTTATTATTACCGCTGACGAAGGCCCACGTGGTGGTCGTTTCGTACCTCTTAAAGGCAATATCGATGAAGCACTAAACAACCCAAATGTAACTTGTGTTGAAACTGTAATCGTTCTTCAACGTACTGGTGGCGACGTTGACTGGGTTGAAGGTCGTGATGTTTGGTGGCACGAAGCAACAGCTGCAGAGTCAGCTGAGTGTGCTCCTGAAGAAATGAATGCAGAAGACCCACTATTTATTCTTTACACATCAGGTTCTACTGGTACGCCAAAAGGTGTATTACACACTACTGGTGGTTACATGGTTTATGCGTCAATGACTCATGAATATGTTTTCGACTACAAAAAAGGCGACGTTTACTGGTGTACAGCCGATGTAGGTTGGATCACAGGTCACAGCTACATGGTATATGGTCCATTAGCAAATGGTGCAACTACCGTAATTCATGAAGGTGTACCTAACTACCCTAGCCCATCACGTCTAGGTGAAATCGTTGATCGTTATAATGTTAATCAACTTTACACAGCGCCAACATTAATTCGTGCATTAATGGCTAAAGGTACTGAGTTCTTCGATAGCTTCGACGGTAGTTCATTACGTGTTCTTGGTAGTGTTGGTGAGCCGATTAACCCTGAAGCATGGCGCTGGTACAACGACGTTATCGGTAAAGGTAACAGCCCTATCGTTGATACTTGGTGGCAAACAGAAACTGGTGGTATCTTAATTACTCCACTTCCTGGTGCAACTGCAACTAAACCTGGCTCAGCAACACGTCCATTCTTCGGTGTACAACCAGCACTTGTCGATGCTGAAGGTAACGTAATCGAAGGCCCTGGTGAAGGTTCTCTTGTTATCACTGACAGCTGGCCTGGTCAAATGCGTAGTGTTTACGGTGATCACGAGCGCTTCATGATGACTTACTTCCAAACGTTCCATAACATGTACACCACTGGTGACGGCGCACGTCGTGATGAAGATGGTTACTACTGGATCACTGGTCGTGTGGATGACGTAATCAACGTTGCTGGTCACCGTATGGGAACTGCTGAAGTTGAGAGCTCATTAGTTGGTCACGAACAAGTTGCTGAAGCAGCAGTTGTTGGTTACCCGCATGACATCAAAGGTCAAGGTATCTACGCATACGTTACTCTAAACGATGATGTTGAAGAGACTGAAGAATTACGCCGTGAGTTAGTATTATGGGTACGTAAAGACCTTGGCGCTATCGCAGCACCTGATATGATTCAATGGGCACCAGGTCTTCCTAAGACTCGTTCAGGTAAGATTATGCGTCGTGTATTACGTAAGATTGCAGCAAATGAGATTGGTGAATTAGGCGATTCGTCTACACTCGCTGACCCATCGGTAATCGATACACTTATTGGTAACCGTCAAAACAAATAGTTTGTTGACTCAGCCATGATAAAAGGCAGCTTCGGCTGCCTTTTTTATTATGTAAGCTCGCAATACCCTTCATTTACTAGGTTGTTAACGAATCACGGCCACAGCATCACTTGTAATCGATGAGCTATGTACAAGGCAAACCCAGTTGTAAAAGCCTAATGCGGTCTTTAGCAGTAGCTAATACATATAGAGAATAGAACAATGTAATCCATCTCAACACTACACAAAATTGTTTACAGGATCGCTTTCAACCAATACCTTGCCTCTAAGACTTTTAATGTTAATTTTGAACGACTGTCCTTGTTAGTCTCTTGTTTGAGACAAAGGCCAACTGAGTATCAATTTTGCACCGCCAAGAGAAGAATCAGACAAGTTTACTTCCCCGTTATGCCATTGCATGATCTGTTTCACAATAGCTAAACCTAAGCCGTGACCACCATTACCACCACGCTGCTCATTACCTATTTGTGCAAAAGGAGTAAATACTTTCTCCCATTCACTTGACGGTATACCACAACCATCATCTTCGACTGATATAGCATAGCCTAGCTCATCTTGATAAAAGTGAATTGAAACCTTTGAAGTGGCATAGCGACTTGCGTTGGCAATGAGGTTATTTATAGCTCTGATCATCGCCCTTTTGTCTATATAGATTGATTGTTCTAATAAAGGTGTATCAACTTCCAATTCAATTGATATATCACTCCTTTCTAGGGAAAAACAATCCACTTCATATTGAATTGTTTTTGCTAATGGTGTCATCGCAAAATTAGTCAAATCAGCTGAACTTGTGTATCTAGATAAAATAAGCGTTTGATTTATCAACTGATCCAAATCATCGATACTTTTGTCAATAGCATCAAAATATGTCGATTTTTCTTCTGCTGGTGTATCATCAGATTTTATCATTTCAAATGAAAATCGCATTCTATACAAGGGAGTTCGTAAATCATGTGCAATGGCGCGAGTCAGCTGCTTTTGACTTGAAAACAGTCCTTCTATTTTATCTGCCATTTTATTGAACGACGCTGCTAGATTAAACACCGTGGATTTTTCATTTATTTGAGCCCTTTCATCTAAAGCTCCATCACCAAATTTAGTCGCAATCCTATTGAGTTTTGATATGTCCTTCCAAAGAGGTGAAACCCATAAAAACATAGCAACAGAAATAATAACAATAAAGGTTAGTAAAATTATAAGTACGATTAATGGGCTAATACTATTCGAAGGGATTTCTTCAGCTTTGATTACCTGACTTTTATTTGGCAAAAGAAAATAAAAATTGGTGAAACCATTTTTATTCGATTCCCATACTATATCATTCTTTTGAAGTTTGTCTTTTAATGTTAAAGCAATATCAACCTCACCTACATCAAGCAAAGACAGGGTAAATGAAAACCGATTTTGCAGTTCATCAAGCTTTTGCAACCATAGCTCTTTATCTTCGAGAGAAAACTCTTGTTGGAGTAGATATAAGGTTCCTTTACTACTTCGGTAAATATGTTCAGTTTCTGCACTATTGACGTTAATGCTGACAAACCAAGGTGCATCATCTATACGCTTTATCAATATCCCAGTTTCATTATTGATATAGACATACTCACCTTTTTCTATTGCATCATAGGTCTTTGAGTTTCCTTTCCATTGGTCTAAATGGGTTAATGTTAAACCATAGCCAAATTTTTTTGACAGTCGATCAATATCTTTTTGCCACAAGCTTTGCTCTAACGATTTTAACCTTTTAAAAATAAGATAAAACGTTCCTTTATAGGTTTCAACATAACGTGTTTTTTCAGCATACTCATTGAAAATAACAATAGGAGTATAAGGTGTTGGGCTCAGTAAAAAAAACAGAGGTAAAAATACAACAATCCAAAGGCCTGCAAATGCTTTAAACATATTTATCTACTCAACTCTTGTTTTTACATAGCTGATAACCTTTACCACGAATCGTTTTAATGATTTTGGGTGCATCAATATCATCTTTAAGTTTTTTGCGTAATCGAGAGATTCGTCTATCAAGCGATCTATCAAGGGGATCATATTCATAACCTTTCAAGTGTTGTGTCATACTCTCTCTTGAAACAGGTTCACCAGGCGTTCTTGCTAACAAATATAACAATTCGAACTCTGAGGTTGTTAACTCTACCTCTATATCATCTAACATCAACTTTCTTAATGAGATATTAATGATTAAGTTTTCTAAAGATATGACATTACTATCTTCACTCTTTGATTGAACAGACTGATCTAAGTTTTTTTGTGGTGATATTCTACGTAACAACGCTCTGACTCTAGACAAAAGTAATCGAGGCTGAACTTGTTTTACTACATAGTCATCTGCTCCTAACTCTAAGCCCATCATCTGATCTATGTCATCATCAAGAGCAGTCTGCATAAGTATAACGCCATTATATTTATGCCTTATTTGACGACAAACTTCCATACCACTTTGCCCTGGTAACATTACATCTAAGATAACAAGATCAGGTTGTTGAACAAGCACGACATCAACAGCTTCATAACCGTCACTAACTACAAATACATCAAATTCATATTTCGTTAAAAAGCTTTTAATCAGGTTTGCTAATAATTCATCATCTTCAACCAAGACTATTTTTTTGTTGTCGGGCAAAGGTTTAAACTCCTTAAATTATGCTAATGACTGTTGGTTCGTTTTTGTTTTTCATTAGGCGCATTGTTTTCTCATTTAAATCGGTTCTAAATTTCTGCTTATAAAAACTATTTACACGCGATAAAGGCTAAATATACATTATTATTTTAAAGCTTGTTTAAGAGTATATTACTCCTGACCAAAAAATAACTTCACCATTTTTGTTAGGAGTAATATAACTTTGCCCTACATTGGCGACTTGACAAAAGTTTGAGTCGCTATTATTTATTGCGTCTAATTCATCACAGTTATCAAAAGATAAGATAGCCATCATTTACCTTTAACCGCAATAACCAGTGCTGAGTCACTCTCACCTAAACGATATCCCTATCCTTTACCGAGAAAAACGAACCATGTAACTACTTATTGCTTGAATCAGAACAAATAAATCCCAAATGGGTACAAATAACTACTCTTGAATCATTAGTTGTTTTCCATTTGAATCCACTATAACAAGATACGACTGACCGAAGTCACCTTGACACAAATCGATATCATTGTTGCCTACTTGCAAGCTGTCGGAACAATTACTGATAGTAAAAGCGCTGGAAACCTCACCTTTTTTCGCTATTGCAACCACTTCATCAGAGCCATTTATTTTTATGCTCATATCATTGTCGGCAAATATACGAACTCTAAAAACATCGCTGGTATTAGACGGTTTCTTTTCTAAAACTGATATTTTGTATTCATTAGACGACTCCCAGCTAATAACAAAGAAGTCTATGCCATTTTTCAGCTCGAATTCTACTTGTGCTTTATTAACGTTGCTATTGGTATCTTGTACGCCAAAGTAGCTCTTATTTAAATTAACGTTTTTTAAATCATCATGCCAAGTATACTTAATTGGTTCGCTACTGTCGTTTTTAGCTAGTTCAACAGTCTTATGATTGTCGTCAAATAACTTATTCCACTTGATAGAATTTTTGACATAAAAAGTTACCATGTCATCCACTGCATTAACATAAACAAGCTCAGACGAACGGTTTTGCTCAAGTTCATCGACACTTTTGTCGTATTTGTCACTACCGCCGCAAGCACTTAAAAATAAGCTCATTACTGTTGTACATAAAACTGCTTTCACGTTAAATTTTTTCATCATTTTTTCTCTCTTCAAAAACATTGAAGCAAGTATACATAAGCAGAAATTGATAATATGTAGCCTTCGCTAGACCAAATGTGACGGTTTGTGACAATGAGAGTTATTTCTCGACAAAGACCAACTAAGCATAAACTTTGCTTAGCAAAGAGAGTAGTCCGCACTTTGTGTTGGTGTTTTTAGCAGAATATGCAGGAAGGCATATAATATTAACCATACATGTCGGTTCTAAATGTTAGGGGAGAATCTAAAAATCCTTGTTCATTCTGGCATAACACAAAAGCACGAATAATATTAACGCCCTGAAGTTTCATTCAGGGCCGTTAGGTGGTGCTTTGCAACCGTTGAGTGGGCATTAGTTGTAATATTTAGCGGCAATCGTTTAATTAAAATGCATCCGAATACGTTCAAGATCCGCTTGAGTGTCAACACCAGCCGGAGGCGATTGGTGGGCAATGCCTACTGCAATCTTTTCCCCATGATATAACACTCGAAGTTGCTCAAGTGATTCAATCTGTTCCAGTGGCGACGGTTCCATGGTTAAATACTGACGAATAAAACCAGCACGATATGCATAAATTCCAATGTGTCTGAAATAGTTTTGTGCTAATAAATCACGGCTACCACGGTGAAAACCATCACGGTCGAATGGAATGGCCGCGCGGCTGAAATATAGGGCACAGCTATTCTTATCACAAACAACCTTCACCGCATTTGGATT
This sequence comes from Alteromonadales bacterium alter-6D02, assembly GCA_002835545.1. Lineage (GTDB taxonomy): Bacteria > Pseudomonadota > Gammaproteobacteria > Enterobacterales > Psychrobiaceae > Psychrobium. The sequence goes on from PIZK01000023.1 coordinate 31,112, forward strand.
ATCGATATCTAAGTTATCATCAATTGGCACAGCCAGTGTGGCCATTGGGATAGTTGCTTTTTCACTTAACAACGCGGCAACCTGCGCAATATTTTCACTCGGGATCATTGGCTCATCCCCTTGGACATTAACGACGATTTCATCTGAATCTAAACCAAGCAGGTCGATTACCTCGCCCAAACGCTCGGTGCCGGACTCATGGTCTGTCCCAGTCATGCAAAAAGTGCCACCAAAGCCAGCAACAACATCAGCGATACGTTGATCGTCGGTAGCAACCACGACCTTATTGGCTCCAGAGCTCATCGCTCGTTCGTAAACCCACTGAATCATTGGCTTACCACCGATATCTAATAATGGTTTACCTGGTAATCGACTCGATTGATAACGAGCAGGTATAATGACACTAAATGACATAGATAGTTACTCCTGACTATTTGCTTCTAATGGCGTCGCTTGTTCTTCAAGCAATACAGGAATTGAGTCGTTGATTGGAAATGCAAGCTTGTCAGCGTGGCAAGCCAGCGTGTTATTTTGTTTATTGTAGCTAAGTTTACCTTTACAAACAGGGCAGGCAATAATGCCCAAAAGGTTGATATCAAAAGCCATTTTTAATTTCCTTTACTTTATCTAATATTTTTTGTGTTGCGGTATCAGTCAGTTTAGCGCTAACCGGTAAATAGAACCAATTGTCTTGTGCAAACGCTTGGCACTTGACGGCGTCTTTTTCCGTCATCAGTAAGACTTCGCCCTCGCCTGTTAACGCGTTGATAGTTGACGAGTCAAACGCTTGATGGTCAGCGAAAGCATGTTGACGATCAACCGCTAACCCCATGGTGGTTAGTGTATTAAAGAACCGTTGTGGGTAACCTATGCCTGCCATAGCGACAATTTTTTTATCCACGATGTTAATGTGTTCAACGGGCTCATTATTCGCCACCGAACAAAAAGCCTGAGGTTGTAGCTGCATTCGTTCTTCACCAAAACAACTTGAACCGCCATTGTTTATAATAAGATCCGCCTGCCCTAACCGCCACTTACCTTCACGCAATGGGCCCATTGGTAATAAGCACTCATTACCAAAGCGTCTTTCACCATCAACAACCACTATCTCAGATTGACGATCGAGCCGATAATGCTGGAGCCCATCATCACTAATAATAATATCCAGTGCGCTATTTTTTTTCTCTGCATATTCTAACAGTAGCTTAGCAGTAGATATACGATCAGCGCCAACAGCCATTAAACAGCCAGTTTGATTGACTATCAGTTTAGGCTCATCACCACAAACCTCTGCTGATGTATTAACACGGACGATTAAGGGTTCTCTCGATTGTCCGCCGTAGCCTCGGCTAATCACACCAACATTGAATCCTTGTTCCGTCAGTAGTTTGGCTAACCAAACCACGACTGGGGTTTTCCCATTACCACCGACAGTGATATTGCCAACAACAATCACAGGAACCGGTAGTGTAATTCGCTTTTTAATTCCAAGCTTATACAACAACCGACGCAGTGACGTGACCAACTTGTATAGTTGCATTAGGGGCCACAATATCCATATCACAGGGTGGCCTTTGTACCATGCACGTTCTATAAATGATTTTATCATAGCTCAACATTAACCCTGTGCTGATTGCATATTATGTAATTGACTATAAGCACCGCCTTTTTCGAGTAAAGCCTCATGGGTGCCAGTTTCGATTATTTGCCCTTCGTCCATCACGACAATAAGGTCGGCGTGCTCGATGGTTGATAGACGATGTGCTACAACTATTGATGTTCTTCCTTGCTGTAACACTTCAAGTGCATCTTGAATAGCACGCTCTGATTCGGTATCGAGTGCAGAGGTTGCTTCATCAAGAATCAATACAGGTGCGTTACGTAATAATGCTCTGGCAATGGCAATACGTTGACGCTGGCCACCGGATAGATTGGCACCATCTTCACCAACAGGGCTATTTAGACCTTGAGGTAAGTTATCGCTAAATTCAAGAACATGAGCGGCTTTAGCTGCATCATAGATTTGTTGTTCACTTACCTCACCTAAGGCCCCATAGGCGATATTATTAGCGATGGAGTCATCAAATAACACGACTTGCTGAGAAACGAGTGCAAATTGCTGCCGTAAATTATCAAGTTGATAATCATTAATTTCGGTGCCATCGAGCGTGATTCTACCGTCACTGTGGTCATAAAAGCGCATCAACAAACTTGCGAGTGTCGATTTACCACTGCCCGAACGACCGACAAGCGCCACTTGAGAGCCAGCAGGAATTGATAAGTTGATATCTTTTAGCGCCTGTTTCTCCTGACCCAGATAGCTAAAGTTTAACTTGCTGATATTAAGATCACCGACGGACCTTTCGGTCAGTTTACTGCCATTATCTACCTCATCGGGTAAATCAAGCACTTCAAAGACACTAGCACAGGCTGTAATACCACGTTGAAAATCTGCGTTGATTTTTGAGATTTGTTTCAAAGGTCTCATTAATGAGCCCATTGCAGCTATCAGCGCCATAAATTCGCCAGCAGATAATGGATCAATTAAGCCATCTATACTAGTAATCAGAAGTACCGCAGCGATAGCAAATGAGCCTACAAACTGAATAAAGGGAGTGCTCGACGCACTAGCACCGACAAGCTTCATAGCTTGTTGGCGATTTTTGTTGTTTACGCTCTCAAAACGTTTGGCTTCTTTTTCTTTACCAGAAAAAGCGAGAATGATCTTATGGCCTTTAAGCATTTGCTCAGCCGATGTCGTCACTTGGCCCATTGCCGTTTGTATCGCCTTACTTATTTTACGAAAGCGCTTAGAAACCACAGATATGATCAAACCAATTAACGGTCCGACGATAAAGAACACTAATGAAAGCTGCCAGCTGTAATAAAACATAATTGCAAGAAGACTAATGATTGTCACGCCTTCACGAACTAATGAGATCATAACTTGCGAAGTCGCTCGAGCAACTTGTTCGGTATCGAAGGTAATTTTAGAAATCATAGAGCCTGAGCTATGACTATCGAAATGACTCACTGGCATGCCTAGCATTTTGCTAAATAACTGCTGGCGCATCTGACGGATCACATGATTGCCAACCCATGCCATAGTGTAGGTTGATATGAAGCTAGCAATCCCTCGCCCTAAGAAAATCAACAAGACAAAGACAGCACCAACCCCTAAAATACTGCGATCATCGCCAGTGATACCTTTATCAATTAGAGGCTGAATATAATAGATCAAACTCGCATCAATTAAGCCATAAATCACTAATGCTAAAAATGCGACGATCAATGCAGATTTATATGATTTAAAATAGGTAAGAAGGCGATAGAAAACAGCTTTGAAGTCGATAGATTGGTTCGAAGGCATCGAGACTACTCATAATAAGAAAACTCGGCTATTTTAGCCCTATCGGTCGAAATGACCAAATGAAAGATCACGATTATACCAAAAAGGCGCAAAATCTTGACGATAACTTTGATATCGCAATGTTTTTTCACTTAAATCGAAACTTATTTGTCCCAATTTTGCTGTATTTAAAATAGTTGAACCTTGTTTTCTATAACGGGATAAAACTCGATGATGAGGTAAGAACCATTGATTAAACCTCGCTGCACTCACTACGCCATATTCAGGATTAATCAATTTTAAAAACGATTGAGAAGATGAGGTAGCACTGCCATGATGAGGTACTTGAAGGATTCGGGCTTGCCAGGAGCTATCAAGCTGTCTTATAAGTCTGTTTTCTGCGGCTCGTTCGATGTCACCCGTAAATAATGCCGTGTGATTCTTATAACGCAGATGTACTAAGCAAGATTGATTATTCTCACTTAAATTTGTTTTATTGCTTTGTGCAAAGTAAGCACGTGCAAAGCGAAGCTCAACTCCACGCCAAACGATATGCTTGAGTTCATCGCACAATAACGGCTTGATAAGACCCGCAGGTTCAGCCGGTAACTTGTTATATAAAATCTGTGCTGATGGAAAATGAGCTTTTAGAATAGGCAAACCACCACTATGATCATTGTCGGCGTGAGAAATAATGATATAAGAAATCGAGCTAATCCCCCAGTGCCTTAGAAAAGGAAAAATAACTTTCTCAGCAACGGGGTGTTGTTTATTTGCTGCGGTGTCAATAATGATTGCTTCATTGCCAACTTGTAACACAGCAGCATTGCCATGACCAACATCCAGAAAGTGCAGTATAGGTTGAGGGTTGTTAATTGGACCTTTAACCATAAACACTAGGCAAACCAATATCACTGATATACAGCTCCTTATAAATACCAGATAGGCATGCTTTTTAACCATCACGAATTTGTAAGCGCCAATCAATAAAACAATCAATACAACCATAAGGACATGCCATGGTTGAGCTAGTTCAAGCCACTGATAAGGGCATTGAATTATCCACTGTAAAAAAGGCATCAACACGGAAAATAGCCTATCTGCAGCGATAAATAACATATGGCTCACACCATGAAGGTAAGACACTTGCCCGAGCAGTAAAGCGACTATAATAATGGGAAGAACAAGCAGACTGATTAAGGGCAATGCCACCATATTAGCAAGAGGTGCAGCTAAAGATACCCCTTTGAAAATCAAGATTTGTAACAGCGCCATCCCTAGCCACAGCGCTAATTGTATTTTCAGTAAGGTTACAGTCGCCACAACTATTTTATATCGCAATGGTGTCTTTTCAGCTCTCTCCTTCTGAGGTGAACTCATTAATGTAAAGAAAATGATTACTGCTACCGCAGTAACAGACAACCAAAAACTCGTCGATAAAATGGCAAGTGGGTCGATTATTAACAAACAGCTTATGGTAAACAAAAAAACCGTTTGCAAAGTTAATTTTTGATTAATGAGTAAAAAAAACAATGTAAGCGCGAGCATCAACAAGGCCCGAACCGTTGGTGTGCTCATACCTGCCAGATAGGCATAGCCAATGACAACAAAGAAAGATAAGCCAACTGTAATCCATCTGGTGTGATTTGTAGTTCGATGTAAGATTCGTAATGACAAAAAACACAGTGATTTGGTAAAAACGCTATACACAAAGAAGAAAACCAATGAAAGATGTAAACCTGAAATCGCGAATAAGTGACTGGTCCCCGTTGCAGAAAGTACCGCCCAGTCATCAACAGTAAAACCTTGCTTATCACCGATGGCGAGAGCTCGAATGTATTGTTGATAGTCTAAGCCACTCGTTTGTTGATTTAATCGCTGTGATACCTGAGCTCTTAGGTTCGGTGACGAGTCAATTATTTCTCCACGTTTAACATTCGCTACAGCTATCACCCCCTGCGCAATTAACCACTGCTGGTAATTAAAACTGCCCTGATTTGCTAAACCATGTAACGGCTTCACAACAACCTGTAACATTAAGCGCTGTCCTTGCTTCAGATCATGGACACCTTGCCAATAAATCAGTAGTTTACTAGTCATTGGTCTAATTAAATTGCTTGTTTCTAGCTGTTCTAGCTGAAAATAGAAGCTATTATTGAATTTTCCCTGTTTGGGTAGTGAAATAATTGTTCCTTTTATGCTAGAGTTTGCGCTACTAACAAAGGTTAAATCGGAGAAGTGCTGATTTATCGATACAATAAAGTATGCTGTGCCTATTAAAAAGCTGGCAAAATATTGATTTGTTTTTATTGTGAAAATTGCAAAAAATGCAATGACAACGCCAACCCACATAGCTGGCAGCGTTGGCCATATTAGAGATGATGTTAGTCCAATGACAAACCCGAGTAATAAACGTTCCATAGCGAATTAGTGCACAGTAGATTATTTATGCCAAGAAAAACCATAAAACGGATGATGCCCGACCATCAAAAAATTAAAGAGCATAAGCATTTGCGTCATTTGGGCTCAAGATTACATGATCCAAACTTATGGCACTTAAATAGACGCAGTGCATCTGGCGCGTTTGCCGTTGGGCTGTTTTTTGCTTGGATGCCCGTGCCTATGCAAATGTTGCTCGCTGCATTCAGTGCGGTTTTCTTCCGGGTTAACCTTCCGCTTTCCGTGGTATTAGTCTGGATTAGTAATCCAATTACCATGCCTCCGATGTTCTACGGTGCTTATCTTTTAGGCGCTAAAATCATGGGAGTTGAAACGCAAGAGTTTAGCTTTGAAATATCAATAGAGTGGCTTGTGGCCAGTGTTAGTACCATAGGACCTCCTTTCCTTTTAGGTTGTGTGATAGTGGGGGCAATATCAAGTTTACTTGGTTATACCATCATCCGCCTACTTTGGCGTGCATCTGTAGTCAAAGAGATGAAACAGCGGCAGAATAGAAAATAAGTTCGTCCTATTGCGTTAATCAAGCATTCTAATTTTATTTCATCCATTAAAAAGGCAAGTGTAGTACTTGCCTTTCTTTTTGCCAGTTTTGTCAGAATATTTAATACACCGGTTACTGGCCAAGAACGACAGCGGGTTGAATTTTGCTTGCTTGTATTGCTGGATACAATGTGGCAATCAGGCTAATCACAAGCGTAGAACCAACTAATAGTAATAAATCAGACCAATGGAAAGCCGAGGGTAATGTATCAATAAAGTAGATATCAGAGGCTAGCACCTTGAAGTTTAAACTCTGCTCTATCCATTGAACCAATGAGGAAAGATTTTTAGCAAGAATAATCCCTACAATCCCGCCAAGTAAACAGCCAAGTGTTGAGTTGATCATCCCTTGAACGATAAATATTGATTTAACTTTGCCTTGAGTTAACCCCATGGTTAGTAGAATCGCAATTTCACTTTCTTTATCTTTTACCGACATAACCAAGGTAGATACAATATTAAAACTTGCAACTGCAATGACCAACACTAAGACAATATAAGTAATTACTTTGACCAACTGAATATCACTATAGAGGTGACCATGTTGCCTCGTCCAGTCACTGAGATAGACATACTGCTGAATTTGATTGGCTAAGTTTCTAATGATTATTGGCGCATTAAAGGCATCATCAAACTTAAACCGTATGTGACTCACCCCATGTGTCATCGCATTGAGCTCTCGGGCGTCATCAAGGTGAATGTACGCTTGCGAGTAGTCAAGTTGACCACCAAACCTAAATGCCCCAATCAAGGTAAATGAGACGGAGGACGGAGCCTTAAAGCGCCCATTAGATGATGGCTGCGGGATTAAGATATTAATCTGTTCGCCGATAGTCAGTTCAAGATCATCAATAATACCTTGTCCGAGAATAATACTGCCGCGTTGTGATTCTAGTCCTTGCCACGACGCATTGCTGACATAATTGGCATTATTTAAAAATGATTGCTCTACTGACGGTATCACACCATCTAGTTTGAGTGCACTAAGGTCATTCCCTTGTAAAATAAGACCACTGGTTGTTATTAAAGGAGCTGCACTGATAACCCCTGGCATTTTTGTTGCCTGTTCAGCGAGCCCTTGCCAATTAGCAATAGGCTTATTGATCATTGAAATTTCACCATGGGGAACGACCCCTAGTAACTTATCTTTTAGCTCTCGCTCAAAGCCATTCATTGCAGACATAATAACCAGTAATACTGTAATGCCTACAGAAATTCCGAGCATCGCAGAAAGCGATATAAATGAGATAAAACCATTCGCTGATTTAGCGGTTAAAAATCGTAATCCAATTTTAGCTGAAAGATTATTAGCTGACATTAGACAACCTTTGCATTAGAGTTATTGGTAGCTTCTGCACTGTCAGCTTTTAATACACCAGCACTGAGATTAACCACACGATCTAAACGTCTCGCAAGCATTTGGTCGTGTGTAACGACAACAAAACTGGTTCCCTGACTATCCCTCAATTGTTTAAGCAATTCAAAAATAGTGTGTGCATTCTCGCTATCTAAGTTGCCCGTCGGTTCATCTGCCAACACTAATGCAGGACGATTAACCAAAGCACGGCTAATCGCAATTCGTTGACGCTCGCCACCAGATAGCATCGATGGTTGGTGATTAGCACGATCTTTTAGCCCGACTTGCTCAATCATTGCTAACGCTTGCTGTTTCGCTTTTTTTTCAGAGACCCCAGCTATAAGCAGCGGCATCATTACATTTTCTAATGCGCTAAATTCAGCCAATAAATGATGAAACTGATAAATAAATCCAAGCTTTTCATTCCTAAATTGTGCCTGCTTTGTTGCTGACAATTGATGAATATCCTGCCCATTGAATAATACATTTCCTTTGGTCGGTTTATCTAATGTCCCGAGAATATGTAGCAATGTCGACTTACCTGAGCCCGAGCTCCCCGTGATAGCGAGTAACTCATGTGAAGATAAACTAAGATCAAGTTTATTCAATACATTAATTGAATTGTCACCATCTTGATAAGTTTTAACAATGCCTTGGCAAGTAAGTAATTTATTATTCATGTTTTAAAGCCTCAGCGGGATTAATTGTTCCAGCTTTGTATGATGGGTAAAGCGTTGCGATAAAGGTCATCGCTAAAGTCACAATAACGAGTTGTATAATTTGAAGTGGATCGACAATAAGTGGTAGGCCAGCTGAAGGATCAACAGGGTTAATCGCTCCGCCAAGCCCTAATAAGTTTAGAATATCATTAATAGTAAAGAGTAAAATGAACCCAAGGATTAAGCCGACAATTGTTCCTATTATTCCATTCATCGTTCCTTGGGCAATAAAGATCATTGAGATGTGTCGTTTGTTTAAACCCAAGGTCGATAAGATCGCAATGTCAGTTTGTTTCTCTGTCACCAAAATAACTAATGCAGAAACAATATTAAACGCTGCCACAGCTACTATTAAGCTAAGCATTAATCGCATCATGTTTTTTTCCATGGTGACAGCAGCGAAAAGTTCACCGTACTGTTGACGCCAACTTGTGATGGTAACAGTATCATCGTCACCGAGAATATCCGCTCGAATCTTCTGAGCAACCCCATCACTTTGCAAGGCATTATCAAGAAATAAGCGTAAGCCACCGACACTGTCAGAGGGATGTCGTAATAATTTAGCGGCATCAACGATATTAATTAAAGCAACCGACATATCCGCTTCAGATTGCATCTCAAAAACAGCACTCAAAGTAAAGTTACGCTGGTTGGGCATACGACCTAAAGGCGTATATACACTTCTTTCAGCCGACAGTACCCTCACCTTATCACCTAAGTTCAAATCAAGTTTTGCGGCAAGTGCTGAACCTAGAATGATATTATAATCACCTGGTGTGAGACTTGAAATGTCACCGTAGCGAATATGCTCGCTAATTGGATTGTGTTTCTTAGCTATATCAGGCTCAATACCTTGCAACATCACCGCTTGAATATGTCTAGTTCCTTGCAACATCGCTTTAGAAACATTAATTGGGCTGACACCGATAATCTCTTGTTGCTTCTCGAGTGAATCAACAAGATTATTCCATTGTTGATAGCTTTGTCGCTTCTCTACAATCAAATGTGGCACGGCCCCTAAAATGCGTTGTTCAAGCTGCCTTTCAAAGCCGTTCATCACACTTAACACAACAATTAAAGCAGCCACACCTAAAGCGATACCACCAACAGAAAACAAAGTAATGAAGTTTAAGAAACGACTGCCACTACGGGACTTGGCGTAGCGGGAAGCGATAGATAAGGAAATTAAGTTCAATTGAATCCCTCAATTGTTTCGTTACCACTGAGCAAATGACAATAAAACAATAAGTTAGTAATAGTATATTTCAAGGCGCTTAAAATAATTGATTTAGGGGGAAATGCCAACTTTTATTCTTGTACCCTCCCTAAATCTTGGTATATTAGCAAGATTAACGTATTCGACCTGATCTTAAAGTGAATGGCTCGATAACCCAAGCAAAATTTTGTAACCATAATTAAGCATTTGCAACCTGCTTAACCTATGGTGCCAAATAGTATTGCTTATTTGTGAAGGAATTACCGTGAGTGACGAACAGCACTTTTTTTCAATAAACCACCCTTTTGATGTTAGCGCAGTCCCCTTAGCACCTCACGCTAAGGTTCCGACACAAGAGGAGTTTGAGGCTGATATGCCCGCGCCATTCAAATTAGCGTCACAAATCAATCAATTAGAGTCTGCAGCCGTTAAACCTTTAAGGCAACTAAGTGAAACTTCTCATGACCTTGTTGATTTTCTTCGCTTACAGTCACAGAAAATTGATTTAATGATGAGCTACGTGCTGACCATGGCTGATGGTGATGATAATAAACATCTTGGGCACAGTTTTGGTGGTAGCAAATTGAGCTATAACGCACCAGAGGCATTAGAGATCGGATGCCTTGTTCAATTAAAAATATTTATTAAAGAAAATAATTGTGCCATTTTCTGTCTAGGCCGAGTTAGTGCCTGTGACAAGCAAAGCAACAGTTACCTCATCGAAACAGAGTTTGCGCTTATCCGAAATGACGATCAAGAACAACTGGTGCGTACCTCATTAAATATTCAGTCAAACCAATTAAAACAACGTGCGGCTAAGCGGAAAAAACAAACTGATTCATAGAAGATTCAGTAATCTGCATTTAGCATATGCGGTAGTCTATTTGGTCAATGCATAACTATAAACTACCAAGGCTCACTGCAATTTAGTTATAAACTCGGTATACTAACCACCAAAAATTAAAGTAAATTATTAATGCCATTATCAACACAATTACTCAATACGATTCCGTCGCTCTCAGATAATAATATTACGCTAGCAAACCTTCGTGGTAGTGCACTACCTCTTGCAATGATAGAGGCTGCGCAGCAACATGACGGTCTTAATGTATTAATTTGTAGCGATACCAGCACAGCCCTCAAATTAGAAACAGAACTGTCTTTTTTAGGGCAAGAACACGGACTCCCGGTTTTGTTATTCCCTGATTGGGAAACCTTACCGTATGATAACTTCTCTCCTCATCAAGATATTATCTCTCAGCGACTAGAGACCTTGTATCGTCTGCCGTCTATGACCAACGGTATTTTAATCGTCCCTATAGCTACAACGATGGCTAAACTCGCACCAAAGCAATATTTACAAGGCAACACTATTTTGCTTTCGGTTGATCAACAACATGACGCCGCTCAATTTAAGTCTCAACTTGAAATGGCGGGTTATCAAAACGTTCATCAAGTTTTAGCGCATGGTGAATACAGCCAACGAGGATCAATCCTTGATATTTATCCAATGGGTAGTAACCAACCTTACCGTATCGATTACATTGATGATGAAATAGACTCTATTGCCTTTTTTGACCCAGAAACTCAGCGCTCAAAAGACAAAGTTAGCCAAATCCGTATTTTACCTGCCCATGAGTTTCCAACAACAAAACTTGCAATTGAGCAGTTTAGAAGTAATTGGCGAGACAAATTTAGTGCGTCAAATGAAGCAGAATCAATTTATCAACAAGTCTCAAAACGGGTGCTACCAGCTGGGATCGAGTATTACTTACCTTTGTTTTTTGCTGCCTGTGATAGTTTATTTGATTATTTACCACAAAACACACAGCTGTTGAGTGTTGGTGATATACATCAATCAGCTAATGAATATTGGAATGACGTTGCTGCTCGATACGAAGAACGTCGATACGATCGACAACGTCCGATTCTTGCTCCAGAGGACCTTTTTAATCGAGTCGAACAAACATTTAGTCAACTTAAGACATTTCATCGGATCGACTTTACCCAACAGCCAGTGGAAGAAAAGGCTGGAAAATTCAATATTAACGCCCATGACATCACGGGTATTGCTGTCAATCACCAACTAGACCATCCAACCGCTGATTTACTCCAATATTTAACACAACATCAAGACCACCAGATTATATTCTGTGTAGAGTCTCTTGGTCGGAGTCAAGCACTGCTGGAGTTGTTGGCTAAAGATAAAATAAAACCGATCGTTTGTGATAGTTTTATCCACGCTATCAAGCAAAAACTAGCTATTGTTGTATCGCCTTTAGAGAACAGCGTAAAACTGCCAACTCTTGCCCTATCTTTGATTTGTGAGAGTGAATTATTCGGTATTCAGGTTTCACAGCGACGTCGTCGTGAAAAAGCGCAGACCATTTCAAGTGAGGCGATTGTTCGCAGTCTAGCCGAGCTATCTATTGGCCAACCTGTTGTTCATTACGATCACGGCGTTGGTCGATACCAAGGGTTAACTTACATTGAAAACGGTGGCATCAATGTTGAGTACGTAACATTAGAATATGCTAGTGAAGCAAAACTTTATGTGCCTGTATCATCATTAAATTTGATCTCTAGATACAGTGGAGCGAGTGAAGACTCTGCCCCCCTACATCATTTAGGAAGTGATAAATGGACCAAAGCTAAACGAAAAGCTGCAGAAAAAGTGCGTGATGTTGCCGCAGAGCTTCTCGATATTTATGCCCAGCGTGCTGCAAAGAAGGGTTATAAGTTTAACCTTAATCATGATGAATACAATCAATTTTCTGCAGGTTTCCCATTCGAAGAAACGGTCGATCAACAAAATGCTATTTTGCATGTAGTCAATGACATGCAAAAGCCAACGGCCATGGACAGGTTAGTTTGCGGTGATGTTGGTTTTGGTAAGACAGAAGTAGCAATGCGTGCGGCATTTGTCGCCGTTAATGACGCAAAACAAGTCGCTATCTTAGTTCCGACGACCTTATTAGCGCAACAACACTTTGAAAACTTCAGAGACCGATTCGCAAATACAGCAATAAAAGTTGAACAATTATCGCGTTTTCGCAGTGCAAAACAGCAGCAACAAACCATCGACGAGTTAGCAGATGGAAAAATTGATATCATTATCGGTACGCATAAACTGATTCAAGGTGACATTAAATTTGCGGATCTAGGTTTATTGATTGTTGATGAAGAACATAGGTTCGGTGTCCGCCAAAAAGAAAAAATTAAAGCACTTCGCGCTGATATTGACATTTTAACCATGACCGCGACCCCTATTCCTCGAACACTGAATATGGCGATGAGTGGTATGCGTGACTTATCAATTATCGCGACACCGCCCTCAAGACGTCTATCAGTTAATACCTTTGTTCGCGAGTACGATGAAGCGATCGTAAAAGAAGCAGTTCGACGTGAGATCATGCGTGGTGGTCAGGTATATTTTTTACATAATGATGTTGATAAAATTGAAGATATGGCACAAGACCTCGAACAGTTATTGCCAGAAGCACGAATTGGTATTGCTCATGGGCAAATGCGCGAGCGTGAACTGGAAAAGGTCATGAGCGATTTCTATCATCAGCGATACAATGTCTTATTATGTTCAACCATTATTGAAACTGGTATCGATATCCCTAGTGCAAATACTATTATTATCAATCGCGCGGATAAGTTTGGCTTGGCTCAACTGCACCAGCTGCGTGGCCGTGTCGGGCGCTCACACCATCAAGCATACGCGTACTTATTGACTCCAAATCAGAAGAATCTAAGTAAAGATGCTATCAAACGGTTAGAAGCTATTGAGTCATTAACTGACCTTGGTGCAGGTTTTGTATTAGCAACTCACGATCTAGAAATTCGTGGGGCTGGTGAATTGTTAGGGGATGACCAAAGCGGTCAGATTCAAACCATTGGCTTTAGTTTATATATGGAAATGCTTGACGGTGCAACAAACGCGTTAAAGAACGGTGAAACTCCCGCCTTAGATAATTTATTGCCACAAGGCGGTGACGTCGACCTGAAAATAGCTGCGTTATTACCAGATGATTATATTTTTGATGTTAATACGAGATTGTCCTTATACAAAAGGGTTGCTAACTGTCGTAACCAAAAACAACTCGATGCGCTACAAGTAGAACTCATTGATCGTTTTGGCCTTCTTCCTGACGCAGCTAAGAATCTATTTGTTATCACCCGAATTAAACAACGCATTTGTGCCCTTGGCATCGATCGTTTGGAGGCTGGTATTAATGGTGGCCAAATAGTATTTAGCAACCGTTCTAAAGTCGATCTTGGTTATCTGTTGACCCTTCTTCAACAACAGCCATCCATCTATAAATTAGACGGCAGCAATAAACTTAAATTTTTAATCAAAACAGACACCCCAGCAGACCGCTTAAGCCTGGTTAATGCCATGCTAGATGAGTTTGAAAAACATCAAACGGAGAATTAAGGTGAAATTTACCCCAACAACTGTCTCACTCGCGTTATCAGCGGCGATATTTTCAGGTGTAGCAGATGCAGCAGACCGTTGGTTTGAGATTGAGTTGATTCTATTCAAACGTCATGGCGAAGTGACCACAGAACAATTCGAGCCGACATCAGTTGATTTTTCTAACCAACGTCAAATTCGACTACAGCAACAGCATTTAATAGGAGCGGCGTTACCCTGCCCGACGCTTAGTCAATTTGAGCGGTTTGAGTTAAGACAAGCAAGTTTACTTAGCGAAGAATTGCCAAAGGTAGCATTGGCGACAGAGAGTCCCTCGCTGTCTACAACAGACATAGTCGATGATAACAATGTAGAATGTATCGCACCTGATGAAACACTGCTATCTCAAGCCTACCAAATTAAGCAACAACGGCTTGCCGAGCTTGAACAGCAGCAAGCGGGTACCTTGACCGATCTTCTTACGAGCCCTTTTGATGCATTAACGAGTAACAAGCCAGATCAAGAGATGGTTGAGGAACAATCACAAACAACCGAGCAAGAGATCTCGAAAGAAATTAGCTTGCATGATCCTAGCGTTTTTATCCCTTATCCAGAACAGTTCACGCAAAATGGTCAGACTTATCGAGCGACTGCTCATTTATCGGAAATAAAACAAACACCAATTGAAGTGGCTGCACAAGCGTTACCTCAAACTCAAACATCCCCATATCTACTAACAGCAGATATGTTGAGGCTATCAAGACTAGTGAAGAAAATGCGTTGGCAAAAACAACTGACCCCCATACTTCATACCGGTTGGCGTCAGCCTGTTAAAGCTAGACATTTAGCTGTACCTTTGCACTTATTTGGCGGTAAAGACTGGTCTGAACAATATAATCATGATGGGAGCCATGTCACGAGCATTACTCCAACTCAGCCGCAACAGCCATTATCAACTGACTTAGCCGCTATCATTTCAGAGCTAGAGTCTAATCAACCATCAACAGCCCAGCTTTGGGAGTTAGAAGGTTTACTAAAAATTTACCTCAATCATTATTTATTTATCGAAACGGATCTTGATTTGCGTACCCCGGGTCAAATTATGCGCCCTATTGCACAACCACAGCCGATTGATAAACCGGAAGTCTTAACATTAGGTATGATGGATCAATTGAGCCAGTCGCTACCATTAGCGAAATTAGCTCAGCTCAATCTTGGTAATATAGCGCTACCGCAAACAGCGCCTCCTCATGCTAATGATCAACAACAGAAATCAACTTCGCTGGTCACTAAAGCCAATAAGGCAAAACTTAAACCACTAACCCAAGCTTCTGCTGATAAAAATGTTGAAAAAGAGACAACACAGGTAATTGATAGCGAGATTAAAAAGAGCCAAGGCACGACGCTAGCGAATGATACTAACATAAAGCGTCAACGAGTAGAGCAAAGCTCTAACAACCTACAGGCAACGCAGACAGTTGTCGATGCTCCCGTAGAGCTTGAACAGGTACCTTGGTTATTAAATCATAGACTGAAGCAGCATCGTAAGGTCAAATCAAAAGAAGTCCATTATTTTGATCATCCCAACTTTGGTATGGTCATTCAAATTAGACGCTATAGCTTTAAACCTACTAGCTAGATTTAAGTTAAGACTTGCAGTAAAAAGCCAGCTTAAAAGCTGGCTTTTTAATAACTGGGGAGTGCGATTTAACTTGTCGGCAGAATTTTCTCTTCAGGAGGTCCATGCTTGGACATTGCGTTGATGACTGCTTTGACTAAGGTGGCTAAAGGAATAGCAAAAAACACTCCCCAGAACCCCCACATGCCTCCAAATAATAGCACTGCCACAATGATAGAAGTAGGATGTAGATTGACAGCTTCACTAAATAATAGTGGCACCAATAAGTTACCATCAAGAGCTTGAATGATGGCATAACACAACATCAAATATCCAAATGGTGCTGTAAATCCCCATTGAAATAACCCAACAAGGCAAACTGGCACAGTGACAATAGCCGCGCCAATGAAAGGAATTAATACAGAAAGTCCCACAAGTACGGCAAGTAATGTAGCGTAAGCTAAACCAAGGATTGAAAATGCAATATAACTAACACCACCGACAATAACGATCTCTATGACTTTGCCACGAATATAGTTGATGATTTGAACATTCATCTCTGACCATACTTGGGCTGCCAAACGGCGATTGTTTGGAATAAAGCGCGTGGCATGGTCAATCAACTGACGTTTATCTTTTAAGAAGAAAAAGATTAATAATGGCACTAAAATAACATAAATCATCAAAGCAACTAAGTTAACCAATGATTTGAATGACTGCGAAACTATCCCTTCACCAAGACTAATCAGGTAGGCTTTAATATTGTCTGTGACACCTTGGATTTGCGCAGCACTAACATAGTCTGGGTACTTGTCAGGCAGTGCCATTAAGAACTGTTGTCCTTTGGCGAGCATGTCAGGTAATTCAGTCGTTAGTGTGATGACCTGCTGCCACACGCTTGGCAGAACCCCAAAAAAAAGTAATAGACATATCAATGCCGTTACAGTCAGTGTTATCACTACCGCAAGGGTTCGGGGAATATTTAGTTTAGTTAAAGCAACGACTGGACGTTCCAATAAATAAGCAACAACAATGGCCACCAATAGCGGCATTAAAATATTTGCGAAAAAGTAAATCAGAAAGCTCAGCGCGACTAAAATAAACACTAAAGTCACTGCATGTGGGTCAGAAAACCTTTTTTTATACCAACTACTCAACAATTCAAGCATAAATGTTTCCTTTAATCTTTTATAATTACCTGATATTTTGAAACATTATCATCGGTTATTTCACTAAGTACAACCTGATGGCCCAATTTTTTTAAAAGCTTGGGAACATCTACTACTGAACCAGGGTCACACAATAGGATTTCGAAACTATCTCGTGCCTTAGCCTGCTTTAGATATAACTTGGTTTGAACTAAAGGTACCGGGCAGCGAAACGCTGTAAAATCTAAAGTAATCAATGCGCAGAACTCTTTATAAATTTATGCCATTATTACTCGTAAAGAACAAAAGCTCAATGTGATTTAAAGGAAACAAATTGAAACGGTTAAACAAGTCACTTATCTCCCTACTTATAGGTGCTGCGATCGCCTCTCAAGCTTCGGTTGCCGCCCCTATCAATAACAACATCAGTAATAAGCTACCTGAGCTAGGAACTGCTGCAGCTTCCACATTGTCAATTGAGAAAGAGATTCGTGTAGGCAATGCTTATATGATGATGATGCGAGGTAAGCTTCCCATCGTTCATGATCCTTTAATTGATGAATACATCAACGATATTGGCCTAAAATTAGTCTCGCAAGCAAACGACGTTAAAACACCTTTTAATTTTTTCATGGTCCAAAATAATGCCATCAATGCGTTTGCATTTTTTGGTGGTAATGTTGGGATTCACACCGGTTTATTATTACTTGCTGATAATGAAAGTGAGTTAGCGTCTGTCCTGAGCCATGAAATTACACACGTTACCCAGCGTCACCTTGCTCGCTCTATAGAAGAAAGAGCAAAAAATAGTCCTGCAACAATGGCCGCACTGTTAGGTTCTTTAGCGTTGGTCATGGCTGGTGCTGGTGACGCTGGCATTGCTGGTGTACAAGCTTCGCTGGCCATGTCTCAACAATTATCGATTAATTATACCCGTAGTAATGAACGTGAAGCCGATCGGATTGGTATTGAATTAATGGCTCGCTCAAATTTCAATCCAAATAGTGCTTCCTCATTTTTCAGCAAAATGGCACAACAATATCGTTACTCTTCAAAAATACCACCTATGTTGAGGAGTCACCCCGTCACAGAGCAACGTATTTCTGAAACACGCGTGCGTGCACAAGGCTACAATCCAGTAAGGGTCGCACAAAGTTTATCATTTCACCTTGCCAAGGCTCGAATTCTTGTTCGCTTCACCGCTAAAGATGAAACAATCATCGAAGATGAATTAAACCGAATGGATACTAAAACAAGCCCGACTCTTCTGGCTGCACAACAATATGGAAAGGCACTATTACTCCTAAAACAAAACAAAGTCGAACAGTCGCTGGCTATTATTAAAAAACTACGAGCTTCAGATAATGCTAACTTGTTTTATATTGATACCCTTTCGGATATTTATCTCGCGTTAGGTCAGCCACAAAAAGCAGCAGAGGTCCTAGCTTTTTATAATGACATTATGCCCAATAGCCAAGTTATCGCATTAAATTATGCTACGGTTTTAAAATCATTAGAAAAATTTGATAAAGCAGCTGAAGTTATCGATGACTTACTACTGACCAACCCGCAAAATGTCATGGCATGGGGGCTACTACAGCAGATTCATCAGAAAGCCAATCAACCAATCAAACGCTCAATTGCACGAGCCGAGCAAATTTCATTGTATGGCAATTATGAAAAAGCATTGAAAGAGCTTTATAAAGCACACAACCTCATCGTCGATGAGCCGATAACTCAAGCTAGAATTGAGGCGAGGATAAAACAATTTCGTCAAATGCGCGATGAGCTAAAAAGTCTTAAAATCTAGTTTTTACGCAACTTGCAGGTTCCCCCCTTGGGCCTGCAAGTTTACCTCTCAGAATATGAAGTAATTTAAGCAAGGTGTCCTCATAAGATATGAATAATGGTATAGTACCCCTTTTCAGTCAATGGATACGCTAATGTCTGCTATTACTATTTATCATAATCCCCGCTGCTCTAAAAGCCGCCAAACGTTACAATTACTCCAAGATAATAATATCACTCCAACAGTTGTTGAATATCTTAAACAACCCTTATCTGTAGTTGAAATAGAAGCATTAATTACAAAACTTGGTGTCAATTGCCCCCGAGAAATGATGCGTGTCAAAGAAGCTGATTATAAAGAACAAGCCCTAGGAAATACGGATGTAACGGCTCAACAATTGATTGAAGCAATGGCACAAACCCCAAAGCTTATTGAGCGCCCGATTGTTGTCAATGGGGATAAAGCCGCCATTGGCCGCCCACCAGAACAAGTACTGGACATTATTTAATGCAAGAAAGTGTAGTGCGCGAGAAAGCAATGCGCGAGAAAACTAAGCGCTTTTTGGTGTTGGGGCAGACAGGCTACTTTGGCCTACTCATGTTTTTACCGCTATGGCATGTCGTATTAGTCCCTTCAGAAATGAGTAAATTTACCACTCTGCTACTTACCGTTGGTCCGTTATTATTGCCTATGTGGGGAATTTTAAAACGCCAACCATATACCTATGCTTGGTCTAACTTTATCGTTTTACTCTACATGTTACATGGACTGACGCTTATTTGGGACCGTCCCGATGAGCGACTCTATGTCGTCATCGAGCTCATTCTAGCATTCATGATGTTTGTCGGTTGTTCTTACTTTGCTAAGTTTAGGGGACAGGAACTCGGATTAAGTATTAGAAAAGAGAAAGAAAAAGAGGCTGAACAGCAAAAATAATGTTCAACCTCTGAACTGAATGCCCTTATTTTTGAGGGCATTATCAGACTTACAATGCCTGTTAAACGCACTCACTGTTTACAGTTTTAAGATTTCTTTAATAAAAGGAATCGTCAACTTACGTTGCGCCTGCATTGAAGCTTTATCTAAACGATCAAGAGTGTCAAATAAAGTTCGTAAATCACGGTCTAGCCGGTTAAATAAATACTTGCCAACATCATCAGCTAAGACTAAGCCCCTAGACTCAGCACGCTGCTGCATCGCGGCCAATTTATCTTGATCAGACATTGAATGAACTTGATAGCTCAAGCCCCAGCTAAGACGTGAAACTAAGTCGGGTAATTTAAAACCGTTTTGATTAGGAGAATTGGTTGCACTTGCGATAAGTTTGCCACCGGATTCTTTGACACGATTATACAAATCAAACAGCGCTTCTTCCCAGAGAGGGTTCCCTGCGACCAAATCAATATTATCAAGGCAAATAAGAGGAAGATTATGTAAGTCTTCTAGAACTGCATCACTCATCGAAGCATACATTTCAAATGGGATATAGAAGGTGCTGTGTCCTAAGGCTTGTGCTTGGGCACAACAGGCATGTAATAAATGAGTTTTACCTGATTTAGGTGCCCCCCACAGATAGACGAAATGACAGTCTTCATCATCAAATATTTTTGAGACGGTGCCTAATAACTCTTCGTTATTAGCCGGATAAAAACTGCTAAATGTTTCATCATCTGGTAAATACACCGGTAATGACAGTTGCCTAGGGTTTGACAAGCTTGGTACTCTTTATAAGAAATTACGATACATAGTTTACCATTGCGATAAATAGGCAAGCAACACCGATTAGCCTAACATCATTTAAATGTTGATTTATTAAACTTAAATAACCAATTAACGATGCCACATGTAAACATTTTGCTCACTAGTAAACATTGGTTGCACAATCAGCTTTTGTTCTAGAGCAATACCATCAATCAATGAGAGCTTATTACCTAAAAACCTAACACTGAAAGTGTAACGTGAGCCAATTGAACTGACTAAATTGACTGATTCAACAGCTTTTATTGCGTTAAGGTAGTTAGTCACGCCAACAAACTGTTCCAAGGATTCAATATTATTCACGACAAATTCTAGTTTGCCCTGCTCCTCAGTGGTGTCTACGCTATATTGAGATGCGAAAAAATCGGTACTTTGGTTTACAAGTACCCTCATCGCCTGCTCGATACTCTCAACCTCTTCTGATCCTGAGCCAACAATCTTCTGAGTCATACCACTATCGAACTGGTTAGATCCGTTCGTTGCTACTTTATAAATTGCCCAATCGAGACGTTTGAATAAGCCTTGAGCTCCAATACGAGATAGAATCATGTAATTAGACGCATAGCGTTGGTTAACTTGTGCAACTTTGTCGCCAAACAGAGCCCAAATATCGGTAGTGGATAACTGCATCTGATCGTCTAAATCCCAAAGTGGTAATAATAAAGGCAAACCACGTTGTTGCGATTGTTCTTTTATTAATCGCTCTAATACTGTTGCGTCTGATTCACTAACTATTTGGCGTCGTTGGTTTTCATTTTCATAAGCCAGCCACAACATTACACTCGGGCGCTGACTTCCCCAAATCGAAACACCATTTGACTTTAATAAATCATCGATCACTGTCTCATTGAACGAAACACGTAACAGTAAACGAGAACCGTCGCGAAGGTAGTTAAAGTCTGTCAAGAAGCGTTGTGCATTGGATGCCGCCTCCATTACTTTAACATTATCCATTACCGCACTTTTCCCAGATACTTTAATCAGTACAGCTGCGAATAGACGTTTAATGGCTTCATTACGAACTTTGGAAGATTGATTGACTACCTCAGTTTGAGCACGATACAAATTGTCAACTTGCTTGGCCATCACTTGAATCGAACTAGTAAGGCAAATAAATAAAACAAAGCAATAAATCAAGTGGGGAATCTTTTTCACAGAAGTAATCTTTACATTAACAATCGAGATGGCCATAAATATTAGCATATCCTTAAAATAAAAAAACAATTATGGAGTTAAATAACTTAGCTATAATAACTTATTACTTAACTAGTCTAATACAAAAAAATGTACTGTTGCTTAATCAAAATTACGCTAGTAACAACGTATAAAAAACCAATCAATGAGTGATGGATCAACATTTCCAGTCACATTAGATAAAAAATAGTGAAATAAATCTCACTTTTCGATGTTTTCTAACTCGACATTAGGCTAAAATACGCAAAAATTTTTCATGTAATTAAATTGAAGGTTCTCGTGAGCAATTCTAAATCTCTAAGTTATAAAGACGCTGGTGTTGATATTGATGCAGGTAATGCACTTGTAGATAACATTAAAAGTGTCGTAAAACGCACGCACCGTCCTGAAGTAATGGGTAATATCGGTGGTTTTGGTGCATTGTGCCAATTACCAACTAAATACAAGAACCCTGTGCTTGTATCTGGTACTGATGGTGTAGGCACTAAATTACGTTTAGCGATCGATTTAAAACGCCACGAAAGTGTTGGTATCGATTTAGTTGGCATGTGTGTTAACGACTTAATAGTACAAGGTGCTGAGCCTCTATTTTTCTTAGACTACTTCGCCACAGCAAAACTTGATGTTGATGTTGCAACTCAAGTGGTTTCTGGTATTGGTAAAGGGTGTGAATTATCTGGTTGTGCTCTAATTGGTGGTGAGACTGCTGAAATGCCAGGTATGTATCACGGCGATGATTACGACATGGCAGGCTTTTGTGTTGGCGTTGTCGAAAAAGAAGATGTTATCGATGGAACTAAAGTTGCTTCAGGTGATGCATTAATCGCCCTAGCATCTTCAGGCCCACACTCAAATGGCTTTTCTTTAATTCGTAAAGTTTTAGAAGTAAGCAATCAAGATCCTGAGCAACTTTTAGGTGACAAATCGATTGCCGATCACTTATTAGAACCTACTCGTATTTATGTTAAAAACTGTCTTGAAGTGATTGCTAAGCATAACGTACATGCGTTATCTCATATTACTGGTGGTGGTTTTTGGGAAAATATCCCACGCGTTTTACCTGAGACATTAAAAGCAGATATCGATGGTAATAGCTGGCAATGGCCTGAAATCTTCAACTGGTTACAACAGCATGGCAACATTGATACTTATGAAATGTACCGTACGTTCAACTGTGGCGTAGGTATGATTTTAGTTGTACCACAAGCAGATTTAGCCGGTGCACTTGCACAGTTTAAAGAGCTAGGTGAAAACGCTTGGCACATTGGTAACATTGCAGAACGTCAAGGCGACGAAGAGCAAGTAAGTATCTCTTAAACCAATTGCAGTTAAGGCAAAACATGAGCAAGAAGATTGTAGTATTAATTTCTGGCAATGGTAGTAATCTACAAGCGATCATTGACGCTTGTGAAAATAACACTATCTCTGGCGAAGTTGCTGGTGTCGTATCGAACCGACCTGATGTTTATGGATTAGAGCGTGCAAGTAATAGCAATATTGCCAGTAGCGTACTTGACCATAAGAAATTTGATAGCCGCGAAGACTATGACCTAGAATTAATTAAAGTCATTGACCAATATCAACCAGATTTAGTCGTTCTTGCTGGCTTTATGCGTATTTTAACACCCGCTTTTGTGACACATTATCAAGGGAGAATGTTAAACATTCACCCTTCATTGTTACCAAAGTATCAAGGGTTAAATACACATCAACGGGCTATTGATGCAGGTGACAGTGAACATGGCGTCAGTGTGCATTTTGTAACTGAAGAACTGGATGGTGGTCCAGTTATTTTACAAGCAAAAGTACCTGTATTCCCTGAAGACACTAGTGATGATCTCGCCATGCGTGTTCATGAACAAGAGCACCGAATATATCCATTAGTAGTAAACTGGTTCTGTCAATCGCGCTTAGCGATGGTAACCA
Source organism: Alteromonadales bacterium alter-6D02 (assembly GCA_002835545.1). Taxonomy (GTDB): domain Bacteria; phylum Pseudomonadota; class Gammaproteobacteria; order Enterobacterales; family Psychrobiaceae; genus Psychrobium. Next base: position 54,609 of record PIZK01000023.1, read on the forward strand.
ACGGACAGTCCCACCAAGCTAAACTCGATGGTCTCATTTTATCACCATCTGGACATGCGGTTGACTAACCGTTGCTACATTTTGTAAAGAGCCCCGTATTTCGGGGCTTTTTCTTACCCTCTTTTTAATGTTCAGCCACATTCTCTCTTATTAACTTATATGAAATAAGGTCGATAGACTGACCAAATGGTAACTCACATTCCACAATATAGTTGCCCTGTTTTGTTCGCCAATAGCCTTCAATATTAAAGCTACCGTCACTATTAAATCGTTCTGAGCGCCAACTTAGCAAACTTATCCCCATTTCCTCCAGTGTCTCTTGACTAAGCTCTTTACATGCCATTTCAACTGGCTTGATTGATAAAACGGCCGATTGTTCCTGAGCGACAGATTGAGCTGAACTAGATAAAAAAAACATGAAAAACAGTGCAAAAAGACTGAATTTGTACATAAAAACCACACATAAAAGTAAAATAGCCAATGGTCTAACTGTAACTGTTTAAAATAGCGTTGACAACAAATCAGGCATTAGCTATAAAGTTGTCTAAATAAAAAATATTAAAAGATTGTTTAACAGATCATTCACCAAAGAGTGACAAACAATTAATACCAGTTACAACTGGTATACAGTGATTAGCGTGTTAACACTCAGGGTCACACTTCACAAAGCCGCCAACATTATAACTGACGAATGACTCAGTTATCACTCGTACCGTTTTGCTATATCAAAACACCGTGTTTTTTAGGAGAGTTTTACCCAATGTGTTCTATTTTTTCTATTTTTGATTTGAAATCAGACCCTCAACAGCTACGCGAAACAGCATTAGAGATGTCAAAGTTAATGCGCCATCGTGGCCCTGACTGGTCTGGAATCTATGCATCAGAGCGTGCCATTTTAGCGCATGAGCGTCTATCAATCGTAGACGTTGATCATGGCGCACAACCATTACTGAACGTAAAACAAGATCATATTCTTGCGGTCAATGGCGAAATATACAATCATAAAGAACTAGCAAAAGACTACCCTAACTTCAAATTTCAAACAAAATCTGACTGTGAAATTATACTCGCACTCTACGAAGCGCAAGGAAATGAGTTTTTAGATCAACTCAATGGGATGTTTGCTTTTGCCCTTTATGACGAATCTCAAGATCGCTACTTACTTGGTCGTGACCACATGGGCATTATCCCAATGTATACGGGCTATGATGAACACGGTAACTTTTATGTCGCTTCTGAAATGAAAGCACTAGTACCTGTTTGTAAAACCGTTGAAGAGTTTCCACCGGGACATTATTTAGATAGTAAAATTGGAAAACCCGTTAAATACTACAACCGTGATTGGTCTGATTACAACAATGTAAAGAACAACGACGCAAGCCCTGCCGCGTTAAAAGTTGCATTAGAAAACTCGGTTAAACGCCAATTAATGTCTGACGTTCCTTATGGTGTATTGTTGTCTGGTGGATTGGATAGTTCTGTTATTTCGGCAATTACCAATGTTTTTGCTAAACGTCGTGTTGAAGATGATGACCAATCCAACGCATGGTGGCCACAACTTCACTCTTTCGCTGTTGGTTTAGAAGGATCACCCGATCTTATTGCTGCACAAAAAGTTGCCGATCATTTAGGGACTGTTCATCACCCTGTACATTTCACTATCCGTGAAGGGTTAGATGCGATTAAAGACGTGATCTATCATCTAGAAACATACGATGTAACAACCATTCGTGCGTCAACCCCGATGTATTTAATGGCACGTAAGATTAAAGCAATGGGAATTAAGATGGTATTATCAGGGGAAGGTTCAGATGAGTTACTCGGCGGGTACTTATATTTCCACAAAGCGCCCAATGCTAAAGAGTTTCACGAAGAAACAGTGCGTAAGTTAAACAAATTACATATGTTTGATTGTGCTCGTGCTAATAAAGCAATGTCGGCATGGGGCGTTGAAGCGCGTGTTCCATTTTTAGACAAAGAGTTTATTGATGCAGCTATGACGCAAAACCCTGATGCAAAACTCATTACAAAAGATCGTATTGAAAAGCATATTTTAAGAGAAGCCTTTGCTGATATGTTACCGGAGTCTGTTGCTTGGCGTCAAAAAGAGCAATTCTCTGACGGTGTAGGCTACTCATGGATTGATGAATTAAAAGCGTATGCAGATACTCAAGTATCCGACTTACAACTTGAGAATGCCGCATTTAAATTTCCACATAACACACCTGATAGCAAAGAAGGTTACTTATTCCGTAGTATCTTTGAAGGTCACTTCCCTAATGAAACTGCTGCTAAATGTGTTCCTGGCGGGAAATCTGTTGCCTGCTCTACACCCGAAGCACTAGCCTGGGACGAAAGTTTCCAAAACATGAATGAACCATCAGGACGAGCAATAGCTGCGGTTCATAATGACAGTTACTAAATAGTCGTTTTAGAACGCTACAAAAAAGCCGCTTTAAAGCGGCTTTTTTGCTAATGAAGCGCCTAACGTGGTGACTCGATTAAACGGATCAGTACAGCTTCTACTTTCAAACAGAACCTAAGGACCGACATCCTGTCGCTTAAGGCATTTATTGTCTATGTAGTTATTCTACATAGACAATAAATAACGCTGCTATTATTCGTTTAGACCGCGAAAAGCAGTCCGATAACTAGTGGAATGGGTATTATTGTTCCCAGTAAGCTTCTTCAAGCGAATCTTCTTTTTCAGGTAAGCCTTTAGACAATCGTGGGGAGTGCTGATTAAGCATTTCAAAACTAACCCGATTTGAATATTTACATACCTGTGCAAACGACGAGTAAGTTAATGCTGGCGTTAAGTGCTTACTTGAGTTAGGAAAATGTTGTCTGTGATAGTGGTTTGCGGCCATATCATGTAACAATGCCGATAATGCGCCATCACCAGCACCATTAGTATTCTTTATCTTTGCTGGACCGCCCATATAGGGCTCAATGTGGGAGAAAACCATAATGGGTTTACGGCAATCTTCAAAACGCATGGCTCGGCTAAACTCAAACTGGTTAAAGTCACTAAGACTTGCCGTTTTTAATGGGTTAGTCGTGGTCCGTTTTAGCTCACAATCTGTATAACCAGATAAATATAAACCATCGGGCCCTGCGGTTAGTAATACTAAGTCAGCTACATTTAGCGCTTGTTGGCTAGCTAACAATGGATCAGACTCACCAGTCAATGTTTCTGCTTCTTCTTCATTCATTGCTAAAACAGTAACATTTGATTTTATAAAATCTAACCACCATTGAGGGTCCTGAGCAATAATTTGCTTTGTACCTAAACTTAAAACAACAGGTATCGAATGCTCATTAGCATAGGCAACTGCTTGCATCGTTGCATCATCGATAGTATCGCCATCCCCTACCCGCATTAAATAAGAGCTTATTACCAACGCAGAAGATTTAGCGATAACATTGTGATCAATATTGTCACGAGTTAGCGCATTCGCCATGCCACGATTAAATGCAAACGTTCGTTCGCCATCTTCACTGATCAACGTAAAACACCTACCGATAGGGCCTGAGACAGGCTGTAGGAGGTCCAAATCAACTTTTGATGACGTATTGCATAAATATTTGTAAGCGTAACCTTTTGCACGTATTGGGTCACTAATGACACCAAACAACACACTACGGTCATCTGATAACACGGAAAAATTATGAAGTGTATTACCAATGGTACCGCCAGCAAATTCATGACTGATAGCATCGCTTTCTAATAGTCGATGATAAATTGCTTCAGCTTGCTGATCGTCGACAAGGCAAGACGTTCCTTTTATCAGATCAAACGCTGTTAAAAAAGCATCGTCAACAGGGGCTTCAATATCGACTAATGTCTGGTCAATACCACAGATATGGCTTTCAATTTTTTGTTTTTTCGCCAAATCCGTAGGTGTTTTACGTGTGCTCACCGGAAAATAATGCTTAATTTTTCGTTGACCAGGAAATTTCATGCGTTTGCCTATTTATGTATCGCTCATCCAAGGAAGGGATGTAGCTCAAGGGCGATATTTTAACGCAATGTTTGAAGCAGCTGTGCACTGCAAGCAAATAAATGTGACAGGTTGCACTCAATTGACATTTTTTTAGGTTAATTTGGCTAAAAAACTATCAACAAAGAATAAAAAAACGCAGAAGAAATTCTGCGTTTTTAGATGTTTAGCTCGAAAAAGTCAGAAAACTTTTCGAGTGGAGTAAACTTTATGCAAGAAGCGTGTTAATTTCAGCGCTTACAGTTGCAACTTCTTTAGTACCATCAAGTTTGTGATATTTATTTAGACCTTGCTCACTTGCTTTTGTGTAGTATTCAACAAGAGGTTTAGTTTGGTCATGATAGATACCTAAACGCTTACGAACAGTAGACTCTTCATCGTCAGGACGGATAGATAAGTCATCACCCGTTACGTCATCTTTGTTTTCAACTTTAGGTGGGTTGTAAACAACGTGATAAACACGGCCAGAGCCAGCATGTACGCGACGACCGCTCATACGCTTAACGATATCTTCGTCAGGAACGTCAATTTCTACAACGTGGTCAACGACAATACCATTTTCTTTCATTGCATCAGCTTGTGGGATTGTGCGAGGGAAACCATCTAAAAGAAAGCCTTTTTCGCAATCATCTTGAGCAACACGTTCCTTAACTAACCCAATGATCAGCTCATCAGAAACTAACTGGCCTGCGTCCATTACTTTTTTTGCTTCTAAACCTAGTGGAGTTTCAGCTTTCACGGCAGCACGTAGCATATCGCCCGTAGAGATTTGAGGGATACCAAAAGTATCCATTAAAAATTGAGCTTGGGTTCCTTTACCAGCGCCTGGTGCGCCTAGTAAGATAATACGCATAATCTATCCCCTGTTGAATAATTAGAATTTTTAATATCAAACGATAATACAGAACCAACAGCGGATGTACAGTGGATAGTGGTTAGACTTTAGGCAGATAAACTAATTGATTAAAAATATTAAATAAAACGACTAAAATGCACTACATTTTATTGATATTGAAAACAAAAAAGCTCGGCATGTGCCGAGCTTTTTATCGAATTATTCATCTTATAGACAATTAATTATTCACCACGAGGTAACGTTGGGTAATCTAAACCAAGCATGTTGCGCATTACACGAACAACCTGACAGCTGTAACCGAACTCATTATCGTACCAAACATAAAGAACACAACTGTTATCACTAGTAATTGTCGCTTTAGAATCAACAACACCAGCGTAACGAGAACCCACTAAATCAGTAGAAACGATTTCGCTAGACGTTGTAAAGTCAATTTGATCTTGCAACTCTGAATGCAATGCCATATCGCGTAAGTAAGTGTTTAACTCTTCAGTTGTCGTACCTTGCTTAAGGTTTAAGTTCATAATCGCCATTGAAACGTTTGGCGTAGGAACACGAATCGCATTACCAGTTAATTTTCCAGCTAATTCAGGAAGTGCTTTTGATACCGCTTTCGCTGCACCAGTCGACGTAATTACCATGTTTAATGGTGCACTACGACCACGACGTGGAGACTTATGGTAGTTATCAATTAAGTTCTGGTCATTAGTGTATGAGTGAACAGTTTCAATATGGCCGTTGGTGATACCAAACTTATCATTAACCGCTTTAAGTACTGGCGTGATAGCGTTGGTAGTACAGCTTGCGGCACTAACGATGCGTGCGTCACCAATCATTTCTTCATTTACACCGTAAACGATGTTATCAATTTCACCTTTAGCTGGTGCTGTTAATAAAACTTTTGAGCTACCGACTGATTTAAGATGCTGTGATAAACCATCAGAATCTGACCAGATACCTGTATTATCAACGATTAATGCGTTGTTGATACCATATTTAGTGTAATCAACTTGGTCTGGAGAGTCTGCATAAATTACTTGAATGTAGTTACCATTAGCGATTAATGCGTTATTTGACTCATCCACTTCAATTGAACCATTAAATGGACCATGAATAGAATCACGACGTAGTAAACTTGCACGTTTTTCTAAATCGCCACCTTTACCACGAACAACAATCGCGCGTAAACGCATGAAGTTAGCTTTACCACTACGTTCAATTAATAAACGAGCTAATAAGCGACCGATACGACCGAAACCGTAAAGGACTACATCACGTGGTTCACCTTGCTCTTCAGCTGCGTGAATCTCTTGTAGCTCTTCTTTTAAGAACTCTTCAACTAACGAGTAGTTCGTACCGTTTTGAGCTGCATATTTAATCGCTAGCTTACCTAAGTCGATTCGTCCGTGAGCAATTTCCATTTCAGAAATCGCTTTTAACAGAGGGAAAGTTTCGCGTAAACGAAGCTTTTCACCAATGTGCTGACGAACATTACGGTGCGCTTTAATAATATCAATGGTAGTAGCTGTTAGTAGCGGACGGCCATAAACTGTGATCTCAACGCCTTGTTGACGAAAAAGTTTACCTAGCAATGGTTGCATTGCTTCAGCAAGTTCTTGACGTTCTTGCCAGCTGTCTAAATACTTATCTTGGTTCATTTAAGCTTCCTTAATTAGGCTAAATTTGAAAAGCGAATCCGTTTTACGGTAGAGTAACATTTATACCGTGGTCTGTAGTTAACACATTAGTGTTAAACCACACCCATGTAATAAACGATGTAACATTTCATTGTCTATACAACAAATGGCTAAGTACCGGGCCAGCAATGATAAAATCGCTACTGATCTCGCTACTAATTTTCGGCGACATTCTATAGCAGCAGCCACAAAAATGCTACTAAAATCACGCTTTTGACGTAGTGTAATTTTTTAATCAGGAATGAAATTTGAGTACACGTGCAAGCAACATTTTACCTCTTTGTGCCGTTTTAATTTTGAGCGGCTGTGACTTTGGCGGGGAAACTATTTACGCCATCTGTGAGGACAAGCCACAAATTTGTAATGATATAAAAACAGAAGGTTGGTGTAAAAACGAACGCGCTTTAGTCATTAGAAATCGAGCTAAAGAGGTTGAAGGTAGTGTCAGTGACCGACACTTGTATCAAAGCCTTAAGGATTGGAAAAGCTTTAGCCAATGTATTGAAATTGCGGCAAATATCAAACGACGTCAGATCAAAGATAGGACAGCGGTTAAACCTGCTACTTTCTTAAAAACACTTGAAGAAATTGAAAAGATTGAGCGACAGACTTCCGATAGCAACCTACCACAATTCTTGTATTACCATTGGGCTGAAACTGGTGATAAATCAAAGATTAAAAGATTAATATCACTTGATCGTCGTAATAAGCTCAGAACAACAGAATTGCAGTTGATGATTGCCAGCTATTACACAAAACACGATAAAAAGAAAGCAATTAAAGCGCAATACAAGGCGTTAAAATACTTAACAGAAGACGATTTAGAAACACTTGATCCTAGCCTATTCGCTAGTTTGGCTACCCATTTTTACCAAACAGAAAAATACGAACTCGCTTATATTTGGACGCAGATATCGGCCCTAGCTGGGCTTAGCCCAAATGAATATACTTCACTGAAGAGAAAACTGTCAGATTTAACAATAGATACAGATAAGCTTAACGAAATAGCGGAACACACCTACGAATCAATCTATGACCTAGACTTTGTTGCTCCTCCACAAAGTGGCAGTAACTAAATTTAAAGTTGCTGTAATAAAATTACAATATTAAAGTAATTTAATTGCAAAGTACGCCTAAAGTATGTCATATTGCCTGTAAATAATTTACAGGCAATTTTTTTTATGAACGTATTAGAGCAAATTACCGTCAGTTTAAATAAGTTGAGTCGGTCTGAGCGCAAAGTGGCTGATGCAATTTTAGCCTCTCCGAAGTCTGCTATACACTCTAGTATTGCAACCTTAGCTAAGTTAGCTGATGTGAGCGAACCGACTGTTAACCGTTTTTGCCGAAGAATGGACACAAAAGGCTTTCCTGATTTCAAACTACATCTTGCACAAAGTTTGGCTAATGGGACGCCTTATGTAAATCGCCACGTTGAAGAAAGCGATAGTGTCGAAGATTATACCAATAAGATTTATGAAGCCACATTAGCCAGCCTCGACCGAAGTCGACAGATGGTTGATACCGTTTCTATTAACAAAGCTGTCGATATTTTAACGCAAGCGAAAAAGATTTCCTTTTTTGGTCTCGGAGCATCAGCCGCTGTAGCACAAGATGCCCTCAATAAGTTTTTCCGCTTTAATGTGCCGGTGCAAAGTTTTCAAGATGGCTTAATGCAACGCATGAGCTGTATTAATTCATCCGATGGTGATGTTGTCATCTTAATTTCACATACAGGGCGTACAAAGTCATTAGTAGAATTAGCGATAATGGCTAAAGAGAATGATGCGACAGTGATTGGTATTACCGCGACAGACTCCCCCCTGGCCAATGAGTGTAATTTAGTTATTTCTTCGGAAGTTCCAGAAGATACTGACTTATACATGCCAATGGCATCTCGGATTGGGCAACTCGTTATCATCGATGTATTGGCCACGGGCTTTACATTGCGTCGTGGAAGTAAGTTTAGAGACAACTTACAGAAAGTTAAGCAAGGTATTAAAGAGTCTCGGTTTAACAAGTTATTGGAAAATTAGTTTACATTTAGAACTAATAGTCAGATTTTCACTAGGTTGTGTATTCCCCTTCCAACCTAAAACTAACAAGCGTAAACAAGCTGGAAAAAACTATGTCAACTTTTAGAAGAACGAAGATTTTAACTACATTAGGTCCATCAACTGATACTCCTGAGGTATTAGAGCAATTGATCCAAGCTGGTGCTAATGTAGTCCGCTTAAACTTTTCTCACGGCAGCGCTCAAGATCATATCGCTCGTGCAGAAATGGTTCGTGCAGCGGCCAAGAAACTAAACACTTACGTCGGTATCTTAGGTGACTTACAAGGCCCTAAAATTCGTGTTGCGCGCTTTAAAGAGGCAAAAATTCAATTAGCCATTGGCGATGTATTTACACTTGATGCTGCCCTTGATAAAGACAGTGGTGATCAAAACCAAGTAGGTCTTGATTACTCTGAATTACCAAATGATGTTGAACCAGGTGACATGTTGTTACTTGATGACGGTCGTGTTCAATTACGTGTTACATCTATTGATGGCAGTAAAGTGATCACTGAAGTCGTTATCGGCGGTCCATTGTCAAATAACAAAGGAATCAACAAACAAGGTGGTGGTTTAACGGCTGACGCATTAACAGACAAAGATAAAGAAGACATCATTACTGCCGCTGAAATAGGGGTTGAATACTTAGCGGTTTCATTCCCACGTAATGGCGATGAGATGCGTTATGCGCGTAATCTTGCTGAAAAGGCCGGTTTAAAAACCAAACTGGTAGCAAAAGTTGAACGTGCCGAAGTTGTTGCTACGGATGAAGCGCTAGACGATGTTATCCTTGCATCCGATGCAGTTATGGTTGCACGTGGTGATTTAGGTGTTGAAATAGGTGATGCTGAACTGGTTGCCGTTCAAAAGAACATTATAGGACGTACTCGTACTCTTAATCGTGTTGTTATTACTGCAACACAGATGATGGAATCAATGATAACAAGCCCAATGCCAACTCGAGCCGAAGTAATGGACGTTGCCAATGCCGTACTCGATGGTACTGATGCCGTGATGTTATCTGCTGAAACGGCCGCTGGTGACTACCCAATTGAAACAGTACAAGCTATGGCAAATGTTTGTTTGGGTGCAGAAAGCCACCCTTCTATCGTTAAGTCACGTCACCGTATGCAAGAAGAGTTTAACTCTGTTGAAGAAACTATCGCATTATCGACAATGTACGCCGCGAATCACATGACAGGAATTAAAGCTATCGTCGCATTAAGTGAGTCAGGTGCAACACCGCAGTTGATGTCGCGTATAAGTTCACACCTACCTATTTACTGTTTATCACGTCATCACGCAACATTAGCTGCTGCTGCACTATACCGCGGCGTATACTCAGTAAAATTTGATTCGACTCAAGTAGACTCAGATAGCTTAACTATGTCTGCTCTTGCTGAATTAAAGATTCAAGGCCATGTGAGTGAAGGTGACTTAGTACTATTCACCTGTGGTGACCGTATGGAAACTGTCGGTGGTACAAATACTTGTAAGATTTTAAAAGTTAAATAATTCTACATTTAGCAAATAAAAAGCCGCTAATTTTCGTTAGCGGTTTTTTTGTACCAAGGGGTCAACTCAAAGACAACTTTTCATCAAGTGCATCATTTAGCTATGGTAATAACCCTGAACGTAGGTCATCTATCACCTTCCCGTCATTGGCTAAGCTACCTTGAGTGACCAACTCAACGGTCCCCGATAGATTGGTGACTGCTCTAAGCGTCTCAGCTAAAGCAACGCTCAACGTTTGCTGTTCATCAACACTCAGTACGGTGAAGTCTACCTCGCATTGCAATGACATAACGTCATTATTATTATGCTGTGTAATGTTCAGTCGCAGTTTAAACAATGTCTCATATTTATCACGAATAGACTCTATTTGTTCTGGATGAACGAACATTCCCTTCACTTTCGCCGTTTGATCAGCACGCCCTAACCAACCTTTTAACCGTTTATTGGTGCGTCCACACGAAGTAGTTTGTGATACAAACGCTGACAAATCACCAGTAGCGAAACGGATTAACGGATAGTCTCTGTTGAAACTCGTGACCACAACCTCTCCAATCTCACCATTCGCTACAGGAGCACCACTTCCAGGACGAACGATTTCGACAATAATGTCTTCAGCAACCACCAGCCCTTCATTACGTTCACTCTCATAAGCGATCAATCCGATATCTGCACTAGCATAAGCCTGTTTGACCAGAATGCCACGATGCAAAAACTCCTGTTGTAAGGTTTCAGGTAATGCTTCACCAGTGACTAATGCTTTATTGATGGAAGTGACATCGCGGCCTTGCTCATCTGCTTTATTTAAAATAATATTTAAAAATGATGGTGTACCACTATAAGCTGTCGGTCTAAGCATTTCGATAATTTCAAGCTGCTGCTCTGTTTGACCTGGGCCTGCTGGTATCACCCGTGCGCCACAGGCGCGAGCACCAGAATCCATAATAAAACCGCCCGGTGTCATATGATAGGATAAACAATTAAGCACTAGATCATTTGACGTAAAATTAGCCGCTGCAAAGGCATTTCCCATACGCCACCAGTCATCACTGGTTGATTCTAATTCAAATATGGGTCCCGGTGAGCGGAACACCCTTGATACGCGACCACTTTCAGCATTAATATCACCAAATGGTGGACACTCTTTTTGCAGTCTAATCAAGTCTGACTTTCGTGTGACAGGGATTGTCGCTAATTGTTCTAGAGTCGTCACACTCGAGGCCTTAACAGACTGTAAATGATTGCGATAATAAGCTGATTCAATCTGACAAAAGTTAATAAAATCGGGGAGTTTCGCCAACAATGTTTGTTCTCGCACAGCTGCTGGCTGAAATGGTTGCTCAAAGCTTTGTAGCTTATTCATAGAAGGTTGCTCTTTTTTTGTATCAGTAAAGGCGGTCTCTGTGATAATAGAAACCATTTAAGGGCACAGCGTATTATAGCCAGCGCTTACGACGTTTATATGATTTTAAGTTCTTAAAGCTTTTACGCTCTTCATTACCGCCACCTAGATAAAACTCTTTAACGTCTTCATTATTGAGTAATTCATCTTGCGTGCCATCAAGCACAATTTTTCCAGACTCCATAATGTAACCATAATTCGCCGCTTTAAGTGCATAGTTAGCATTTTGTTCCACCAGCAGCATCGTAATTCCTTGCTCACGATTAATCTGGCCAATGATGCTAAACACTTCTTTAACAAGTAACGGTGAGAGCCCCATGGACGGCTCATCAAGACAGATCATTTTAGGTCTCGCCATTAACGCACGGCCAATTGCCAACATTTGTTGTTCACCGCCAGAAAGATACCCAGCTAAGCCTGTACGTTCTTTTAATCTTGGGAAATAATTAAATACCATTTCGATATCTTGATTGATTTGAGAGTCATTTCGTGTGTAAGCGCCTAATTTAAGGTTCTCAATCGCAGTCATATCTTCAATGATTCGTCTACCTTCCATAACTTGGAACACCCCACTTCGAACGACATCCTCCGCATTCTTATTATCTATACGCTCTCCCATGAACGTAATATCACCTTTAGTAACCTCCCCATCTTCACTTTTCAATAAGCCAGAAATGGCCTTTAACGTTGTTGATTTTCCCGCTCCATTTGGACCAAGTAATGTCACCACATCCCCCTCCGGAACGGCAAGGCTGACACCACGTAAAACTTGAATAACCTCATCATATACAACTTCAATATTGTTAACTGTAAGGATTGGGTTGGCTGGTTGAATATTAATTGCTGGTTGTGACATAGATACTCCAATATAAATAGCTGGGGTAAGGGACTTACCCCAATGAAATGATTAATAACCTAACCAATCAACGCGACGGTCTAATGTAACTTGAGATACCTTTTCAATGGCAATATCACCGCCATTGTAGTTACCTTGATAAATATTCACTTGGTTAATACCACGATGGTCATCAGCTTTCCAATTGGCTGCAAGACAGACACCTTCTAGGCCTTTTGGCACCCAGTTATCACGAGCGTACATGCCTTTTTTGATATTTTCCCCTGTGATCCCTCCGTTTTCTTTTGCCCACTCCATGGCCTCTTTCATGAAGTAGGTTGAACATACCCCTCGCATATAATGATGGACACGTTCTTTCTGTCCTTTAGGATCTGACATCTTAGAGATCTCCTTAATCAAGGCCATGCCAGGTGACGTGTCGGTCCAAAACGGTGTCATTGTTGGAAAGACATAATTCTTGATACCTTCGCCACCCGCTTGAAAGATCTTCTTATCGCCTCCCCAAATGTTCGACATGAATTGAATATTGGTACCGACAGTGTTACAGGACTTGACTAACGACAACACCGACCCCCCTAAATTACCAATATAACCATAATTAGAACCAGAACTTTTCAGGCTTAAACACTGCGCTTTGAAGTCTCCAGGTTTCATAGAAATAACCACAGACGGCATTACTTTAAATCCGAGCTCCTGAGCATATTCGGCACAAGCAGCCTTAGGCGCATTTGGAAAGGGGTGATTAGCACCAATGTGAGTAAATTTAGGTTGCCCTTGGTTGCCTTTCTTCTTCCAGTCAGCTGCTGCCCACTGAACTAAACCGCGACATGCATCAGAATAAGACGCACCATAAAAAAAGTTATAAGGCGCAGGTTTCTTCGTATGCGGATTCTTACCTTGCGGATCGGTTAAATGTCCCGAATAAGATGCTGAGAATACCGGTGTCTTATCTTTGGCCACAAAAGAGATCAGCGCTTCCGTGTCAGCCGTTCCCCACCCTTGCATCGCTACCATCTTTTTGCGTGAATGCCATTTTTTATATGATGCAATCGCTTGAGGTACTTTATAAGCGTAATCGATTGTTTCATATTCCAAAGCAGTACCTTTTATACCACCATTTTTATTGATATAAGCCAGGGAATCTCTCACACCATCAGCGTAATTTTTTCCCACAAACGCCGTTGGCCCAGACATATCAGCAAGGTGACCGACAAACACGGAATCTTTTGCTTGTGCTTGGCTTGCTACGCCCACTGTAAGACAGCTTAAAATAGAAGTTACTAATACTTTCTTTTGCATTGTTATTTCCTTTTTTGTACTGATTATTATTGTTTAGTTATTACTGTTTGTGACTTGATTTGTGATTAATATGAAAATGGATAAAATTTCCAATAGTTTTTAATTTGTGCCCAGCGATGGGCCATACCTTCTGGCTCGAAAATTAAGAACAGGATAATTACCAAGCCAATGGCCATCTCTTTGATGTAAGCAAGGCCATCCACGACCATCGGTATGTTGCCCCAATCAGTCATTTTCATCATGCCTACCCCACCTTCGAGTACCTCTGGTAAGAACACCATAAAAACAACGCCCATTAAGGTGCCTTTAACAGAACCTAAGCCACCGATAATAATCATCGCTAAGAACTGTATAGACATGAAGATAGTGAACCCTTCCGCCGAAACATAACCTAAGTAATGAGCATAAAGCGCACCACCAATACCTGCATAAAATGAAGACACACCAAATGAGAGCAAACGGTATTTATTCAGTTTAATCCCCATTATTTCTGCTGATAGGTAATGGTCACGCACAGCGACAAACGCACGACCTTCACGAGAACGCATTAAGTTACACCCCCAGATGTACATAAACACTAGAGCAAACAACGCGATATAGAAGAAACTTTCATCTGTATCAAAGACAATACCCATTAGTGAAATAGGTTCTGCAGAGGCTCCGGCTGAGCCACCAGAAAACCACTCCGCCCGAGCAAAGAAATCTTCAAGAATGAATTGTGCAGCTAAGGTGGCGATAGCAAGGTATAGCCCTTTAATCCGAGACGCCGGCAGGCCAAATAGCATCCCCACTGCCATAGTGATAAAACCGGCCATGGGAATACATAACCAAACAGGAATACCAAACGAGGTATTCAGCCAGGCAGATGTAAACGCACCCACTCCAAAAAAGGCACCATGACCCAGTGATATTTGACCGGTATAACCGACTAAGATATTTAACCCTAGCGCAGCAATCCCCAAATATGACACTTGGATGAACAGCGTTAAATAGTAAGCATCTAATACCATTGGCGCTGCACAAAGTAGTGTGATAGCGGCAATCGCGACTAATCGAATAGTGTTAGTCTCATAAATCGTATCATCTTGTTTATAGCTGGTACGGAAATCTCCGCACGGTCGCATCATTAAACTCGACATAAAAACTCCTGAAATTAGGTTGAGTAGCAGGTATCCCCTATGAACATCACCTGCTAACATGACTTTGTACTGTGTATCGTAATATCACTAAATACGTTCGATATCTTTAGTGCCAAATAAGCCGTAGGGTTTGAACCATAAGATAATCAACAGGACATAAAATGGCGCAATGTCATACATATTGCCGACATGGAGATATTGACTATCGAAGAATTCAGCCACGTTCTCGAGCACCCCAATCGTTAAACCACCAACAATGGCACCCACAACAGAATCTAACCCGCCTAAAATAACAGCAGGGAATACCTTAACGCCCATCGTTGATAATGAGTTTGATACACCATTAACCAAGCCGATAACTACACCAGCTGTTGCTGATAACGTCGCAGCAATACCCCAGCTCATCGCAAAGACCTGTTTCACTGAAATACCCAAACTTTGTGCAATCTGCTGATTAAATGCGGTCGCTCGCATCGCCAAACCATACTTCGAGTACTTAAAGAACAGGAAGAACGCCACCATAATCGCTAATGAAATTACCGTACTCATCAAATAAGCCATTTCTATGTTAAGACCTAGAATTTGTACACTTTCACTTTCAAATACCTTGGGATAACTCTGTGGTGACACGCCAAATATCCACTTCATTAGTGATTGGAAGAAAATAGATAGGCCAATGGTGATCATAATTACCGAGATAATCGGCTCACCAATCATTGGCCTGAGTACCACCATCTGTAGTAATACGCCAAACAGAGCCATAAACACCATGGTGAGAATAAAACCCATAAAGAATGGCAGTTGAAAGTAAGTTAGAAACGCCCAACAGACCCACGCACCGACGAGTAGAAACTCCCCTTGGGCAAAGTTGACAATTTGTGTTGATTTATACACCAGCACAAAGCACATCCCGACCACGCCGTAAAGCAAACCAACAATGATCCCGTTCACAATGAGCTGCATTAATAATTCAAAATTCATGACACTTTCCTCTCTAAACTAGGGCTAGTCGACTCAATGCTTGGTGTAATTAATGTTTCAACATTGAGCTTAGTTTGAATCCGTGTTTTAGTGCCGTCTTGGAATACAATCATTGTATCAATATCAACAGCTTGCGCGTCATCATAAACAGATTCAATAATGTCACCATACTTCTCGGCCACCACCCCTCGGCGAACTTTACGGGTACGAGTTAGCTCTCCATCGTCAGCATCTAGCTCTTTATAAAGCAAAACGAATTTATGGATCTTCTGCGCAGGTGGGAGAGTTTCATTGACGCGAGCAACTTCTTCACTGAGTTTTTGATAGACCTCAGGAAGTGATGAAAGATTGGTATAATTAGTAAAAGCAAGACCTTGCTGTTCTGCCCATTTTGATAAAATACTAAAGCGGATACATATCAACGCGGATAGATAAGGTTTATCTTTACCCAGAATCACTGCTTCGCCGATAAAGGATGAGAATTTTAGCTTGTTCTCAATGTATTGCGGTGAGTATTGAACATCGTTACTAGTGCGAGCCAAGTCTTTAATTCTATCGATAACAACTAAATGACCTGACGGTTTAAAGTAACCTGCATCACCGGTATGCATCCACCCATCTTTAACATCTTCATCGTAAGCAGTTTGATTGTTAAGGTAACCTGTAAACATCCCCACGGTTTTAGCGATGACTTCCCCTAACCCTTCTTTATCAGGGTTAATGACTTTAATCTCTGCACTGTCGAAACATACACCAACACTGTCATAATCAACATCGTCCTCTTTGTGAATAGTGTAGGCACCGCACATTTCTGTTTGGCCATAAAGCTGACGTAGCGGTACTCCAATAGTTTGAAAGAACTTAAAGGTATCAGGCCCCATGGCAGCACCACCCGTTGCGGCAGACTTTAGGAATGAAAACCCAAGACGGTCGCGTAATGCCTTCATTAATAACCATTCCGCTAAACGCGAAGTTTTACCTTGTTCACGGTAACGATCAGCTCGCGCCATCGCAAAGTCATATAAGCGACGTTTAAGGGGGGTTGAGTCCATCATTCTTGCTTGCACATCGGCTAGGATCCCTTCCCAAACCCGAGGTGCTAAAAGAACAAAGTGAGGGCCTATTTCACGAAGGTCAGACATCAACGTTTCTTGTTCTTCGACAAAATTGACCACTTGCCTGGCAATCAATGCCTGACCTACCGCATACACTTGCTCCATAATCCATGGCAGAGGGAGTACTGATACATAGTTATCACCAGGCTGGCGGGGATCGGCACGTAAATACGAACTACAGTGTTGAACAAAATTGCCACCATTGAGCAGCGCAATTTTGGGTTTAGACGTCGTACCCGACGTGGTGCAATATATCGAAATGTCGTTTGCAGATGTCGCGTCCACCAGCTCATCGTAGCGCTTAGCATGCGTTTTATCTATTCGCTGGCCACGCTCATAAATCGTTTCAACACTGATTAAACGTTTATCGTCATATTTACGCATACCGCGTTTGTCACAATAAACAATGTGCTTAACCTTTGGGATTTTGTCGCCTAGTTCAAGCAACTTATCACACTGTTCTTCATCTTCAGCAATGACTACAGTCGCGCCACTACTATCAAGTAGATAAACGACTTCATCGTGCATTGAGTCTTGATAAATACCTAACGAATAGCAACGCATTGCATGAGCTGCAACTTCACCCCACACCCACTCGGGACGATTATCACCGATTAGCGCCACAGCATCCTCTGGGTTAATATCCATATCAAGTAGCGCTAACGTAATCCACTTAACTCGGTTGTGATAGTCGAGCCAAGTAAACTCATTCCAAATACCGAATTCTTTCTCCCGCATAGCAATATCTTGCGGAAAATGTTGCGCATTGTGACGCAATATTTTGGGAAACGTATCTAGTTCCCCCATATCAAAAGTATTTAATTGATCACTCATTAACTGATCTCCTCTAACTGCTCATTCTCGTCCTCAATCCCTAAGTAAGCCCGTTTAACATAAGGGTCAGCCATAACATCATCAGGTAAACCACAAATTAGTTTTTTACCAAAATCAAGGACCATCACTTGATCTGAAATATCCATCACCACCCCCATGTCATGCTCAATCATCACTATGGTGATGCCAAACTCCTGATTTAGATCGAGAATATAACGGGCCATGTCTTCCTTTTCCTCAAGGTTCATTCCCGCCATTGGCTCATCAAGCAAGATTAATTTTGGCTTTAACGCCATGGCACGGGCGAGTTCAACGCGCTTACGCAGCCCATAAGACAGCGTTCCGGCCACTGATTTGCGAATATGAGAGATTTCTAGAAAATCTATGACTTCTTCAACCTCACGGCGATGCTCGAGTTCTTCTTGTTGGGCTTTACTTGCCCAGTAGAGTGGCCCCGTCAACCAGTTGTTCTTTAACATATGGTGACGTCCAACCATGATGTTCTCTAATACACTCATATGACCAAATAACGCTAAGTTCTGGAATGTCCGGCCCATGCCAAGATCTGCACGGTCATTGGGTTTCAAATGAGTAACATCTTTGTTATTAAAACTTATTGAGCCACTGTTAGGTTGATAGCGACCCGAAATGCAATTGAGCATCGATGTCTTGCCGGCCCCGTTCGGGCCGATAATTGAAAAAACAGCGCCTTGCTCAACTTCAAAGCTAACATCGGTGAGCGCTTTAACGCCACCAAAGGCCAGCGAGATGTGTTCTACTTTTAGTATTGGTTTTGACATACCAACCGCCTAATAATTATCACTGTCGACAGTGAGGTTCTTCACTATCAGAAATAAACAAAAGAAATGAACGATGAATCGCAATTCGCTTCTTACAGGGTATATTGCAAAGAAATCTGCGCGTAATTTGAATCAGCGTTTTGCTCATCCATCGAGAAGTTTCCGACTTCAAAACCCACAGCTAATTGTTTAGTAATGTTATTGAAGAGGTTAACGCTCCACTGAGAACGCTCAGCACCTGAGACATCTGCGTCTATTTTTCCGTAGAGTACCGTTGAGCGAAGGTTTTCATCCCAAAAATGACGATAGGCTGCTAAATAAGAAGTAACATCTTCGACTTTTTCATCGACTAAGTCTTTAGCCGCTGCCACACCGACATAACGACCGAGCTCACCTTGATGAATCTGGAATCTGAAATCATCTTTACCAATAGACTGAATGCGACCTGCGATCGATGCTCCAAAAGTACTTTTGTTTTCACCTGATACAGTGGTTAGGCTTCGCGCTAAACCAGAAACAGAAACACTTCCCCAATCGCCTTTAGCGTTATAACGAGCAACGACATCTGGTACATTGTCATTACTTGGATCGCCGCCCCACGATTCAGGGTTTTCTACAGAGAATTGAAAGTTTCCTGTGGTGTATCGCAATTGACCTTGCCTAATAAAGACTAAGCCTGTTGTCGCACCAGCAAAGTCCGCCGATTCGGGGATCGCACTAGTATTCATGAATGTCGACCACGTCTGCCCCGCTGTAATTCCTTTATATTTGATAAAAGCATGGCGTAAGCGTGGGTTGGCTGAGTTAGAAACAATCTGATTGCCGCCACCACCAAGAAAGTCCAGTTCGATATAACCCATCAAATCGCCATGAACGTATTTAGTATTAAAGCGGGTTTCATTGGCATTAATTCTAAACTGAGACGCGCTCTCATCGAGTACAGCGCCCGTACCAATCCAAAAGTCACGGTAGGCAACATCACCGTCAACATAGCGACCATCGATTTTGATATAACCACCAAACGAAATTGTGTCCTCGTCTGATATCTTTATTTCATAGCCTGCTGATGCCACGCTACTTGCACCGAGTAAAGTGGTAGCAACTAACATTTTTGCATAATTATTCTTAGCTAATTTAATCATTCATACTTCCTTGGTTGTCTTGTTGTTTTTTATTAATCCTACCCCTCGCGTTAAAATCAACAATTGGAATTACGGGCTAGCACTCGGTGCTTAACACTAAACAACTAACGCTTTTAAATTAGTGCTTTACATTTAGTCCTTAAGGACTAGTACTTTCTTTCGTCGATAGTTTTTATATTGATGAGGTCTTTTATGGTAAGTTTTACCGTATGTGGTAGTTGTCTAGGAAGTGTATGTTTTCAAACTGGTTACTAATCAATGTTAGCCTCGGTTATATCGGCCTGTTATTTCTGATTGCTCACCTAGGTGGCAAATACCGACATCAACTCGCTGAAAGACAACACACCATCATTTATGCCCTATCTTTGGGGGTATATTGTACTTCGTGGGGTTTTTTAGGCACATCAGCACAGGCTGCCAACAACTCTTTTACCTACTTATCCGTTTATTTAGGTCCGATCTTATTATTTATTTTTGCTTGGCCGCTAATACAACGAATCATAAAAACGAGTTTAGCGCTTAAAATCACTTCTATTGCAGATCTCCTTTCTGCTCGTTTTGGAAAAGCACGAAACCTAGCTGTGTTAGTAACAATCGTCGCCTTGATTGGTACCTTGCCTTATATAACACTCCAACTTAAAGCCATCATTTACTCATTCACTATATTGCAACAGGAGCAAAACCTAAGTGAGTGGAAGCTTGGATTAATTATTAGTGTCATCCTTGCCATCTTTACCATGATCTTTGGTATCCGCACCATCAATGTCACCGAACGGCACCCAGGTGTTATGATAGCCATAGCATTTGAGTCATTAATTAAATTAACAGCTTTTTTAATGGTGGGACTCTTTGTTAGTTTTGTCGTTTATGATTCCCCCATCGAAATCATTAACTTAGCTATTGAGCAACAAGCCATCTCTAAGCAGTTTGAGCCCGGTAATTTTGTGGCAATGGTTGGGTTACTAATTATTGTGATGTCGGCTTTTTTGTGTTTGCCACGCCAATTCCAAGTGATGTTTGTTGAAATTAAAGACAAAAAACACAGTAGTTGGGCCCGTTGGCTACTCCCCGCTTACATATTAATTTTTGCACTGTTCGCCGCACCAATCGGCTTAGCGGGAAAGCTAAATTATGGGGAGTCCTTACAATCGGCTGCGTACGTTTTATTTTTACCCGCCTATGATGGTGAAATATGGCTGTCATTGTTTGCGTTTATCGGCGCAATCTCTGCTGCTAGCTCAATGGTTATTGTTTCAACTATTGCATTAAGCACGATGTTAAGTAATGAAATTGCTTTCCCACTACTGTTTAAACTGACTAAGCAAAAACAGCAGTATTACGATCGATTTAAAGCTCAGTTGCTATTAACCCGCAAACTGCTCGTTGTTGTTGTCATTGCGTTAAGTTATGCAATGTTAATTCTCTCCCCTGCTGATACACTCGCGTCATTAGGTGAGGTCGCCTTTGGAGCAATAGCACAGATAGGACCGAGTTTGTTAGCTGCTTTCTTTTGGCGCAGAGCAACATTAGTGGGTGTATTAACAGCAATTAGTACAGGGTTTTCTATCTGGGTGCTGTTTAATTTAATGCCTCAATTAGGTCTGTATACACACCCATTACTAAACACTAACTGGCCTGCGACAACCACAATAACGTTAATTGCCTTAGCAGCCAACATCACAGTGCTGTATAGCGTTTCGGTATCGACGCGGCAAAGCATTCGTGAACAGATGCAAAGTAAATATTTTAACCAATCAACCGACAAACCACTGTGGCAATTCACAAAACAGCCGAACATAGAAATTAGAGAGCTTGAATGTCTTGTCGCGCGCTTTATCGGTGATCAGAAGGCAAAAGCCTGTTTTACAAGCTTTATTGCTACCACCGAAGCAGACAAACCCAAAGATTATAATCAAGCGCTAATCCTTCATACTGAGCAAACGCTAGCCAGTATTATGGGCGCTGCCTCAGCAAAGCTTGTAACCTCGTTTGCATTAGGCGGTCGTGATATTGCTTTTGATCAGGTCGCCGACCTTGTTGAAAAGAACTCTACCCAACAACTCGAATTTAATCGCACGGTATTACAGCGCGCAATTGAAAATGCCAGCGAAGGCATCTCAGTAATCGATAGCGAACTCACTTTAGTGGCTTGGAATGACAAATACCTTGATATCTTTAACTTCCCAAAACACTTAATTTATATCGGGGCACCGATCTCAGAACTAATACGCTTTAACCTAACACAACAGCATAACGTGTTAGATATTGAACATCAGGTACAAAAGCGCCTAACCTATATAAAACAAGGAAGTCGACATAGTTCAGAGCGTCAACTTAAGAATGGCAAGGTAATACATATTGAGGGCAATCCTATCCCTGGTGGTGGCTTTGTTATGATCTTTAGTGATATTACCGTTTACCGTCAAACAGAAGCATATTTAAAAGAAGAAAATGATGACTTAGAAAACCGAGTTGAAAAGCGAACAAGTGAATTAGAAAAAGCTAACCAAGAGCTTGAACTTGCCAACTTAGAGCTGGCACAAGCGCAGCAGCGTGCAGAACAAGCCCATCTCAAAAAGAGCCAATACTTAAGAGCCTGTAGTCACGACCTATTACAACCACTCTCTGCCGCACGATTATTCTCTTCAGCGCTGAGCTTAAGTCCTCGTGTGAATGCTCAAGAACGTGAACAAATGGATCAGATTAACACTTCATTAGAAATAGCGAATACCCTATTACAAGATCTTAACGAGATGGCACGTATTGAGAGTGGCAATATCACGCCTGATATACGAGTATTTAGCATCAATGAACTCTTTGACAAGCTGGTGGCAGAATTCAATGCTATGGCAGGCGAGTATAAAGTAAAGTTTCGTTACCATCATTCAAGGTTATACATTAAAAGTGACCTAACCCTGCTTTCTCGAGTGATTCAAAACTTTTTAAGTAATGCGTTTCGTTACAGTAGGCAAGGACAGGTCGTACTGGGTTGCCGTCGACGAGGTGATTCAGTGACAATTCAAGTGATTGATACGGGTCCCGGCATCCCTCAATCAATGCAACAAAAGGTGTTTAATCAATTTACACAATTGTCTGGTAATCAATCTACGATTGGACCGAAAGGACTTGGCTTAGGTTTAAACATTGCGCAAAGTCTAGCTAAGCTCTTAGGCCACCCACTAGGTTTACGCTCAGCCCAAGGACATGGCAGCACATTCGAAATCACCGTCCCGACAGCTCAAAAACCAGTTATATCCGCTAAGCTTTTCCCTAATCAGCGGATCTCTCTCAAGGAAGTAGGCGTACTGTGTGTGGATAATGAGCCACAAGTACTGGCAGCGATGACCGCCTTACTTACAGGGTGGCAATGTAACGTTTTTAGTGCATCTACACCAGAACAAGCCTTAACCCTGTTTTCACAGCACAAAGATCAGATAGATATCCTACTAATAGATTATGAGTTAACAGATGAAATAGATGACCAAACGCTAGTCAAACCACGTGACGATAAACAAGAGGCTGTGTTCAATGGGATTGGCTTAACTCAGCAGTTACGAAGTCAACGGTCGTACCCACTTCCAGCGATTTTGATCACAGCAACCAACGATGAATTTGTTAAAATAAATGCTAAACGACATAATATAGCGTTTTTGGCAAAGATTATTAAACCACTAGCACTTCGCTCATTAATGAGTGCATTATTAGCACAGACCTTAAAAGATAATTACCTTAGCCGGGAACGATGATTACCAAAGCCCGCAGCTCGAAAGAAAGAACGTTTGGCTATTAAATAAAATTAAAAACTAACTTTACCAAGTCAGTCTTTAGATACGAGCACCGTTTGGTAACACAGCATTAGCAAGTTGTAATTCATTTAACATGATGACAGCTTGCGTGCGGTTTTTAACACCCAGTTTGAGAAAGATGGTGCTTGCGTGGCTTTTAATCGTCGACTCAGATAAGCCAAGCTCGTAGGCAATTTGTTTATTAAGCAAACCATCGGCAAACATCAATAAGATTTTATGCTGCTGTGGGGTCAACGAGGTAATACGCTCATCAGCCTCAGTTGACTGTTCAACGTTATGGTTATGTGATTCGCCCGGTAGCCAGACATTGCCGGCTAATACCTCATTAATCGCAAGAACCATTTCTGGCACAGGTGTAGATTTAGGTATGTAACCGCAAGCCCCTTGACTCATGGCTTGATTGATTGAATCACTGTCTTCGATTCCAGACACAATAACCACGCCTAATTGCGGGTAAAGCTGTCTAATGTTCATCAAGGTATTAAAGCCCTGACCACCTGGGATATCCAGATCAAGTAATAGCAAATCAGCCTGTTGCTGTGCTAACAAAGCTTCTAAAGCAGAAATAGTGTCAACTTCTGATACCTGCGCCTCATTGATATTTGTTTCAAGCATCATTGACAGTGCTTGACTGAACAAAGGGTGGTCATCCGCTATTATTATTTTTATTTGGGGTACCATATCCATTACAGCCTTTAATTGTTGATATAGGTTGCGCCTGTAGTTTGCATAGATCGTTACTGATATGAAACCGATTAAGAAAGTTTTCAGGCGCGCCATATTATTGATTAATAATACAGCGAACGCCTTGAGAAGTTCAAGCGATAAACGACGATTAAAAGCTATAAATACAATTAAGTAATAAGCTTATAATTAGTCGTAAATTGTCGGGATTGGCTGTCGCTTATGTGCTGTCCGTTTGTAGATTGCAATCAAGCGCGCTTCAACGTCAGCATGGACATCTTTGCCTTCTAAGAAATCATCAATCTCATCGTAGGTCATACCTAATGCGTCTTCGTCAGTCAGCTGCGGCTTATCACATTCTAGATCCGCTGTAGGCGCTTTATGCACTAGGGCATCTGGGGCTTTTAAGTACGTTGCTAATGCACGTACTTGCCGTTTATTTAAACCAAATAAAGGGGCAAGGTCACATGCACCATCACCAAACTTAGTGTAAAAGCCTGTAATATTTTCAGCTGAATGATCTGTCCCTATCACTAAGCCACCAGTTAATCCTGCAACGTGATATTGTGCAGACATTCTCATCCTAGCTTTAAGGTTTCCTTTAACAAAATCTTGATTAACACCATCAGCAACAGTGATTTGATTCCCTATTGTCTCTAAATCTAATGAGTCTGCGGCAGCTTTTACATTGATAGTTAATGAATTTGAAGGTTGAATGAAATCTAAGGCTAATTGCGCTTCGTCTTCATCACGCTGAGTCCCATAAGGTAAACGCACGGCATAAAACGTATAAGGCTGGTTTGGGGTAATTTGATTGAGTTGTTCGACGGCTAATTGAGCTAAACGACCTGTCAACGTTGAGTCGATGCCACCACTTATCCCAAGCACTAAAGACTTAGCGCCACTGTTGTTCAACGTTTCTTGAATAAATGCGATACGACGGTTCACCTCGAACGCAACGTCAATGGTTGGTTCTACCTTCATTTGTTCAATGATTTCTTGTTTCATTGTACTCTTCTTTAAAATTAACTAATTGTTTACGATATCTATTAATAGATCACCCACCATACCATTGTTCTAAACCAACAGCTATACTCGGGCAGTCTGATTCAATGGCTAAATATCCACTGAGATTATCATGAAACAAATAAGCTATCACTAGTGGGTTTATTTTTAACGTGATCATCGCATGTTTGATATCGCTAAGTAACTGTGTCATTGAAACCCTTTCCTGATGGACATCAAAGATAAAGCGTTGCTGGGCTTTGGCTAGTGCCCTAGAGTCCATGTTTCTATCTTGTTTTGCCCTAGCCCCTTTGCCAGGGAAAAGGTACAAACTTTCTCGATTAGTAAACTCAGTCACAACTTCTTTTAGTAACGCCTTTAGTGGCCCGGTTACTGGAATAGATTTACCCGTTAACTTGCCATCACTTCCTCTCAATAGCCACCGGTTTGCTTTTATATCCTGTCGATAGCTCTGGCAGATTGTTGATAAACTTTGCCCAGTTAAAATTTGTAAGCGCAGTGTGAATAAAAAAGCTGAACGTCTAGTCGCTTTACTTGCTCGAAAATATATACCTTTTAATTGAGCACCACTGAGAATTGCGTCACCATCACGAGGTTCTCGACTATTGAGATCACTATTAGATAAATCAGTCGACCCAAAAAAAGAAGGATCCACTTTCTTGATCGGTTGGTGTGTTAGATATTGTTGATCAACAGCAAAACTTAACAAAGCTTTTAACTGACTCAAAATGACTTTCGCTTGGCTTTTTTTACCGGCTGAAACTAACGGCTTGAGCACCCTAACCTCGACCAATCGTTGGCTGATTTTACTTAATTCAACACTACCAATTTTAGGTAAAATATCTACCTCAAAATTACGTTTTGCATCTTGAGAATTTTTGTACTTTTTCATGATGAAATCAGCCCCCTTAAAACGCCAAAACGTCTTAAGTTTGACAGTCTGTTTTTCAGCCTCAAATTTCATTTGTACAATGTCTTTACCTTGTTTGACAAGAGGTTCGATTTGCATGGCAATACGTCTAGCAGTACCGACGTCCATTGTTGAACTGTTACCAATAAAATAATTAACTTGGCGGCCGTTTCGACCGCCAAGCCGATAATAGAAGTAATAACTAATCAAACGGTAACCATCAGAATTAGTTTTCCCAAACCTCGCATGAAAGCCACTAATCTGACTATCATTTACTCTTGTGACCTCAAGGGAACACTTTGCCAGCTCAGCTGCTGAAATACGCAATTTAAGATTCAAAAAACCACCACCCAACAAATTAAAGCACAAATGTAGCACACCCAAAGAACACTTAAAAGCCATATAATAACACTTAAGCACCCAGAACGGTAAAAACCCATCTACAAACCCTAAAGAGTGCAAAAATGAAAAAATAATGAACAAAATTGTCATCAATCTCTATTTTTTCAAATTTAGACAACACAGGCCAAGAGAAAAACAACAAATTAATACAACCATTTAAAACGGTCAAACTTAAACAAGTAAGCTTAAGATGTAGTACGTATCAGAACTAACAATGAAGCTCCCCCTTGCTCTTTTCTGTTTCTACAGTGTGAAAATAAATTGTTATTACCTTCTACGAACACGGGATTTGTGATTGTTCTTCTGCTATATCATTGTAGAGAAAGCTCATAAACCTTAAACTACCGAGTCAATATTATGGCGCTTTTTACATCAGGACATTAATAGAAAAACATGCTTTTTTTTAGTCCAACTTAAGAGCAAAATCCATAACAGAAACCACCAAAAATAAGTGTCACAAAAAGCGAACATTGGCAATCAAGATCAAAGGATAATAAGTAATAATTAGAGAGTTGAAAGTAGTGTTATTTGACGGAGTTTAGATTATTGAATAACCGTCTACATATTAACAATAATCGGCTAAAAATTAGAATACTCTGTGACAGAATCCTTTATGGTCAAATTTATTAAAACCCCATACAAAGGATCATTTCGATGCTAATTATCTTAGGTGATTTTAAGGTTTGAATTAAACGATGAGATTAGTGACTATTCATAAGTCTGCTGTCCCTGATCTCAGGTTCTCCATTCTTATCGTGTCATCTCGCAAAAAGTAACTTGTTTCATTTAAAGTAATGGTGTTTCACTGCAACAAAATTTATAATGCGCTTTTATTGTAAATACTGCGTAGGAACTCCATTGTCATTCTCTTCATTTGGCTTAGATAAACGACTCACCTCCTCTCTTGAGCATTTAGGTTTTGACCAAGCAACACCTATTCAATCAGAGGCGATCCCTGTAGCGATGAGCGGAAAAGATATCCTTGCCTCATCACAAACAGGCTCAGGTAAAACAATAGCGTTTTTATTGCCTATTATGCAGCGATTACTACGTCAAAAAGCATTTAGTAAACGTGACCCTCGTGCTCTTATATTGGCACCAACACGCGAACTAGCTGCTCAGGTATTCCAAGACTTTAAAAAGCTTGCTGCGGGTACTCGCCTTAACGCAACCTTAATTGTTGGTGGTGAGTCTTTTAATGATCAAGCAAAAGTTCTTCGCAAAGAGCCTGATATTATCATTGCAACACCTGGCCGCATTGCAGATCATCTAGAGCATCGCCATATTGCTTTAAATGCTCTTGAAGTGTTGGTGTTAGATGAGGCAGACCGTATGCTCGACCTAGGATTTGCCACAGCATTACGTCATATCAATAAGCAAGCTGATCATCGCAAACGGCAAACAATGCTGTTTTCAGCGACCATTGATGATAAAGAAATAAAAAACCTAAGTGTTGAAGTGTTACAAGACGCCAAACGAATCGAAATCGGTCACAGCACTGACAAACACAAGAATATAACGCAGAAAATGTACCTTGCCGATCACTTGGATCATAAAGAAGCATTGCTAAAAGCTATCTGTGAGCAGCCATTTGAGCAAATGTTAATTTTCACTGCGACTAAACATGACAGTGATCGTCTAGCGCAATGGTTAATAAGTCAAGATGTTAACGCCGCAGCCTTACATGGTGACATGCCGCAGTCAGCACGTAATAAAGCTATGGATGACTTTAAACGCACTATCAGTAAAGTACTTGTTGCTACCGATATTGCTGCCCGTGGTCTTGACATAAAACACGTTAGTCATGTTGTTAACTTTGACCTTCCAAAACATCCAGAAGACTTTATCCATCGTATAGGGCGTACCGGACGGGCTGGTAATAACGGCGTCGCAATATCGCTGGTAAGTAAGAAAGACTGGCAAAGTCTTGAACGGATTCAACTACTGTTAAAAACTAACTTCAACTTCACTACTATTGAAGGACTACAAGCAAAATTCAAAGGTATTAAGCCAAAGCAACCAAAAGTGGCTAAGAAAGTTGATTACCGTAAAAATAACAAGCCAACTTACAAAAAAGCGCTAAAGAAAGACAAACCAGCTAAAAAACTAGATAAGTCATTCGTCAATGCAGTCGAAGTCGGCCACATTCCAATGAAACGCAAGAAGAAAGACTAATAGCTAGTGCTAGTCTCAATTCATTATTAGTACACTTTTCAATCACAAGCAACAATTGATAGCAGCCCTAAACGGATTAAATCTCTTTAGGGCTGTCACTTTAATCAGTTATGTCTCTAGTTAAGTCACATAAGTTAAAATATCAATCCCATTAAATAATCAACAAAGTTTATAACTCGAATAAACAGATGAGAACACAGGTTTTACGTTCCAAGTGAACCTAAGTATCAACATCCATGTCGCTAAGGTATTTTTTATCCAATAGAGTTGTTCTATATAGATAAGAAATATCGACGCTATCATATGTTTAAACTGTGAAAAACGATCACATTATTAATGGAGTTATCACCATTGCTTTTAAGCCAAACTGAAGCTAACGCATCTCCATCACTACCGAGAAACCTGGGCAAGAGAATTAATCAAGACGTATAAATCGTTCGAATATATACCCATGAGTAACACGCCAACCTCTCGCACAAACGTATAATAAGTCGAGTCTACGAATCAAATACGTAGAGGAGCACTTATACAATGCGCACAAATAGTTGCCATAGTAGAAATGACAATGCTGTCATAACAAAAAAGCCAGCTGTTACGCTGGCTTTTTACTATTTCTTAGCTTCTAATTGCTCTACACGAGCTTTGAGCTTTTGTCCTGCTCTGAAGGTCACCACACGGCGAGCTGAAATAGGAATATCTTCTCCCGTTTTTGGATTTCGACCTGGACGTTCAGATTTATCACGCAGATCAAAATTACCAAATCCAGAGAGTTTGATTTGCTCACCATTCTCTAAACAGCCACGAAGCTCTTCAAAGAAGAGTTCAACCATATCCTTGGCTTCTTTTTTACTAAAATCCAGTTTTTCAAATAGATGTTCTGCCATCTCGGCTTTAGTTAGGGCCATAAACTAGTCTCTTAATGTTGCACCAAATGAATCATTAGCAGCTTGTACAGCTTTCTCAACCACCAATGCGATCTCTTTTTCTTCCAAGGTACGAGTTGAATCTTGCAATGTTAATGCGATTGCTAAACTCTTATAACCTTCTTCGATACCTTGACCACGATATACATCAAATAAGTTTATTCCAACTAACTGATTTTCGCCAACATTTTGAATGCTTTTTATCACATCTTTTGCGTTAACGTCATCTTTTACTACTAATGCGATGTCACGTCGATTAGCTGGAAACTTAGACTGGGCAACGGCTTCAGGTAATTTCCGTTGCAACAGAGCAGCCTGAGTAATTTCGAAAACGATTGTGCGTCCATTTAAGCCCAAAGCCTTCTCATGCTGTGGGTGAATCGCACCAATAAAGCCAACTGACTCATCATTAACAAATATTTCTGCAGACTGACCCGGATGAAGTGCCGATAAGTTTGCTTTTCTAAACTCAAACTTTCCAATGTCGGCAGATAATTCCATTAATGCTTCTAAATCCCCTTTCAAGTCGAAGAAATCGACTGAACGGTTTTCGATATCCCAATGCTCATCACTGATACCACCAGCAATCACACCAGAAATCATAGGGTCTTGTGAAATGCCATGTTCACTTTCACTATTAGGGTAAAAACGTAAACCCGTTTCAAATAGACGAACACGACCTTGTTGGCGTTTTTGGTTATTACTTACCGCCTGTAACAAACCTGTCCATAAGCTAACACGCATCACTGACATATCTGCCGAAATTGGGTGCGGCAAGACTTTTGCGTCTAACTCAGGAAACAGAAGCTGCTGCTTCTTAGGGTCAACAAAACTATAAGTAATTGCTTCGTTAAAACCACGAGCAACTAATACATCTCGCAACTTACGTACTGGCAATTGCTTTTCATTATGTGCGCTCATGCTTAGCGTAGCTGTTGGCGACACATTAGGA
This sequence comes from Alteromonadales bacterium alter-6D02, assembly GCA_002835545.1. Lineage (GTDB taxonomy): Bacteria > Pseudomonadota > Gammaproteobacteria > Enterobacterales > Psychrobiaceae > Psychrobium. The sequence goes on from PIZK01000023.1 coordinate 85,180, forward strand.
ATGTTGTTATAGCCATACACTCGAGCAACTTCTTCAACTAAGTCTGACTCGATATTGATATCAAAGCGGTATGACGGTGAACGACAAACCCAACCTTGCTCAGTCACAGTTACATCGATTCCTAAGCGAGTCAGGATCTCACTGATTTCTTCATCAGCGATAGTGATTCCAATAATGCGAGCGATACGCGAACGACGTAACTCAATATCAACAACTTTAGGTAAAGCTTCTTGAGATACCGCTTCAACAACAGGCCCCGCCTGTCCACCAACAATTTCTAATAAAAGATTTGTTGCACGTTCCATTGCATCCGACTGCAGTTCAAAATCAACACCACGCTCATAACGATGCGATGCATCTGTGTGTAGACCGTATTTACGTGCTTGTCCTGCAATCGCTAATGGTGCAAAGAATGCACTTTCTAAGAAGATATCTTGCGTTTGCTCAGTAACACCACTGTCCTGACCACCGAAAATACCAGCAATCGCAAGTGCTTTATTGTTATCAGCAATGACAAGTGTATCTTGATTAAGCTTTGCTTCGTTACCGTCTAGTAACGTTAATGTTTCATCAGTATTTGCAAGGCGAACATCAATTGCGCCATCGATTTTAGCTAAATCGAATGCATGCATTGGATGACCCAGTTCTAATAGAACATAGTTGGTTACATCAACAACAGGATCGATAGAACGAATACCACTACGACGAAGTTTCTCTGTTAGCCAAAGTGGAGAAACTGCATTAAGGTTAATGCCCTTAATCACACGGCCTAAGTAACGCGGGCAAGCTTCATTCGCTGTTAATTTAATCTCAACAGTATCATCAATTGAAACCTGCGCTGGAGAAATAGATACCGGCGTGATTTCGGTACGGTTTAATACCGCAACCTCACGTGCTAGACCTTTAATACCAAGGCAGTCAGCACGGTTAGCGGTTAAGTCAACATCAATAGTGACATCATCTAATGATAAGTATTCACGCACACATGTGCCGATTGGCGCATCGCTAGGTAGCTCTAAAATACCATCACTATCATCAGCCATGCCTAATTCGCTAAACGAACACAACATGCCGAATGAAGGTTGACCACGTAATTTTGCTTTTTTAATCTTGAAATCACCGGGTAACACTGCACCGACTTTTGCCACAGCTACTTTTAAGCCTTGGCGGCAGTTTTTCGCCCCACAAACAATATCAACTAATTCGTCGTCACCAACATTAATTTTGGTCACTTGCAATTTATCAGCATCAGGATGTTGTCCACACTCGACAACTTCACCAACAACAACATTTGTAAAAGACGCTGCAACAGGAGTTACGTCATCAACTTCTAAACCAGCCATTGTGAGTTGTGCTGACAATTCGTCACTCGTTACATTTGGGTTAACCCATTCACGTAACCATGATTCGCTAAATTTCATGCTAATAGAACCTTACTTAAACTGTTTTAGGAAACGTGCGTCATTCTCGAAGAATGAACGTAAATCATCAACGCCATAACGTAACATCGTTAAGCGTTCAACACCCATACCAAAAGCAAAACCGGTGTACTCTTCAGGATCAATACCCACAGAGCGAAGAACATTAGGGTGGACCATGCCACAACCTAACACTTCTAACCAACCGTTTTTCCCTTTCACATCAACTTCCGCTGACGGTTCAGTAAATGGAAAGTATGATGGGCGGAAACGAATCTCTAAATCTTCTTCAAAGAAGTTTTGTAAGAAGTCATGTAAAATACCCTTTAATTGAGTAAAGCTTACATTTTTATCAACCATTAAGCCTTCAACTTGATGAAACATTGGCGTATGTGTTTGATCATAATCATTTCGATAAACACGACCCGGAGAGATTATGCGCAACGGTGGCTTCTCAACTTCCATGGTACGAATTTGAACACCTGACGTTTGTGTTCTCAGTACTGTTTTAGGGTCAAAATAGAATGTGTCGTGATCAGCGCGCGCAGGATGGTGCGCAGGAATATTTAAAGCATCAAAGTTATGAAAATCATCTTCAACTTCTGGACCAGCCTTAACACTAAAGCCTAATTCTCCAAAAAATGTTTCTATACGTTCAATGGTTCGATTTACCGGATGAATATTGCCACTTGCAATACGACGACCAGGTAAACTGACATCGATAGACTCTTCAGCAAGTTTTGCGTTAAGAGCTTGCGTACGTAATGTATCGCCTTTTTCAACGAGTAATTTCTGAATTTGTTGCTTTGCTTTGTTGATCAATTGGCCCGCTTTCGGACGCTCTTCATTTGATAATTGACCAAGTGACTTCAACAAGTCAGTCATTTTCCCTTTCTTACCTAAGTAAGTAACACGAACTTGATCTAATGTATTTAGATCGTTCGCGTCATTAATCTCAGCTTCCGCTTGCTTAACAATTGGTTCTAGTTGCTGCATTAAGCTATCCCAGTAAATGGTTTTCATTGGTGACTAATCACCAAGATATTAAATTGTTTTTGAAAGGCGATAATTCTACGTCATGACAACATCAATAGCTAGGCTAGGCTATTGATAATTGGTCGATGATCATGCATTTAATCACATTTTTTAGTAGTTTTTACCTATAAAGGCAGCACACCACGCTTAAATAATATTCATTCTCAATTATGTGAAATCTCGAAGAATTAATTTACCTTTGGTTTGATTCATTGCAATCCGTTCAAAAGCTACACTTACTTCATCATAACGGTAGCTTGTATCGATAACAGGTTTAAGCCGTCCAACCTTAAAGCACTCACTGAATTGTTTCTCAAACTCACTCACAAGTTGTTGTTTATACACTAACGAGCGGTTTCTGAGTGTGGATGATGTCAGTGTCACCCTTTTTGACAGTAATTTTGCAAAATCTAAACGCTCACCATACCGGCCACCCAACATAGCAAGATTGACAATAGTCCCATCAATAGCTACTACATTGATGTTTCTGGTTAGGTACTTTGCCCCGATGAAATCAACGATAACATCGACACCTGATGTTTTTGTGCGCTGTACTATTTCCGTTTCGAAGCAACTCTGCTGATAATTGATACAATGATCTGCACCCAGTGACAGTGTAAATTGCGCTTTATCATCACTACTGACGGTGGTAAAAACCTCAGCACCAACTGCTTTAGCAAGCTGTATTGCAGCAGAGCCAACACCACTTGCACCAGCGTGTATTAATACCCTTACGTGCCCCTGCGCTATCCGCTCATTTAACTTCGCAATCATAAATAGTGCTTGATAGGCCGTTAAAAAAGCCTCTGGAATGGCTGCGGCTTCAACAAAGCTTAATCCCTGTGGTATTGGCATAACACACACTTCTGGCACAACCACTTGTTCGGCGTAGCCCCCTCCAGATAATAACGCCATCACAGCCTGTCCCACTTCAAACTTTGAATTCTTCGGCGCACTCCTCACTACCCCAGCGACCTCTAGCCCAATAACATCACTTTCACCTACCGGCGGTGGGTATTTACCAGCAAGTTGCAATAAATCAGCTCGGTTAACACCACTTGCTTTAACGTCTATTAACACGTCATTGACTTTCTTGATTACAGCAGGCTGTTCAGCAACAACCAAGTTATCTCCAGCTCTGCTGGGTATTAAACATTTCATGATCTCACCCTAAAAACTTCACTTTAATGTCACGCTAATTTTTCTCATTAACAATTGCAACTTATTTTACCTGTGCCAGTCCACAACTCGACGTACTAACGTTTATATAACCACGATTTATGTTGCCTATCGATCACCTTCCCCGTAGAATCGCGCCACTATTTTTCGATTAGAGAAACCTCTTATGCACCCTTCAATTATTCTTAAGCCCGGTCGTGAAAAAGCACTTAATCGACGTCACCCTTGGATTTTTTCCATGGCGATTAAAAAAGTTTCAGGTAAACCTGAGCTAGGGGAAACAGTCGACATACTTGATCATAACGGAAACTGGTTAGCGAGAGGGGCATACTCACCACAGTCACAAATTAGGGTTCGTATTTGGAGCTTCGATCAACAACAAAATATTGATCAAGCGTTTTTTACAGCACGTGTTGAACAAGCCTTTTTATCACGTCAGGCTCTAATCAAAGAACAAGGGTTGACCGGATTTCGTCTAATTGCTGCTGAGTCTGACTACTTGCCAGGAGTTACCGTTGACCATTATGACAATACACTTGTATGTCAACTACTCAGTGCTGGGGCTGAATATAACCGTCACCTAATCATTGCTGCATTGGAAGCGGTCTTTCCACAACATACTATTTATGATCGCTCAGATGTTGACGTCCGTAAAAAAGAAGGACTTGCCAAGACACAAGGTGAAATCAAAGGTGTGCTTGAAGGTGGCTTAAGCATTATCGAAGAAAATGGCGTTAAAATTCTTGTTGATATTAAACAAGGCCATAAAACTGGTTTTTATTTTGACCAACGTGATAACCGCCGCATCGCTGGTGAATTCTGTAAAGATAAGACAGTACTTAACTGTTTCAGCTATACAGGTACATTCGGTATCTATGCATTAAACAATGGTGCCAAACATTTCACCAATGTTGATTTATCACAACCGGCACTGGATATTGCGAAACAAAACATCGAACTAAATAACCTTGACTTATCTCGCGTTGATTTTGTTCAAGCTGACGTTTTTAAACTGCTTAGAAAATACCGTGAAGAGGGCCGCACCTTCGATGTAATCATATTAGACCCACCTAAATTTGCTGATAATAAAGCCCAACTTACAGGGGCCTGTCGTGGTTATAAAGATATCAACATGGTTGCAATGCAGTTACTGAACCCAGGTGGCACCTTATTAACGTATTCATGTTCAGGATTAATGTCTGCGGATCTGTTTCAGAAAATTGTCGCTGATGCCGCTCTTGATGCGCGTCGTGACGCCCAAATTATCGCCAGACTATCGCAAGCTTCTGACCACCCAATTGCAAGCACCTTCCCTGAGGGCTTCTACCTCAAAGGACTGGCATTAACTGTTTTATAAGTTACAATTAACCTAACACACTGATTAAAAATAAATTAAGGATAAACTCATTTGAATAATTCGGTTAGTCTGCGCCTAGAGCAACTTGGCTTTGATCAACAAAAAGCATTAGCTTTGCTTGAAAATAACGCTTGGCTAGATGCTAAGGGCTTAAGCTTAGGTCAAGAGCGAGCAGAAAATGCATTTGAGTTTTTTTCCACACCACACTGTCACGACCAACACCTTTTTATGCTCGGTTACCCAGCGATTGATAGTAAAGCGCTCATCAGAGAGTTACTACTATCGCACCCTTTATCAAGTGATAATGTTTATGATGCAGTCTACTGTGAAGATGTTAAAAACCCTCGCAAGCCTGTCTGTTTAACACTGCCTAAGGGTCAAGGGCTTAAGTTTTCTCGTTTAGTTAATTCGTGGCTAAAGCAATCGGCAACGTTATTGGCAGCACAAGAAAAAGAATTTAAACAACTGCAACAACAAAAGCTTAGCGCTAACCCAGAACATATAGAAGAAACCTTTGTAACCAGTGCTTTCAGTGATCATATCAACCCGCTTCTTACAGTATTCAAACGATTACCAGAAGTTAAATCATACTTAAGCGATCTAGCCAAACAACTTGATTACGGCTACCAACTAAGTCACCCTGTTGTATGTAATAATTTTGTCAGTCACCAAGGTGATGACCAATTTCCTATCGTTTTTTGTGACAATCCAGACAGTGTCAAATTGTTTGGCGACATCGCTATTGTTACAGAGCAAGGGACGACGGTTGCCAACCACCACTTATTACAACCTGGATTACTACACCAAGCGAACGGTGGTGTATTAATCCTGCCTGCCGAACGCTTACTAGAAAATCCTGAACTGTGGTTTGAGTTAAAATCATCATTGTTTGACCACCAAATCAAATGGCGATGTAGCAGCCAATGGCTTGATCCAGAGTCAATGGACTTACGACTACAAATTATCTTAGTCGGCGACTCAATGGCATATAAGGGCTTTTTACATCTAGACCCTGATATCATTCAATTATTTCCATTAATCGCAGAAGTTAACCATCAATACTCGCTTGACACCGAATCAGCCTATATAAGTTACGCAGGCTATTTACAGAATATCGCTAGACGCAGTAATTGTAACGATCTGACCAACGCTGGCTTAGTGTGTTTAATGAATTTTTCTTCAATGCTCATCGAGCATCAACATAAAGTGTCTCTTGATAGTGCGATTTTCAAATCGCTTATCCAGCAAGCTCAGACATTTGTCGATGTTAAAGACCAGTTTATTGATGAACCACACATTGAACAAGCCATTGCAGCTTATAACTTACGTAAAAACCGTATCGCACAATACAGTTTTGAAGCGATAAAAGAGAAACAATTACTATTAGTTACTCAAGGACAGGCTATCGGGCAAATCAACGCTCTCTCAGTTCTTGATACCGATTTAGACTGCTTTGGTGAACCATCTCGTGTAACTGCCGCTGTCTACTTAGGTAACGGCGAAATAGATGATGTTGAACGAAAGGTCGACTTGGCCGGGAATATTCACGCAAAAGGTGTTGCGATATTAACCTCCTATTTACACCAAAAATTTGCCCTCGAAGATGATATCCCCCTTGCCGCCAATCTGGTTTTCGAGCAATCCTACCAAGGAATAGATGGTGATAGTGCTGCGATGGCTAGCTTATTATGTTTACTGTCGGCCTTCGCAGACAAACCGCTTGAGCAAGGAATAGCTGTTACTGGCGCGATGGATCAATTTGGGAATATCTTAGCCATTGGTGGGGTTAATGAGAAAATATCAGGGTTTTACAAGGCCTGTGAAGTCAATGGTTTTGGTAAACGCCAAGGCGTCATTATTCCAATGAGCAATATCAACAACCTCAATTTGACACCCAAAATAAGACAAGCTGTCAAAGATAAGCGCTTTTATATCTACCCGGTCAGTCACATTGAGCAAGCTATTGAATTAGTATTTAGTCTAACAGCAGGACAAGTGAATGAAGATAGCACCTACCCACAAGATTCATTGTACGGTGCTATAAAGCAACGTATTGATAAGCTTAACAGTCATGACCACCAACCCGAATCACTTTGGGATAGGCTTAAATTTTGGACTAATTAATCATTCATTGGCTCATCGGAGTTGTTTAGCGAACAACTGTTAGCTAATCTAGCGGCCGATTTTAATACAATGGTTTATGAGATGTCTAAACAATCAAGCTACTCAAGAGAAGATTTATTAGCCAGTGGTCGTGGTGAGTTATTCGGTCCAGGCAATCCACAATTACCTGCACCAAATATGTTAATGATGGATCGCATCGTTAGTATGACTGAAGACGGTGGTACTTACGGTAAAGGTGAGATAATCGCTGAACTCGATATCACCAAAGATTTGTGGTTCTTTGACTGTCACTTTATCGGCGATCCTGTTATGCCTGGTTGTTTAGGTTTAGACGCGATGTGGCAGCTTGTTGGCTTCTACCTTGGCTGGGTTGGCGGAAAAGGCCGTGGACGTGCTCTGGGTGTGGGCGAACTAAAATTCACTGGTCAAGTTTTACCAACAGCGAAAAAAGTGACATACAAAATCAACATGAAGCGTGTGATCAACCGTAAATTAGTTATGGGACTTGCTGATGCAACAATGGAAGTTGATGGACGTGAAATTTACAATGCAAAAGATTTAAAAGTAGGTCTTTTTACTGACACTGCGGCCTTTTAAGTTTTATTGTTTTAATGCGCTACATCTGTAGCGTATTTCCCCCTCACCTGTTATATACTCTTCTACTATCTCTTTAGTCGACATTTTACTTTTTTTGCATAACCTTATTTATACAATGCTATTTATGTTGTATATTTGATTCTGTATATCCATCAATTAATCAATATGTCCAAGCATCTGCGAAATTATTTTAATGTAGCCTTTCAAAGGGTTTAGTAATAAACGTCTTTTTCAAAATAAGAATAACTAATCAAATTGAGTATGAATGAATAAGAATATTTTAGAGTCAGTCATAGAAATCACTAAGCAACGAGATTCCGAAGCTTTCGGGATTAGTTTATTAGCGACTATTTCTGAGTTAGTCCCTAATGCATTTATTTCTTTATTTCAAAAGGTGCTCTATCCGACGCCTCACTTTGAAGTATCCTCAACACTATCCACCCAAAAAGATGAACATGGCATTGAAAGTTACATATGGGATACTAAGCTACCGGAAGCGACTAAAGAATACATAAAAGTTAATGTTTCAAAGTTAATTCAAATGACGGTTTATCAAAGCGCCGACGGTATGTATCATACGTTTATTCCTATTAATATTGATGAGAATGTCAGTTACGCGGTCGACGTTGCCTCAGAGCAACGCCATTCAAAAGACCTCGACTCACTAATTGCCATCACTAAACTAAGTCAAAACTTCTATTCAGTGCTAGCAATCAGTGAAAGAGATACGTTAACGGGCTTATTTAACCGCCGTACTTATGAACAAAAATTAAATTCGCTACTCACTAAACAATATAACAATCAACAACACCCACTAAACACCTGCGAAGGACAAGAACATCGCCAGCCCAAGGCCCTTGGCCATACATGGCTAGCAATGATTGATATAGACCACTTTAAAAAGGTCAATGATGAAATTGGGCACATGTACGGTGACGAAGTGTTGCTAGTCCTGTCTCAGTTAATGCAGAAGTCGTTTCGAGCTAACGATTTATTATTTAGATTTGGTGGTGAAGAGTTTGTCATTATTTTTGAGCCGACCAGTAAAGAGAACGTTGCTAATTTACTCGAACGTTTTAGAAAAATCGTCTCCCAATATCACTTTCCTCTAGTAGGGCATATAACAATAAGTTGTGGCTATGCAAAAATAACAACACATGATCACGCACCCACTATTTTAAATAATGCAGACCAAGCGTTGTACTTCGCTAAAGATCATGGCCGTAACTGTGTTTATAACTATGAAAATCTATGTGCCGAAGGTGAGATACAATCGCCTATTAATGACGGTAATATTGAACTGTTTTAGGTGACTATTTAGCCATCTTGAGTGGCTTTTAATAAGCGCATTTCTGTGATGCGCCGAAACGTTTTATGCTATTAAACCTATATTAAAATATTCTCTGAGGTAAGTTCACAGACCTTAGATAAAATGTTTAGCGAATCGACTTTTTACGCCTCATAAAGAAAAAACCACTATTAATCGCTTAATAGTGGTTTTTAATTTTCTACACTGCTAGGTATTATGCTTTTGCTAAATCTAGCATCAATTCATTCATCTTATTGATGAATCCTGCTGGGTCTTCTAATGAACCACGCTCAGATAGTTGTGCTTGACGGTATAAAACATCGACCCACTTTTCAAAACGAGCTTCGTCTTGTTCATCGGCTAAATGCTTAACCAGTGTATGCTCAGGGTTAAATTCAAAGATAAACTTAGTTTCAGGTACAGGCTGACCAGCCGCTTCCATCAGTTTGATCATTTGGCTAGTCATATCATTGCCATCAGATACGATACAGCTCGGTGTGTTGGTTAAACGGTGTGAAACTCGTACATCTTTAACCTCATCACCTAATACTGTTTTAATACGTTCGGCAACGGTTTCAAATGCTTTGTCAGTCTCAGCTTGCTTCTCTTTGGTCGCTTCATCTACTTCACCAAGATCAAGATCTGCTTTTACAACTGATTGAAGTTGTTTGCCATCGAACTCAGTCAGGTGACTCATCAACCACTCATCAATGCGATCAGACATTAATAATACTTCATAACCTCGACTTCTTAACTGTTCTAAATGCGGGCTATTTTTAGCGGCTTGGAAGCTATCAGCAGTAATGAAATAAATTGACTCTTGGCCTTCTGGCATACGTTCAATATATTCTTTAAGCGACACAGTCTGCTCGCTTGTGTCAGCATGAGTTGAAGCAAAACGTAATAATTTAGCAATGGCTTCCTTATTCGCTGCATCTTCAGCTGGGCCTTCTTTTAAGACCTGACCAAACTCTTTCCAGAATTTTTGATATTTCTCAGCATCTTTGTTACCTAAACGATCTAACATTTGTAAGACACGCTTAGTACAACCATTACGCATTTGTTGCGTTACTTTGTTTTCTTGCAAAATCTCACGAGATACGTTTAACGGTAAATCATTTGAATCGACTAACCCTTTAACAAAGCGTAAATACGTTGGCATGAACTGTTCAGCGTCATCCATAATAAATACACGTTGCACATATAGTTTTAACCCTGTGCTTGACTCTCGATTGTACATATCCCATGGCGCGCGAGCAGGAATATAAAGTAAGCTCGTGTATTCTAATTTACCTTCAACTTTATTATGTGCCCAAGTCAGCGGGTCTTCAAAGTCATGAGCAACATGTTTGTAGAACTCATTATAATCGCTGTCTTCTAGCTCTGATTTACTTAATGTCCAAATTGCTGTCGCTTTATTAACAGGAGCCCAAGATGCCGGGATTGCAGGAATTTTTTCACCGTCTGGGCCATCTTGTTCTGCAACTTCTTCATTAAACATTTCCACAGAAATTGAAATATGGTCAGAGTACTTACTGATCACCTGCTTAAGGCGATAATCATTTAAGAACTCTTCTTCACCTTCATTTAAATGAAGAATAATTTCCGTACCACGCTCTGCTTTGGTGATATCAGTTAAGTCATAACTGCCCTTACCTTCTGATTCCCAACGAACACCTTGGTCTGCACTAGTACCCGCTTTACGTGTGTTAACAGTTACACGGTCAGCAACAATGAATGAAGAATAGAAACCAACACCGAATTGGCCAATCAGTTGGCTGTCTTTCGCTTGATCACCCGTTAAGTTAGAAAAGAACTCTGCCGTACCCGACTTTGCAATCGTACCAAGATGCTCAATAACATCATCTCGGTTCATACCAATACCATTATCATTAATAGTAATAGTACGCGCTTCTTTATCAAAGCTAACACGAACGCGAAGCTCACCGTCATCTTCATATAATGCACTATCTTCTAACGCTTTAAAGCGTAACTTATCAGCAGCATCCGCAGCATTAGAAACTAATTCACGTAAGAATATTTCTTTATTTGAGTAAAGTGAATGGATCATCAATTGAAGAAGTTGTGTCACTTCTGTTTGAAAGCCATGAGTTTGAGTTGTTTCTGACATTCCTGAACTCCGTTATATTTAACATACTAAAATGATGTTGCAGTTATTCTGCAAACCGTTAACTAAAGAAATGGGGCGCAATTTGGGGATTTCAACTAGTGAAAAGACTTTTTTCAACTTTAGTGGTGTAAGTGGATAAAAACTCGGCAACTAAACCGCAACGCCCTGACTAGAATCTGTCAAGGCGTTGTTCAATTTATTAGCACTTATAATATGTTAAAACATATCATTAGGCATGGCCATCACTGAAGATGCCCCCGCATAAATTGTATCAATATGAGCTTGTTGTTTTGGCAGTAAACGAGCAAAAAAGAATTGCCCAACACATAATTTATTGTCATAAAATGGGTTATCGCTACTAAGCTGACTCGCTTTTGCTTTAACCGACATCATGCACCACATATATGCATAAGCTGTATAACCAAACGCATTAAGATAATCGACAGCATTAGCGTTTAACTCATTACCATCGTTTGAGCGCTCAAGCATTGTTTGAGTAACACTCTCTAAGCGGTCGACTGCAGAACTCAATTGCTCTAACATTGCTGAAATTTGTGATGTTTGATCACTGACATTTTCAGTATCAATAAACCCCCTAATCTCGCCGATAAATAGATTAAAGTCTTTTGCGTTATTCATCGCAACCTTTCTACCAATCAGGTCTAATGCCTGTATTCCGTTTGTACCTTCATAGATTTGTGCAATGCGAACATCACGAACAAGCTGCTCCATGCCCCATTCACGAATATAACCATGACCACCAAAGACTTGTTGAGCAAGGATAGTAGATTCTAAACCAAGATCGGTAAAAAATGCTTTTGCTACTGGTGTTAGCAATGCAACTAAACAACTCGCCTTTTGCTTAACCTCCTCGTCCTCGCTGTACTTTGCTAAATCAAGTTGTTTGGCGATGTACAGTGCAAATGCACGACTGGCCTCATTGTTAGCACGCACAGTTAACAACATTCGACGTACATCACCATGTACAATGATAGGATCAGCATCCTTAGTTACATCTCGAAGTTCACCGTGGCCTTTACTTTGGCGTCGATCCTTTGCGTATTCACTCGCTCCCTGATAGGCCATCTCACCACAACCGATTCCTTGAATACCAATCGACAAACGTTCGTAGTTCATCATTGTAAACATGCACGCGAGGCCTTTGCCTTTCTCACCGATAAGGTAGCCTTTCGAAGCATCAAAATTCATAACACAAGTTGACGATGCTTTAATGCCCATTTTGTGTTCAATTGAACCACAGCTGACATTGTTTGCAGTTGTTAGTTGATCATTTTCTACATTAATTTTTGGAACCAAAAATAATGATATGCCACGGGCGCCCGGTGCAGCATCAGGTAGCTTAGCTAACACAAGATGAATGATATTTTCATTTAAATCATGTTCACCACCAGTGATAAATATCTTGGTCCCGGTGATGTCATAACTGCCCTGTTCATTCGGAACCGCTTTTGTTCTAATTAAACCTAAATCAGTGCCACTGTGCGGTTCAGTTAGACACATCGATGCAGACCAACGACCGCTGTATAAAGGCGGAAGAAATTGTTCTTTGAGCGAATCGCTGCCATGTGCGTTTAACGCTAAGCATGCTCCAGAGGTTAAGGTTGGGTAAAGTGTAAATGAAGTATTTGCTGAATACATCATTTCGTCAAACAAAACCCCCAACATTTTAGGCATTCCCATGCCTCCGTATGTTGGTTCTCCGCAAAGACCACTCCAGCCACCTTCCGCAAACGTATTGAATGCCTCTTTAAAGCCTGTAGGTGTTGTGACTTCGCCTTGGTTAAATGTAGCCCCTTCTTCATCACCAATTCGGTTTAACGGAGCAATCAACTGACTTGCCAGTTTTCCTGCCTCTTCAAGAATAGCCTCAGCAGTATCAACATCAACAGCCTCTTGCAAAGTCGGTATTCCCTGCCAAAGTGTTTCTACATCAAAAACTTCTTTTAACAAAAAACTCATATCTTGTAACGGTGGTTGATACTCAGTCATCTATCTTTCTCCTGTCAAGCCAATAATCAAACATACCATTTAAACACCCGTTTACTTTATACTATTTTTATTTAATTGTTAATGACGTAATACACTTTTCTCATTAGCTATTTGTCGTAAAAACACAGATAAATGAACTATGCTTAATGTAATTACGCCACCCAGTGGCACTATTCCTTTAAAAAGTATAGGTCATCTTATGTTTGATAAAATGAAACTATCTACTATGTTAGCTTTTGGCTTTGGCATGATAGTCGCTTTGTTTATTGCAACATCCACCTTGTCCTACTATGCGATTTCAGATAGTACTAAAGGATTTAGTGAGTATAGAAATTTAGCTAGGGATACAAACCTTGCTGGTCGCTTACAAGCAAATATGTTGTTCGTACGGTTATTCGTTAAAGAGTTTTTTAAGACCGGCGATCAAAGTAGCGTCAATAATTACCGTTCTCGATTGAAGAAACTACAAAGTTTTTTGGATGAAGCGAGGACACAAATCCAAGAGCCTTCTAGAGCGAGGCAAGTTGCGCTGATTAGCGAATCAATCGACGATTATGTGCAAAACTTCGATATCATCATCGATATGAAGACGAAAAGAGATGATCTTGTTTTTAATAACCTCGATCCTACCGGTATCATCATGCGCACAAAACTATCTTCGCTAATTGAAAGCGCATACGCTGATAACGCTCCTGATATTGCTTACTATGCAGGTCGGATACAGGAACGTGTTTTATTAGCTCGCCTCTATGCCAATAAGTTTTTAAACACCAACTCCAATCAAGCAGCGTTACGCTTTAAAAAAGAAATCGGTATCGAAATAGACACCCTTGCGACAACACTAAGCCCACAACTTACCGATACTAATCGACGATTATTTTTTGCTACATTCCAAACATCCCGTGCAGCTTATATCGAACATTTTGATGCCATTGAAAAGCTTATCCTTGAAAGAAATGCCATCATCAATAACCAACTAGACAGGATTGGCCCCATCATCTCACTTGCTGCAGAAGACGTTAAGCTTTCTGTAAAAAGCGATCAAGATAAGCTCGGACCTAAGGTACAACAGGACAATGAATATTCAACCTTGGTGATTAGCGTCATTTCCATAATTGGTTTATCCGGCTCAATGTTAGTGGCTTGGCTAATTACCGTACAAATTAAAAAACCCATTGGAGGTGAGCCCTTAGAAATAATGGGCGTGACGACTGAGGTGGCCAGAGGTAATACAGATATAAATTTCCCTCAAGAAGCGTCGCTATCGGGTATCTTTTTAATGCTAAAAACTATGGTCGATGCACTAAATAACAAAGTCAATATTGCCCAAGAAATTGCGCGCGGAAATTTAGACGTTAAGGTTGAACTAAGCTCGAGTAAGGATACCCTCGGCATCGCCCTGCAACAAATGGTCGTACAATTGCGTGAAAGAGACAATAAAATCACTGAAGAAACTCAGGCTAAAGCACTGATACTTTCAGACTTAGAGCGACAGGATTGGTTAAAAACACAGATTGCAGCTGTCAATAATGTATCTCAAGGAGTGATTAATCATTCAGAATTATGCCAACGCGTTATCACCATCATCTCAAAATCACTCCAAGCTGCTCAAGGCGTGATCTATATCGTTAAAAAAGAAGACTCAAAATTACTTAAATTATATGGTTCATACGCATTTAACAAAAGAAAATCTAACGATAACACCATAGAGTTTGGACAAGGGCTGGCTGGTCAATCTGCCATAGAAAAAGAATCAATCGTGTTAGTTAATGTTCCTCAAGAACATACAACCATTACTTCTGCATTAGGGAAAAGTGCACCGCTCAATATCATAGCCACCCCTATTTTATTTCAAGATGCAACTATTGGTGTCATCGAAGTGGCATCATTTAATCACATCACAGAAATACAGCAAGATTTTATGGAGCAAGTGGCTGATAACCTTGGTGTCATTATCAACAGTGTAAGCAGTCGTAAACAAGTAGAACAGCTCTTGAAAAACTCAAAACAACAAGCGGAAGTCCTTACATTTAAACAACAAGAGCTAGAACAAGCGAATGAGGTGCTGCAGAGTAAAACGGAGCTCTTAACCATCTCAGAAGAAAATTTAAAACAGCAAAGTGAGGAGCTAAGAGCTTCAAATGATGAACTCTCGGATAAGCAACGCTCGTTGCATCAACAAAAGAAGAAAATAGAACAATCGCAAAGAGAGTTAACGACCAAAGCCGAAGAATTAGCACAAGCGAGCAAATATAAGTCTGAATTTCTCGCCAATATGAGCCATGAACTCCGTACTCCATTAAACAGCCTGCTTCTTCTTGCTAAAGGGCTCAGTGAAAATAAAAAAAATAATTTAGACAAAATAGAAGTTGAAGACGCACAAATAATTTATCGAGGTGGCCAAAATTTATTACTTTTGATTAATGATATTCTTGATCTTTCTAAAGTAGAAGCAGGCAAGCTAACACTTCATATAACTGCTGTTGAAGTTAACTCTATAGTCGAAAACTTAAAACAGTTATTTGCTCCAATGGCCAAGGAGAAATCAATCGAGTTCGATGTCGACGTCGATAGCCAAGTACCGACTGTTATAGAAACAGATAGCCTTAGGATAGAACAAATCTTACGTAACCTCCTCTCCAACGCGATAAAGTTTACAGAAGTAGGTCATGTCCGGTTGGCGATAAAGCTCATTAAAACACCAGCAGGAGGTGCTCAAGGGTCGCTTTCAGCAACTGATAGTGTCATTTTCTCCGTCATCGATAGCGGTATTGGTATCCCGCAGAATAAGATAGAGTCAATTTTCGAAGCTTTTCAACAACAAGATGGCTCAACAAGTCGTAAATATGGAGGAACAGGATTAGGCTTAACCATAGCAAAAGAGCTCACCCATTTATTAGGTGCCAATATCAGTATCCAAAGCGAAGTTAACAAAGGGAGTACATTTACACTGGCAATCCCACTCAATGAACTGCCCATGAAACAAACTGAGATAGAATCAGCACTAACTATAGAGACTAACACGAGTAAAGAATCAGTTGACAGTGCAACAGACAAACCACAACCGCAGCAAGCTTTCCCGGCTATTCGAACAGACCTGCCTAAGCTGCCTGATGAGAGTAAAGTACTAATATCAACGACAGATCAAGACTTCAAAGATAAAGTACAACAGTTTGATAAAAATGTATTAATCGTAGACAGTCTACTTGACGCGTGCGTGGTTGCCGTTAACTCGACAATCGAAGTATTTGTAATTGATCATCCTCTGACAGATGACCAAATACAACAATTGGTAATGTTTGTTAGAACCCTTGCTGAAGCACCCGTTAAGGTTTATTTCACAATACCCGAAAGAGACAATAATTGTGTCGACTCAATATTACCTTACATAGATGAAGAGCAAGGTGATATTAACTTACTAAATAAACACAATGACAGTGAGCTAGATATATTATTTCAAAACGTAGGAGACCAAAAGTTAGTTCTTGCCACTAAGAACACGCACAGTCACTTATTATTAGAGCACATAAAAATACTACTCATTGATACAGATATGCGTTTTGCATATTCGCTATCAAAACAATTACTCAGTGTTGGGGCTCATGTTGACATGAGTAATACGGAACAATATGCAATAGAACTGTTAGCGACAGAAGGTTATGACTTAATCATCATTGATCCCGCACTCAATGAACAAGCAACAGACTGTGTAAACACAATTACTGCAATACGGGATCTAGCGGACTACGCAGAGAAGCCGTTAATGGTGCTTACGGATCAGCACAATGAAGCAGCACAACAGCGGTTTTTAACTCATGGCGCGAATATTTTTGTATCAAAACCAATACATTTTGATATTCTCATACCATTGATATATCTCAATCTCTATTCGATTGGTACATCTGTAAACGAAAAAGCCGATGACTAATGTCATCGGCTTTAAAAGCAAGGTATTACTGCTGTGTTTATTTGGCTAGCGATTGATTGATATCGCGTAGTACCTCTGATGGGTTATCAGCTTTAGTAATTGGGCGACCAATGACTAGGTAGTCACTCCCCGCGGCAACGGCTTGCACTGGCGTCATAATACGTTTTTGATCGCCAACGGCACTACCCGCAGGTCGAATACCAGGCGTGACAAGGTTGAACTCTTGACCCAATAACGATTTTAGTTTTTTCGCTTCTTGCGCGGAACACACCACACCGTCTAAGCCACACTCTTTAGTTAATGTAGCAAGTCTCTCTACATGCTGGTCAAGTGGTGCATCAATACCAATTAAAGGTAACTCTGCTTGCTCCATACTGGTTAACACTGTAACAGCAATCAATAGTGGTGCTTTGTCACCGTAAGGCACAAGCGCTTCTTTAGCCGCTCGCATCATTTTCTCGCCACCCGTTGCATGAACATTAACCATCCATACACCGAGTTCTGCGGCTGCAGTCACGGCCTTAGCAACGGTATTAGGAATGTCATGAAATTTTAGATCGAGAAAAACATCAAAGCCTTTGTCTACCAATGCTTTAACGAATTCAGGGCCAAAATAAGTAAACATCTCTTTACCAATCTTAAGGCGACAGCTATCCGCTGAAATACTATCGACAAATGCTAAAGCTTGCTCTTTGTTGTCAAAATCTAACGCAACAACGACTTTTGATTGATTAATCATGAATTCCTCAAATATATAACGTAAAACTTTTAATCGCCGTCTAGACCACGAATAGGTTTAATACTACCCCAGCCTTGACATGACGGACATTGCCAGTGAATATTTCTGGCACTAAAACCACAACTCTTACAACGATAACGCGGCCTAATTTTCAGTTGCTCACCAACGAGAACGCGTAAATGATTTAAACTATCTTTAGCACGCCCTTCTTCTGCGTCATTAAGCTGAATTAACATTAATTCATGAAAACCATTAATGCTCGGCGCTTGAATTAGATGATCGGTTATCGTTTGCTCTAATTGTTGCTGACTCAGCTTAGGCTGCATAATTTGCAACTTGGCTAACAAGGTAGCAATACCCGCCCCTTTTTGAAGCGCGTCATCAAACTTCTGAACCAATTGTTCATTTTGATTTCTTTGGTGATAACACTGAATAAAGAGGTCAATGGCTTCACGAAAGTAATCAATATCTTGCGCTAAAAACTGATCAATCACTAATTGGCAATCAGCAAGCTTATTATTATCGAGGTAGTGCTTTCCTAGTATTAATCTAGCTCGAACACATCCCGGATCGGTAGACAAAGCGGTTTTTAATAAACTAATGTCTTGTGAATCCTGCTCAAGATAAAGCTCGCAATAAAAGTGAGCTAAAGCACGGGTTAAACAACCATTACCGCGCTGCCCTAGTTTCTGAGCAGTTTGAATGGCAAGCTGCCAATCCTTAGTTTGCTGATATAAACTCACTAAATGATGCAGCGCACGTTCACCAAACTCTTTACTCACCGAAAGTTCGGTAAAAATCTCTAAACTACGGTCAATCAATCCTGCTTGGAGGTAATCATTACCAAGTTCGTAGAGCGCATTATCACGTTGATGGTCCGTTAAATTTGGCCGAGCTAATAGATTTTGGTGAACGCGTAATGAACGGTCCACTTCACCACGTTGTCGAAACAAACGTCCAAGTGCTAAATGGGTTTCAATTGTCTCATTATCAACTTCGACTAACGCAATGAATTGATCAACAGCTTTATCGGGCTGATCAGACAATAGGTAATTTAGGCCTGCGACATAACTTTTTGAATAGTCACTCGCATGACGTTTGTGTTGATGCCCTGCACTGCGACGGCCCATATACCAACCATAGGCCGCTGCAATAGGCAGCAACAGAAACAACAACTCAAACATTAGAAGTGATTTGTTTTTCTTGTGTTGGTGCAACTACTGGTGCTGGACTATCAGCTAAACGCGTAATTTTCTTGTTTGCTATGTTAAGTTTGATTTTTAATCCGATGTATAATGAGTAAAAGATAAACCAACAAATGACAAAGCCTGAAATGAAGGCTAAACCAATAACATGACTGACATTAAAACTACCTTGAGCGATCAGGTAATTAATAGTCACCATCTCTTTATTACTTGCACTAAAGATCATTGCCATGACGAAGAACAGAATGACAACAATTGTTGCTATGACCGATTTCATTGGAGCTCCTTGCTAATAAAGTTTATATGGCTTCATTATCTAAGAAATTGTGCAGCGTGACTAGCCATAATTTATTAAAAAGCAATAAAAAAGCGACCCTAGGGTCGCTTTTATAATCGCTTGTTAAATAAGACCTCACCTAAGTGATGAATTATTTAAGCATTAAGGCTGGCATTGACTCGTTCACGAAGCTCTTTACCTGGTTTAAAGTGAGGTACATATTTTGCACCTAACTCAACCGTTTCACCTGACTTAGGATTGCGTCCTGTACGTGGTGCACGATAGTGTAATGAAAAACTACCAAAGCCACGAATTTCAATACGATCACCTTCAGATAAAGTATTAGCCATCAAATCAAGCATGTCTTTAACAGCCGACTCAATATCTTTAGCAGATAAGTGTAATTGTTTCAGGGCTAACCTTTCGATTAATTCTGATTTAGTCATAAACCTTCCTTTTTGCTATTACTATTACTATATAGATGAGGCGTTTACACGCCTCAACCACATCATACTAGTCGCGGTTTGCGTTTTTGAACGCTTCAGCCATCGCATTTGAAGAGAAGCTCTCTTCAGCGTTGTTGATGCTATCAACTGCAGATTTCTCTTCAGCTTCGTCTTTAGCACGGATTGATAAGCTAACAACACGGTTCTTACGATCAACACCAACAAACTTAGCTTCAACTTCTTGACCTTCAGATAGCTCTGTAGAAGCATCTTCAACACGGTCACGAGAAATGTCAGCTACACGGATGTAACCTTCAACGCTATCTGCTAACTCAACAGTTGCGCCTTTAGCGTCAACAGCAGTTACCTTACCTTTAACAATAGCACCTTTTTTGTTTTCTGACAGGTAGTTATTGAAAGGGTCTTCTTCAGATTGCTTGATACCAAGGCTGATACGCTCACGTTCTGCATCTACTGCAAGAACAACAGCTTCGATTTCGTCACCTTTAGAGAAATCACGTACTGCATCTTCACCAGCAACATTCCAAGAAATGTCAGAAAGGTGAACAAGACCGTCGATACCACCGTCAAGACCGATGAATACACCGAAATCTGTGATAGATTTGATCTTACCAGAAACGCGATCGCCTTTAGCGAACTTAGAAGAGAACTCTGACCAAGGGTTAGCAACACATTGCTTAAGACCTAGAGAAATACGACGACGCTCTTCATCGATGTCAAGAACCATAACTTCCACAGTGTCATCTAAGCTAACAACTTTAGATGGGTGGATGTTTTTGTTAGTCCAATCCATTTCAGAAACGTGTACTAGACCTTCAACGCCTTCTTGAATCTCAACGAAACAACCGTAATCTGTTAGGTTAGTTACGCGACCAGTAAGCTTAGTACCTTCTGGGAAACGACCCGCGATTGATACCCATGGATCTTCACCCATTTGCTTAAGGCCAAGAGAAACACGAGTTTTCTCACGATCGTACTTAAGTACACGAACATTGATTTCGTCACCAACTGCAACGATTTCGCTTGGGTGCTTAACACGTTTCCAAGCCATATCAGTGATGTGTAGAAGACCATCGATACCGCCAAGATCAACGAATGCACCGTAGTCAGTAAGGTTCTTAACGATACCTTTAACTTCGATACCTTCTTGAAGGTTAGCTAGTAACTCTTCACGCTCTGCACTGTTTTCAGTTTCGATAACTGCGCGACGAGAAACAACAACGTTGTTACGTTTTTGGTCAAGTTTGATAACTTTGAATTCTAATTCTTTACCTTCAAGGTGAGAAGTATCACGTACTGGACGTACATCTACTAATGAACCAGGTAGGAAAGCACGGATAGTATTCACTTCAACAGTGAAACCACCTTTAACTTTACCGTTGATAACACCAACGATAGTTTCTTGCTCTTCGAAAGCTTTCTCAAGAACGCCCCAAGACTCGTGACGCTTAGCTTTCTCACGAGAAAGTTGAGTTTCACCAAAGCCATCTTCCATAGCATCGATTGCAACGTCAACAACGTCGCCAACAGCTACTTCTAATTCACCAAGTGCGTTTTTGAATTGGTCAGCAGAGATTGGGCTTTCAGATTTAAGACCAGCGTCTACTAATACAGTACCACGTTCGATACGAACTACAGTACCTTTTACAATCGAACCAGGACGGGTTTCAAGTTCTTGAAGAGACTCTTCAAACAGTTGAGCAAAAGATTCAGTCATGTTTAAATTCACATTTTTCAATCCATCTATGCATCCGGCAACAATGGGGTTGTTAATTAATACTCTATCAATCCTTGACTGAGTAATAGGGTTTATTAGTTCTTTATCTACATTTCGATGCTGTTAGCTGCATGTTCAACAACTTTAGCTAACACTTCATCAATAGATAAACCTGTCGAATCAACGACTAGTGCATCATCGGCCGGTACAAGCGGTGCAACACTTCGGTTACGATCTCGCTCATCACGTTCGCTGATCTCACTTAAAAGGGACTGGATATTAGCATCAAAGCCCTTTTCTTGCAACTGGTTATAGCGTCGTTGAGCGCGCTCTTCGGCGCTCGCCGTTAAGAAAAATTTAATTGGTGCTTGTGGAAAAACAATGGTCCCCATGTCACGGCCATCTGCAATTAAACCATCGCTGGTCAAAAATGCTCGTTGACGACGTAATAATGCTTCACGAACACGAGGGAAAGCGGCGACTTTAGACGCGCTATTCCCCACTTTTTCATTACGAATTTCGCGAGTCACGTCCTCACCTTCAAGGATCACTTTAATGACGCCTGATTCACTATCACTAACAAAACGAACGTCTAAATGCCCTGCTAACGGTGTTAACGCGTCCTCGTTATCGAGGGCTACATTGTGATGAATGGCTGCTAATGCTAGCACGCGGTATATTGCACCGCTGTCAAGTAAATGCCACCCTAACTTATCAGCTAATAATCTCGCGATAGTTCCTTTACCAGCACCGCTTGGGCCGTCAATTGTTATCACTGACAAATTTTCTGCCATTGTTTACTCCTACGAACCTGATATTACAATAGGCTTATTATTTTAATTATCTTATTGGTCTTGTACTTATTAACTAGTACTAAATACTTAGAAAGACACCAAATTTCGGGACATATACTACAGTAGCCAGACACAAGATGAAATCGTTAAACAAAGATTTAACCTTTTATTAATGTTAAATAATGTTTCTATGATTTAAATCACTATTCACCGACCACGTTTTTGGTCAGCAAATCGATCGAAAACAATCAAAATACGTAGGAAATGTTTTTGCGGTACAACCAGGATCATTGATGGTTACAGGTGTATCGCTTAACGCAACCAACGAAAAACACATTGCAATGCGATGATCATTATAGGTATCAATCGCGGCATGGGCTAATGACGTCGGAGGAGTCACCGTTATATAATCGTGCCCTTCATCAACTGTCGCGCCAACCTTTCTTAACTCAGTTGCCATGGCAGCTAAGCGATCAGTCTCCTTAACACGCCAGTTATAAATATTGCGGATTGACGTTGGACCTTTTGCAAATAAAGCCGTCGTCGCTATCGTCATTGCAGCATCAGGGATATGATTCATATCAAGATCAACACCTGATAGTGTATCTGCTGTCACAGTGATTGAATGCGGCTGCCACTCAACCTTAGCGCCCATAGCTTCAAGAACGTCAGCAAAGTGCTTATCACCTTGAACAGAATCGGAGCCCACACCGGTAACAGTGACACTGCCACCCTTTATCGCAGCAGCAGCTAAAAAATAGCTAGCAGAAGAAGCATCGCCTTCGACATGAACTACACCTGGCGATACATAACTTTGCTGACCTTTAATGCTAAATGACTGTAGGTTAGTGTGCGACACTTCAACACCAAACTTTTTCATTAGATCAAGAGTAATTTCGATATAAGGTTTTGAAACAAGTTCACCGACGATTTCAATGTCGATATCACCGTCGGCTAATGGCGCAGCCATTAAGAAGGCGGTAAGAAATTGACTAGACACAGAACCATCAATTTGCACTTTACCACCGCTGATACCAGTACCCTTAATTGTCACTGGTGGGAAACCCTCAAAATCATGATATTTAATATCACAACCCATCGCTTGTAATGCTTCAACTAATGAATCAATTGGTCGCTCAGACATACGCGGTTCACCCGTTAAGGTAAACTCGCCCCGCCCTAAACACAGTGCTGCACACAATGGACGCATCGCTGTACCTGCATTACCTAAGAATAATTCACAAGAACCATCAAAATTTAATGACCCGCCATTACCTTCAACAATACACTCAGTGCGATCATCGCTTAGCTGATAAGAAACATTTAGCGTCTCAAGTGCGTTAAGCATATGACGAATATCGTCACTATCAAGTAAATTCTTAATCGTTGTTTGCCCTTGAGCCAATGCCGCCAATAATAGCGCACGATTAGACAAACTTTTTGAACCGGGTAAATTAACAGTGCCATTAACTGCAGATATTGGCGAAAGCGTTAGCGAATCCATCATGTTCCTTTTAAATAATAACGTGTGTAATTTAATTACATTGGAAACTTATAATGCCAGCGTAAACGCAACTTGCCAATAATAAATGTTACCTATTTGGTCGAATGAATTGTAAAAATGAATTTTTATTACAAACTGAACAAAAGTGAAGAATTATTATAAAAAGGAATCTTTAAACCAGTCCCAAACACCAAAAGAGTAATTAGGAAAGATATCGATACCTAAAGCTGATTTAGCAAGTTAAAGGATAAGCAAGCCTAGACCCGCACTAAACATCAGAAATAGCGATAACGAAAGAATTTAACAGTACTGCGTAAATAAACAGCGTGATTGCCCCACTGTCTAGCCCCTAATGAATGCTTAAGATACGAAAGCTGTTCTTCCGTAAAACTGTTCTGTACATTTTCAGGCATGCGCTCCAACAGTTTCGCCAAAGCAATTTCTTGCTTTAACAAACTTGCTGCTGATGGCTCTTTATCAAGGCTCATTTCAGGTTTCACAGCATTTCCAAACTCTCGTGACTTTGAATATTAATACCCAAAGTCAACGCTATTAACTAGTTGTCTTATTGATTATTTGAAACTGACAGTCCACGCCCGATACTGTAGTAACTGATCCCTTTAGTCGCCATTCGGCTAGGCTCAAACAAATTACGCCCATCGAAAATGATTGGCTGAGTCAGTAGCTCTTTGATTACGTCAAAATCAGGTGCTTTAAAATTTTGCCACTCTGTACCAATAATCAAAGCGTCCGCATCCTTCAACGCAGCCTCTTTAGTACCCATCAGTGCGAGTTCAGGCTTATTCCCGTAGATTCGTTGGGTTTCGTTCATTGCTTCAGGGTCGAATGCTTGTACATTTGCGCCAGCGGCCCATAGCTGCTCCATTAACACACGACTTGGTGCCTCTCGCATATCATCTGTATTTGGTTTGAACGAAAGTCCCCAAAGAGCAAATGTTTTTCCTTCTAGGTTGTCGGCTCCAAATTGTGTCTCGATATAGTCAAATAACTTATTCTTTTGACGGTAGTTAACGGATTCGACCGCCTTAAGAATCTTCGACTCATACCCGATTGCGTCAGAGGTACGAACGAGTGCCTGAACATCTTTCGGAAAACAAGAGTCTCCATAACCGCACCCTGGGTAGATAAATTGAAAGCCAATACGTGAATCAGAACCTATGCCCTGCCGCACGTGCTCGATATCGGCACCAACGTGTTCAGCAATATTTGCCATTTCATTCATAAAACTAATTTTAGTAGCTAACATACAATTAGCGGCATACTTCGTTAATTCGGCGCTTCGAATATCCATGACAATAATCTTTTCATGGTTACGGTTGAAAGGTGCATACAATTCACGCATCAACTCTTCTGCCATTGATGAGTCTGTGCCAATCACTATTCGAACTGGGCGTTTACAGTCTCCAACAGCGGCACCTTCTTTTAAAAACTCAGGGTTTGAAACCAAAGAGAACCCCAACTCTTCACCACGCTGCTCTAATACAGATTCAACTTGTTTTTTCACTTTATCTGCAGTGCCAACTGGGGCGGTTGACTTATCAATGATGACTTTATAAGAGTTCATGTGCGTAGCAATAGTTTCGGCGACCTTAAGAACATATTTCAGATCAGCTGAACCATCTTTATCAGGTGGCGCACCAACGGCTATAAATTGTAATTCACCAAAATCAACATCAAATTTAGCATCAGCTGTAAATACAATTTGGCCTTGTTCAAAGTCACTTTTGACTAAAGGAGTCAGACCCGGTTCATATATAGGAATAATACCATTTTGAATGGTCGTGAATTTTTTTGGTCGACATCAACACAACAAACATCATGACCAGCATCGGCTAACACTGCCGCTCGTACAAGGCCAACACAACCAATACCCAAAAATGTAACTTTTATCTTTGATTTCTTTCCATAAAATTTCGCGCTAATTAATGCATGATTAATTTAAAAGTTTGAACTATAGATTTTATTACGGGCTCATTTCTACAGAAATGAGCCCAGACTAAGCAAAAATGACAGCGCCGTCACACTTTAATTGAACGAGCAGCAAAGCTGTAACTAAATCTCTTATTTAGAACAGGCTTGAGTCCGCCTAAGAATTATTGCTTGCTACTTTTTTTTTTATTGTTTTATAATTAAATAACTTTAACCGACATGGATGGGCATTACTTTGAAACAAATTGCTGTTCTTGTTGGTTTTTTCGCTTTATTATTGCCATCATTGTCTCAAAGCTCTTGTAATGGGTATTTTTCATCCCACTTTTTCTGAACTTGAGCAACAGTGTAATCTTAACGCTGTATACAGAGCGCAAGACTGGCAAAAAGTTCTTAATGATAACCGAGATGGTAATGAATGGGTCAAACTTAATCGTATTAAACACTTCTTTAATAAAGAGATAGCTTATCAAGATGATCTTCCACTCTGGGGGAAGAAAGGTTATTGGGCTTCACCATTTGAAACCATTGGCCGCAGCAAAGGAGATTGCGAAGATTATGCCATTGCAAAGTTTTCTCGTTTACTGCGCTTGGTATTCCTGAAGACAAGCTAAGGCTCATGTATTTTCTACACCTGAAAGTTAATTAACCACACGTGGTTTTAATCTATCTAAAAAACCCGACATCTGTACCTTTAGTATTAGATAATAATAATCAACGAGTGTTACCAGCGAATAAAAGAAAAGAGCTTAGACCAATTTATAGCTTTAACGGCAATGGTTTATGTCTTTCAAAAGCTAGAGAGCGCGGGCGAAAAGTAAGTAACAGCAAAGCAGTATCAGCATGGAACAAGTTATTACTTTAAATAGAATCAGATAACAACAGAATATTAGCGAGTATCCAATAAGCTGGCTAGGTAAAGGACAACAACATGAAGCAACACGCTAAAACTGCAGGAATCAGTTTACGAACACAGCTATATGGCTTAGTTATCGGCATTGCATTAGTGACATTAATCGGTTCGCTATGGATCAGTATAGAAAATACCCGTAGTTATCTTAATGAACAAATGGAAACACACGCTCAAGACACTGCGACGAGCTTGGGACTCTCTATTTCACCTTATATGAACGAAGAAGACGCGGTTATAGTCGAGACGATGGTTTCTGCCATATTCGACTCAGGCTACTACAAGTTATTAACCTTAACCGATGTCAATGGCAATGTTATCTTAGAGCGAAATAACCCTACATTTGTTGACGGCGTCCCACAGTGGTTTATCGAGACCTTTACATTGTCTCCACCCATTATGCAAACAGAAGTCAACAATGGCTGGAATATTGCTGGTGTATTAGCGCTTCAGAGTCATCCCGGTATTTCTTATGATAAATTATGGCAGCAGAGTGTAAATAGCACATATTCAGGCTTAATTATTTGCTTTATCGCGCTATTTCTCGCTCATTTAATCCTACGAGAGGTTCTACTCCCCCTCTCTCAGGTTGAAAAGCAAGCCCAAGCCGTTTGCCGTAAGCAATTTCCCATTATCGCAAACCTGCCGATGACCAGAGAATTAAAAGCGGTTGTAACTGCAATGAACACTATGGTCAGTAATATACAAACAACATTTGATCAAATGAGCAAGCATGCCGAGAAATTAACTCATGATGCTTTTATAGATCATTTGACCAATTTGGGGAACCGCCGTTCTTTTGAAAATCAATTTGACGCTGACAATCAAGAGATGAATTTAAATGATAGTGCCACTTTGGGGATGATTCAGCTACCTTCTCTATCAAAGATCAATAATGAACTAGGTTATAAAGCCGGCGACGAATATGTTTGTCTCACCGCAGAATTAGTTCAACAACACCTACAAGCGTTTGGCGGTGCAAAACTTTTCCGTACTGGTGGCGGTTGCTTTTTCTTTATGATAAAAGACACAAGCCAAGATGTTTTACATATGTGTGAACGTTTACAAGAGCAATTTAGCGCTTTATGCTCTAAAGGTTACCCTGAAGGCTTTGCTGAGATTATTGCTACATCTTATAGTAAAAAAGATAACCTAAGTTCATTACTTGCAAAGCTTGATACCCTACTAACACAAGAAGGTTCAGCAACAAAAGAAGGTATTGTCTATTCTACTCATCATAGTCATGATATACATGGTTTACATGAATGGAGTGATTTAATTGATAATTTAGTACAAAGTAATGATGTTAAATTTTCTTTCCAGCCTGTTCTAGCTTCGTCTCAAAGTGAAGTTATCTATTACGAATTATTTAGCCAGTTTTATTTTGATGAACAAAGTATTGCCAATAATCAACTATTTGCAATGGCAGAACGCTTAAATAAGTCTCAAGAATTAGACAAAATGGTTCTAACTAGTCTATCTATGCACGAAAAGTTTTCTTCTGAAACAAAGCTAGCTATCAATTTAACTCATCAGTCTGTTCATGATATCAACTTCAGAAATTGGTTAGCAAAGTTCTGCGAAAAACATGCAAAAAATTTACCTCACTTAGTCTTTGAGATTAACGAAGATGCAATTCTAGCCTCAATCGAATCCAGCCAAGATTTCATTCAGATGATAAAACGATATGATATAGAAATCTGTATCGAGCGGTTTGGCTCAAGCTTTACCTCATTCAAATACCTTAAAGGTTTAGATGTTGATTTCTTAAAAATTGATGGGTCATATATTCGTGATTTAGATAAGCATCCAGAAAATAATTACTTTATTCAGGCTGTCACCCAAATTGCTCATGGTGTCGGAATCAAGGTCCTAAGCTCTCATGTAGAAACAGTAAACAGCCTTGAGCTTCTGAAGGACCTTCACTGTGACGGTATGCAAGGTAACCATATTCAACAGACATTCGCACTAGTATCAAATAATCTCTCTAGTACATGTAAATATTCGCCACTTCAACTCGAATCAAGTCAGTAGTTCTCTTTGTAGCCTTGGAGGTGCGGTTCTTTACTCCGAGGCTACTGTTGTTGAGATACTTTTTAACCACTCACCCACCCCGATGTATACAATATCCCAATGTCTTGTTAGAGTACTTTCTCTTATTCTGACATGGACTATTTGGCATGAACAAAACTATTGCTTCTTTCTTTTTACTCTTTGCATTCTTAAGTTTGACTACATTCTCTAGCTTTGCACAAAAAAGTCCTATTGAATATTCTGATATCATGAAGTTTCAAAGTATTAAGCAAACCGTGATATCAGATGACGGCGACTGGGTTGCTTATCAAGCACAACCCGATAGAGGCGATGCTATTGGCTATGTCCATAATGCAAATAGTAATACCACGTTTGAGGTAGAGTTAGGGACTAAGCCCGTCTTTAGTGATAACAGCCAATTTGTTGCTTTTATTCAGCCACCGAGCTTACTTAATCATACTAATGCCACGCCAAAGGAAAGAAAGAAACTTAGCAAGCAATTAGTGGTGCTCAACCTGTCTACTGGAGAGAGAACTCACTTTAACCATCTTGATAGCTTTCAATTTTCTTCTGGCAGTCAGTATTTGGCCGTGCTAGCTAAAACACCTTCACCAGACAACCAAGAGTCAGGCGACAAAAGTATCAATAAAAAGAAGAAACTCTATAATAAAGGCGCTATCGGCGATAAACTCGTTGTTATTGATCTACAATCTAACCAATCTCATACCTACCCAAATGTCGCAAGCTTCGCTTTTTCTACCAACAAGCAGTGGTTGGCACTGGCAACGTCAACAAAAACTGGTGAACAGAACGCTATTGATGTCATTAATCTAACGACCGAACAGCAGCAAACGTTATTCCAAGAGCCAGCCTTGTCAATTGAACAACTCGCGTGGAGTGATAAAGGAACTAAACTAGCGTTTCTAAAAGGTAGCTATCAAGAAAAAGTAAAAAAACGTTCACATTCACTGCATATTTGGCACTCAACCAGTCACTTTAAAACAATAAAAACTAACAAAAAAGGTTGGTTTATAAGTAACAAACATCCACTTAAATGGAGTTTTGACAGTAAACGCGTTTTCTTTGGTTATAGTCCGAGTATTATTAGTAAAACAAAGAGCACTACACTCAGTCAAAGCCAACTATTTGATGTGAATACCATCCTCGCTAAAAAAGAGATGCAAACTTGGCATCACCAAGATACGACAGTAAAAACTCAGGATAAAGTTGATTACAACAAGAAAAATTACGACTACTACCTTGCCAGTGTTAACGTTAAACGCAGTAAAGTAGTACAGCTGGCTGATAAGTCATTACAAGATATTCGAATTGTTAAGAATCGTCATGCATTAATCGGCATTGATTACCGCCCATACCAACGTCAATCAACCTGGAATGGTTGGTATTTTGATGCTTATCGCATTGACTTAAATAATGGCAATAAGTCACTTATTGCAAAAAATATCCAACATGCTGGTGCACTTAAAATCAGTGAAGATGGGCGCTATATCAGTTTTATTAAAGAAGGTCATTTGTGGGCTTATGATAGCGTTAAACAAAAGAGTAAACAGCTATCAACCGCGCTAGGTCAGATATTCGTTGATGAAAACAATGACCGACCACAACCGGCAAGGCCTTATGGAATCAAAGGCTGGTTAAAGGGTACTGATAAATTAATCGCTTATGATAAATTTGATATTTGGCAGTTTGACTTTAGCTCTACCAAGGCACTAAAACTTACCAGTGGCTTTGGCCGCGAGCATCACCGCCGCTTACGCATCATCAATACTGACAAAGAGCAACCGTTCATCAGTGATAACGACTTGCTGTTATTATCTAGTTTTAACACAGACACCAAGCAATCAGGTTTTTTCACCTTAGTCGCCAAGTCGCGCCAATTATCAAAACTGCTTGAGGGTGATCACCGTTATCGCTTTATCGCTAAAGCGAAGAATAAACCATCGTATGTGTTTACGCGCGAGAGCTACCGCGAGTTCCCAGACCTTTGGTTAGCTCAGTCAAGCTTTAGCAACGCACAAAAGATCAGCCAGTTAGGAAAACAAACCACTCCGTATATTTGGGGCGATTCAGAATTAATCTCTTGGCAAACAAACGATGGTGATACTATCCAGGGTCGCTTAATCAAACCCGATAACTTTGATACGACAAAGCGCTACCCTGTGCTCGTTTATTTTTACGAGAACTACAGCGATCGTTTACACCACTTTACACCAATGGTGATTAACCACCGTCCAAACTTTCCATTTTACAACTCTCACGGCTATGTGATTTTTCAGCCAGACATTAAGCAAATCATCGGCCAACCCGGTGACGCCATGGTTAAATCTATTGTGCCTGGTGTGCAAAAAATTATTGAGCTTGGTATTGCAGATAAAAATGCAATAGGCCTACATGGTCACAGCTGGGGTGGTTATGGTACGGCTTACGCTGTGACTCAAACCGATATCTTTAAAGCCGCAGTTTCAGGAGCGCCCGTCTCGAACATGACGAGTGCCTATTCCGGTATACGCTTAAAATCAGGCTTAGCAAGACAATTTCAATATGAAACGGGTCAAAGCCGACTCGGTGCTAGTTTATGGGAGCAACGACAGCTATATATTGATAGCTCACCACTCTTTTTTGCCGATCGGGTGAACACTCCCCTGCTGATTCAGTTTGGCGACGTTGACGATGCTGTGCCTTGGCAGCAAGGGGTTGAGTTGTTTTT
This sequence comes from Alteromonadales bacterium alter-6D02, assembly GCA_002835545.1. Taxonomy (GTDB): domain Bacteria; phylum Pseudomonadota; class Gammaproteobacteria; order Enterobacterales; family Psychrobiaceae; genus Psychrobium. The sequence continues at coordinate 116,593 of PIZK01000023.1, forward strand.
AGCCCTACGTCGCCTCGATAAAGACGCGATTATGTTGCAATATGAGGGTGAACCCCATCATTTGAAGAAGTACCCGAATAAATTAGATTACACTATCAAAATGAAAGAGTATTTTGACCACTATCTACTCAATAAACCTGCTCCACAATGGATCAATGAAGGCGAAGCTTTCCGCCCAGCGCCTGATTAAAATACATTGAGTCTTATCAGGGCATAAGTATTGACTATGCCCTTTTTACACCGCCCTTAATAATTCCACCAAAAAGTACTTAGATCGGGGTATACTCTATTTATCGGTATTTGCCATTTATTGGCTAATAACTTAATAATAAAAAACAAGAACAATATAGGAAGTCTTATGTTTCTTAATACTAATATAGCCTCTGGCACCCCATTGTATGTCCTCGATAAGAATGACTTTATCACTTGGGAAACAATGCAAGATTCAATGACTATCAATTGGCTAATCAATACTAAGTTCTCAGGCCATGGTGTGTCTATTATTCCTAATACCGATGGCTCATTACGGTGTGTTATTTTCGTCACTGACACCCCATCGGATCATTTCGCTTGTGGCGATTTAGCCACACAGTTACCAAGCGGACATTATGTGTTAAACACCAAACCTGAACTAATCAAAGCCTCTGCTTTTGGTTGGCTTGCCGGTTGTTATCGTTTTACTCGATATAAAGAGAGCACACAAGAGCTACCAACGTTAGCGATTAAGGACAGCGCACTAGTTAACGAAGTGACGATTGAAGCCACAGCTACTGCATTGGTTCGAGATTTAGTCAATACGCCTGCCGCAGATATGATGCCTCAGAACCTTGCCGAAACCGCCCACGAACTGACACGGCAATTTGGCGGTTCAGTCACACAAATCGTTGGTGATGAGTTATTGAGCCAAAACTACCCGACGATTCATGCTGTTGGGCGCGCTAGTGTTCATCAACCACAACTGATTGACTTAATATGGGGTGATGATGCTAACCCACAAATCACGCTAGTTGGTAAGGGGGTTTGTTTTGATAGCGGTGGCTTAGATCTAAAACCAACTGCTGGTATGCGCTATATGAAAAAAGACATGGGCGGTTCAGCTCACGTATTGGGTCTTGCTCATTTAATCATGGCGAACAATTTACCCGTGCGCTTGCGTGTATTAATTCCTGCTGTAGAAAATGCTGTTTCTGCTAATGCACTACGCCCAGGTGATGTTATTACAACGCGTAGTGGTCTTACAGTCGAGATTGATAACACAGATGCTGAAGGACGTTTGGTATTATGTGATGCTATCAGTGAAGCAATGAATGATTCACCGGAAATGCTTATCGATTTTGCGACACTAACAGGTGCAATGCGTGTCGCTTTAGGCACTGAGTTACCAGGCTTTTTCTCAAGTAATAAACAGACAGCCCTTGATTTAATGTCAATTGGTGAGAGCAATAGTGACCCTGTATGGAATATGCCATTACATTCACCTTACAAAAGCCTCTTAAAAAGTGAGATTGCTGATATGAGTAATTGCGCAGCAGGCCCATTTGGTGGCGCGATTACTGCGGCGCTTTACTTAAAAGAGTTCACCGCTAACCACCCTAATTGGCTTCACTTTGACATTATGGCTTGGAATAATCGTAAACTCTCAGGCCGCCCAATCGGTGGCGAAGCCTTTGGTGTACGTACTGTATACCATTACTTAGCCCAGAAATACGCTAAGTAGTCAGTCCTTTCTTAAATCAAACTGATTAACCAGGGCCTTTGATACCGCGTGACGCCCTGGTGATCTCTTTATCCAGGGCCTTTGCCACAGTGTGAGACCCTAATTAGTAACCCCTGAACTACACAGCGCCGTGCAAGTTACTAAAAGTAGATTAAGCTTAGATCATCACTAGTCAATGAGGTTAGTCTGATGCGTTTGCTTTTGCTTAGTTTGCTATTTCTTTCTCACTCACTCATCGCGCAGGTGTATTGGTCACAAGGCTCGCATCAATTAAAAGATGGCGCGACCAAAACTTATGCTGATCGTTCAGCAAAAATTCCGTGGCGAAAACCGTTTGGTGACTTCCTAGATAAAAATGGCACGCCCTACGGCAACACGCCTTTTTCATCAACCGTTATTAAAGACATTGATCGTAGCCGGGTCGAACGAATTGATATTTTACCTCTGCTCAAATATTGGGCAAGGCATGAAAATAGTTACCACGGCATCTATTTAAAAGGTATTTTAGGCGGTGAAGCATCTTTTTATAGCAGTGAACATCAAAACAAAAAACCCTATATTGAGATCACCACAAACTCGCAACGGCTTAAATTCGCCATTACGCGTGATACTAGCTTTCACCCAAGCACCAATAAATCCCTTGGACACTTCGATGTGTTTAGTGTATCTGGCTCAGCGGCGAGCTTATTAGCTATCGATCCAAGTTTTCAAGCATTATCACTTAAGAATATTTCACGAGCACAGCTGGTTTTGACCACAACAAACAAACAACACAGAGCGATTACATTAGGTACTTTTGCTGTTGCAGCAATCGACAATAAGCAACAAACAAAATTGGGGATCGCCAAAAATTTTCCACAAGACTTGAAAATCACATCACATCAAGCTGTAATTTTTAGTGAAGATTTTAGCGCTAAAACTTCACTATTTAATCGATATAAAACGCCCCGCTGGCGTAAGTTCCTCACTCAGATCCCAGATTATAGCCAGTATCAATTAGTTGGTACTCCAATAAATAAATCTAAATTTACCCCATTGCTCACTCAAGCCCTTGAGCTTACCTTCACTCCAAAAGGGTCTTTGGCACTAGGCGGTATGTATAAATTTAAGCAACTGCTGGGCTATGAGCCGGAGCAGATGTATTTTCGTTATTACTTGCGCCTTGGTGATAAATGGCAGCCACGAGATGGTGGAAAACTTCCAGGTTTTGCAGGAACTTATAATAAAGGTGGTTGGGGGGGGCGTAAATCTAATGGGTTTAATGGTTGGTCTACACGCGGGGCATATGGCCTTCCAGCTTCTGCTAATTCAAGTTTTTCAGGCGCAACCCCGATAGGAAACTACGTCTATCAAGCAAAAAGCGATGGAAACTACGGCTACGTCGATTTTTGGCACGGTACAGCGCCAAAACTTGAACGAAACAAGTGGTATTGCATAGAGCAGTTTGTAAAGTTAAATACTGTTGGCAAAGCAGATGGAGTTATCAGGGCATGGGTTAATGGTGTCGAGGCATTTAATAAAACAGACTATGAGTTTAGAAAAACACAGCAACTTAAAATAGAGTCTGTTTGGATGAACTTTTATCACGGCGGAACAACCAAACCAAATAAAACCTATCGTGTTTACATTGATAATATTGTTATTGCCCATGATTACATTGGGCCTATGGTGATTGGGCGGTAAACAGAGATCCTGAGTAAAACACCCTCAGGACGACGCTTAGGAGATGACGACTGGGTGGAGATGGCTGTGAGAAGAGGACAATGGTTGGCAACCCCAACACAACATCGTCTTCCCGACAGGGGTTTAGCCGGGATCTTTGTTTATTAACAAGCGAGGTCCAGAGATCCCCCTCAGGACCTCGCTTGCAAATTATTGCTAACGAACTACCATGCCCAACGCTTTCAAGTTATCTACCATGTTAAGTGCCGCATTTTTAGGTTCGATATCATCATCAATCTTTGCGATTCGACCTTCTTTATCGATGTAAAACGTCACGCGACTGGCAACACGAAACAGGTTGAGTACTTCATAAGCTTTCGCTGTCTCTTTAGTTGGATCGCTTAACATTGGAAAGTCGGCTTTGGTTTTTTTGGCAAAGTCGATATTGTCTTCAATAGGGTCAACACTGGCCATAAAATAGCTAACATCAAAGGCACGAATTTTTTCACCATGCTTAACTAATGATAAACACTCAATCGTACAGCCACGTGTATTGGCCATCGGGAACCAAGCAAGTACCACTGCTTGGCGGCCACGATAATGACTAAGCTTATAGGTCTTACCGTTGGTCGCCTGAAGCTCAAAGTCAGGTGCCATATCACCGACCTTTAGTTCATCAGCTTGGCTGCAGGTGCTTAGTGAAATCAACAACGCACTTAATAATGTAAATAAAATTTTCATAATTTTCTCTTTTATAATGATTTTTTATAATCGGCGATTTTCTGCTTAACTCGTTTTTCCGATATCGGGAATTTTGTACCCAGTGTTTGGGCAAATAAGGACACTCTCAGCTCCTCAATCATCCAACGAATCTCAACGAGTGAGGCTGGCATAATTGCGGTTTTACCGAGTTTATTAACCAACGCTTGGTATTCTTTATTGACCGAATCAATAGCAATGGTCACGATACGGTCTTTGTTGGGGTCTACGGGTAACTTTTCGAGACGGCGTTCAACTGCTTTTAAATAGCGATGCAAATCGTCTAAACGATGATGGCCAACTTCGGTCACAAACCCCTTAAAGACGAGCTTTTCAAGTTGTGATTTAATATCGCCATGAGCCATCACCATATCAAGTGAGACCTTACCTTTAAGTTTTTTGTTAATCGCATTAAGCAAACTCAGACATTGCTCAACTTTCTCGGCAATAACTACCCCTTGGTCAGCAAGCTCCGCTCGAACAATATCACGTAACTGATTAAACTTACTTTCATCATCAACCGTCGTATTATGTTTCTCAATGATACTATCAACAGCTGCAGCAATAATGTCATCAATTAACACATTAACTTGCCCAAAACCATGATAGTAGAGTCCCAATTTCGCTTTGTTGGGAAGCGCACGCTGCATATAGGCTATCGGTGAAGGGACATTAAGTAGCAGCAACTGCCTTAAACCAACCAAATTGCTTTGCTGAGCTAGTCCTTCGTCATCAAATAGCTTTATCTCGACACTTTGCTTATTCGCGACCAGCGCCGGATACGCTTTTATTTCAAACTGACCACGTTTTGAGGTGTAGCTCGCTGGTAACGAGCCAAAGTTCCATTGAGTAATATCTTGTTGTTCAATACCTTTATCAGCGACTTTAGCGAGCGACTGAGAAACTTGACCACTGAGCTCTTCTTGAAGCTTGGCTAAATCGCGGCCTTGTTTGATTAACTTGTATTTATTACGGCCAACGTTTTTCTCAATTTTATAATTGATAAATAAATGTGGGGTAAGTTGACTGCTATCCCAATTGTCTAATTCAATTCTCACGCCTGACATTCTGAGTAATTGTTTAGCCATGGCATCTACCATTCGACCCTGCATCACAGGCATCGTATCTAAACACGCACTGGCATAATTAGGTGCAGGAACGAAATTACGGCGCAACGATTTAGGTAATGACTTAATTAACGCAATCACTTTCTCTTCTCTGAGGCCATTGACTTGCCAATCAAAGCCATCTTGAGTGACTTGGTTTAATAACTCGATAGGGATATGGACACTGACCCCATCATCAATATCACCAGGTTCAAAATGATAGGATAGCTGGAAGGTTAAGTTTCCTTGCTGCCAAGTATCTGGGAAGTCATTTTTGCTAACCGTCTTTGCATCACTTCGCATTAAAGCTTCAATGTCAAAGTCGAGCAATTTTGGCTGCTGCTTTTGTGCCTTACGCCACCAGCGCGTTAAACTGCTTTCACTTGAGATATCTTGTGGGAGTTTCTCGTCATAAAAACGAAACAGATCTTCTTCATCAATCAAAATATCACGGCGACGTGACTTGTGTTCAAGTTCTTCAACTTGCTCTACAAGCTTTAGGTTATGGCGATAGAAGTTTAATTGACTATTTAGTTCTCCTTCGACAAGACCTTGGCGGATGAAAATTTCTCGAGCCTCTACTGGCTTAATCGGTGTATAGTCGACTTTGCGTTTCGTGACGATAATCACGCCGAATAAGCTCACTTGTTCAAAAGCAACAACACGAGCCGCCTTTTTTTCAAAGTGCGGTTCACTGTAGCTTTTCTTGACTAAATCACCCGCTAAGGGCTCGATCCATTCAGGCTCTATTTTTGCGGCAACGCGGCCAAATAAGCGAGAAGTTTCTACCAACTCCGAGACCATCGTCCACTTTGGCGGTTTTTTTGCTAATGCTGAACCGGGGAATATAAAGAACTTAGCATTGCGCGCGCCGCTAAATTCATTGTTATTTTCTTTAAACCCAATATGACTTAACAAACCCGATAGGATGGCCTGATGCACACTTTGCCAATTAGGCTCATTACTTTTTACACTGATGCCCTGCTCCGAAAGCACTTGCACTAGTTGCGCATATAAATCTTGCCACTCCCTTATTCGTAAGTAATTAAGGAATTGTTCGCGACACAGCTTGCGAAAACGAGAATTTGATAGTGCTTGTTGCTGTTCTTGCAGGTAATCCCACAAATTCACAAAGGCAATAAAATCTGAGGTTTTATCAATAAAACGTTGATGTGCCTGATCTGATTTCTGTTGATATTCTAGTGGCCGCTCGCGTGGATCTTGAATACTCAACGCTGAGGTAATAATTAATAGCTGTTCGAGCGAACCATTATTATTTGCTTCAATGACCATTCGTGCTAAACGAGGATCAATGGGTAATGAAGCGATTTTCTTACCAATTTCGGATAAGCTTAATTGCTCATTAGCAGAAAACTTACCTTTTTTATGTTCTTTAGATAAAGCACCGATCTCTTCAAGTAACCGAACACCATCATTAATATTTCGACTATCGGGTGGCTGAATGAACGGAAACGCTTCGATATCCCCTAACCCTAATGACACCATCTGTAAAATAACCGAGGCTAAATTGGTCCGCAAAATCTCAGGATCGGTAAATAGCGGGCGCGCGTCAAAATCAGCTTCGCTATATAAGCGAATACACACACCTTCAGCCACACGGCCACAACGTCCTTTTCGTTGATTAGCACTGGCCTGCGATACTTTTTCAATGGGTAGGCGCTGAACTTTAGTTCGATAGCTATAGCGACTAATACGTGCCGTCCCAGGGTCTATAACATAGCGAATTCCAGGCACCGTCAAGGATGTTTCTGCAACATTAGTGGCTAATACAATGCGCCTTTTATTACTCGACTTAAAGATTTTAGATTGTTCGGCATAACTTAATCGTGCATAAAGGGGTAAAATATCGGTATGAACTAAATTTCTTTTGGCTAACGCATCACTGGTATCACGAATTTCCCTTTCGCCATTCATGAAGATTAATATATCCCCCGGGCCATGCGCAACGAGTTCATCAACGGCATCAAAAATTGATTGCAATTGATCCTTGTCTTGGTTTTGTTCATCTATATGATAACGAACTTCTACGGGAAAGGTTCGCCCGCTCACTTCAATGACAGGGGCATCGTTAAAATGGGAAGAGAACCGTTTGGTATCAATGGTAGCAGATGTCACTATGACCTTTAAATCCGGACGTTTAGGTAATAAACGTTTAAGGTAGCCTAGAAGGAAATCAATATTTAAACTTCTTTCATGGGCTTCATCGATGATAATAGTGTCATAGCGATTTAAAAAAGGATCGTGTGCAATTTCCGCCAGTAAAATACCATCGGTCATTAGCTTAACATAAGTATTATCATTGAGTTTGTCAGCAAAACGTACTCTAAAACCGACAACTTGGCCGAGTTCGCTGTCTAGTTCACTGGCAATTCGTTCTGCAACGCTTCTTGCGGCTAATCGTCTAGGCTGAGTGTGACCAATTAGCCCCTTTTGCCCACGCCCTAGCTCGAGACAAATTTTAGGTAGCTGGGTTGTCTTTCCTGAACCCGTTTCCCCCGCGACAATTACCACTTGGTTATTGGCAATAGCGGTAGCAATGTCGTCTTTAAGCTGGCTTACAGGTAACTGTTGCGGGTAAGTAACCTTTGGCGCATTAGTCACACGGTGTTGGTATCGAGATAATGCGGCCTCGCAGTCACTGGCGATTTTTTCTAAACTTTTGGCTTTACGCTCTTGCTGCTTAATTTTATTTAAACCACGCAACCTTGCCCTAATCTTGATCCCATCTAAAAGCATACAGTCATGCGAACTTGCTTTAAGCTGCGAAATAAGTTGTTGTGGTGTTATTGTGCTATCTGTAGGAGGCGAGTTTTGGTCAGTCAAAATACGAGAAGTCTTTAAGAATATATTCCCTTATATTATCAAATATTAAAGATAAAGGGCAAACTTGATTGGTCAAGGTGCAAATAGATTCGACTGACAAACAATGGTGTTATTGAAAAGCGTTGAGTAAGCGCTTATAGTAAAATTATTGAACGAGTATTATGCAACTTTAGAGTCATGTCGTCAGTGAAAGCGCCATATTTTTAATCTGAGGCATGCTTCTTGCTTTATTTAGAGCCTGTAAATAATTTTTTTGTACCTCTTATTTCTTCGTGTCTCTTAATAGTATCAAAGAAACAGCACTACACTAGAACACTGACTCGGCACACGCACCATTAGTCGTTAATAGGCCACTTAAGTGTATATAGAAAGGAAAATAATTTGAATGTTGAAAGTTTTTTCCCTCGGTTTAGTACAGCGGTCATCCTCTTTGTAGCCTATATTGGTTCTGCGTTTTTGTTCGCCAGTTTTAGCCCTCAATCACAAATTGTCTCCTTTTGGCCACCCGCTGGTATAGCACTGGCCGGAGTACTTTTACTTGGTTGGCGCTTCATTCCTTTTATTATTCTTGGTTCCTTCACCTTTAACTCAATGATTCAATGGAGCCCATCGACAGATCTTGTCCCATTTACCATCATTGGTTTACTCATTGCCTGTAGTTCAGCATTTCAAGCACTTATTAACGCAAAAGTACTTGAAATGCTCAAGATCGACATATTAGATGCTCCCTCAGTCAAATGTTGTGTTATTTTTATCGCTGTCACTTTCATTAGCTGTTTGTTTAGTGCTCTGGTTGGGAATACAGTACTTAATGTCGCAACACAGCCTAATAATGTGTTTGATCTTCCTTGGCATAACGTGTCGGTGTGGTGGCTAGGCGACTTTATCGGTGCGATCACGTTGTGCCCAATAGTACTCAGCCTTTTAGTAAAACGTACGCAATATGACTTAATTAAAAGTATTACTTTGCCAATGATTTTTTTAGTTATTACCATTCAATTGTTTCAACAATATGTGGAGCAAGAAGTTGCTGATGACACTGTGGTGGATTTCAATACGAAAGCAAAAGTTGTTGAAAACAATCTGAGAAACAATATTAATCACTATGTTAATACACTGAACACACTCGCTAATCAAATATCATTAGACCCACAGCTCACTAGTAAAGAATTCAGCGAAAAAGCACTGTCTTTAATTGAGCAAAACTCTGGTATCAAAGCATTATCTTGGAATCCATTAATTCACCAGCGATACCTCGACGCATTCATCGAAAAAAATCAAAAAACCTTTCCCGGCTTTAATGTTAAAGGTGCGCCTTTACTCAGTACAGATCCGCTCGTTGTTGTCCAATACATCGAACCATTATCAGAGAACCTCGCCGCTCAAGGTTTTAACGTTTATTCTAACCAATCTCGCAAGAATGCTATGATTCAGGCTCAAATAAGCCATTCCGCTGTAGCAACAGATATAATTACTCTTGTTCAGTCAAAACAAAAAGAGCCTGGATTTCTACTTTTAAAGCCAATCTATGGCGATGAATCAGCAGATGTATATTCGCTTGATCGGCCGCAATCTATCGCAGGTTTTGCTGTAGGCGTGTTTTTAGTTAATGAAATAATAGAACAAAGCACCACTAATCAATTAATGGATGATATTTCTCTTTATATTTACGAGAATGGTGATCACAACAAGCCTGTTTATGGCGATGACTCTCTAGCCCGCCTAATGGATGACCAACAAGGTTACTTTCATCGTTTTGAATTAACATTCGCTAATCATCACTGGTCATTTATCTTACATATCGCACCGGACAGTTACGTCTCTAAACAAGTCGCTCTTTTGTTAAATTTTTTAATTTTTAGTATCATCATCGGTGCATTCTCGGTACTGCTGGTTTTAACCACATTTGGTCGACACCAAAGTATGCGAAGGGAAGTAACTGCGAGAACGAAACAACTGCATCAACTCAACATGCAACTTGAACACTTCGCATTTTATGATGCGCTGACAGAACTACCTAATCGACGCCTCTTTATTGACCGTGTTAGCCAAGCGATCAAAATTGCCAAACGTAATCACTCAAAATTTGCGATTCTTTTTCTCGACCTCAATAAGTTTAAACAAGTCAATGACAATCTAGGACATGAAGTCGGTGACCAACTGCTAGTTGAAGTGGCTAAACGTTTTGCATCTGCCTTAAGGAAAAGTGATACGTTGGCTCGCTTCGGTGGGGATGAGTTTACTGTACTGCTCGAAGAAGTAGAGGATTTGTCGATTGTGACTGAAATAGCCCATAAGCTCGCAGTGAGTTTAACGGATCAGTTTGAAATCGAGCAACATTCATTAGTGGCATCAACCAGTATTGGCATCGCTATGTACCCCGAAAATGGTCAAGAGATCCAAGCGTTGTTAAGCGCCGCTGATATCGCAATGTATCAATCTAAACAGGGGAATAAAGCATTTAGCTTTTATCAATAATACACCAAGACAGGGCCTCACTGATTTTGGCAACAACAAATCAAATGAGACCGTTTCATGGAATTGTCAGTAACGTTTGTATCTCAGCCTCATTTAGTCATCGACACATACTTATATTACACCCAATGTATGGTGTAGTGGATGATCACTAAAGTAACAGGCTTTGTGTTACTTACCAAAAATAGCCACGTTAGCTGGTTCGCCGGCTTTTCTATAGCCGCGATACATACCTTTTGTATTAAAGGTTAATGCAACATTCCCTTTAGGATCCACAACGATAACACCGCCTGTACCACCACTTGCTAGCATGGGGCCAAAAATAACCTCTTCGCTCGCTTGCTTAATATCTTTGCCTTGATAAAGGACACGAGCACAGATGTCAGAGGCGACATTATAACGGATAAAATACTCACCATGGCCGGTAGCAGAAACAGCACAAGATTGATTGTCAGCCCAAGTACCAGCACCAATAATTGGCGAGTCGCCAATTCGGCCGTAACGTTTTGCTGTCATTCCCCCCGTCGATGTGGCAGCTGCGATATTACCAGCTCTATCAACAGCAACTGCGCCAACTGTTCCCATCTTATATTTATCATCTAAGTGAATGTAATTTGCTTGGTACTCACCCGGTGTACTTGATTTTTGCTCAATAGCTTGTATTTTCTTCTTTGCGCGTTGAAGTGCTTTATAACGGCTTTGCGTATCAAAATGGTTATTAGCAACTAATGGGATCCCTTGCTCTAAAGCAAATTCCTCAGCGCCTTGCCCTGACAACATCACATGAACTGATTCTGTCATCACTAAACGAGCAAGGTTGATTGGGTTTTCAATATGGCGAATTCCTGATACTGCACCTGCTTGTTTGGTTTTTCCATCCATGATTGAAGCATCCAGCTCATGAGCACCATCATAAGTATAAACAGCCCCTTTACCCGCATTAAACAACGGAGAATTTTCTAAAATATTCACCGCAGCATTGATCGCATCAAGACTTGAACCACCACGGTGTAAAATATCGTAGCCTGCATTAGTCGCTTCTGTTAATTTTTGTCGGTATAGCGCCTCTTTCTCAGGGGTAAATTTTTTCTTATCAATTGTCCCTGCACCGCCGTGAATTGCGATTGCAAAATTATTCTCCGCGTCTTTTTCCAAAGGATGTGCTTGCGTTGTTACACTCAATCCAAGCGTTGCGAATGTAGCAACGCACAGCAAAGGTTTAACATGTTTTTTAAAAGAAAAATCAAAAGAGGATTGTCTAGTCACGGAATACTCACTATGTTGTTATTGTTATTTTCGGGTCATTTTATATCATCATTTTTCTGAGCCTAGCAATGAATTATTTGCTAGAATAGTCTTTTGTATTCAGAAAACTAGCAGTTACTATGTCAAATATTACTTTATTATCAAGTCAGAAACTCTTTAACGGTACTCACAACCAATATCAACATCAATCAGAGACAACAAACTGTCCGATGACTTTTTCTGTATATTTGCCTCCAGAGGCTAATAATGAGAATAAAGTACCGGCCTTGTATTTTTTATCAGGCTTGACTTGTACTGACGAAAACTTTTCAGTTAAAGCGGGAGCGCAGCAGTATGCTGCAAAACATGGCATCGCACTAATCATGCCTGATACCAGCCCTCGCGGCGAAGGTGTACCCGATGATTTAGAGGACGATTACGCTTTTGGTCAAGGGGCTGGTTTTTATGTCAATGCAACACAAAAGCCGTGGAATAAGCACTTTAAAATGTACGATTATGTCGTCGCTGAACTTCCTAAACTCATTGAATCAGAGTTACCTGTAAGTGAAGTAAAATCTATCTTTGGCCATTCGATGGGTGGGCATGGTGCATTAGTGATCGCCTTACGCAATGCAAAAAACTATCGTAGTGTCTCAGCGTTTAGCCCAATCACTAACCCAATTGAAACCCCTTGGGGACAAAAAGCGCTTTATAATTATTTAGGTGATCATCTCCCACAATGGTTGCAATATGACGCTTGTCATCTTGTGGCACAAGGGAATAATCAATTGCCAATGTTGATCGATCAAGGGTTAGACGATCAATTCCTTGAAGAGGAGTTATTACTAGATAACTTCATAAGCGCAACAGATGACGCTGGCTATGAAGTCACTATTAATCAGCATGAAGGCTATAACCACAGCTATTTCTTTATAACGACTTTCATTGAATCTCATTTAGATTTTCATGCGAAATACTTGTTAGCGGAATAAAATAGTAGTCATAAAACAACAAGGCACTAGCGTAAACTAGTGCCTTGTCTTAACTCCAATTAAATAAACAGGAACGGTGTTTTAATTAACGACGCTATCGGCTAAAAAAGCCCGAGGCTCGATCTTCGCAAGCCTCACGCCAACCGCCAAGCCATTGTTGTTTTTGTTCGACGGTGTTATACGGGCAATTATCTCGGCTTTGTTGCTGGACGCCAGCGTTATAGCCTTTAGAAAAAGCACGTTGATTCCGATCTCGTTTCTGTCTGTTCATCAAAATATCCTCTTTGATATCCAACTCAGCTATAATCGTACCGCTGGTTAAGCAGATTACCTGACCATGTCTACGGCATATACCAATTATACGTTGGGTACTTATTGTGTACTCTTGATTCAATCAAACACTTTGTATAGCGAATTTACAGCGTTGTCATCGTTTGCTGAATCGCCATCACTCGGGTAACCTTCAACCCGCTAAATATGATTAAACATAGAGTGTAAATTGGTCACTTGTAATAAATGACAGTATTATTTTTAACCAATTCTTAACAAAGAAGCAAGAAAAAAGGATCATAACCTTTCGCTATTTAGCTAAGATCATGATCCTAATATATTTAAATATTGTAATTACAGAGATTACTTACGCATCAACCTGCGAGTAACGAAACCAAAAAGGCCAAGCATCAATGCACCAAACCCAAGTCCTGCTCCACTTCTTGTGTGCTTATGTTCTTGTGAATCTTCATCAATCACACTACAAGCTTCACCCTCTGTTGGCTTTAAGATAACAGCACGTGGAATTTGTTCAGTAACCGGCTTACCATCAGCATCTGTATCAAACACTGGCTCACCATTTTCATCAACAACGATTTCTTCTTGGGCATCTTCAGTACCAGGATCGACAATATTGCCCTCCTCGTCAACCCATTGAGTTTTAATTCGAGGTAATGTAACTAAAGCCGTTGCCATGATCTCACCGTCATTACTGATACTATTGGCGCTAACCACGACAATATCGGCATCATAGCTGATTCGTTGACCGTCACCGCCACTTGCTTCAACCTGATACTTAGCCCACTCACCCTCTTGCTGAACATAACCTTTAGATTCACAGGTTAAAATATCATTAAGATCTGTAAATTTTTCTTCGTTATGCTCATAGAGGAAACCATGAGTACGACGCCCTGACGACGTTTTTACTGTATCGATTTCAACACTACCAACAACGACATTGTTATCATTGATATCATTTGGATTAGTTGCAAAATCAGTTTCGCCATCAGAGAAATCATTCGGGAAGCTTACAGCACTTTCTTCACCGTTAACGTCATAGATAAAGAATTTATCGCGTTTATACCCAGAGAAATACTTAGTGACGTAACCAACGACTAAATCGTTGTTATTAATCGCTGTTGCAGCAGAGCCAGGCCAATCATCTTGGCTGTGATCCATTAGATCAATAATCTCACCATCTTTAAAGACAGTAGCCACATTAAAGCGATACCTTATTTCTTCTTTTCCATCACGAAATGCAATTGAACGACCGACAGCAATATCATTATTATTCACATCTAATGCAATGCTATTGTATGAGTAGTTATCATCGTCATTGACAGGTTGAGCTAATATACCCAATGGCTTACGGTCTGTAAGCTTCCCATCTTCATATTGCCAGCTCACCGCTTCAAGATAGAATAACGCAGGTTCATTTCTACGCCCTTCGAAGCTGAAGCCACCAGTACACACAGCAAGAGGAATATGATCTTTATAACTGTCTAAACATCGTGAATCAATTCGCTCTTCGGTGAGTCGTTCAAGACCTACACTTTCATAGCCAACTACTCGACCTGAATCATTAATCCCAGTTAAGGCACTTTGACCACCATAGGTGTTAAACGACGGCTCAAATGTATGCAATGTACCATTATCAACAATCATTGCTCGCTGAGCATATTCATAGGCATAAAATGGAAATTCACGGTCGGCATTATCTTCATCTTGTACCGGATCAGCTATCGCAAAACTTGCTGAGCTGGTCGTGCCCACGATCACATTAGTATTATTAACATCAAATGCATGAGTATTTACTGATACATACTCATCAGGGTCAATACTATCGTCTGTAATTGACTCTTCAAAAATTCGTATAAAACTAGGCATATTATCTAGGTCATACTCAAAGATAATACTTTGTGCATTCGGAATAAATTTAGGTGAACGATAAACCGACGTTGATGTACTTTGCTGCGCTAAAGCAACGTCAACACGATTGTTAGTAATAAGGTTCTCATCATCATCAGATAATTGTGGTGCGAATTTTCCTGACGCACCTCCAATATACTTGCTGTTGTCATTTAACGTAGCACCAAAACCACTGCGACTGTTTTCAACAGTTCCATTAACTTTATAAAACTCGTCAATATTTTCTATTTTATAAACAGTTGCATTCGCACTAAAACTAGCAAGTAATGCAGCTGCAATTAAAGAAGGTTGTAACTTATTATTCATTATTATTCCTACTACTTATAAAGCGTCTATACCCTTTATAAAAATTTACTAACGGCGTTTAGTTAATTAAACGTCACTCATTGTGAAAGTATGGACAACAGATATTCACAAGGGTTCTCTGAAATTACACATAATAACAATTGAGTCCGCTTGTATTAACTATCGAGTAATTCCCAACGCTCAAAACAATATTCTAATTCTTGTTCAGCAGTTTTAAGCGCCTCAATCACGGGCTCTGTCACGCTGCCTGCTTGAGCAAAAAACTCTGGGTCACTCATTTGAGTTTGTAACTGTTCAATTTGTTGTTCAAGACTTTCCATTTTTTCTGGTAATAAGTCAAGTTCGCGTTGATCTTTATAGCTTAATTTCTTAGCTGCGGATTTAACTTTTTCTTCTACAACAGGTTCGACTTTGACTTCAGCTACCGAAGTTGCTTCCGGTTTATACGACTCAGGGTCAAATAAACTCGCCCCTTGAGCAGTTGCATCATCAAATCCACCAACGAACTCTTCAATGTGGCCATTGGCACCAAACCACCAACTTGAGGTCACTGTATTATTAATAAACTCACGGTCATGGCTGACTAACAATAATGTACCTTGATATGCATGTACTAAAGACTCAAGGAGCTCAAGAGTCTCAATGTCAAGGTCATTGGTTGGCTCATCGAGTACCAACATATTGTTTGGTTTTAAAAATAGTTTGGCTAACAATAGGCGGTTTTTCTCACCCCCCGATAAAGCGCGAACTGGTGTACGAGCACGTTTTGGGGAAAATAAGAAATCTTGTAAATAGCCTAATACGTGGCGAGAGCGACCATTATGCATCACATCATCTTTACCATCACCAACATTTTCTTGGACGGTTTTATCTAAATCTAACGCGGCGCGATGTTGATCAAAATAAGCGACATCAAGTAATGTCCCCGTTTTAATCTCACCTTGCTTAGGCTCTAACTGACTGAGTAATAATTTTAATAAAGTCGACTTACCACATCCATTGGGACCAATTAACGCAATCCGATCTCCTCGGATAACTCGTGTAGTAAAATCGGTCACAATTGGTTTAGCCTCATATTGATAACTAATGTTATCAACTTCAAAGACTAACTTGCCCGACTTTGAGGTACTTGCCAAAGACATCTTAGCCTTGCCGACTACTTCTCTACGTGCTGTGCGTTCACGCCTTAATTGCTCAAGCGCGCGAACTCGGCCTTCATTACGAGTTCGACGGGCCTTAATACCCTGTCGTACCCATGTTTCTTCTTGGGCGAGTTTCTTATCAAACAATGCATTCTGCTCAGCTTCTACTCGTAGCGATTCTTCTTTTGCTGTTAGATAGTCAGCGTAAGTACCCGGCCAAGAGCTAAGTTTACCGCGGTCAAGGTCGATAATGCGGGTTGCCATTTTACGGATAAACGCGCGGTCATGACTAATGAAGACGATAGCGCCTCTAAAGTCTAATAATACTTTTTCCAACCAACCGATGGCATTTAAATCTAAATGGTTGGTTGGTTCGTCGAGTAGTAATACATCAGGTTGCTGCACTAACGCTTTCGCTAGTGCCGCTTTACGCAGCCAACCACCAGAGAGTTCACTTAATTGCTTATCTGCTGGAAGAGATAACTGTTCTAGAACTTGATTGATTCGTGTTTCAAATAACCATGCTTCATTGTCATCCATTTTCGCTTGGAGTTTTTCAAGGCGAGCCATCACATCATCACTGTAGTTAGTTTCTAACTCAAGCACGACATGATGATAATCTTTAATTAATTCGCCAACGTGTGCCAAGCCTGAAGCGACGAAGTCAAACACAGACATTTGCGCTTTTTCAGGCGGATCCTGCTCCAAGCGAGCCACGACAATATCGGCGTTATAATGTAAATCGCCGCCATCAAGATCCATCTGTTTGGCAATCACCTTCATTAAGGTTGATTTACCTGTTCCGTTTTTACCTACTAGACACACGCGCTCATTTGCGTTTACCTGAATATCAGCGTGGTCTAAGATGACATGAGTACCAAACGCAAGCTGCGCGTTATTAAGACGTATTAACATAATTTTTTTAATCCAAAAAGCTGCGCAATTGTTCTAATGAAAATGGCCAGTTCAGTTCATTGCCCTGTGAGTCAGCGACCACAGGAATGGTTGTGCCGTAGCGCGCGACGAGTGTTTCATCGTCAATAATATCTGTCACTTGATAGCTAACAGCGACTTGGTCAAGCAAAGCTTGTGCATCTTCACACAAGTGACAACCGTCAGTTGAATAAAGAATGATCATGCGTGGCGAACTTCCCAACAGTTGTGAATTTTCTGATTACCTTTAAAGTCACGCGGTATTGTTTCTTTACTAATGTCTTTAGCCACTAGGCCAATCTTTGCCAAATGTTGATGATCCATTTTAAATTGACGTGAATTATTTGAGAAAATGATCAAGCCATCTTCACGTAAGATACGCTTTAAATTTTGTAATAACTGTGCATAGTCACGATTAATATCTAATGTTTGCGCCATCCGTTTTGAGTTAGAGAAGGTTGGAGGATCAATAAATATCAAATCGTATGTACTTTGACAGTATGCTAACCATGTTAAGCAGTCCATCTGTATAAACTGATGCGCAGGACCATTTAAACCATTTGCTCTAAAATTCTCTTTAGCCCATTCTAGATATGTTTTCGACATATCAACGCTCGTAGTAGACTCAGCGCCACCTAACGCAGCATGAACTGAAGCACTTCCGGTATAGCAAAATAGGTTTAAGAAATCTTTATCCTGTGCCAGTTTTTGAACTTTGTGACGCGTTAAACGATGATCTAAAAAGAGTCCATTATCAAGATAATCAGAAGTGTTAATTAAAAACTTAGCGTTGTATTCATTCACCACAAACTTATCGCGTTGTTCGTTAAGTTTTTCATATTGGTTTTCGCCTTTTTTAACTTCACGTACTTTGTATTTAAGCTTGTCAGTGTCTATCTCAAAAACATGGTCCAAAACAATAAAGGCTTCAATTAAACGGCGCATGGTTTTGCTCTTATCCATAAACTTCGGAGCAGCATATTCCTGCACAATCCAGTGTTCACCATAGCGATCAATCGCTAAATTATAATCGGGTAAGTCAGCGTCATATAAACGATAAGCATCGATGCCTTCGCTCTTAGCCCATTTTGACAGTGTTTTATTATTTTTAATTAAACGATTGGCAAAGGGTTCTGCCTGCTTCGAGACAGACTTTAATTCACCATCACCAATGTTGTAGTTGGCTAATAACGCTTCTAACTGACCGTTAAATAATTTGTATTTATGATCGGGCGCTAAGCGTATCGCTGTTAACAATTCAATTGAGGAACTAAAGACGCTTAAATTCCAACCAGAAAACTTAGCTTTGACCGCTTTGGCGAAGCCATGATAAACAAAGATAAGTGGTAACAATTCACCTAAACGCTCACCGTATGGCGGGTTCGTCACAATAAAGCCTTTTTGATTACCAAAAGGTGGCTTAATCGACAGAGCGTCACACACTTCAAAACTCACAAGATGTTCTACACCGGCGCGATGGGCGTTATCGCGAGCCACATTAAGTACGCGAGAATCCATATCAGAACCACGAATACATAACTGTTTACGATCGCGACTCTCATCAGCAATAGCCTGAGCACTGGCTTTAATTTCCTGCCACACTTCAGGCTTGAAGGCTTTTAACGACTCAAAGGCAAACGCATTACGCGTTAATGAAGGTGCAATATTAGCTGCCATTAGCGCGGCCTCGATGACCAAGGTACCACTACCACAAAATGGGTCTAACAGTGGTTTAGACACATCCCAACCACTGCGTAACAGCACTGCTGCGGCTAAGTTTTCACGAAGTGGCGCAGCACCTGCATTGGTCCGGTAACCACGTTGCTGTAATGAACGGCCTGAAAAGTTGATAGCAAGTGATAATTTGTTATTGACCATACGACATTCAATGCGTACAGCGGCTTGTTGTTTATCAACATTTGGACGATCA
Organism: Alteromonadales bacterium alter-6D02; assembly: GCA_002835545.1. Taxonomy (GTDB): domain Bacteria; phylum Pseudomonadota; class Gammaproteobacteria; order Enterobacterales; family Psychrobiaceae; genus Psychrobium. Next base: position 135,903 of record PIZK01000023.1, read on the forward strand.
AAACCTTGGTCACGGAACTTATCTACGATAGCATCTTTGGCTTTCAATGCACCAAATTGGGTGTTATTAATAAACGCATTTGTGCCTGAGAATTCAACCGCGATTGATTTTGTACTATCAAAGTAGGCATTCCAGTTAACACGATAGACCACATCATACAAATCTTGTGGGCTATGTACCTCATCACTATGTACGGTTAATAAAATACGACTGGCTAAACGAGACCATAAACAAATGGTGTAAGCTGTCGCGTGGTCAGCCTTAAAACGAACTCCCGCTAACGACTCACGTACTTCTACCCCGCCCAGGTCTTCAATTTCTTTAACTAGTAAGTATTCAAGCCCTTTAGGGCATGCGGCAAAATATGGGAGCATAAAATCTACAATCTCGGTTGGAATGACTAAAACCGCTGATTATACGCTTATTCTGTGGTGCTTGCAGCAAACAATGAAACAAAGCGGTATGTTTTTATGATGAAGACAGTATTTAATCTAAGTTATTTTTTATATCAATCAGGGGAGTCACCACCACCCCACTCAAATGCCGAGTCAATTGTCATACAAGTAGTCTTTAACATACCTAACACTTCAACAGCGCTAATGCTTAATCAACAATGAGAATGTTATTAGCGTAACTGAGGATGTTTGATTACAAAGCCTTTCTCAATATCAGCGTTAAAGCCAACTGACTCATAAACAGCATGCGCTCCGCTGAGTTGAGCCCCTGAAAGTAGCATGACTTTACAACACCCTTTTTGCCAAGCAAGATCAATGGCGAATGATAACACCTTGGCACTTAACCCTTGTCGACGGAATTGGTTTGAGGTGATCACATGCTCAATTAGGGCATAGGGTCTAGCACCATTAGCAATGCTTTTATTTAACGTCAGAGCACAACTTGAAGCAAGTAGCCCATCAATTTCAGCAACGATTATAAACGTTTGCTCGTCATTGATAATCTCCGCCCATTTTTCTCTGGCGAAATCACCCTCTAATACTTCATCGTTTGGTCGAAGTTCTTTATAAAGACTCAAAACACCTAATAGATCATCAACAACTGCGACTCTAATCATCAAAACACCCCCAAGTTTAGTTTTATATTCTTTTTGATCTTATTGATTGAATGCCTGATACATTTAAAAAACACTCAACAAGACAGTGCCAGTTAAAATACCGAGAAAACCCTCTCACTTCAACTGATACACAATATATATCATAAACTTAACATCATTAAAGTGAATAACTCAGAGGCTTAAGCTATCATCTTTAGCGCTATATATGGGGTAATATTAAGCATTAGTATCGCAAGTTTATAGTTTGCTAGATAGGAAAAATATAAGGTAGGTAATGTTAAACTACTTACCCCTGTTATTTTTTCGTGCACCTTCATCACAAAATCTTTAAATACAAAAAGAAATAACGACGTTAACGATAATATGCCAATATTAATGACTGTACACCAGCCTAAAAAAACGGTCATTTGGTTGACATCGAGCATGGTGAATTCTCCTAAAGACGAGCATAAATAAAATACCAGCTAATACAGTGCCGAGCACCAAAGCTCAATGTACCACTGGTAACATGCCACTCCCTACTGAATGAAGTGACTTGCATTACAATTCTGGCTGACTTCGATTTGGCAATAACATCGACAATATTCAGTAATAGATGAAAAAGATAGCCAGTATTGCCCACAACCACATACATTTAGATCAAACAATGACAAACATTAAGCCCACTCTATATGTAGTAGAGTAGCAGAATACCCGCAAGTAATAGTGCAACCCAGAAAACCATGGTTTCGGTTGGCCATAATTGGGCAAAATAACCTTTGGGTTGCTCTTTGGCTTCATCGTACGAGCTATCAATCAGTCGTTTAATACCAGACTTTGCCATCGATTCCACCCTTGCCATCGACTCTATAATGGAATAATAAAGCGGAACCAGAAAACCCGGCGCTAACTTGCGATAAAGCCAGTCAGAGTCTAAATTGGTCGACGGCAGCTCTGGTGGATACATGCTTTGCTTGTTGAGCCAAACAAAGGCTAAAGCTGAAAAGAACAGCAACTGTAATTGTGTCAATATGTGCGTTAGATCATAAGGCTGGTAGCTCACTTGCCAAGGTAATAAAGCATAAACTGTTTGCGCTGGGAATGTGCCTATAACAACACACAAAGTCGCGGCAATCGTCATCGCAATAAGCATATTCTTTGGTGGCTCAGTTGTACGAATCCCTGAATCATGAGCAAAGAAGGCAAAATACGGGATTTTAATCCCTGCATGGTGAAATACACCCGCTGCTGCAAACAACAAGGCAAGCCAGACATAGTCATACCCTTGCTCAATGGCTGCACTCATGATCATTGACTTAGAAACAAAACCACTAAATAGTGGAAACGCAGAGATAGATGCAGCCCCGACAATACACAAGATCGTTGTTTTTGGCATAGTTTTGTAAAGGCCGCCCAGTTCTGAGCCGTTTATTTTCCCAGTCATGTGCAGAACAGCCCCCATGGTCATCATCAGCAACCCCTTAAATATGACATCATTAAAGGCGTGAGCCACTGCACCATTTAATGCCAGTGAAGTGCCGATGCCGACACCCACCACCATAAAACCAATCTGATTAATCATGCTGTAGGCCAGCACTCGGCGTAAATCATTTTCTATCACCGCATAAAAAATTGGGAAACATGCCATGGTGACACCAATCCAAACCAGCAGTTCAGTGCCTGCGAAGCCCCTTGCCAAAGCATACACGGCAACCTTGGTGGTAAATGACGCAAGGAAAATTGTCCCTGTGGGTGTCGCTTCAGGATAAGAATCGGTGAGCCAAGTATGGGCAAAAGGAAACGCGCACTTGATACCAAACGCCACGAAAATTAACCAAGCCCCCACATTTAAAAGGCCTTCATGCCCTAAACCAATATCTGAAAATTTCGCACTGCCCGTTTCATTGATCACAATGATTGCGCCTGCCAGCAAAAGCACACCCGATAATACCTTAATCACTATGTAGCGCATGCCTGCACTATAAGCCCTGTCGGTTCGTCTCGCCCAGATTAAAAACACCGATGTTAAGGCCAGTAACTCCCAACATACAAAAAGGGTTAACAAATCACCCGCAAACACTGCACCGACGGCACTAGCAGCATAACTTAAACCCGACACATGCTGCACGGTATCTTTAAGGTGTAATGCGTAAACAACAGCGATAAACGCGGCTAAATGGAATAAATAACCAAACATTAAACTCAACTTGTCTACTCGAACAGGCTCAAGTTGGTAACCTAGAAACTCAAATGCCCAGTAAAGACCAGGTTCAAGAGCCGCGAGTTGTAATGCTCCCCAAATTGGCGTCAATAACATCACAGCACTACGCAAATGACCACGTAAAAAAATCGCGGCTAAAGCGCCAATTAATAAGGGCAGAAAAGGTGGTAACAATGGCAAGCTACTTATCATAGTAGTCTTCCTCCCGCATTAATGCTTTGCGCATGAGCTTTGCAATAAGCACTAACACCACACAACCGATGAAACCGTATATGGCATAAAAAGCAGGTATGTTTTCCCAGTCGTGATAAATATGACGATGGACAATGAAATCGGCAACCACCAGCAGTGCACAAACCACATAGAACACCTTGATTATCTTGTCGACATTCTCTTTTTTATCAAAAAAATCAGATTTATTTTGCTCTTTACTCATTTAAGGCCGTCCTTTGAGCTCTGTCGACACATCAGGTATCAAGTTGATTAAATCAATCAGCGGTTGCGGATAAAAGAATAACCACAAACAGGCTGTAGTGGTGACAACAATTGCAATCAAACTTGGAAGGGGTGCTTCTTTAGTTTCTGACCATGACCAAGCTGGTTGATCGCCTGATGGCGTATTAAAAAAAGCTTTTATCGGAATAGGCAGCAAATAAGCGACATTGAGTAATGAGCTAATGGTCAGCACCACCACGATAATCATTTTATCCGCTTCTACTGCGCCAACCATTAAATACCATTTGCTCCACGTGCCAGCCATGGGCGGCAAGCCAATAATACTCAGAGCTGCTATCGCAAAAGCAATCATAGTAATCGGCATTTTACGCCCTAGCCCTACCATTTCGCTGATATTTTTCTTATGGGCAGCAACCATAATGGCACCAGCGCAAAAGAACAGTGTAATTTTTCCAACCGCATGAGTTGCAATATGCAAGCTTGCGCCAGCGGCAGCAACTGAGGAGGCAAGCAGTGCCCCCACCACAATATAACTTAATTGACTGACCGTTGAATAAGCCAATCGCGCTTTTAAGCTGTCTTTTGTCATCGCAACACAAGAGGAAAGGAGCACAGTCGCCGTCCCGATATAAAGCATCACATCGGTGGTTGCTATGTCACTTAAGTTGTCGATACCGAAGATGTAGATAACCACTTTTAGAATGCTAAAAACGCCCGCTTTAACCACGGCTACAGCGTGCAGCAGAGAGCTAGCAGGTGTAGGTGCGACCATAGCCGCAGGTAACCAACGGTGAAACGGCATAAGCGCTGCTTTACCAATCCCATAACAAAATAACACCAGTAATAATGCAACCAAGCTATCAGAGTGGGCCTGTGTGAATACGCCACCTGGTGTAAAGTTCAAGGTACCTGCGCTAACCCAAGTGCCAAGAATGGCAAGCAAAAATAGTACGATTGAGGTACTGAGCAACACGCCAAGATAAACTCGGCCACCGTGTTTGGCCTCTTTGGTTCCCGCGTGTGTCACTAAAGGGTACGTCGACAAGGTTAATAGTTCATAGAAAATAAAAAGCGTTAATAGGTTAGCGGAGAAACAAATCGCCATCACCGTGCTAATTGATAACGCAAAACAAAAGAAAAAACGTGTCTGATTCTCTTCGTTATGGCCTCGCATGTAGCCTATAGAATAGATAGTGGTAATTATCCAAAGAAAGCTCGCCACCAGCGCAAACAAAACCCCTAAAGGCTCCACTGAATAAGCAATCTCTAATCCTGGAAACAAGGCAACCCAAGTGGTCTCCATGCTTAGTTTGCTAAACGTATTGTCCGTCACCGCTAACACTAGTGTAAACAGCACAACCGCGGTAATAATCGAAACGCCTTCTCTGAGGTTTGGCTGCTGACTAAACAAAGCGATAAAAGCCGCGCCTATTAATGGCACTACAATAGTGAGGTTAATAAGTTGGGCTGGATCTAAGGTTGACCATATATTCATTGCGCCGCCTCTATCTCTGTCATTGACTGTGTTAACAATTGAGCAGCCGTATCCGCCGCGCTCAATGTCAATGACGTATCAATCCCGAAGTAGATATTTGCTATGACAAGCACCCACATCGGCACTAACATCAACATCGGCGCTTCTTTAATATCTTTGCCAGCGGTCAGTTCAGAAGGTTCCTTGAAGTAAGCGGCTTCCAAAATTCGACCTATATAAATAATGGCTAATAATGAACCAAGCAACACAAGCATCGCTATAACCCACTGCTGTTGCTCCAATGCCGCGGTAACCAAATACCATTTACTAACAAAACCAGCGGTCAGTGGCACGCCAATAATGCTTAAACCTGCGATGGTAAAGGCGGCCATCGTCAATGGCATCTGCTTACCTAGTCCTTGAAATGCTTTGATATCAACAGAGCCAGTGCGTAACAACACGGCACCAACCGCCATAAACAGTGCCCCTTTCATTAATGCGTGATTGAATATGTGTAATAAACCAGCCATCAGACCGACACTGCTCACCAAACTAATACCGAGGATCATATAGCCAATTTGTGCAACGCTACTGTAGGCCAGCACCGTTTTGACATTGCTTTGTACGGTGGCCATAAATGAGCACTTGAAAATTGCGACGATAGCCAAAGCCAGCAAAAGAATGTCCATACTCATGGTATGAAATACGAACTCGGCTCCATAAATAGTAAAAATAAAACGCACCATCACATACACAGCCACCTTAGTTGCGGTACTCGCCAAGAAAGCACTGACAGCCGACGGAGCATGTGTATAAGCAGGTGGTAGCCACATATGCAGAGGGAATAACGCTAACTTAATACTCACGCCTACCAAGATAAAGGCTAAACCAGTTTTCAAGGTACGATTGCCATTAAATTCAGCGATACGATCCGCTAGGTCAATCATGTTTAACGTGCCCGTTTTCATATACAACATACCGACACCAATAAGAATGAACGTCGCCCCTATGGTTCCCATCACCAGGTAACGGAAAGCAGCCGTTAGACAGCGCTTATCAGAGCCCAAACTAACCAAGGTGTATGTTGCTAAGGAAGATATCTCTAAAAAAACGAACAGGTTAAACGCATCACCGGTGCTTAAAATTCCTGACAGTCCAGTTAAACAGAGTAAATGTGCGGTATAAAAAAGCGTATGCTGGCTTGGGTCTACTTCCTTGGCGATACTCTCTTTTGCATACACCAAGACCAAGGTAGAAATGCCAGTGACGGCACTCAAAATCATCGCACTTGCGGTATCAATTCGAATCTCGATACCCCAAGGGGGCTGCCAACCACCAATGGCATAACTCAACACGCCTTGTTCAAGTGTTGTTAATAACACATCCACCGAGATAACGAAGCTCAACGCACTGACCAAAGTAGCAAGTAGCCACGCTAAATGACTTCTACCTAGCAATATGCATAAGGGAGCTGCCATTAGTGGAAGAATAATAGGTAAAACAGGCAGGTGCTGTGCAAACATCAAATGAGATCTTCCTTATCTTCAAATTCATTTTCTTCAACCGTGCCATAAGCTCGTTTAATTCTCACGACAAGCGCCAAACCGACGGCAGTTGTGGCAACACCGACAACAATTGCCGTAAGAATTAACACATGTGGCAACGGGTTAGAGTAAGTGGTGATACCTTCCGCCGCTATGGGCGCACTGCCGCCATTTACTTTACCAATGGAAATGTACATCATGAAAACGGAGGTTTGAAAAATATTCAACCCCACAATTTTTTTCACTAAATTATTAGCTGCAATAACGACGTAAAAGCCCATCATCATCAGCAGCACTACAATCCAATAGTTATAATGGTCTACAATAAAGCTCATTGAATATTCTTTCTTTCAGTTTGCCCTGCAAAGGCATAAAAAATACACAGCATTGCTGCAAAGACAGTAATACCGACCCCAAGCTCAATGGCGATAATGCCAATGTGTTGCCCCGCTACCGGATCTTCTGCCAGCACCGAGTAATCTAAAAAATTTGCGGATAAAAACAGACTAACTACACCCGTTCCAGCATAGATAAGCACACCCAATGCGGCGAGTGCTTTCAATACACGTGGCGGAACAACATGAGTTGCCATCGGCAAACCAAAGACCAAGGCGTATAAAATGAGCGCTGCAGCCGCGATGACACCAGCCTGAAAACCTCCACCGGGCCCATAATCACCATGAAACTGAACGTATAGCGCAAAGAGAACAATTAATGGAATGATCATCTTGGCGACAACACGAAGTACTAGATGAGACTTCAAGCCTGATTGAATGGTTGCCCTATCGCGTTTAGGTAACCCCAACAAGCTTAAGACACCGATGGCTGCTGCGAAGACTACTGCCGTTTCGCCTAATGTATCAAAGGCTCGATAGCTTGCTAGGACAGAGGTCACCATGTTCGGAATACCAATTTCTTGTGGTGAATCTTCAATATACCTTGGTGCCACGTGTTGATGCGCTGGATTGTCGGGATCACCAAATAGCGGCATATCCAAGGTGCCATATATCAATGCTGCACCCGTCACACACACCACCAATAGCGGCAGTATGGTTTTGTGGCTACTCGCTTTTTCTTTGCGACCAGTTAACGCCAGCGTACCCAACATTAGCACCGTTGAAATACCAGCGCCCACAGCCGCCTCGGTAAACGCGACATCAACCGCATCGAGATTGACAAAAATTAAAGCCGATAAAAAACTGTAGATACCAAAGAGCATCACAACAGTGAATAAGTCTTTGATAAAAATAATGTTAAATGCGGTTATTGCAAGCATCCCCAGTAAAACTAAGTCAATAATCTCTGCCATCAGTCATCACCTACTTTTTTGTCACTACGAGTTTCAGCAAGTGTTAATAGCCCACCGTGCCGTGCCGATTTGGCTAACGCATGTGAGGCGGTTGGGCTGGTTAGTAGCATAAAAATAAGAATAAATAGGAGTTTTACAGCGACCAAATCAAAGTCGGTACGTAAGATAAGACCAAATATTATTAAGATGGTAGAAATTGAATCAGTGACACTGGCCGCATGAACGCGGGTAAAAAAGTCAGGAAACTTAAATATGCCAACGGCTCCTGTTAGACTGAAAAAGGCACCTACAATAAGAAAAACTGAGCTGATTATCTCTATCATAGCGCTTATTTCTCCTGCTCTTGGTTTTCATCACCGGCGGTGTACTCAAAAAAGCGCAGCACGGCAATCATGCCTAAAAAGTTGATGAGCGCGTACACTATCGCAATATCAAGAAAATCAGGACGACCACTCAAAAAGCCCATTAAAGCAATAAATAGCGCTGTTTTGGTACCAAACATATTCACGCCCAATATGCGGTCGTATACAGTATCAGCTTTTAGCGCTCGTGCTAAAGCTAGTGCCATCACCGAAAGTATTGCTATACAAGTTGCTGAGAGGACAAGCATCATGACACTCCTTTGTTCTCGCCAGGGACTTTATCCGCCATGTCACCTCGCTTAAGTGAATGTAGCGATTCCTCGTTTAACGCATGGATGGTGACATTTTCATTATCGATATCAATACACAAGGTCCCTGGGGTTAAGGTAATCGAATTGGCGTATAAGACTCGACTTTTTTTTGGCACTTTGTTCACTGGCAGTTTGCCGATGGTGGGCTTAAGTTCTTTCCTGCTCCCCCAAACCAGCCGGGTAACAGTTAAACTAGATAAGACAACTTGACCTAATAACCACATGGTGTAACGAATAAAAGAGAGATTTAAGGCAAGCTTTTGAATTTCTGCGTCCGTGTTGTTCATCCGATGAAGTAACCAAAGCACTAAAGCAACAGATATAATGCCGAAAGCCAGTAATAACACCCCGAAAAACCCTGATAAAAGTAGCCAAAACCCAGAGAGTATTATTGCCCAAACTGATAAATAACGTATATTTTTTCTATTCATCACCAACCCAGCTATGCCCTTACTCAATTAAGTATACAACTTTCACCAGCTCAAATATAAATCACACGTTAAGCTCAATCACCAAAGAGTCTGTTCGTAAGTTGTGCATTGTTTTTTCGGCCACATTACCGAGGAGTTTGCCCGTGATGCCTGTTCGGCCTGTACTGCCCATGATCACTAACTCGGCTTTGAGTTCATTGGCACAATGAGGAATGCTCCGCTCTGGCGTGCCAGCAGTAACAAGAGTCTTAACATTAGGTAGGTCATACTCATTGAGTAAGGTAGCTAGTTTGGCTTCACCTTCAGCCCGATGCTCATCGGCATACTCTTTGACATCGATAATGTCGAGCTCTCTTAGAATGTTGGAGACAGGCAGGCAATAGACAATATGAATTTCACAATCGAAGGTTTCAGCCCATCTTTTAGTCCATTTTAAGATGCCGTCGTTTAACTTTCTGTGTTCATCATCTTTAGCGTTCGGATCAAGAGCAGCCAAAACAGCGTGTTTTTTTCGCCAGTGCTTCTCACTCGCGATAAGAACTGGGATGTTGAGTTGTCGGATTAATTCCCAGTCACAAGGGGTATGGAATAAGGTTTCTGAGCGGTGACCTGCTTTTAGGACTATATCAAAGTCTTTGTCTTGGCAGTAATCTACAACCCACTTTGCAATATCACTGGCTACCACGACTTGTGTACGTATAGTGTCCTTCTGCTGGTAGTCTTTGAACACACTTGCAACATAATCTGATAAATGAGCAGATTCCTTTTCGAGTTCGGCCTCACTCAGCACCTCCTCTTCATTGCAACGGATAAACCGAACGACATCAATTTCGTCTCCCAAAGGAGCCGCAATATCATGCGCTTTCTTAATTGAGCAATTCTCAGTATCGTGTACATCTGTGATTACCAGAATAGACTTAGTCATAACCTTCCCCGTAGTTGAACACTCTATCTAACTTATCGGCTAAAAATTAGATAGTCAAGCGGTGTTCCACGAGTTAAATTTTGCAAGGGTAATTAAAATTTTATCGACACAGCAATGAGATACTTAGCAGCAGAGCTAATGACTTCTACTATGATAAGCTACTGAAGAGGTTTTAACAGGCAAGAAAACTCTCTGTAAGTGCAACCATAAACTCATATCAACAGCGTAAATAATCAGATTGGCTTGCCATACTTAGACGCTAGATTATCTTATAACAAGAACGAACAGTAAAAGAGCAAGGAATAAACCAAAATACACTAATGAGATCATTAGCTGTTAGATGGACTAAAGTGTACTGTAGCGGTCCAGCTCAAGACTTGTGGACATTAGTGAATAGTAAATATGTAATACCTAAATAAAGCAGCACAACTCGTGATTTTACTCCCTGCTTATTAATTAGTTGCATCATTAGTTTTAATGGTGCGAACAAGGATACCCGATAAATGTCTTGTGTCCCTGTTGTGTAAACAGGGACTGGTGAAACCGGCCGTAGTAAAACCACAAAAAGTGCGCTTCAATTCGTATTAGAGAGGGTTAGCTGCCACGTTTAATTACATAGCCTGTTGCATAAATAATATCGTCCCCTGTACACTGATTGTTTGCAATAGGCTTTCTTTTCGAGCAATGCCCATCCCCAGTTTCTAAGCAAAATTGAAATTGAGAATTGGTTTTAATAGGTACTTGAGTAATGCCTTTAGCTAATTCAGACCACTTCCATCTTTTTACATTGAGCTTTGCTTGTTTGGCAAAATATTTACTCGTTGATGAAACTACTTTGATATCTTTAATTTCGTTATCAGGCGTAATAACATACTCAACGGATGCACAACCTTCTTTTCTTGCTCTTGCCTCTTCAATTGGGTATAGCGGAGGAAAGCGCTCTAAATTCGCCCATTTCTTTGAAAGCAATTCAGCTTCGGTTAATTGTAAACTTTGAAACTGTTCAGTGGGTGTCGTGTTACAACCCGCTAAAGTAAGTGCCCCTACAATCCCTAAAATATATCGATTCATACCAAATTCCTTTTCATTCACCTAACAACATGTTAGCTGTTGATTTTAAATACAAAGTACTTAAATAGTCAAGCGCCATCTCATGTTATAAACCAAGCACAATAAGTTCGATTAACTGCAACTCCAGCTAAACTCCCTACAAGAGAGTTATTTTTAACAGTTAACGCGTATTAATCGGCCCCTTACCAAACACGATTAAACTGAATAATTCAAACAGTCAATTTAGCATAAAAACTCAGTGCCAAAGAAACCGATAGCGCTATAAACCCTATTGAAAACGTACCTACGAAACATTAATAAGGTAAGCGTTACTTAACCATCGCTTAAAGAAGCGTGATAATATTTTGCGACTACAACGACAAATATGAAAGAAGGCAGTGTTGTGGGTGTGTATAAAGGTTTTGTTAAATAGGTATCTATGCTGTGGTAACGCTGCTTGTGTTATGATTTTGTATCGAAAACAGACAAGCCATTGCGAGTGGCTAGTTGACTATCAAACTGATAAAGCAATGAGCTAAATACTCGTACCCTCGATACGACTACTTAAGCAATTAAGCAGCGCTTTCTTTAGCTAGTTGTTGTATTTTAATTGGCATCAAGCGATCATTCATCACTCGAATCAAATCAAATTGATTGAGAACTTTCCGCTCGTCCAATTGATGCTCACGTTCAATGAGTAATAACGTTGACGCACTACTATTACTCTCAACAATCACATAATGGCGAGTTTCATGAGCACTCTGTAAATGAACAACTTTTCCAGGTTGGGCACTTGATACACCTGCGGCAATCGAAAAGAACCAACTTTTGGGCATTAAGGGCTTATAAAAAGCTTTAGCTGTCAATGCATTAAGGGCGATTTGATAGATAAAATCGCTAGGAATTTCTAATTGTTGTTCAATTTTCTCGACAAACAAATAAAAATCTTCAGTATGGTCAATTGAAAATCCTTGGGTCATGAAAGCATCGTTCACTAACTCATTCTTTTTGAATGCAGAAACAAAAAGCATTTCTGAACCCATATCAAGGGTTAGCCGATTCTTGTCTTGGCAAAAGTTCCATTGCCAGTCTCTACTAGGTTTAATTAGCACGGGATGACCTATTTAAGCTGTTTATTTAAGGTTAATCAAAGTCTTTTAACAACCTTAATCGCAGCTTTTAGTTAATTGCTGTTATATAACATTTAATTATAAAGAATAATACCTCCTAAAATAAGAGGTATTTGTAAAAATATCAACCAATTTGTTCAATTAATTATCATTTAACAACAATTAGTTAGCGATCGATTAAAGGATCATAACGATCCTTTTTAGCGAGATAGTACGATCTCTTTGATCAATTCTGGGCCTTTGTAGATAAAGCCAGTATAAACCTGAACCAACGAAGCGCCTGCATCAAACTTTTGTTGTGCTTGTGCTGCTGAGTCAATACCACCGACACCGATAATTGGGCATTGCCCTTTTAGTTCATCGTTGAGCAATTGAACCACTTGTGTAGATTTTTGTGCGACAGGGCGTCCACTTAACCCACCAGCCTGACTACCATAAGTTGAGTTTTCAACACCTTCGCGCGACAATGTCGTATTAGTAGCAATTACACCTTCCATTTTATGGCGTAATAAACTATCACTGATCTGAACAACTTCTTCAGCAGTCAAGTCCGGCGCAATTTTTAATAACACTGGTACATGCTTTTGATGGATTTTGGCTAATGCGGCTTGCTTTTCTTTTAACGAACCCAGTAGGTCGTCTAACGCTTCTCCATATTGCAGTGATCGCAGGCCCGGGGTGTTTGGAGAAGAAATGTTAACCGTGATGTATGAAGCGTGCTGATAAACTTTATCCATACATAATAAGTAATCGTCTTTACCCTGCTCTACTGGCGTATCAAAGTTTTTACCAATGTTAATACCCAAAATACCATTAGACTGACGGTTTTTCACTTGCTCAACTAAGTAATCAACGCCCTTGTTATTAAAACCCATACGATTAATGATCGCTTGCTCTTCTTTCAAACGGAAAATTCGTGGTTTCTCATTACCTGGTTGTGCGCGAGGTGTAATCGTGCCTACTTCGACAAAACCAAAGCCCATCGCATCGAATGCATCCACACACTCGCCATTTTTATCTAACCCCGCAGCAAGACCCACAGGGTTTTTAAAATCAATCCCAAAAACATTCACAGGTTTATTGATCAGTTGTTGCTTATACGCACAAGCTAATGGTGTGTTTGCTGACTTTTTCAAAAATGAGATCGCCATTTCATGTGCGCGTTCGGCATCAAGTTGAAACATTAATTTTTGTGACAATGAAAAAAACATTAGCTCTCCAAGCAATAAACAATGATAAATGACGGTCATAACACGGTCATTTATCAAATAATAGGTAAAAAAAACCCCGGTCAATGCCGGGGTTCTTTCAGGCGCGGCTATTATACAGCTAAAGTCGCGTGATGGCTCAATAAATTTAACTCTCGTAATGCAACAGAGAATTTAGCAAACTCATGAGTTTTAGTCGCTTTAAAGTCAGTTAACATATGTACCCAGCGATTAAGCAGCTTTTCGTTATCATTAACCCACTTTTCAACAATCACATCAGCCGTACATTCCGATGTACAACCTTTAAGTACTGTTGAAGTCAAGATACGTTGTTGCCAATCCAATTCTTCACGGAACGACGCACGGGCTAATGCTTGCCAGTGGTTTGCAACTGGCTGAGCTGAAATCTGATCCAAGAACCAATGTAACTCAACTTGAGCCCCTAACTTGAAGTAAGTTTCAGCCACTAAGCATAAATCTTTACCAGACTCTTCAGCAACTTGTGCGATATCCATTGCAGAGAACATTGTTGATGCTTTACCAACCATGTCTGCAATGTGTTGAGGTACACCTTTAGCTACCAAATCATCGATTTCAGCTTTGATGCTCTGTGCGTCTTCATCTTCTAAGAAGTCAAACATGGTCGAGTCAATGCGATCAAACTTTGGCTTGTAGAATGCAATTGTCTCTTCAATGCTCATACTAACGTCACGGTTACGTAAGAACCAACGAGTCACTCGTCGCACACTACGGCGTGTTTGATAAAGCATTTCCGTTTGAATGTCAGCAGATAACTTATTATTTAACTCATCAACTTCATTAAATAACGTTTCAAGACCAAAGACTTCACTCGCAATTGAATAACAATGTGCAATTTCATCAACCGTTGCACCAGTTTCATCGGTCATACGGTGAACAAAGTTCAGGCCCATATCATCAACTAGACGATTAGCCAATTGGGTTGCGATGATTTCTGAACGAAGTGGATGGTTTTCCATATCAGCTGCATACCGCTCTTGCAATACCTTAGGGAATGCAGACACTAATAAACGGCTGTGGTAACTATTGTTAGTGATCTCATCAATCACTAATTGCTCTTTAAGCACCATTTTTCCATAAGCCAGTAATACCGCTAACTCAGGACGAGTAAAACCATTGCCTTGAACCTGACGCTCAGCCAATTCTTCATCTGACGGTAAGTATTCCAATGCTCGATCAAGGCTGCCACTCTTTTCAAGCCCATGCATGAAACGAATCTGCTCTTTAAGCATTTTCACGCCGCCATGACGACTGATTGACAGAGATTGAGTTTGACGGTTGTGATTATCGATTACAATATCACCTACTTCATCCGTCATTGAGTAAAGCAATTCATTACGTTGTTTAACAGTTAAGTCACCGTTAGCCACTAAGCTATTAAGGAGAATCTTAATATTAACTTCGTTATCAGAACAATCTACCCCACCAACGTTATCAATAAAGTCAGTATTCATACGGCCGCCGTTTGCAGCATATTCAATACGACCTAACTGAGTACAACCTAAGTTGCCGCCCTCACCGATAATTTTAGCGCGCATCTCGCTACCGTTAATACGTAGAGAGTCATTTGCACGATCGCCAACATCAGCGTCGGTTTCACTTTGACCTTTAAGGTAAGTACCGATGCCACCGTTCCAGAATAAATCAACTTTCATCATTAAGATGGCCTTGATTAATTCAGTAGGTGTCATTGACGCTTTCTTAACACCCAACATTTTCTTAATTTCAGGGGTTAAGCTAATAGATTTAGCACTACGCGAGAAGATGCCACCGCCTTGTGAAATAAGGTCGCGGTTATAATCATCCCACGACGAGCGTGGAAGGTTAAACAAGCGGTCACGCTCTACCCAGCTCGTTGCTGAATCAGGCGTTGGGTCAATAAAGATATGCAAGTGGTTAAATGCCGCCTGTAGACAGGTATGCTTTGACAATAACATACCATTACCAAATACATCGCCCGCCATATCACCAACAGCAATACAGGTAAAATCACTATTTTGACAATCTACGCCAATTTCACGGAAGTGACGTTTAACAGATTCCCAACCACCACGAGCCGTAATACCCATTTTCTTATGGTCATAACCAACACTACCACCTGAAGCGAACGCATCGCCCATCCAGAAGTTGTACTCATCAGAAATACCGTTAGCAATGTCAGAGAACGTTGCCGTCCCTTTATCTGCCGCAACTACTAGGTATGGATCATCTTCATCATGACGAACAACAGCTGTTGGCGGCACTAACTCACCTTCAACAATATTATCAGTGATGTCTAGTAATGCGCGGATGAAGATCTTGTAACACTCTTGACCTTCAGTAAAGAATGCATCACGACCGCCAGTTGTTGGCAGTTGTTTACAGACAAAACCACCTTTTGCACCCACAGGTACAATCACAGTGTTTTTAACCTGCTGTGCTTTTACAAGACCTAAAACTTCAGTACGGAAGTCTTCACGACGGTCAGACCAACGTAAACCACCACGAGCTACTTTACCACCACGAAGGTGGACACCTTCGACACGAGGTGAGTAAACAAAGATTTCAAACTTTGGTAATGGCAGCGGGATCTCAGGAATTTCTTCAGGGCGTATCTTAAATGAAATATAAGATTTATCGCTGCCGGTTTCACTTGGCTGATAGAAGTTCGTACGAATTGTTGCTAATACCATATCAAGGTAACGGCGAATGATACGGTCATCATCAAGGTTGGCCACTAAGTCTAAGCGATCAATGATCTGGCTTTGAACATTATCAAGCTTTTTCTGACTGAATTTGTTGTTAGGGTTAAACTTGAGTGTAAATAACTCAATAATTAACTTAGCAATCTCTGGGTAACGTGCCATTGTTTCTTCAATGTACGTTTGGTTAAACGTGCTACCGATCTGACGCATATATTTAGCATATGCACGTAAAACCGTAATGTCACGACCCGTTGCGCCAGAAGCTAATAGTAGACGGTTAAATCCATCATCCTCGAGTTCATTAGCCCATACTTGCGCAAATGCATTTTGGAAAGTATCTTGCACTTCATCGATGTTAAAATCATTATCACCGGTATGTAGCATTTGGAAGTCTAATACCCATGCTGAATGACCTTCTTCAAGGATTAATTCATAAGGACGCTCACCAACAATACGTAAACCAAAGTTTTCAAGCATTGGTAGCACGTCTGACAGATGAAGTGGCTCATCAAGACTAAATAGTTTCAAACGAACCTGTTTACTGCCCTTCTTCTCTTCTTGTGGACGATAAAAGATCATACCCAGATTATTATCGTCATTTAGTGACTCTAATTTTGCAATATCAACAACTGCTAACCCCGGTAACACATCAGACTTATAGCTTTGACTAAACGCTTTATTATATTTGTTACTAAGCGCCTTCGCCGTCGACTCACCGTGATGGGCAATTAATGCATTTTCAAGTTTGTCTTCCCACGAACGTGCCGCTTCGATTAAGTCATTTTCAATTGCTTTCACGCTAATTTCCGGTTTTTTGTTATCAGATAGCTGCACGATGTAATGAGTTCGCGCTAGACTAGACTCTGAGAAGAACGTAGTAAACTCAACGTCCTCTTTTGATTCAAAGTGACGTGCTAACACTTGTTGTGTTTTTTCACGTAACTGAGTGTTGTAACGTTCTTTACTAACATAAACAACGCATGAGAAGAAGCGCCCAAAGTTGTCTTCACGTACGATTAATTTTACAGCGTCACGTTCTTCAAGTTTCAAAACTGACAAACAAGTTGTTAGTAATTCTTTCTCAGAGGCTTGAATCAACTCATCTCGCGGATACGTTTCAAGGAAATGTTGCATCGCCTTAAAATCGTGGCTGCCTGGGCTAAAGTTTGAAGAGTCTGTAATACGCGTTAACTTATCTCCTAAGTAAGGGATTTGAAATACGCTGTTGTTATAAATACTTGAGCTATATAAGCCAATGAAACGATCTTCACCAATAACTCGGCCATTTTCATCGAAGCGTTTGATGCCAATGTAGTCAGTTTTTGTTGGACGGTGAACACGACAAATGCTGTTACTCTTTGTAAGAAGCATTAGTTTTTGTGACGTCGCTTCTCGACGAGCCCCATCTGTTAAGCTCGATAACAGTTTAGGTTCAGACTCTGATGAATTAACCATCATGCCCAAGCTTGACTCGACATCGGCTACTAACTCAACATCGCCAGCAACACCATTTAAATCATAAGAGCGATAGCCTAATAGCGTGAAGTTACCTTCAAAGATCCACTGTAAGAAGCTTAGTGCTTCATCACGCTCTATTTGAGGTCCCGGGAAATTTGCTTGTGGCAATTCACTAATGATTGTTTTAAGTTTAGCGCGCATCGGTTTCCAGTCGTGAACAGACAGGCTAACTTCTTCAAGCACTGATACAAGTTCTTGTTTTACTTGATCCAATACTTCTTGTGATTCTAAATGATCGACTTCTAGCAAAAATACCGTCACATCTTCTGTTTGTTCGGTTTTATTTTTAAGACTTGCTAAGGAAGCTACATTACCTTTGTCGTCTCGGCTTACACTAATCGGGTAATGTAACGACAAATGGCTAGTAATACTCAGGCGTTTAAGGGCCATATTAACCGAGTCAACCAAAAACGGCATATCTTCATGCACAATCTCGATGATCGTTTTTGTCGGTTGCCAGCCATGGCGAGATAAAATTGGGTTGTATACTTTGACGATTTGTTCATAAGGTTTACGTTCATTTAACGTCCCCCATAAACTCAGTGCTGCGCCGTATAAATCGCTGTCACTTCGTGTTGCAATATCTTCTTCGGAGATGTCGCCATAAATAATACTTGCAAAAGAATTAACCAGCGGGGCTAAATCTTCGCTTACATTATCGTTGATCATGTGTGCCACGTTTTCCAAAAGTACAGAGGAGTTTGCATCTTTTAATGCCATAGTCTCGTTTCCTAGGTTAACCATTGATAGGTTTATTGTTGTCTCTGAACTAATACTAAAATTTTTGACCCTGGTGAAATTCGGTTAAAAATAAAACACTTCGGCTCGAAAGTTATCAGTATTGTAGCCATGCATCCTGCACTGGCCCGTTTTTTATTTTAATAGCCTTTAGTCTATTATTAAAACCAGATAATTTCGAGAAATAATTTCGATAAAAGCACATGTAAAACCAGTTAATTAGCGGCGTCTGTAATTTCAATCAACTTTTTTGAATGGTTATGCAAGCCATAAAAAAAGAGGCTATTAAATAGCCTCTTTAAATCATTTTGGTTATATTTAATTAACCTTTTATTTACCTTGCTTATACCACAATAAATTCGCTAACGCTGGTAGCACTATAATCGCACCTAGCATGTTAACTAAGAACATAAAGGTGAGTAAAATTCCCATATCCATCTGGAATTTAAGCGCAGAGAAGAACCAAGTACTCACACCAATGGCAAGCGTCACACCAGTGAAAATAACCGCGGTTCCACGCTCTTTTAGAGCAGCTAAATAAGCTTGTTGTACCGTATGGCCTTGATTAAGGTATAACGACATCGTTGCTAAGATATAAATGCCATAATCGACACCAATACCGACCCCTAATGCTATAACAGGTAATGTCGAAACCGTGAGACCAATATTTAAGTACGTCATTAAGGCTTGCGCCAATGTAGATACAATAAATAGAGGAATAACAACAGACAAAGTCGCTTTAACGGATCTAAAACTAATTAAACAGAGTAAGATAACCGCACCATAGACATAGATCAGCATCGGCGTTTGCGCAGCCTCGACCGCTTCGTTTGTCGCTGCCATAACACCTACAGGTCCAGAGGCTAATTTAAACGCGACTTTATCTGTCGACAGTAATTGAGATTGTTGTTTAACTTCAGCAACCACACGTTCAATTGTTTCAGCCTTATGATCGCTCATAAACAAATAAACAGGCATCACACTACAGTTGGTATTTAACAGACCACTTGTCGTTGGAATTTGTGACACTGATTGAACCAGTGTTGCTTGAGTTCGTGCCAGTACACGCCACTTCGGGTTACCTTCATTAAAACCACCGTTAACCGTTTGCACAACACTGGCAAGGCTGATCGTCGATTGTACCCCTTCGACATTATTTAAACGCCATTGAAACTTGTCAATTAGAGCTAAAGTGTCATAGTCCGTACAAGAGTCTGCACCTGCTTCAACAATCACTGACATCACATCAGTAGTAATTGAGAAACGCTCAGTAATCAATGCCGTATCCTGATTATAACGAGACCATTCATGAAGAGCAGCTGCCCCTGAGTCTAAGTCACCAATCTTAATTTTTTGTGACTGAATATGACCAAAGGCAAACAGGCCTGTAGCAATAATGACAACAACGATAGCCACTTTTCGACTAGCAAACAACGCTAACGTTGACCAGATCCCTGCCAGCTTATCTTCACTGTCTCTTGGTGAGATCTTGATATTACAATAGGAAATGATCACTGGTAACAGAACGAGGTTAGTTAAGATGATCACACCCACACCAAGGCTCGCTGAGATTGCAAGCTCACGAATAATGCCAATATCAATCGAAAGCAAGGTGATAAAACCGATGGTGTCAGATAACAGGGCGATACCGCCAGGTATAAGTAAGGCGCGAAAAGTCACTGCTGCCGAGTCTTTGACCGATAAACCGCCACTGAGTTTTTGCTTAACGCCGTTAATAACCTGAACACTGTGACTAACCGCAACCGCGAATACTAAAAACGGGACTAGAATCGACATAGGGTCAAGTCCAAAACCCATTACCGTTAAGAGGCCCATTTGCCATACAACCGCCATTAAAGAACAAGCTAATGGCAAAATAGTTAAGATAAGCGAGCGTGAAAACAACAACACCATAATGGCTGTAAAAGCGATAGCTAGTAAGAAGAACTGCACCACCCCTTTGGCACCATCAGCAACATCACCAGCCATTTTTGCAAAACCAATAATGTGAATGTCGATATGCTCGTTAACAAATTGACCTCGAACTTGTTCTTCAAGTTGCTCAGCAAATGCTAACGTATCTAATGGCTCCCCCGTGTCAGGGTTAAAGTCCATGAGTCGCGCAGTCACCATAGCTGCAGAGTAATCGTTTGCGACTAAGCGACCAACAATCCCTGCTTTCTCCACGTTTCCACGCACAATATTTAAACCAACTCCATCACTGACAAAGTCTGCAGGAATAACGGGGCCGCCGGCAAAGCCATCTTCAACAACTTCAGTAAAACGTGTAGAAGGAGAGTAAAGCGAGGTTACCGAGGTTCTATCAACACCGGGAATAAAATACAGTTGATCGTGAACACTCTTTAAGCCGTCAAAAAACTGTGGGGTGAAAATGTCCCCCTGCTTCGCACGGACCGCAACCATGATACTGTTTGCCCCACCAAAGTCTTTGGCATGTTTGGTATAGGTTTGCATGTATTCATGTTGTAAAGGAATATTTTTACTAAAAGCGGCATCCATTTTTAATTGCGTGGCTTGATAAAGTAACGTTGCCGTCACAATGGCAAAAACCGCAATTACAAATGCACGTTGGCGGAAAATAAATAACTCAATTTTATCTACAATATTATTCATAACACCCTACCGGTTTACCTCGAGTAAACTAATTCCCTTACTGCCAACGAACCATGTTTGTTCAGCCAGTTCAGCAAGGTCAACAATATCTTGTCCTTTATAAAGACCAATCTGATAAAATGTTTGCCCATCATCATCTGACGATAAAATAATGCCATTATTCAGCGCTAAAACAATAGTGTGGTCTTTAAGCTGTTTAATCTGGTTAACACTAAAATTGTTAGGTAAAGTGATTCGTTGCCATGTTGTCGATTCAGGCGCTAAACGAAACAAGTTACCGCGCAAACCAGCGACAAGTAACGTTTGTTTATTGGTTTCGATTGCACTGAAAAAAGACCCCTCATAAATATCGTCTTGGCGCTGCCAAGTTTTACCTTGATCACTTGATGTAGCAATCAACCCTAACTCACCCACTAGTAACAGACGATCCCCAGAGATTGCAGTAATTCGATTAAAGTGTGGCAAGATTGATGCGATTTCAAACTGATAGTCTTCTTCACTATCAGCACGAACCTCTTCCAAATACTCAATATCTTCAGCAGGTAACAACGAGCCTAAAAACTGGTTAGTCCAAGTCTCCCCGCCATCAGCAGTCACCGAGAACAAACCATAAGCACCAACCACAAACCCGTTAAGCTCGTCAGTGAAATAAACATCCAACAAGGGTTTATCCAATTCTGGTAACTGTTGTTTTAACGTCCACGTTTGACCACCATCAGTAGTTTTTAAAATAGTCGCATCATGGCCTACTGCCCAGCCCAACAACGGATTATGAAAATAAACATTGGTGAGCAGTGCCTCTGTTGGGACTGCAACTTGCTGCCACATTTCGTTGGCACCAATTAAGATTTGACCTCGGCTGCCCACTGCAACTAACGACTTACCGGTATTAACTAGCGCCATCATCGGTGCTTTACTAGCTAAGGGAGCCATGTAAGCTTTGTTGGCAGAAATTAACGGCTGACTACTTCCCGCTAACGCCGCACTGGACACAGAGCATAGCGAAAGCACTGTGTAAATGAGTAACAACTTTGTCTTAAACAAAATTTAATCCTCGGTAAAGTAAGGCCGGCAAATGCCGGCCTAAACTGAATTGTTAATCAAGTTATAATGAACTATCTTCCGGCACGGCGTAGTGCTGAAGAAGTAAATTCTTTGTCTTTTAACTTCGCATCAAAATTATACATTTTACTGTGATTATCAAGCCCTTGAACTAAATAGCGTCTTGCTTGTAAATCATGGAAGACTTCCAGCGTTGACCAAGATGCTGGTAACTCATAATAGTTTAGCTCATGCGCCATTGCGACACGGTAAAGTTCATCACGGTTATCATAGATATCCGCAATTGATACTTGCCAGTTATCTTCATCAATAAAGAACACACGCTTTTTGTAAGTATGACGCATCCCTTCTTTTAACGTTGCTTCAACTTGCCATACACGATGTTTTTCATAACGCACATATTCTTGGTTAATATGACCAGGCTTAATCAGATCGTCATAATCAAGACCTTTAGCATGTAATTTGTACGAGTTATAAGGGATCAAAACTTCTTTCTTACCAACTAGTTTCCAGTTATAACGTGATGGTGAGCCGTTATACATATCAAAGTCATCGGTAGTACGCAGACCATCAGTAGCTGTTCCAGGGGCATCAAATGCAACGTTTGGCGCACGACGAACACGTCGCTGACCCGTATTATAGGTCCACGCTTTACGTGCTTCATCATCTTGATTTAACGTTTCATGGACCAATAAAGAAGTGCCTGCTAATCGAGCTGGTTGAGTGATGATCTGTTTATATTTAAAGATAACATTATCTTTTGTTAACTTTTCTGCCGTCATACCTTCTTCAGTATATTTGAAGTGAATGCTGTTCTTCATTTCCATCAACGTATAATCACCAGACGCTGTTGGTGCTGCTTGAGAGGCTGTAATATTAGCGCTCACACCACGGTAGCGTGTAATGTGATTCCAAATAACTTCTAACCCGCTTTTTGGAATTGGAAATGGGATACCCATCACCGCGTTTGCGATGCCGTTACCACCCAACACTAACTCAGCTTTCGTTGCATTTTCAGCAATAGCTGTGTACACATGAGAAGGCAATGATGCGCTTCGACGTGTCGGATAAACATTCATTTTGAATGTATCAGGGTATGTTTCAAATAGCTTCACTTGGCCTGGCGTTAAGTTATCTTTGTATTGAGCGACATTGTCTTTAGTGATGGTATAAAGCACTTGATCATCACTAAAAGGATCTAGGTGGTGTTGGCCTTTTTTAAAGCCAGCCACTGGACCTGTAATCCCGCCCGTCCATGCAGGAATAGAACCGTCAGCGTTTGCGCCACGTTCAGCACCCACTGGGGTGAGTTCTTTAGTTAGTTTCGCAGCTTCTTCTGGTGACACAGCGGCCATCGCGCCCTGCGTAGCAAAAGCTAAAGACAACGCTGAAATAAGGGTTAATTTTTTCATATTGTTATGCACCCGTTAGATAGAATATTTAATGTTGAATGAAACAAAGTCTTTATCTGACATTGTATTGATCGAACCTGTACCGCCCCAAAACGCGTTATAGCCTACTGACGCTGACCATCGGTTTTGGTAGTCGAAATCTACAGATGCACCAATTGACTTGGCGCCTTCAGTAAATAAGAAGATTGGATCAGGTGTAATACCTTCAACATCATGAGAGAACACCACTTTAGCCGAGGCATTAACGCCCGAGAAAAGGTTGTTATGATCTGTTTTTGCGACTACACGGTAACCCCAGGCAAAATCCGTTGGGAACGGGTTAGTTTCTGGACCATTATGAACAACGTTAATAATCGCTTCCATCCCTTCCATGCCGCCAGAACGACCTGTATTAGGACCATTTAAGCGAAGAACATCTTGGTCAGGCATGTCGTGAATCCAGATACCACCGACTTCCGCGAAGACAGTTAGGTTATCAGCACCTAATGTCGGACCAAATAAGTGAGCTAAGTTAAACTGAGCTTGTGTCGTATCTAATAAAACAAAGCCGTTAGCTAAAATACCAGGTTCAACAGTAGAGCCCTCAGGATACGGGTAGGTCGCCCCTTTAACTTGCGAGATACCGTCAAGTTCAGGTTTCCAACCAGCGTTAGCCAATTGTTGCGGCATAGCAGCGAATAACAATTCAACATCATCAATTTGTAACGCTTCATCTTGGCGGTGAGAGACTTCACCAGCGAACGAAGTGTCACCTAACGTCGTATTCCAACTTAAGCCATAAAGTTTGATATCTTCTGGAAACACAATTTTAGCTTTAGTAAAGCTTTCTAATTGGTTCATCACATCATGATCAATTGAACCGATGTTATTTTCTAACACTGCCAAATCACGCAGTAACGCTGGTGCAGTAAAGTCTGATGCTTGACCAGAAATTAACGGACGGCGACTATGATAGTTCATGTGGTATATAGCCACTTCTGTATCATCAAAGAAGTAACTCAATTTTAAGCCGTATTGACCACCATCTTCAGGCTCAATATCTTCGGTTCTTAGTGCAACCTTCGTTGGATACGCTAACATTGCATTTAACATTTGCTCTGTACTAAATGCACCAGATTTGTTCATTGCTGCCACTTTCTCTAATTCTGAAATTAGGAAGTCGCCATCAATATCAGGGTTACCATTAAAGCCTAATTGGATTGCGTTATATTGTCCGCCGTGACTAACAAAGTCGTTTGACGCGAAATAAGTACCGCCAACAGGAACTACAGTACCCTGCCATTCGTATTGGTAGTATGCTTCTACCGCTAAGTTTTCAGTCAGACCCGCTGACACCCAAGCCATCCCTTGTGGTATAAATGCTTCTTTTAACTCGGCACCTGGAGAGCGTAATCTCCCTAGATCAACGGCGTTAGTCGTCGCAATACCGTGAGAGATCAACGCGCTTTCACCCCAACTGATCACTTGCTGACCAACACGGAAAGAAACTGGCACTTCACCAAAGTCCCAATCAGCTGTAAAGTAAGCATCGAGTAAACGGATATCAGAACAGAATAAATCGCTCGCTTCTTTATCACGGCAAACGTCGATGCCACGAGCGTCATTTTCGCCGATAGCTAACTCATAGTTGTAATCTAAATCACCGTCTAATGCGAAATCTTTAAAGTACATTCCGCGCACAAAAATACCATAGTTTTCATAACGCAAGTCTAATTCGTGTAACCCCTTAACTACTTGGCTAAACGCATCACCCTTTGACCAAGCCAGATTAGCTAAATCACCATTACTTGAATATGAGCCATTCATAGCGAACAACTCGTTTGATGTATATCTTGTATCAGTTAGTGCAGAATATCCGCGCCAATCTAGACCATTATTTGGATTATTGACTTTACCAACCTGATTATTGAAATCTCGTCCTTCTACACGCCATGATGAACCGACTGAGAAAGTAGAGTTAAAGCTACCTTCAATGTCTCCCCAGTTAAAACCTATGGCGTGCGCATTTGGAATCATCGCAGCACTTAATGCTGTACCTACACCGATGGCTAACACAGACTTTTTGAATGCGCTCATGTAGTTTCTCTCCACTTCCCATTTTAAGGATTATTGTTATTGTTTGTTTCCTATTTTGCTAAATAAGCAAAATAGCCAGTGTTTTTTATTTTTTACAGCAATTAACTCTATGCTGCAACTGATGTTTTGAGCAAAAAATTGATTCCTTTTACAAAAATAGAGTAAAAAATCTAACTTTTGATTTAATCCATATTCGCCTAAAGTATAGCCTTGTAACCAAATCATTATAAGTAACTGAAATAGTGTAGCTATATTTTATCAAAACACATAAATTTTGCGTACATTACCTTCAAATAAATAGAACCACCGTTTGGAGTAATTACTCTAATTAATTCTATTTAAACTAATAAATTTACCTTGTCCGCTAGTCACTAACTCAAAATTTCCGTAAATTCCATCTCGAGTTAAAAAGGGTTTAAAATGCTCTGCGGGCAATTCTATCTTCAAGCCTTGACGATCCGTAACTTGAACTTTGTTAACGGCCCCTTGGTAAACAGGTAAAAAGCGATCGTAACTGAGCGCCATATTAAAATAGTATTTCTTCATCATAAATGTTCAATAATGATTACACAAACAACCGGAGATTCTATTGAGCCCCCGGCTAATATCCTTTATTTCCCTAGGCTCAGGGAAACTTTTTCAACTAAATCTTTCGATAAGTTAGGTAATGCAGCAAGACGTTCAAGCTGCTCTCTCATTAATGCACTGCGTTGACCTGAGATTTTTTCCCAAGGCAATAACGGAGTGATTAAGCGAGCGGCTATTTGTGGATTGATCTCATTCAGACGAATCAACTGTTCTGTTAAAAACTGATAACCACTACCATCAACAGAATGAAAACGACTTGGATTATTCACCGCAAAAGCACCAATCAAACTGCGGACACGATTTGGGTTTTGCCAACTAAAGCTTGGGTGTTCAAATGCTTCAACTATCAGATCAGTAACCTGCTCACTTGGGTTTGATCCAACGGTAGCAAACCATTTATCCATGACTAAGCCATTTGTTTTCCAGCGCTGTTCAAATGCAGCTGATAGGTCCTTTAAACAAAGCTGGTTGTTTACATTAGCTATTTGCAGAGCACTGATTGAATCGGTCATGTTGGTGGCTTGTTCAAATTGAGTTGCAATCAGCGTATTAATATCGTCACTAGCAATCGTACCTAACAAACCAAGCAGAGAATTCTTAAGTGCTCTAAGAGCGACTTTGTCTGCGGATTGCGATGCCTCTTCAATTGCTAAAATAGCCTCTAGATAGCGTTGTTTAAGTTCTACTTTAAGCGTTGTAGCTAAGGTCTGTTTAACAAAGTTTCTTGCTGTGATAATAGCATCGACATCAACAGAGTCTACCAGTTCAAATAATTCCATTACGGCTGGTAACTCAATCATCAAACCGATAAGCGCAGGGTCTGTTGCTTGATCACAAACCACGGTTCGCACACTCTCAATCAATGTAGAACTTAAGCTCATTGATTCTTTAGCGACACTACTGTTATTA
Source organism: Alteromonadales bacterium alter-6D02 (assembly GCA_002835545.1). Lineage (GTDB taxonomy): Bacteria > Pseudomonadota > Gammaproteobacteria > Enterobacterales > Psychrobiaceae > Psychrobium. The sequence goes on from PIZK01000023.1 coordinate 163,035, forward strand.
AGGATTGCTTGAGTGAATAACTTTTGAGCACTATCCCAACGTGAATAAGCATTAGCACTATGTGCTAAAATTGTTGCAAGTTGTTCTTCACTATAATCAAAGCCTAATTTAACCGGTGCAGAAAAATCACCTAGCAGGCACGGAATCACTGACTGATTAATATTATCAAAGGCAAATTTTTGTTTGACTTGGGTTAACTCTAGTAACGACTCTTGTTCACCGTTGTCGAGTGTTACCACTTCACCTGCCTCGGTGAGCAACTCTAATTTAACCGGAATATGGAATGGTTGTTTTTGTTGCTCTTCCCCACTAACAGGGCAAGATTGCTCAAGTGTGAGAGTCAGTTTTTTACTGTCTTGATCGTAGTCCTGAGTAACATCAACTGTCGGTGTTCCTGCTTGGCTATACCACAACCTAAATTGGCTAAGGTCTATATTCCCCCCCTGCTCCATCGCATCGACAAAATCATCACAAGTAACAGCCATACCATCAAAACGTTCGATGTAATTCGCCATCCCTTGTTGGAAGCGCTCCTCACCTAGTAACGTATGAATCATTCGAATAACTTCGGCACCTTTATTATAGACAGTCACGGTGTAGAAGTTATTCATTTCCATAACAGCTTCCGGTCGAATCGGGTGTGACATAGGACCCGCATCTTCGCTAAATTGATGAGAACGAATAATTTTGACGGCATCGATTCGATTAACTGCACGTGAACCAACATCAGAGCTAAACTCCTGATCGCGAAAAACAGTTAACCCCTCTTTCAGGCTAAGCTGGAACCAGTCACGACAGGTAATACGATTACCCGTCCAGTTATGAAAATATTCATGACCAATCACGGATTCAATGCCATGATAATCGACATCAGTAGCGCTATCGTTATCAGCTAACACATACTTACTGTTAAAAACATTGAGTCCTTTATTTTCCATTGCGCCCATATTGAAGAAATCGACGGCGACAACCATATAAATATCAAGATCGTATTCCAAATTAAAACGTTCTTCATCCCACTTCATCGCACGTTGCAAAGACTCAAGTGCATGTTGGGCTTTCGCTTTATTGCCTTTATCAACAAAGAACTCTAGTTGTACTGTCCGTCCAGAGCGAGTTACGTACTGACCTTCTAATAAGTCAAAGTCGCCTGCAACAAGTGCAAATAAGTAAGCAGGTTTTTTATGTGGGTCATGCCAGGTAGCAAAGTGCTTGCCGTTGGCTAACTCTCCACTGTCCACTTTATTACCGTTAGACAATAAGTACGGGTACTTCTCTTTATCAGCAATCACTTTGGTTGTGAACACCGCCATAACGTCAGGACGATCGAGATAATAAGTAATTCGTCTAAAACCTTGGGCTTCACACTGGGTACAAAATGCGTCGCCAGACACATATAACCCTTCAAGATTTGTGTTTTCTGTAGGGTTAAGTTCAGTGACCACTGTTAGTTCAAAGCGTTCCGGTAAGTCATCAATAATTAACTGGTTGTCAGTACACTGATATTGGTTTGCCGTAAGTGCTTGTTGGTTGACTGCAACAGAGACTAGTTGAATGTTTTCTCCATCCAATACTAGCGGTTGGCCTTGCACTAATTGTTTAACTTGGGAGGTTGCAATAACCTGAGTTAACGTTTCATCTAAATTGAATTCTAGATTAAGTGTGGTAATGGTGTAATTTGGCGCTTGATAGTCTTTAAGGTATTGGGTTGTATTGTTGCTCATGAAAATCCTTACAAGAAAGCAAGTATCTGTTGACGAAGTGCCATTTGGATAACAATTGCTCTAAATGATGAGTATGACGGTATAAATTAAAGATACAAAAAAAGCCTGATAAAATCAGGCTTTTTTTTCATAACATCGACTTATACGGCTCTAGTTGCTAATTTTTTAATCTTGAAGCCGATAATGGCAAAGATAATTCCGAAGATTGGGCTTGCCCAGTTAAACACACAAAACAATGCATACTCTAACGGACTTACTAGTAACACCGACTGCATATAAGCACCACAGGTATTCCAAGGTACTAAAACAGAAGTCACAGTGCCACCATCTTCAAGTGCACGAGATAAGTTTTCTGGCGCCAATTTACGTTTCTCATACTCATCTTTAAACATACGACCAGGCATCACAATTGAAATGTACTGATCGGCAGTTAGTACGTTACTACCAAAGGCGGTCACTATTGTTGTAATAATTAAAGACGAAGTTGAACGCGCAAAGCCCACTAACAATTCGACAACTTTACTTAATAAGCCAACCTTTTCCATTACGGCACCGAAAGTCATCGCTGTTACAATCAACCAAATCGTTGTCAGCATCGATGACATACCACCACCAGATAATAAGTCATTAAGATCAGCATCACCCGTATCAACAGAAATACCATCAAATAATGCAGTCCAAACAACGGTGACATTTGCGCCAAAGGTGTTTAAATCTGTTGCAGCTAAACTAACAATCAACTCTTGCTGAAAAAGAACAGCCCATAAACCACCTACTAATGCCCCGATGAATACAGCTGGAAATGCTGCAACTTTTTTTACTGCTAGTGTCAGCGTTACCACTAATGGGATCAGTAAATACCAACCTAAATGAAACTTATCACTTAACCCTTGGCTTAATTGACTAATGCGATCAGCTTCTACATTTGAGCCTTCCGAGAAGCCCAACACTGCGAAGACTATTAACGCGAAAATAAAGCTTGGAAACGATGTCCACGCCATATGTTTAATATGCGTAAACAAATCAGTACCGGCGACAGCAGGTGCTAGGTTTGTCGTATCTGATAATGGCGACATTTTATCACCGAAGTATGCACCACTAATGATTGCACCAGCGGTAATGGGTAATGAAACCCCCAAACCAGTCGCCACCCCCATCAACGCCACACCGATAGTTGCAGCTACAGTCCAACTACTACCTATACTAATCGCGACAATAGCACAAATCAGACAGCTAGCTGCGTAGAAAAAACTCGGTGAGAGGATTTGCAGTCCAAAATAGATCATGGTTGGCACAGTCCCCGACAGTAACCAAGTACCGATCAGTGAGCCAACCGCCAGTAGAATAAGCACTGCTGTTAGGGAAAGGCTAATTCCTTTGATTATTCCTTGCTCAATATCATTCCAGCAAAAGCCATTCTTGATACCAATAATGGCGGCTAAACCAGCACTCAAAAGAAGTGCTATTTGGTTAGCCCCTGATGACGATGAATCGCCAAAATAAAATACGGCAGAGCCGAGTAAGCCGATTAAAAAAATTACTGGAGCAAGAGCATCCAGTAACGAGGGTTGTTTATGCTGTTGTGTCATAAAAAATCCGATTTGTTATTATTATATTGTTGGTGGTTAGGCCAAGTGGCAAATCAGTGCTACTGATTGACGTAATTGACACTATTCTTTTATACATTGATACTACCATTTGAATCAATTAGATAGAATCATTTATCTAACGACCACTAATGGAGTATTGTAATAAAGAAAGCCGCATAAATGCGGCCAATTATAAACGATAGGAGAGATTATCGTTAATTTTTTACTAATCGATCTTGGTCGATATAGTTAAATGTGACATAAGATGCTTCATCAAGATATGGGTCTAAATCAAGCCCTTTCTTGGGTAGGTCATCTAATGATTTAACCTGCTCTAATCCTTGCGCTTTGCGACGCAAGTTTGCGCGAAGTAAAGCTGTTTGTTCTTTCTTATCGCGCTCAGCAATTCGCACACTTTCAACAAGGCTTATCGATTTCTTATCTTTTTCAGCGTGGTACTTTTCAATATCAGTTGCCATAAATTGAAACTCTTGCTCAGCAGCGATACGTTGCAAGTGTTTTTGCTTCAGCGGCTCAAACATCTGTTTAGAAATATCACTTAATGGCTGATATTTAGCTTTTGCTACACTGTCCCATGGCAAAGTATTATCTGCCACTACTTCACCAAATTCATCGGCCACAATAGGTGTAGGGAATGAAATATCAGGAATAACCCCTTTATTTTGTGTACTGCCACCGTTGATTCGATAGAATTTCTGTATAGTGTATTGAATGAAACCAATCGGCTTTTCATAAAAATCGAAGATTTTACTCAACGAGCGATGTTGTTGTACTGTCCCTTTACCGAAGGTTTGTTCCCCTAAAACAATCGCACGGCCATAATCTTGTAAGGCAGCAGCGAAAATTTCTGAAGCTGAAGCACTATAACGATTAACAAGGACCGATACTGGACCATCATAAAAGGTTGTAGTGTCTGGGTCATATTTTACATCAACACGGCTATTGCCACTTTTAATTTGAACAATTGGGCCTTCATCAATGAATAACCCACTTAAAGCAGCGGCTTCAGTTAGTGCACCACCACCGTTGTTTCTTAAGTCAACGACAATGCCTTCGACTTGTTGTTCTTTTAATTCAGTGATCAATTTTTTAACATCTTGAGTTAAATTAACGTAGAAACTAGGAATTGATATGACCCCTAATTTACGCCCTTTAAACTCTGGTAATTGAGACTCAAACACTTCAGATTTAGCTTGACGATCTTCGAGTTTGATTTTATCACGAACAATAGATACAACTTGGGGTTTACTTGCGCCACCGGCGGTACCTGAAATTATTTCTAATTTAACTGTCGAACCTTTTGGCCCTTTAATTAAATCAACAACATCATCTAATCGCCAGCCAATCACATCGACAATTTCGCCATTACCCTGGCCCACTCCGATAATTTTATCATCAGGAGAAAGCTGTTCACTTTTATCCGCAGGACCACCTGCCACTAGATTTGTAATGGTTGTGTAATCATCACGAGATTGCAGCATTGCACCAATGCCTTCAAGAGACAAACTCATCTCAACCTGAAAACGTTCAGCATTTCTTGGTGATAAGTAACTTGTATGCGGGTCGATAGCGCGAGCGAACGAATTCATGAAGACTTGATAAACATCTTCACTTTGTGTCTGAGTAATTCGCTTTAATGCATTATTGTATCGTTTAGCCAATACTTTACTAATTTCTGGCCATTCTTTACCAGCCAGCTTGAGGTTTAACGCATCATACTTAACACGTTGACGCCATAGCTCTTGCAACTCAGCTTTAGTTAGCACCCATTGCGCATCTTCTCGGTCATATTGATACTCATCGTCAATGGTAAAGTCCATTGGCTTATCAAGTAACGATAAAGCATATGTAAAACGTTCAAAACTACGTTGTAGTTGTAGTTGGAAGATTTCGTAAACTGGGGCAACTTGCCCAGTCTTTAACATGTCATCGTATTGCTTATCGTATTGAGCAAAAGACTCGATGTCACCTTTGGTGAATAAGCTCTTGTTAAAATCAAGACTCTCAAAGTAGCGTTTAGCAATCTTAGATGAGAACTGATCATTAAGATCAATTGACTTAAAATGGGTGCGTGTAAATAAGCCAGTCATCCGAGTCGTGGATACTTTATGTTGTGGCTCTGGATGTAGCTGAGGTATTTTATCTACTGTCAATTTTGCATCGAGTGCAAAAGCACTTGCTGACAAGCAAAAAGGTAAAATACCCAACGTTATACGATTCAACATAAAAGTCTCCTATGACTCGTTTTTTATTAAGCTAGCTAAGCCAAGGTTATGCCTTGGCTAAAATCTGGTCTAGCTTGACTTTTACAACCATACCCGAAGTAAGCTGTACTTTTACATCAGACTTCGCAATATCAACGATAGTTCCGTTCATCGGTGTTTTTGCAACAGTAACTAACACTTTTTGGTCAATTTTTAACGCTGACACATCTTCAACTTTAACACCAGTTTCCACTTTTGTCGCTTTAGCAGGCTTGCTAGAACGCGCTTTTGTAGCAACTTTAGCACGTGCAGGCTTAGCTTTACGTGGTTTATCAGTCGACTCCGCCGGCTTTTTAGCGGCTTCACGCTGCTTCGCTTTAGCTTGGCTTTCAGCCAATGTTTGCTGGGCGTGCTCAATATGCTCTTGTGTTAATTCATCACCTAGGTTGCCATCTAAGTCAACACGCTTAGCGCCTGCCTTAATGCAACGTAAGTAACGCCAGCTAGTGGTATAGTGACGAATCGCACCACGTAGTTGGGTTTTACTCACTCGCTCATCTTCAGCAAGGCGTTCACTTAATTCTTGGAATAAGCCAATTTTAAGTGGTTTCGCTTCGCCTTTAAGGCTGAAACATTGTGGGAACTGCTCGGCTAATAAAGCGATGATCGCTTTGTTATCAGTAAGTTTAGCTGTACTATTCATTTATTCTTCCGAGTTTACTTCAAATTCTTCAATTAAAAATGTTACAAAATGTTCGATGAGATCGTCATCGAGCTCTAGTAGCCCTGGTTGATACTGCCAATAGGGCCAAATGGCTTCAAGCATTTCACGAAACAGATTGACATCTATATTCGGGTCAATAACTTGATAGAGTTTATGATAAATTCTATTAATATTATCTGCGGCTAGGGCCTCTTCACCTTCCCACTCACCAACTTCATTGGCTTCAAATAGAAATTCATGAATATCTACAACATCATACATAGCGCATTATTTTCCTAAAACAAACTAACATCAAGTGCTATTAATTATACATTATGGCTAATGACACTCGACTAGATGATGATTTAATACATCAACTATCATTTCAAGTCCTTGCTGATCAGCAGCATCAAAGCGATCTTTAACCGGACTATCAATATCAAGGACACCGATTATTTCATCGTTAACGACCAACGGGATGACAATCTCGGACTCAGAAGCAGCATCGCAAGCAATATGGCCAGGGAACTGATGAACATCGGCAACACGTTGGGTCATGCCAGTAGTAACAGCTGCTCCGCAAACGCCTTTGTTTAAAGGGATACGATAGCAGGCAACATTACCTTGGAACGGTCCTAAAACTAACTGCTCATCTTTTAAAAAATAAAAGCCAACCCAATTAATGGTTGAAAGCGATTGATTTAGCAATGCACCGACATTAGAAAGAACAGCGACAGCATCAAACTCATTGTCGATAAGCGCGTTAACTTGGCGTGAAAGTAATGGGTAATCTATACTCAATGATCTACTCAATTCTTTAGGCGAACTAATAATAATGGCTGGCTACTATACCTGACTTGGATTAAATGAAAAGAGTAATTGTCAGGCAAAACAGCCTCATTGTTCACATTTGCTACAATTATGTCCTTTAACATTGTGAAGGAGCCGATAATTGTCGGTTATTTATCGTATCAACAGCAACTATATTACCGTAATAACTAAAGCTTGTTATAATCCACTTATTCCCTAGCAATAAGCAATTTTCGATGAATAAGCACCTGCCACAATCTTTTCTGGATCTCATTTCAGTCGATCTCCCTGACCACTTAATACTTGAAGACTTAGTTGAAGCCTGTCATCGCTCTCTTCGTTTTAGTATACGTGTTAATACATTAAAAATTTCAACGGACGCCTTTATTGAACTAATGCAACCTTTTGGTTGGACATTTGAGTCGATCCCATGGTGTAGTGAAGGTTTTTGGGTCGAATTAAACACCTCAACTGTTGCTCCAGGACGATTACCCGAACATTTTTCAGGCTTGTTCTATATTCAAGAAGCCAGCTCTATGTTGCCGCCTGTGGCGCTATTTAATGCCATGAATCAACGTGATGAATTTAACACTGTGCTTGATCTAGCAGCAGCACCGGGTTCAAAAACAACACAAATTGCTGCCCTTATGAATAATCAAGGCTTATTGGTCGCTAATGAATTTTCCTCAAGTCGTATAAAAGCATTGCACAGCAATCTAACTCGCCTTGGTATTACCAACACGCTAATTAGCCACTTCGACGGTTCCGTGCATGGTGACTATTTAGAGAATTCATTTGACGCTATCTTACTTGACGCCCCCTGTAGTGGTGAAGGTACCGTCCGGAAGGACCCCGATGCATTCAAAAACTGGACCAGAGCGCACATTGATGAAGTGTCGACGCTGCAAAAACAGCTAATAAAGTCAGCATTTATGGCGTTAAAGCCAGGTGGTCAATTGGTTTACTCAACATGCGCACTGAACTGTATTGAAAATCAAGGAGTATGCCAATACCTACTAGATGAATTTCCCGAGCAAGTTGACGTCGTTAGCCTACATGAGTTATTTCCCAATGCCCTAGCGAGCTGCACCGAGCAAGGTTATTTACATATTTGGCCACAAATTTATGATAGTGAAGGCTTTTTTATCGCAAAATTCATCAAAAAAGGTTCAACTGAACTCAGCTCTCAACCAGCGTTTAAAAGCAAACTTCCTTATAAGGAGCTCACAGAAAAACAACTTAAGGATGTGACGCCTCCCCTGATGGCTCACTTAAAGATGGATTTCCTTGAACATGGCCAGCTTTACCAACGTGATAAAGAAATCTGGTTTTTCCCAAAGAACAGTCAGCTGTTGCTAAGCAATATGCGGTTTGTGAGACATGGCGTTAAGCTACTCGATATAAAACCAAAGCAATTTGTGATCTGTCACGATGCACTTACAGCCTTTGGACTGGATGGCTTACCCCTGACACGAGATCAGGTTGTACAGTTTTACAGGGGGCAAGACTTAGCCATTGAAAACTCAAATAAAGCCAAGGGAGAAGTTAGATTAACCTATCAAGGTCAATGTATTGGCTTAGGGAAGTGGGTCGGAAATAAAGTTAAAAACAAATTACCAAGGCAGTTAGTCAACGACAACGTTGCAATTTAAACGCAATAAAACGGGGGAAGTTAAATATTTCAACTACACTAAACAGAGTAGAGCAAAGGCTCTGACTGGTTTAGACACGATTCTTTAACCCTTCCCCTAAGCTCGGAACAACTGGAATAGTTCCGGGCTCTTTTTATTGCTATACAAACTTAAATTTGTATTTAACGCGCATCAACTACAGTTTGACCGATAGGTGCGAAACTTAGCATAGCTAGTTTTAAATGTTGAATACCAAAAGGAATACCAATAATCGTAACAAAACAAGCAACAGCATGTAATATATGGCCTATAGCCAACCAGATACCAAATAGTAAGAACCAAATTATGTTACCCACTGTTCCTAAGCTTCCAGTACCAATATCACGACGCTTTGTAACATATTGACGATCATCAATGTCTCGACCGAATGGCCAGAATGAAAGCTGAGCGATAACGAAACAAGAGCGCGCAAATGGGATGCCGACAATTGTAATACAGGCAATAATACCAGCGAGGACCCACATCAGTCCCATCACTAAACCACCACAAATAAACCAAGCTACATTAAATAATAATCGTAAAACACTCATAGTTACCTCATAATCATAAATTCACTATTTATAAAGCAACCTTCAAGCCAATAATTAAAGAGGCTATAAAACAACAATTTAAACTAAAACAAGATAAACAACCTCACACCCATCTGGTTAATAAAACCATTTTATAATTTATTTGGCCAACTTAACTTTAGTTATACTTATACCCTGCGACTGAGAGACGCTCACGCAATGGACTAAGTTGTGTTTCATAATGCTTCCAGCGCTTTGATGAACTCTGATACATCGGTTGTCTCACTTGCCAACGGCTAGGTGTATTAACCGCTCTTTGCGTTGTATGATACTGCATACATTGCGAATCCCACTCAAGTCCGACAAATTCAAGTAAGCCCCGTGTAACTCCTTCTTGATCTGAGATTAACGATTCGTACCTTAATTCAAAGATATCAAGTGGTAGCACACGTTGCCAATGACTCATCATTCGATCATGATCTAAAAAGTAATCGCCAAATGCATTAAGATCAACTGAGAAATCATTGACTAAGCTAAACATTTCAATGTAACAAGAGAGTCCTATATCAAGAGGATCGCGCTTACAATAAACAATTTTTGCTTTAGGAAAAATTGCAGCGATGAGGCCTAAATACATAAAATTCATTGGAAGTTTGTCAGTAAAAAAAGTTTCCTTATCAATCCCAGCGCTCCTGACATTATCACAATAATCCTTTAGCGCTTTGTTTAAGGCTTGCTCAGTCAGCGCTCTCACATCATCATGCTCGCTCCCTAACACTTGTTTAGATAATTTGGGAATAACAGTTAACTCCCCGCAACCAAAAACATTTTCATGGGAAGCTAGAATTTGCTCAGCCAATGTTGTGCCTGACCTTGGCATACCAATAATAAATACTGGCGTTAAATCACACACATCCCCCTTGGCAATATTCTCAAACAAGGGCTTGTTAAACGCATTGATAATACGATTACACAGCTGACGATTAAATTCTGCGTTGTATTCGCCTTTGAATGACTTCTGTGCCAAACAGCTAGTCTTAAAATGCACAAATGCTTTGTCATATTGCCCTACACTATCAAAATATTTTCCTAGCCCATTATTGAGTTTGGCCTTATCTTCAGCATTTAGCGATGTATCTCTAGCAACTCTCACCGCAGTATTGATTAGTTCGCTCTGTGGGGTAAAGCTTTTAATCGAAATTATGTTCGCTAATGAACGAACGTGCTCAGGTTCAATCGCCAACACACGTAGATAGAATGTAATCGCATCCTCAAATTTGCCTAATTCTTCACTCGTGATCCCTGCACCATGCAGCGCCTTAATGTGATTTGGTTGGATTGCTAGCGTGTTTTTATACCAGTGTAAAGACTCTTGATAATCGCGCGCTTCTTTGAGCGCTTGAGCTAAATTAAACAGACCGTAATCTACCTTCGGCGCTAACTCAACGACCTGACGATATACTTTGATTGCTTTTTTTAATTGCTCATTATCCACTAATATATTGGCTAAGGTATTTAGTGTATCAATATGATTAGGTCCACGTCGTATCCCCTCTTCTAATACCTGTTGCGCCTTAGCAGACTTGCCAATGGCAAGATAAACTTGAGCCAAATGGTTATAGGCACGAATGTCGTCAGGCTCAATGGTGATAGAACGTTCAATGAGCGTCACCGCTTGCATTGAATGGCCATTTTGCTGGGCCATCAGTCCCAAATAATGTAGCGCTTGTGGGTGCTTTGGATTGACTCGTAATACAGCATGATAAGCATCATGCGCTTTTTTCATCTCACCTTGCTTATGAAGGTTCAACGCATTTTCAACGATTGTATTCATTTACTCTTTGCAATAACAGGTGTGATTTTTAATCTCGGCTTTATTTATGAGTCAATCAATACCACAGTGTTTGCCAGTGGTAATGAAAATATTCATCAGCAGCAAACGCGCTACAACCCACCTGTTAAAGACGAAAAATCCTCCGGTGTGTTTCTTTCAATGAACAATATCAATCAATTGTTATACCGCAGTGAGTCAGAAATCTCAGGGTTTAAAATCGAGGTTGTTGAAATTGAGCACTGGCAGAATGACAATGCAACGATATTATTTAGGGGGGCAGTCGATGGTGATTTTTCAAAAAAAACCATTGTTCAATATGCGATGAAGACTGGTGAAGTAATATATCGCAATGACTCATTTGATAACACCTCTGCTAATGGTGAAAGTGTTCTTGATTCTCTGCACTTCGCAAACTTTTCAGATTACCTGATAAAAGCACTGTTTTTTTTGCTGGGTTTAGGTACCTGCTATGTCATTATTTCGGGGAATTTATTGTGGTTAGCCAAGCAGCAAAAACGCAATGCTGACAACTGGTCGGTTAAAATAGTCAGCCAACTCAGCAGCGGTTGTTTTGCCGGTGCATTTTTAGCCACTGCACTTTGTTTTATTGTCACTCGGCTGCTCCCCGTAAGCTACGCAGAAAAACAGACCGTGTTATGTAGTAATGCCGATCAGTTAAGT
>PIZK01000024.1 GCA_002835545.1 Alteromonadales bacterium alter-6D02
ACCAACTGTAGTATTGTTCATCTTTTGAGACTCCAAATTATATTTAATAACAATTGCTTGATAAGTATAGCAATTGGGAGAGGGAGTCTAATTATCTGTTAGGTGAATATGAGAAGCGTAATCGCGGTCATAGTTGGCGCGTTAATTTATTATATTTCATATCACGGTTCTATTGGTGTGTTATATGACATCATTGGTCTAGTCTTTACAGATCAAGCAAGTCAAAAGGGGTTCGTGCGCAGTCCCATTTTTGATGACATTGCAGCATTCAGTGGGTTTATACTTCCGACTATAGTATCAGCTACATTTCTTGGCCTTATGCTCAAAGAACAGCATGCTAAATTTTGTGTCATAGTTTGTGGTTTATATTCCATAGCTCTATGGGCTGCACTGGCATTCTTTTTCGGTGCTGGAAGCGAAATCTGGCTTTCTGATCTAGTAGCTCCGCTGTCAGCATTACCAATTGCTTGGTTTGTTTTTAGTTTGGTGAAGCGCAGTGCCTAAGCTGTTAGAAGGGTGTTATCCTAAGAATTGAAAAAGCCCCGTCACTCATAGAGCGACGGGGCTTTTTAAGGTCTGCGGTAACAGACCCGAATGTGGTGGAGGCGGCGGGATTTGAACCCGCGTCCGAAAAACCTACATCCTCGGTACTACATGCTTAGTCATGTCTTTTAGTTAACCGCAGCTACTCCGACAGACAGGATTAACTTTGGCGAGCCTGATTAGTTTTAACGTTTCAACTACAGACGAAGTTTCCACGCGATCCTGTGTTGGGTGACTTTCCGAATCTCTGCGCACAAGAAACACCTGAGTGGAAAGCTAGCGGCCTAAGCGGCTAGAGAGTACTGTTCGTCGTTTGCGAATAGTTTAAGTGCGGCTTTTTACGAGGCCAACCGCCCCTCGGCATGCACCTTGGGTTTCAAGAATCTCGTCGAATCCTAAATCGCCCCCAAAGCGATAACTTCATTCTACGCGCTGCACTGCAATAGAGCAACCATAGAAATGGCTAACTGAGTGATTTATGCCCAGTTTAGCGTAATGAGTCTTTCATTACGCGTGATTTTTCACGTTCCCAGTCGCGAGACTTACCGTCTTCACGTTTATCGTGTTCTTGTTTACCTTTACCTAGGCCGATTTCGACTTTCGCCCATGGCCCTTTCCAGTATAAATTCAAGGCGATAATCGCAAAACCTTGGCGTTCAACTAAGCCTTGAAGCTTGTCAATTTCACGACGATTTAATAATAAACGACGTGGACGCTCCGGATCACAATGGACATGGGTTGAAGCCGTGTTCAGCGGTGTAATGTGACAACCTAACAATAATGCTTGACCGTTTTGAATGATCACATAGGCATCGGATAAGTTCACCTTACCAATGCGCATTGCTTTAACTTCCCAGCCTTGTAGCTCTAGTCCGCCTTCGGTTTTCTCTGAAATTTTATACTCGTGGGTCGCTTTTCTATTTTTGGCAATGTTGCCGCCACCCGGTTTTTTACCTTTATGCTTGGCCATATAACTCTTTTTACTCGATTAACACGACGCATTTAGCGATTGAAAAGTCATGGAATTGTCCATGAGAAAGGCATCAAAGCGTCTTAAAATTGGGTTAAGTTTACCAGTAAATGTTAGTCAAGCAAGGGATTTAGTGATTGAGCCGCTTTAAGCATTTGAGGTGGCTATGGTATGATAGCGCCGAATGACAAAGGGAAGAAAAATGGCTCAAGTTAATCGCAGTGCTTTGGTGATGTTTAGTGCTGCTCAAATGTATGATTTAGTTAATGATGTTGCATCATATCCGCAGTTTTTACCCGGTTGTGTTGGCAGTAAAATTATTTCTGTTGATGGTAATGTGATGACCGCGAGTGTCGACGTTGCTAAAGCGGGGATTAGCAAGACCTTTACCACCAGTAATACCTTGGTGGCGAACGAGCGCGTAGATATGCGTTTGGTTGATGGCCCGTTTAAGTCGCTACAAGGTGGTTGGCAGTTTACGGCGCTTGATGATAATGCCTGTAAAGTATCACTGGATTTAGAGTTTGAATTTAGCAACAAGTTAGCTGAAATTGCCTTTGGTAAGGTGTTTAAAGATTTAGTGATTAATATGGTAGCGGCGTTTACTGAGCGAGCAAAGGTTGTTTATGGCTAACCAAATAAGTGTACTGGTGGTTTACGCGCTGCCACAGAAGCAAAAAGTGATTGAGTTGAGTGTCGATGAACAGCTGACGGTGGCCGAGATTATCGCGCAATCAGGCATTGAACAGCATTTCCCACAGGAAGATTTTACTAAGCCCAAAGTTGGGGTGTTTAATCGTAGTGTGAAATTAACCGATACTTGTCGTGATGGTGACCGTATTGAAATTTATCGCCCGCTGATTGCCGATCCTAAAGCCGCGCGTTTAAAGCGTGCTGAGAAAGCGAAAGAAGAAGGACGCGCCGATAAAATCACTGGTGGCCGTGTTAACGCGAAACGCAAAAAAGAAGAATAGCGGTGGCGTAAACTACCCTGCCAATAAAAAGCCGCTTCATTTTGAAGCGGCTTTTGTGTGTGTGCTTGAGTTATTTATTTCTCGATTGGCGTATTAAAGTCTTCACTGACTTTGTAATCACCTGCCGCAGTAACTAATTTGTTGCCTTTAAAGGTTAAAATCAATTCTCGATATGTAATTTCTGCATTACGGCCTGATTTAAAGTGATAAACATAACGCCATGTATCACCACCAAAAGTGTCATCAACGACAGGGCGACCGATTAAGTAAGCGACTTGTTCTTTACTCATTTCGATACGCAATTTATCGATATCTTTTTGTTCTAGAAAGTTACCTTGAGGTAAATCTTGCTTGTAAACTAACCAGTCAACAAAGGCACAAGACGGTAATGTAATCGCTAGTGATGCTACAAACAGTAGCTTAGATAATGGCTTAAGACTCATTTTTCCTCAATTTATAACAACGCTGTGTAGAACTTGGATGGCATAATAGCCATTGGGTTCCCTAAAGTAAATTTTATTTATGGGATTTACTTAATCGTTGGCTAAAAATGCTTGATTGATTAAGCTCATACCTTGCGGGGTCACTTCTAATAAACTGCCTTGTTCATACCAGTCACCCAGCACGATACGCTCGAACGTTTTGCCTTCGACATCGAAATTGTGACGGTTCGGGCGATGAGTGTGGCCATGAATTAATAAATCAACATTGAATGTTTGCATTTCACTTACCACTTCACTTTGCGTCACATCCATAATAGTTTGTGATTTTTCTTTATTATTTTCTTGTGAACGTTTTCGTGCATCATTGGCCAATTTTTGACGATAAAACAGCGGTAGGGACAGCATAATGGCTTGCCACCATTTTTTTCGGCTCTTTTTTCTAAATTTTTGGTAGGCAACATCAAGAGTACATAAACTATCGCCATGCATGATCAGCGCGTTGTGACCATAAAGGTCTATGACCATTTTTTCAGGCAAAATAGTCATACCACTGGCTTTAGCAAAACGTTTGCCAACGGTGAAGTCGCGATTACCATGAATAAAGTAAACTGGGACACCAGTATCGGCGAGCTGTTTAATCGCGGCCGCTATCTGATAATTAAATGGGTTGGGGTTATCGTCGCCAAACCAAACTTCGAATAAATCACCTAGAATATATAGCGCATCAGCACCAACGGCGTTATGGGCAAGAAAGTGACAAAATAAATCGCTAATGTCGGTTCTGTCGTCACTTAGGTGTAAGTCGGCTATAAATAAGGTTTTTGGCATGAGATAAGATCTGTGGCTTAAAATAAAGAAGGTGCTAATACCAATTCCATTAATGATCTGGTCACTTAATTAACGAAATTGGTATAAATAGGATAATTTAGCACCTTGAGGCAGAGGTTTGCTAGCGCTTAGCTTAATTCTGCTTTTTCGATGATTACTTCATCAACTGGCACGTCTTGATGGTAGCCGTAGTTACCTGTGCTTACCGCTTTAATCTTATCGACAATGTCCATGCCTTCAACGACTTGAGCAAATACACAGTAACCCCAACCTTGAGTAGACTCATTTTGGAAGTTTAGGAAGTCATTGTTAGACACGTTAATGAAAAACTGTGCGCTTGCTGAATGTGGATCTTGTGTACGCGCCATTGCTAGGGTACCGATTTTATTCTCAAGACCGTTGTTTGCTTCATTTTTTACTGGGTCGCGAGTCACTTTTTCTTCCATACCAGAAGCGAAACCACCACCTTGAACCATGAAGCCATCGATGACGCGATGGAAAATAGTACCGTCGTAAAAACCATCTTTAACGTATTGTTCGAAGTTTGCTACTGTTTCTGGTGCTTTGTCAGCAAAAGTTTCAATTTTGATCTGACCGTGGTTTGTTGTAAGTGTAATCATGATTACTAGCCTTAAATAAATTTAAATTCGGCCTAATTTTACCTTGTTTCTCTGACTTGGCAAAGCCGCTGCTTGAATTAAGGCCTAAAATTGTCCTTTTCTATGAATTTTTACTGATATTAGCCGCTAAACAATTGAGGCAGTGCGGGGCAGCTGATAAACTTGCTTTTTTCAGATTCTATATTCAAGGAAATATTTCCAGATGCTATCGATTTACAACACGCTTACGCGCCAAAAAGATGTTTTTAAGCCCCTTGTTCCCGGCAAGGTTGGTATGTATGTGTGTGGTGTAACGACTTATGATTACTGTCATATTGGTCACGGTAGAACTTATGTTTTCTTTGATACTATCGTTCGTTATCTACGTTTTAGCGGCTACGACGTGACTTATGTGCGTAACATTACCGATGTTGATGACAAAATCATTGCCCGTGCTAATGAAAATGGAGAGACCATTGGTGAGCTGACTGAGCGTTTTATTGCAATTATGCATGACAACTTTAAGTCATTGAATATGGTTGAACCGGACATTGAGCCGCGTGTATCAACTCATATTGATGAAATTATCGCGATTATCGAGCGCTTAATTGAACGTGAACACGCTTATGTGGCTGACAACGGTGATGTGTTGTTCTCGGTGCCAAGCTTTGCGGATTACGGTAAGTTAAGTGGCCAAGATCTTGATAACCTGCAAGCGGGTGCCCGTGTTGATGTGGTTCAAGATAAACGCAACCCAATGGACTTCGTATTATGGAAAATGGTTAAGCCGGGTGAGCCGAGCTGGAGTTCACCGTGGGGTGATGGTCGTCCGGGTTGGCACATTGAATGTTCTGCAATGAATGCCAAGCACTTAGGTGAAACCTTTGATATTCATGGCGGTGGTTCTGATTTAACCTTCCCACATCATGAAAATGAAGTGGCGCAATCATGTTGTGCTCATGGCACAAACTACGTAAATACCTGGATGCATTCAGGCATGGTGCAAGTGGATAAAGAGAAGATGTCTAAATCTTTAGGCAACTTCTTTACCATCGCTGATGTACTTAAAGTGTTTGATGCTGAAACGATTCGTTTCTTCTTATTAAATGGTCATTACCGCAGTCAGTTGAACTATTCTGAAGACAATTTACACCAAGGCCGCGCTGCACTTGAGCGCTTATATACGGCATTGCGTGGTGTAACACCCGCTGAGACAGTTGATCGCGACAGTGATTATGTAACACGCTTTAAAACGGCGATGGATGACGACTTTAATACCCCAGAAGCATTACCGGTGTTATTTGAGCTGGCAAAAGAGATTAACCGTTGTAAAGAGGAAGATGAGAAGAAAGCAGCTGAGCTTGCGGCTATCTTAATTGAGCTTGGTAGCGTTCTAGGTGTGCTACAGTCAGACCCTATTAGCTTTTTACAAGGTGATGCAAGCGAGTCAGATGATGTTGCTCAAATTGAAGCATTAATCGTTAAACGTAACGAGGCGCGTGCTAATAAAGATTGGGCGGCGGCCGATGCGGCGCGTGATGAATTAACCGCTTTAGGGATTGTGTTAGAAGACAGTGCTGGTGTTACCAGTTGGCGTCGCCTATAAACTGGCTAAGTTTATGCGTTAAAATGGAGGCTCTGATGCCTCCTTTTTTGTTTTTGGCGCTTAATAACTTATATTAATAACAGCTGCTAATCAGTTGTGCGCTATTAATATGAGTTGATTGAGCGGTTGAAAGGGGGGCTTGTGTTAATTTGCGCTAATCCCGCCTTTATGAATCTATTAAGAATTTTTCTATGAATATCAATGAATTTTACTCTAGCACGCCGGCTATTGATAACGGCTTTTGTTTTACTCGTGAGCAAGCAAGTCACTTTGCTAAAGATATCGCTGGGGACTTTAACCCGCTGCATGATATCGAAACGAAAAAGTTTTGTGTGCCGGGGGATTTATTGTTTTCTATTGCGCTGGCTAAATTGGGCGTGAGTAAAAAAATGCAATTTACTTTTTCTGGCATGGTAACAGAGGGTGTTAACTTAGGCTTTTCTTGCCAAGAGGCGGATGAAATCAGTGTGGTTGATGAAAATGACAAAGAGTATTTATCAATTAGCCGCAGCGGCGAGTTGAATAAGGAAAGCGAGCTGGCCAGTTCATTGGCTGAGCAATATGTTGCGTTTTCGGGGCATACATTCCCACATATATTAGTACCGTTAATGGAGCAAGAGAATGCGATGATCAATCCTGCGCGTCCTTTGGTAATTTATGAAAGTATGTCAATTGATTTAGAGCGCTTAGATTTTGTCAATCCAACGTTAGAAATTACCGAGACGAAGCTGGAAGTTAATGGTAAACGTGGTCGTGCCACATTACAATTTTGCTTTAAAGTGGGTGATGAAGTTGTAGGCCATGGTGAAAAGAAAATGGCATTAAGCGGTTTACGCGAGTTTGATGCTGCTGTGATTAATGATGTTGTTGTTGATTACGATAAACGTAAACAAGCGTATTCTGCTTAGGCACGTAACCTTAAATAACAGAGGGTTATTGTCTAATAATAGCCCTTATTTTTTTATAAATAATACAAACACTTTCAAATTACAATTCTTTAAATGATAATCAATATCATAAGTTGATGCAGATCAACTGTGCTTCAATCCGCTTGCGCTATTCGTATATTGTTTAATGCTAATTGAGTAATATACACATCATTCAATAGTCTTAAGTTGTAATCTATGCGTGGTCAGGTAGTTGCTCGTGAAGAGCAAGTCTTGTTAGATCAAGATGAATTTATTGTGAGTAAAACTAACTTAAAAGGAGAGATAACTTATGTTAATCGAACCTTTATGGAGATCTCCCTTTTCGCCGAGCATCAAGTGATGCGCCAAAACCATAATATTATTAGGCACCCTGATATGCCCAGAGGTGTGTATCGAATGATGTGGGAGCAGTTAAAACAACGGCAAGAATTTTTTGGCTATGTTAAAAACCTTTGCTCTGACGGGAGTTATTATTGGGTTTTTGCCAATATTACTCCTGAGTTTGATGAGCAAGGTAAACACTGCGGCTTTTTATCCGTCCGTCGCAAGCCACCAAGTGCAGCCGTTGAAGTGATTAAACCTATCTACCAAAAGATGTGCAGTATAGAAGCGAGTACGCCCAATAAAAAGCGTGGTGAAGAGCTATCACTAGCTTATTTTGAAGAAGAATTAGCCGAGCGAAATTCGCTATATCAGCATTTTGTGATTGATTTATTTCAAGAAAATGGCGGGGCAGAATGATGGTTACTAAGCGTAAGTCTTCACGTATCTCAAAAAAACAAAAGTCGTATACAAATATTCCTCTGTTACGCACTCAAGTGGCTTGGGCAATGGGGCTGATTAGCACAATTGGTGGCGCTATGTTTGCTTATACTTGGTTGAGTACAGGCTTTAATTTATTGGTGTGCTTGGGCCTGATGATACTTATTGCGCTATGTCTGCTTACTTATCAACGATTTAATACGTATTTAATGACATTAGATTTGGTTAACGGGGTCTTAATTAAAGCAAATCAAGGGCAACTGGGTTCACGGGTGACAGGAACGAAAGGATTAGGTGAAGTTGGAAAAATAGCCTGGGAACTTAATGAGTTTATGGACATTCTAGAAAATTACTTTAACGAGGTTAATACCTGTTTTGAGTATGCGGCTAGAAATGATTTTTCCCGCCCTACATTCCCAACAGCGTTACCGGGGCTATTAAAATCGTCTCTTGAACATATCAATCGTTCATTGGATGCGATGCATGACAATGTACAGTTTATTTCACGTAACGAGTTAACCAGTAAACTGTATTTGCATAATACTGAACATTTGATTAAAGATTTACAGGGAAGCCAGATGGACTTAAACCGAGTCAATGAACAAATCAATCAAGTGGGTTTACTCGCTGTTGAAAATAATTCATCGGCTAAAAATACTAAAATTGCGGTGGACAATATTTCTTACTCCTTGAGCACTATTACTGATAATGTGACCGAGGCATCTGAGGTGGTGAGTGTTCTCAATCAGGATAGTAGTGCGATTTCAAAAGCACTATCAACCATCACTTCAATTGCTGATCAAACGAACTTACTAGCATTAAATGCCTCGATTGAAGCGGCACGTGCAGGTGTTCACGGAAGGGGTTTTGCCGTGGTGGCTGATGAGGTGAAAGCGTTGGCCTTGCGGACAAAAGAAACTGCAGATGAAATTGCGTTAATTATCGGCTCATTTTCAGAGCGTGTGAATACCATCACTGCCCAAGCTGAACAATCTATTGAGCTCACGTCAAAAGCTAATGGGCTGATTGACGATATGCAAACAAGCATTTCGACTTTGCTTCATACGGCTGAACAAACTACTGGGTTTGCAGCCGCCGCTAAACGGCAAACTGCTGGTTCATTGAGTAAAGTTGACTTAATTGTGTATAAACAAAATGCGTATCGCGGACTATCCAATTCAGAAGAACAAGGCAGCATTGATTTATCGCTTATTGATCATCGCGATAGTTTGTTTGGCCAATGGTATTATGGTGAGGGCAGCGATACTTTCAGTGAGACACAGGCTTTTGCGCAAATAGAGCAACCGCATATTAACTTACATCAGACTGTACATCAGGCGTTTGCAATGTTGCAGCAAGATTGGCAACAAGATAAAAGTGTCCGTAATGCAATTATTGATGAAATTGCGCAAATGGAACAATCGAGTGATACATTATTGCAAGCTATTGATGAAATGGTCCTTGAGCAAGCCTAGCGATAAGCTATGCCCAACACT
Source organism: Alteromonadales bacterium alter-6D02 (assembly GCA_002835545.1). Taxonomy (GTDB): domain Bacteria; phylum Pseudomonadota; class Gammaproteobacteria; order Enterobacterales; family Psychrobiaceae; genus Psychrobium. Next base: position 9,151 of record PIZK01000024.1, read on the forward strand.
AAATGACCGCTGAGGTGGATTAGGAAGCGCTCTTAGAATTGACAACCTGTTAGTATTCAAGTGTAGCTTTCAATAAAAAAAGCCGATTAAATACATTAATCGGCTTTTGGTTTAGTTTAAACATTTCTAATAAGAATTAGTTTAATTGCTGCCATAAGTAGCTATAGATTAAGCTATACATTTCAGCTTTTTGAGTATTGTCAGCAGCGCCAGCATGACCACCTTCCATGTTTTCGAAGTAGTAAACATCATGACCTAAGTCTTGCATTTTAGCTACCATCTTACGTGCGTGAGCAGGGTGAACACGATCGTCTTTAGTTGATGTCGTGAAGAACACTTTTGGGTAGTCCGTTTCAGCATCTAGATTATGGAATGGTGAGTAAGTTTTGATGTAATCCCACATTTCTGGTTTGTCCGGATCGCCATACTCAGCAGCCCAACTTGCACCAGCAAGCAGCTTGGTATAGCGCTTCATATCAAGCAATGGCACTTGACAGACAACAGCATTGTAAAGGTCTGGACGACGAGTAAATGCAGCTCCCATTAGTAGACCACCGTTACTGCCACCTTGAATACCTAAATGGTCAGGTGAAGTGATTTTACGGTCGATAAGGTCTTGCGCAATGGCTTCAAAGTCTTCATAAGCTTTATGACGATTTGTTTTTAGTGCTGCTTGGTGCCAACGAGGACCAAATTCACCACCACCACGGATGTTAGATAGGATGTAAACTCCCCCTTTTTCTAACCAGTTTTTACCTAAAGTCGCTGAGTAGCTTGGTTTTAATGAGACTTCAAAACCACCGTAACCATATAGTAAAGTTGGGTTTTTACCATTTAAGTCGATGTCTTTTTTCATGATGGCGAAATAAGGAACTTTAGTGCCATCTTTTGAGGTTGCCCAAAATTGTTCCGTCACTAAATCATCGCTGTTAAATTGTGATTTTTGTGCTTTTAACTGGGTTAGTTTTCCGCTGTTGCCATCAACTTTGTACAGTGTACTTGGCTTAAGGAAACTGGTGTAGTTTAGGAAAAAGTCATCACTGAGTTCATTGGTGTTAAAGACGCTAATGCTACCTTTGTCATCAATGTTTACTGGGTTTGAATTCCAGCTGCCTTGTGATTTGGTAAAACGAAGGACTTTAGATTTTACATTATCTAATACAGTGACCAATAACGCACTTTTAGTCGTACGAATTGAAGAGATTGATAAGCTATCAGAAGAAGCGATTAGCGTCTTGTATTGCGCGTTACCCTTTAAAATTGCTGTTAGAGGGGCGTGAATAACACTGCCTTGGGTAAAGGTTTGGCCATTTACGGTCCATGGGCTTTTTAGTTTGATGAATAGTTCATCGTTTAAGAAAGCACTTAAACCAGCGTCTTTAGGGATAGGTAACTGTACTTTCTTTCCATTATCTAACACAAACACTTTGCTTGAATAGAAAGATGTTGCATCGTAGATAACATCTACAGTGGTATCGCCACTGCGCATGCTGTAACCGCTAGCAGCAACTGAAGACTTTTCTGATTGGTAAACTTTTTGAGCACTTGAAAGTGGTGTGCCACGTTCCCAAATTTTAACGATGGCTGGGTAGCCTGAATCAGTCATGCTGCCAGGACCGAAGTCTGTGCCAACAAATACTGAGTTTTCATCACGCCAGCTGATATCACTTTTCGATTCTGCTAGTTCAAAACCGCCTTCAACAAAGGCTTTTTTACTAATATCAAACTCACGTACGACAACGGCGTCAGTACCACCTGGTGATAGCTTAACTAAGCAGCGGTTGTAGTTAGGGTATAGACAGTTCATGCCTTTATACACCCAGCTTTGTCCATCTTCTTTAGCTAATGCATCAACATCTAAAATAGTTTCCCACTTTGGGTTGGCCGTCTGATACTGTTCAAGTGTTGTACGGCGATAAATACCACGTTGATTATCTTTGTCAGTCCAAAAGTTATAGAGGTAATCACCGTATTGAGTCGCATAAGCAATACGGTCATTTGAGTTTAATAGTGTTAATGTCTCTTTAACACTTTCTTTATAAACTGTTGATGATTTTAATTGGGCAAATGCCACTTCATTTTGTTGGTTAACCCAATCTAATGCTGCTTTCCCTTCAACTTCCTCAAGCCACTGGTATTCAGCATCGGCTTTCTGGATAATTTTTTTCTCTGGCGTACTATTACACCCAGCAAGTACTGCAGTGGTCAGAGCCGCTACAATTAATGGTTTTTTATTCATTATTATATTCCTAGTAAAAACAGTGCATAGTTTGAATATTTGGTATAAACAATGCAAAAAGGATTTGTTTCAAAATATGTAATTAATTTATAGACGTCTAGATGTCTTTGCTGTAAGTTTGCAGTTAATAATTGATTAACAATGTACAAGGGTGTTGTGTTATGCCGATTAATATTCCCGATTTGATACCAGCAAAAAATGTTTTACGTGGCGAAAATATTTTTGTGATGAGTGAAAGCCGCGCAATTAGTCAGCAAATCCGGCCAATGAAAGTTTTATTGTTAAATCTAATGCCAAATAAAATTGAAACGGAAACTCAATTGTTGCGCTTACTAGCAAATACTCCGTTGCAGGTTGATGTTGAATTTTTACGCATTCACAATAAAGAATCAAAGAATACCCCTCAAGACCATATGAATGCGTTTTATCGTGATTTTAACGATATTAAAGAAACAAACTTCGATGGTTTGATCATTACAGGAGCACCCCTTGGGCAAATTGACTTTGATGATGTGAGTTATTGGGAACAAATCAAGGCGGTGTTTGATTGGTCACAGCGGCATGTGACATCGACTTTATTCTTGTGCTGGGCGGCTCATGCTGCGTTTTATCATTTATATGGCTTAGAGCGCCGCATTCGAGATGAAAAGATTGCAGGGGTCTTTTTACATCAACGTAGTAAGAGTCATGACCCGTTACTACGTGGCTTTGATGATGAATTTTGGGTGCCTCACTCAAGGTTTGCGCAAATGAATGTGAGTGACATTGGAGGGCACCCAGAGCTAGAGATTCTGGCAGACTCACCCCAGGCGGGAGCTTACCTTGTTGTGAGCAACGATCGTCGCAACTTATTTGTACTCGGTCATCCTGAATATAATGTCACAACTCTTAATGATGAATACCATCGTGATGTAGCAGCCGGTGAGTCTCCTGATTTACCTCAAAATTATTACCCAGAGGATAATCCAAAAAATTCACCTAAAGGATGTTGGCGCAGTCACGCTAACCTCTTGTTAACAAATTGGTTAAATTATTATGTTTATCAAATTACACCATTTGATCTTAATGACCCTGAATCTAGGACTCCTTGGGAAAATTAACCAAGGCAAATACAGTTAAAAGCTTGATAGCTCTCCCCCTCAATGTGGTATAGTAGCTCGATTCAGCCGTGTAGTTGGCTGATAGTGTTAACTATAATCATGGAGGGTGAGCTATTATAAACGTTGCAATGCATTTTTTTCCCCGCAGCTCAGCATGTGCCTTTCTTTTTCTGATGTTTTTAACTGTCGTAATTGGCAGTGAGCTGATTCAGCCTGCCAATGCCAATGAACCCTCTCAAAGTATTAATTCATCGAGCGCAAAGGAGCTGTTACAACAGCTTATCGCTAATATTGATGCCTCTCCCGATACCGCGGAGTCTTTAATTGAGCAATTAGACTCATCCTATGCCAATTTACCCAAGCCAGAGCGGGCAAAATATTTATTACTAAAAGCAAAGTTCCATATTAGCCACGAGCAATTCGATAAAGCAATATTAGTATTAGAGCAGCTTACATTTTTTAATTTACCTGTTGCTAGTTACTTTAGAAGTCTGTATTTGCAGACACGTGTCGCATTGCATAAGCAGCAATATAAAAAAGCGTTTACGCTTTTGCTTGAAATTGAACAGTTAGAGCTTAATTTAATTTCAAAAGATCACCGCCTTGATTACTTGATGTTGGCGACGAAACTGTATGCCATCGTTGGCGAAGAAGAAAAATCATTAGCTTTAGCAATTGAAGCTAAAGCAGTGGCAGCAGCTTCTACAGATCGTGACTGTGTATGCAGTACTGAGGTGTTGTATACAAACACGCTAGCACACTTCAATAAATTTGAACTGTTAAAGCCTGCCGCACTAAACGCGCTGATTTCGTGTCCTAATAATGAGCGGTATCTTATTCAACGAGCCCATCTATTTGTTGATCTATCGTATTGGTATCGCGATAAAAAACGCTGGCTTGAACATATAGCTTGGTTGGAACAAGCTGTAGAAGTTTATCAGCAATCGGCTATCCAGCCTGAGTTAAATAGTGCTTTACTCCTTTTAGCTAATGCTTATAAGAAAATTGGAAACCTTGAATTACGCCAGCAAGCATTGAGCGGTGTGATGGCGATTGATGTACTAAAGCAGCCGTTAGAACAGCAAGTGGTGTTTAATCAAGCTCGCTATGAGCTATCAACTTTTTCATTCGACGATGAAAAGAAAGTGATGCTTTTTAAAACATTGATTGAGAGCACTAAAGCACTTGAGCAACAAGTGAATGCCAAAAAGCATGCTTTTTTAACGGTTGATTTTAAATCTAAAGTTGAAAGTGCTGAACATGATTTATTAGCTGCTAAGCAACAAAAGCAAGCACTACTTAACAACAAAGATTCAATCATCATCTGGTTATCTGTTATCTCGGCTGTGTTTGCTTTATCAGTGCTGGTATTTTATGTCTTTGTTCTTCGCCGTAAACAATTCATCGCATTAAGTAGTAATATGCAAAAAGATCAACTGACTCAATGTTTCGACCCTACCTCTGGTATGGAACAGGTTAACTCGCTTATTGAACAGCAAATGGATGATAGTTTTTGCCTTGCTTGCTTGCGTCTTAATATCGATAACATGATGCAGTATAATCAAATTTGTAGTTATGAGATTGGCGATGAACTGCTTAGAACTATTGGCCAAAACCTCCTTGATAATGTTCAAGATAATGGAATTGTTATTAGAGACCAAGGGGATAACTTTTTAATCATCTACATTTATCATGACGAGTCGAGGCGACGTGAATTATTTACTCAATTGGTAAAACTGAGTCAAAGTATTCAGTTCAATAGTAACTCTATGACTCTTAGTTTTACGGTAGGTTGGAGTGAAAGACCAACGGATAAATTCAATTTTGAAGCAACATTATTAGAACAGGTACTCGGTGAAGCGGAAGATGCCTTATTATATGCTAAGAAGTATCATAGAGGTGAATGGGTTAACTTCTCACAAAAATGTGAACAAATTATCGCGATGAGAAGTGATGTGCATTTCAATAGCCATAATGACCGTCATATTGAGTATTTGTAGGGATGGCGATAATGTCTAAAAAAGTATTTAGCCTAATACTTACAACGATACTATTCGGTGCAATATTTTTAATCAATATAAACTACTTTGTCAGCGAGAATGAAGCCTCTGTTTCAAAAAGTCACACTCCGATAAATTATGAGCTCGAGCAGGTTGAGCAAGCCTTTTATAGTAGTATCGAAATAGCTGAGCAAAAAATTTCTGAATTATCGCTCGATAAGTTTACTAGTGAAGAAAAGGTTCGTCTTGAGCTGTTAAAGGTTAAGATTGGATTCTATTCTGGAAAGTTTGAAGAGGGTAACTCTAAGTTAAAGGCTCTTCTTAAACGAGAAGGTGTGTCAGATAGTATTAAGAGTAAAATCTACTATTTGTTATCAGCAGGGGCAAGAGCGGAGTTTGATATTGACGCAAGCTTCTATTATTTAAATTTATCCTCCAGACTAAATCAAGATAATTTATCTTATAAGGATAAATTAGATACGTTCAGACAAGCATCGCACTTATTTTTAGAGGCTGGAAATTATGAAGAAGCCGAAAACGCTATTAAAAACGCATTGCTGTTGGCTGAGCGGGATGGTACAGCACTCGAGCTATGTAATACTCATCAAGCGTTACTTTATGTTTATTCATCTAGCTTTGATTATAGGAAGTTAGAAAAAGCCGCTCCTGCCGCGATTGAATTATGTAAAAAAATAAATGCTCATGTCTTATTAGCCAACATTTATATCGATTACTCATTCGTGTATGCAGATAAAAAAGACTATCAAAGACAACAAGCGTTGGTTGAAATGTCTTTGTCTATAGCAAAGGAACATTCAATAACAAATAACCTCCCACAAATGGAGTTGGTTCTTGCTGGTGCATTACTGAACCAATCAAAATTAGAACGAGCTAAAAGCTTATTAGACCGGCTTATCGCTGGTTTTTCTAGCCCACAAAACGAATATGACTTATTTACTGCATACCATTTACTAGCGAGGTATTATGAAAAAAAAGGTCAATTCAGTGACGCCCATAATGCTTACCAAAAATATTTATCTCACTTTAATCGATTTAATGAACAAGCAAATGGTATCCAAGCAAAATACCTCGCTGCTCAATTTCAGAGTACGATTAATCAAAAAGAATCAGAGCTTGAAAGTGAAAGAAATCAGTTAAATAAAAGTGCTTATATTGTTGGGCAATTAGACCTTGCGAGAACGGCATTACTCAGTTTGTTACTGCTGTCATTTTCGGCATTTTATATTTATTCATATCGCAGTACGATTAAACTATCATTAATCGATAATAAGAAAATCGACCAGTTAACGGGACTTTGCAATGTTGATTATGGGATAGCAAAAGCATTCGATTTGATTAAGGTTATTGAAAATCCCAAACAGCGCTATGGACTGATTGTTATTGATATTGATGATTTTACCGTGGTAAATCAAAGCTTAGGTATTGATAAGGGAGATATCGTGTTAGAGCTGTTTTCACGTCGTCTTTGTAATATCTTCAAAAATGTTGGAATGCCAATTTATCTTGGTAATGATAGGTTCGTGGTGTTTACATCTACAATTGATCAAGAACAGGTTCGCTCTTTGTTATTAAAAGTGAAAGATTGTATGGTACAAATGCAGGTAGCAAGTCACACACTTGATCTTACGACAACAGCCACTTGGTATTATATGCAAGGGATGCCTGTCCGTTCTACTCAACATATTATGGACGTGATTGATCTATGTAATGATGCAATGGTTGATGCTAAACATCATCACCGGGGCAAGGCAACGAATATTTCCTCTCACAAACGCTAATTCAAATTATCTTCTTTTTATAAAAACTATCACTCTGTTTATAGCTGAGCAGGCTAGCTATGACTTGTCATTGTTAACGACTCGACTAAAGTACCAAAAAAAACTTTAAGTTTACGTTGGCGTAAACGGAAGATTGATGTAGGGTAATAATAAATTAATGTTAAATTTATTATTGTTGCTGGAGATATCTGATGGCTAATCAAGACCCGATTGTAATTGTTGAAGCACTTCGAACCCCGATGGGTGGCTTTGGTGGAGCGTTAAGTACTGTTGACGCACCGAGTTTAGGCAGTAGTGCAATTGCAGGGTTAGTTAAAAATACTGGTTTAGCAATTGAGCAGATAGATGAAGTCATTATGGGCTGTGTACTACCTGCTGGCTTAGGTCAAGCACCAGCACGTCAAGCTGCGCTAAACGCGGGACTATCAAAAAGTACGCCTTGTACTACGATTAACAAGGTCTGTGGTTCTGGCATGAAAGCAGTCATGATGGCACACGATTTTGTTGCTGCTGGCAGTGCTAATATAGTGGTTGCTGGGGGAATGGAAAGCATGAGTCTATCTCCTTATATGTTACCAAAAGCTCGCGCTGGTATGCGTATGGGGCATGGCGAAGTGAAAGATCACATGTTTCTTGATGGACTAGAAGATGCTTACACTGGTAAGGCGATGGGTATCTTTGCTCAGCAGACAGCGGATGACAACGGGTTTACACGTGAACAGATGGATGAATATGCAATTACCTCGTTAGCACGTGCAAACCATGCAATTGAGAGTAATGCATTTGCTGATGAAATTGTACCTGTAACTATTTCAAGTCGCCGAGGTGACACTGTAGTTGATACTGATGAACAACCGGGTAATGCACGAGTTGACAAAATTCCGAGCCTGCGTCCCGCTTTTGCCAAAGACGGTACCATAACGGCTGCTAATGCGAGTTCAATCTCTGATGGTGCATCAGCACTATTAATAATGAAAGCCAGTGAAGCGAAAAAACAAGGGCTAGCACCGTTAGCAAAAATTGTTGCTCATGCGACGCATGCGCAAGAGCCAAGTGAATTTACGATTGCACCAGTAGGCGCGATGGAATCGGTTTTAAGTAAAGCTGGTTGGCAGGTAAATGATGTTGATCTTTTTGAAATTAATGAAGCCTTTGCCATGGTAACTATGCTGGGCATGAAAGCATTAGAGCTTGATCACAACAAAGTTAATGTTAATGGCGGGGCTTGTGCTTTAGGTCATCCATTAGGCTCTAGTGGCTCACGTATTATCGTTACGTTATTGCATGCATTAAAGCAGCGTCAGTTAAGTAAAGGTATCGCTAGTTTATGTATTGGTGGTGGTGAAGCGACAGCCATTGCGGTTGAAATGATTTAACTTATAGCAAACTAACAGTAATGACTGCTCAACATGTTGTGCTAACAAAATTAAAGGGAAAATAATAACAATGAATTTTAATTTGTCACAAGATCAGCAAATGTTTGCTGAAACAGCGAAACAGTTTGCCGATCAAGAGTTAGCACCTCATGCTGCTCGTTGGGATCAAGAGCATATCTTTCCTAAAGATGTCATGGCACAAGCCGGTGAATTAGGTTTTTGTGCTATTTATGCACCAGAGGAAGCCGGTGGTTTAGGGCTTTCTCGTCTTGATGCTGCGATTATTTTTGAGCAACTTGCTGGTGGTTGTACTGCAACGACAGCGATGCTAACTATTCATAATATGGCTACATGGATGGTCGCGACTTGGGGAACATCAACTGTTGTTGAGCAGTGGTGCCCAACATTAACCACAGGCCAGCAGTTAGCATCTTATTGCTTAACAGAACCGGGGTCTGGCTCGGACGCTGCGTCATTAACCACTAGCGCGAAAAGAGATGGCGATGACTATGTTATCAATGGTTCGAAGATGTTTATCTCTGGCGCCGGAGAAACTGATTTATTAGTCGTCATGGTACGAACTGGCGGCGCTGGACCTAAAGGAATTTCTGCTATAGCTGTGCCTGCTGATAGTCAAGGCATTCACTATGGTAAAGCCGAAGAAAAGTTAGGCTGGAATGCACAACCGACTCGTTTAGTAACCTTTGAGAATGTACGTGTTCCTGTCGCTAATTTGCTAGGCGAAGAGGGGCAAGGCTTTTCAATGGCAATGAAAGGACTTGACGGCGGGCGCATTAATATCGCAACTTGCTCGGTTGGTACGGCACAAGCGGCACTGGATGCAGCAAAAGAATATATGCTTGAACGTCAGCAGTTTGGTCGCCCATTAGCCCAATTTCAGGCACTTCAGTTTAAATTAGCGGATATGGCTACAGAGTTGGTTGCTGCTCGTCAGATGATTCGTTTAGCAGCGTTCAAATTGGATCAAGATGACAGTGAGAAAACCGTCTACTGTGCAATGGCTAAACGGTTTGCAACGGATGTTGGTTTTACGGTCTGTGATCAGGCACTGCAAATATTTGGCGGGTATGGTTATATCAAAGAATACCCGCTCGAGCGTTACTTTAGGGATGTGCGTGTTCATCAAATTCTTGAGGGCACCAATGAAATAATGCGTGTAATAATTGCAAGACGACTCCTCGATGAAGCGTGTGGCGAAATCACCTAATTCACTATTAATACATTTTACGATTGTTGCTTGGCGCAGCTTTATTAGTTGTTGAAAAGCATATGAGCACCTCTCAGAAAAACAAGGAATAGACATGACAGATTTATTAACGGTATCAAAACAGCAGCATACTGCACTTATTACAATTGCTAACCCGCCAGCAAATACATGGACGGCGGACAGCCTCACTCAACTACGTGATATCGTGCTAGAACTGAACGAGGATAAATCCATTTATGCCTTAGTGATCACTGGCCAAGGCGATAAATTTTTCTCGGCAGGGGCTGATCTTAACGTCTTTGCGTCAGGTGATAAAGGCATCGCTTCATCGATGTCTCGAATTTTCGGTGAAGCTTTTGAAACCCTATCAAACTTTCGCGGTGTTTCCATTGCGGCCATTAATGGTTATGCCATGGGCGGGGGATTAGAAGTGGCCCTTGCGTGTGATATTCGTATTGCCGAAGAGCAGGCACAAATGGCTCTTCCTGAAGCAACTGTTGGCTTACTTCCTTGTGCTGGCGGTACACAAAACTTGAGTCTACTTGTTGGAGAGGGCTGGGCGAAGCGAATGATTTTATGCGGTGAACGCTTAAAAGCAGATAAAGCGCTTGCTATCGGTTTAGTTGAAGAGGTCGTAGGCACGGGGACTTCCCTTGATGAAGCTCTGGCGCTTGCTGAAAAAGTTGCGAAACAATCGCCATCAAGTGTTACAGCGTGTAAATCATTAATTCAAATGAATCGTCAAGGTGACATTCAATCAGCATTACCACTGGAGCGTGCAAAGTTCGTGGCGCTTTTTGATACACAGGATCAAAAAGAGGGCGTTAATGCGTTTTTAGAAAAGCGTAAACCACAATGGGTGAATGGCTAATGGCAGCAATTGATGCGGTACTCTATCAGTACCACCCAACCCAAGACGGCAAGCAAATAGTGCAGGCGACTTTAAATAGCGAGAAGTCACTTAATGCGTTGAGTCAGCCAATGGTTGAATCATTATTAACCCACCTGAGCCAATGGCAAGATAACCCTGAGATTGTTGCTATTGTTCTTGAAGGCGCAGGCGACAAGGCATTTTGTGCTGGCGGGGATATTGTGCAGCTTTATCAAGCAATGGTTGAAAACCCGCAAGCCAAGCAGCCCTATGTCGAAGAATTTTTTACTCATGAATATCATTTGGATTATCTAATCCACACCTATCCAAAGCCGATAATTTTATGGGGTAATGGTTTTGTAATGGGAGGAGGCCTTGGTTTGATGGCTGGTGCGAGCCATCGTATTGTGACTGAGACTTCTAAGGTTGCGATGCCCGAAATTAGTATCGGACTTTACCCAGATGTGGGTGCGACTTATTTTTTAAATAAAATGCCAGACAGGTTGGGGCTTTTTCTCGGGTTAACTGCCGCGCAAATGAATGCGGCAGATTGCATGGAGGTGGGTTTAGCTGACCACTTCTTACCTCATCAATGCAAGGGTGAATTTTTATCGCAATTGACTGAGACAAGCTGGCCAACGTCTCATGATGAGATAGAGGCCCAAGTCACGGCGTTGATTCAAACTGTTGGTGAAAGTAAGCAAGGGTTATGCCCTGCAGGTAACATCGCGCAACATAGGGACATTATCAATCAGGTACTTAAGCCTGAGTCATTGAGTGACGTGGTTGATGCAATTCTAGCATTAGATAACCAAGATAAATGGCTGAGTAAAGCTCAGCGCTCATTGGCTAATGGCAGTGCAGTATCTGCATGTATTTTAGAACGCCAATTAAGTGTTGGGGCTGAGTTAACCCTAGAAGAGTGTTTTAAATTAGAGTTGAGTCTGTCGGTTCGTTGTGGTCAGTTGGGCGAATTTAGCGAAGGCGTACGTGCTCTGTTAATTGATCGAGATAATCAACCTAAGTGGCTCTATCAGCAAGTGAATGATGTTGATAGCCAAGTGATCGATGATTTATTTCGTCCAATGTGGGCAGATTTAGAGCATCCATTAAGCTCTTTACTTTAATAAATCGTTCGACGGTCTTAAGGTATGTTCAATGGATTTTATACGCTACAAATAATAATGATTAGGAGTGCAGTATGGCAAAGGTAGGATTTATAGGTCTGGGTAACATGGGGGGGCCAATGGCGTCTAACCTTGTAAAAGCAGGTCATGATGTCAAAGTGTTTGATTTAAGTCAGGCAGCGATGGATAGCGTTGTCACGTTGGGCGCTAGTGCGAGCGATTCTGCCAATGAAGCAGCGACATCAGTGGACTTTGTCGTTACGATGTTACCGGCTGGTAAGCATGTTGCACAGCTGTATTTGGGAGAGCAGGGGCTGTTGTCCGTGGTTGATGATACTACTTTGCTGATTGACTCTAGCACTATCGATGCGACCACTGCACGAACTGTAGCCGAACAAGCTCAAACGCAAGGTATCGCTTTTATTGATGCACCTGTTTCTGGTGGTGTGGGTGGCGCGCATGCTGGTACTTTGAGCTTTATTTGTGGAGGTCAAGCAGCTCATTTTGACTCAGCAAAAACGATTCTCAATGATATGGGAAAAAATATCTTTCATGCCGGTGATGTAGGTGCCGGCCAAGTGGCAAAAATCTGTAATAACATGTTACTTGCTGTGCTGATGGCTGGAACGAGTGAAGCGTTGCAAATGGGCATTGATAATGGGTTAGACCCTAAAGTTCTTTCTGATATTATGCTAAAAAGTTCAGGGCGAAATTGGTGTTTAGAGTTATACAACCCTGTACCAAATGTCATGGATAATGTACCTGCAAGTAATCACTACCAAGGTGGTTTCATGGTTGACCTTATGATAAAAGATCTTGGTTTAGCAGCCCAAGCTGCACAATTATCAAAATCATCGACACCACTAGGTTCGGCAGCATTAAGCTTATATGCTATGCATAGTAAGCATAATAACGGTGAAAAAGACTTTTCTAGTATCTTTGAGTTGTTTAACGAGAAATAGCTTATAGGGCTTTATGCCGAGTTAGCAAACCCACAAAAAAAAGGGGCTATTCAAATGAATAGCCCCTTTTTAATGAGTCAATATTTATGCATCTGACTCAGCTAAGCTTTTTATCGCTGCTTTATAAACAGGAATAGCCTCTTCAGATGATGAAATACAGGTGTTGAGATCACGTAAGCGACCATCTTTTACACTGTAGATCCAGCTGTGCAGTTGTAGTTCTTGACCACGTTCCCAAGCGCCTTGAACGATTGAAGTTTGCGCAACATTCATTACTTGTTCAATCACGTTTAACTCTATTAAGCGATCTTGACGTAGTGGAATATTTTCAATCGCTCGTAATTGTTCTTTATGCTTATATTCAACATCTTTGATATGGCGTAGCCAATTATCAATTAGGCCAAATTTGCCATTGCTCATTGCAGCGATAACACCACCACAACCATAATGGCCTGTCACGATGATGTGTTTTACTTTTAACACATCGACAGCATATTGGATTACTGATAAGCAGTTTAAATCAGTGTGAACGACGGTGTTAGCGATATTACGGTGAACGAAAAGCTCCCCCGGTTTTAAACCGACAATTTGGTTGGCTGGTACACGCGAGTCAGCACAGCCGATCCATAGGTACTCAGGTTTTTGTTGTTCGCTTAGCGCTTTAAAAAAACCTGGTTCTTGTTGCTCAGTATCATGAGCCCATTGTTTATTGTTAGCAAATAATTGAGGTAAAAACTTCATGTAATACTCGTTTGTTAATTAGACTAAAGTAATAGTAACTAGTAACGGACCAATTTAATAGTCTCGTTGAGCTGGTCGGATTGCGAAGCCATTTTAACCAGCCCTGTTTATTGACATAAAAAAAGCAAGATCGTTAGAGCTTGCTTTTTTTGAATTATTTAACTTCTTTGCCTGCAGCTTGAAGATCAGCGTGATAGCTCGACCTCACCATCGGGCCACTTGCAGCATGGGTAAAACCTAATTCTCTGGCAACATCACCTAACTCATCAAATTCCGCTGGGGGCACGTAACGTACAACCGGTAAGTGATGCTTGCTAGGTTGTAAGTACTGACCCAGTGTCAACATATCAACATTGTGAGCGCGCAGGTCTTTTAACACTTCTACGATTTCTTCGTTAGTCTCCCCTAATCCCATCATAAGACCGGATTTAGTCGTGACTTCAGGGTGCATTTCCTTGAAACGTCTTAGTAGCTCTAACGAGTTTTTATAGTGTGCGCCTGGGCGCACTTCACGGTATAAACGCGGTGCAGTTTCAAGGTTGTGATTTAATACGTCTGGTGGCGCGGTGCTCAAGATATCAAGCGCTTTATCCATACGGCCTTTGAAATCGGGAACTAAGATTTCAATGCGAATATTAGGTACGGCTTGACGGATCTCACGGACACAATCGGCAAAATGTTGTGCTCCGCCATCACGTAAGTCATCACGGTCAACAGATGTGATCACAACATATTTCAGTTTCATATCTCGAATAGTTGCCGCTAGTTTTGCTGGCTCTTGCGCATTTACTGGTAATGGTCTGCCATGGGCAACATCACAAAATGGACAACGACGGGTACAAATAGCCCCTAAGATCATAAAGGTTGCGGTACCATGATTAAAACATTCAGAAAGGTTTGGACACGAAGCCTCTTCACAAACCGAGTTCAGATCATGCTTACGCATCGCCTGCTTAATTTCATCAATACGTGCGGTGCTGCGGGGTAATTTCACTCGTAACCATTTAGGCTTACGTAGTACTTCTGCTTTTTCTTGTTCAACAACTTTTACCGGAATATAAGCGAGCTTATCAGCATCTCTTAATTTCTCGCCAGCAACTAGGGTTGACTGCTTTATTTTAGTCATTCATAAATCCTGTAATTGTCTCTATCTGTTGATAATTGAGACGTTGTGCAATGATACGGGTTAAGTCGTCTTGTATGGTCGCCATATCGGATGGGCCACCAAGGTCACTAACCTGAACCATTTCTAACCCTGCATAGCCACAAGGGTTAATTCGTAAAAAAGGGTCTAAATCCATATTAACGTTTAATGCAAGGCCATGAAATGAACAGCCTTTACGAATACGTAGTCCAAGTGAAGCGACTTTCTTCTCATCGACATACACACCGGGCGCATCAGCTTTAGCGTAGGCGTCAATATCATAGCCTTTTAATAACTCGACTAAGGACTGCTCTATTTCTGTAACCAAATCACGCACACCCATTTTCAAGCGGCGGATGTCTAATAAGAAATAAGCAACTAATTGACCGGGGCCGTGGTAAGTCACTTGACCACCCCTGTCGACCTTGACCACCGGTATATCTCCCGGAAGTAACAGATGCTCTTCTTTTCCTGCTTGACCTTGAGTAAAAACGGGTTCGTGTTCCACCAACCAGATTTCATCAGCTGAATTACTATCGCGGCTATCGGTATAGTTTTGCATTGCATGCCATACACTTTCATACTCTCGACGCCCTAATTGGCGAATGAGTAATGTATCTGGCACAGGTGCTAATGGCTTTGTAGGCATAATTATAAAACGTAACGAACGATATCGATGTCTGATAATTCTTTATATAGTGTTTCGATGTGTTCTTTACTCGTCACCTTCACTGTATAAGAAATTGAGTGATATTTGCCTGTTTTACTTTTACGTAGGCCCGGAAGTTGTTTGAAGTCACCCGGTACTTGCACCGTCAAAACTTCATTGACGCGTTCTGGTAAATCGTCTTGCGCAAGGCCCATGATTCTAAAACCGAAGTCACAAGGAAAGTCCAGTATTTCGTCAAATTTCGTGTCCATTATTTTCTCCAACACAAAAAGCTATTATCCATTAGGAAACTAAGGGATTAGCGAAAGGTAGTATATTAGGTGATATTTTATCTTATCCCATGGCAATGAGCTAGGGCTAATCTGAGGAAGGGATAATAAAGAAGCCACGATTAACGTGGCTTCAATGAGAGATTGGGTTATTTAGGCTAGAATAAATTACTAATACTTTGCTTAACGTAATCAGTTGTGCGCTTGAACCAGCTGCCTTGCTCAACTTCATTAAGGGTCACTAACGGGTATTTAGCAATGTCTTTACCATCAAGTTGAATAAAGACAGTGCCGACCGTTTGCCCTTTGCTTATCGGTGCTTCTAACTCTTTAGAAAGCTCAAAGCTTGCTTTAAGGTTTTTACTTTGACCGCGTCGAATGGTTAGTGGTGTATCCGTTGTAATACCCAGTTTAACTTCGTCTGTTTTTCCGTACCAGACTTTTTGGCTAGCAAACTCATGGCCTGCTTTATATGGATTTACGGTTTCGAAAAAGCGGAAACCGTAATTTAAAATCTTTTTACTTTCGCTTGCACGACTGCGAGCACTCTTAGCTCCCATAACCACAGCAATAAGGCGCATGTCATCCTTGGTTGCTGATGAAACTAGACTGTATCCTGCTTGTGACGTGTGACCTGTCTTCATCCCGTCAACATTCATGCTCTTATCCCAGAGCAGGGTGTTACGGTTATATTGTTTAATCTTATTAAAGGTAAAAGACTTCTCTTTATAAAGAGCGTACTCTTCAGGTGTTTCGTGGATAATGGCTCGAGCAAGAATAGACATATCATAAGCAGTCGTTTTATGTTGCGTGCTATCTAAACCATGACTGTTCTCAAAATAGCTATTGGTCATGCCAATTTCAGCTGCAACATTATTCATGATTGAAGCAAAGCCATCTTCAGTGCCCGCAATATATTCTGCCATGGCGACACAAGCATCATTGCCTGATTGAATAACGATGCCCCGGTTTAAATCAGCAACTGAGATCTCTTTACCCACTTCGATAAACATTTTAGAAGAATCAGGGAAATTTTTTGCCCAGGCATTCTCACTAATGGTAACCATATCTGTTTGTGAAATATTACCATTTTTAAGTTCACGTCCAATGATGAAGCTGGTCATCAATTTGGTTAAACTTGCAGGCGCTAACAGGTCATGAGCATTACTCTCAGCGAGTACCTGTCCTGTAGTATGATCGACTAAGATAAAGCTTTTAGCTGCGACCGTCGGTTGGTTTGGAATAATTGTGGTGGCTAGGGTGCTCGTTGAGATAAGCATTAAAGTCGCTGTAGCTGCCAGCTTTGCGCGACCAGAAAAGAAATTAATCAAAATAGAGGACCATCTTTTTATACCTTGTAATCAAAGTAACCATTTGTGATACAACAATGACATCTAAAAGAAAAATTAGTTCAAAGCTGTTTAAAATTAGATAAAATACGTTAATTACAGGCCGTATTAATAAAAACATCCGCGAGAGCGGGAATAACTTTATATAGTAACTTGTTACAAGCGTTTGATAAATGCTTTAGGGTAAATATTTTCAACTTTGCTTAATACGCTCTGACAGCGAGTGAAGGTGTACATTGGGCCTAACTTCATCCGATAAAGCTTGCCAACCTGTTCCAGATAATAGGGCACACCGTTGGTGGTGGCGATGTCCTTAGTCCGTTGCTCTGCTTGAACAGAATCAGAGCTTGCTGCTAATTGAACGGCACAACCCTTCACTGATAAATTATTATGTGCAACTAATGTCAATTCTTGTTGCTTCAAATCGATAATTTCAAGCTTTACACGGGCCGTTCCATGTTTGAGAACACCTAACTTATAAGCGGCACCATAGGATAAATCAATGACTCTGTCAGGGTGAAAAGGGCCACGATCGTTAACGCGGACAATAGTCTGTTTGTTATTTTCTAAGTTAGTTACTTTTACAAAGCTTGGTAGTGGTAGTGATTTATGCGCCGCTGATAAAGTAAACATATTATAGGTCTCACCATTAGAGGTTAGGTGGCCATGAAACTTACTGCCATACCATGACGCTATCCCTTCCTCTTGATAATTAGAGCTATCCTTCATTACTTGATAACTGATGCCACGTACTGTGTAGTCTTTGTTGCCGCCTCTAGAGTATGGCTCGGGCGTTGGTGTTATGTCACGAACCTCTTCAGCTGTTGGCGCACGTTCAGGCGCGATATCTTGGCTGATACTGTATCTTGAACTGGGTGTACTACAAGCTCCAAGTAGCAAAACAAGTGCTAAATGAGGGGTTAATTTATAGAATTTATTACAGGTCATAACTACTACTTATTAAACTTACGATGGGTATGAATTGACATGATAATACCAAAGCCAATCATTAATGAGATCATGGATGTGCCGCCGTAACTAATAAGTGGTAGAGGAACACCAACCACAGGTAACAGCCCAGATACCATACCAATGTTTACAAAAACGTAAACAAAAAAGGTCAGGGTAATAGCTCCCGCTAAGATCCGAGCAAAGGCATCTTGTGCTTTAGCCGCAATATAGAGTCCTCGGCTAATAACGAATAGGTAGACACTTAATAACCCGATAACCCCAACCAGACCAAACTCTTCACTTAATACAGAGAATATAAAGTCTGTATGACGTTCAGGTAAAAATTCTAACTGAGACTGTGTACCATTAAGCCAGCCTTTACCAAAAATACCGCCGGAGCCAATGGCTATTTTTGATTGAATAATATGATAGCCTGAGTTTAGAGGGTCACTTTCGGGGTTTAAAAATGTAAGTACGCGCCGACGTTGATAGTCGTGCATCAAAAAGTACCACAAAACCGGGATGAAAGCAGACACTGCAACACCGAGTGCAGTGATGATGCGCCAACTCATCCCTGCTAGAAATAATGCAAAAATGCCTGAACTGGCGATCAGTATAGATGTGCCCAAGTCTGGCTGCTTTGCAATTAAGAGTGTCGGGATTAAAACGATAATAAAGCCGATCGCTACATGTTTCAATTTTGGCGGTAATGCATAACGAGTAATGTAATGAGCAACAACAATTGGCAAGATTAATTTCATCACTTCTGAGGGTTGAAATTTAAAGAAATGAAAATCAATCCAACGTTGTGCCCCTTTGCCTACGTGGCCAAAGAGTAGGGTGAATACAAGCAATACTACGCCAATAGCAAACACCGGGAATGCCCAGCGCCGCATTGTGCTTGGCGGACATTGCGCCACGATGAACATAATGAATAATGATAGACCTATATGGATCGTTTGGCGTTCAATCATTCGTTCACTTTGGCCACTAGCACCATAGATAACCACCATAGAGATTACCATCAACGCGAGTAAGCCACATAATAGTGGTACATCAATATGGATTTTATTCGCTAATGATTTTGGGCGAGCATAGCCGTGATTTGAGTTATTGTTGCCCATTGATTTGCTCTACTTGTTGATTAACTGTGGTGAGTTTATTGTCAAACGATAAGGTTCGATTATTCATATATTCGTCGAAAATGATTTTGGCAATTGGTGCTGCATTACTGCCACCGCCGCCCGCATTCTCGATAGTAACTGATACGGCAATTTCCGGATTGATATAAGGTGCATAACCCACATACATCGCATTATCACGATGTCTTTCCGCAATTTTAGTCTCATCGTATTCTTCATCTTCAGCCATGCCAATCACTTGAGCGGTACCAGTTTTACCTGCTGACACATAATTTGCGCTTTTGAAGACATTATAGGCAGTGCCGCCTGGGTCATTGACAACATCCCACATTCCTTTTTGTGCGATCCTCCAATGTTTATGCTGCTTTAGCACCACTGGCTGACTATCATCGGCAGGAATTTGTAATAGGCCAAGCTCTCCTTGACTTGCTCCTAATATTTGCGGTGTAAAGACTTCCCCTGATGTGGCGACAATGGCTGTCGATTTTGCTAATTGTAGCGGCGTTGCCGTCCAATAACTCTGGCCAATGCCTAATGATATCGTGTCACCGACATACCACGGTTGATTATGTCTAGCACGTTTCCAGCCCCGTGAGGGCATAATGGCAGATTTTTCTTCATGTATATCGACCCCTGTGTATTCACCAAAACCAAACTGGTACATAAATGAGCTAATTTTATCGATGCCTAAGCGGTAAGCTATGTCATAAAAGTAAGTGTCACAAGATTTAGCCATTGCTTTATAGACATCGACCTTGCCATGACCCCAAGCTAAGTGGTCTTTAAACTTTCGCTTCACATTGGGCAGTTGATACCAGCCGGGATCATCAATTGAGGTATGCTCAGTGACTATATTTTCTTCTAGAGCGACCAGCGCCATAAGTTGTTTGATTGTTGATGCCGGTGGATAAGCGCCTTGAGTCGCACGGTTAATTAATGGCTTATCTGGTGAGAGCAATTTTTTATATTCTTTAGATGAAATACCGTGGACAAACAAATTGGGATCATAACTTGGGCTACTCACCATGGCTAATACAGCGCCATTGTTCGGATCTAGGGCAACGACAGAGCCACGACGCCCTGCTAGCGCCTCATAAGCTTTCTGTTGTATATTAATATCAATATTAAGATACAAATCTTGACCGTGCTCTGGCAATTGCTCATTGAGAACACGGAAGATGCGGCCTCGATTATTCACTTCAACTTCTTTATAACCGGGTTTACCATGGAGTAACTCTTGATAATATTTTTCGATGCCTTGTTTACCAATATCTCGTGTGGCAGCGTAAATCGCTTCTTGCTCTTTATCGATAATCGCCTGCTGCTCTTTTCGAGTTATACGCCCGACATAACCCATGACGTGGGTTAAGCTCTCACCAAATGGGTAATAGCGTTTAAGCCTTGCTTCAATTTTTACCCCGGGTAATCGATGTAATTGAACGCTAATTTTCGCTACTTCCTCAGCAGTTAATCGGCTCTTTAATACGACGCTTTTAAAACGTCTTTGAGCCTTGACGGACTTGAAAAAACGCTGTTTTGCTTCTTCACTTAAAGCAATGATTTCTGCGATTGAGGCAACTGTCTTTTTAATGTCTTTTATCTGTTCTGCTACGAGCTCGAGACTGTGAACTGGACGGTTTTCCGCAAGGATTACACCATTTCGATCAAAGATGACACCACGATTTGGCGGAGTAGGAATAAGCTTGATTCTATTTCCATTGGCGCGAGTTTGGTAGCTCTCGTGCGAGTTAACTTGTATGTTGTAAAGGTTAATTAATAAAATACCAACTAATACACAGACGCCGAAAAAAGCAATAATGGCTCGTCGAGTAAAGAGATTAGATTCAGCGGTATTATTTCTGATGTGTGTACGTTGACGTGAAAACATGAGCCCATAATAGAAAGAAACAGATCATTCATATTTGAACACAAAAAGCCTGATTTCTCTATTAAAAAGATATTGAGAATACTAATTTACAAATCAAATGCGAGGAGTAAGGCTACTCACGATGATAAGGATGATTATTATTGATGCTCCAAGCTCGATAAAGGGACTCGGCAACAATAACCCGAACCATTGGGTGGGGGAGGGTTAGAGGAGATAAAGACCAACGCTGTTCAGATGCTGCAATACAGCTAGGTGCCAGACCTTCTGGTCCACCGACGAGTAAACTTACATTGCGGCCGTCAAGTTGCCATTTCTCAAGGTTCTTGGCTAGCGTTGGCGTAGTCCAAGGTTTTCCTTCGACTTCTAAGGTGACAATTCTATTACCTTTAGGAATAGCAGCGAGCGTTAACTCACCTTCCTTATCTAAAATACGCTTAATATCGGCATTTTTTCCCCGCTTGCCCGCTGGTATTTCTAGAATTTCTAGCGAACAATCACGAGGAAAGCGGCGCAAGTATTCTTGCAGACCGCTTTCAACCCAACTAGGCATCTTTGTGCCAACAGCGACTAGTTGAATTTTCATTAGGTGTTAAGGTGCTTTGATTCGCCATTCCATAACTGTTCTAATTTATAGAACTCACGGCTTTCGTCATCCATCACATGAACGACAACTTCATTCATATCCACTAAAACCCAACCACCTTCTTTTAAGCCTTCAATACCTAATGGTGGAATACCTGCTTTCTTCGCTTCAACAAGTAGGTTATTTGCAATAGAACGGCAATGACGAGAAGAGGTACCTGAGCAGATAATAAGCTTATCGGCCATAGGTGATAGATTAGTAACGTCTAGAGTAACTAAGTTTTTTGCTTTCATGTCTTCTAAGTTATCGACGATAAAATCAAGTAATTGAGTGCCTTGCAAAGTAATACCCTTAATTGGTGCAAAATAAAGTGGGCTATTTTAGCACTCTATGATGCAACCTAACAGCTCTGTCTGCATATTATTATAAATATGTGCTGGTGATCCTAAAATTAGTTGGCGACAAGAAGCTCGTTAGCATTGGCTAATGTCGCATCACTTATCTTATTTCCGCCTAATAAACGGGCAAGCTCAATGACTCGCTCTTCTTGTTTTAGAGGTGACATCGTCGTATGGGTTGATTTTCCGTCGGTCTGTTTGATGACTTGCATTTGTTGGTGGCCACAACCTGCCACTTGCGGTAAATGTGTAACACAAAGGATTTGAGTCGATTCACCTAATTCTCTTAGCATGGCCCCGACCGTTGCCGCCGTTGGTCCACTGATCCCAACATCAACTTCATCGAAAATGAGGGTAGGGGTTGCTACTTTCTGTGCGGTGATAACAGAAATAGCCAGGCTAATTCGGGATAGCTCACCCCCAGACACAACTTTATGTAATGGTTCCAGAGGCTGGCCGGGGTTAGTTGATACTTTGAATTCGACTAAGTCAACACCATACTTACTCAAAGTTTGTGTGGAATTTGGACTAATTGAGATCTCAAACTGGCTATGCTCCATCGCAAGGCGGCGCAATGATTTAGCAATTAATTTATCTAATTTTTTAGCAAATTTCTTTCTGCTTTCACTCAATTTTTCTGCGTCAATGTAGTATTGCTTTTCTATTTCTTTGAGCTGTTGTTCAAGTTCGGTAATACGCAGTTCACATCCACTTAAATTTGCTAACTCCGTGTGCATTGATTGGTGAAGACTAGGTAGTTCACATGCTTCAACGTGATGTTTTCTGGCAAGTTGCATTGCTTTACTTAGACGTTGTTCAACTTCTTGCAAGCGCTGTGGGTCTTGCTCGATGTTTTCATTATAATGGCGAACCTCATTTACACTCTCTTGTACTTGAATCAGTGCCCCTTGAAGCATTTCGGTACATTCACTTAATGAAGAATCTTGAGCTAATAGCTGTTCTAGAGTCGCTACTGCGCTGTGCAGAGACGCCTCAATGTTGTGCTCACTGTCGGCTAGCTGGTCTAATAACTGATGAGATTGATATTGTAGTGTTTCACTGTTTGATAAACGCTGATGTTCTTGTTCGATCTGTTCAAACTCGCCTTCAACGAGTGCAAAAGTATCGAGCTCTTCCACTTGATACTCTAACAGCTGAACTTTGGCAGCATATTGTTGCTGGTTAGCAATGAGTTGGTTAAGTTCTTGGCGAATTGCTTGGACATTTTTAAAGGTTAATTCGACTCTGCTAAGTAATGACTTATGGCCTGCATATTGGTCTAACAATGTCAATTGAAGTGAGCTATCTAATAAACCTTGGTGTGCATGCTGGCCGTGAATGTTCAATAAATACTTCCCTAGCTCTTTTAATTGACTGACGGGAACAGCACGGCCATTGATATAACCTTTAGAGCGACCTTCCGAAGAGATCGTTCGCCTGACAATACATTCGTTGGCGTTATCTAATTCGGAATGTGATAAGAACTTTAGGGCAGCGCTGTTAGTTTCAATGTTAAATGTTGCACAAATGTCGGCACGTTGCCCTGTTGGACGTACCATCGAGGCTTCGGCCCTAGCACCTAAACACAATGATAAGCCGTCAATAGCGATAGACTTACCCGCACCAGTCTCACCGGTGATAGTCGTCATACCACTATTTAATTCGATGTCTAAATGCTCGACAATAGCAAAATCATTAATAGAAAGTTGAGTTAACATAAACTGCTCCAAATTGTGCACGGGTAAACTTATACAGTGCTTTATACAGTGTCTGTTTATTTATACAGTGTTTTGTGTTTATTGCAAGTTAGCGTAGCATTTTTATTCACAAATAATAAAACTTAGAATATTTATTAGCATTTGCTTTATTAGCTAAATGCATGATCTGTTAGCTTTATTTAGAATTGATAAAACTAGGTGCGTAAAAAAGTAAAAAAAATTCCTTTAAAAAAATTCTTTTTGACTATAATCAGCTCGAACACAGGTATTTTTAACGGATTAAAAAGAGGCTAATATGGAAATATATATCAATTATATTATGGCTAAACACTTCTGCTTATTGGATTATCCATTTGGGCGGGAACTTAAGGTTTTTAAAGTAAAGGGTAAAATTTTTGCCATTGTTGCAGAAGGTAATGAGAATCAACGACCCAATATTTGTTTAAAGTGTACGCCTGAGTCAGCCATAGAGCTAAGAAAACAATACCAAGCTATTGTTGCGAATAGTCAATATAATGAAAAACACTGGAATACTGTTTTTATGGATGATTCGATAAGCGATCAGCAAATAAAAACAATGATTGATACATCGTATGATCTTGTTGTCGCAGGCTTACCAAAAAAAGTGAAACGCTTGATGAAGTAATCTTGGTTACTGGCCGACACTTTTAAAGTCTCGGCCTAAATATTGCTGAAGTGAAGATGGATGATTTTATTTTTGGAAACGTGGGAACTTTAGGTTCATATTTTCTTCGTCACACGTTGCTCACTCCAACTAAGCTTACTTCTTAGCACTTCATAATAGCTATAACCGATTGGGTGAATTAAGCGTAACTGGCTGTCACTTTTTTGGATCATGATTTGATCGCCAGGGAGCACTTCTAAACTGACTTGCCCGTCACAGCTAACTTGAATAGTCTGATCTAAGTAATGAGGGATTTTAAGCTCGATTTGACTATTACCGTCGATAACTATTGGGCGTGAACTTAAGGTATGAGGGAACATTGGAACGAGAGAAATTGCATCCATATTGGGCGTTAAGATGGGACCGCCACCTGACAGCGAGTAAGCTGTGGAGCCTGTTGGAGTCGATGTAATTAAACCGTCTGAACGTTGGTGATAAACAAACAATCCATCAATAAACAATTCAAATTCAATCATGTTTGCTACTTTAGCTGCATGGAGAACCACTTCATTCATGGCAGTGTTACAACTTTTTAATACGCCGTGCCTAAAAATTTGTGCTTCAAGCAAGAAGCGCTTTTCAGTAATAAATTTACCATCGAGTATAGCGAGTAATGGCTCTTGGATATTATCGGGATCAATATCAGTTAAAAAACCTAAGTTACCGCGATTTACACCGACTACGGCGATATCATATCGCGCAAGTACCCTAGCAGCGCCAAGCATATTGCCATCACCACCAATAACAATGGCTAGATCACAGCGCTCACCAATTTCGATAAGCGGGGCTTTAGTGACATTTAATGTTTCAGCAATCGCAATGGCTGAACGTTCATCAACAATGACGTCATAGCCATTCTCACACAATAACTGATGTAATTGTTCTATAGTCTGGCTTGTTTCGCTATGATTGGTTTTACCAATTAAACCGATGCAATTAAATAAACGTTTCATTTGATACTATTCACTAAAGTTGGTTGTTTTGAGTATACGGCTAGACGATTAATATAAGCAATCAAAACAACAAGCTATTTCTTATCTTCCGGTACTTGAATATAACCATTGGATCAATAGAAAGTAAGAAAATTATGCTTAAGGTCTTGAATCATACAATTTCGACCCCATAATAGCATTCATTAGTACGAAAATTTATATCTATAGTGGAAGAGAAATGAGTAAAGAAGACTTAAACGCTAAAAATGTTGAACAAGAGATTGTTGAAGATGTTGAAACAGTAGAAGAAGTAGCTGTTGAAGTTGAAGTAGATGATTCTGCTGCACGCATTGCTGAGCTAGAAAAGGCATTAGCCGAAAGTGAAGCAACAGTTGCTGCTCAAAAAGACGGTGTACTTCGTGGTAAAGCAGAAGTTGAAAACATGCGCCGTCGTGTAAGCCAAGATGTAGAAAAAGCGCACAAGTTTGCCTTAAACAAATTTGCAAACGAGTTATTGCCTGTTGTTGATAATCTTGAGCGTGCATTAAGTGCAACGGATAAAGACAACGAGCAAATGACTGCGATTGTTGAAGGCATCGAAATGACACTGACTAGTTTTGTTGGTGCGTTAGAGAAATCTGGTGTTACACAAGTTAACCCTGTCGGTGAACAATTCAACCCTGAACTTCATCAAGCGATGACAATGGTTGAAGTGCCTGGCGCTGAGCCAAATGCTGTGATTGATGTCATGCAAAAAGGCTACGAATTAAACGGACGCTTGTTAAGACCTGCGATGGTTGTGGTTGCTAAAGCTGCAAGCGTCGATACGAATGCTTAAGAATGAAATAGTCTAACAATATGCTTGCTTTATCATATTGATGCTATATCGTCACAGGGCCATCGAGATAACTCGATGGCCTTTTTATTTTGAGGCCATAGCTTGATGAAGATTCAATTATGGATAGGTTATGCAACACAGCGAACTTTGCTGCTACGTTCATTTAAAGTCTCTGCAATCGTGGGTAGTTTGCTAGTCCTGATTAATCAGGGTGATGTTATTGCCAATGGTCAACTAACAGTAATTCATTACCTCAAAATTTTATTAACTTATTGCGTTCCATTTTGTGTTGCTACCTACTCCAGTGTTGCAGCATTGCTAAACCAGCAAAACGCACAAGGAAAGGACGATCATGTTTAGCTTTTTAGCAGGCGATAAAATTCCAGCCGGTAGTGTCATTATCGAACAATCAGAGCTCAATCAACTTAGACAACAAGCACAAACTCTTGAAACACTAGAGCAAAGCGGTGCATTAGAGATTGCTCAACAAATTACATCAAATGCACAGCAAGTCAATCAAGCGTCTTCTAACCGTTTAATGCAGATACAAGAGAGCTTTGATCTCATTCAATCTTTCATCGAACAATCTGAGAGCATTGAGAACTTGTCAAATGAGTCTTTTTCAGCTGCGCAAAATACGGCGCAAACCTCACTATCAGGAATCGAACAACTAAAACAGTTAACGACTAATATCTCTGAGTCCGCCACTTATATCGGTGAGTTTACGCAGTTACTTAATAGTCTTGATGAGAATAACCAAAACATTGGGCAACTAGTTGACTCAATTAAAGGGATTGCCGATCAAACAAACTTATTAGCACTAAATGCTGCGATTGAAGCGGCTCGTGCTGGGGAACATGGACGTGGCTTTGCTGTCGTTGCAGATGAAGTTCGGTCATTAGCGAATACTGCTAATCAATCAGCCGAGCAAATCCAAAACGAAATGAAGAAGATTATGGATATTTCAGGTTCCATTATTAGCAAACAAAAACAGGTAACAGCGATTATTGATGGCAGCGTTGATATTGCATCACACACAATGACGTCACTTGATGACATGGTTAATCTTGCGCAGATGAGTTCAAGTTTGGTTGAACAAACCATTACTCAGGTACAACAACAATTAAGTAGTTCTGAGGCGATTAAACAAAATATGCACCAAGTGGTTGATGATACGAAACAGGCCGTCGATGGTTCATCGACTAACGTTAACTTAGGTGAGCAGCTAATTACCCGCCTTAGTTAAGGATAACTTGGGGTATTTGGCTAAGCTCTTAGTCAATTACCCTTTACTGATATTAATCGTTTAACGCAGTGTCTTGTTATCATTTCATCAATACAAGTGATTTAAATAAAAAAAAGTAAAAAAATATTACTTTTTCCCTTGGCATTTAAAAAAGCATCCCCATATCTATTTTTAAGCAAAGCATGAACAGATAATCATGTGATTGTATAAAACAATTACTTCGTTCTTGCTTAAACCAATGGCATATTTGCTATTGGTAAAATAACCCCTAATTTTTTTAGTCATTGTTTTGGCATAGTTTGGAGATTTACCCGATGGGCAAAATTATCGGTATCGACTTAGGTACAACTAACTCATGTGTTGCTGTTTTAGACGGCGAAAAGACACGAATCATTGAAAACGCTGAAGGCGATCGCACAACACCTTCGATCATCGCTTACACTGAAGGCGAAGTATTAGTTGGTCAACCTGCAAAACGTCAAGCGGTTACTAACCCACATAACACATTATTCGCTATTAAGCGTTTAATCGGTCGTCGCTTTCAAGATGAAGTTGTTCAACGTGATGTAAAAATCATGCCTTACAAGATCGTTAAAGCTGACAACGGTGACGCTTGGGTTGAAGCACAAGATAAGAAAATGGCTCCACCACAAATTTCTGCTGAAATCTTGAAAAAAATGAAGAAGACTGCAGAAGATTACTTAGGTGAGTCAGTATCTGAAGCTGTTATCACAGTACCTGCATACTTTAACGATGCACAGCGTCAAGCAACTAAAGATGCTGGCCGTATCGCGGGTCTTGAAGTAAAACGTATCATCAATGAGCCGACGGCTGCTGCACTAGCATACGGTATGGACAAAAAAGCGGGCGACAACGTTGTTGCTGTTTATGACCTTGGTGGTGGTACATTTGATATCTCAATCATCGAAATCGATGAAATGGATGGCGAGCACACATTCGAAGTATTAGCGACTAACGGTGACACTCACTTAGGTGGTGAAGATTTCGATAGCCGTCTAATCAACTACTTAGTAGAAGAGTTCAAAAAAGAGCAAGGTATCGACTTAAACAACGATCCACTTGCACTACAACGTCTGAAAGAAGCAGCAGAGAAAGCAAAAATCGAACTTTCTTCAACGCAACAAACAGAAGTTAACCTACCATACATCACGGCTGATGCAACAGGTCCTAAACATTTAGCGATTAAAGTGACTCGTGCAAAACTTGAGTCTCTAGTTGAAGATTTAGTACAACGTACACTTGAGCCATTAAAAGTAGCATTAGCTGACTCTGATTTAAGTATCAGTGACATCAACGATGTTATCTTGGTTGGTGGTCAAACACGTATGCCGCTAGTACAAGAGAAAGTAACTAACTTCTTCGGTAAAGAGCCACGTAAAGACGTTAACCCTGATGAAGCAGTAGCAATGGGTGCTGCAGTACAAGGCGGTGTATTAGCGGGCGACGTAACTGATGTATTACTACTAGACGTTACTCCTTTATCGCTAGGTATCGAGACTATGGGTGGTGTGATGACTACGGTTATTGCTAAGAATAGCACGATCCCTACGAAGCAATCTCAAACGTTCTCTACCGCAGAAGACAACCAGTCTGCTGTAACCGTTCATGTTGTACAAGGTGAGCGTAAGCGTGCTGCAGATAACAAATCATTAGGTCAATTTAACTTAGAAGGCATCCGTGCAGCAATGCGTGGTACGCCTCAAATCGAAGTTACTTTTGATATCGATGCTGATGGTATCCTACACGTATCTGCGAAAGATAAAGACACTGGTCAAGAACAGAAAATTACGATTAAAGCATCTTCTGGTTTAGATGATGATGAAATCGAAAAAATGGTTCGTGACGCTGAAGCAAATGCTGAAGAAGATGCGAAGTTTGAAGAGTTAGTTCAATCACGTAACCAAGCTGATGGCATGGTTCACGCAACACGCAAGCAAGTTGAAGAAGCTGGTGAAGCATTAGCAAGCGACGAAAAAGAGAAAATCGAAGCGGCTGTTGTTGAACTTGAAACTGCAATTAAAGGCGACGATAAAGAAGCGATTGAAGCGAAAACTCAAGCGTTAATGGAAGCGTCTGCTAAATTAATGGAAATCGCACAGCAACAAGCACAAGCGCAACAAGGTGCAGGTGAAGGTGCTCAAGAGCAAGCTCAACCACAAGATGATGTTGTTGACGCTGAATTTGAAGAAGTTAAAGACGACAAAAAGTAATATTTGTCGGTAAGTAACAATGTAGCGGGCGTTTGGGGAAACCTTAACGCCCGTCCTTGTTAACAGATACTGAGATTTAGTAGCAATTCCAATAACTAATTTAACTTATAAATCATGCTGTTAATTAATGGAATTGGTTTAATTAAATTGTCTATCAGGCAAGTAAACCTGATGTAGAAGAATAAGTGGAAAGCAATCACCATGTCTAAACGTGACTATTATGAAGTATTAGGCGTTTCTAAAACGGCTACTGAGAAAGAACTGAAAAAGGCGTACAAACGCTTAGCGATGAAATGTCACCCTGACAGAAATCCTGGGGATGAGTCTGCTGTAGAGACATTTAAAGAGCTGCAAGAAGCTTATGATATTCTTGGCGATGCTCAAAAGCGTGCTGCGTACGATCAATATGGCCATGCAGGAGTTGATCCTAGTCGCGGCGGCGGTGCAGGCGCACAAGACTTTGGTGATATCTTCGGCGACATGTTTGGTGATATCTTCGGTGGCGGTGGCGGCCGTGGTGGACGCCAACGCGGCCCAGCACGCGGTGCAGATTTACGTTACAACATGGAGCTAAGCCTCGAAGAAGCGGTTAAGGGTGTCAGTAAAGATATCCAAGTACCATCCTTACAAAGTTGTGATGATTGTCATGGCTCTGGCGCGAAAAAAGGTACTTCGGCAACCACTTGTGGAACCTGTCATGGACAGGGTCAAGTCCAAATGCGTCAAGGTTTCTTTGCCGTACAGCAAGCTTGTCCTACGTGTCGTGGTAAAGGTAAGATAATTAAAGACCCATGTCGTACTTGTCACGGCGAAGGTCGTTATGAGAAAACGAAAACGCTATCAGTTAAAATCCCTGCCGGTGTTGATACTGGCGACCGTATCCGTTTAAGTGGTGAAGGTGAAGCAGGTGAAGCGGGCGCTGGTAACGGTGACTTATACGTTCAAGTGCATGTAAAAGATCATAACATCTTCGAACGTGACGGTAATAATCTTTACTGTGAAGTCCCTATTAGTTTTGCCCATGCTGCGCTTGGTGGTGACATTGAAGTACCGACACTTGATGGTAAAGTGAAGTTAAAAGTTAGTAGCGAAACTCAGACGGGTCGTATGTTCCGTTTACGTGGTAAAGGGGTGAAGTCGGTTCGCAGTCATTCTACCGGTGATTTAATCTGTAAGGTTGTTGTTGAAACTCCAGTTAAACTGACTGAGCATCAAAAGAAACTACTAAAAGAATTTGATACGGCCGTTAATGGTTCATCAAAAGAACACAAGCCAAAAGCTGAAGGTTTCTTTGATGGGGTAAAAAACTTCTTTAACGACTTAAATGGCTAATCAATAGCAGGTTATTTTGTTAACCTGCTTTAATTTGATGAGGGATTATATAATGAAGAAAACTATTTTAGCGGTAGCTGCACTGTCGGTACTAGCAGGTTGCCAAGTTACGAAAAGCCCTACAGGACGCACACAAGCTTTAATGTACTCTTCGGCTGATATGAACACGTTAGGTGCGCAGTCATTTGAAGAAATAAAAGCCAAAGAAAAGGTCGTCACTGACGCTCGTGTTAATGGTTATGTTGCATGTATTACCGATGCAATTACTGCTCATGTCCCAAGTTCTTACGGTGTTAAGCAATGGGATGTTGTGGTATTTGACTCACCACAAGCCAATGCGTTTGCATTACCAGGTGGTCATATCGGCGTTTATACGGGTTTAATGAAAGTTGCCAAAACACCTGATCAACTGGCCGCGGTTATCGGCCATGAAATTGGCCACGTGCTAGCGAATCATTCAAATGAACGTTTATCACGCAACCAACTTACCGGCATGGGCATGCAGATTGCTGGCGGGGCTTTTGATCTCGCTGGTGTGCAAAATAAAGAGTTATGGATGCAGGGTTTAGGCCTTGGTGCTCAATATGGTGTGGCATTACCTTTTGGGCGTAAGCAGGAAAGTGAGTCTGACAAAATAGGCTTAGATCTAATGGCTAAAGCTGGTTTTAAGCCTGAGCATAGTGTGACGCTATGGCAAGCTATGGGTGCTGCGGCTGGTGGGCAACAGCCAATCGAGTTCTTATCAACTCACCCATCAAATGAGAGACGCATTAAAGACTTAAATAAGGGTATGCCTAAAGCCAATGCCACTTACCAACAGGCACAAGCGTCAGGTTTACGACCAAGCTGTAAGGTCTAATTTTTGAAAATCGTAACCCTCTGACTATATAATCGTTAGAGGCTTAGGGTTTACTGTACACCGAATTTAATCGGCTTTAGTTTATAAACTGTGGCCTAATTAAATAATTATAATTAAATTAAAGAGAATAATATGTCTGATTACACATCTATCGAACAACGCGCAAGCTACGGTGTCGGCCGTAACATGGGTGAGCAACTTGCAGCTAACCCATTTGAAGGAATTGATATCACTGCTGTTCAACAAGGTTTAGCTGATGCTTTCAATAAAGCAGAAAGCCAAGTTAGCTACGATGATTTAAATGCTGCATTTAAAGAAATCAACGAGCGCATGCAAGCTGATGCTGCTGAAAAAGCAAAAGTATTAGCTGCTGAAGGTGAAGCTTACTTAGAAGAAAATGCTAAGCGTGAAGGCGTTACGGTTCTTGCTTCAGGTCTTCAATTTGAAGTTATCACTGAAGGTGAAGGCGAAAAACCAACGGCTGAATCAACGGTACGTACTCACTACCACGGTACATTAATTGATGGTACTGTTTTCGATAGCTCTTACGATCGCGGCCAGCCAGCAGAGTTCCCTGTAGGCGGCGTAATCAAAGGCTGGACTGAAGCATTACAATTAATGGCAGTTGGTTCTAAATACAAACTACATATCCCTCATCACCTAGCATACGGTGAACAAGGCGCAGGCGGTCAAATCGCACCATTTAGCGCATTAGTATTTGATGTTGAATTATTAGAAATCATCAGCTAATAAGCTTCATTAGTTGATAAAGAGCCACTAACGAACGTTAGTGGCTCTTTTTTTTGCTTGAAATCTTAGCATGGGGTAATCACCCACTAATCAGTTGACCAGATATTCTCGCTTAAATAGGTAATTAGTTTCTTTATTACCTGAGTACATCTCACCTCTCCAATGAATGGTTACTGTGTCCAAAATAAGTTAGACGTGGCTACTTGTCCCTATAATACTCTTTTTTATTCCTGTTTTTGGAATGCCTAAAGATAACCTTGCAATCATTAGTTTTTAACTCTCATGTCGGTAAATAAGGTGTTTTGGTGTTGATTTGTGGCTTTATTGCATGGTTAAGTTATTGTAATTGTTGGTTTTGTTTGGCTTTTTTGTTTCTGAGGGTGTTACTGGGTGTTATTTGAGTTAAGATTGCTTTAGTTGGCTTATTTGAGCGTTTTTTAATGTTTTTTTATCAAAAGAAACGAAAAATATATTGATTGCGTTGATTACTCTCATTAAGGTGTGCTCGTCCTCAATATTTTTTCACTTATAATAATAAATGGCTCTTTAATTGTACTCTAGTTATTAAATCGACGCCTAACGCTATTAAGGGTTGTATGTAATGGTAAGGTACTGATAAATAATGGTATTGCTTTGTTTTTTGTTGCTGGTAAGTAGGTGTTAAAGAGTGTTTTTCTCGTTGTTATCTTTGGTATTAATGACTTTCACTATGTAATTTATTTTAGTTGTTTATTTTGGTGTGACTCTGGACTATTGCTGTTACCTCGACTATACTACGCGGAATTTGGCTTAAAAAAGTAATTTAAGCTGTTTTGCATAAACTATGATGTCTCATAATGAGATGTTTTTTATTGTCTTTTGGAGGTTGCTTTGAGTAAATCTGCCTTATTAGTGCTTGAAGATGGTTCTGTTTTTCACGGAACATCAATTGGTGCAGAAGGTCATTCAGTGGGTGAAGTTGTATTTAATACTTCGATGACTGGCTATCAGGAAATTTTAACTGACCCATCTTACGCTCGACAAATTGTCACTCTTACTTACCCTCATATTGGTAACACGGGTACAAACTCAGAAGATGAAGAGTCTGACAAGATTCACGCTTGTGGTTTAGTTATTCGTGATTTACCACTATTAACAAGTAACTTCCGTAACGAGAAAACATTAAGTGATTACTTAACTGATAGCGGTGTTGTGGGTATTGCTAATATCGATACGCGTCGTTTAACTCGTCTCTTACGTGAAAAGGGTGCGCAAGCCGGTTGTATTATGGCAGGTGAAGTGGATGAAGCAAAAGCACTTGAGTTAGCTCAAGGTTTTGCTGGTCTAAAAGGCATGGATTTAGCTAAAGAAGTAACAACGAAAACGACTTATGAGTTTACTAAGAAAACTTGGTCTTTAGTTGGTGGCTTACCAAGTGATACGCCAAGTGAAGAGTTACCTCATCACGTAGTCGCTTATGATTTCGGTATCAAAGATAACATCATGCGTATGTTAGTTGACCGTGGTTGTCGCTTAACTGTCGTACCAGCTCAGACTCCTGCTGCTGATGTGCTTGCATTAAACCCAGATGGTATCTTCTTATCTAATGGCCCAGGTGATCCACAGCCTTGTACTTATGCAATTGATGCAATTAAGTCTTTCTTAGAAACTGATATCCCACAATTTGGTATTTGTTTAGGCCATCAGTTACTCGCATTAGCAAGTGGCGCTCAAACGGTTAAAATGAAGTTTGGTCACCATGGTGCAAACCATCCGGTTCAAGAACTTCAAAATGGCCGTGTGATGATCACTGCGCAAAACCATGGTTTCGCTGCTGACGAAGAAACATTGCCAAAAAATGTAGTTGCAACACACAAATCTCTATTTGATGGTTCTTTACAGGGCATTCATCTAACAGACAAGCCAGCATTTAGCTTCCAAGGTCACCCTGAAGCAAGTCCTGGCCCACATGATGCTGCTCCATTGTTCGATCATTTCATCGAATTAATCGAAGCGCGTAAAGCTGCTAAGTAACCATAAGTCTCAGACGAAATAGATAG
Source organism: Alteromonadales bacterium alter-6D02 (assembly GCA_002835545.1). Taxonomy (GTDB): domain Bacteria; phylum Pseudomonadota; class Gammaproteobacteria; order Enterobacterales; family Psychrobiaceae; genus Psychrobium. The sequence continues at coordinate 43,618 of PIZK01000024.1, forward strand.
GATTAAGAACGATGGCAAAACGTACCGACTTAAAAAGTATTCTTATTCTGGGCGCTGGCCCGATAGTAATTGGTCAGGCTTGTGAGTTTGATTATTCTGGTGCTCAGGCTTGTAAAGCACTGCGTGAAGAAGGTTACCGAGTAATTCTAGTAAACTCGAACCCAGCAACTATTATGACAGACCCAGAGATGGCAGATGCAACATACATCGAGCCAATTCACTGGGAAGTTGTAGAAAAAATTATTGAAAAAGAGCGTCCATGTGCGGTTTTACCGACAATGGGTGGTCAAACAGCATTAAACTGTGCGCTTGAGTTAGAAAGTAAAGGTGTACTTGAGAAATACAATGTTGAAATGATCGGTGCAACGGCCGATGCGATTGATAAAGCTGAAGACCGTAAACGTTTCGATGAAGCGATGAAAAAAATCGGTTTAGCGACGCCTGAAGCGGGTATTGCTCATTCGATGGAAGAAGCACACGAAGTTCAAAAGAAAGTTGGCTTCCCGTGTATTATTCGTCCATCGTTCACTATGGGTGGTACAGGCGGCGGTATCGCTTATAACATTGAAGAGTTCGTGGAAATTTGTACCCGTGGTCTAGATTTATCACCAACGTCTGAACTGTTAATCGATGAGTCACTAATCGGCTGGAAAGAGTACGAAACCGAAGTAGTACGTGACAAAAATGATAACTGTATCATTGTTTGTACGATAGAAAACTTTGACCCTATGGGGATTCACACTGGAGACTCAATCACTGTTGCTCCTGCGCAAACGTTAACTGATAAAGAATACCAAATCATGCGTAACGCATCGATGGCTGTATTACGTGAAATTGGTGTTGAAACGGGTGGTTCTAACGTTCAGTTTGGTATCTGTCCAAACACTGGCCGTATGGTAATCATCGAGATGAACCCACGTGTATCTCGTTCATCTGCATTAGCATCGAAAGCAACAGGTTTCCCAATTGCTAAAATCGCGGCTAAGTTAGCGGTAGGCTATACTCTTGATGAATTATCAAATGACATTACTGGTGGCGCAACACCAGCATCATTTGAACCATCAATTGATTATGTTGTTACTAAGATTCCTCGCTTTAACTTTGAAAAGTTTGCTGGTTGTGAAGATCGCCTGACTACTCAAATGAAGTCTGTTGGTGAAGTAATGGCTATCGGTCGTAACCAACAAGAGTCAATGCAAAAAGCATTACGCGGCCTTGAAGTCGGCGTGAGTGGTTTTGACCCGATTGTTGATGCTGATGACAATGAAGCGTTAAACAAAATTAAACACGAATTAACGACTGCTGGTGCTGATCGTATTTGGTACATCGCCGATGCATTCCGTTTCGGTATGACACTTGATGAAGTTTTCAACATCACGCGCATCGATCGTTGGTTCCTGATTCAAATTCAAGACATCGTTAGTGAAGAATATAAAGTCGCAGATGGTGGCATGGCTAACTTAACACCTGATTACTTGCGTTCACTTAAGCGTAAAGGTTTCTCAGATGAGCGTTTAGCGACGGTATTAGGTGTAGCTGAGTCAGAGGTTCGCAAAATTCGTGACCGCCATGACATTCACCCTGTTTACAAGCGTGTTGATACGTGTGCGGCTGAATTCTCTTCAGATACTGCTTACATGTACTCTTGTTACGATGAAGAGTGTGAGTCAAACGTAACCGATAAAGAAAAAATCATGATTATCGGTGGCGGTCCAAACCGTATCGGTCAAGGTATTGAGTTTGATTATTGTTGTGTACACGCTGCAATGGCGATGCGTGAAGAAGGTTACGAAACAATCATGGTTAACTGTAACCCTGAAACTGTTTCAACTGACTACGATACATCAGACCGTTTATACTTTGAATCAGTCACCTTTGAAGACGTGATTGAAATCGTACGTATCGAGAAGCCTAAAGGCGTGATCGTACAGTACGGTGGTCAAACACCACTTAAACTAGCTCGTGCTTTAGAAAGTGCTGGCGTACCAATTATCGGTACATCACCAGATGCAATCGACCGTGCTGAAGACCGCGAACGTTTCCAACAAATGATTGAACGTTTGGGTATCCAGCAACCAACGAATGCGACAGTTAACAGCGCAGAAGAAGCGATTGCTGAATCAGGTAACATCGGCTTCCCATTAGTAGTACGTCCTTCTTATGTATTAGGTGGCCGTGCGATGGAAATCGTTTATGACGAGCAAGACTTGCGTCGTTACATGACGGCAGCCGTTAGCGTATCAAACGATTCGCCAATTCTTCTAGACCGTTTCTTAGATAACGCAGTAGAAGTTGACGTTGATGCTGTCTGTGATGGTGTTGATGTCGTTGTCGGTGGTATCATGGAGCACATTGAAGAAGCGGGTGTTCACTCTGGTGACTCTGGTTGTTCATTACCTCCATACACGTTAGGTCAAGATATTCAAGATCGCCTACGTGAGAAAGTTCGTCAACTAGCACTTGAACTTGGTGTTATCGGTCTGATGAATACACAGTTCGCAATCAAAGATGGCAACATCTACATGATTGAAGTTAACCCACGTGCTGCACGTACCATTCCTTTCGTATCTAAAGCTACAGGTGTACCACTAGCGAAGATTGCTGCGAAAGTCATGGCGGGTAAATCGCTGAAAGAACTTGGTTTCACAACAGAAGTTGTACCACCATACTACTCAGTGAAAGAAGTTGTTTTACCGTTTAACAAGTTCCACGGTGCTGATCCAATCTTAGGCCCTGAAATGCGCTCTACCGGTGAAGTAATGGGTGTTGGTACAACATTCGCAGAAGCTTATGCTAAAGCTCAGTTAGGTGCTAAATCTAACGTGCCGAAGAAAGGTCGTGCGTTAATCTCTGTTCGTAACAGCGATAAAGGCCGTGTTGCTCAATTAGCTAAGAAGTTACTAGAACTTGGTTATGAAATTGATGCAACTCATGGTACAGCCGTTATCCTTGGTGAAGCAGGAATCAATCCACGCTTAGTAAACAAAGTAAGCGAAGGTCGTCCGCACATTCTTGACCGAATCACTAATGGTGAGTACGAGTACATTGTAAACACGACTGAAGGTCGTCAAGCAATTGAAGATTCTCGTAAACTTCGTGCTGGTGCATTACGTTACAAAGTAAGCTACACCACTACGATGAATGCGGCGTTAGCGACATGTGATTCCATTTTAGCTGATGATCGCGCTACAGTAACATCAGTACAAGAGTTACACGCTAAAATCTAATTTCAGTGTTAACCGAATCAAAAAAGAGGCTATTTTCATAGCCTCTTTTTTTTTGCCTTTGTATTAATGCTGTGGGTATATTAAGCACTTTTCAAATCCAATTCTTCAGGGTAGTCTAATAACCCTAATTAAACATAAATAATAAAAAGAAGGTTGAAGCATGAAACCCAGTAAAGAGTTTTTAGCATTAGCTCAGCAAGCATCAAAAAACGTTGCCCATACCGATATTGAAACACTAGCACGATGGCAGGAGGAACAACGTGACTTTTTATTGATTGATGTCAGAGAGCAAAGTGAGTGGGATAATGGCCACTTACCCGATGCAATCCACCTCAGCAGAGGAATTATTGAGCGAGACATTGTGGCGAGAGTGCCAGATTTTGAACATATTCTGGTTCTTTATTGTGGTGCAGGGCCGCGTAGCTCGTTAGCGGGAGAAAGTTTACAGAAAATGGGCTATCGTAATATTATCTCGCTTGATGGTGGGTTTATGGCTTGGAAGCAAGCTGACTATGCTGTGGTTACTAGTAATTAATTGTTATACTGGGCGCAACGTCATTTAACCTATTTAATAACCCCCAATGATCAATGCTTTTGACATTATTGATGACAATGACAGGTTTATTGTCATCAATAAATATAATGATATAGATTTTCACACGAGCAACCAACAGCTCGGAATTGTTGAGCTGGTTAAACAGCAGCTTGGCTATTCACAGCTTTTCCCTGTGCACCGTCTTGATAAAATGACCAGTGGTTTACTCATTCTCGCCAAAGACTCTATTTGTGCAGCAGCTTTTGGTGAGCTCTTTGAACAACGAAAAATGCATAAATATTACATCGCGCTCTCAGATAAAAAGCCAAAGAAAAAGCAGGGCTTAATCAAAGGTGATATGACCAAAGGGCGTAACGGTAGCTACCTGTTGTTAAAAACAACTAACAACCCAGCATTAACGCAGTTCTTTAGCTATTCAATTAATTGTGGTTTGCGTTTGTTTCTTCTAAAACCCCATAGTGGGAAAACACACCAGTTACGTGTAGCAATGAAAAGCTTAGGTGCACCGATCATTGGTGACTCCCGCTATTATCCCGGGCCTACCGAAGGAGTCGGTTATTTACATGCTTGGAAACTCAGTTTTGAGTTATTCTCTCAAAAATATCACTTTACGGCACAGCCTCGCTGGTGTGAATATGAGACTGCCGAGCAGTGGCTTTTACAAGCTGCTGAACCCGATGGCTTAGCTTGGCCAAGGGTTTAGTGTTTTAGCGTGTTGTTAAGTCATAGACTTTTCAACACTTATATGCAATTATCGACCGAGTTACTTTTTCTGTGAGATTGTCTGTGCATCTTAAGCGTGTTTTAATCGGCTGTTTTGTCATGATATCGATTGTTTTACAATCGTTTAATATTGTGGTGGATAGTGGTGCAGCACATCAATTAGATACAGCGCACTTAGCCACAGAGCATAATCATGCAACTCACCAATCTGAGTTTGTTGATTTACCAGCTAGCCACGCTAGTGGCAGCACTGAGCAACATGACTCGAGTGATTGCCATCACTGCGGACACTGTAGTGGTTCGCATTTAACTTGGGTTACTAGCAAAGCGATAGCGAGGTTTAATCCTTTACTAACCCCCGAAATTTACCCTAACCCAACTTTTTACCTGTCCTCTCTTAGCGAAACCGCCTTTAGACCTCCGATCGTCTAGCTTCCTTATTTCTATTTAACTTATACCATTTCCACTAATAACCTGATCATTTTTCACGGTCTAAACAAATGATAGCTACGTTATTTATTGCCTATGTAGAATCACTACATACGCCAATAAATGCCTTGCTCTAATTCGTTTATCCTCGTTACAAAATTGATCACTTAATCAATGGAATTGGTATTACGACCTTTAAATGTCGTTAGTTGTCTCTGTAATTTTATTCGCAGTGGCATGATTATTAATATTCAACTTGCTAATTTTAGCAGGGGAAGTCTATGAAATTTCGATCTATTATTCCGGCTGGCTTAGCCAGCGTATTACTTGTTTTAGGCATATTTAGTGCACCACAATTGCTTGCTCAGACTGATAAGCAGCACAATGCAAAGCAAAGCTCTCATTATGAAGGCGACGACCACGATCACACGCATGCACCTAACCAAGCTGCGTCAACTGTTGCAGCTACACAATCGCAACATGACTCACATCCAGATGCTGGTATCTCGCTATCAGCACTGCAAATGAGTGTTGCAAATATTAAGGTGTCGACACTCACCCCTCAAACTTTCTACCGCACTATTTATGCGCCGGGCGAGGTTAAAGCCAACGGTTACACTAGTTATGTAGTATCCCCTCGGACAGAGTCTGTGGTGATCAGCCGCCATGCCACCCTTGGCGAACATGTTGTCAAAGGACAAAAGCTGGTGACGTTATTTAGTGAGTCAGTGGCACAAGCTCAAGCAGACTATTTGATTGCGGCCACAGAATGGCAACGGGTGAAACACCTCGGTAAAAAAACTATTAGTGATAGTGAAATGGTGAAGGCTAAGACGGCTTTTAACGCTGCTTATGGTCGGTTGATCGCCTTTGGTATGACAAAGCGAGCGATTAAGGAAATCACTCAAACCACTAGGCAACAAAGTCATAATCAAGATATTAATCTGGGGCAATATACCTTGATAGCACAGCGCGCTGGTGCGGTGCTTAAAGACGACTTTACTCAAGGGCAGCGAGTAGCCGCTGGGGATACCGTGATGTTACTTGCTGATGAAAGTAGTTTATGGGTCGAAGCTAAGGTCTCCCCAAGCAAAAAGTTTCAATTAAGTGTCGATACGCCTGTCGAGGTTGTGTTTGATAATCAGCGTTATCAAGGCAAGGTTATTCAAGAAGCGCATACTATCGACCCAATAACGCGTACCCGTATTATTAGACTCGCAGTGGCAAATCTTGACGACTCATTACATTCAGGGATGTTTGTCGATGTTAATTTTAAGTTTGCAACGCTGACACCCGTGATGGCGGTGCCTGAGTCGACATTAGCTCGAAGTGCTGATGGCGATTGGACGGTCTTTGTGCAAGACCATCCCGGTGAGTTTAATGCGGTTGAAGTGAAGTTAGGTCGTTCATTGGGGCAACTTCGTGAAATTAGTGGCGTAAAAGCAGGTGCGCAAGTGGCGGTGCAAGGTGCGTTTTTTATTGCCTCTGAAATTGCTAAAGGCGGATTCGATCCGCATAACCATTAAGGGGCTGGCTGATGTTTAATAGAATCATTGACTGGTCGGTTAATAATCGACTATTGGTGTTAATTTTACTCGTGGTGACTCTCGTTGGGGCGGTGATTAGCATTCCTAAATTAAATCTGGATGCTTTTCCTGATGTTACTAATGTTCAAGTGGCTGTTAACACCGAAGCCCCCGGACTTGCTGCGGAGGAAGTCGAACAATTAATAACTTACCCAATTGAAGCGGTGATGTATGCACTGCCTGATGTTGAACAAGTTCGATCGATTTCTAAAACGGGTTTATCCGGTGTGACCGTCGTGTTCAAAGAAGGCACCGATATTTACTTTGCCCGTCAGCTGGTGTTCGAACGCTTGCAAGCGGCCAAAGAGCTGATCCCACAAGGGGTCGGTATACCAGAGATGGGACCTAACACCTCCGGACTAGGGCAAGTCTATCAATATCTGTTGGTTGCTGATGGTGACTCACAATATGATGCAATGAGCTTGCGCAGCTTAAATGACTGGATAGTGAAGCTATTGATTATGCCAGTGGATGGGGTGACGGATGTGTTATCTTTTGGTGGTCAAGTACGTCAATACCAAGTCAATATTGACCCAGCTAAGTTGCTTGCCTACCAATTAACTCAAGATGCGGTGGTCAATGCGCTTGAACGTAATAATACCAATGTCGGTGGTTGGTATATGAACCGCGGCCAAGAGCAATTAGTCATTCGCGGCACGGGTTGGTTCAAGAGCGGCCAAGCTGGGATTGATGATATTAAGCAAGTACCGGTTAAAACGGTGTCGGGCGCAGTCATAACAGTTTCAGACTTAGCCAAAGTCGAATTAGGCAGTGAAATCAGACAAGGGGCCGTCACTTTAACTCGCCGTGATGAACACGGTAATGCTGAATCTTTAGGTGAAGTTGTCTCGGGAATAGTGCTAAAGCGTATGGGATCAAACACCAAGGCGACCATTGATGGTATTAACGCCCGTTTACCGATGATTGAGCAGGCATTACCACAAGGTGTCCGCTTTGAGCCACTTTATGATCAAAGCGATTTGATCGCAAAGGCTGTCACCACGGTTGTAGACGCATTGGCTTTAGCCTTTATCTTCATCTGTATTGTCTTAGCGCTGTTTTTAATGAATCTTCGCGCGACGTTACTTGTGTTGGTCTCGATCCCAATCTCAATTGCAATTGCACTGATGGTGATGTCGTGGTGGGGCATTTCTGCCAATTTGATGTCATTAGGCGGGATTGCTGTGGCCATTGGTATGTTAGTTGATGGTTCTGTGGTGATGGTTGAAAGTATCATTAAACAACTTCATCGGCAGCAATCAACCCCTGGAGTGTCCCGACTAAGCTCGGCTCAGCAAGTAAAATTGGCTGGTCAAAGTGTTGCACGGCCAGTATTTTTTGCTGCGTCGATTATCTTAGTGGTCTTTGCCCCGTTATTTAGCTTTGAGGGGGTTGAGGCGAAGTTATTTCAACCGATGGCTGTGAGTATTATTCTTGCCGTTATTGCTGCGATTATCACCGCGCTATTCGTTGTTCCTGCACTCGCGACTTATCTGTTTAAGCATGGCGTGAGTGAGCGTGAGAGCTTCTTGTTAAAGCCACTGATTAGATTATATAAAATCAGTTTAGCTGCTGCGCTAAATCACGCCAAGTTGGTACTTGGCGTAGCCGTGATATTAGTGATTTCTGCGTTAAGTTTACTGCCGAAAATTGGCACTGAGTTTGTTCCTGAATTAGAAGAGGGCACATTAAACTTACGTGTTACCTTAGCGCCATCCTCTAGCTTAGAAACGGCGCTGTCAGTATCGCCAATTATTGAACGTAAGTTGTTGGCGTTTCCTGAGGTGAAATATGCATTAAGTCGCGTCGGTCGCCCAGAAATTGGGGGGGATCCTGAACCAGTCAATAATATTGAAGTTTATATCGGCTTATTACCTGTATCACAATGGACGAGTGCGACAAATCGATTTGAATTGCAGCAAAAAATGGAAATTGCATTAGAAGCGCATCCCGGCCTGTTGTTTAATTTCTCACAACCCATTGCAACACGAGTCGATGAGTTATTATCAGGGGTGAAAGCGCAGCTCGCGATTAAGCTATTTGGGCCCGAGTTAGCCGTATTAGCAACGAAAGGGCAGGAAATTGAGCATGCGGTAAAAGAACTTGATGGTGTGCGTGATGTTGCCCTAGAACAAATATCGGGTGAGGCACAACTCGTTATCGCGCCAAATCGAAAGCAGCTTTCTCGTTTTGGTATCTCGGTGGGCGATGTAATGGATGTGGTGCAAAATGGCATTGGTGGTATCGCTGCCGGGCAGGTGATTAACGGTAATGAGCGTTACGATATCTTTGTTCGTCTTGCTGCAAAACATCGCTCTGATTTAGAGGCGATAGCCGATATTCGGATGCAATCTCCTAGTGGCGCCTGGGTGCGTTTAGGGGATGTCGCCCATGTCAGTTATCAATCGGGACCACCACAAGTTCGCCGTGATGATGTGCAGCGCCGTGTTGTTATTCAAGCTAATGTGCAGGGGAGCGACATGGGCACCGTGGTTGCAGCTATTAAGCAACGTATTGCTGAACGTGTTGAGTTACCTGCGGGTTACTCCGTGGTGATTGGTGGCCAATTCGAGAGTCAACAGCGGGCACAAAAACGGTTAGCGCTTGTGGTACCATTATCATTGGCATTGATTGCTTTATTACTCTACTTCGCCTTTGGCTCAGTAGGGCAGGCAATGTTGATTTTAGTGAATGTGCCCTTAGCTGTCATTGGTGGCGTATTCTCTTTGTATCTATCGGGTCAGTATTTATCAGTGCCAAGCTCAATTGGTTTTATTACTCTATTCGGGGTGGCTGTGCTTAATGGGGTGGTGATGGTAGAGAGCATTAATCAGCGAATTGAAGCTGGCACTAGTAGTGCCGAGGCAATATTTAATGGCGCAACCTCACGTTTGCGTCCGGTGTTAATGACTGCGTTGACGTCGGCACTGGGTTTAATACCGATGTTACTATCAACGGGCATAGGCGCAGAAATACAGCGGCCGTTAGCGAGTGTGATTGTTGGGGGACTATTAACGTCGACCTTCTTAACGCTATTTGTTATCCCAGTGTTGTACAGTGGGTTTTCTCAGCATAAAATTCAACAATTAAAGCAGCTATAAGCTGCTTTAATTACGTGAACATTGATAAAGAAGGGTGTTAGATGTTAAATCGGTTAGTTTATTTTATTGTTATGATCAGCTTATTAGCCGCCTCTGGGTTATTTATTATTAAGCAACCCAACGGTGAACCTTGGTTATCATGGTCTGATTTTACGCCAGATAAAGAGACATTAGCTAACAACCGTCTGTTTAATAAAGCTGAGCAATTGACCGATACAGCATTGACTCATGTTGAGTCGTTAGTTGCTGCGCCAAAGGGTAAGACGCAACACGTGTACCGCTGGCAAGATGGGCAAGGGCAGTGGCATTATTCTGATAAGCCTCACTCAAACAGTGAGTTGGTTACTTATGACTCTGATGCGATCACAAGGTTGCCAAAGCTTGAACCGCCAATGAGTCAGCAACACGTTGAGAAACCCCATGATTTAGTTAATGAGAATCGGGCATTTATCACTTCGCCAAGTCAGGCGCTACATGATGCAAAACAAGTTCAGCAGTTAATGGATCGGAGACAGCTGCAGCTTGAACAGAAAATTAAGCAATCGCAATAAGCTACTGCATTAAGTTAGCGTTTGCATTTAGCGACAAAATTGTACGTGATTCAGATCACATTCGTTGGCAGGGTAAGGCATTTCTGCTATTATCCTGTGCAACTTTAGCGGGGCTAACATCCGCTATCTAATCGTTATATATTTTGTTTAATTCCTATTCAAATCGTTGAATAATTCAATACAGGACAACACTCAATGAGTCTTGCAGATAAAGTATTGGCAGTGAATGATGATCTGCCTATTCGCACCAACGTCCCTGTTCACAGTGGTAAAGTTCGTTCAGTATACTGGCTGACCGCTGAAGATAGTGCGCGTTTAATCAAAGAGAAAGGCTATGATGTTGCCGCAGATGCACCACTAGCGATTATGGTTATTAGTGACCGTATTTCAGCATTTGATTGTATTTGGCGTGGCGAAGGTGGAATGAATGGTGTGCCGGGTAAAGGTGCAGCACTCAATGCGATTTCAAATCACTGGTTTAAGTTATTTAAAGAAAATGGGCTAGCAGATAGCCATATTCTTGATATCCCGCACCCATTTGTATGGATTGTACAAAAAGCTCGTCCAGTTATGATTGAAGCAATTTGTCGTCAATATATTACTGGTTCGATGTGGCGTGCTTACGAAAAAGGTGAACGAGAGTTTTGTGGTATTAATTTAGTTGATGGCTTAACGAAAGATCAAAAATTACCCGAGTTACTGATCACACCTTCGACTAAAGGTATTTTAACCGGTATTCCGGGTGTACCTGAAGTCGATGATGTCAATATTACTCGTGCTGATATTGAAAACAGCTACCAAGCGTTTAACTTTACCAAACAAGATGATATCCCTCGCTATGAAGAGCTATTAAAGCAAGGCTTTAACTTAATCAGTGGTGAATTGGAAAAAGTGGGCCAAGTATTTGTCGATACCAAATTTGAATTTGGCTATGTAACAGACGGCAGTGGTCAAGAAAAGCTAATTTATATGGATGAAGTCGGTACTCCAGACTCATCGCGTATTTGGGATGAAAGTCAGTACAGCGCTGGTAACATCGTCGAAAACTCTAAAGAAGGCTTCCGCCAATTATTACTCAATCATTTCCCTGATCCAGATATTTTGTTAAACAAAGATCGTATGGATGAGCGTTTTGCATTAGCACGTGATAACGAACTACCTGAAAGTGTCTTAATGGATGTGTCAAAAACGTATATTGACATTGCTGAGCGTGTGACTGGGCAGAAGATTGTGTTATCGGATAACCCGAAAGCTGAGATCATCGAGGTATTACGCAACGAGTATCAATTGGTTGATTAGTTAAACCGATAAAAGAAGCCACCTTGCTGTACTTTATCAGCAAGCAGAGCGAGAGATCGGTGCGAGAGAAAAACCAATTGCAAATTGCGATTGGTTTTTTTTGCGTATTACACTTTGACATATTATGTCTTGATGGGTTAATGTTTAAACACGTTGTGTGTCATTAGTCATAACATGCAAGGATATTTAAGCGTCTAGTCATAACGTTTACTCAACTGAGATTTAATTAAGGAAAATTATGGATACTTTACTTTCAAACCTATTTACCGCTGAGGTATTTCTATTTATCTTGGTGGTGGTCATTTTAAAATCATCGATTATTTTTGTACCGCAAAATCGTGCTTACATGATTGAACGCTTCGGTAAATTCCAATCTACTCGTGAAGCGGGCCTCAACTTTATTATCCCTTTTATCGATCGTATTGCCGCCGATCGTTCGCTTAAAGAGCAAGCGATCGATGTACCTAGTCAGAGTGCTATTACTCGTGACAATATTTCTTTAACCGTTGACGGAGTACTTTATTTCCGTGTACTTGATCCTTATAAGGCGACTTATGGTGTTGATGATTACATCTTTGCCGTAACCCAACTGTCTCAAACAACGATGCGTAGTGAATTAGGTAAAATGGAGCTGGATAAAACCTTTGAAGAGCGTGACCAACTCAATGCTCATATTGTTGCTTCTATTAATGAAGCGTCATCGCCATGGGGAATCCAAGTATTGCGTTATGAAATTAAAGACATTGTGCCACCTAATACCGTGATGGAAGCGATGGAAGCTCAGATGAAAGCTGAGCGGGTTAAACGCGCACAAATTCTTGAGTCCGAGGGTGATCGTCAATCAGCTATTAATGTTGCTGAAGGTCAAAAACGTTCAGTGGTGTTAAAAGCTGAAGCAGAAAAAGAAGAGCAGGTGTTACAAGCCCAAGGTGAGGCACAAGCGATTCTGGCGGTTGCTCAGGCGCGTGCAGAAGCAATTACCCGTGTTGGTGAAGCAGCCAACACTCCTGATGGTCAAAAAGCAATTCAGCTTGATTTGGCATCTCAAGCTATTACCGCCAAAGCCGCAATTGCTAAAGAGTCGTCAGTGGTGTTACTGCCTGACTCAGGGACAGATGCGGCATCACTTGTTGCGCAGGCTACAACCATCATGAGTACCTTGAATAAGGAGAGATAATGGACTATTTAATCGAACATTTAGCTCAATCATTAATCGTTATCGGGCTGTTACTTTTAGCCATTGAAGTGTTGGTGTTAGGCTTCTCAACCTTCTTTTTATTATTTATTGGTGTGGGGGCAATCATTACTGGCGGCTTGATTATAGTCGGAATTGTGCCAAGTGAATTAGTGTTTGCTTGTTTTAGCGTCGCTGTCATTTCCGCTTTAGTCGCCATCTTCAGTTGGCGGCCCCTTAAAGCGATGCAAAGTCATGTCGAGGTATCAAAGCCCACGAGTGACATGATTGGCAATCGGTTTATTTTATCGCAACAACTTATTGCAGGGCAGTACGCTGCACAAAAATACTCAGGGGTTGAGTGGCAGGTAACAGCAACGACATCGATCGATAAAGGAGCTGAGGTTGAGATTGTCTCGGTAGATGTTGGAAAAATGGTGGTGAAAACAGCATAAAATATTGCATGGCTGTGGCCTTACTACTAACGACTCAAGCTAAGCTGATTTAGCTTGAGTCGTTTTTTAGTTTATGAGCGCTTGCACCCGTCGATTATTATTCGTGTCGACCCTAACCTTTATTTTCATCACGACTATTTTTGTATAACCCCATCAGGCGCTGTACTAAATAACAGCACAGGATCACGACTAAGATGATTGGGTAGTAATAGAGTGAGCTTAGTAAGCCAGCGTAAAATGGGGCTAATAACTCGGTTGAAGCACTGATGCTATTGCTAAATAACATCACAGTATCGATTAAAAGTTTCGTCACAGGACTCATGAAGACAAGCAGCATGTGAATGAACGCTGCTTGTGTAAGCGATTTATTCTGCTGTAGCGCTTGTCTGAATAAGAGATAACTGACGTAGCCATAAACCAAACTCATTACGACTAAGCTTCGCTCAAACTCAAATGGCATAAAGCCTCCTTAAAATACACATGGTCATAGGCTTAATACTATTTAAGCCCAGAACTCTGATTCGAATGACGCTTATTTTGTAGGTTTTTTAACGATCGGTATATACGTTCAGTTAAATAAATCAGCAGTAAAGAGCCAAAAAAGATGGGGTAATGGAAATATCGATTGATGAGCTCGTCAACCATAGCTTGATTGATTAAGCCCAGTTGGAACCAATCTGCCATAAAATAAATAAAGGGAAATCCAAATATGATTGATAAATGAGTCAGCCCCCCGGTATCAGGTACTTCAAGCAGCTTCTTTGCTTTCATTTCTTTTTTTGACCGTTGATCATAAGTGAAAGCAAACAGCATTAATAACATGGCAAGTGTGGAATCGAATTCGAATGGCAAAATAATTTCCTTAATTGAATAGACAAGCGTTTTTATAGCGAATAGATAACCCCTAATAAAAACGTTAAACTCTTAGGTGATAATTAGTTAGCTTTAACTCGTCTCAAAAGATATTTTCACTCGGCTTGTAGCGGCAACAGGTTTGCCATTTTCAAACTTTGGTGCATAACGCCAGCGTTTAACCGCAGCGATAGAAGCTTTATCAAAACGACTGTTACCACCAGACTCTGTCACTATTGGGTTTTCAACCATGCCTGATTCTGTGATAGTGAACTTGATAATCGTATAGCTAGCTCCTCTTGTAACGATCTTTTTAGATAAACGAGGCTTAGTTCTAAATAAAGGCGTTTGCTCCTGTGCATCACTCCAAGGCTTCATTGCACCAATGGCAATGCAATGCTCGGTTGCTTTATCCGTTTCCCCTTTACTTTCGAGCATTTGGATTAGAAATGCTCGAGTCATGAGCTCATAAGGGTGGGTTGGGCCTTCTAATGTTTCAAAGATTGGTAGGTTAGACTCAAAGTAAGAAATGGCTTTAGATTTTCGGTTGCGTGTTTGGTAGTACTTACCCGCATGGAAGTTAGCGCGAATCACTCGGGTATCGTTCGGCTCTAAATGTTCTTGAAATACTTCTAATGCTGATAAAATCATTTTGCTGTCTTTTGGACGAACATGCAGGAGTTTTATGCCTACTTCCAGCTGTATTTGTGCATAATAAACAGGGCTTTCTTTTTTAAAGTTTTTGGCGACTTTTACCGCTTTTCGAAAATATGAGACTTTCTTTTTTCTTTCTTCCCACGGCATAGAGTCAGCTAGCTCGAAATACAGTGCGACCCATTCTTTGGCATCTGCCGGGTACTCACTCTCATAAATCGCTAGGATTGGCAGTAATACTTCATTCGCCTGTGCGAACTGTTCTTTTGAATTATAAACGGCACCTAAATTAATGGCTAAGTTGGCGTAGTCAGTCCCTGTTTTGTTATAAATCTTTCCACCGAGTTCATAAGCCTCTTTAGCAAACTTAATTTGTTGTTCGGCGCTATCTGAGGCGATTGCCTTTTTATAATTTTGATAGGCAACATCGAACTGTGGTTTTAAGTCATGACTGCTTTTAGCGTAAGCCATATTGGGTAAGGCACATGTGATCGTCAATGCGGCAGCGATAATTGATTTACGTATCATTAGTTCATCCTTGAATTTATCAGTAGGCGGCTAACATATAGGTATATACCTATAAAATCAACACTTTGTTTACAAGGTGTTAACCGTTGGTACTTTATTTATACAAAAGTAACTGAAGTAAAGGATAGTGAAATCAACACTAAAATTAAGGTTTTTGATTAATGATAAAGCGGGTAAGGCGACTCACCATTAACATGGTGAGAAAACGCTCTGCGTTAGCAGAGCGTCATCAAAAAGGGTTAACGATACAGTGAAGGGTCACTTTTATTCGGGCGAGTTTTAAAGCGGCGATGTAGCCACATATATTGATCTGGGGCTTTCATAATGCCTTGCTCAACAATCTTATTTGAGTAGATAGCATCTTGCTCATCATCGCCACTCGGGAAGTTGTCTAATGGCGCCTCTAGTGAGATATGATAGCCACTGCCGTCATCTTTGCGAACAATAACGTAAGGTAGTACGACCGAGTCAGAGTTTTTGGTTAAGATTGAGGCTCCTACTACGGTAGCAGCCGTATCAACGGCAAAAAATGGCACAAACACTGCCTTACTGCGACCAAAATCTTGATCCGAGGTGTACCAGACAGATTCGCCATCATTGAGTGCTGAAATCATCGCGCGGATATTACGCTTAGTGATTAATTTGGCTGAGCGCATGCGGCCACACACTTGTAGGTATTCCATCACTGGGTTGTTGTGAGGGCGATATACCCCCGTTAACTGGGCTTTTGATGAGAATAAACGTCCACCAATTTCAAGGCAAAAACTATGTAGTGCAAATAATAAAACGCCTTTGCCTTGTTTTTGCGCCGCTTCGATGTGCTCCAAGCCAGTAAATGTCACTAAATTATTGATGCGCCACTGTGGCCACCACCAAGCCATACCTGTTTCAAATAGTGCGATACCGACTGACTTGGCATGGCCTTCGAGGATCTGGTCACGTTCACTTTGGCTTTTCTCTGGAAAGCATAATTCGAGATTGCGCACCGCTGTTTTTGCACGCTTTTTAAGTAAGCGCATTAATAAAGTACCGATACCACCACCGAGTTTAATCAGTGTACGATAAGGTAGTAGGGTAATGGTTAGCCATAATAAACCGATACCAAACCATAATAGCCAATAGCGGGGATGGAGAAAACTCATCTCAAAAGGAGGCTTTTGCAAAATTAAATCCTAAACATTTCTTTATTAGATGAATATTGTAGCCGATATCACCTTTGGATGTCTCGGCAAAAAGCGCTTTAACATGATACAATTTATTGAAATTTTCAAAGGAATTATAAAATGACTCTAGCCTTGCCACCATTTGAACAAGCCAACGTATTAGTTTTAGGCGATCTGATGCTCGATCGCTATTGGCATGGGCCTACTGGGCGTATCTCACCTGAGGCCCCGGTTCCTGTGGTTAAGGTTGAACAGATTGAAGACAGACCTGGTGGCGCTGCTAACGTTGCATTAAATATTGCTGCACTGGGTAGTCAATGTACCATTATTGGGATCACCGGCGACGATGAAGCGGGGTCTATTTTAACCGAGCAAATGAAAGCCTTATCGGTCAAGCCAGATTTTTATCAACAATCTGACATTCCAACGATTACTAAATTGCGTGTTATTAGCCGTAATCAACAGTTAATTCGTTTGGATTTTGAAGAAGACGCTGCACAAGTACAACATGCCCCTTTATTAGATAAACTTGCAGCGGGTTTAAGTAATGCCAATGTGGTTATTTTATCTGATTATGCCAAAGGAGCGTTACACGAGGTTGAGTCAATGATTGCTCTGTGTAAGACCCAGCAAACCCCAGTGTTTATTGATCCAAAAGGAACTGATTTTAGCCAATATCGTGGAGCCACGCTCTTAACACCGAATATGAGTGAATTTGAAGCGGTCGTCGGTCAGTGTCACAGTGAAGCTGAAATTGTCGAAAAGGGTCAAGCTCTGATGGAACGCTTGGATTTACAAGCGTTGTTAGTCACTCGTTCAGAACACGGGATGACACTGTTACGTAAGGATCAACAAGAATTACACTTTCCAGCAATGGCGCGTGAAGTTTACGATGTCACTGGTGCCGGCGATACTGTTATCTCTGTGCTAGCGAGTAGTGTTGCTGCTGGTGCCGATATTGAAACTGCTTGTGCATTAGCGAATATTGGTGCTGGTGTTGTCGTTGGTAAACTTGGCACTTCAACGGTAAGTACCATCGAGTTAGCCAACGAGCTATCGAAAACTCACCCTGAAGTCGGTTTTGGCGTGATTTCAGAGCAGCAATTAAAAATCGCAGTTGCAGCAGCACAGGCGCGAGGGGAGAAAGTCGTTCTAACGAATGGTTGTTTCGATATTTTACATGCCGGTCACGTGTCTTATCTTGGCCATGCTGGTGGACTTGGCGATCGTTTAATTGTCGCGGTGAATGATGATGCGTCGGTCAAACGCTTAAAAGGTGAAGGTCGCCCAGTGAACCCAACCGATCGCCGTATGGCTGTGCTAGCTGGTCTTGGTGCCGTTGATTGGGTTGTGCCTTTTAGTGAAGACACACCGCAGCGTTTGATCAGCGAGATTTTACCAAATCTACTGGTAAAGGGCGGTGATTATAAGGTTGAAGAGATTGCTGGTGGTGAAGAGGTCTTGGCTAACGGTGGTGAAGTCAAAGTACTTAACTTTGAAGATGGTTGTTCAACCACTAAAATTATCGATGCGATTCGAGGTCATTAAGTTGCTTTCTCGAGGCTCTAAATAGGGCACTTTAAGACGACAATTGATAAACATAAAAAAGCGCTGCTATTAAAATTTATAGCAGCGCTTTTTGTTGAGCGACCCAAGGTTACTGAGTTAGATTACTCTTTTTCAGTCGTCGTTGTTTCGGCAGCAATTAAGCCTTTGCTGATCAAGATTAAATCTTGTTCTTTTAACGTACCTGCCGTTTGTTTTAACTGTAATACAGATAAAATGTAGCCATAACGTGCATTAGCAAGTTGCTTCTTAGCGTTATACACCTGACGTGTACTGTTTAGAACGTCAACAATGGTACGAATACCTACCTCAAATCCTGCTTTGGTTGCTTTTAATGCACTATCTGCCGATGTAGCTGCTTGCGAATAGGCATTGATTGATGCAATCGATGCACGAACATCGTTAAAGCTACTACGAATGTTACGTACTACGCTACGGTGATTTTCTTCAAGAGACTGTGCACTAGCAACATAACCTAAACGAGACTGTTCAACTTGTGAACTGATACGGCCACCGTTATAAATAGGCACATTTAGTTGCAAGCCTACAGATGCTGAGCCTTGGTGATTATGCGCGGTGGTTTGTGATAGACCTTCGTTATTGTAGGTATGCGTCATTGATGCTGTGGCACCTAGCGTTGGTAGATGGCCCGACTTTGATAGGTCTATACGTTGCTTTGCAATATCAACGGCGAGGCGTTGATCAAGTAACGTTAAGTTATTTTCCTGTGCTAACTTAACCCAGTCACCTGATGTTGCAGGTTGAGGGATAGCTGGGCTAAACGTGTCAGTGTTTAGCTGGTCTAGGTTCTGGTGCTTCAAACCTGTAATCTCAGTTAGCGACTCAAGAGAGTTTACTAGTGTGTTTTGAGCAAAAATTTCGTTAGCCACTGAGATATCAAACTGTGCTTGCGCTTCATGAACGTCAGTAAAGGCGGTTAAACCTACTTCGTAACGTTGCTTAGTTTGTTCCAGTTGACGCTCGATCGCGCGCTTTTCTGCTTGAACGAATGAGAGGTTATCTTTGGCTTTTAACACATCAAAGTAAGCGTTGGCGACACGTAAAATCAGCCCTTGCTGTGCTGAAGCGAGTTGCGCGTCGCTACGGGATGCATTTTTTTCAGTTAAACTTAAGTTTAACCATGAGCCGTGAGAATATATTTGTTGGGTTAGGCTAACTTGCGCATTACCTCCCCAATGATCACCCCATTCGAAGCCTTTGCCGTCATGAGGGGCATTTGTCGCGCCGTTGCCAATTGAAATTGAACCAGTAATTTGAGGTAGTAGCACCGCTCTTGATTCGGAAATTGCAGCGAAGTTTTGATCTCGTGCAGCTTGGGCTTGTTTGATTTTTGGATCGCCCTGTAATGCTTGCTGATAAATTTGGTGTAAACCATCAGCACTGGCTGTCATTGTGAAAAGGCTAAGGCTAAGTGATAGCATTAGCTTACTTAATTTAACACTCATTTATTGTTCCTAAAGGGTTCTATTTGAGATTATGGGGCTAATTTATGTTTTTTTTGCTTTGTATACCAGCGACTAAGTGTAACAGTTTATTAAACTGTCAATAAAGTAAACTTAATCTTTTAACATGTTTAATAAAATTTAATCTTTGCTTATTATCCCGCTTGATAGTGGTATTGCAGTAAATGTGAAAAATTAGCGTAGAATAAGCTATCATACAATTTACTGAATACCTAAGTTTATCAATTGTTAAGCGGCAATTATTTAGCCAGAGGGAGGCGTTTTATGGGGAAGTTAACCACGTTTAAACGACAAGATGTCGATGTGATTAAGGAAGAAACATTGTGGCAGGGTTATTTTAAGATGCTCAAATTTTCTTTCCGTCACGCCTTGTTCGGTGGGGGACGCAGTCAAACTATCGAACGAGAACTATTTTCTCGGGGCAATGCTGTGGTGGTTATTCCTTACGACCCCGTTACCGATCAACTTATTTTGATAGAACAAATTCGAGTGGGAGCATTTGAGCATCAGATATCTCCTTGGATGGTAGAGCTAGTCGCGGGGATAATTGACGAAGGCGAACAACCACTTGATGTCGCCATTAGGGAAACTAAAGAAGAAACGGGGCTTGATGTGACACGTTGTGAAGCGTTGTTCAGTTATTTATCTAGCCCGGGTGGCACCTCTGAACGAATTGATTTATTTGTGGCTTGTGTCGATAGTAGCAAAGCCGCTGACATTGCTGGTTTAGATAGTGAAGGTGAGGATATTAGGGTTTTTGCGATGCCTGTAGCCGAGGTATTAAGAGCATTAAACGACGGCGAGTTTTTTAATGCTACTACCATTATTGGGTTACAATGGTTAGCACTAAACCACGGATCGTTACGTCAGCGTTGGCTCGATCTAAACAATCAAGAGAGTCGTTAATGCCAAGTAAGTGTTACATCAAGCCGAAGTATCAACCGGATCTATTAGCGTTGCACCGCGCTTGTAGCTTGAACTATTTGTCGTTATTGAAGCTATTGCCCAATTTAGATTGTGGCGGGTATTTCTTTTTCCATCTTGATAATGCTTGCTATCAAATTCATGTGATAGAACAAACGCAGTACACTAGTGTTGTGAGCATTGAAACTATTGCCAATAAAATAAGTTGCGGGGAAAGTGTTAATGAGCTCACACCGCAGATAAAAGTCAGGTTATACCATGATGCGCAAATGGCAGAAGTGTTAGCTAGTCGACAGATCCGCTATTTCAAATCGAGTTATGATTATCCCAATCGTTTGATGCAGCAACCAGACGAGAAATATCAGATCAACAAGTATTTAAGCGAGTGGCTAAAACACTGTTGTAATGATGGTCGCGTTATGCGAATTAATCAGGGAGCCTCATGAGTCAAAACATCCTTAAATTAAATCACAGTAGTCCGCAATTACTCCAGTTTACCGACTTACATCTCTCTGATAAAGAAGCGCTTATGGGGATTAATTGCGATGAAAGTTTTGCTGCGACTAAGGCGTTAGCAACTAAATTTCATCATGTTAACTTAACCTTGCTAACAGGGGATATTTCGCAAGACCATAGCGAAGCATCCTATCAAAAGTGTCGTGAGGTGTTTCGTAACCAAGGCCATCCTGTTGCGTGGATCACCGGTAACCATGATGATCTTAGTATGCAAAATGATATTCTGTCCGATGGGGACATAACGCCTATTAAACGGATAGTCTTTAAACATTGGCAGTTAGTGTTATTAAATTCTCAGTTACCCGGGCAAGTCTGTGGCAACCTTGCTGATGAGCAATTAGCGATGATTGAGTCCGCTGCCAGTGAATACCCAGAGCATCATTTGATGTTAGTAATGCACCATCATCCCGTACTTATGGAGAGTCAGTGGATAGATAACCATCGATTACTTAATAGTGATGAATTATGGCAGGTGATTGCTAAAGTCCCGCAAGTGAAATGCATTATGTTCGGTCATGTTCATCAAGCCGTTGATGTCACTCAATCAGGAGTGCGTGTTTTAGGTTGTCCTTCAACGAGTATTCAGTTTACGCCAAAGCAACAAGAGTTTTCTGTTGATACCGCGCAGCCGGGTTTCCGTCACTTAGAGTTACTGGTGAATGGAAGTGTTAAAACCCAAGTGCATCGTGTCGAAGGCACGCCGTTTATTGCTGATTTTGATCCCGCAGGCTATTAGCCTCATGATTGTAAATTGCGAGCAAATGTTCGCAATTTTTACAATTTCATCTTAAGCTACGCCCTTTTCAAGGTTTTTCTGTGTCAGTTGCTTCCTCGTCCGATAATATTTTAATCTATCTTCACGGCTTTAATAGTGCGCCGCAGTCTTTTAAAGCGCAACAAGTCAAAGGCTTTATCGAACAAACTTACCCGCATGTGGAACTGATGATTCCGCAAATTGCTTTAACTCCTTTAGACGCATGGCGGCAGCTAGAAACTATGCTCAATGACGTTATGACAAGGCGACCTCAGGCGCGCGTTGGTTTTGTTGGTAGCTCATTAGGTGGTTTTTTTGCGACCAAATTAGCTAATCAATTTGGTGGTAAATGTGTTTTAATTAATCCTGCTGTGACTCCGTTTAAATTGATTGAATTATTAATCGGTGAATACACTAATCAGTATACAGGGCATATACAACAGGTCACCATGGCACACGGCGAGGAATTAGAGCTGCTACAATTTGATCAAATTAAATCAATAGAAAACTATTGGGTGCTGTTACAGCAAGGCGATGAAACCCTTGATTACCGATTGGCTGTTGCTGCATACAGTGGCACAAGAGTCACGCTAGAACCCTTAGGCGATCACAGTTTTATTGGCTTTAACCGCTATTTGAATTCAATTGTTGAATTTTTATTTGAAAACTAGCCCTAAGCACTTAAATGATCGAGCAAATTTCGCTACACTGAACAGTTATATATTTTATAATTAAAAGGCGATGTTGTGACTGAACAACAATACAATTCTGATGCGATTGAAGTACTAAACGGGTTAGAGCCAGTAAAGCGCCGTCCAGGTATGTATACCGATACCACTAGACCGAACCACCTTGGTCAAGAAATCATCGATAACAGTGTTGATGAAGCGTTAGCTGGCTTTGCAAGTTCCATTCAGGTGATCCTTCATGAAGATCACTCTCTAGAAGTGATTGATGACGGCCGCGGTATGCCCGTTGATATTCATCCTGAAGAAGGGGTGAGTGGTGTTGAACTAATTCTTTGTAAACTCCATGCTGGCGGCAAATTTTCGGGTAAGAATTATCAGTTCTCTGGTGGTCTACACGGAGTAGGTATCTCAGTTGTTAATGCGCTTTCTTCACGAGTTGAAGTGGTCATTCGCCGTGATGCTAAAGTGTATGAAATTGCCTTTGAGCACGGTGATAAAGTTCAAGAACTTCATGAAACTGGCACCTGTGGTAAACGCAACACTGGTACTCGAGTTCGTTTTTGGCCCGATCCGTCTTATTTTGATTCATTCAAATTTTCCATTTCTCGCCTTAATCATAACCTTCGTTCTAAAGCGGTGTTGTGTCCTGGCCTAAAAATAAAATTTACCAATAAAATCATTAAAGACACTCAAGAGTGGCATTATGAATCCGGTTTACAAGATTACTTATTAGAGACCGTTAAACAATGGCCTTGCCTACCTGAAACGCCTTTTGTTGGCTCAATGAGCAGTCAGTCAGAAGCGGTTGATTGGGCAGTCGTATGGCAACCTGAGGGAGGGGATGCGTTAAGCGAAAGCTACGTAAACTTGATCCCCACCATTCAAGGGGGAACACATGTTAACGGACTCCGGGCCGGTTTACTCGATGCCATGCGCGAGTTTTGTGAATTTAGAAACTTACTGCCCCGTGGTATCAAATTAACACCTGATGATATCTGGGATAAGTGTAGTTACGTTTTATCGGTTAAAATGCAAGACCCAGCATTTGCTGGTCAAACTAAAGAGCGTTTGTCATCGCGCCAATGTTCGGCGTTTGTGTCAGGTGTTGTCAAAGACGCCTTTAGCCTATGGTTAAATCAGCATACGGAGATTGCAGAGCAGTTAGCTGAGTTGTGTATTAATAACGCACAACGTCGCCTCAAAGCGAGCAAAAAAATTGCACGTAAAAAGGTCACTTCAGGACCTGCGTTACCCGGTAAACTCACCGATTGTACAGGGCAAGATCCTGCTCGGGCTGAACTGTTTTTAGTAGAAGGTGATTCGGCTGGTGGTTCAGCTAAACAAGCACGAGATCGAGAATTTCAAGCGGTTATGCCACTGCGTGGTAAAATTTTAAATACGTGGGAAGTTGAATCTACTCAAGTATTGGCCTCTCAAGAAGTTCATGATATCTCCGTTGCTATTGGCCTAGACCCTGATTCAGCAGATTTGTCGGCACTGCGATACGACAAGATATGTATTTTAGCTGATGCTGACTCCGATGGATTACACATTGCAACGCTGCTATGTGCCTTATTCGTTGCCCATTTCAAAACGCTGGTTGAGCAAGGGCATGTTTATGTCGCTATGCCGCCGCTTTATCGAATCGATATTGGTAAAGAGGTTTTTTACGCTCTTGATGAGGACGAGAAGAAAGGCATTTTAGACCGTATTGAAGCGGAGAAAAAACGCGGCAAAGTGAATGTTCAACGATTTAAAGGATTAGGTGAAATGAACCCACTTCAGCTGCGTGAAACAACCATGGATCCTAACACTCGTCGTTTAGTGCAATTAACGTTAGACGATGAGCAACACACTCATGAAATGATGGATATGTTACTGGCGAAGAAGCGTTCTGGCGATCGCCGTACCTGGTTAGAAACTAAAGGCAATTTAGCACAAGTTGTCGATGTAGTAGACGAAGAGAAATAAGGGTTTAACGTGACAGATTCAATTGAAATGAGCCTTGATGGTGTCGAACAGCAGTCGATGGTCAAATTTACCGAAGACGCTTATTTAAACTATTCGATGTATGTAATTATGGATCGCGCCTTGCCCCATATTGGTGATGGTCTAAAGCCGGTGCAGCGACGTATTATTTACGCGATGTCAGAACTTGGCTTAAACGCCTCAGCTAAATATAAAAAGTCGGCACGTACCGTTGGTGATGTATTAGGTAAGTTTCACCCGCACGGTGATAGCGCTTGTTATGAAGCGATGGTACTAATGGCTCAACCGTTTTCTTATCGGTATCCGTTAGTTGATGGTCAAGGTAACTGGGGAGCACCAGATGATCCTAAATCCTTTGCTGCAATGCGTTATACCGAAGCTAAGTTATCCAAATTCAGTGAAGTGATGCTTGGAGAGTTAGGGCAGGGGACTGTTGAGTGGCAGCCAAACTTTGATGGCACCTTAAAAGAGCCTGTGGTGTTACCGGCTCGTTTACCACATATTCTACTTAATGGTATTACGGGTATTGCTGTGGGAATGGCAACGGATATTCCACCACATAATGTCCGTGAAGTGGCCAGTGCCGCCGTGCAGTTATTAGAGCAGCCTAAAACAGAATTAGTAGAGCTCTTAAGTCATGTGCAAGGACCTGACTATCCGACTGAAGCCGAAATCATTACGCCTAAATCTGACATTGAAAAGATTTATAGTACGGGTAAGGGCTCAATTAAAATGCGTGCGGTCTATGAAATCGAAGACGGCGATGTCGTGATCACCGCTTTACCACATCAAGTTTCAGGGGCTAAAATTTTAGAACAAATCGCCGCACAAATGCAGGCGAAAAAGTTACCAATGGTTTCTGATTTACGTGATGAATCTGATCATGAATGCCCGACCCGTTTAGTGATTGTCCCTCGTTCAAACCGTGTAGATATCGACGGTATTATGAATCACTTGTTTGCGACGACTGACCTTGAAAAAAACTATCGAGTTAACCTTAATATTCTGGGTCTAGATAATCGCCCTCGGGTAATGGGTTTAAAAGATATTTTAACGGAGTGGATCACTTACCGTCTTGATACGGTGCGCCGCCGTTTACAACATCGACTTGATAAAATTCTAGCGCGGTTACATATCCTTGATGGTTTACTCATTGCTTTTTTAAATATCGATGAAGTTATTGAGATTATTAGAACTTATGATAATCCTAAAGCGGAATTGATGTCGCGTTTTGGCTTAACCGTAATCCAAGCTGAAGCGATTTTAGAGATTAAACTACGCCAATTGGCGAAACTTGAAGAAATTAAAATTCGCGCTGAGCAAGAAGAGTTAGCATTGGAGCGTGATAAAATTCAGTTGACGCTGTCTTCTGAGCGTCGCATGAAAACCTTGGTTAAAAAAGAAATCATCGCTGATGCTGAGAAGTTTGGTGATGAACGCCGCTCACCGATCATTGAGCGTGGTGAAGCAAAAGCATTGTCAGAAAAAGATTTAGTGCCAAGTGAAGCGGTAACTGTAGTCGTTTCAGAGAAAGGCTGGGCCCGCTGTGCTAAGGGTCATGACATAGAACCACAAAATATGAATTATAAAGCGGGTGATGCTTACCTTTGTTCAGCTAAAGGACGAAGTAATCAGCCTGTGGTATTTATTGATACATCAGGGCGTGCCTACAGTACAGATGCGCATACTTTACCTTCTGCGCGAAGCCAAGGTGAACCCTTGACGGGGCGCTTTACCCTAACTGCTGGTGAGACCGTTGCTCATTCTGTCATGGGGCAAGAAAAACAATTGTATTTGTTAGCAACCGATGGCGGTTATGGCTTTATTGGTTCCTTTGATGACATGCTTAGCAGTAATAAAAAAGGTAAGGCGCTGATAAGCAGACCTAAGGGTAGTGAAGTGATGCCCTTAGTGCCTATTGCAGATGCCGAGCAACAACTATGTTTATCGATATCGAATGAAGGTCGAATGTTAATTTTCCCATTATCTAGCTTGCCAAAACTAGCGAAGGGTAAAGGGAATAAGATCATCAATATTCCGAGTTCACGCGTACAGAGCCGTGAAGAATTTGTTAAGCAAATTGCGGTTATCTATCCAGACAGTGAAGTTACCCTGTTGGCTGGGAAGCGTAAGCTCACGCTAAAAGCGTCAGATTTAGAGCATTATTCCGGTGAACGTGGCCGCCGAGGTAATAAGTTACCGCGAGGGTTACAACGCGTTGATGGTGTAGAGGTTAACTCGCCACAACCCGATAATGTTGATATTGACGGTATTGAAGATGATAGCCCTGTGGAAACTTAATTAATCAATGAAACAAGCCATCGTAGGTTACCACCGAGATGAATTAAACGCCTGGGTGGCTAAATTATCTTGTGGACATAATCAACATGTTAGGCACAACCCCCCTTGGGTTAGTCGGCCTTGGGTCACGTCCTCACAAGGCCGTGACAACATGCTAGGGTATGAACTTAATTGTGTTAAATGCGACGAGAAAGCCCCAAGAGACTGGCACCTGCTAATAGAGAGTAATGATGAGTAAATTAGTAATAACCAAACAACAATTAATTAATGTGATCGTGGCATGGGGTAGTGGCTCAACAAGCACAGAGCAACTACAACATTGGATGCTAGATAACTTTGAGCCAGACGAGGCGGATATTGGCTCGGGTGAAAGTGAATCTGTCGTTGAGGCGATGCATATTGTAATGAATGAATATGAACTGGCGAAAGAGTCGAAGTGTCTTGTTGAGCAATATCAGTTAGCGATTAACTTTATTAACTGTGATGAAACTAATTTCATGCAACGTAAGAGTGATTTTTTGCGTCAAGCTTTTTGCGATTAAGCCTTTCTGAAAATTGTTGGCTCCTGAGTACTAACGGGGGACAGCAATTATCAAGTGTTGGCTCTAGCTGTTGTGGTAGAGCCTAATACAACTTCGATACAACAGCCTACGAACCTCATGACGACTTATAGCTTCTCTCGATAGCTACTTTGGTTGTGCTGGAAAAGTGATAGTTAGACTTAACCCTTCCCCCACTTTACTACTTGCAACAATATGGCCGTGCAATCCTTGGGTTACAAGGTTGTAAACTAAGTGGGCCCCCAAACCGCTTCCCCCTTTATTTCTCGCGGTAGTATAAAAAGGCTCAAAAAGTTGGGTCAGTTCCTCTGCTGGCATACCACAGCCATTGTCTTGATAAATAAGCTCAATATCACCTTGATTTTGTGTCACGCTGATTGTGATCTTGCCACGCGCATTATCTTTAAAGGCGTGTTTGATAGAGTTCATTAACAGGTTTGTGATGATTTGTGACAAAGTGCCTGCATTACAATGTGCTGTAATCGACTGAGCGCAATCGATGCAAATAGTATGCGGCACTTTTTTTAGTTTTGGGCGCAGAGATAATAAAATTTCTTCTAAGTAATTTTTGATGTTTAACTCCCTAACTGCTCCACTGGCTTGGTCAACAGCGATGCGCTTAAAGCTACTAATTAAATCAGCGGCTCGCGATAGGTTAGATAAACTAATATTGGTACCATCGATTGCCTGGGCTAAAAACTGTTGTAAAACTTTTTGGCTTAAGGTGTTATTTTCGTAATGTTCCTGAAGCGCTCGAACTTCTTCGCCAAGGTGGCTAATGGCTGTCACACCAATTCCAACCGGAGTATTGACTTCATGTGCTATACCAGCGACCAAGTTTCCTAATGAAGCCATTTTTTCTTGTTCAACTAACTTCGCTTGATATTGTTCGAGCTCTGAGAGAGTATTTTTTAATTCAATATTTGACTGTTCTAGCTGTTCAGTACGCTCTGCTATTTTATCTTCAAGACCTAGGTTAAGTAACCGAACTTTGTCTTCTGTCGCTAGCTGACGACGGTAGTGGACTTCGATTTCGTTGAGCATATGGTTGAAACTTTGGGTTAACTGGGAGAACTCATCATGACTAGTCTCTCTCACTCGTAAAGTGTAATCCTGTTGAGTCCGTATCGCTTGAGTGGTACTGAGGAGGTTAAATAAAGGTTGCAGCAAGCGGCGTTGAAACTTCAACGAGATTATAAAGCTTATTAATAAGCAGAAGCTTAATGTTATTCCGA
This sequence comes from Alteromonadales bacterium alter-6D02, assembly GCA_002835545.1. Taxonomy (GTDB): domain Bacteria; phylum Pseudomonadota; class Gammaproteobacteria; order Enterobacterales; family Psychrobiaceae; genus Psychrobium. Next base: position 71,934 of record PIZK01000024.1, read on the forward strand.
CCGTAATAGCAACTTTTTGGTGGAAGGCATTTAGTTGATGTAACACTGAGTGCTGAAAAACATAGCCAATGGTGTCGTTGTCCACAGTGATCGGCGCTGTAATATAGTGTGATAAGCCATCAAAGGTTGGAGTTAGATAAACTTCTAGTGCTGAAATTGATGAAAAGTTCGTTCCGTTTTTATAAGATGCTACGGCTGATAATGTACCATTTTCCACACGGTAGACATTGGCTCCAGAGACATAAGGGGATGTTTTTAGCGAGTTTAAAATCTCAACTGCTGCGTCTTTATCATTAAAAGAAATCGCTGGCCCTAGGTTATAAGCTAATAATGATAAATTAGACCGAGCATTATCATTAAGGTTTTGTTTAAAAGTGCTCTCGAGTAAAACACTAAAGGTGATAGCACTGGTTAGTAAACTGATAAACGTTATGCTGAGAATTAACAGTAATAATTTGTTTTTAAATGATAGATTGCGAGTTAATTTCATCATAACTTAAATCACTTTAGCTAGGGCTTTTAAACGAGGCTGCAATTTGATGTTACTTCGCTCAATATTATTTTGACTAATTAGAATTTTCATTTTTCGGTTAATGATAACTAGGGAAAGCATACCCCCCTGCGCTAAAAATGCTTTGCTTTGACCAATTAAGAGGGTGTTTTTTGAGAGGTTGATAATATCTTGCTCATTTAAGTGCTCTTGGTGATGGTTAATGATATAGAGAATTTGACAGGAGGCATTGGAATTCTTAAGTTGTTGCTTATTCATAAACTCACTATATGTAATGGGCTTTCCTTGTGTAGTTTTTTGTTCTAGTGCTCGAAAATATTGACGGAGTGTTGGTGATGGTTCGCCAAAAATACAAATAGAAAATGAGTTGTTTGGCAGAGATTGTGAGGCTTTAGGCCATTGAGCGAACTTTGTAATTTGATAGACAAATGCGGCTGTGAGCTGCTCCTGTGAAGAATTGTTTGCAAATGATTTCGAAGGAAAAAGACAAAGCCCAAAGACAACACCAACTACAATCGAGTGCATGATAGTGTTAATAATGTGGGTAGACTTCGTTTTTATAATAGCCATCCAGTTTTCCAAATCATCATAAAAAGAAGATATTTTAGTGACTTTACAACTCACTTATGGCGTATCGCCCGAGATTAAAATTCAGCAGATGCGATTCAAGCATATACTAAAACACTTAAACTATCAGTAGTGGAGTTGCTCACACCGAGAAAAATGGGTCTAGCGTTATTTTTAGCCATCTAGATAAATGGTCTAGACGCTGGATAATTTTAGTTGGTGATACTGCGTGAAAGAAGAAGGCTTCCTTGAGATTTTATCTCACTAGCAGAGAGTGAGCTTTATCAGGTGGCTGATGATAAAGCTCAATTAATGAAATTAATGCAAGGCACCCGTAAATGGTAGCTTTTCGCAAATCTTAGCTTCAGCAATCAATAACTCTTCTAAGCGAGTATCAACCGACTCTTTGTCGAAATATTCGTAAGCTAACTCTACAAATAGGTCTTTGTGTTTGGCTTCAGATTTTGCAATAGCAGCGTAAAACTCTTGATCTTTACCTGCTTCCAAAGCGTCGGCAACAAGTGAGAAACGTTCGTAACCACGGGCTTCGATAATGCCAGCTATCAACAGGCGGTCCATCATCAATTGGTCACGAGGGTGGCGACATAATGCACGAATTTCTTTGATGTATAAATCTTTAGTGTCATTTCTTAATAAAACGTCACGTGCCGTCATTAATTTAAGTACTTGTTTAAAGTGGATCAATTCTTCTAAGGCGAGGTCTGTCATCGCACGAACAAGCTTAGGACGATCTTGATAGTGAGACAGCATGGAAATTGCCATACCCGAAGCCTTTTTTTCAGCAGCGGCATGATCTTGTAAGAAGTAATCGAAGTTAGCTAAAACAGCTTCGGTCCAAGCAGCAGGGGTATTAAATTTTAATTCAAACATGACATCTTTAGAGTGATATAAAAACGTTAATTTTACCTGTGAATGACGCAGGAAAAAAGGCGCTAGATCAAATTATCACGCCTAAGCCTTATTTAATGAGTGGATAGGGCAAGGGGTCCATTCGACCACGTCTTGTTGATTCGACTTTCAATGGGCTTTTGACTTGCTTCCAAGCGGTTACTTTACCTCCGCGATTAACGTGATCAAACCCTGCTAATGGAGTTTGTTCAATCGCAAGGAAAGCGAGTAAACGTTCAAAGCTGTCATTAGCACTGATATCGATATGCAGAATATCTTGTTCTCGTCCTAAGAAGTAACTTTGTATGTTTTGCTGGTGGCGTTGATAGCAGTCAATTAAAAACTGGTCATTGTTAATGTTTTCAGTGGTTAATGGTGAAAATACTTCGTTGTAACAACGTTTAATAATTGTATTAAATCCGCCATCCTCTCGTTGTAAGTTTACGTGCATTCGCTGCAATAACTGCTTTATAGATGGTACCCACTGAGAAAGTTCTCGCGTTAAATTGATGAATTTAGCGTTAGGGTAATATTGGTCTAAAGCTTGATAATCACAGAAGATTGGCGTGTCCGCGATAACTTGGGCTTGCTCGAAACATTTTTCGATATAGGCGGTATGAGCCGTTGCAAAGCCTAACTCAACCATCGCTTTACAAAGGCTAGTGGTTGCCGTTCTAGGTAGGCCGATAACGAATATTTTGTTGTTTATCACATTGAGCGTCTTGAGGAGTAAAATTAATTTATTATCCCAAAGCTGTTGCGTGATGAGTAGATGTTTATCGAATATTTTGACATTGAATCGTTTTTTTCATCACATTAGTATCATTCCTTGGTATGATGCAAAAAAATAAGTATTGATATTTCAATACCGTGTGTCTTCCGTGCTTCGATGAGTTTGTACTCGCTGATGCCAATACTTTGGAAAAATGTAATGAAGAGAATCCTTCCGTTAGCTTTAATGATGACCGTTACTGCTTGTTCGTTTAATAAACCACCATCAATATCACAACCGCAAGTTGTTGCTGATATTACATATCTAGCTTCTGACGAATTGAAAGGGCGCGGTAATTTTACCCCAGGTATTACACAAGCTGCTGAATTCATTAGCCAACGCTTTAATGATATCGGTTTAAAACCGTTTAGTGGTTTAGATCAATACCAACAAGAGTTTGTGCTATATAACATCACATCTCAGGTAGAAAAATTACAGTTAAACGGTCAGACGATTGCTGCTGAGCAAGTTGCTATAGCAACATCAAAGAAACAGCTATCATGGACAAGTCCCCAACAAGCTAATATCGTGCTAATTGGAGCCGATGATGACTTCAGGGCACAGTTATCGGTGCTTAACCAAGTTGGCAAAGACGCACTAGTGTTGGTTGACCCAGCACATAAGAAAACCTTTTTACGTTATCAAGCGTATTTTAATCGTGGACTTAACAAATTTAATCATGATCAAGGTGGCTCGTTGGTGTTAGCCTTGACGGAGATTAACCAAGTTAATGAACTTAACTTGAGTACGACAAGTCACGTTAAGCAACAAAAACTTGCAAACGTTGTTGGGGTTCTACCGGGTAAGAGCAAAGAGATGGTGCTGTTTTCTGCTCATTATGACCACTTGGGAATGGACGAAAGTAAAGAAGGCGATAAGATTTATAATGGTGCCGATGACGATGCATCCGGTACCGCAGCAGTTATCAATTTAGCGCAGTATTATGCGCAGCAAGGAACACCTGAACGAACCTTAGTTTTTGTCGCATTCACTGCCGAGGAAATTGGTGGTTACGGCTCTAAGTATTTTTCAACTCATATCAACCCTGAAAGTATTGCAGCTATGGTTAATATAGAAATGATTGGTAAACCATCGAAGTTCGGTGCCGGTGGTTTATGGATGACTGGATTTGAACGTTCAAATTTGGCGCAAATCATGAACAAATCTTTAGCTGCACAACAACTAGAAATCCACCCGGATCCGTACCCTAAGCAGCGTCTGTTTTATCGTTCAGATAATGCGACTTTAGCGCGTTTAGGTGTCCCTGCACATAGTTTCTCTTCAACACAATTAGAGAGTGATAAACATTATCATCAATTGAGCGATGACCTAGCTAGCCTCGACTTAGACTCCATGACCAAAGTCATTAATGCTTTAGCTGTAGGAAGTCAGCCACTAGTTGATGGCGTTGCAACACCAACTCGTGTTGATACTTCTAAGGTTAAAAGTGGTGGTTTAATTTATTAATTGTGAACAGCTCCGCTAAATAGTTAAAGGTTAGAGCTGCTAATTGATAGATATCATGATTTTTGATGAGGGGGTTGTTATAATCCCCTTTTTTATTACTCGGTATTCGGGTAATAGATAACACTTTATATTGTCGTTTGATTCAATTAAGGAATTTGTTTTGTCTGGAACTCAACGGGCTTTTCGCTTAGCTATTGCGGGATTAATGGTTATTTTTGGTTTGCTATTTTTTTCGCAAGCTGGTTATTTTGTTATTCGCTATTTAACCTTAAAAGAACCATTAGAGTTAGCGGCACAACACGCTTTAGCATTAAGTGCATGGCGTTCATATTGGCTTTTATTTGGCGCATTTATTATCCAGTTTACTGCAAAGCAGCTACTAGCAAAGCCACTGCTATGCGGTTGGATTGGTCTTAGTTTGATTGCGACGATAACGACTTTCTTAATGTTACCAAGCCTGCCACACTAATGTGTTGATTTACTCATCAGTATTAATGAGGGCGTGAAGCGTCTAAAATATTCAGCGTACAGCTGTATACATTACTGGTGAGTTTCCTCATAATAGCGCCTTTAAAATTTAGTTTGAGTTGAATTAGGTACACTAATGGTTGCATTGTTTAGAATTCTGTTCTTTTTACCTATTGTGGTAGTTGTTTGTTTAATTGGTATTTTGATTTGTGTAGTGCGTCCGTTTCATCGCAATAACACTTATACTGTGTCAAAGCTATTATCAAGCATGGCACCGTTATTTGGCATTAAATTGCTAGTGCGTGTTCCTCAAGATTTAACCAATACGCCAAAAGTTATTATTGGTAATCACCAAAATAACTTCGATTTAGTCACTATCTCTGGCGGTGTTACCCCGGGCGTTGTGAGTATTGGTAAGAAAAGTTTAAAGTGGGTGCCAATTTTTGGCCAACTTTATTGGCTCAGTGGAAATATTCTAATTGACCGTAAGAACAAATCACGAGCTGCTGGTACGATTAATCAAACTGCGGATAAGATGGATAAGAAGAACCTCAGTATCTGGATGTTCCCTGAAGGAACACGCAGTCGAGGACGCGGTTTGCTGCCATTTAAGACTGGGGCATTTCATACCGCAATCCAAGCACAGGTGCCTATTATTCCAATCGTACTTAGCTCAACGGGTCATTTTAGCCTAAATCGCTGGAATAACGGTTACGCAATTGTGGAGCACCTACCTGAGATTGATACTTCGTCAATTGATAAAAGTGGGATTCGCGATCTCGCCGAGCAAGCTCGTCAAGCTATGTCTGATAAGATTGAGCAATTAGATGCTGAGGTCGCGCAACTAAATGCAAAGAAATAATATCTAGATAACTTGATTTGATTTATAATTTTAGTTGAGTCAACTTTGAGAATTATCATGTCTGTAGAAAAAGAAATTGAACATCAAAAAATCGACAATCGTGAGATCGTCGACAGTTTATTAGCTGATGGAAGTAACCCTGATGCTGAGTACCCAATTGAGCACCACTTGTCATGTGCAAATTTTGACAATCTGGAAAAAGCAGCCGTTGATGCATTTAAATTAGGTTTTGAAGTCTCTGATGCTGAAGAGCTTGAGTTAGATGATGGTGCAATTATATTTTGTTTCGATGCGACTGTTGATCACGAATTGACTGTTGAACGTTTAGACAAAGATACTGAAGCGCTGATCCGCTTAGCCGACAAACATAAAATTCAATATGATGGTTGGGGTACTTACTTCATTGATGAAGATGGAGTGGTTGTAGGTGATGAGTTTGATGAAGATGATGAATTTTAACTACTAAGATTACGTTGTTATTCGTTGATAAATAAGCCGTTCAAAGAACGGCTTTTTATATAGTATTTAAATTATTTATTTGATTCTTGATGTTTTTTTGCTTCGAGCAGTGCTTGCCAATGCTTAATTGCTTCGGGGAGTGGTGGAGCATCACGTTGTTCTCCTGCCACTTCGAGCAGTTGTGATGTCGGAATCGTTTTGCCTTTGCAAACAAATAATCCTTTCAGATTTGCAACGGCATGCAATATACCGTTGCTAACAAATCGCTGTTCCATATAAAAATATTTATCATCCCAAGCAATGATTTTTGTCTCAACAGTGCATTTTTGCCATGGCTTAATATCTTTGATGAATGTTAGTTCCGTTGAACTGACAACGGGTAACCATTTACGCTTGAGAAGTGCTTTAAATAATCCTGATTCACACATCATCCAGGTTCTTGCTAAATCCATTAGGGCAAGATAACGCGAATTGGTTAGATGCATGTTGATATCTACATCAAGAGGTAATACACGGAAATCATAGTGGCTGGTGTCGAAAATGCTTTGCTTAGCTCGGTGGCGTGGTATCTTCCATAGAAGCAGGTAAAGTAGTCGGAGGTATAAATTCATGTGAAAACCAAAAATGCAAAAAGACATCTTACCAGTTTGATTCTGGTAACGGTAGTCTAGAGTTAATATTCTAAATACAGTGTTTGAAAACAATTATTAACGACTTGAAAAATATTAACTTGCCCATAAATATACATTATCAATCGTAAGAGAATCTTGACCATGTCAAATGTAGTCGATCTAAATTTAGAAAACTTTCAGGCCACCTTGTTAGAGCAACCTGCTGAGCAATTAATCCTAGTGGAACTGTATTCACCAAGAGATGAAGCAGGAAAGCCGATGTCTGCTCAACTCATACAACTGGCCTCGCAAACCCCTGCCATTGTTCTGGCAAGAGTGAACTGTGATGAGCAGCCTCAAATTACTCAGCAGTTTGGCGTTTCTTCTGTGCCGACATTGGTTTTGATCCGTGCTGGTCAGCCTATTGATGGCTTAGTCGGTGTTCTGCCTATGGATAAAGTTCAAGAAATGTTATCGAAGTACTTACCCAAGCCAGAAGATGACTTGTTAATTCAAGCGAGTGCGATGTTGTTGGATGAGTCTGCGGATATTAATCAAGCGTTTTTATTAATTAAACAAGCTTATGAGCTCGACAGCCAACGTATCGATATTGTCAGCTGCTATGTCGAGGTGTTAATCAAATTAGGTCAGTTAGCGCCAGCGGAAGAGTTACTTGCAAGTTTTGCTCTAGAAGATAAAAATGCTAACTATCAGCGCTTAGTTTCTTTACTTGAGCTTGCCCAAAAGGCTGGGGAGTCACCTGAGATACTTGCTCTTGAGCAACAGTTAGTTCAAAAGCCCGATGACCCTCATATTAAATTACAACTCGCAGTCACATATAGCCAGGCCAATAAAACCGAGCAAGCACTGGAACTATTGTTTAGCATTTTAATGTCACAACTTGACTTTGAAGATGCCAAAAAGCATTACCTGGATATTATTGCGAGTTTACCGGTAGGTGATCCACTGGCCTCTAGCTACCGCCGCAAACTTTACAGCCTTCTTCACTAAGCAATTGTCCTAAAGGTTATTGTAAGCGCTGCGTTGCGCAGCGCCGCTTCACAAATGGGTTTGAATTACCTTGAATATTGGCAATTCGACTATCTCGTAAACACTCTGCGGCAGTGACTGGGTCTTGTTTATCCCAAGCGTTAAACAGGCGCTGCTGAGAACGTGATAATTGTAACTGATACTGCTGCTGGAAATAGAAATAAATCCTCGCAATATCTCCTCGACGATGTGCTGGCGGTTGCGTCTTTCGCCCTTTAAAATCAACGACTACATCACATTGGCCATATTGGTAAGCAGCACCATTCCATTGGCTAAAGCGGTAATTAGATCGATCCCCATTAACTTCACCAATTGCGGCGACTAAATTATGTAGGTCGCCTTCCATTTTTTGGAAGGTCTTATCATTTTTAGTACAAGCTTTTCGTCGACCTTGTTGCCAACATTGGCGTTGATGGCCAAATTCCCACGCAGGTACAATATGCTCCCATTCAATTCTGCTTGCTCGTTTTAACTGTTTTCGGTATTCATAACCACAACTGGCAAGGTCTGGACGAAGCTTTTTACCTTGACGATAGATGTCGCAGCCACAATAAAAGCTAGTATCACTGGCTTGATGCAGTTTGTTGGCAATTTTTTTTGCTTTTGAAAAATTAATATGGCCAGCATTGACTTGGCTGTGCATCGTTAAAAGAAGCAATGAAGTACAAAATATGTTTAAGAAGAGTTGTCTGGTCATTAAATGGACTGCTATTTATTTACGGGTTAATTTTCCCCGCGGATTCTAACGTTTGTTTGTGAGTTTTGGCAAGAGTTGGTGCTTTTATTTGTCAACGCGCTATTTATGATAGCTTCTATTAAATTATGTTTACATTTCAGTAATTTCTTTTAGGGGTGATTTACAACGTTTGCAACAATACACTGCACCCTTAATGACCTTGTTGTGACGATTCATACTTAACGGTATTTCAGCGCATAAACAACGGTAGCGAACAGTACGTATACCGATATTATCAGTGTTATATTGGTGTGTGCGAAGGGCTGGTAAATTAAAGATATCATTCATCACCCACTGCCAGTGTTTACCATGAGGTGGCGTTTTACCATAACATTGCCACACTACAAGATGGGCAATTTCATGAGCAACGACGTGCTCTAGGAAGTGAGCTTGGTTTTGTTGATAAATGAGAGGGTGGAACCGTAACGTATTTTTTTGTAATAAAGCGCACCCTGCAATACGACCACGTTGATTTGTTAACACTTGTGGACGAGGGAATTTACGGCCTAGCTTTCTTTCAACGAGTTGATAACACTGCTCGACTCGTGTTGATAGCTGCTGTTGAAGGTCAGGTGATAATTGGGGCATGGTTTAATATGAAAAGCGCTGGCAAAGTGCTCGCCAGCGCTTAATTAATCTTATGATTAAGCGAGCTTGTCACTAGCTACGTGGTAATCAGGATCTTCCATTACGTTTACTTCAACTAAGTCACTGGCTTTTTGCAGTAAGTTTTTACATTCTGGGCTCAGGTGACGTAAATGTAACTTCTTACCTAGATTGACGTAACGCTCGGCAATCGCATCAATTGCTTCTACACCTGAGTGATCATAAACACGCGAGTTTTTGAAATCGATAATAATATCATCAGCGTCGCCATCGTAATTAAACTGTTCTTTGAATGAGCTAATAGCACCGAAAAACAACGGGCCTTCGACTTCATACACAGTCCACTCATTTTCATCAACTGAGCGTTTAACCATGACGTGTTTCGCATGTTGCCATGCAAAGACTAGGGCAGACACAATCACACCTACAATAACAGCGATGGCTAGATCAGTAGCTACTGTGACACCTGACACTAATACTAAAATGAATGCATCAGATCGAGGAATTTTCTTAATTGCTTTAAAGCTTGACCATTCAAATGTCGCGATAACGACAATAAACATTACCCCAATAAGTGCTGCAATAGGTATTTGCTCGATTAAGCCTGACGCGAACAAGATAAAGCCCAATAATGCAAGCGCGGCTGTGATGCCTGACGCTCTGCCACGTCCACCTGAGTTTACGTTAATCATTGACTGACCAATCATTGCACAACCACCCATACCACCGAAGAAACCGGTTGTGGTATTAGCAAGGCCTTGGGCGATACATTCTTTGTTACCTTTACCACGTGTCTGAGTTAATTCATCAATCAAGGTTAAGGTAAGTAGTGATTCAATCAAACCAATGGCAGCTAAAATTAGCGAGTATGGCAAGATGATCATGAACGTTTCCCACGTAAATGGCACCATTGGGATATGGAATTTTGGTAACTCACCAGCGATAGAAGCAACATCACCGACGACTTTTGTATCAAGGTTTAAACCTATGGTTGCTAGCGAAACAATCACAATTGCGGCTAATGCTGATGGCACAGCGGTAGTGATTTTTGGTAGGAAGTGAATGATTAGCATTGTCACTGCGACTAAACCCAGCATCATCCATAAGGTTTCACCTTGCATCCACTGCATCACACCATTAGCGTCAGGTTCTTTAAACTGACCTAATTGTGCTAGGAAAATCACAATGGCTAAGCCATTTACGAACCCTAACATCACTGGATGCGGTACCATCCGAATAAACTTTCCGAGCTTAAAGACTCCGGCAAGAATTTGGATTATTCCCATTAATACTACGGTAGCAAAGAGGTACTCAACACCATGGTCTACAACCAATGCTACCATCACTACAGCAAGGGCACCTGTTGCACCTGAGATCATGCCTGGGCGGCCACCAAAGATCGCCGTAATCAAGCCGACGATAAATGCGGCGTAGAGACCAACTAAAGGTTCAACATTAGCAACAAAAGCGAACGCAACGGCCTCTGGTACTAATGCAAGTGCAACGGTTAGTCCTGAAAGCACATCGGCCTTAAGACTAACGACTTTATTAATATGTAGCTTCAACATAAGAGTTCTTATAGGTTAGGGTTACTATCGTTTTAATTAAACGATAAGAGGTAAATCGTAAAAAGGCGCTAAATTCTAGGGATTTTGGCGCAAAAGTCAACAAAAAACACGCGTTGTGTATCGTTAACAATAGTCGAAGATGGAAGTTTTTTTTAGGTTTTACGTAAGAGAAGATCAGTGAGACTGTGTTGTTTTTTAGGTTATATCGGACACTGAAGGAACAGGTTGCCTATGTGACAACCTGTAGAATTTTTAGATCGCTATTACATTTAAAGCTTGAGGACCTTTTTGACCGTCTTCAACTTCAAATTGTACTTCTTGCCCATCGTTTAGGGTTTTGAAGCCATCACCTTGTATTGCTCTAAAATGAACGAAAACATCTGAGCCGCCCGGCCTTTCAATGAAACCAAAACCTTTTTTCTCATTGAACCATTTTACGCGACCTGTTGTAGTAGCCATATTAGCCATTCTCCATTGTTTTATTATGATAATTCGGTGCAACAAATGCATCATGCACTAGCTAAAATCACTGAATAAAAAATCATCACTTGTATTAAGAATTAGATATATAAAGTGTGTTTAATAAACAGGTTGTTGAATTTAGCAGCAATTTGAGTGTAACTTAATCATCTCAAAAGTAAACAGGGTAAATAGCCTTTTTATTTAGCCTTTTAGCTAAGTTTTTTCATGCTTAGATTAGATTTGGTCACTGTGATGGATCATTACATATTTGTCATACAGTTGGTCTTGGCTTTCTTGATGTTTCGGGTCGATGATAATGCAGTCGATTGGACAGACTGCAATGCAGGTTGGTTTATCATAATGACCGACACACTCGGTACATAGGTCGGGATCTATTTCGTATATTTTTTTACCGTAACTAATCGCTTGGTTTGGGCATTCTGGATCACACATATCACAGTTGATGCAGTTGTCTTTGATTAATAGTGCCATGTGTTTGATTTTCCTGGCTAAAGTCAAATAGAACAAGGGGTACAGCGTATTTGACGTAATAGGAAATACGTTACAATAGCTTACGTTCGTTTCAATAAATTTCGTTGATTATACCATAGCCGTAACACAAATGAGTAACACAAAAAATTGTGGTATTTCGTGTATTGGTTTTTGACTAACATTCTTGGTGTGTTTTGTGTATTAAATTAAATATTAACAGGAAAGCTTTATTGCACCTGCCTTTTAGGACTATGTACATAATGAAGTCAACCCAAAAAAAGCCAAGTAAAGCCGAATATGACGATGCAATCTCAAAGTGGGAGTCATTTGAACCACCTTATTCAAGCTCACACATAAAATCTTGTGTTACTGCCGCGAAAACAATCTTGGCATTCACAGGAAAACCTAACATTTCGAAGTACGAAATAACTAACCACCTTCGAATTGTTTTTAACAAAAAAGGTGAGGCGACATTCAGAACGCACTTTGGTAATAAAACAGGCATAAAGACATCAAAATTAGGTGTTTATCCTGAGTTACAGCCGAGAGTAGCTAGAGACATTGCTACTTCGATGTGGAAGGGAGATGTTTCTCTGAAGACTGTACATCATGCAATAGATTTGTTTGAGGAAGATAGAAAGCGAAGAAACAAAAATGGAAAGCTTAAAGACAGTACAATAAAAACTTATCTCAGTAGGACTAAGAAGCTTCGCTACTATTTTCGTGAAAAAGATGTTTTCGCTAATGTAAAAATCATTGATGTTGAGAATGTTCTAGATAACATTATTGCCAGCGAGACAGGTAACTATGCTAATGAACTGTCTGATGAGATAAAGCGTTTGTGGAAGTTTGCGGCATCAAAACTGGCCGATGGTAACAATGTTACTTCAAAGATTGCTGTGGACTACGTTTCGTCGAGGGTTAATAGAAGTAAAGCGACAAAGCTTTACACCGATCTTGATAGTATCGCACAATTATATTCAAATGTTGCAGCAGCAACTAGCCTTCACCAGGTCAATGCCGTTAGGTTTATGGTTCTAACAGGTGTTCGTCCTATTAATGTTCATAATTTGCGATGGGATTGGTTGGATTGCGAAACTTATCCGACTAAAATTACGTTTCCTGATTATGCAATGAAAGCGAATCGGGAGTTTATTTTGCCTGTAACAGATGAAGTTAGAAAAATTCTAAACCTTCAACGAGACTGGCGTAATAATGTGGGAGTTAACTGTAACCAGCAACACGTTTTTCTTAAACCTAGGAATTTAAAGGATGCATTTTCTGTTAGATCACTTGATAAGCTGATTAAAGACTTTAGTCCTGTAGATTGCGTGAGGGGAGCGTTGAATGAACAGAGCATCAAGGGCAGAAATGGAGCTTTTAATACAATGTGTCGTAAATTTGCTAAATCGAATATTAAAGGGCTTCTTGTCACGAAAGCAAATAAAACACTAGGCGAATCCACTTACATTTCAAAGTTAGTTCTGCATCACGCATGTGGTAAGAGTCAAGATGGGCTAAATGATGATATGGCCGAACACTACGACTTTTCTGATGAGCTTTTCAACGTGGAGTTTGATGTGAAGTTAGAAGGTCTAAGGTTGCATGAAGAAAGTATACTTACAAAGGTTAATGCTTTAACACATAGCCAGCTTCGCCCAACAGGGCTGGGTAAGAAAAAAGAACTACGTGAAAGAGAAAACTCTGCTAAAGATGAGCTACGACGGTACATTAGGTCTAGGCTAGGTAAAAGAGGTTACACTTCTTTCATCAATAGTTACATCCTTGATATATCAACACCAGTGAATAAGTTAATTTTGAATGGTGAAGGGAGGAAGTTGATTCATTCATACTTAAATAACGCACAAGCAGCCTAAACAAAGTTTCCCCCTTCGAGGGTAAGCGATTCACTTAAAGTGAATCTGAAATAATTCATGTAAAAGCCTGTCAACTATATGTGTTTGAAGGCTTTTATCTGGAAAGGTATATTTATGATATTTTATATAAGCTACAGTATCAAAAAGTAGGTTTTGACTTCGTCTAGCAAGCAGTTGTGAGCAAGTTTCTGACGCTCATTCATGATTATTTTCGTAGTTCGCTTTACATGGTTTTGTTCGGTAGTAAAAATGAAGTTTTAGTATCATCACTTTATTGACTGTCGGTTATGATAGGTAGAGTAAAACCCGGGGTGAACCACTATAAAGCCACTTTTTATCGGCCGTAAAAACTGGCTATTTAGCCAAATGGTTAATGAGACAATCGACAGTACTAGCCTTTATAGTATTGTTGGAATAGCCAAAGCCAACGGCCTAATACCTTATGAGTATTTTACCCATTGTTTAAATGAACTCTGCCAACCCTCACTAGACATTGACAGTTTGCTACCGTGGAATATTAAACAATAGCAGCCTTTAGCTAGACACATACTGAAGAGTCGTAACTTATATGCACAATGTTCCGTCTTAAGTACAATTGTGTACTTTATCTTCATTCCATAGGATACACGCCAGCAAAGGATTGCTCCCATCACTATGTCGTACTTGTATTCCTATTGCTACCTCAAACTAATTAGCACTTCAAGCCTTTTGTTGTGCAAGAATCTACATAAGGAAAATTATGATTAAAAGAGTAGGGTCTCTACTGTTTATGACGCTCTTGTCATTTAACAGCCTCGCCGACTGGAAGATTAACAACGGTTCTCTTTGCGGTACTCAGTTGGCCTCAGACGAAAACAAAGTAGCGAGAGCTAATGGTGAAATTAAAAACATTTCGTCATCTTCAGTGTATGTATTTTGTCCTGTTGTTAAAGATAAGACTAGTGAGCAGAAATTAAATCATGTCACGCTTTACACATCATTTTTAGCTACTGCGAAATGCGCAGGTGGTACCTTAGATACGTCTGGTAAAAGCATCCAACATTTTACAACTTCGGACGTTCAGCCGGGTAGTAACATCGTTACTAGCATATCAAGAGATACGGACTCTAATGATGACGATTCTTCGTACTACGTCACCTGTCACTTAACACCTGGCAGCGCTCTTAATTATTACATGACAGCAGAATAGGTTAACCTTTATGAAAAAATTACTATTAGCATTATTAGTGTCAGTTGGTGCCTCTTCTCATGTGAATGCTTTAGATTATAAAATATTCAACGGTTCTATGTGTAAAGCAATCAGTGGCTCAGACTCAGTCCATCTAAACCGAGCTTATTCGCAATTGACGAATATCAGTTCGACCAAATCTGTCGACGTCATTTGTCCGATTGTAAAGGACGTTGATTCGCAAGACTCTGTAGATTATGCACGCATTGTTGTTAGGACTCCAAACGGGAATACTACATGTACAACAGTTGCTGCTAAGCAAGTTGGCACAAACTACCCGAGTAATCCAACGGTAATTGGGCAAAACTCTAGTATCCAAGAGAGAGTATTGTTCAACGTTGATGCTACCACGCCGGTTAGTGCTTACAGTATTAAATGCGCATTGGCACCAAAAGCCGAAATTCTAAATTATAAGTTTGGGGAATAGTATGAAAAAGGTAATAACTCTTGTTCTTCTAATGACATCAAGTAGTTTAATGGCAGAAGATGGGAAGATTTTCCCCGCTTCGATGTGTGATGCGGTTAATTATTCTGACAGGGTGAATTTAGACCGCACTGACGGACGTCTAAAGAATACTGGTTCCTCATCCATTGATATTCTTTGTCCAATTGTCAAGGATGATACGAGCCAGCAGTCAATTAACGACTTATGGGTCATTGGAAATTATAATAACAATGGTACGTGTCGAGGTATGACGGAAGACCCATATGGGAATGTTGTTGCAGGAGCTAATAAAATGATTTTCTCTGGTACTAATTTTTATACTAGCATTGAGAAGGATCTAGACTCTAATCATGACAAGGCTATGTATTATATGGCGTGTAGTTTGCCTAAAAATAGTACTCTAAGTTTCTACCATTTTGTGGAGTAGTATGAAGAACGGCAACCCATGGTTGCCGTTGTTCTGGTAACTGTTATGAAAAAAATACTCTACTTACCTATGCTCGCCTTTGCTTTTGTTGTTATTTATTATTCATTAAAGGAAGAAGAGGTTGAAGTTGTGCTTACAGATCCTAGTAACCCATCTTTGTCTAGTCGCGAACTTAAGGTTGATGGGGAGCAGTATTTAGCGTCGCCCAACAGATCTCTTTTTCCTCATCATAAGCAATTAAATGATAGTGTTAAACCCGAAATTGATGCATCTGATGAGTCAGCAAGCGATAGAAAAGTTGATCTTGATAGGTACATCCAAACAACGACTGAAATTGTTAATACTGCTCTTAAGAATGAAGGAACATATGATATAGATAATGATCTGTATAATCTTTTTGATGGACTAGAGTTCTCTAATATCGAATCAACATGTTTCGATGATAAGTGTAACGTTAAGCTAGAAGGGCTTTCTTCGGGTGATTTGCATCAAGTGGTTAGTAAGCTAACGTATCATTCCCCATGGGCAAAGTTGGCTTTGTCTGTATATCAACATGATAATTCGGCTGAAATAGATCTAATTATCAAAGAACATTAAACTTAACTCTTAGGAGATTTATGAAATATTTACTAATATGCCTTGTACTAATACTGCAAGGGTGTGGCAGTTCTGAGCCCGAACCTACTTTAATAGTGAACAATGTTAATAACGCTAAAACATTAGAGGAGGTAAACTTGTCTCCAGGTAGCGGGGTGCTTGATATTAAGTGGAAGGGTATCAGCTCGGATGTTGATTTGTATTTAGTGACGAAAGAAAAGCAAACATTTGTTCATGAGGATGAAATTGGAGCGATAAAGCTCGGCTCAATCTCTAGAGGGGTTAATAAGCTCACTTGTGAGGTCGACGCAAGTTATGTAGAGGTAATGTGTTCACTGCCTGATGGTAAAAATTATATAGATATGACTGAGTTGGTTCATGAGATCCCTCAAGAGTTGGTTCTTTACATTAGATATACAACTAGTGATGGTTCGATAAATTCCACAGGCGTTATAGTCTTTCTTAATTAGGAATAAATCACGTTAACTTTATGCTCGCGAATCTTAGATTCGGAGCATAAAGTTCAATTTATATTGAGATGTTTGACTCGCAAGCATCAGTTTAACTTGATTGCTATGGCTTCTTTGACTACAAAGTCTATTCTGCTGTTTTTTAATATACTTAGGTGTGTGCTACCGCCATCTCTTCTGCTATTGGTACATGTGCGACTGTTAAATTTGATTGAGTCCTATAATAAGTTGAAACTGACCGTTCAAGCTAAGGTCTATTCAAATAAGTTCTTTTCTTTTGCAATAAAGCAGATCTTCTATAACTACACAACTTTCGTTTAACCATTTAGTTACTTGCTGTCTCTTTAAGCCCTGAGCGATGGCAAACTCAGTTTGAGAGTCATTATATTTATCAAAAATAAATTCCTCTAAAGATACAGCAATCAAAGGAGTATCGGTTATTGCTTCATGCTGCAATTCTCGAATCCAATCAATCATGTCAAAGTCATAAAAGTCAGATGTATCATACACTTCTTTTACATCAGCAAGGAAAATATCCGCAATATCATCCTCAAATATGCATGCCTCTATATCTTCTCTGTAGGCTTGTCCTCTAGTATGAATCAAGAATGATGACCTCACTCTATCTTCCCAACTATCTTGCAAGGCTTCTAACCTCAGTGCCGTTAATTTAATCATAATTTACCTCTCCTTTCGCCCCTTGAGTAAATGGCTTGCTCCTAGGGAAACGTTTAAATAGACTTACACTTCTCGATAAAGTTGAAAACCGACTGTTTACAAAAGAGAAGCTTTTTATGTGAGATTCTATAAGTCGTCAGTGCTTTACGATGTCTATGTTCATTGACATAAACCCATAATGTTTTTCGGCTGACCTTTAGAATTTCACAAGCTTCATCAGCAGTTATGAATTTTTGCATATTGTCTCTAATCAATGAGTTCTACACACGACTCTATAAGCATAATCACTCTCGCGTGTTAGTAAAATAACTCTGAATATCTCATCATCTGAGATGATTCAAGCTATTTTAATTTATAAGGGATTTTTCAGTTGAACCTATCTGGGTGCAACAGACAGAGAAATATTAGCAGGTAAAAATTTATATAGTCACGTAGTTTTAGGCGGTGATCGCCTGCTTTGTCGCAATTAGTTCTTTTACATAACACCGGCGTTTAAAAAATAACCATTCTTGAATGCTTTGGATAATGTTTAGCAAATAGAGCTTAGTTTCCTCCCATCGTTTCTATGTAATTTTGAGTCCATAAAAACAGGAAGAACACTATGCAAGTAAAAACTTATTCGTTAAAAACAGAGCAAATGATTCAGCTGCTAGAAGCGTTAACTATTTCTTTATATAACAATGAAGATAAAATCGATTCATTAGCGGTGGGAGAGTTCGGTCGTTACGACGACTTTGTTTATGCTGAAATTATTCAACATGACCTTGCTTACTTATTGCCACAGCAACGAGAAGCAATAATGAAAGTTGTCAGGGAGTTGGTTTCAGCGACGGCCCAAGCTTATTCATCATTATTTGATGAGTATATAGAAAGCCTTGAAGAGTTGTCATTGCAGGGCTGTTCCGGCGCGAAAAGCGAAACAGTCACCTTTCTAGTGACTTAATCGCGCAATATTTGGTGAGCCTTAGGCTCACCATTTTTTATTTTAAAAACTACGTTTGATAATACAAAAATAATCCCTCCTTTATTAGTCAATAATGAAACCGCCATATGTACTAAATTATTGCTTCTTAACTGCAATAATTTACACACCTTGTACTTAAGTAGTTAAAAATAATTAACTACAAGGAAGTTTTATGAAACAGTATGTATCTGCACTTGATTTAATCGAATTATCAAATGACGTTGGTAATGCCATAGTGCATAGCGAGCACGCTATTAATTCGCTGCAATTAAATACTAACAATTATAATTTTGAAAAAGTTTGGCAAGAGCTCCTAGATATTCAATTCTGGGGTTATGATGTTACATATCAGCAAGCAGCTAAAGCTGTGTGCGAGCAATTAATTCAATCTGCTTGTTTGGTCAATGAACAACAGCTAATGATTGATGATGAGTTTATAGATGAGTGCCTCGATGACATTGAGCAATTAAAATTTGATTTTTAGGCCAATGCGTCATAATTTCCCTCTTGTGTTTCTACTTAGTTTTGAAGACAAACTAAGCAGGAACATTAATGTGACACACACAAAAACAACATTCATTCGTAAATATAAAAGAGCTAGTAAAAGTATCTGGGATAATGACGATTCAACTATATTGTTACTTGCTGATATCAAGGGCAATGATGATGGAGAAAGAGCATTTAACTTTACTCGTTATATCTACTTGCATCGTGATAACGTCGGTAACGTTTTAGGAATTAGCATTTCGAAAGCGATGTTAGATGAACACCCTGATTTCTCAGGTCGTTATCTAGAAGGTGTCGAGATGTTTGCGATGTTATTGCTTTATATCGATGACATTACAGAGTTTTGTACTTTATTTGCAGATGAATTTGAGCGTATCTTTTTACTTGAACCAAGGGACTATTTTGAAGCAGCAGAATTGCGTTGGTTTAGTATTTTAGGAGATGCATAATGATTAGCGAGCCGCTGGCTCGCTTTTTCTGTCTTTGAGTGTGTGTTGTTTGTTGATGTTAGATAGAAAGGGAGGGCAATTGCTCCTCCCTGGAGTAATACGTACTTCTAACGTATTTATTACTTTATATTAAGGTGTAGAAAAGCAGCTTAACTTTTTGCAACCTCTTCTAATCGAATTGCGGCCTCACTTAGTAAGGCTCCATCATCATAGTCAGTAGTACCATTTCCTTTCACTGATACTTCATAGTCAACTTTGTATTCCACTTTTGATTGACCTCGGTAGAGATAAACTTGAACCATGGTGTTAACTGCTTGGCTGTCTTTATAAAGTTTAAAGTAGCTTGATGAAATAGCTCCGTTTGTTTCGTTAGAAAAGTTAATGCTACTGTACGTTCTAACAAAGTTGGTTTTCACTGATTCAGGGTCAAAGTCGACATTAAACTCTCCCTTTTTGCGGACAATATCTGTGATAACAGGAACGCCTTTCACCATGATGTTGGTTAAATGATGTTGCAGTCTATCGTCAGTTACTAATGCTGGTATTTCCATAAATACAGGGTTGCGAACTGTTTTAACGACAGCTGATGTAGCCGAAAGTAGTTTTACAGTAATCGCACTATCTGTTTCAGTGATGGTATATGGAAAGCTTACATTAATGACTGAGCGGTAATCACTGTTGCCCGATACAAGCTGACCACTGTAATAAGTGAGCTGAAACGCATCATTTATAGGGTGAACCGAGGTACCCCAGTACTCTTTGATAGATTGAGAAATGTAATTGGTGCATTTTTCACCGCGACAATTATTAAACCCAGATAAAGACCGGATATGGTCAGCAACAGCACGTTTAACAGATGATGTTGTGGTGACGTTACTACCAACCCCTTTTAACTTTTTGAACTCGAATGTTCTTTCTTTGATGTTATTTTGTAATGAGATAGTTCTAGGCTCGATAGATGTTTTACAACCGACACTAGCAAGTAAAGCGACAGCTAAAGTTGTAATCCTGATAAAATTCATTGTGTTTCCTTATATAAATAAATTCGAACTTATTATCGAATTTCGAACATATTAATGAATCAAATAAAGTTTTCAACCATGAAAACAATATTTGAACCGAATTATCGGAAATTAATCGGCTGGCTGACTGCTGAAAGAAAGTTTAAAAAAATCACCCAGCCGCAACTCGCTGATAAGCTTTCGCTTCCAAACCACACTTATATTTCTAAAATAGAACGCTTTGAACGCAAACTTGATGTGTATGAGTTTGTAACGATTTGCCAAGCGCTCGAACTTGACCCACATGAAGGGATAGAAATTTTATTGAAGCCCGCTTCGAATTTTCATTTGAAAAAGCCTGAACAGTACTTGTAAAAATCTTTGGTATTGGATGATGTTTTATCGAGTTATTAGATAGTTTTCTTACCAAGGGACTATATAAAATAGAGTCCACACTATTTTAAATGACTCAACCGTTGCTCCTCTGAAATGCTGATTGACTACCTGTCCTAGCGGGTGGATATTAAATTTGGCAGCTACAGGTTTCCAAGAGTTAGTTATATTGATTAACTTTGGAGAGCGTGAACTAGAGAATCATGCTGTGATAACTTCACGAAAGCGTTGAAGTTATGACTGACGGATAGCAGAGCAGACCATAAAAATAAGAAGCAGGCGCATAGCGCCTGCTTTTTTCATGCTCGAAACCATTAATTCCCCTGTGGATTATCTATTTACTTATGCAGAACAAAACTATAGGAGTCTTTGCATGAGTACATATAAGCATCTATTAATCAGCATGTTGCTGAAAGAAGGTAAAATGGTTTCAAAACTTTTTGGGGATTTATTATCACTATTCGGTGTCTTTGATATGTTAGATGTCATCACCTTAAAACCGATAACAGCATATCAAGGTATTGAACTCATTTTTATTTCATTTGTGTTTTACGGCTTATCGCTGCTGTTTTTATTTGTCAGTCTTTGTCATGAACAAAGAGAAAGTAAATAACGATTAAGCACCCAGAAGGGTGCTTTTTTTAACGATAAAATAAAGCAGTAATTTCATCACAGAACTTCGTTCGGTAAATAATAGCAGACTGGAGTAGCAGGACATCTGCTTCACTAAGCAAAGGTTTTTTGCTGGCTTTATCATAACGAGAAGGTAGCTCATCAAACAGCTGACGATGAAAGCGTTTGATATCTTCAAAAATGTGTTGTGATTGTGAAAACAGAAATACTTTTGAATAGTAACCCTCTTTTAGGGCATATAACCATTTTAGCAAAATCTTTTCTCGCGCTTGCTTGTTTTTAAACGAGTGTTCTATTTCAATTGCGGCAATACAGCCGTCGGCCTCCATCACTAACCCGTCGACATTTCGAACAGCATTGCTTTTAAATAAGCGCTTAAATTCTGGCTCAGTGATGATGCCGTTCCACATTGATAAACCTAGCTGGTTTTTAACCCCTCGCAAGCAGCAGTATATTGCGATTAAATCGTGATGAACGCTATTAGCATTAAACTGTAAAGCGGGGTTAGCCGTTGAACGAAAATAAACTGACATACACATCAACTCTTCTGCATAGCGTGCACCATTGTAGCTAAGGACGTAAACACGGCCATCGGGTGAGCGAAACGTTGTCATCATCTCTAATAGCTGCTCTTTGACGAGTTTATTTAGGTGCTCAAGCGCTTGATGCTTTGATACTCCATACAGCCACATAATAAGCGTTGGTGATATTATGTTAAAGCGAGCTACTATCATCATTGTTAGTTGCCGTCGGCGTTTCCCCGTTATATTACTATTAGCGCCAGGCGCATAAGTCATGTTTAGTGATAGGTAGGGTTGATAAAGCTCATTGTGTTGTTGAGCATCTGTGGTGCTGGACTGGTTCATAATCTCTCTCTATTTAAAGGTAATATTAGTGTCGCTGTTGACTACTTTAAATAGGTAATGGCATAACGAAATCCAGCCATTAACACCACTTTTGATACCGAGAATGAGATGGAGGAAGGATAAAAAAACTCTCGGCCTCAATATTGCGATGATTATCGCAATCAATCCAGTCTTTGACTGATACTCTCAATACGTTGTATTTCAAGCATATGCTTTGTAACGCCCGTCAGTCCTTATGTTGCTCTGCAACGAACTGTCTTGACGAACTGCGTTCTAGCGTGACAAACCAAAGCGAATATGTACTGAGCTACGCTCTGTACTACCCCCATTTTGCCGCTTAGGGACGATGCGTATGTGTCATACTGATTGCATCTTTCCTCGCTATTTATTTTCTGACGAAAATAGGGTGGTTTAGTCTCAACTTGTGCCAAGTCTCATCTAAATTTCGCCAAGGCGAAACTAAAAGTGGGGGTAGTACAGAGCAATCTGTACATATTCGCTGCTTTCGTCATCTACAGCTTCGCTTACGATAACTGTCGCAATTTGATAGTCTTTTTCAAAGACGCTTTTTTGCAGTTTTTCATGCTGAAAAATGCTGTTTAATCTTTCAGATTGTATCTAACAGAAGGCCTTGGCATAACTATAATAAAAAGTCACTCATCTCTCTCAATTGAGTGGGTAAGCCAAGTCCTCTACGTCTTAAACCAAAATATGAGCTGATAACCATTAGAATGTGAATTGGCCAATTGCTAATAAATTATCAGTTAAGCTATCAATGTTATGTGCTGCATTATTGCACGTCATGTTTATGCATAAAATGTGAATGACATAAAAATATACTCATCAGTGTGCTCTTGAGGAAAAAACTCTACTCTGGTTTTAGTATGGTCGGACATGTAAAAAGAATCAGTTGAGGCTAAGTTTTATCCATTTATTTAAGATTAGAGTCCTTTCATGTTATTAATTGTTGTCTTATTGAGCTCAGGAGTCAATATTAGCGACTTTATTGTACTTGGCTATGCCATGAATGCTATTTTATATTTAGTTGTGTCAGGTGGCTTAATAGCGTAACTTAAAAATTAAAAATATTTTGTCCTTTATTTGGTTGTTAAAAATTAAAAAAATCTTCTCTTTCTTTTTTCTTTCTAAATCTATTCTAGAGAGCATTGATATTACATATACTGTTAAATTAATAAGTAACTGTATTTTAATGTATAACGTTGCTACGAATGAGTTATATTTGGAAAACCTGCTACGAACTAGTTACATGTTAAAAACCGGTAATTAATTGATTTATAATTGATATTGTTGCTACGAATGAGTTAGTAAAGTTGCTACGAATGAGTTATATATCTAACTCGTTCGTAGCAATTCCAAAAACTGAAAATATTTATATAACTTATTTTAAATCATGCGTTTAGCCTTTCGGTATGCAAAAGTTGCTACAATTGAGTTAGTTTTTTATAACTCATTCGTAGCCATTTTTGTAACTGACTCGTAGCACTTATTAGTGTGAATGCTATCGTATTGAATTATTGTTATTTTTTTTCTTGTGTACAATTTTCGCTCCATTGCGTAGCCTGAGCTACGGTGTGAGTTTTTATGTGAGATTTGTGAATTTTTATTCTCTTCTTGTGGGCAGTTACTCTCATCTATTATAGATTAGGAGTAAAGGAGTTACTGAAGCAAAACAGACCTAGAATGGATAAGCAAGATGAGAACATTGTTGATTTGTATATTTTTATTAAGCGGACAACCCATTGAGTCCACTTAAAAGTAGAAAAGGTGATGCTTGACCACACCGATTCTCGTTTTGGCTATTCAATCGTTGGTGCTAACGCCTGCAATAATGTGTGCGACGTTGAACCAACAAAGCACACCGAACTCCGAACCAAAACTGTCGAGTGTAACGCATCACCTTGGTTGCTTTTTTAAATGGCGATTTCCAGTGAAAAAACTAAACATTTCAACAAAACACACCAAACAATCTAATTGTATGATCTATGTCTTGATTTTTCTGTATTGAACCCCATATGTATAAAGATTCATTTAATGCATATAAATCTTGATATGAGCGAGGGGCGACTATGGCAACAACGGTTAACAGTGCATTCAATAAGTTCATGAAAGACTATGTCAATCTAGATAGTGACCAAGTAGTAAAAGCTCGTGCAAGTAGAAATTGGCTTATAAAGCAAATTAATAATTTCCCCGGAAAAAACGATGATTTCCCAGCTTTATATGAAGAAAAACATTTTGGTTTTGGCTCATTTGCAAGATCTACTAAAAAACGTAACTTAGATGATATTGATCATCTCGTTTGCATGAAAGCTCAAGGGCTCACATATACTGAATATAGTGATACCATTTACATACATGTCCCTGATGACATCAAACCATTCAGTAAGCTAATGCAAACAAATGCAGATTACCTTAGCTCAATTAAAGTTGTTAATCGATTTGTAAAGCATTTAGATGCTATTCCACAGTACAAAAAAGCAGAAATCAAACGTAATCAAGAAGCGGCAACGCTTCAATTGAGTACATATGAATGGAATTTTGATATTGTCCCCTGTTTTTATACAACTGAAGATAGCAACGGCAAAAGTTTTTATATAATTCCTGATGGAAATGGGAACTGGAAAAAAACAGACCCAAGGTTAGACAAAAATAGAACGACACGAGTAAATCAACTTCGCGATGGTCATGTTTTACAAGCTATAAGAGCTATGAAATACTGGAATAAACGTCAAACGATGGCAACGATGGGTTCATATCTACTTGAGAACATGATTCTTGATTATTATGAAAATAATAGTGCAACACAATGGATTGACATTGAAGTTAAATATTTACTTCAGTATATAAAAGAAAATATCTACTCAAGTGTTGCTGACCCTAAAGGTATACAAGGCAACATCAATACATTAACTGATGATGAGAAATATTCTATTTTCAGCCGTGCATATGATGACTATGCTAGAGCGGTTGACGCATCTCAGAGTGAAAATTCAAATCCAGCATACGCTATAGGAAAGTGGAGAAGTATTTTTGGTTTAAACTTTCCAACTTACGGATAAAAGATGAATAATTTTAATACCAACCAGAATTCAGATGTCGCTATAGATAAACTTGCAGCTCAAAACCAATTATATGGCGATGCAAAGAATCGACTTGGATTATACTTAGTACTTTCAATTCCTGTAATGATATTACTAAATATTATCGTCAAACCTCTCCTGATTAATGATACATTCAGGTTAGGGTGGAATTTTGATCTCACTGATTCTATTGCTTTCTATGCTTTACTTTTAACTATGTTTGAGCTGGTATACTTAAAACCCCAAATATCAAAACTTAAACAAAAAGCAGCAAAGATCCAAGAAGACTTCGACTGTACAGTTTATGAATTAGAATGGAATGATATATTATGTGATAGCAAACCGTGCGAATCAGAAATCAAAAACTCTTCTGATAAATATACAAAAAAAGGAAAATCTAGAGCTGTATTTGCTAATTGGTATACTCCTGATGTAGAACAAATAGATCAAGTTAAAGCTATCCTTGTTTGCCAAAAAGAAAATTTAGGATGGGATGTTTCACAGCGAACAAAGTTTATTTGCTTTATTTCTTCGATTTCAATCGTAGTGTTTCTATTAAGTTTAATAGTTGCTTTCTTTCTGGATTTTACACTTCAATCATTTATTCTGTCAGCAATTATCCCTAGTTTACCAGCGATTAGCTTCTCTATAACTAACTACTTTGAAAATAAAGAAGCTATCGCGAGTAAAGAGAAGTTAAAAGAAGCAACAGAGAAAGTCGAGAACATTAGAAACCCGACAATCAAATACGCAAGAAACATACAAAATTTAATTTATCTAAATAGAGTTAACAATAGCTTGATTTTTGATTGGTTTTATAATTATTTACGTGATTCAAATCAATCTGGAATTAGCTACGCATCAAAGCAACTCATTCAAAGATTATTCTAGTACCTAAAGGTTGAGTGTGCCATTAGATTCACTCAGCCTATTCCTCACAACTTTAGCCAACGAATGATATGGACTCCCTATTCTGGTCTAATAACACT
>PIZK01000025.1 GCA_002835545.1 Alteromonadales bacterium alter-6D02
TTACTTAACTGATCGGCATTAACCTTATAAGGTTGCTTTTTTAATATCATAACGTTGCTTTTTAAACTTTAAACTGGCTCAGTAGCTTATTAACATCATTTCCTAAATGGTTAAGCTCTTCTGCCGAGTTAGTTGTTTCTAGTGACTGCTCTAATGTACGATCTGAAATTTCAGACATAGAGTTCACATTTGAGCTGACTTCATTTGATGCGATAGCTTGTTCATTAGCTGCATTAGAAATTAAACCAATTGCATCATTAATTTCCACAATGAAGCGATCTATCGATATCAATGCTTGTTCAGCTGACTGCACTTGCTCAGCAGTCTGTTCTGCATTTGACTTACTCTTCGTCATTTCTTGACTCGCTTGCTCTGAGCGTTGTTGCAAGCTAACAATAATATTTTGTATCTCTTCCGTTGATTCCTGAGTACGCGATGCGAGTGAGCGGACCTCATCGGCCACAACAGCAAAACCACGACCTTGCTCACCAGCTCGTGCGGCTTCAATCGCAGCATTTA
Organism: Alteromonadales bacterium alter-6D02; assembly: GCA_002835545.1. GTDB lineage: Bacteria > Pseudomonadota > Gammaproteobacteria > Enterobacterales > Psychrobiaceae > Psychrobium. The sequence goes on from PIZK01000025.1 coordinate 520, forward strand.
AGGCAAGTAAGTTTGTTTGCTCGGCAATACTACGTATAACATCAAGCACAGTACCTATTTTTTCACTATCAGCACAGACCGCATCAACAATTGTACTAGCCTCAGTAATTTGGTTCGATAGATCTTGCATTGAACTTGCTGCAGCAACCACCACATTACTACCTTGAGAAGCCGCTTCAGCAGTTGATACTGATAACTCTGCCGCTTGAGTTGCGCTAGAGCTGACCTCTTGAGCACTTGCAGACATTTCAGTCATACAAGACGCTGCTTGTTGCGCTTGAGTTTGCTGTTCTCTAACTTCGTTCTGTGCGCTATTTGCTTTATCAATTAAAGATGCCGAGGAGCTTAATAAACTACTAATTGCAGAATTAACTTTCAACACAGTTTGCTGCATCTTTTCTGCAAAAATATTGTAATTGTCAGCAAGTTGAGCCAATTCATCCGTTCCAGATGATGGGATTCTAATCGTTAAGTCACCTTCTCCCTGCGCAATATCAGATAACACAGCGTTGGTTTCAAATAACTTCGAGGTGATAGCACGTGTAATAAAGAATGATACGATTACACCAACAATGACAGCAATAGCAGCAAAGATAAATAACATGTTCGATGCGGTCTCAGTATTGCTATTAGCCGTATTTGCTGCTTCTTTCATTGAACCAGAAATGGACTCTCTTAGTTTTGCAATATTTTCAGCAACAATAGGTCCGATGGTATCAAGCTCTTTAATTCCCTTATTACGAGAATAGATGAGCTCACTAGTTTTGTTTGCAGCGCTAATATAATCTGTGATTAATGCTTTAGCATCGGTTGTCAATTGGCGTCGTGTTGGGTTTTCTAAGTTATCCATAAGATAATCGATTTCGTATAAGGACGCATCGAGTTCTTTATTAAATCGTGTTACTTGCTCAGGCTGGTTCTCTACAAGGAATTTACTAACATACAGCCGTCCTAACAATAGTGCACGAATAGCCTTACCCGCATGGTAAGCAGCTGTAACGTCACCATCCTTTTCTGCAGTATCCATTACTTGCGTTAGCTTACGCTCGATCTGTGGTCCTGACTTATTTAAGATTCCATTGACCAGTTCATTTCTTAAACGCTGATTTTTTACCACGACATTAGTAAATATAGAGGTGTATGTAGACTTTCTCTCTTCAACAAATTTGAGGATTTTAACGCGATCAGGATTTTGAATTTCCTGAAACGTTTTTTTCATACCTTCATCCCAAAATTTGGCTTTATTAGAAAACTCATCAACGAAAGACTCTTTGCCCGTTTTTATATAATTCTTTACTGTTAAGCGCAGACTATAGACGCTGTCAGTGATGTCGGCAGCAAGCTCTGTATCAGGAGCCAAATCAAATGAAATGGTTCTCATATCGTTTGCTAGGCTTGATAATAAATTCGAACTAGTAACAGAAATTGCAATCAAGATAACAATCATCACAGCAGGTACGATTGCCAACTTTTTAGATACAGATAGGTTTTCAATATTCATGGAGTTTGACCTTAATTACGACACTAAGAAAACAAACAGTAAGCGTTTGTTTAACTTTGACTAAGAACATCCCTGTACGAACAATCTACATCAAATAACCCAGATCTATTTGATTTAGAAAAGTTGAATATAACAGTATCATAGGTCAAGAAAACACACCTATAAAGACAATTCATACTTAAGTATGAACATAAGACTTAATTAATCAAGAAATTGACTTTAATTTATAGGGACGAGAGTTTTACCACACATTAAAAAGCTGTTTCAATGCCTGCGCTTGACGTCGGCTGACATCCACTTGATGACCAGAGGTCATTATTGCTAATAAACTACCTGTAGCCAGCCCATCTTCTATTTTAGCAATACTATCAATCCGAATAACTTCGCCTCGACTGGCTTTAAAAAACAATGCGGGATCTAGCCTTTTTTCGACCTTCGTTAATGATGAGTGAATATAGGATTTCCCCTGCTCAGTAAATACAGCGACGTGGTTTCCCACTGACTCGAAACGTTCAACTTCCTGCAAACGGATAATTTTACTACTATCGCCAAATTTTAATAGTAAGCCATGGTTGTCGGGTAAATAACTAATCAACTCCTTTTCAGGCTGTTCAACAGTCGTAGCGATAAGTGCAGTTTGTTGAACGCGGGTTAAACTTTGTTGTAATCGCTCACGATTGATCGGTTTCACGATATAGTCAGCGGCATTCAACTCAAATGCATCTACTGCATGTTGATTAAACGCCGTGCAAAATATAAATTGAATATTAGAATCAATATACTGAGCTAGCTCAAGGCCGGTCATCTCAGGCATTTGAATGTCTAGAAATACTAAATCAATACTATGTTGTTGTAATAAATCGATCGCTTGTTGACCATTTTTAGCTTCAGCAATGACCTCCACACCTTCACACGTACTTAATAATCTTTTTAACTCAACTCGCGCAAGACGCTCGTCATCAACGATTAGAACTTTTATCAAGTGGTAACTCCATTCCTACAATAAATTGATTATCTTGTTGTGTTTGCTGCCAAGTAAAGGCACTGCCAAACATCAAGGTCAGACGCTTTTTTATATTCACAATCCCTGTTTGTGTACCATCAGCTTGTGATTGAGCTTTCACACTATTAATCACACTTAAGCGCCATTTAGATGACGACTCTTTTGCAGCAACAACACTAATTGTTCCCCCTTCACTATTTGGAGAAACACCATGCTTAATCGCATTTTCAACTAACGTTAATAATGTTAGCGTTGGCATGTTTTGTTGTAATAATTCATCATCTAGCTCAACTGATAACCTTAGCCGCTCTTCTAAACGAATAGACTCAATAGCTAAATAGCGAGTTGCTACTTGCCACTCGTCAGCTAATGTTGACTGCGCCTTTAGGTGAGCCTGCAAGTGAGTACGAAATAACTCAGAAAGCTGAGTTACCGTATCGGCAGCTTTATCTTGATCTTCATATATAAGCGCACGGATACTGTTAAATGCATTAAATAAGAAGTGAGGATTTAGTTGATTGGTTAATTGCTGAATTTGAGCCTGATGCATCTGCTTTTTCATCTTAACTCGAGATAGATGTTGTAGCCAAAATAGATACACTACCGACCATACAAACAAGATCGAGTAACAATTAAAAAAGGCGATGATGTAAGCATCAAATTGAGATAACTTAAAATCTAAGGCCCCATCATCATTAATAAATTGCATCTCACTAACATCTGAAAATTTAAAAACTTCAACTTTGCTCAACAATACAGACAACCCTAAATAAACAGCTGAAACTAAAGCCAAATATGTTAATAAAGGCCAAATTACTCCCCACGATAGAGTATAATGAATAACTTTTATTTTTAGGTATGTACGAATAAAAAAGTGACAAACAACAACAAAGAGAAATACCTCAGCTAACACTCTAAACGTTACATGCTTAATGCTAACGGAGTCAGAAACAAATACTGAAAACACTGAGAAGTGAAACGCAAAGAATAAAATTGCGGTGATCAGCGTAACTATCCTATAACTCTTCTTAGTCGAAAGACTCGTATTTATAATGTGGCGAGTGAGATTATTCATTATGTTTATTATTCATACCTTAATGCATCAACGGGATTTAATTGTGCGGCCTTAACTGCTGGTGCGAGGCCAAAGATAACACCAATAGCGGTGGTAAACCCAAAAGACAGCCCTATGGCCCACATCGGAACCATAACACCTGCAGAACCAGGCATCATCATCGCAACTAATGCGGCTAGACCATAGCCCAACAATAGACCGATAATACCACCCAATAAGGATAGAATAAGAGCTTCAATTAAAAATTGAAATAAAATAAATTGCGGCGTCGCCCCGAGCGCTTTTGCAATACCAATCTCTTTCGTTCGCTCTGTCACAGACACTAACATAATATTCATAATCCCAATACCGCCTACTAAGAGGCTTATCCCCACGACCCCAGAAGCCACTAATGTCACTGATGTGGTAATGCTCTCAAATTGTTGCTTGGTTTTTTCAGCGGTTACAAATTCAAAATGATCAGGGTCATCACCACTTAATTTATGTTTTTGCCGTAATAAACGGCTCATTTGCTCTTTAATATCGCTTAATGATGCCCCTTGCTCAGGCCTAAACATAATATCAATATTATCAGTCACTTGACTACCGTTAAGTGATTTGATCGTACTAAATGGAGCTATAATATAGTTGTCTTGGTCGAACCCAAATAAACTGCCTCGAGTCTCTGCGACCCCGATAACTCGAAACCAGTCACCACTTAGATTAATAAACTCGCCAACGGGATTATCCGGCATCTTGAGCTTCTTCATCACCGAACTACCGATAAATGCAACACGGCGGCGTTTTAAATCATCACTTTCAGATAAAAACCGGCCCAACTCAGGATAAACATGAATCACTCGTTGGTAACTACTATCTGTACCGATAATTTGAGTTTGGGTGGTATTACGACCAAATTGCACGCTTGAACCTAAACTAAATGCGCGCATTGTCGCAGTCATATCACTGACATTATTCACTTTACCTTTGAGCAACAGGAAGTCTTCATAACTTATTTTATTACTAAAACCCAACATCTCCTGTTCCGCATTAGTAAATGCTCTTAAGGTCACCATATCACTACCTAAATCATCAAGCTGTTCGGTAATGTTACTACTCAAACTTTCCATCACCGCAACAACGGTAATCACCGCTGCAACACCAATAATAATACCTAAGGTTGTTAACGCACTACGCATCCCGTGAGCAGCAACAGCTTGCATGGCTGCTTTAGTACTTTCAAGCAGTGAATATAGGGTATTAAGCATAACATGCACGCCTCTGTTCATTAGTAATATCAGACTCTATTTCGCCATCCACGAGTCGAATGACGCGATGACAATGTGCGGCGATCTCCGCTTCATGAGTAACTAAAACGATAGTATGTCCCTGTTGATGTAGCTCATCAAATAACGCCATAATGTCCTTTGTCGTTTTACTATCGAGATTGCCGGTCGGCTCATCCCCTAATATTATTGCAGGGTTAGTCACGAGCGCCCGAGCAATAGCAACTCGTTGTCGCTGACCACCTGAGAGCTGATTTGGAAAGCTATTAACCTTGTCAGCTAAGCCAACTCGTTCAAGCGCTTCAAATGCCTTTTGCTTACGCTGAGCACTTGGCATAAAACGAAAAACCAATGGCTGCATCACGTTATGTAATACACTAACCCGCGGTAATAAATTAAAGCTTTGAAAAATGAAGCCCACACCTTTATTTCTTATTTCTGCAAGTGTTGCCTCATTTTGTTCAGCAACATTTTGTTGCTCTAACCAATATTCGCCCGATGTTGGTTGATCTAAACAGCCCAAAATATTCATCAAAGTTGACTTACCAGATCCTGACGGTCCGGTAATCGCCACGTAATCATTTTTCTCGATGGCTAAATCTACCTTCGATAACGCTAAATAATCTTGCTCTGCCATAGGGTAACTTTTCGTAATTTGGTTAAGCTGAATTACCGGAGTCATCATGATTAGCTCTCCTTTTGGGACACTTGACTGCCCTCTTTTAGCTGATTAACAACTCTGCTTGGCCCGGTAATCACGACATGCTCTTTATTTAAACCAGAAAAAACTTGCTGTCTTGTATCTGTTGCAAGTCCCACTGTTACAACTTGTTTAACCGCTTTCTCGTTCTCAATGCGCCAAACATAGCTTTCCCCTTGATCTTGTTGAATCGCAGAGATAGGAACACTCAATGCATTCCCTGTTTTTGTTGTTATTATTTCAGCACGACAGCTCATGCCGGGAAAGAGCTTTTCTGTGCTGCTTAACAATACTTTGACCCGAAAATACAACCCTAACCCTTGCCTTGAAGAACGTGCAGAAGTCCCTATACTTGTGACCTCTCCAGTTAGTGCTTGCTTAGGATTTGCAGCTGAAAACACCTCTACAGCCATTCCGGGTTTAACCGTAGCAATATCAGCTTCATCTACACGAAGCTCGGCTAAAATAGTCTCAGGATCAGCTAAAGTCATCAGGGCTGAGCCAACAATATTTGTCGTTCCCGCAATAACTGTTTCACCTGGTTTAACATCAACAGCAGCAATTAAACCGGGCATAGATGCTCTAAACGTAGTCTTATTTAATCGATCTTTAGCAAATGCTAACGAAGCTAAATGTTGATTTAAACGTTCGTTTGCAGCTTTGACATTTATTTGAGCAATGGTTAATTGGCTCTGAAAACGTTCAAATTCATCGAGACCCAATAGCTTCTGTTGAAACAATGTTTCTTTCAATTCAAACTGACGTAACTTTTCTTGATATTGCTCAGTCACAAACTCAATCTGAATTTTTTGTGCATTGACCGCTGCTTGATTATTCGCAACATCAGCAGCAAATGCCGTTTGGTCTAGTTGCATTAATATTTGCCCCTGCTTTACATACTCCCCCTCTTCGACCAACACTTGGGTCACGATTCCGGTCACTTCAGAGCGAATTTGAATCTGAGTATTAAAGACTAAATTTCCTGATGCCAAAATACTATCGGCGAGCACTTGTTCACTAACTTGCTCGCTATTGACGACAACTTTATTCTGCGTGCTTTTACTCTTATTCCAACTAACAAGTGCTACAACACCGACAATAATCAATGCAAAAATGATAACTTTTTTCATAAGATTTACTCAAATAAGCTAGAGTTAATTATAAAAAGGCTAGCAAAAATAAGTCTGCTAGCCTTTTCAATTACGCTAAAATGAACCAGCTACCAAAAACGGTAATATAAGGTAATGTAGCGAAGGTAAAAGCCTTAACCGTAGTCATTTTGCAGCAATGTTGTAAACCAATCATTGCAATGATGATTGACCAAACAGAGAAAATATTAATCGATTCAGCCCATGTATATAGAGCTTCTGTTGGGGCTAGATTTAATACCAACTGATTTAATGATGCATAGTTCGTTAATGTTAACGGTAAGTCTGATACAGCAGCGGTTGTAAATAAAATAGTAAACCCGATCATATTTATTAATGCTGGCATTTGAGTCCAAATAGCAAAACTAAACCAGTCACCGTAGCTATACTGTGGGGATTGTTTGGCAGCAAACTTACCGATGGCTAAGTAAAAACCGGCTAAAATCGAAATCATGATTACCTGTGCAATCACAGTAAAAACAGCCCCAATAACTCCTGTGTATTCCGCTGTTAACTCCAAAGCTTCTGTTGCTGCTGCACGCTCAGAAGCACTCACATCCCCCATTTGCATTAACTGTTGTTCGACAATCCATTCAGGAGTCATGTTACTGAAAAAAGCTAACAAGCTCGCAGATGTCACACTAATTAACAACACTAAAGCAAGCCAGCTCCATTTTTTTGCTGATTGCAATTGTTCAAAAACCGTTTTAGGTGCGACAAATACATCAAGTAAAGTCATAGGTGTTGTAGGGTTAGTCGTTAGGGTATTCATAAAGAAGTCCTTTTATAGTATTTATGTCACCTTAAGTGACTATGTAAGGTTTATTAAGCGGAATAAGACACATAAACTCATTAAGTCTTATTCTTTACGTCTTGCCAGTGCTGCGTTTTCGATAATACGAACTAGGTAAATATTTATACCAATGTGAATAAAAGCATGGGGACAGCCATGCCGATGCTATTAATAACGATAACGAAGGAAGACTCTAAATCAGTCTTTTCTTCGATTGTTTTTCCGTGCCACCATGTCGTTGTCGCTAGTTTTATATTTGTGTTCCATGTAGATGTATCTTGGCTCATTTCACCCTCCTTGCGATGTCCTAACTTTATTAGTCGTTTAGAGAGCGAAGTTATTACACCCAAGCAAAAATATAAAATGAAAAAGAGTATTGAACTTAATATCAATACAGAGAATTCAAAAGTTGTGATTATTAAAATCCCACTTTTTAAATAAGCAATAAACTCCATAAAAACAACGTATTCTTCCATAGCATTAATAATTAGGTTGCTGATGGTTACATCATAAAAAAGAAGAGCTGAATGATGGGGAAAAAAATGACAAGCGGTTTATTTAAGGGATGAATGGTGATTAAATGCAGTACAAAATAAACAGCCCACTTAACAATCTAAGTGGGCTGTAATAAAGTAATGTATTGATAGTGCTCAGGGGTTACGCTTTCTTTAAAATGCCTTTCTTTTTCATATATACCAGCAATAGCGAAACCGCTGCTGGAGTAATACCAGAAATACGGCTAGCCATACCCAAGGTCGCTGGACGAGCCTCAGTCAGCTTAGCGACCACTTCATTTGATAAACCAGAAACTTGGCTATAGTCTAAATCAACTGGTAATAATGTATTCTCATTACGTTGTTGTTTTTCAACCTCATCCATTTGACGAGCAATGTAACCTGCGTATTTAACTTGAGTTTGTACCTGATAAGCCGCATCTTCTTTCTCTAGACCAGGTCCACAGCCATCAATTGTCATTAATGTCTTATAATCTAATTCAGGCCTGCGTAACAACTCTTCCAAGCTCGCTTCTCGGCTCATTGGCGTTTTTAATGTCGCATTTAGTTGCTCAGCTTGATCACTTTTAGCCTGAATCCAAGTTGATGATAAACGCTGCTTTTCTTGCTCGACGCTCTCAACTTTTTGATTAAATAACTGCCAACGATGATCATCAACTAAGCCCATTTTACGACCCATTTCTGTTAGGCGAATATCTGCATTATCTTCACGTAATAATAAACGGTATTCAGCACGACTTGTAAACATACGGTATGGCTCTTTGGTACCTAACGTTGATAAATCATCAATTAAAACACCCATATACGCTTGATTGCGCTGTGGTGACCACGGATCAAGCTCTTGTGCTTGTCTAGCAGCGTTTAAACCAGCAATTAAGCCTTGCGCACCAGCTTCTTCATAGCCTGTGGTACCATTGATTTGACCAGCAAAGAATAAGCCATTTATGAATTTATTTTCTAAGCTTGGTTTTAAATCTCGAGGATCGAAATAATCATATTCGATGGCATAGCCAGGACGAGTAATAAATGCATTTTCAAACCCTTTCATTGAATGAACAAGTTTAACTTGTACATCAAATGGTAAACTGGTTGAAATACCATTTGGGTAAATTTCATTAGTCGTTAAACCTTCTGGCTCTACAAAAATTTGATGTGAGTTTTTATCAGCAAAGCGGGTCACTTTATCTTCAATAGAAGGGCAGTAACGTGGACCAACGCCTTCAATAACACCAGTAAACATTGGGCTACGATCTAAACCATTACGAATAATGTCGTGAGTATTTTCATTAGTATGAGTGATATAACATGGGATCTGTTCAGGGTGATCACTTTGTTGACCAATAAATGAAAATACTGGTAAAGGTGTATCTCCTGGTTGAGCTTCTAGTTGAGAGAAGTCAATGGTCCGAGCATCAATTCGTGGTGGAGTGCCTGTTTTTAAACGATCAACACGCAGCGGCAATTCCCTTAAACGATCCGCTAAACGAATTGAAGCAGGGTCACCAGCTCTTCCGCCTGAATGATTCTGCAGACCTATATGGATACAACCACCTAAGAATGTGCCTACGGTTAACACTACGGCTTTGGCACTGAACTTAATCCCCATTTGGGTAACTACGCCTGTGACCTGATCATTTTCAACAATGAGATCATCACAAGATTGTTGAAAAATAGTTAAGTTCGGCTGATTTTCTAACTTGCTTCGTACAGCGGCTTTGTAGAGTGCACGATCGGTTTGAGCTCGTGTTGCTCGAACCGCAGGGCCCTTACTTGAATTTAAGGTACGAAACTGGATACCTGATAAATCTGTTGCTTGAGCCATATAACCGCCCAATGCATCGATTTCTTTTACCAAATGACCTTTACCAATACCACCGATGGCTGGATTACAAGACATCTGACCCAAAGTATCGATATTTTGAGTAAGCAATAGGGTTTGTTGACCCATTCGGGCAGCAGCTAATGCTGCTTCGGTACCAGCATGACCACCACCGATAACAATGACATCAAATTGTTTACTAAATAACATTACTCACCAGAATTACTATCTTTTAAAAGGGCGGATATTCTATCAATTTTTTATCGGATCTAAAACGATCAATTTCACTGATCATTTCACATAATATATATAAGATTATTTAAAGATCTTTATTATCTCTTATTATTAATGATCGGCATGATCTGTTAGTAACTGATCTAAGATCATGATGATCAAGATCTAATTGTTGATCACAATCTGTTATATGATCCTGATCCTACTTGGGAGTAGCTTGTGTATAAATAAGCTAGTTATCCACAGCGGTTTTATCTTGGATAGTTATTCAGTAATAAGTTTTTTTTTAAGGCCTGATATACGTACGTTATCCACATGTTTAATTGGTTAAATATTGTTATATTGGATAAGTTTTAACTGATCCAGCGCCAATAAAAGGTGATCGATTAGCTATAATGGCAGGTGTATATGGCACGATCTATTAAAGCAGATCGTAAGATCTGTGGTCTGGATCTACTTTAATTTAGAGAGTGATCGAGTGCATTTTTATGTTGAGATCGCTAGAGGTGATCTGGATCTCGATCGGTGTCGCTGGTGTGATCGATAAGCTTTAATCTATTAATTGATCTTTCCAGGCTAATAACCATTGCTCTGCACTGTCTTCTGGTAGTTCTCCAAGGCTAACATCAATAAGATTTATGTTTGTTTCACGTTGTGCGTTTAACTCACTCAATAAGTTATCTATGTCTTTACCTGCTTGGCAAAAAGTATCGTAGCTACTGTCACCAAGTGCACATACCGCAAATTTTATATTCGATAAATCTGGTTTTTGCTGTGTTAATTGTTCAACAAAAGGAGCGATACTATCAGGGAAGTCTCCAGCACCATGGGTTGATGTACAGACAATCCAGAGCTGTGGCTGGTTGAGATCAAGCTCATTTAAGTCTGGGGTTAAGTAGTTGGTGACCTGATGCTCAGACTCCAATATAGATGTTAAGTGATCGGCGACATATTCACTAGCACCGAGCATTGTTCCGATTAAAATTGATATGTTACTCATTTAATATCCTGATATTTATATGATTATTCGAAAAAGGTTGATTCGTCACCACTAAAAGCGATAGCACGAAGACAAAACTGTTGGCATTGTTGAATTAGGTTTATACGTTCAAATGTTGGCATATTTTGATGTTCCCAATGTAATGGAATCAATAATGACTCAACTAGAATACCAACGATCGCGTTTGCACTTAGTGATGGATCTTGCGCTTGAAAAATATTTTGTTCTATTCCTAACTCTATAATTTCAATGAACACTTGACTAAATTGCTTCTTAAATTGGCGTCTAATAAGTTCTATATGAGGTGTTATAGGCTCAGAGAATAGGGCATAAGCCAATTTATCAGCCATTAATGCACGCGCAAAAAATTGCTCTAGCGCTGTTTTTAGCTGTTCTTTGGCTTCTAAAGATACTCTAATCTGTGGTACATCCAATAATAAATCTTGATCGGTTAATTCGCGATAAACCTGCTCCAACAGAAAGTCTTTTGATTTAAAGTGTTTATAAACAGAGCCAACTGCAAGGCCAGAGTGAGTTGCAATATTAACAATGGTTAGTGCTTTGAACCCCCCTTTACTGACAATTTCTTGAGCAGCGGTTAATAGTTTTAATCGCTGCTTTGCCATGTGTGCCCGAGTTTTATCTGTCGCTCGATAAGCCATTTTATGCGTATTCGTAAATTAGTGATGTGACGATTAAACCGCAATTACTTACAAAGTAAAACAATTTTCTCTATATGGGATGTTAGTTAACAATTGCCGAGTAATGAAAACAACTAAGCTTAAAATTGGCTAATAATTATATTGATATTCGCAGAATGTTTCGACATTATGACGAAATGTCGATTACAAAGTGTTTATATGTATGGGTGTAACGTTTTATCGAGTGAAAGAAGGTGAGTTTTCACGGTTGGTAGAAACTCAGTCTATCACAAAATTTATTGCACAGGAGAGTGAAATTTATCCGTTAAAGTTTTCATTAGTTGGTATAAACCACCAGCAAAAGTTAGCTTATATTGTACGCCATGGTCGAAATGATGAATTACGAACATGGCGTTTAGATAACCTCGGTGCTTTTTTAAAGAAACTTGGTGTGACTAATTGGGAGGTTCAGCAAAGCTAATCTGGAGCTAATAACGTGTTTCGGGGTGGATATGATATTTCTGATAAGGTACTTGCTTCATTACGTAACATAGTTAATATAGTGCGAAATTTTTAAGTTTGTGTTTTCCATATCGTTAGGGATGACTTTTATGTCTCAAGTAGCTAATTCAATTTATCAACGTGTTACGCAACGCTCTTTTGGGCAATTATCAACGGGTCAAGCAACAACACTCTATACCCTAACAAACCGTCATGGAATGCAGGTTTCTGTGACTAATTATGGTGCAATTGTTGTCTCTGTATTTACACCTGATCGGACGGGGCGTATGGCTGATGTTGTTTTAGGTTACGATTGTGCTGCTGATTATGAAGAGGATAGTTATTATCTGGGTGCTGTTGTGGGTCGTTATGCTGGCCGTATTGAAAACGGGGTTATTGAAGTTGAAGGGCAAACACATCAACTCACGTTAAATGCACCAGATAGCCAGCTTCACGGTGGGCCTAACGCGTTTAACAAGCAACTATGGCAAGCTAAATCTAATCAAAATGATTGCAGTAGTGCCGTTTGTTTCACTTTGGTAAGTCCTGATGGTGACAATGGCTTTCCTGGTGACGTTACTGTTAAAGTTTTATATACATTAACTGACGATAATGAGCTAACCGTTGAATATACTGGGGTCACTAATAAAGCGACATTACTTAATCTAACCCAGCATAGCTATTTTAATCTAGCTGGCCATAACTCGGGTAATATTCATAATCATCAGGTGCAAATCAATGCGGATAGTTTTTTGCCAATGACTGAACGGGCATACCCAACTGGGCAAATTAAGTCTGTTGCTGGGACTGTTCATGATTTTACAAAGCTAAAAACATTGGCTGAAGATATTGATGGTGATGATGAGCAGATTAAGATTGGCTTAGGCTACGATAATTATTGGCTAACAAATACTGACGCTCTGTCAGGTGATACTTTTTCAGCTAGGGTTGTCGATCCTGATACTGGTCGTTCATTAACGATTTATACCGATCAACCGAGCATCATTTTATATACAGCTAACTATATTGACGGTAGCCATGTGGGTAAAAATAATTTCACCTATCAGCAGCGTGCTGCGTTATGCCTTGAGCCACAACGGGCTAATAATCGTGAGTATGGTCCTTCACTCGCTAATACCTTATTAACACCGCAACAATCGTTTTATAGCAAAAATCGTTATTGTTTTGGTGTGGTGTAATAATAAAAACACTTAATGCTGAAACTGCAGTTGAGCATTAAGTGTTTTTTGTTTTTATTTACCGATACAGAATGAGGTAAATATACGGCTTAATAAGTCATCGGAAGTGAACTCTCCAGTGATCTCACTTAAATGATTCTGTGCAATGCGTAGCTCTTCAGCTAGCAATTCTCCGGCATTAAAACCGACTAATTGATCTTTACCAATATCAATATGCTGGCTTGCTTGCTCTAGTGCTTCTATATGACGTGCTCGTGCCATAAAACTGCCTTCACCAACACTTTGGTAACCCATACAGTCTTTTAGGTGAGATTTTAGCGCTGAAACACCATCACCTGTTTTAGCTGAGATCTTAAAAATCGGGTAATCATTTTCTGTTGATTCACCAGTGTTATCACCGCTTAAATCCGCTTTGTTTCGAATCACTGATAAACCGATACCAGGTGGTAGTTTATCCATAAATTCAGGCCAAATCATGTGAGGGTCGCTATGACTTGTTTCAGTGCCATCAACCATAAATAACACGCGATCTGCTTGATTGATTTCTTCCCAAGCGCGTTTAATGCCGATTTGTTCAATCTTATCTGGGCTTTCACGTAACCCTGCAGTATCGATTATATGTAAAGGCATACCGTCGATATGTATATGCTCTCTTAATACATCACGAGTCGTTCCAGCGATGTCAGTGACAATCGCTAACTCTTGACCTGAAAGGGCGTTTAATAATGATGACTTACCTGCATTAGGTCGACCAGCGATAACCACACGCATCCCTTCACGTAATAAACTGCCTTGACGTGCTTGTTGGCGTACTCTATCTAGGTGTTCGATGATCGCATTGAGGTCGCCAAGCACTTTGCCATCTGATAGAAAGTCGATTTCTTCTTCAGGGAAGTCGATGGCTGCCTCTACGTAGATGCGTAAACGGATTAAACCTTCTACTAGTTGATTTATATGTTGTGAAAACTCGCCTTTCATTGATTGCACGGCTGACTTTGCTGCTTGTTCTGAGGTTGCATCAATTAAATCAGCGATAGCCTCGGCTTGTGCTAAATCCATTTTGTCATTCATAAAGGCGCGCTCTGAGAACTCCCCAGGGCGGGCTGTACGAATACCTTTGATGGTTAAAACACGCTTAATCAGCATATCCACAATGACTGGACCGCCATGGCCTTGTAGCTCAAGGACATCTTCTCCAGTGAATGAATTGGGATTATTAAAGAATAGGGCGATGCCTTGATCTAATTCGCTACCGTCTCCATTTAAGAATGCACAATAATCAGCAAGGCGAGGGGTTGGTACCTTACCTAAAATGGTCTCAGCTGCTTGGCGCGCGAGAGGACCCGAAATACGTACAATGCCTACACCGCCACGTCCCGGAGGAGTTGCTTGGGCAACGATAGTGTCTGTTTCAAAGCTCATAATAATATCTTGATAAGGTGAATTAGTGCGATTTTAACACATCGATGAAATTAGAATAAAAAAAAAGTCCGCTTAATGAGATTAAGCGGACTTTTTTGTTAATGCTTTGGATTTAGCTTATGACTTTTTACCTTTCGCTTCAGCTTTATCAATAGCACGATAGATAATTGTTTGCTGAATTAAGGTAACCACGTTACTGACAACCCAGTATAAAACCAGACCTGATGGGAACCATAAGAAGAATACGGTAAAGATAACTGGCATAAATTGCATCATCTTTTGCTGCATTGGGTCAGCAGACATTGAAGGTTGCATCTTGGCCATTAACCACATACTTGCACCCATTAATAGCGGCAATACGTAATATGGGTCAAGGGCTGACAGGTCATCAATCCATAACATAAATGGTGCGTGACGTAGTTCAACAGACTCTTGAAGCATCCAGAAGAGGCCAATGAAAATAGGCATCTGTAATAACAACGGTAAACAACCACCTAATGGGTTTACTTTTTCTTTCTTGTAAAGCTCCATAGTTGCTTGACCCATCTTCTGACGGTCATCACCAAAACGTTCTTTTAGTTGTGCCATTTTTGGCTGTAACTGACGCATTTTCGCCATTGAAGTGTATTGCTTCTTCGTCAATGGGTACATTAAACCACGAACCGCAAAGGTTAATAGGATAATAGCAAAACCCCAGTTACCAACTAAACCGTGGAAAAAGGTTAGTGCCATATGTAATGGCTTCGCCAACCACCATAGGAAACCGTAATCTACGGTTAAGTATAGTGTTTCAGATAGCGCTTCTAAACGATCTTGCAGTTTTGGACCTGTATATAGAGTAGCACCTAATGTTGCTGAGCTATTGGCTGCAACCGTCACAGGTGAACCTTTGTAGCCTATGATACCTTGCTCTTCATTAACTAGCTTAGAGTAGATATGGTTTTCATCTTCAGCCGTTGGTACCCAAGCGGTCACAAAGTAATGCTGAATCATAGCAACCCAACCACCAGTGGTTAGTAGTTTTAGATTGCTATCTTCCATATCGCCATAGCTAAACTTGTCGTATTTTTCTTCTTGCGTCGAATATGCAGCACCGCGATACAATTGCATCATCATGCTACTTTCTTCGTTAGGACGCACAACGCTTTGTTTTAGCTGACCATACATTTGTAATTGAATGTTTTGGCTAGAAGTGTTGTTGATATGGTAATTAACTTTGACGTTATATTTATCGCGAGCAAAGCTAAATACTTTTTCAAATACAACACCGTTTTGGTCTTGATAAGTTAAGGTAACATCCAGAGAATCTTGGCCATCAGCTAAAGTGTAGCTATCTTGCGCCACTTGATAAAGAGGACGCCCTGTTGAGCTAGCATCTGGACCATTAGCACCAATTAATCCACTTTGAGCAACAAATTGATAATTCGCTTGTTGTTCTAGGAGGTTTAGTCTTTTTGTGCCATCAAGTTTGACGGGGTACTCTAATAATGTCGATTCGACAATATCACCACCGAGAGTATCGATAGCCAGTTCAATTAAGTCGGTCTTAACCGTAATAATCTTACGTTCTGAGTCATTGCTTAACGTGGCAGGCGCGTTTGAGGTTGTGCTTGCTGGAATTTCTGCGTTAGCGGCGTTGGCTGTTTCTTCTATTTGTTGAGGTGCTGGAGCTGTATCAGTTTGCCATTGTTGAAAAAGCAAAAATGACACAAACAGCAATCCCAAAATCAATAAATTACGTTGTGATTCCATAAGGCGTTAATTTCTTCTCTGGTTGTTAGAATGTTTTTTATCTGGCACAGGGTCACTACCGCCAGGATTAAAAGGATGACATTTTAATAGACGTTTGCTTGTTAACCAAGCACCTTTTATCAATCCGTGACTATTTATTGCCTCAATACCATATTGAGAGCATGTTGGAGTGAAGCGACAGCGAGGACCAATGAGTGGGCTAATGAATAGCTGATAGCCACGAATTATCGCTGTTGCTGCTCTTTGTAGCGGCGAGCGATTTTTTTCCATAGCTTATTGGTTAGTTTGTTTAGCTCATCGTTTGTTAGTTTACCAATACCACCTTTAGCAATAATAACGTAATCAAGAGATTGTAGGTTATGTTGCTTTAAACGAAAGTTATCACGGATAACGCGTTTAACTTGATTGCGATCAACTGCTAACTTTAATTGTTTTTTTGGAATGACTAAGCCTAATCTTGGATGATCTAAATCATTAGGGCAGGCTAAAATGGTCAGTTGTGGTGAACCAGCACGAAGAGGGTTTTTGAAGACTTTTTGAAAATTCGCGGGAGTTAAAAGTCTTAACTCCCGAGAATAAGAATAATTAACCATGGGTCAATTATTACGCGCTTAACTTAGCACGGCCTTTTGCGCGACGACGAGCAAGAACGGCACGACCGCCCTTAGTTGCCGAGCGTGCACGGAATCCGTGGTTGCGCTTGCGTTTTAAAACGCTAGGTTGAAAAGTACGTTTCATAGTATTAACTCGATCGAAATTAAACTGTACAGTATTGCGCTTGCTGCATCATTACAAACAAACACACCCTAATTAAAGGACGCGAGATCTTAGATAATTACAGCCTATTTGTCAATTAAAATAGATGGTGCAATGCTTAATAATTACGCGCCAGATCACAATTACCATGTTGTTAATGGAAGGTATATTGTTGATATGTGGTTAAGTTGTTGATTTTATTTGTCTTGCGTTGTTGATCTTACGAGGATCCTTAGGGGTTTCATTAAGGGATCTTGGTATTAAAATTGAGGAATGTTGATAAGATCAAAAATAACTAAATTTATTCACAATTTACTCGGGATTAACTAGCGATTTTGGCTCTCAAGCGCTAGAATGTGGAGTCTTTTATTGTGGGTTTGGAGTGAATAGTGACTGCTTGGATTTGGCAACAGTGCTTAGATAGGTTACAGGAAGAATTACCTGCAACGCAGTACAGCATGTGGATTAGACCGTTACAAGCGGTTCATGAAGACGATACACTTACCCTCTATGCGCCAAACCGATTTGTTCTTGATTGGGTTCGCGATAAATACTTAGATAATATCAACAATTTTCTTGTTGATGTCATGGGAAATGATAGTCCAACATTACGATTTGATATTGGCAGTAAGCCTGTTGCACAGGCTGCGCCTCGCGAACAAAAAGCGGCGCCGACTAATCAAGCACAACCTAACACGCCAATTAAACCAAGCTGGGAGCAAGAGTCAGATGCGCCCCAAGCGGTATTAGCATCAAATATTAATCGCACTTATCAGTTTGATAATTTCGTTGAGGGTAAGTCGAATCAACTCGGCCGCGCCGCAGCGATTCAGGTGGCTCAAAACCCAGGTGGTGCCTATAACCCATTATTTCTATATGGTGGGACAGGTTTAGGTAAAACGCATTTATTGCACGCCGTCGGTAATGGCATTATCGCTAATAAGCCGAATGCAAAAGTGGTTTATATGCATTCTGAACGTTTTGTTCAGGATATGGTTAAAGCACTGCGTAATAATGCCATTGAAGAGTTTAAGCGCTATTACCGCAGTGTCGATGCGTTATTAATTGATGATATTCAATTTTTTGCTAACAAAGACCGGTCTCAAGAAGAGTTCTTTCATACCTTTAATGCGTTGCTAGAGGGTAACCATCAAGTTATCTTAACTAGTGATAAGTACCCAAAAGAGATTACTGGGGTTGAAGAACGTCTCAAATCTCGCTTTGGCTGGGGCTTAACCGTAGCGATTGAGCCGCCTGAATTAGAAACACGTGTTGCGATCTTGCAGCGTAAGGCTGATGAGAGCAAGGTTCATCTACCTGATGAGGTTGCTTTCTTTATTGCTAAGCGCCTACGTTCAAATGTTCGTGAGTTAGAAGGGGCATTAAATCGTGTTATTGCTAACGCTAACTTTACAGGCCGTCCTATAACGATTGATTTTGTAAAAGAAGCCTTACGTGATTTACTTGCTTTGCAGGCGAAGTTAGTAACAATTGATAATATTCAAAAGACTGTTGCTGAGTATTATAAAATTAAAGTCTCTGACTTATTATCTAAGCGTCGTACTCGCTCTGTAGCTCGCCCTCGTCAAATGGCGATGGCGTTATCGAAAGAGTTAACTAACCATAGCTTACCGGAGATAGGTGAAGCATTTGGTGGGCGTGACCATACTACGGTATTACACGCTTGTCGTAAGATTGTTGAGTTAAGAGAAGAGAGTCATGATATTAAAGAAGACTACTCAAACTTAATTCGTACACTTTCGTCGTAACTTAGCTGATAAAAAGATTAGGATTGTAGCTAGCCATGAAATTTACTATCTCAAGAGAGCAATTATTAAAGCCACTAACGTTAGTGTCTGGCGCTGTCGAACGCCGCCATACGTTAGCGGTATTGTCTAATGTGATGTTAGAGGTTGAACCTAACGCTTTACGCATGACCGGTAGTGACCTTGAAGTGGAGTTAATTGGTTTAACGCCACTTGAAGGTGAGGTCAATCCTGGGCGTACCACAGTACCCGCAAAGAAATTTTTAGATATCTGTAAAGGTTTGCCTGATGGCGCTGATATCTTAATTGATGTTGATGGCGAACGAATGATTATTCGTTCTGGGCGCAGCCGCTTCTCTTTGAGTACACTACCGGCTGATGATTTCCCTAATATTGACAATTGGCAAAGTGAAACTGAGTTCGTTTTACCACAACACCTATTACGATCGGTCATCGAAAGTACTCAGTTCTCAATGGCTAATCAAGATGTTCGTTATTACTTAAATGGCATGTTATTTGAGACAAATAATGATCAGTTTCGCACTGTAGCCACTGACGGGCACCGTTTAGCGGTGAGTAGTCGCAGCATAAATGCTGAGTTGCCGAGCAATCAAGTGATTGTGCCACGTAAGGGCGTTGTTGAACTTCTACGTTTAATAGAGGCTTCTGATGAGCCTGTGACGGTTCAAATTGGAGATAGCCATTTACGGGCCAACATTAACAATGCTGTATTTACAACTAAGCTAGTTGATGGCCGTTTCCCTGACTATCAGCGTGTTTTACCTCGTGGCGGTGATAAAGAAATTATCACTTCGCGCGTAGAGCTAAAGCAAGCGTTGGCTCGAGCCTCAATCTTATCAAATGAGAAATTTCGTGGTGTTCGCTTTAATTTCTCAACAAATGAGTTAAAAATTACGGCGAATAATCCAGAACAAGAAGAATCACAAGAGATAGTTGATTTAAAT
Source organism: Alteromonadales bacterium alter-6D02 (assembly GCA_002835545.1). Taxonomy (GTDB): domain Bacteria; phylum Pseudomonadota; class Gammaproteobacteria; order Enterobacterales; family Psychrobiaceae; genus Psychrobium. The sequence continues at coordinate 20,575 of PIZK01000025.1, forward strand.
TATGCGTATGATGATTTAGAAATAGGCTTTAATGTCAGTTATGTTTTAGACGCGCTAAATGCATTAAAGAGTGATGAAATCAAGTTAACCTTAGGTGATGCAAATTCAAGTGGTTTAATAGAAGCTGCTGACTCATCTGAGTCGATGTATGTTGTAATGCCGATGCGTTTATAAGGGCAAAATAACATTTAACTGCTACTTTTCTTATTCTAGTAGCAGTTTCCCTTCCTTTAAGTTACCTGTGGTTAATCGATGTTACTTGAGCAGCTATCTATTCATAGGCTAAGAAACTTAGCTGAAACTAAACTGACCTTTTCTCAACTTAATGTTATTTACGGCGACAATGGCAGTGGAAAAACCAGTGTGCTTGAAGCCATTCATTATCTAGCGCTAGGACGTTCATTCCGTACTCATTTAGCGAGTAGGGTGATTAACTACGAGCATGATGATTTTATTTTATGGGGTAAAGCCAGTGGCCACTCGATTGGTTTACAACGTTTTCGTAGTGGCGAAGTTCAAGTCAAAATAGATGGTGAAAAAGCGAAGAAGTTGACCGAGCTTCTTGAGCATTTGCCATTACAGTTAATTACCCCTGACAGTTTTAATTTATTAACCGGTGGTCCTAAAACTCGGCGTGAATTTGTCGACTGGGGCGTGTTCCATATTGATGATAGTTTTTATCAATTATGGGGTAACTGCAAGCGGTTACTTAAACAGCGTAATTCACTGCTCAAACGCAAAGCGTCCTATAAGGAAATTTCGTATTGGGATAGGGAATTAGTGCACAATGCACAGCAATTGAGTGAGCTGAGAAACCAGTATATAAATTCGTTTAATCCTGTTTTACAAGGTATAATAGAGCGTTTTCTACCTGATACTGAGATAAGTATTAACTATTATCAGGGGTGGGATAATAAAAGTGATTTAACTCAATTGCTTGAGAAAAATTATCCACGTGATCTTACGTTAGGTTATACCACAGCAGGACCGCATAAAGCGGATTTAAAATTGCGATGGGGCAAGGTCCCTGTTAATGACGCTTTATCACGTGGGCAGTTAAAACTTTTAGTGTGTGCATTACGTATTGCACAGGGAGTTCATCTGCAATCGTTGGTGAACAAAAAAACGATATATTTGGTTGATGATTTATCATCGGAACTAGATGAACAAAAACGCCAAATTTTGATTGCAGAGTTAGTGGAAACTGGTGCGCAATTATTTTTATCAGTGATTGATAAGCAACAAATAATACAACAAACCAGTCAATATCATACCCAAATGTTTCACGTGGAACATGGGGTGATTAAACAGGATTAAATAGAACGAGAATAATATATGTCAGAGAATAGTTACGATTCGTCGAGTATTAAAGTTCTTAAAGGACTTGATGCGGTGCGTAAGCGCCCTGGAATGTATATTGGTGATACCGATGATGGTACCGGTCTACACCACATGGTATTTGAAGTAGTAGATAACTCGATAGATGAGGCCTTAGCTGGACACTGTAGTGATATTACAATTACTATCCATTTAGATGGTTCTGTTTCAGTTAAAGATGATGGTCGTGGTATTCCTGTTGATATTCACCCTGAAGAAGGTGTATCAGCGGCTGAAGTTATCATGACAGTATTGCATGCCGGTGGTAAATTCGATGATAACTCATATAAAGTATCAGGCGGTTTACATGGTGTAGGTGTTTCTGTAGTAAATGCATTGTCTGAAAAGCTTGAAATTACTATTCACCGTCAAGGCCACGTATATACTCAATCTTATGTACACGGTGAACCTGTTGAGCCATTAAAACAAATTGGTGATAGTGAAAAAACAGGTACGCAAATGCGTTTCTGGCCAAGTGCTTTAACATTTACTGATACATTATTTCATTATGATATTTTAGCTAAACGTGTTCGTGAACTGTCATTTTTAAACTCTGGCGTATCCATTACTCTAGTGGACGAGCGTGAAGAAGGTAAGAGTGAAAACTTCTGTTACGAAGGTGGTATTAGTGCTTTTGTTGAGTATCTTAACCAAAATAAAACTCCAGTACATCCAGAGGTCTTTCATTTTAGTGAAGAACGTGAAGATGGCACTACCGTTGAAGTGTCGATGCAATGGAATGATGGCTTCCAAGAGAACATCTTCTGTTTCACTAATAACATTCCACAGCGCGATGGTGGTACTCACTTAGCTGGTTTCCGTGGTGCATTAACGCGTACGCTTAATAACTACATGGAAAAAGAAGGTTTTAATAAAAAAGCTAAAACCAATGCGACTGGTGATGATGCTCGTGAAGGTCTAACTGCAGTTATATCAGTTAAAGTACCTGATCCTAAATTCAGTTCTCAAACTAAAGATAAACTAGTATCGAGTGAAGTTAAGTCTGCTGTTGAGCAAAGCATGGGGACGCACTTAGCTGATTTCATGCTAGAAAACCCTAACGTAGCAAAAGATGTTGTTGGTAAAATCATTGATGCTGCTCGTGCTCGTGAAGCGGCCCGTAAAGCGCGTGAAATGACGCGTCGTAAAGGGGCGCTCGATCTTGGCGGTTTACCGGGTAAGTTAGCAGATTGTCAGGAAAAAGATCCTGCGTTATCTGAACTATATATAGTGGAAGGGGACTCTGCTGGCGGTAGTGCTAAGCAGGGGCGTAATCGTAAGAATCAGGCAATTTTACCGTTGAAAGGTAAGATTCTTAATGTTGAAAAAGCCCGCTTTGATAAGATGCTTTCTTCACAAGAGGTTGCTACATTAATCACTGCTTTAGGTTGTGGTATTGGCCGTGAAGAATATAACCCGGAAAAAATCCGCTATCACAAAATCATCATCATGACCGATGCCGACGTCGATGGTTCTCACATTCGTACATTACTACTGACATTTTTCTATCGTCAAATGTCAGAGATGGTTGAGAATGGCTTTATCTATATCGCTCAGCCACCGTTATATAAAGTGAAAAAAGGTAAGCAAGAGCGTTATATCAAAGATGATGAAGTATTAACAGAGTACCTGACGACTATCGCTTTAGATAACAGTTCACTACACGTTAACCCAAGTGCACCTGGTATTTCAGGCCCTGCATTAGAAGGTTTAGTTAAAGAGTACCGTGAAGTTGAGTCAAGCATTGCTCGTTTATCTCGACGTTACCCAGAAGTTATTCTTAACCAACTAATTTACCAAGATGAGTTAAGTGTTGAAGCATTGACTGATAACGCTCAGGTAACGGGTTGGTTATCGACATTGGTTAATGTATTAAACGACCAAGATGCGTCAGGCACCATTTATTCTGGTGAGGTAATTATTGACGAGGATACTCAATTGCATGTTCCTCAAATTACCGTTCGTATGCATGGTATTGATACTGTTTATACACTAAGAAAAGATTATTTTGCTTCGGCAGATTACGCTAAGATCGTTGCTTTAGGTAAAGATATTAATGACCTATTAGAAGATGGCGCGTTCGTGAAACGAGGTGAGCGTAAGAAGCCAGTAACTAGCTTTATCGAAGCACTTGAATGGTTAATGCATGAGTCAAAACGTGGTTTATACATCCAACGCTATAAAGGTTTGGGTGAGATGAACCCTGAGCAATTATGGGAAACGACAATGTGTCCTGAAAACCGTCGTATGTTGCAAGTGACTATTGAGGATGCTATTGCGGCTGACCAACTGTTTACTACATTAATGGGTGATCAGGTAGAGCCGCGTCGTAACTTCATCGAAGATAACGCATTAAAAGTGGTTAACTTAGACGTTTAATCGGTATCGAAGACTATTTGTAAAAGGGCCTTAAAGGCTAATGCCGATCAGTTAAGTA
>PIZK01000026.1 GCA_002835545.1 Alteromonadales bacterium alter-6D02
GGGGTTAATTGACCGCTTACTTTTTATCTATCAAAGTGCGTCTTCCTGAAGTGTTTTTATTCAGGATCTTTGTTTGTTGTATCTGAGAGAGGTTCTGGATAGAAGCATTCCTGAACGACGACGTTGGGCTTGAACACTGTGCTTTTGTCATCCTGAAGGTGCGTTTATTTTAGGATCTTATGATGGTTCATTAGGTCCTGACTAAGAACATGTCAGGACGACAGCTAACAGAGAGGTTCTGGATAAAAGCGCTCCAGAACGACGAGTGTGGGGCATGAACACTGTGCTTTTGTCATCCTGAAGGTGTGTTTATTTTGAATCTTATGATGGTTCATGAGGTCCTGACTAAGAACATGTCAGGACGACAGCTAACAAAGAGGTTCTGGATAGAAGTGTTCTAGAACGACGAGTGTGGTCCTGAGAGTGTTGAACTCAGGACCACACAGCCATAGCGAGGTTCTGGATAAAAGCACTCTAGAACGACGGATTGAGGTGCTAGAATGGCGCTTTTTACGTTATTTTATAAATTTAGCCGCTTCTTGCAGTCGATAGGCATTATTTTTAATGTAGGCCGCATTTAAGCGATCATAGTTAAAGTATGCGTTATCTAAGTTATAAAAACGTGCGCCTGTGTCACCTGACCCTGGGGTTAGGCGATTATGGCTTTTACCAACAAGCGTACTGATACCATAGTTCCAATTAGGCAAGCCACGCACTTGGAAGTATTTGCTATTAAAGTCTTTTCTTGGTGTGAATGGTATTGAGAAACCGATGCCGACAAATTGATTCCTTTCTATATCGTCTTTTTTAGTATCGCGATAGCTCATGTTGATAATCACATCGCCGAACATGCGCTTCAAAGATAGGATATAGCCTTTATCTTGTTGCCAGAACTGTCCGGCTTGCACTTCAAAAGAAGTGTTTAATTTAGACGCATAATAACGGTATTCACCTACAATCACCGTTCTATTTGGATCTTCAGCAGGTTTCCAACAGGCGGCAAAAAGTATGTTACAACCTTGATAATGCTCACGAGGTGGAACCACTTGATTTTCATATTTTGAGGTTATTACGTTAGCACGATGTGCACCGTTACTACTTTGCCAACGGATCTCGTTGCTGACAAAGTCGTGATCATAACGATCGCGTCCTACAGTGGTCATATTTTTGAGGTTGTAAGGTAAAGTGAAGGTTTGATTTAAGCTATAACCTTGCATCCCCGTTTGATGGCGGCTATTTTCAAAGTAACGACCGTCTTTAAAGTCTTCAGTTTCACTGATATGAGTAATATGCTGTGCTGTTAACGCCGCGCCTGACCAAAGTGGAACCTCTAAATGGCTGGCTAAACCTAGCGAAGCATCAAACATACCAAACTCTGTACCAACAGTTGAAATGATTGATGGCCATAAGGTTAAGCGAGGCTTAAACCAAGTTTTATTGCTGTTGTGCTTATTTACAAAAGTGACCGTTTCGTTGGTGTTATAAACATCCGTTGTGATACCCACGGCCAGAGGCTTTTCTTCGTTAAGAAAAGCAAGGTAATCAGCTGTATTACCTGTGATTGCAAGTAATGAAACTTCTTGCTCTTTGGTGACCAGTTTAAATTGAGTATATTGCTTTGACAAATTAGTATTGATGATCGCAAGTGCAACACCTAACCCATCAATTTGATTGCGGTTGTAGATGTGGTTCTCTAGTTCAATATAAGCAGTTGACGAGTTTATTTCACCGACACGGATAGACTCGAAGCCTTCTTCTGTTAGTTTGTTTTTTACTTTTTCTAAAGTGCCAGTATTATCAACAACGTCTTGAGCGATGTAGCGATAAGCTTGCTTTGATGTCTTTTGTTTAAAGCTGGTTTTGGTGTGCATTGGTACATTAATTTCAATACCATAATAGATATTATCGCTTAACTGGTCGTTCGAGCTATAAGCAAGTAGATTAGCTTTTACCTGCAGTTGATTATTAAGCCACTCTTTAGGTGACGAGAGGTGAAGCCCAACGTTGGTATCGCTGCTATCGTGCTCAACCGATAATTTGGCCCAATCTGTGGCTTGCCAAGCAACACTGCCAAAGAAACCGTCCATACGGCCGACTTTGGAGTCACTGCTACTTGCGCCCAATGATACTTGGATATCTTCAAATAATGTTTTTGAAGCAACAGCGTACTTAGCCCCAAAGTTATTTGCAGCACCACCAGCATCTTGAACACCGATAGCTAATGTGAACCAATCTTTTGGAATATATGGAATGGTAAACTTCACATTGGCTGACAGGTCAGTAATAAGAGCTTTGCCATTTTGGTCCTTATAGTCAGCTAACCGACCTGAAACTTCAACATGCTCCCACAGACCAAGGCCAAAATGCAGATTATTACCGTCGCGATATTGGCCACGGGCTTCCGTTTGATTACTTTGTTGAAAATGAAATATGCCTGTCTCAAAAATATCAGCAGTCGGTGTGTTAATTAAGCCGCTGAAACCTTGATATGATGTTGTAATATTTTTTTGCGCCATCGCCGAGGTGCAAGCAATGGAGAGTGAACAAAGTGCTAATGCTTTTAGAGCAGGCTTTTTCATTAGTGAAACCTTAAGTAAAAAAGGAGATGATAAAAGAAAACCCGCCGAAGCGGGTTTTCAAGAGATTAAGCTTCTAAAGTCAGAAGTCTAATTTAATTATAAATTAGTTACCAGTTGCACCAGTTGCGCCAGTACCGCCAGTTGCGCCAGTACCGTGAATGATGTCGCCAATTAGATCGCCTAATTTATCTGCATCAATTTCATTTGGAATTTCTAGTACAGGCAGGTCACCGTCAACATCTTGGTTAATTTCAGCTGCTAATGTGTCAACTACAGTATCAATTTGCATTTGAACACTGTTAAGAATAGCTACTGCAGCTGGAGCAACAGCACCTAGATCAGCATCTTCGTCTGCAAAAATAGCTGACGTGATTGTTTTGATTGCGGCAGTATATGCGGCAATTGCTTGGCCTAAAGACTGGTCATCAGCTGAGTCTAAAGAAGCAACTGATGCGTTAATCAGTGTTAAAGTTGCTGCAATTTCATCTGTTAAAGAAACGTTAGCACTTACAGAAGCGTCAACAATTTCAACATCGTAAATGTTAGCGTCTGTTAAATTGATTCCTAGCGTTGCGCCTACAACCTGAGTTGCACTTTTTTGTAGTTCAACAACTTGCTCTAATGTGATGTCAGCTAGAGTGATAGCATCGTTTTCAGCTACTGAAGCTAGGATAGTGTCTGTTGCCATAGTTGTTAATAAGTTAACATCAGCATCAACAGTTGTACCATCTGAGTAGCTCATTGTTGATAATGTTAAACCAGCTAGGTCAGCTGCTGGAACAACACCACCACGCTCAACATCACCACACATAGGAGCATCACAAATCATTGTTGTGTCTGCATCTGCGGTAACACGAGTAATGTAAGTACCTGTAATAGGTGCTGCACTTTCAGTGTTGTTTAATGTAACAGAGTAAGTTCCGTCTGCGTTAGTTTGACCTGAAGCTAACACGTCTGAGAAGTCTGTATCGCTAGCAGCGAATACTTCTACTAATGCATTGCCAAGAGCACCCTTAATTGCATCACCTTGAACGTCAAGCGTTGCTTTAGTGAATGGGATGATGTTGTTTTCAGAGCTACCACAAGCCGTTAATGACAAGCCGATAGCAGCCGCTAACGTAGTACGAAGAAGATTTTTCATTATCAATTACCTTATAAAAATATCGGACAGATAGTTTATTTTTGGGAGTTCCTTGCCATTAACAAAAAACTTAAAATTAGTTCACGGATAGTACCATCTATCGCGCTGAATTCAACCATTTTTTAGTTTTTATTTTAAGCATTGTCACAGGCAAATATAGATCAAATTCACTGTAATGTAAGAGCTATAATACTTTAGATTTACTCTGCTTTATTTTCTCTTACTAGTCTATACGCTTTTAGGTGAATTATTGCTGAATATTATGTCATTTTTATGTTTTTTTATTGAAAATAATAAAACCACGTTCCAAGTATACCTTTGAGAGTCTTTTGGTGTTGCGGCTTGGTTGTGGTTACAGGGGGACCAGAGTGACAAAGCATTTTATTCATGAAAGTGTTTAATTCAGGGGTTAGGTTTCTTGCTACAGCATGAGGCCCTGACTAAAAGCATGCCAGGGCGACGGTTGTGGGACATGTCAGGGCGACAGCAGTGGGGCATGCGAGAGTGACAAAGCATTTTATTTATGAAAGTGTTTAATTCAGGGGTTGGGTTTCTTGCTACAGCATAGGACCCTGACTAAAAGCATGCCAGGGCAACGGTTGTGGGAATGCGAGAGCGACGGTTGTGGGACATGCCAGGGCGACAGTTGTGGGACATGTCAGGGCGACGGTTGTGGGGCATGCTATGGGGACGATTTTGGGCATGGCAGAACGAGCCACGATTGTCGTCCTAGACACCTTTTAAGCCTAGGGCTGTTGATGTGAAGTAATTGCTGTTGGAATATTACAAAAGTAAGTTACAATAATTACATGGTGATGGCGTTATAATGACGCGATCTTTTTACAAGGATTGTAATTATGTTAGAGATCTTTCTTAGCACTTTGTTGCGTGGCTATAGTGAATAGTCAAGCTAATCACCACGAAGGTGAGAACGACAAAGGTGTGGTTAAGTCAGCTGGGGATGGATTTGTTCCCATTTTTAGTACACATATTTTTCATCACGGGGCAGTTAATGGCGTGACAGGTTCGTGCCATGAGTTAGCGGTTGACGTAAACCCCGTGACTATTGATGACGCTCGCCATCGTTATGTAATTGATTGTGGATTATTTCAAGGGGCTGAAACTGCAGGGGTTGCAACAGAGTCACTATTAGCCATTAACTTTTCTTTGGATAATGTGGCTGCGTTATTAGTTACTCATTGTCATATTGATCATGTGGGACGTATTCCTTATTTGTTAGCAGCCGGTTTTACCGGCCCTATTTATTGCAGTACTGCTACAGCAATATTACTGCCAGAAGTGATAGAAGACGCGTTAAAAGTCGCGGGTTTTAAGAGTCATGTTATAACAAGTGCCATTTTAAAGCGTTTAACCGAGCAATTGGTTGCTGTTGATTATCATCAATGGCAAGCGTTACCGTTAGCTTTCAATGATCCAGCGCTCTCGGTAAAAGCACGTTTCCAACCAGCAGGCCATATCTTAGGCTCGGCCTTTATTGAATTTGAAATTCAACATCAAGCAGATAAAAAATGCACAGAACGAGTTATCTTTTCTGGCGATTTAGGTGCCTGTTATACACCGTTATTGCCTGCGCCCAAGCCGCCATACCGTTGCGACAAGTTAGTCATTGAAAGTACTTATGGTGATGCAAATCATGTTGGCCGAAAAAAGCGCAGAGCAGCGCTTGCTAGTGTCCTTAAACGCTGCGTAGCAGATAATGGCGTGGTATTAATTCCGGCATTTAGTATTGGTCGCACCCAAGAGCTACTTTATGAGATTGAAGAGATTTTACATCGCTTGTCTTTGAAGTCATCTCTGAGTGACGCAGAAAAAACCCTCAACCAAATTGATATCATCATTGACTCGCCGATGGCTGCAAAATTTACCAAAGACTATCGTAATCTGCAGCAATGTTGGGATAAAGAAGCGCGTAGGAAAGTAAAACAAGGTCGTCATCCGCTCTCTTTTGAGCAACTCATGGTTGTTAACTCTCACCAACAGCATTTGGAGGTGATGGACTACCTCGATAAGCATCGACAAAAAGTACCCGCCATTATTATTGCCGCCAGTGGAATGTGTAGTGGAGGGCGAATTGTTAACTACCTCAAACGCTTTATTGAGCAGCCGAGTACCGATATTTTGTTCGTTGGTTATCAAGCTGAAGGGACGCCCGGTCGAATTATTGCCAAGTATGGGCCCAAGCAGGGTTATGTTTATCTTGATAACCAAAAATACACGATTAATGCTCAAGTTCATGCAATGAGTGGCTATTCTGCCCATGCAGATCAAAAAGATTTATTACGTTTTGTTAAGCGCATGCGAGTAAAGCCTAAACACATCCGCATTGTGCATGGTGATAATAAAGCCAAACAGACATTAAAAGCTCAATTACAGCGATTGTTACCCAATACCGAGGTGGTTATTGGTGCTTTGCATCAATCGCGATAACGAATTAAAAAACGAATTTAAAGAAGTAAAAAATGAACGAACATACTTTATCAAAATTAGCTGTCGAGTATTCAAACTTCTCGATTTATCAGTCTTTTGTAACCGATGCTAAGCGGGCTGAGCGTTTTTCGGTCTCTGCAGCAGGACTTTTTCTTGATTACTCTAAGCAGAAAGTGACTTGTGAGATTATGGACCAGCTTGAGCAATGGGCGCAAAGGTTAGGTTTGTCGGCAAAAATATCTGCTATGTTTAATGGCGATAAAATTAACTTCACAGAAGATCGCGCGGTTTTACATACCGTTTTACGCGCTCCTTATGAAAGGCAAGAAGCGATATTAGGTGAAGCATTGGCTAATGAAGTTGCCAATACCGAGCTGAAAATGGAAACATTAATTCAAGCGATTAATGACAAGTCTATGACGGGGTATAGCGGGTTGGCATTTACCGATATAGTGGCTGTGGGTATCGGAGGGTCATACTATGGACCAAAAATATGTGATAAGGCGTTAACACCTTATCAATCGAAAGGATTGTCAGTGCACTATGTCGCTAATGTTGACGGTAATGCATTAGAAAGCAAGTTACAGCTTTTAAACCCTCAAACCACTTTAGTCGTCGTAATATCAAAGACCTTTACCACTCAAGAAACACTATTAAATGCCAACGCACTTAAATCATGGCTTGTAGAGTCTGGTTGTGGGGAATATTTAATTCATAAACACTTTGTTGCTGTAACGACTAACCTTGAGTTAGCGGTACGCTTTGGTGTTGATCCCGATAACATCTTACCGATGTGGGATTGGGTTGGCGGGCGTTTTTCACTGTGGTCTGCGGTCGGCTTTCCGTTAGCTTGTGCTATTGGTGTTGAAAACTTTAAACGTTTAAAAGCAGGGGCCTATGAAATGGATAAGCATTTGTTAGAGGCGCCCTTAAGTAGCAATATGCCTGTCATTCTTGCGTTATTGGGCGTGTGGAACCGTAGCTTTTTAAATTATCCAAGCTTAGCGGTATTGCCTTATGATCACTTGTTAGGAGACTTTCCGGGGTATCTACAGCAGTTGGATATGGAAAGTAATGGCAAGCAAGTGACAGTTGATGGCGATGAGGCTCCATTAGCCACCGCCCCAATTGTGTTTGGGCAAGAGGGCACTAATGGTCAACATGCTTTTATGCAATTAATGCATCAAAGTGATGAGGTGGTGCCAACTGAGTTTATTGTGGCATTGCGCGGTCATAGTCGTTTTCCGGAGCACCATCAAACCTTGGTCGCTAATTGCTTTGCACAAAGTGAAACGTTGATGCAAGGCAAGTCCCTTGTGCAAGTGCAAGAAGAATTAGCTAAGCAAGGGATGTCGAGTGCCGATATTGCTCAGCTAGCACCGCATAAAGTGATGAAAGGTAATGTCCCAAGTGTCACTTTAACTATGGAGCAGCTGACCCCTGAAACGATGGGTAGCTTAATGGCGCTGTATGAGCATAAAATTTTTGTTCAAGGGGTGATGTGGCAGCTAAATTCATTTGATCAGTGGGGCGTTGAACTCGGTAAAGTCTTAGGGCTGCGGGTGATGGCAGCGATGAGTGGTAACCCAGACGCCGGGTTGTCTGCTTCAAGCCAGCAGTTAATTAATCGATTTAATCAAGTGAATAAAAATGCCGTTAAAAAACAATGAGAAAGATGTGTTTGATTTGTCATCCTGAGAATCTTCTACTCAGGTTCTCCTGGTTGATGCTGCATGAGACTCTTGTTAAAAAACTGCTATTAGGGCCAAGCTTCGTCGCTCTGGAGGTATTTTTAGCCCCAGACGTGGCGTAAATGTTCAGGTACATAGACTTAGTGATTCTCGGTATTTTTGACTATACTTAGCTCAAATAGGGGATTACGTCTTTTTACTTGGGCTCTAAGGAGTTAATAATGCTCATTCCTGTGGTTATGGCTGGTGGCTCTGGTACGCGTCTTTGGCCGCTATCTCGACAACTTTTTCCAAAGCAATTTTTACCTTTGGTTGATGATTCAACCATGCTTCAAGCGACACTCAATCGTTTAGAAGACCTTCCTACGGGTGAGTCGATCACCATTTGTAATGAAGAACATCGTTTTGTTGTGGCTGAACAACTTCGTCGTAGCGGTGAGTTGGGGTCGATAATATTGGAACCTGTAGGCCGAAATACAGCGCCAGCAGTAGCTTTAGCGGCGCTAGTTGCGCAGCAAACCGACGATGAACCATTGTTACTTGTGCTTGCTGCTGATCATGTCATCGAAGATCAAGAGGCGTTTGAGCAAGCCGTATTATCGGGGATGGACCTTGCAAAGCAAGGCAAGATGGTTACTTTTGGGATCGTTCCAACTAAACCACACACCGGTTATGGTTATATAAAGCAGGGCCAACCTATTACGGAAACGGCTTATGGAGTAAGTGAGTTTGTTGAAAAGCCAGATCTGGAAACTGCAACTCACTATGTAGAGTCGCGTGAGTTCTTGTGGAATAGCGGTATGTTCTTATTTAAAGCCAGTGATTATCTAAAGGCGCTTGAGCAGTTTCGGCCCGATATTTTACATGTTTGTCAGCGTTCAATTGAAACTCTGGCGTCTGACCTTGATTTTGTGCGGGTTGATAGCGAAATATTTGCAGAATGTCCTGATGACTCAATTGATTACGCTGTGATGGAGCCACTAACCGCACAAAGCGATAATCAGGTAACGGTTGTACCCCTTGATGCTGGTTGGAATGACGTAGGTAGTTGGGCTTCATTGCTAGAGGTTTCTGATAAAGACCAACAAGGCAACCACTTTAGTGGTGATGTTATTGCTAAAGAGACCAAAGGCACTTATGTCTATGGCAAGCAAAAACTAGTAACCACGTTAGGGGTGTCAGATCTAATCATCGTGGATACGCCTGATGCATTGTTGGTTTCAAGTGTAGAGTGTAGCCAACAGGTTAAAGAAATCGTTGATGAGTTAAAGCTTAATAGACGAGAGGAAGCAACAATTCACCGTGAGGTCTATCGGCCGTGGGGTAAGTATGATGCAATTGATAATGGCGAACGTTATCAAGTTAAGCATATTACCGTTAAGCCAGGGGCTAAATTATCTGTTCAAATGCATCATCACCGAGCTGAACATTGGATTGTTGTTAGTGGCGCTGCGTTAGTGACGAATGGCGATGAGCAGTTTATGCTAAGCGAAAATGAATCAACCTATATTCCAATCGGTACCATTCACGCCTTAGAAAATCCTGGGAAAATACCTTTAGAGCTTATTGAAGTTCAGTCAGGTAGTTACTTGGGAGAAGATGATATTGTGCGCTTTGAAGATATTTATGGCAGAGTTGAAAGCTCGATAAAACCGTCTTGATTGCGTCGCCCTGAAAGTGTTTAATTCAGGACCTCTTGATGTTGATGAAGGCCTCAACATGTTTAATTCAGGATAGCGTTTTTATAATATTCCAATGAGTGATGAATGGAGAGTAAATTAATGACAACGGATGAGCTAACGTGTTTTAAAGCCTATGATATTCGAGGTAAGCTTGGTGAAGAGCTTAATGAAGACATCGCTTATCGCATCGGGCGTGCGTTTGGCCAATACCTCAAACCTAAAACAGTGGTTGTTGGCGGTGACATCCGTTTAACCTCTGAAGCGTTAAAACAAGCGACAGCTAATGGCTTACTAGACTCCGGTGTCAATGTTATTGATTTAGGGATGACCGGAACAGAAGAGATTTATTACGCGGTCAGCGCACTCAAAGTGTGTGGTGGTATCCAAATCACTGCTAGCCATAATCCAATTGATTATAATGGCATGAAGTTAGTACGAGAAGAGTCAAAACCTATCAGTGGCGATAGTGGCTTATTGGAGATAAAAACTTTAGCGGAGGCTAATGTTTTTTCTGAGCCAGCCAAACGAGGAGTTTTATCTAAGCAATCGAACTTAACTCAGTATGTTGAACATTTATTAACGTATATTCAGTTCAGGAATATCACGCCTCTTAAGTTGGTGGTAAATGCGGGCAACGGTGCTGCTGGTCATGTTATTGATGCACTTGAACGTCGTTTTGTTGAGTTAAGTATTCCGATTGAGTTTATTAAAATCTATCACCAGCCTAATGGCCACTTTCCAAATGGTATTCCAAATCCACTGTTACCAGAAAATAGGGCGGCTACAGCAGACGCAGTTAAAGTTCATCGTGCTGATATGGGTATAGCATGGGACGGCGATTTCGATCGTTGTTTTTTGTTTGATGAACGTGGGGAGTTTATTGAAGGGTATTATATTGTTGGTTTACTGGCGGAAGCGTTTTTATTGAAAAAAAGCGGTGAGAGCATTATTCATGATCCCCGCATGACTTGGAATACTATTGAGCTAGTAAAACAAACTGGCGGCGTCCCAGTATTATGTAAAACAGGGCATGCCTTTATTAAAGAGCGGATGAGGCTAGAAAATGCTGTTTATGGCGGCGAGATGAGTGCTCACCATTATTTTAGAGACTTTGCTTATTGCGACTCTGGGATGATCCCGTGGTTGTTGGTAGCAGAAATGTTGTGTGTTAAAAAACAGCCTTTATCTTCATTAGTGAGTGAACGCATTTCTCGTTACCCATCCTCAGGTGAAATAAATCGCAAGTTGGCAAATCCGCAAGCGGCAATAACAAAAGTCGAGCAAAGGTTTAGTCAAGACGCACTCGCCATAGATTATGTCGATGGTTTAAGCATTGAACATAATACATGGCGTTTTAATTTACGCAGTTCAAATACCGAGCCCGTTGTTCGACTAAATGTAGAATCAAAAGGAGATGTCGCATTGATGGAAAAGAGAACCCAACAGATAATTGATGTATTAGAGAGTTAACTCGCTCGTACTGTTATTTTATTTATTGCTTTGTGAAATCGGTCTTCCTGAAGCTGTGTGATTCAGGACCTTATTGTGTTTTTGAACAGCGAGATACCGGCTAAAAATCTGCCAGTATGACGATGTGGAGGTATTCATTTTGTCTTCCTGAGAGTGTTTTACTCAGGACCTCGTCGTGTTTTTGAACAGCGAGATACCGGCTAAAAACTTGTCGGTACGATGATGTGGAGGATTCACTCTGTCTTCCTGAGAGTGTTTTACTCAGGATCTCGTCGTTGGTGTTTGGGAGGTTCAGGCTAACAAACTGCCCAAACGACGATGTGGGGGTATTCATTTTGTCATCCTGAGAGTGTTTTACTCAGGATCTCGTCGTTGGTGTTTGGGCGGTTCTGGCTAACAAACTGCCCAAACGACGAATTTCGTTGGAACAATAGAGTGTAATTACTTACCGCCACCTAAACAATTTGGTGATGATGGGACATCACCATTAGCGTTTTGCCACTGCTGTGGATCAAAAGTGTGTAAGGCTAGGGCATGGACAGGCCCCTCAAGTTCTTCACTTAATACCTTATAGATTAGCTGGTGGCGCTTCACTTGCCGCAGTCCTGCAAAAGATTCACTGACTAAGGTGACCTTAAAGTGAGTTTCAGAGTTTGGCGGTACCGAGTGCATGTGTGACTCATTCTCTACACTTAACACCAAAGGGCTAAACTCTTCGCTTAGCTTTTGTTCTATTTGGCGTTGTACTTTATGGTGGTCTGTCATCAGTTATCCTAGAGCTTTTAAGCGTGTTTCGATAGCGTTCATCAATGCGCCAGTGATATCGACATCAAATGCTGCTTCAATTTCTTTTATACATGTTGGGCTAGTGACATTAATTTCAGTGACTTTGTCACCAATTACATCTAAGCCAACGAAGATTAACCCTTTCTCTTTAAGCTTAGGGCCGATGGTTCGTGCTATTTCCCAATCGGTATCTGACAGTGGACGAGCTTCTCCTCGGCCGCCTGCTGCTAAGTTGCCACGGGTTTCGCCTTCAGCGGGAATACGAGCTAAACAATATGGCATAGGCTCACCATCGACAATTAGGATCCGCTTATCACCATTGCTGATATCTGGAACAAATGCCTGTGCCATCGCATACATCGTTTCGTGTTGAGTCAGAGTCTCTATGATCACTCCAACATTTGGATCGCCAGCTTGAACACGGAAAATCGAGGCTCCTCCCATGCCATCAAGCGGTTTTAAGATCATATCATTGTGTTTTTGGTAAAACTCGCGAATCTTGTCACTGCGGCGAGTAACCAAAGTGTCTGGCGTTAAATCGGCAAACCATGCGGTATAAAGTTTCTCATTACAATCTCGTAGGCTTTGAGGCTTATTAACCACTAATAATCCTTCGTCTTCTGCGCGTTCCAGTAGGTAAGTTGCGTAAATAAATTCAGTATCAAAAGGAGGATCTTTACGCATTAATAGCACATCAAGATCGCTTAATCGGATCTCTTGTTCATTGCTTAGTTCAAACCACTGCTCAGGATCTTGCTTTACTGATAGGCTCTGGACACGTGCAAAACTATGGCCTTCATTTAGATATAAATCATTCATCTCGAGATAATACAATTCATAACCACGAGTTTGTGCTTCCATTAACATCGCAAAGCTGCTGTCTTTTAGAATATTGATGTCCTGGATTGGATCCATCAAAATGCCCAATTTAATTGTCATTTTCTATCCTTTATTTAAATTTATTATTAGCCTAAGTCACCAAAGCGCGTTTGCAAAGCACTAATTACAGTAAGCCCTGCGGTTTCAGTTCTCAATACACGTGGGCCAATTAGAACTTCATCAAAACCACTAGCACTTGCTTCTTCAATTTCAATATCTGATAAACCGCCCTCAGGTCCTATGACTAAACGAATACCATGCTCAGGTGCTGGTAGACTATTGATTGAATAGCTCGCACGGGGGTGTAAATTAAGCTTCAGCTCATCACTTTCTTGTGCTAACCATTCACTAAGGCCTAATGGCTGGTGGATAGTCGGCACGGTATTACGTCCGCATTGTTCGCAGGCGGCTATAACAATCTTTCGCCATTGATTGAGCTTTTTTGTTAGTCGCTCACCGCTGAGTTTTACACCGCAGCGCTCTGTAAATAAAGGCGTAATTTCAGTGGCGCCAAGCTCAACGGCTTTTTGAATGGTTAATTCCATTTTATCACCACGAGAAACCCCCTGGCCAAGGTGTATCTTTAGTGGGGATTCAATATCTATGTCATTAAATGATTCGATTTGGGCGACAACTTTCTTTTTACCCGACTCGATGAGTTTCGCTGGATACTCACCGCCATTGCCATCAAACAAAATAATCGGTGCATCAACAGTTAAGCGCAATACTCGCCCAACATGATTTGCCGCATCAGCATCTAAAGTGACTTGTTGTGCAGACCCAATGGTCTCTGGGTGAAATATTCGAGGAGTTCTCATGCTATAGCCTATTGGTTATTATCATTCTGATCTGGCGTCAAAGGTTGATTTTTCAAGGTTTGTTACAAAAAAATTATGGCAAATAATAGACTTTGCTCTATATTGTATACAATTAATTCATAATTAGGAAAACTCATGATCTCCAACCTTGTGGCGAAACGCTTGGTTTTAGCAATTGGCTTAGGCTTCGGTCTGAGCGCTTGTCAAAGTACCCTCGAGTCCACGCCAGTTAGTGCCGTTAGTGAACAACAGCCTTTAACCCTTGAACGCATCTATAAGGACAACGAATTTAAGTCGGAATGAATCGGTCAAATCCGCTGGTTAAGTGATGGTTCTGGTTATACCGCTGTTGAACGTTCAACCAAGAAGCATAAGAATGCGCAAGGTGAATTAAACAGTATTGGTCATGATATTGTGGTTTATGATCCGAAGACGAATAAACGCCAGGTGTTGATTTCTGCAGAGCAATTAATTGTTTCTGGGCAAGATAAGCCATTAGCTATCCATGATTATGTTTGGTCTCAAGATCGACAGCAGGTATTAATTTATACCAACTCAAAGAAAGTTTGGCGCTCAAACTCGCGCGGTGATTATTATGTACTGGATTTAGCGAGTTCTGAGCTTAAAAAAATAGGTGCATCAGATTACCAAGAAAGTCGTTTAATGTTTGCTAAATTCTCACCAGATGGCAGCAAAGTGGCTTATGTATACCTTGATAATATTTACGTGCAAGAGATAGCGTCGCAGCAAATTACTCAACTAACGTTTGATGCTAATCGAAGTACTATTAACGGCTTATTTGATTGGGTTTACGAAGAAGAGTTTACCATTCGTGATGGCTTTCGTTGGAGCCCTGATGGCAGTAAAATTGCGTATTGGCAATTAGATACGAGTGGCTCTAAAGATTTCATTATGATTAATAATACTGATGATCTTTACCCAACACTGACTAAATTCCCATATCCCAAAGTAGGTGAGAAGAACCCAGCAGCAAAAGTCGGTATGGTTAATTTATCTACTCAAAAAACAGTTTGGGCTGAGTTTGAAGGGGATGCGCATAATATGTATATCCCTCGCATGAGCTGGGCAGCCAACAGTGATGAAATTATTGTTCAGCGCATGAACCGTAAACAAGACACTAATACTGTTTATTTAGTTAAAGCGAGTGATGGTCAGCCACAGCCAATCTATGTTGAAAAAGAGCAAACCTTTATAGAGTGGGTTTATGATGTAACGTGGATTGACGATGGCAAGTCGTTTTTATGGATTAGTGAGCAAGATGATTGGCGTCATATTTATAAAATCTCTCGCGATGGAAAAACGGTGACAGATTTAACGCCAGGGGCCTTTGATATTACCTCGATAAAATCGATAGATCAGGACAATGGCTGGGTCTACTTTATTGCGTCACCTGATGATGTTGCACAGCGTTATTTATATCGTGCACCATTAGATGGTAGTGGAAAAAAAGAGCGAGTTACGCCACAACAATATGCTGGTTTTAACCGTTATCACATGGACGCGAAAGGTCAGTGGGCTATTCACAGCCATTCAAGCTTTGACACACCAACAACAAAGCGACTTGTTGCGTTAAGTGATCATCAAACTCAGCGTACCATGCTAAAAAATAAGGCATTAAAAGCAAAATTAGCGCAATTAAGTTTGGGCCAAACTGAGTTTTTTCAAGTGGAAGCGCGTGATGGCGTTAAGCTAGACGGTTACATTACCAAACCAGCCAATTTTGACGAAAATAAGCAATACCCAGTGATATTCTATGTCTATGGTGAACCGGCAGGTCAAACCGTCAAAGACAGTTGGCGCGGTAACTCATTTATGTGGGATCAATTATTAACTCAGCAAGGCTTCATCGTTGCTTCAATTGATAATCGTGGTACTAAAGCCCCGAAAGGTCGAGCTTGGCGTAAATCGATTTATGCAAAAGCAGGTGTGGTCACCTCACGAGATCAATCAGATGCACTAAAAGCGATGGCAAAGCGCTATCCATTTATTGATACTAAGCGTGTTGGTATTTGGGGGCATTCCGGTGGCGGTTCAATGACGTTAAATATGCTATTTAGATACCCTGAACAATATCAAGTTGGCATTGCAACTGCACCTGTGCCAGATATCCGTTTATACGATACGATTTATCAAGAGCGTTATTCTGGGCTATTAGAGGATAACAAAGAAGCTTATGAGCAAAGTGCGCCAATCACCCATGCTAAAAACCTACAGGGTAACTTACTGCTTATTCACGGCACGGGCGATGACAATGTGCATTACCAAGGTAGTGAACGTTTGATTAATGAATTAATTAAACATAATAAGCAATTTGAGTTTATGTCTTATCCTAATCGTAGCCATTCATTACGAGAAGGGGAAGGGACAACGCTTCACTTAAAAACAATGATGACTAACTACTTTAAGCGTCATTTGCAATAAGCTTTGAATCTTGTTGGGATTTTCAATAGCAGCAAAGGATCCTGAATAACACATTTTCAGGATGACGCTTAATTGTTGTCCCAACATACTGGACTACAAAGTTATTTAGAGGTTCGTTAAAACTTCAACCGTCGTCATTCAAGCATGCTTTTAGCCAGAATCTTTTTCTTAACAACTAAGTGGGCCCCTGAATAACATACTTTCAGGGGCTCACTTATTTAGCGTCTAAGTATGTAATAACTCCACAGTTGTCGTTGTGAGTTGTTTTTTCCTTTATTCGGTGGTCTTTGTCTTATTCTCTTCTATGCTTAAATTAGAGCCTGAGGAGGATAGGGATATTATGACGCAGTCACTTTACACTTCACTTGTTAGCAAAGTTATTTTTCCACTTCATGAATCGTTAAAATCTCATCATTCTGTTTCGGTTCGGCAATCATTGGAGCGCTCTCAATGGCAATCTAAGCAACAGATATTCGCTGAACGCGATCAACGTTTAGCACGTTTTATTGATAAGGTTTATAACGATGTGCCATATATAAATCAATTATTTAATGATTTGTGTTTAACGCCGGAGGATGTGTGTCAAAGTGATGAACTAACCAAGTTGCCTTTTATGACCAAAGAAGTCATAAAACAAAATTTCGATGAACTGATATCTGTTAATGCAGGTCCCTTGAGCAAGGGCAATACCGGGGGATCATCGGGTAGCCCACTGACCTTTATGTTGGGCAAAAACAGAGTTAGTCACGATGTTGCTCAAAAGTGGCGAGCGACGCGTTGGTGGGGAGTTGATATTGGTGATAAAGAGTTGGTTGCATGGGGCTCACCGATTGAGCTTGGGGCCCAAGACAAAGTGCGTCAATGGCGAGACGGTTTACTCCGAACCGAGTTAATGCCTGCATTTGATTTAACCGAGCGTAGCATTGAGCAATTCATTCACCGCATTGTGTTCCGCAAACCTGCGATGCTTTTTGGCTACCCATCTGTTTATGAAGTCATTGCTAAACAAGCCAGAATGAAAAAGGTGCGCTTAGATAATTTAGGAATAGAAGTCATATTTGTTACATCTGAACGTCTTTATGATCATCAACGTGAATTAATCGAGTCTGTCTTTGGCTGTCCTGTAGCAAATGGTTATGGTGGGAGAGACGCTGGCTTTATTGCCCATGAATGTTCGAGAGGTGGCATGCATTTATCAGCAGAAGACATTATTGTTGAGATTGTAGACTCTGCTGGAAATCCCCTTCCTGATGGTGAATCTGGTGAAATAGTCATAACCCATCTCGCGTCCGAGGACTTTCCATTTATCCGCTACCGCACTGGAGATATTGGCTGCTTATCGACAGCTAATTGTCCTTGTGGTCGTGGGTTACCGATGTTGGAGTCAATTGAAGGGCGCAGTACGGACTTTGTGATTGCTCAAGATGGCACTATGATGCATGGTTTAGCATTAATTTATATTTTACGTGAAATTGAAGGGATTAAAGAGTTTAAGGTTGTCCAGCAATCGATTGATTTAACAGATGTGTTTATTGTTCCTGAGCAAGGTGGATTAAGCGATGCAATGTCCAGTGCTATTACTCAAGGGTTCAAAGCAAGACTCGGCCAAGGTGTGGAGATTAATATTCAATTAAGTGAGGCCATTGTGGCTGAAAAATCAGGAAAGTATCGTTACATTATTAGTCATGCTATTGATTGAAACTTGTTCAGCAGTTAGCTGCTGACAAGTTCATTGATATTGTATTTTTCGATCAATGCGTAAAGCGTTGGCCGAGTAACTCCTAACTGTTCAGCGGTCTTTGACATATTACCATTGCATAGCTCATAAGCACTGACAATTGCTTTACTTTCTGCTTGTGCACGCACGTCCCTTAATACAATGATATTATCTTGTGTTGAGGCGTTAAGACCTAACTCAAGTTCATCAATGTAGTTATTATCTGACATTATCACTGCGGATTTTATTTTATTTTGTAATTCGCGAATATTTCCTGGCCAAGAATAGTTCATTAGGGCATTAATAGCCTCTGGTGTGAATCCTTTAATCTTTGCGTTTAGCTCTTCATTAAACTGTTTTAAGATAGTTTTAGAAAGTAGAATGATGTCACTATCTCGCTCTCTAAGGGCTGGGATATTAATACAAATCTCATTGATTCGATAGAATAGATCTTCACGAAAGAACTCTTGGTTAATCATTTCTTCCAAGTTTCGATGTGTCGCACAGATCACTCTAATATCAATCTCTATTTCTTGGCGACCGCCGATCCGTTCAATTAACCGCTCCTGCAAGAAGCGTAGCATTTTGGCCTGTAAATTAAGAGGCATATCACCGATTTCATCTAAGAATAAAGTGCCTCCGTGTGCACATTCAATCTTCCCTTTCGTTTGTTTGTGAGCGCCCGTAAATGCACCTTTTTCATAACCGAAGAGTTCGCTTTCTAGTAAATTTTCAGGTATTGAGGCACAATTTATTGCGATAAAAGGTTTATTTTTCCTATCGCTTAATTGGTGGATTGCTTTGGCCAAAACCTCTTTACCTGTGCCACTCTCTCCGAGCAATAATGTGGTGATATTATTTTTAGCAATTCGCTCTACCATTTTGATTACACGTTGCATTGGCTGGCTTGAACCGATGATATTGTTGACGGACGGGGCGAGTAGGTTTAATCGTCGGTTTTCTTCTTCAAGTTGGTAAAGGTGCAACGCACGGGTGAGAAAATGAATTAAAATATCGGGTTCAACAGGCTTTTGGAAAAAGTCTGTTGCACCCAGTGCAATAGCCTTGACCGCATTTTTTCGATCATCATTGCCTGTGATAACGATTACTTTGGTATGGGGGGCAAAACTTAATATAGCCGTTAGTGTAGCGAGCCCCTCGCTGGCATTGGTGGGGTCAGGTGGTAAGCCTAAATCCAGTGTTACAACCGTAGGCGCGTGTAAACGCATTTGTGCCATGGCACCGGTTTGGTTCTCAGCAGTGATAATGTCAAAATCGCTTAAGCTCCATTTTAATTGCTTTAGAATGCCGGGGTCGTCATCGATAACTAAAATTTTAGGCTTTATTTGACTCATAATACGAATCCTTGTTGGGCACGAGTTCGGACTGCTGGGGAATTAATAAATTAATGCATGTCCCTTGGTGTTCAATGCTATCTATCTCTAGTTGACCACCAATGTCTTCGATATAGTGTTTGGCTTCGTAGGCTCCAATTCCCATCCCAGCGTTTCCTTTTGTTGTATCAAAAGGCTTGAAAAGGCGATGTTCAATAAAGTCTTGGGTCATGCCAACGCCGCTATCTTTAATAGAGATAATCCAATGCTTTACGGTTTGCTTTAACGCAATAGTGACAGAGTGATTTGCCATTGATTCTTTACTCAGACTAGATTCCCCTTCAATAAGACTAGCGTGACAAGCATCTTGAGCATTTTTTATTAAGTGCAATATAATATTAGTCAACTTTTCAGGTTCTAGGTATAAATTTGGTGAAGGGTTAGTGCCCTCGTTTACGTCAATTATGAGTTGTGGAACGGGTGTGTAACTAACTTTGTTAATAATTTCTTTGAGGAAAGATTTTAAGTTAATTGAACTTCGCTGTTGCTGTTGGGATTGTTTGGTTCGTAGCTGAGAGAGCATATTATTGATTTTTTTACTGGCGTGTTCGATGGTTTCAAAAGTGTCATCAATAAACTCTGGGTTATGTTTAAATTTTTGTGCATTAGCTGAGGTTAATTCTAATTGTGCGGCAATATTCTTTAAATCATGGACTAAAAACGCTGACATACGATTAAATGCTGTGAATTGGCTAGCTTCCAATATTGCTCTGTTGGCTTGGTTTAGTGCTAAAAAGTTGGCAAGCTGTTGGCCTGCGGTGAACAGTAAATCCCGATCTTCATAGTTTACGATTTCATTATGGCTAGGCCTAGACAAAAGAAAGTAACCAAATAGGGCATTTTGATGAATAATGGGGACGACGATTTTTAGCGAGCAATTTAATACAGCGTCTAATCCCGTCAGTTGCTGTGGGTAAACTTCGGGATAGCGCTCATATTCGTCAATATCAATAATCCATTGTTTATCATCTTTTTGATAGCTTGCAATGAAGTCTACCCATTTTGACTCAGTCGTAAAATTATCGAGCGTGGTAGCATTGCACATTATCGGTTTGTCTTTTTTTATAATGAATAATGCGCCATGTTTCATCTTAAATAATTGAGTAATAGCATTAATGGCGACATATTTGTAATCTGTACTAGAGTCTTCAGATAAGCTGTTGTTTAAGTTTATCCACTGTTGTCGATAGTTGTAACGGTTAGCAAAAAAGTGCTTATCTATAAATACTTTAATCTTATTCTTAAGTGGCTGGTTAATAAATAGCAATACTAAAATAGCCAAAGCTAAAATAGTGAAGAGTAATTGAGATACGACCCCCCAATGCCCGCCATTTATTTTTAAGTAGTAGCCCGTAGCACCCATAGTGAGTAGGTAAAGGGAGATGCCCAGCAATAGAGTGGAGTGGAACACAACTTCGCGTGATATAAATATGCGCAAGCCTAATGACTCTTGACGCTTAATACCAATGACTAATATAGGGCTAAGGAGTATATAAAATGCGCCTCTGAGCCAAAACATGTCTAAGTTTATCTGTGATAATAAAACTGCACTAGAGTATAAGATAAGGTCGAAAATAGCGAAGCCTGCAATGGTGAAAGCTAATGGTTTGAATCCCCATTTAAACTCGCTGCTGCCTTGGCGGTAAAGGTACTCGATCATGATTAATAATGCGATTGATTGTGTTAGTTGAGCGATAAAAATGAGTTGAGTTGGTATGAGGTACAAATAAACATTAAGGGTTAAACAGAACAAACTAAAAATGATCAGAAAGTAAAACAAAGAGAATTTATTTCTGGTGGCAATTAGTGACAAAAACTTGTTTTTTTTGAGCAATAAGTTAATACAGAGCAAGCCTAATAGAAGGTTCTTAACCGTCTCAAATATGAAAGAAAAAATTAGAGGCTTTTGACTCTGAATTGAGTAGCTGGTGAAAAAACACCAGGTTGCAGTTGCTATAACTGCCATAAACAGGATCTTTGAATTTAACTGTTTAATCGAAGTGGTGGACATTAAAAGAAGGAGCAAGAGAAAGCATCCTCCTGCGATTAGGTAACTAAAAAAACCAACACTTTCCATTGCTTAACTCTTATTAAGTAACATTGTTACTTTAGTATCTAGTTTTTTTATTTTATCAATGGCTTGGGTAAGTAATAACTCTAGCTCCTTACTTGTTTCACTTTGTTTCGTTGGAGCACGTAACGCAGGTTGAACGATAGGGTTTTGTTCAACTTTAGCCGACTGAAATGCTGTTGTCATATTGAGCTCGTTCGACATCTCTTTCAACACGGTATCGATGGCTTCAACATTAAAGTGCTTTAATTCTTCAATAAAGCCAAATAACATTAACCTATCCATAAATAGGTTAATCATCCTTGGGATCCCTTGAGTTTGGTGATGAATGATTGAAAAGGCTGTAAATGATATTAATGAGTCACCTTGCCATCCTGCTTGCTTCAATCTGTGATTAATATAATGGCGTGTTTCTTCTTGAGTTAATGGTGCGAGATGGCATGAGGCAATGATTCGCTGTCTAAACTGCTCCATGCCTGGAGCTTGAATGATAGTGCGTAGCTCGTTTTGCCCTAACAGAAAACTTTGAAATAAAGGCATGTTACCGATTTGAAAGTTTGACAGCATCCTGAGTTCTTCGACGGATTCCGCTGGAAGGTTTTGGGCTTCATCAACTAATAAAACGGCTCGCTTGCCTTGCTCATTTAATGCAATTAAAAACTTCTCAATACTTTGTAGGATGGCTGTTTTATTTCGTTCAACAACATTTATTTTGAATGCTGCTGCAATCATTTCTAATAGTTCAAGCGGCTCTAGTAATGTAGTGACTAGTTGAGCGGCGACAATATTCCCTCCGTCAACGTCATCAAGTAATGCTCTAGCAATGGTCGTTTTACCAGTTCCAATGGCACCTGTAATCACAATGAACCCTTCTTGCTGTGATAGGCCATACTTCAAGTAACTCAGTGCTTTCTTATGTAGTTCACTTGAGAAAAAAAATAAGGGGTCAGGACTCAACTGAAATGGCTTGCTCTTTAAACCATAAAATTCAAGATACATAGGATTAAAACCTCATTGAGAGCGAAAGCATGATTCGTTGCTCTTTATATTGTTGGTTGCTTTCAAAATCTCGGTCTAACTCTGTTAGCTGTAATTGGACCCCTATTTCCGGACTTAATGAGCGTTGGTAGCTTAAGCTAAGTCGCGTATCATCAAATCGAGGCAATAACTGCTCCTCATCTTCAAGTTGAAATTGACTAATGCTACTTGAAAATTCGATACTATCTCGTTGTGAAAGCAGGTAATTAAAGCGCAAACCAACAAAGAGTTGATCTCTTTCTTGATCCGTTTGCAAGTTGGTCTGAGTACTCGAAATAAAATTAAAATGTGTAAGTAGTTTACGTTTCTGATAGCTGATGCTAGCGGTATAACGCTTATCTAAATAGGTGTTATTTTGTAAGTCTGGGGTGAGTTCTTGCTGCGGAATGAGTTGTTGACCTGCACCTAGGGTTGGAGATGGGTCAGAGGTAAACTCACACTGATCTAGAGTAAAAGGTTCAAGTGTTGGGCAAATTAAATTATCAGTTGGTGATTCGTCAAGGCTCGATAGACGGTAGCTAATAATTTGTTCAGTATAAGCGACTTTGGTAACAATACGTTTCTTTCTGTGGTTAAAACTAAAGGAATAAGCATCACCGAAAAAACGCTTTTTAGTACTAATTTCAAACGAGGTTCTTCGGCTAGGGTGCCAAGCTAACTCAGCACTGATGTGGTCTTCGTTGTTGTCATCTAAGGCCCAGTTATAGGCAAGTTTAATATCCGTTTTTGAGCTAGGTTGCCAACGAATACCTGAGCCATAACTCGCATAATTCAAGTGTGGTGCCCCCCCTCCAATAACATCATAGTCTTCCTTTGCATATTGCAGGTACAAAGATGTAGTAGAGGTTAGGCCAAAACCAAGGTTTGCTCGGTAGTTATTGAGTTTTTGTTTGGTGAGAGAAGAAAAGCCTTGTCCACGTCGTTCACTTTCTGTCTGCCTTGCTGACAATCGCCAATAGCTATGTTTAAAGAAGCGCCCATTACTTAGCGTTAATTGAGTAGAATAAGCATCTGTATCATCGAGTAATGATTGCTCAGCGTTAGTCACTTGATCCGCTTTTATTTTGTCGGCGGTTAAGTTGAAGTTATAGTCTAAAAAACGTCCTAAACGCGAATTGAAATTGGAGTTTATTTTATAATTTGTAATATCAGTTTGCGCTGCACCCGAGAGTATATCATCACCACTATTACCTGACGTTAACGTTGATGCAAAACGCCCTTTTTGAGTCGATAATTTGATAAGGAGCTGATCATCAATCAACTTGAAAGTGGTTGAGGCGAGATAATTACTGAAGTCCTGATCAAGTTGGTGAAATGTTTGATATTTTAGCTTTGTATATTGGTAACTTAAATTTGTATCAAGCAACATACTTCGACTATTAAGTGCTAATGCAGCGACTAGTTGATTCACGTTGTCAGACTCTATTTGCTGGGTGTCGCTTCGGTTAAAAAGGTTATCTGAATAGAGTTGAGACATCGACACTCTAGGGGTTACTTTTAGCTCGGCATTAACCGGTAAGGCCATAGAGAACAATACTAAAACAGAAATCTTAATTGGGTTTTTAGATGCCATACCTTTATAAACCATAATAATTTCCATAACCGTAGCCGTAGCCGTAATTCTGAAAGCTATTTTCAGCACTTTTGTTTAAAACAAAACCTATAGCCATCTCTTTATCGAGTAACTTAACCGCTTTGGTGATGTTGCTTGTAGGGGTTTTATTTTCTTCGACGACAATTACAGCCTGACCACTGACACTTGCTAAAACTTGTGTTTCGCTCACTCCGATTAAGGGAGGTGAGTCGAGCAAAATAATCCGGTCTGGATAGCGGGAAGCTAATTCTTGCATCAACTCTTCCATACGAACACTTGAAAGAAGCTCGTGGGTCAAATGGTGGCGACTACCTGCGGGTATTAACGTTAACTTATCAATGTTTGTGTGGTAGATAACTTGTCCTATGTCACTCACATTTCCTAATAGATAATCGACTAAACCACTTGTCGAGTCATACCCTAACTCTGCTCCAATACTCGGATTAACCACGTCCGCATCAATTAATAATACGGTTTTATCTTGCTCTAAAGCCATACTTAAGGCGAGATTGATTGATGTGAACGTTTTTCCCTCATTGGGGTGTGTACTAGAAATAAGTACAATATTTGAATTGGTTAATAAGTTAGAGGCCTTACCAAAGGCGTTTGTCAGAATTTTTCGTTTAATAAAACGGTACTCTTCATTTGTTCTGCTTCGCTCTGTACGGTTTGTGACCATCGACTTTCTGGCTAACTCGTTCAAATCAATGGTTATAGTGTGTGCATGTGGCGGCGTAACGCCATGCTCTTCTTCATTTGAGTTATTGGTTAATGATGTTGAATTAGTGCTTTCAGGTTTACCCTTGGAAAGGGCCTTTTCAATTGTACTCACTGTAACACTCCTTGAGCAAAAACTCGCAAATCAGGCAATAAAGCATTGGTGATATCTAACGCAATAATTGCTGCATAAAAAAGAAATAAAAGACTCAAGAGGCCAATGAAGGTAATATTTTTAGTTCTACGCTCACGATTGAAGCCTCGAGTATCAGTATGAGAAACAGCACCAAGTACTGGATACCCAGTTAACTGGCTTAGCTGAAATGGGCTCATAATGACTGAGTTTAATTGGCTTGTAATAAAAGCAATTCCGACCCCTGCGGCAATCGAGCCAACTAAAGCGATAGTGTAAAAGAGGCTCCTATTTGGCCCCGTGGCTTGTTCATCGGCTCGGGGTGGGTCAATAACCTTAAATTGAATATTATCGACAGATTTTTCAGCTCGCTCACCAAGTAGTGCTGTTTCTCGTCGCTTTAAAAGTTCTTCATATTTTTGCTTGGTAATATTGTATCCACGGTTTAATGCCATTAGTTGGGATTCAATCTCGGGAATTAAATGAATTTTGTTCCTTAAGTCCATTAACTTATCTTTAAAATTATCAACTCTAACTTTAATTGCCACTAAGCGGCTTTCTAAGTTGATAACGTTAAGGCGCATTTCTTGAAATACAGGGTTATGGTCTAATGATTGGCCCAGCGAGCTGTTGTTGACGCTAGCTATATCTAGCATTTCTGATATCTCTTCCTCCCTGAGTGCTTGCAATGAGTCGACTCGAGCTCTTAATTCTTTGACATCAGGGTGTTCGTTGGTGTACTTCATTGTCAGCTGATCTAAATTAGCTTGAAGCTGATTTATCCGCTCATCGTAAGAGGTAGAGAAGTTACGCTTTTGGCTCGGAGTTAATAGTCCAAAGGTGGGTTGCTCACCGGCCAGTTGAGCGCGGGCAGCTTGAAGCTGAAGCTCGATTTCTCTTTGTTCTAGTTTTGCCTTTTCTAACTCTTGTTCATATTGTGCTAACGTTGGGTAATAACCTGAGTTGTTTCCTGAAATAAAGCTCCCATTTTTCTGTTTAAACTCGGTTAAGCGTTGTTCGCTTTCTAATAATCGATTTTCATATTCCGCAATCTCATCACTAAGAAACTGCTTGGCTACTTTGGCTTCATCTCGTGACTGACCAACTGTATTTTCGACGAATACTTTTAACACCGCTTGAACAACGTGAGTAGCTTTTATGGGGTCATCACCAGTATAGATAATGGTATACAGGTTTTCTTTATTGGTTCTAGCTAACCTAATATTTGATTTTAATTGATCAATCAATCGATCAAATTCTTGTTGGTTATTTGCTAATATATCTAGGTCGACCATTCTGAGAATTCGTTCTAAATTAGGGCGACTCAGTAATGTCTTTTCCATTAAGCGTATCTGTTGGGTTGGGTTATTACTAATGGTCAACCCTCGTAATAAAGGCTTTAATAAAGATTGAGTGTCAACATATACACGTGCAGTCGCACGGTACTTGTCAGGCATGATAGTAATGGCCACCCAGCTACTCATTGATATTAACCAGGCAAAAATAATGATATAGCGCTTTTTTAACCAAATGCCTTTAACAATACTCTGTATTTGCTCGAATAGTTCTTGCATGTTTGTTTCTCTCTTTCACTGTTAGAGCGATTGAGTCAATATAAGATATAGAATGTTTGTTGCTTTGCTTGTTAAAACCAAGCTTCAGGAATAATGATAATATCGCCTGGTAACACATCGGCATTGGCCGATATATCTCCATCTTTGACTAAGTCATCAAGCAAAATGAGGTAGGTGTTCTCTTGATTATTGACCACTCTAATGAGTTTTGCTTGATTTCCGTTAGCAAACTCAGTTAATCCCCCAACAGCAACCATAACATCGAGTAATGTCATATTTTGGCGATAGTTGATTGACTGTGGATTCATGGCCTCGCCGACAATGCGAATTTGTTCACTAAAAGGTCCGACAAAATTAGATACTGTCACCGTAACAATAGGCTCGCGAATAAAGCGGCTCAACTCTTTTTCAATATCTCTGGCTAGCATTGTCGGTGTTTTGCCTGAGACTGGAATATCTTCAACCAAAGAAGTGGTAATTTTGCCATCAGGACGTACTAGAAACTGTCCTGATACTTCGGGGTTTCGCCAAACAAAAATGTTAAGGGAGTCTCCGGGTCCAATAAGATATTGGTAGTTATCGACAGATGTTGTGAGTGATGGGTAAGTTGTTGCATTACTCAAAAGAGGTAAGTTGCTACACCCGGTTAGTAAGGTTAATGTTAGGTTGGATGCGATGATTAATTTTGTGATCCCAAAATGTTTCTTGTTCATAATAATTATTCCATGTTTTATAAATAAACAATCTAATTCACCCTAATGCACTGTTTTGATAGTGCTTAAAAGGTGTATAACAAGCTTCACCAATGCCTAATGTAGTGATACCAATATTCATTAATATCCTGATCATTTGTTAAGGGCTAAACGAATGATAGCTACGTTATTTACTATCGATGAAGGGCAACCACATATGCTAATAAATGCCTTGCTCTAATTCGTTTGAACACATTACAAAACTGTTCACTTTATTAACCGAGTTGGTATTAGTTAAAGTCACTAGTCGCTTTAAAATCTATGAGATGAACCCCGATCTTTTAGTCAATGATTCACATCCCACCATTGTTCAATATCCCGAACTTTTTTAATTTTTTTATGCCGGAAGAGGATAATTCACCCTTTATTTTCAATACATTTTAAAGTTAGACGATGAATTTAACTTCGTCTAGGAAACAGGAATAACTTTATTTTTAGAAAAGTTATCGATGAGAAGAAAAGACCAAAAATATGCACTACGCTTAATATATTTAACACCGACTTAACATTATCATTTAGCTCATATAAAGACGTTATTGTTCATGAAAGGAGATTGATAAATGCCAAAAGTAGATCCTGGTTACCTTAATAAGAATGGTAAGGCATTGATTTTACTTGAAAGTGTTATTATCGTCATTTCAATGATTATGACAATGGAGCTAACATCATATGTTTTTGAAAAGCCATTCACCTCTCAAGAACTGATCTTTAATACGTTTTATATTGTATTTTCTTTTATGTTTGCAGCACAGTTTTTTGCACTTGCTTTAGGCTTATATAGTCGTGAGTGTCGAGAAGACTTTTTGGGTATATCTCAACGATTTCTTTTAAGTTTTCTTTTAGCATTTCTTCTCGTCATTGTTGGTTTGGCTGTGCTGGAAAACCAGAAAGGTTATGAGCCATCTTTATTTATGTCTGCTGCTGTGAGTTGTTCAATCATCTGCTTTTTACGCTACCAACTATTAAACTTTGTTGTTGCACATTCGTTTAAAAAGCGGATTCTCGTTTTAGGGGCTGGTAAAAGAGCATCAATTATTGAGCGAAGAATGAGACGAGAAGTTGATCGGCGACAAGTGGAAATAGTGGGTTTTGTTCGCTTTGATGGAGACTGTGAAGAAGAGCTTTGTCGCGATAAATTATTAACACTTGAAGGTTCTGTGGACCAGTTTGCCCAGAAGCATAATATCGAAAAAATTGTTGTTGCCTGTGATGAGCGACGTAATAATGTTCCTTATGAAGCTCTCTCAAAATGCAAATTAAAAGGCATTGATATCGTTGATATCCTCTCGTTTGTTGAGCACGAAACTGACCAACTTGCAATTGATCTTATTTATCCAGGTTGGGTGATCTATTCGCAGGCTTTTCAAGGGCCAACACGAATGAATGCCTTTTATCATCGCGTATTTAATACCATATTAGCGTTTTGCATTTTATTGTTTAGTTGGCCTTTTCTTATCTTAGCTATTATCGGAATCAAGATTGAGGATGGATTACTTGCGTCGGTGTTTTACCAGCAAGTGCGAGTGGGTTTAAATGGGCAATTATTTACAATTTATAAGTTACGCAGCATGCGAGAGAATGCCGAGGCTGGAGGGGCGGTCTGGGCAAAGGAAAACGATGACCGGACGACAGTTGTTGGTCGGTTTATAAGAAAGTATCGAGTTGATGAATTACCCCAGTTATATAATGTCATTAAAGGGGATATGGGTTTTGTCGGACCTAGACCAGAACGACCTGAATTTGTTGAACAATTAGCGGTAAAAATTCCTTTTTACAATGAGCGTCATCATGTCAAGCCAGGGTTAACGGGCTGGGCTCAACTACGTTATCCTTATGGCGCAAGCGAAACAGATGCATTGGAAAAACTTAAATTTGACCTGTATTACGTTAAAAACCGTAGCTATTTATTCGATCTATTAATCTTATTAAGAACAATAGAGATCGTAATTTTCTCTAAAGGTAGCCGTTAATAGCACCGTTTAATTTGGGGAAATTGAATGAGTAAAGCAATAACTAATGCGATGACGGTGGATGTTGAAGACTACTTTCAAGTGTCTGCTTTCGCCAAGCATTATCCTCATAGCCGATGGGATTCACAACCATTAAGAGTTGAGAAAAATACTCAGCGCTTACTCTCTTTATTTAATAAACATCAAATAAAAGCAACTTTTTTTACCTTGAGCTGGGTCGCTGAACGCTGCCCTAATTTGATTAAAGAGATTGTTGCTCAAGGGCATGAGTTAGCTTCACATGGGCATTGGCATCAACGAGTGAGTGAACTATCACCCCAAGAGTTTAAACAAGACCTTTATCGCTCTAAAAGCATACTTGAGCAGGTGTCAGGAGTTGAGGTGATGGGCTATCGAGCACCAAGCTTTTCTATCGGCGATGAAAACTTTTGGGCCTTTGAGATAATTCGTGAGCTAGGATTTAGGTATAGCTCAAGCACCTACCCTATAAAGCATGATCATTATGGGGTGCCACAATGGCCTAGGTTTTCATATCAAGTAATTGATGAATTGATAGAGATTCCAGTGACTACATTAAAGCGCTATTGCAAAACTTGGCCTATTGCTGGTGGAGGTTATTTTCGTTTAGCTCCTTATCAGTTAAGTCGGTGGGCATTAAAACAATTTCATCTTCAAGAGCAGCGTGCGGCGGTTTTTTATGTACATCCGTGGGAGTTAGACCCACAGCAACCCCGCACCTGCGGTGTGGGTTATAAGACGAGGTTTAGACACTACCTTAATTTGGATAAAGTTGAACAACGTTTAGGCTGCTTATTAACGGATTTTAACTGGTCAACAATGAAAAATGTCTATCAAACAGATCTTCAATTAATTAAATAAGGTTAGCTTCATGACAGGGATGATAAAGACACTTTCAATGGTTGATTCAGTGCAATGGGATTCTTACGTCAAACAACACCCTAAAGGTACATTTTATCATTTAAGTGGCTGGAAAGAGGCGATTGAGTTTGCTTTAGATCATCGCTGTTATTACTTATATGTTACACAAGACGAACAAATTAAAGCTGTACTACCTTTAGTGCTCCTCGATAGTGTCCTGTTTGGACGTTCTTTAGTCTCGACCCCTTTTTGTATCCACGGTGGGGTACTAGCTGATGAAGAGTGTTATCAAGCTCAGTTAATTGAATTTACTAAAACACTCGCTAACGAGTTAAACGTCGAATTTGTTGAATTTCGTATTGCAGACTCAATGGATAGTGAGCGATTCGGGCTTGCTACTCCGGCACAAGAATCTCATGCTTTGTTTGGGTGTGAGATTGCTAATTCAGATGAAGCGATTCTAGCCTCAATCAAGAAGAAGCAGCGCGCGGTAATTCGTCAATCTATGAAGTCGAATTTATCCTATAAAATTGAGGATAATATCGATAATTTATTCGATATTTACTCTCAGAGTGTACGCAATTTAGGGAGCCCGGTTTTTTCCAAGAAATTTCTTCAACGCTTATTTGAAAACTTTAGCAAACAATGCGATGTATTAACGGTTTATTCAGGGGCGCGACCAGTGTCCAGTGTCATGAGTTTTTATTATCACGGGCAAGTTATACCGCATTATGGAGGGGGGACTGTTGCTGCTCGTGACTTAAAGAGCAATGATTTTATGTATTATCAGTTAATGTGTCATGCGCGTCATAAAGGCTGTCATTATTTTGATTTTGGTCGTAGTAAAGTCGACAGTGGTGCCTATAAGTATAAAAAACATTGGGGGATGAAACCAACTCCGATGGTTTATCAGTTTTACTTAAATAACGGTGGTGCCTTACCACAACGTAACCCCAATAACCCTAAGTATGCACTAGTGATTAACTTATGGAAGCGCTTACCATTGAAAGCGAGCCAAGTATTTGGACCCATGTTGTCAAAATACTTAGGGTGAATGGCATGACACAAATGGCACAGATTAACTTAGGGGAAAAACAACAAAGTAAAAAATTGGCCCACTGCTTTTTGCTTGGCGGTCTGACATTTTTTATTTGGTTCTTACTTTTCCTACCGGTGATTAAAGAGACTGTTTCTATTTGGCTTCGCTCTGACACATTTGCTCACGGAATGCTAATTTTACCGGTGGTAGCGTGGTTGTTTTGGCAGCAAAAGCCACGATTTTATGCGTTAGAAATACGTCCGAGTAAGTCGGCTTGTGCAGCGTTAGTCGGCTTGTTGTTATTGTATATGACAGCGGACTTACTCTCGATTGATGCGATGAGGCAACTTGCTGTTTTCGCATTACTAAGTGTTAGTTTATGGTTAGTCTTTGGTGACAGTTTTGCCCGAAGCTTTAAATTTCCATTGTGCTATATTTTGTTTGCTGTCCCCATTGGCCATACATTGATTCCATGGTTACAAGTGTTAACAGCAAAAATTACTGTTTATTTTCTTCAGGTTAGTCAAATCCCTGTCTATTTTGAAGGATTATACATTACAACCCCAAACGGGGTGTTTGAGGTCGCGGTTGCTTGTTCAGGGATTCGTTATTTACTATCGACAGTCGCAGTCGGGACATTATACGCTTACCTAACCTATCGCTCTGTCCGTAAACAATGCCTTTTTGCTATCTTCGCAGTATTAATGCCTTTAATTGCTAACGGTATTAGGGCTTATCTGATTGTTCTTATAGCCCATCATTCAGAGATGAAATATGCGACAGGGGCAGATCATCTTATTTATGGTTGGCTGTTTTTTGGTCTGATTATTTTTGTGATGTTTTATGTCGGTGGTTTTTGGGCTGATCATGAAAAGGCTAAGGAGCAGAGTAAGAGTTTCCTTAATCCCGTGACTGACTTTCGCTTGGCTAAGTATAGCTATGGGTTGCCGATAATCTGTTTAATAGCATTATTATTATCGACATATCTAGTGCGTAATGTCGTGATGAAAACACCTCCTAAAATTGCAGCGGTGATGGTTAAACCTGATGGTATGGAGGGTATTGTCTCTGATGATTTAAAGTATTGGGGGATCAATTTTCGCCACCCCCTATCGCTTCTCAAAGGGCGTAGTGACAATGGTGTTGAAATTCACATCGCACAATACGCCAACAAACAATCGCAAGGTAAATTAATTACCTCGACTAATGTCATTTATCATCCCAACCTATGGAGTCTTGAAAAAAAAGAAACGAAAGAAATTCAACTGGCTAACGGAAAAATTCCCTATGTTGAACTAAGCTTAGTTAGAGCTAACGGTCAACGAAGAACCATTTTTTACTGGTATCACATTGACGGTATCAATAATAACAACAAGAGCTGGGTAAAGTTAAATCAAGGCATTAATTTATTATTAAACAATGAAGTGGCAGGTTATTTTATTGCTATTTCTGCTGTTGATGATTTTACACAACAAGCTCCACAAAAATTGATGTCATGGCTTCAAGTTAATGGGGAAAAAATAAGGTTTGAATAATGACAGAGAAACCTATTCATGTTGTACATATCTTGTATCGTTTTGCTACAGGAGGATTGGAGAATGGACTGGTTAACTTAATTAATCAGCTTACCTTTGGTCAATTCCGACATTCAATTATTTGTATCACAGATTATGATGATGAGTTTACGCAACGTATTCAACGTGATGACGTTAAGCTTATTACTCTCAATAAAAAATCGGGTTCAAATTTTGGTTATTTGTTGACATTAAGAGCACATCTAAAATCACTTTCGCCTACGATTATTCATAGCCGAGGTATCGCCGCTTTAGAGGCGCAATTGGCGAGTCTTGGTATGTCTGTTGTTCGCATACATGGTGAGCACGGTTGGGATAGTGAGTCGGCAAAACACAATGTTAAACATAACTTTTTAAGACGTTTATTAAAACCTTTAATCCATCAATACGTTGTGCTCTCTGCTGAGGGCGAAGAATTTATTTTGCAACATATTAAAGTGAGTGCTGGTATTGTGGAGCGGATTTGTAATGGTGTAGATACCGAAAAATTTACTCCTGTTCAAACCTCTACACCGGCGTCATCCAATATCACCATCACAACGGTTGGCCGCTTAGCAGCGGTAAAAAACCAACAGTTACTAATTTCAGCGGTAGCCCAATTAATAGCAGAACAGCCAACGCTTGGGCTGAGTTTACAGCTCGTCGGAGAGGGTGAATGTTTTGATGTTTTACAGCAACAAGTTACTGAGTTGGCGCTACAGGCGCATTGTGATTTTCTCGGTGATCGTAGTGACATAGCTTCTATCTTATTGAGCACAGATATTTTTGTTTTACCATCCTCGGCTGAGGGGATCTCAAATACAATTCTTGAAGCGATGGCCTGTGGTGTCCCTGTTATTGCGAGCAAGGTGGGGGGCAATGTTGAGTTGGTAAAGCATGGTCAGACTGGATTGTTATTTCCAAGTAATAATATTGACGATTTAAAAAGCTGTTTGTTGAGCTACATTCAAGATCCACCATTACGTGAAGCACATGGGAAACAAGCGCGGAAGCGGGCGGTTAATCAATTTAGCTTAAGTAAAATGATTAATCAGTATCAAGCATTATATTTATCGTTGGCCAATATAAATACTAGGGTGTGATATGTGCGGAATAGCAGGGATCTTTGACTTACAAACAGCATCTACGATCAAACAAGATATTTTACAAAAAATGAATGATATCCAAAGTCATCGTGGCCCTGATGATGATGGCTTTTATATTGAACAAGGAATTGGCTTAGGCCATCGACGTCTATCAATTATTGATTTAGCTGGTGGACACCAACCGATGTTCAATCTTGATAAAAGTATCGGTATTGTATTTAACGGTGAAATTTATAACTTTGCTGACTTAGCCCAGGAGTTACGGGAGCTTGGTTACCCGCTGGTGACCAATGGTGATACAGAAACCATCATTTATGCTTGGCAAGAGTGGGGTGAGCGTTGTGTTGAAAAACTGCGTGGAATGTTTGCTTTTGCAATATGGGATAGCAGAAATGGCTCATTATTTTTAGCGCGTGACCGTCTAGGCATTAAACCCCTTTATTACGCATTGTTAGATAATCAGCAATTAATTTTCGGGTCCGAGTTAAAGGTACTAAAACAACACCCAGATTGTCCTCGTATCTTAAACAACCAAGCTATAGAGGATTATTTTTCGTTTGGTTATATCCCAGAGCCTAAATCGATTTATCAAGGTGTGTCTAAACTTGCTCCCGGGCATACATTACTATTTGTTCGTGGCCAGTCAGCGCCTGAACCTAAGCAATATTGGGATGTTGAATTTGAATCGTTACAACACCAAGCGGAGCAAACTAAGAGCACATTAGTAGAGAAACTAAAGCAAGCTGTTGACATCAGAATGGTATCCGAGGTTCCACTTGGCGCGTTCCTTTCTGGAGGAGTCGATTCATCTTCAGTTGTTGCAATGATGGCGGGTTTACAAGATGACGCAGTTAACGCTTGTTCAATTGGCTTTGATGTGGAAGGTTTTGATGAAACGGACTATGCAAAGAAAGTCGCATCACGCTACCAAGCAAGCCACAGAGTTAAGATGGTTGACAGTGATGATTTTGAATTGATTGACCAGCTAGCTCATATTTATGATGAACCTTATGCTGATAGCTCAGCGTTACCTACCTATCGTTTGTGCCAGATGACAAAAGAGCATGTCACTGTGGCTTTGTCTGGTGATGGTGCAGATGAGTTAATGGCGGGTTATCGTCGCTATCAGTGGCATTTAAAGGAGCAAAAGATAAGGGAGCTTGTGCCTTTAGCCATACGAAAACCAATATTTGGTCTCTTAGGGCGAATATACCCGAAGCTGGATTGGGCCCCCAAGGTTTTACGCGCTAAGACGACATTTCAGTCGATGTCATATGACTGGATTGAAGGCTATCACAATAGCATGTCAATTCTAAGAAGTGATGAACGTTCACGACTTTTTAGTGAAGCGTTTTCCAAGGAACTGGCTGGTTACAGTAGTTTGGAAGTATTTAAGCAACACGCACAGCAAGTGGAAAATTCAGACCCTCTATCCCAAGTGCAATACATTGATATGAAGACCTACTTAGTTGGTGACATTCTCACCAAAGTTGACCGAGCTAGCATGGCTAATTCATTAGAGGTGCGCGTTCCTATTTTAGATCATCACTTTGTGGAATGGAGCGCAACGATTGCACCACCGTTAAGAATCCATAAAAGCCAAGGAAAAGATATCTTTAAGCAGTCTTTGGTTTCGTATCTTCCGCATGATGTTTTATTTAGGCCTAAAATGGGATTTAGTATTCCTCTTGCCCATTGGTTTCGTGGGCCATTACAAAAAAAGTTAGAAGAGGGGCTACTATCATCTCATATGCTTAATTGTGGGGTCTTTAACCCAAAAACAATACGCTGGCTAATTGATAGTCATGTTAAAGGGGTTCGTGATAATAGCGCTGCGTTGTGGACGTTATTAATGTTTGAACGCTTTTTGGCACAGGAGGCTAACGTATGAATATTCTTTATCTGTGTCATCGTTTTCCTTACCCAGCAAAAGACGGAAGCCGGGTACGCTCATTTAATATCATTAATCATTTTCAACAACAGGGGCACAAGGTTTGGGTTGCTTCAATGGTTCGTAATAGCCTGGAGGAGCAAGAAGGACAGGGGATTGCGCCCTTTTGCCATCAATATATTATGGCGCGAGTTAACGAACCTGTTCAGCAGGTCAGAATGGTGTCGAGGCTATTAAGCTTTGAACCGTCGAGCATGGGTTTTTTTTACAGTAAATCATTAGCAATACAAATCAAAAAACTCCTTAATGAGCAGAAATTTGATCTGATTTATGTGCATTGTTCCTCTGTTGCCCAATATGTTGAACAGGTAACTGACACCGCAAAAATTTTAGACTTTGTCGATATGGACTCGCAAAAATGGCTAAGCTTTACTCGCTTTAAACCTTTCCCTGTCAACATGGGGTACTGGCTAGAAGGGCGTAAATTAGAGCGGGCGGAGAAACGCTTAAGTCGTTCATTTGATATGTGTACTACGATTACCAGAACCGAGTGCGACACGCTAGATAGCTTTGAGTTAGCCCAACAAACGGACTGGTTCTCTAATGGTGTCGATGTGGATTACTTTAAGCCAATCACAACGTCTTACTCGCCACATATCATTTCGTTTATCGGCCGAATGGATTACTACCCCAATGAGCAGGCTGTTTCCTTCTTTTGCCATGAAATACTTCCTTTAATTAGACAACAAATTACTGATGTTGAGTTTTTGATCGTTGGTGCTGCACCTAGTGATAATGTAAGGGCTTTAGCCGCTATTGAGGGGGTAACTGTGACAGGCTTTGTTGATGATGTTCGTGACTATGTTCAAAAAAGTGCCGTGATGGTTGCACCATTAAAGATTGCACGAGGAACTCAAAATAAAATTTTGGAAGCGATGGCCATGGGAGTGCCGGTAGTTACTAGCTCGTTAGGGGCTAGGGGAGTTGATGGTGAAGCAGGTGAAGACTTTTTTGTGGCGCAAACGCCTGAGCAATATAGTGAACAAATTTTAAGTCTAATGAAAGATAAAATGCAGCGTTCTATCGTTGCTCAAGCTGGGCGGCAACGTATCCTTAGTAACTACAGCTGGCCCTATGTACTGAAGCGACTCGATGACATAGTTGCAACGACTATAAATCATTTTAAAAACGCTAGCGTTTAAATTACTGATAGAGGGAACTGATGCTTGTACTTCATGTGTTTGATCATACGATTCCACTTCATAGTGGCTACACCTTTCGAAGCTTAGCTATCTTACGTCAGCAACATGCGTTAGGCATTAAAACTATTCATG
Organism: Alteromonadales bacterium alter-6D02; assembly: GCA_002835545.1. Taxonomy (GTDB): domain Bacteria; phylum Pseudomonadota; class Gammaproteobacteria; order Enterobacterales; family Psychrobiaceae; genus Psychrobium. The sequence goes on from PIZK01000026.1 coordinate 36,699, forward strand.
TGAGCTCAGCAAAGCAACTAGAACAAAAACAAAAACAAGAGCAGGTAGATGATTTACTTTTTTATCGAACCTTTGGTGGGACCTTGTCAAAAGTACCTGTCCTTAATCAGTGGGATGTGATTCGTTCGTTGAGCAAAAGAATTGAAGAGGTTGTTCTGGAACAACGTCCGCAAGTGATTCACGCTCACTCTCCTTCATTAAATGCTATCGCAGCCAGTTCTGTGGCTAAAAAATATAACATTCCATTAGTGTATGAGGTTCGTGCATCTTGGGAAGATGCAGCGGTCAGTCACGGAACGTGCCGAGAAGGATCATTACGTTACAAGGTTGGGCAATGGCTTGAGCGAACCGCACTGCATCGTGCCAATCATGTTACGACCATTTGCCATGGCTTATCTGATTACATTCATCATTGGGGAATATCGCGAAAAAATATTACTATTATTCCCAATGCCGTTGATATTACTAAATTCAATATTATCAAGTCTAAAGACGCTGAACTTATTGAACAATGGGGGCTAGAGGGAAAAACTGTATTAGGATTTCTAGGGTCTTTTTATCGCTATGAAGGGCTGCATTTATTATTGGATGCAATGCCTGCTATTTTGGCCAAAAATCCACAAGCACACTTATTGTTAGTAGGTGGAGGGCCTCAATTAGAGCAATTACAGCAGCAAGTTGAAACGCTAAAACTATCGTCTGCAGTGACATTTATTGGGCGCGTTAATCACCATGATATAAGCCGCTATTATTCATTGGTGGACTTGTTTGTGTACCCACGAGAATCTATACGATTAACTGAGATGGTGACACCTTTAAAACCTCTTGAGGCTATGGCGCAACAAGGCTTAGTGGTTGCATCAGATATAGGTGGGCACCGAGAAATGATTGAGAATGATGTTACTGGTGTGTTATTTAAGCCCGATGATCCCAACGCGATAAGTCAGGCGATTAATCGATTAATTGCGGATAAAAGTTGCTGGCCGGCGTTAAAGCAGTCGGGTTACGACTATGTCAAAGCCCAACGCAGTTGGCAGTTTAGTGTTGAGCCTATTGTTAATGTTTATGATGAGTTAACACGAGAGCCTTAATGATGAAGATAGCTTTAATTGGACCGACCCCACCACCTAATGGCGGTATGGCGATGCAAACAAAGCAGCTAGAGCAGTTTTTAATAGCCGCTAATCATGACGTTAAACTTATTGCGACAAATGCCCCTTATCCGTTTCGGTGGCTTGCCAAAATACCTATACTTCGAGCTGTGGCTCGCCTGTTTAGTTATATTATTGTCCTATATTCACAACTTAAGCACTACCAACTTATTCATTTAATGGCTAATTCTGGTTGGTCTTTTTACCTCTTTGTGATGCCGGTTGTTTATATTGCTAATCGTTATCATATCCCGGTTGTACTTAACTATCGCGGAGGTTTAGCGGAAGAGTTTTTTGCTAAAGATTGGTTCTGGATAAAAGGATGTTTAAGGCGAGTTGATAAGATTATTGTACCAAGTTCTTTTTTGCAGCAGGTTTTTGCAAAGTATCAGTTAGAGGCAGAAGTGATACCAAACATGGTCGACTTATCGATCTTTGAATTTAAAGAACCACAATTGGTTGCTAAGCCCGTACATATTGTGGTGACAAGAAATTTAGAAGCGATTTACGACAATCAAACGGCCATTAAAGGGTTTGCGGTTTTTCACCAGCAGTTTCCAAATAGTAAATTATCCATCGCAGGTTCTGGTGAGCAGGATCTGATGTTAAAAGCATTGGTCAAAGAACTAGAGTTAGAGCAAAGTGTTGAATTTGTTGGGCGCCTTAATCGTCAGCAAATTGCCTGTCTCTACCAGCAAGCCGACATAATGCTAAATACCAGCTTAGTTGATAATACCCCAAACTCAATTATTGAAGCGTTAGCGAGTGGGCTACTCGTGGTTAGTTCAAATGTTGGGGGCATTCCCTATTTAGTGGATGATAAAAAACATGCGCTGTTAGTTGACCCACAAGATCCAAAATCTGTGGCAGCTAAGTTAAATCAGCTAATGAGTTCACCTGAGTTAGTGAGAAAATTAGCATTTAACGGTAACGAACTGGTCTATCAATTCCGCCCTGAACTTGTTTTACCTTCACTAGAAAAGCTTTATCGAGAGGTAATGTAGCTATGCGTGACATACTGTTATTAACTGTCTCAATTGCATTACTCATTTCGATATTTAGAAAGCCTTTTTGGGGAGTTCTGATGTGGTGTTGGATTAGTTATATGGTACCCCATAAGCTTTCGTGGGGCTTTATGGTGAATTTCCCCCTTGCTCAGCTAACCGCTATTATTTTCCTATTTTCGTTTTTAATCAGTAATGAGAAAAAAACCAATACCCTAAGAGGGCCGTTGATTTGGTTGATTCTTTTTAATTTATGGATTTTTATTACTTACATCGCTAACCCAATGACTTTAGATGCGCAGGGGTCTTTCGACAAGATTTTAAAAATTCAACTCTTTACATTTATTACTTATATTCTGCTAACAACACGTGAACGCCTCAATCAAATATTGTGGGTTGTTGCCCTTAGTATTCTATTTTATGGATTTAAAGGTGGAATTTATACTATTTTGTCTGGGGGAGGTGGGCGAGTATGGGGGCCGCCAGGTGGTTTTTTCCAAGGTAACAATGAACTAGGATTAACATTATTAATGGCGATACCAATCATGTTTTATTTGGGGGCTATTGCTAAGAATAGGTGGCTCAGATGGTTGTCTTGGTTGATCATCGGTCTGAGTGTTATCGCCGTATTAGGGACGCAATCACGCGGTGCATTAGTTGCTATTTTATGTTGTGGCTTCTTTTTTTGGGTCAAAAGTCACAGCAAAGCGATATCTTTACTTTTAATTCTGATGGTTTTACCCATTGGCTACAATTTTATGCCACAGAGTTGGCATGATCGAATGTCGACTATCGTCGAGTCCGATGAGCAGTCTTATGACTCTTCGGTGCAAGGCCGATTTAATGCGTGGCGTATGAGTTTTAACTTGGCTACATCACAACCATTGGGTGGAGGGCTTGATAGTTTTACAAGAGAGAACTTTTTTCTCTATGCGCCAAACCCTGATGACTTTCATGACGCCCATAGTATTTATTTTAAAGTGTTAGCTCAACAGGGGTTTGTCGGGTTATTACTCTTTCTCGGCATGTGGCTCTCTACGTGGCGAATGGCGGCAAAGGTGTATCTAAAAACTAAAGATAAAGCAGAATTAGAGTGGGCTAATTTATTAGCTAGGATGTTGCAAATAAGTTTGATTGCTTATGCCTCAGGGGGAACATTTCTCGGGCTGTCTTATTTTGATTTACCTTATCATATCTTGATATTTGTTGTTGCACTATACAACTTAGTTGAGCAAAAGCTTGAGCAAGAGCCAGAGTCTGAAAAATCTGCAACAAATTATAATAATGTTTTAGTTTCATAGGATTAGCTAATTGCATTTTTTGTTTAAAACAAGTAAATATAGAGTAAATAACAAACAAAGATAGTGAAGGCATATGATAAAAGTAATAATTGAACGAACAATAGTACCGGGAATGGAATCGACCTATGAAGCTGAAGCTAAGCGAACGCTTAATGCAGTCATGGGGGCTAGTGGTTTTATCTCCGGGACATCTTATATCGATATGAACAACCCGAACCTGAGAACGATTATTACTAATTGGGAAAATATTGCGAGTTGGAACCGTTGGTTTAAATCAGAGTTGCGCCGTGATGTTAATTATAATATTGCTCAAATTCTTGAGGGTGAAGAGAAGATTAAAGTATTAATGCTGCAATCACTTTCGTAATGGTAAAAGTAGTCCTTAACACCGTTGTCTAAAATAATTTAAATTAATACCCATTCCATTAATTACCTGAACATTTTGCGATCTAAACGAATAATAGCTGCGTTATTTAGTGGCGACATGGATGTCGCTACTTAGATTATGTTTAGAACGCATCAACGACCAATCGTATGTGAGATGGTGCTTTGTCGCTAATACTGAAAGGACATGGTTGTTTAACCCGTCAACAAGTAGTTAAATATTGTCGCTGCCTTGCTCGAAAAAATGCAGCTTTTTACATAGAGCACAGCCAGTCTAATTTGGGATCGTAATCAATGAAATATATCAGCTAATTCTAAATCAAAGGGCTGGTTTTTATATAGTCATTTGGGCCTACGACTAATTATCTAGGCTAATTGCAATAGCTATTTCGACGAACTATCTCTTCTGATAGTTAACTAAACTCAATGTTTACCTGTGGTATAAATGAAATTTCTATCGGGTATAACCTGTATGAATGTCGTTTCTGCATTCAAAGGATTTATAGTAGGTAAAAAATCAGGTAGAGTATGCCCTAAAATTATTCCCAGCTAATGACGATGAGCATTAGCAAACGATGATGAGCATTAGTAAACGATAGCGAGAGAGTGTCCAATGAGTCTGTATTTAGAATATTTAGCAGAAATAGAAAACCGTAAGAACGAACTAGGTCTTGCGCCAAAGCCAATCGACAGCGCTGAGCTGTTATCTGAAATCATCGCTCAAATCAAAGATACTGATAACGAGCATCGTGAAGCTTCTTTAAAGTTTTTCACTTATAACACGCTACCAGGCACAACAAGCGCTGCCGGTGTTAAAGCTGCTTTCTTAAAAGAAATCATCCTAGGTCAAGAAACTGTTGCTGAAATTTCAGCTGAGTTTGCTTTTGAACTATTATCTCACATGAAAGGTGGTCCTTCGATTGAAGTGCTACTTGATTTAGCCCTAAGTGATGACGCATCAGTTTCTGCACCAGCTAGCGATGTACTAAAAACACAAGTATTCTTGTACGACGCTGATACAGCTCGTCTAGAAGCTGCTTTTAAAGCAGGTAACTCTGTAGCTAAAGACCTTTTACAAAGCTACGCTAATGCTGAGTTCTTCACTAAATTACCTGAAGTAGCAGAAAAAATTGACGTTGTGACTTACATTGCTGGTGTGGGTGATATCTCAACTGATTTATTATCGCCTGGTCACCAGTCTCACTCTCGTGCTGACCGTGAATTACACGGCCAATGTATGATCACGCCAGAAGCACAACAAGAAATTGTTGCTCTTCAAGAGCAGCACTCTGACAAAAAAGTTATGTTGGTTGCTGAAAAAGGCACCATGGGTGTTGGTTCTTCACGTATGTCTGGTGTAAACAACGTAGCACTTTGGGCAGGTCAACAAGCGAGCCCATACGTACCGTTTATCAACATCGCTCCAGTTGTTGCTGGTACGAACGGTATCGCACCAATTTTCTTAACTACCGTTGATGTAACTGGCGGTATTGGTCTTGACCTTAAAAACTGGGTTAAAAAAGTTGATGCTCAAGGTAACACTGTTACTGACGCAAACGGCGACCCTGTATTAGAAGAAGCTTACTCAGTTGCTACTGGTACGGTATTAACTATCGATACTAAAGCGAAGAAACTATTTAATGGTGAAGAAGAGCTAGCTGATATCTCTTCAGCATTCACTCCACAAAAAATGGAATTCATGAAGGCGGGTGGTTCTTACGCGGTAACCTTTGGTAAGAAATTACAAACATTCGCTGCTGAGACACTAGGTGTAGAAGCTCCTGCGGTATACGCACTTGCAAAAGAAGTTTCTCACGAAGGTCAAGGTTTGACAGCTGTTGAGAAAATCTTTAATCGTAATGCTGTAGGTGTTGCATCGGACGCACCTTTACACGCTGGTTCAGACGTTCGTGTTAAAGTAAACATTGTTGGTTCTCAAGATACAACAGGACCTATGACTTGTCAGGAATTAGAAGCGATGGCTGCTTCTACTATCTCTACGTCAGTTGACGGCGCGTTCCAATCTGGTTGTCATACTGCATCAGTATGGGACAGCAAAGCAAAAGCAAATACGCCTAAGTTAATGGCATTTATGAACGCGTTTGGTGTAATCACAGCTCGTGATCCAAAAGGCGTTTACCATTCAATGACTGACGTTATCCATAAAGTATTAAACGACATCACTATTGATGATCGTGCAATCATTATCGGTGGTGATTCACATACTCGTATGTCTAAAGGTGTAGCGTTTGGTGCTGACTCAGGTACAGTTGCTATCGCGCTTGCGACGGGTGAATCGGCAATGCCAATTCCAGAGTCTGTAAAAGTAACATTTAAAGGCAACATGGCAGGTCACATGGACTTCCGTGATGTGGTACACGCAACTCAAGCGCAAATGCTTAAGCAGTTTGGTGGCGAGAACGTATTCCAAGGTCGCATCATTGAAGTACACATTGGTACACTTTTAGCTGACCAAGCGTTCACTTTCACTGACTGGTCTGCAGAAATGAAAGCAAAAGCGTCAATCTGTATCTCTAACGATGAAACACTTATCAAGTCTATTGAACTTGCTAAGAGCCGTATCCAAATCATGATCGACAAGGGTATGGAAAATGAAGCGGGTATGTTAGGTGGCCTAATGAAACTTGCTGACGAGCGTATCGCTGGTATTAAGTCTGGTGAGCAGCCGCCACTGTCTCCAGATGATAACGCTAAGTACTACGCTGAAGTAGAAATTGACTTAGACGCTATCGCTGAGCCAATGATTGCTGACCCAGATGTAAACAACGAAGACGTATCTAAGCGTTATACTCATGATGTGATTCGTCCTGTTTCATACTACGCTGATAAATCGGTTGATTTAGGCTTTGTTGGTTCTTGTATGGTTCACAAAGGTGACATGCAAATCATCGCACAAATGCTTCGTAATATGGAAGCACAAGGTAATACGATTGAGTTTAAAGCACCATTAGTTGTTGCTCCACCAACATACAACATTGTTGATGAGTTAAAAGCTGAAGGCGATTGGGATATTCTTGAGAAGTACTCAGGTTTCGTATTTGATGATGATGCGCCTAAAGGTGAAGCACGTACTAAGTACGAGAACATTTTATACCTTGAGCGTCCTGGTTGTAACCTATGTATGGGTAACCAAGAGAAAGCTGAACCAGGTGACACTGTTATCGCCACTTCAACACGTTTATTCCAAGGTCGTGTTGTAGCTGATACCGCTGAGAAGAAAGGTGAATCACTACTAGGTTCTACACCGTTAGTTGTTCTATCGACAATTCTGGGTCGCTTCCCTTCAATGGACGAGTACAAGGCTGCAGTTGAAGGCATTGACCTAACTCGTTTCGCTCCACCGACTGAAGAAATGACAACAAAATATGTTGAGCAAGCTGTACCTGTAAAAAGAGTATAGTACGCAATAGAATCTCTACAGCTAGCTGTCGAGTAAGATAGAAAAAGCCCCTAATTATTGAACAATAATTGGGGGCTTTTTTTGTTCTCGTAATTAAATGACGTTTCTATCAAGGATCACCGCGCCATTTCCTTCCTTAACTAAAATGTCGTCGGGGTTATATAGTGGGCACTTGTCCATTGAAAGGCAGCCACAACCGATACAACCTGTCAAAGAGTCCCTAAGCTTTGTAAGGTAATTAATGCGTGCTGTTAGCTGACCGTGCCACTGGGATGATAGTTGGTTCCAATCGTCTTTAGTGGGTGTTCTGTTTTTAGGTAGGGTAGTAAAGGCTTGCTTGATCTCCTGTAAACTAACTCCCACTTTTTGTGCGGCCTTAATTACAGCCACTCGACGTAAGACATCGGGCGCATAACGACGCTGATTACCGTTATTACGCCATGACTGAATTAATCCTTTCTCTTCATAAAAGTGCAGTGTGGACACCTTAACGTCACATCGCTTTGCAACGATCCCCACACTTAGTTCTATTTTTTGCTGTGTTGATGGCTTACTCATAACTATTCATCACTCGAATATTGAATATTTTCATTTTAAGAAAAAAAACACTTTACCTCAACTTAAGTTGAGGTTTTATGATGTGCTCACTTAAACACAAAGGGGAAAGGAATGAGGTATTTATTTTTAAATTCAGAGCTTAACGAGAAAGCTAACCAAAATAAAACGACACAAACGCCGCTGCAGAGAGCAAGTGTGTCGAGCATATTTAAATTATTTAACCGCACCATGAGCCATAAATCTTAATTACTGAAAGAATGGCGCGCACAGTATATGAATTTAAAAAGGAGAACAACATGTTGTATTTAGAGCACTTAAATTTAGTTGTACAAGATATACCCCGGGCATTGAAATTTTATCAAGCCGCTTTCCCGCATTGGCAGATTCGTGGTGGTGGTGATAGTGAGTGGTATGGTACGCCAAGAAGTTGGGTTCACTTTGGTGATGATTATCAATACCTCACATTCAATGACAGTGGCACAGGTGAAAACCGCAACTTAATGAGTAATCAACTCGGCTTGTCACACTTTGCCTTCGTGACGAGCAGTCTTGACGCTATTGTGGCCAGGTTAAATGAAGCTGGTTTTGATATTGCCAAGCCTGGCGCGGAGGACCCTTACCGTAAGAATGTATATTTCGTTGATCCTGATGGCTATGAAGTAGAGTTTGTCGAATACCTAAGTGATATACCAAGTCAGCGTAATCTATATCAATAATGCCTAGGTTAGTGACTCAAGAACAATCATAAGGCACTATTCTAATAACATGGGCTACTTGATGATCACGGAGTTAATAAAAACAATGGAATTTGTGATAGCAACAGCAGGACCATCAACTGAGGTATTGTTAATCTTGGGGGCCTTGTTTCTTGTGGGCTTATTCGCTAATGAGTTAGGTAAAAAAACACATATCCCACGCGTGACACTTTTGCTGGTCGTTGGTGCAGCAGCTAGCCCTTATGGTTTGAATATCGTACCACAGGAAATTCAAGGCTGGTTTCCCTATATCAGCCAGATTGCACTCTGCATGGTGGGTTTTTTGCTTGGCGAACAGTTCGTTTATCGAACATTATTAAGATCGGGCAGAGTGATTTGGTTAATTACCATTTTCGAATCGCTTGGAACATCACTACTGGTCTTTATCGTGCTTTATTTGATTGGGGTGCCTTCTGTTATCGCTATTTTACTCGCTGGCATTGCTCCTGCGACTGCGCCCGCAGCGACGCTGGATGTGATTAAAGAAAGTAAGCTAAAGGGACTCTTACCTAATACATTGCTGCGCGTTGTTGCGATTGATGATGCATTTGGCATCATCATTTTTGCGTTATGTTTAGCTCTTGCTGGAATAGTTCATGGCTCAGCTGATTTATTGAATGATTTAAGTTTGGCTGCATGGGAGGTTTTAAGCTCGATCTTAATTGGCTGTATAATTGGCTGGCCCATGGCTAAGTTAACCGGCCGTCTATCCCCCGGAGAGCCGACATTAATTGAAGCGTTGGGTTTTGTTTTATTAGGTGGAGGGCTCGCTCAATTAATTGGTGGTTCATACCTATTGTCTAGTATTGTACTTGGCGCAGTAGTGGCTAATGTTGCGACACATCACAAACGGCCATTTCATGCTATAGAAGGGATCAGTAGCCCATTATTAATTATTTTTTTCTTGATGGCGGGGTTTCAGTTTAATGTTGAGGAGTTTTCATCGATTGGGTTTGTTGGTGGAGCTTACATTGTCGCGCGTTCAGTTGGATTAATCGTAGGCGGGTATTGTGGGGCTAGGCTTGCTAGCGCACCTAAAGTCGTGCAAAACCATATCGGCTGGTGTTTATTGCCTCAGGCTGGTATTGCACTTGGTTTAGCATTGATGGCGGCTGATCGTTATCCTGAGTATGCCACCTCCATTATTTCCCTGTTGGTTAGTACCACAATCGCTTTTGAGCTTTTTGGTCCTCTTGTTACTAAACTCACGTTGCTGCGAGCAGATAGATTACAACGAACTGAAAAATCTAAAAATAAGTGAAATAAGATGTTTACCAGATTTTTACGCGTTTCTCGGGCGCTAAATACATCCCGTCGCTGGTTTTAATATTAAAAGCGCGGTAAAACGCGTCTATATTTCGTGGAGTGCCTAACACGCGATAGTGACCTGGTGAATGAGGGCCAATCATCAGCTTTTGTCGTAATGCTTTTTCACTGTATTTCCTTCGCCATATTTGTGACCAACCGATAAATAAACGTTGCTCGCCTGTATAGCCATCGATGATTTTTGATGGTTGGCCATTGAGTGATAAAGTGTAAGCTCGTGCCGCAATTGTTAGCCCGCCCAAATCGGCAATATTCTCACCGAGGGTTAATTCACCATCAATGCCCAGATCATCAAAGGGTTTAAAATTGGAATATTGTTGTGCTAGTTTTTTGGCTCGTGCATTAAATTGTTGTTTATCTTCAGGGGACCACCAATTGTTGAGGTTGCCGTCACCGTCATATTTTGCACCTTGGTCATCAAAACCATGAATTAACTCATGGCCTATAATTGCACCAATCGCCCCATAGTTTATAGCGTCATCGGCATGAACATTAAAAAATGGCGGTTGTAAGATCGCGGCCGGAAAAACGATCTCATTACCGGCGGGGTTGTAATAGGCATTGACGCTTTGTGGTGTCATAAACCATTTATTTCGATCAACCGGTTGCGTGAGCTCATCGAGCATTCGCTGATGTGATCGCATCATAATATTTTGATAATTTTGAACTAGGTTATTGGGTGTGATAACCAGAGTAGAGTGATCTGGCCAATGATTCGGTGCAGCAATTTTATAACGAAACTTACTTAATTTTTTTTGTGCTGCTAATTTCGTCTTATCACTCATCCAATCGAGTTCGTTAATACTTAACGAGAAGCCTTTGATGAGCATCTTTATCATTTCTCGCATTCGTGGCTTTAGTTGTGTGGAAACGTAGCTATTGACGTATTGTTTACCAATGAGCTCACCAAGGTGGTTATCAGTGAAGTCGAGCGCTTTCTTCCAACGAGGTCGTTGGGTTTTTACGCCAACTAAGACTTCTTGGTGGAAGCCAAAGTGTAAGTTAACCAAGTCTTTATTAAGTAAAGGGGCATAGTGGTCGATGAGCTTGAAGGTTAAGTAATCTCGCCAAGCATTTATTGAAAAGCTAAAAAAGGCCTTACCAAAGGCGGCAACAAAACTTGGCTGAGAAACAATGATATACGGTTGATTTTGTACTTGAATATGCTCGGAAAATTGTTGCCAGCTGAAATCGCCAAATAATTGATTTATTTCGCTGTGAAGAAATTTATTGTATTTGTTTGTTGCGCTTCGCGCCTCACTTCGGCTCCAATGGGCCTTGGCTAATACCTTTTCAATCGCTATTACGTTACTGGCAGAATGGGAGGCGTTAGCGAAAGAGAACAAACGCTCAATATACATCCTGTAATGATGGCGAACCAATGAAATATCGGCTGTGCTATCTAAGTAATAAGAGCGATCCGGTAAAGAAAGTCCTGATTGGTGAATATGTAAAGCGGTAGTAGCTGATGCTTTCGCATCTGCATTCACGTAATAGCCTATTGGCATGTTAACACCTTGCAGGCTAAGTTTTGCCATTAGTTCGGTAATGCTTTGATAACTTTCAGCGGCATTTATTGCCTTGAGTTGAGAGGCCAGAGGGGTAATGCCTAGACGTTCAGCGCGCTTTTCGCCCATATAACTATTAAATAAATCCCCAATTTTTTGCTGCTCACTATCAAGTGGCTTCGTGGCTGCTTGTTTGATTATGTGTTTTAAGACAGCTTGGGTTTGGTCGGTTAATTGACTAAAAGCTCCATGACTAGATCGCTCTTGTGGGATGGTTACTGTGTTTAACCAGTGGCCATTAACAGCCTGATATAAGTCATCTTGGAGACGGACATTCGGGTCAAAATATCCCTGACCGATACCTGAGGTCGCTGAAAAGTAGAATGCGGATTTAGGCACGGATGAACAACCAATAACACTGTTAGTAAGTAAGATCATTAAGAACGTTAGCTTTAATAGCTTCATGACTCTACCTCCAGCGGTATTTTAATAGCTACGAACAGGTTTACTTATTCATATCATAGTTAAGTATGATCTGCACTATCAATAACCACACGTTTAAATTAGTGATTACTATAATTTTTATTGTAATGTGAGTGACTTATAAGCAGTATATTTCTTATTATAAGCATAAAGTGTTATGAGTCGGCCATGGGGCCATTGATTTTATTGTTACACGTTGAGGGAGTTATGAAATTGATAAGGGCAGTAAGTATTGTGATGATCGTATTATTAAGTGCGGTGCTATGGCAATGGCAGAAAATAAGCCAAGTTTACTATGCTGCTACACTGTTTTGGCCACACAGTATTGTTGATAATTTTTCCAATATGGATAGAGCGTTTAACTCAGTGAAATTACAGCAGCATCAAGCAAAGCCTTGGGTATATGAGTTTGAGGAAATCGCTTCCAATTACCAGTTTAGAGAGAGTGAACGATCGGTTAATGAATTTCTAGAGCGCAGTAATACCACCGCACTGATCGTCTTTCATCAAGGTAAAATTCGGTTTGAGCAATATTACCTTGGCACGACAGCTAACGACCGGCGAATATCTTGGTCAATGGCAAAGTCTTATCTTTCAGCCTTGTTCGGTATTGCCGTTGCCGAGGGGCATATTCGATCGATAAATCAGCCTGTGACAGATTATGTACCCAGCTTACTCGGCACTGGTTATCAAGACGTTACGATAAAACAAGTACTGCAAATGTCGAGTGGAGTGGCGTTCAATGAAGATTATGGTGATTTCTTCTCGGATATCAATCGATTTGGACGAACGATTGCGTTCGGTGGAACCTTTGACGACTTTGCAACTACGCTAGACAATGAAAGAGTACCGGGTACATATATGCATTATGTGTCAATTGATACTCATGTTTTGGGTATGGTGTTGCGCGCAGCTACGGGACAAACGTATCTCGATTATTTTGAACAAAAGTTATGGTCAAAGCTCGGTAGTGAATCAAACGCCTATTATGTGGCTGATGATACTGGAGAGCCAATGGTACTTGGAGGCTTAAATATGATGTCTCGTGATTATTTACGTCTAGGCGTTGCCTTTTTGAACAACGGAAAAATACAGGGTGAGCAAGTGATACCCGTACAGTGGATTCAAGCTTCAACAATCCCTGATGCCGCGTATTTAATGCCAGGGAAACGGGAAAACTCAGATCATGTATTCGGTTACGGTTATCAATGGTGGGTACCTGAGGAGAGTGAGGGGGAGTTTTTTGCTTGGGGGATCTACGGACAGTTTATCTATATAAATCAGAACTTAGATACTGTAATAGTTAAGAACTCTGCAAACACGCAATTTATGGATAATGATTTTAATGATCCTTATGAAACCATTGAGATGTTTCGAGGCATTGCCAGAGATATAAGCAAAGGTAAAAAGTAGTTGCATTGGATAATTACGTATGTAATTCTTTTGGGAAACATTACGGGTGTAATTTATATTCATGAACGAGATATCAAAAACAGAATTTGAAGTATTAGATGCGTTATGGCAAGGCTACCCTGCCTCTGCGCAACAAATAATAGAACGTCTTAATCAGCACAAGCCTTGGCATGAAAAAACGGTGAAGACTTTGTTAAACCGTTTGGTAAAGAAGCAAGCGATCGGTTTTGAAAAGCAACAACGTAGCTATTACTACTCGCCATTGTTTGAGCGTGATAGCTATGTACTTGAAGAAAGCAAAAGCTTACTAGCGAGGATGTTCAGTGGCAAGCTTGCACCAATGGTGTCTAACTTTGCAAAGAGCGATGAATTATCGCAACAGGATATTGATGAACTAAAAGCGTTGATTAAAGACTGGGAGCAAGATAATGGCTGAATGGGTAATTGCTCAGCAATGGCTCATTTGCTTAATTGTCGTAGGTTTGTTGCTAAGCGAGTATAAATTCAGTCGTTATTTAGGAGGGAAGTTAACCTACCTATTATGGCTTGCGCTGCCAATCAGTCTGATTATTTATAATTTACCACAACACCTTGTTGTTCCTAGTTCATTAACGATTAGTCACTATGTTATTACGATGAATGAACAAGTGATATTACTGAGCAGTCTTATTTCGTGGTCCGAAGTTTGGATTATAGGTGTGGTTTTAACATTATTTTTTAGTGTATATTCAAAAGAACATCGTTTAATTATACATTCGTTGCGACCTATTGATTCGCAAAGTCTTCCTGGTGATATTCCAAGTGAACTGACTGTTTTTACCAGTAAGCGTGTCAGTAGCCCAGTGTTAACTGGAATATTCAATTGCAAAATGATCTTACCAGCTGACTATCAACAGCTTTACTCGACACAACAACTCCGTTTAATCATCGAACATGAACTGTGTCATTATGCACGTCGAGATAACCTTTGTAATTTTGTTGCGGTTGCCTTTTTAAGCTGTTGCTGGTTTAACCCTATTGCATGGCTTGGTTATAAAGGCTTCCGCCGGAGTCAAGAGATGGCTTGTGACAGCCAGGTTTTAGCTAGTCATGGTAATGAACAGCGTATTGCTTATGCAAAGGCACTCTTATTTTGTGCTGAGCACCATAGGTATAAGTTATCTATCCATTCTAACTATGCGCAAAAAAACACTATGTTTGAGCGTATTAATTTATTAAAAGATTACAAACTTGTTAATCGGCGTGCGCAATTAATCGCGGTTGTTACTACGAGCCTTGTCCTTAGCGGTGTGGCTGTCGCAGCAGCCTTGCCCGAGCCGCCAGCGTCGATGATTAAAGTGGAACAGGCACAGCCAACTGTTCGTATTGAACCACGTTACCCGGTACAAGCTGCGAGAGATGGTATTGAAGGTTCTGTGGTCTTAAAGTTTGATATTACTCAATCTGGTGACGTGAAAAACATCATCGTGGTTAAATCTGTTCCAGAAAATGTTTTTGATAAAGAAGCGCGCCGCGCACTTAAAAAATGGAAATACAAATCACTTTCATCGGGTTCTGGTAGTCGGGGACACTATGTTCAGTTAGATTTCTTATTAAGTAAAACATCGGCTAACTTTAAGTCGTTACTTGGTGATATCGAACGATTGAAGGTTGTTCAATAAAAGCGGTGATTTTTGCCGATAAAAAAATACCAACTAGCGCTAGCTCAGTTGGTATTTTTTGTTGTGATATGGGTAGCGAAGTAATCTACCTAACCAGCTTAGTAATTGTGGTATAAACCGTATTGTTGGTTTAATTTGTTGTTTTGCTTATCAGCCCACTGATAATAGCCTTTATCTTCTAACTTGCTTGCCGCAGCTTTATCTAAAATAACAATCGCATTTTCATGCATTTGTAGTGCAGAAGCAGGACACATTGCGCTTAATGCACCTGTTACCATATCATTAACTGCATCAGCTTTATTTTCACCTGTCGCCATTAGTAACACATAGCGGCTGTCCATGATAGTTCCGATACCCATCGTCATTGCCATGTCAGGTTGATGCTCATCTGCTTTAAATAAACGACTATTATCTTTAATCGTTTGTTCTGTTAGCGTTTTAATACGCGTTTTAGATACTAAGCTAGAAGTTGGTTCGTTAAAACCAATATGACCATTCGCACCAATACCTAAGATCTGTAGATCGATACCGCCGGCATCTTTAATCGCCTGCTCGTAATTTAAACCTTGCTCACGAGGGTTTTGCTCAGAAGTACAGGTTGGTAGATGAGTGTTTGCAACGTCGATATCCACATGAGAAAACAAGTTGTCATTCATAAAAGAACGGTAACTTTGCGGATTAGCAGGGTCGATATTGTGGTACTCATCAAGATTAAAACTAGATACATTTTTAAAGCTTAAGCCTTGCTCGTTGTGACGCTCTACTAGTTTTTTGTATAAGCTAATTGGAGTACTTCCGGTAGCTAAGCCTAATACTGGATTGGTTTTGTTCTCAACTAACTCGCTAACCCATTGTGCTGCATGTTCTGCAACTTGCTCAGCGTCATCAAAAATAATAACTTGCATTGATTACTCCATAATGTTTATAAATTACACGTTTTGTTCATTATACGTTAATTAATTACAAAAAATCATTTTTTTAAGCGCTAAAACAAAGAAAATTAGTCAAGGTTTTAGTGTTAATGTGATTTTATTATGAAGGCATGTAATTTTATTACTTGGTGCTGAGGTTTTCATTACTCGATAACAAAAAGCCATAACCTAGGTCTAGGTTATGGCTTAGCTGTAATATTAACGGTGAGGACAGGGACGCTGGTTGTTATTTCTCTGCTTCTTTTGCTTTTAAGAGCTCATCATAAGTACCACGGAAGTCATTAATACCTTGTGGAGTGATCTCTAAAATACGCGTTGCTAGTGATGAAACAAACTCGCGGTCATGACTGACGAAGAATAGTGTTCCCTCGTAATTTTCTAACGCTAAGTTTACTGATTCGATAGATTCCATATCTAAGTGATTAGTTGGTTCATCCATTAATAATACATTGGGTTTTTGCATCATTAATTTACCAAATAACATGCGGCCTTGTTCACCACCTGAGATCACTTTAACTGATTTTCCGATATCATTTTGCGAGAATAAAAGACGACCTAAGATGCCGCGTACCGATTGCTCATCGTCACCTGGTTGCATCCATTGTGCCATCCAATCAAATAACGTTAGGTCACTTTCAAACTCACTTGAGTGATCCTGTGCGTAATAACCAATATTTGCATTTTCAGACCAAGCAACAGTTCCGTTATCCTGTTCTAAATCACGTTGCAAGATACGAATTAAGCTGGTTTTACCTGCACCATTTTGGCCAATGATTGCGATACGTTCACCGACTTCTGTGATCATATCGAAGTTATCAAATAAGGTTTGCTCGTCAAATGCTTTACTTAAGCCTTCAACCGTAACGGCATTACGATAGAGTTGCTTTTCTTGCTCAAAGCGAATGAATGGGCTTATGCGGCTTGATGCTTTTACTTCTGCTAATTGAATTTTATCGATTTGCTTAGCGCGTGAAGTTGCTTGCTTTGCCTTTGATGCATTGGCTGAGAAACGACTGACGAAAGACTGTAGTTCAGCTATTTGAGCTTTTTTCTTAGCGTTATCTGACATTAACTGCTCTCTTGCTTGAGTTGCAGCAGTCATATACTCGTCGTAATTGCCTGGGAATACGGCTAGTTCACCATAGTCTAAATCAGCCATGTGGGTACAGACTGAATTTAAGAAGTGACGGTCATGCGAAATAATAACCATAGTCGATTTACGTTCATTTAAGATATCTTCTAACCATTTGATTGTATCGATATCCAAGTTATTGGTTGGCTCGTCCAGTAATAGAATATCTGGATCTGAGAATAACGCTTGTGCTAGCAACACACGGAGTTTCCAACCTGGAGCAACTTCTGACATAGGGCCGTAATGTAATTCTTGTTCAATACCTACGCCCAATAATAGCTCTCCTGCGCGAGCTTCTGCGCTATAACCATCCATTTCAGCAAATTGAGTTTCTAGGTCCGCTACGCGCATACCATCTTCTTCACTCATTTCTGGGTCGGCATAAATGCGGTCACGCTCTTCTTTTACCGCCCACATTTCTTTGTGACCCATAATCACTGTATCAATCACATTATATTGTTCAAATGCGAATTGATCCTGATGCAACTTACCGATGCGCTCATCGGTATCAACTGAAACATTCCCTGAACTTGGCGTTAAATCACCAGTCAGGATCTTCATGAATGTAGATTTACCACAGCCATTAGCACCGATAAGGCCGTAACGATTACCGTTACCAAATTTTACCGAAATATTTTCAAACAATGGCTTAGCGCCAAATTGCATTGTTATGTTTGCTGTAGTAATCAAAGCGAAGCTCTCTTATGTGATTCAGTTAACTATCAAAGTTTCGCCTATGGTAATAATAACCATCACACAGGCAAAAATGGGGGCATATTTTACCCTGAGAGGCGCTTAAATACCATCTTTTAAAAGGCTGTTAGTTCACAGTCAAGATAATACGATTAACCCAAGCGTTGAATAAACTTGCAGCAATTAACCACATAATGAATGCAATCAAGAAATCAATGATGCGTCGCACCTTGGGTTTACTTAATGTGACAGATAATTTGGCAGCTCCTGAAGCCAAGGTAAAGAACCACACGATGGAAGCAAGCATTGCACCGAACATAAAGAGCATTTTGTCATTGCCTTGATATTGACCGCCGACACTACCTAAGATCATGACCGTATCGACATAGGCGTGAGGATTCAAAAAAGTGACGATCAAACTTGAAACAATAATGACTTTGAACGACTTCTTTGTCACTGTTGTTGTGCTTGTATTAGTATCAGCCTCTACTGCGGCCTTTAAAGCGAGTGCACCGTAGCTCATCAAAAAAACAATGCCACCCCAAGTTAATATTGAAAAGAAAAGGTCGCTGCTATTAAGTAATAACCCACCCCCTAAAACACCGATAGCGATAAGAATAATGTCATAAAAAGCGCAAAGGCCTGCCGCGGTTAAATGATGGTGACGCTGAACCCCCTGATTTAAGATCATCGCGTTTTGCGCGCCAATCGGCATGATCATGCTTAAACCTAAGGTAAAGCCTTTGGCAGCGATTAGTAGGCTCATTATTTTCTCCGTTTTTATTGTTTACATCAAATGGCTAAATCGTTATCAAGGGTATTGTGCGCTTGCTGAGTTGATAAATATAATTAATAATATTTATCCTTTATTAGTTTTATTAATGTGACCCAAATGAAGTTTGATTATAAGTTGTTAGAAGCTTTATCCACGGTGATTGAGCAGCAAAGCTTTGAGTTAGCCGCGCGTAAATTGTTTATTTCTCAATCGGCAGTATCGCAACGGATTAAACTGCTTGAAGAAACTGTGACTCAGCCAGTCTTAATTCGTTCGCAACCACTGATGGCAACACCAATCGGTGAGCATTTGCTGACGCATTATAAGATGGTCCGCCAACTTGAGGATGATTTACTCCCTGAGCTGTTACCCGAGGCGCCAAGAAAGCCAATTAAAGTCTCGTTAGCTGTTAATGCTGACTCAATTGCAACTTGGTTTATTGAAGCTATTACGCCTATCTTGAAAAGTCACTTAGTTGAACTTGATTTAATTATTAAAAATGAGAGTAAGACGATCGAAAAGTTACGCAGTGGAGAAGCGGTTGGTGCGGTGAGTAATCAGCAAAAATCGTTACCTGGTTATCAGTCGTTTTATCTTGGTGATATGCGGTTTATTCTGGTTGCCTCTCCAGAGTTTGTAGCGCGATACTTTCCCAAGGGGATCAAACCATCGAGTTTGAAGTTAGCACCAGGGATTAGCTACGATACGGTGGATGATATGCATGTAAAGTTTATCGAACAACATTTTAAAATTGAAGCTAAAGATTATTTTTGCCACAGTGTCCGTTCATCAGAGGCTTTTGTTGCTTTGGCTAAGCAGGGAGCTGCTTATTGTTTGGTCCCAGAACTACAAGTTAAAGCAGAACTGGAACAAGGATTATTAGTCAATTTATGTCCCGATAAGGTCTTAACTCAATCACTCTATTGGCACAGTTGGGTGTTGGTTAAAGGGATAAATAAGCAAATCTCAAAAGAGATTGTTCGTTACGGACAAATGTTACTTTGCGAAGGTCGCAATCGGAATGAAAAAGCCTCAAACTCGTTTCCAAGTTAGAGGCTTCGTGACGATACTTTCTAAATGCTAGAGCTTAAAGCGGCTGACTTGTTGCTCTAGGTCTTTAGCTAGACCTAGTAATTGCTCACTAATCTCTTGACCTCGGATAGCATCTTCAGCGGACTGTTCAGCAACATTACTAATATTAACCACGTTAACATTAATTTCTTCGGCAGCAATATTTTGCTGATGAGCGGCAGAACTAATTTGTGTATTGAGCCCATCAAGTTCTTTGATTTGCACGGCTATGCCATCTAGTAAGTTGGAAACATTGGCAACGTTCTCTGCTTTTTCGTCTGCTTGCTGACTCGCATTATGCATTGACTCAACAGCCTGACCTGCGGTTTGTTGCAAACTAAGAATTGTTTTTTGAATTTCATCAATAGAGTCACTTGTCCGAGTAGCTAATGACCGAACTTCATCTGCTACAACGGCAAAACCGCGCCCTTGCTCACCAGCACGTGCCGCTTCAATTGCCGCATTTAATGCCAATAAGTTTGTTTGCTCTGCTATCTGAGTGATTACTTCTAGTACCGTACCCACTTCAGTTGTTTTATTACCTAGCTCACTAATCTTTTGACTATTGTCCTGAACTTGTTCTCTTAGTGAATTTATCCCTTGATGTGCTTCTTTGGCAATGGTTAAGCCTTGAGATGCATTCTTATCTGCTTCAATTGATTTCTCAGCGGCGTATTTTGTATGACTTTCAACTTCATTCGCCGAAGCATCAAGCTCATTAATTGCTGCTGCTACAGATTCTGTCGCGGCTTTTTGTGCTAATACAGCGTCTTTAGTCAGTAGTGATATTTCGTTGACATCTTTAGCTGAGGCCGTTAACGCATGAGTTGCTTGAGATACTTCGACTAAGCTCTCTTTAAATTTGGCCATTAATGAGTTAACTGCTTTACTTAAGGCGCTTAGCTCATCATCATGGTGAATAGTTAGCGCCTTTCCTAGATCTAAATCACGCTCGATATTACTTAAATGCCCTTTAAGACGATTAATGCGCATGAAAATTAAACGGTGTAGTAAGTAACCTAGAATACCAAATCCTGTGAGGGTGACTAATAACTGTAGTATTCCTGCCTTAATGATTGATGTTTGAATCTTCTTGTCACTTGCACTTAAATCATAACTCACTTTTACCGCACCAAGTACATCACCTTCTTTGGCTTGGTGACAGCCTAAGCAATCGGTGCCACGATAATCTTTACTGGCAACCATTGGCATGACGAATTGCATAATCCGACGGTTGTCTTTTTTGATAATTTGCAAGCCTTGTAGCCCTTTTAAGCCATCTTGCTCAAATGAATCAATAGCGACTTGGTCACTGAATCCATTACCATAAAGCTTCTTGACTAAGTCGCCACGAATTATCTTGGCTTCAACTATATTATCTTGGCTAAGAATTTTATCTTGGAATATTTTTCTATTTGCTGTCGTGCCTGTTAACATCATGGTGTTAACTGAATCAAAATAGTTTTGGGCAATACTTTCTAAATTGATGGCGACATAGTCTTCAGCCATATTTTTTTCATCGTTGTAAAAGTAGATGACGGTAGTTAGGAGTAGACTAATACCAATGACTGCGAGAGCCAGTTGAATTTTACGAGCAAGAGTTAACATAAATACTTCCAAAATTATGTGACATATAATTGCAAAGCTATGGTGTTTTGTTTGAATAGATAAACAAAAAATGTGCCAAACAGAACCAGAGTATAAAATAACTAATAAAAATATAGTATATTTTAGATCAAAAATACCTCAATTGACGGATAGCCTGTGAGTCACTTTAAAATTAAACCACGTCAGCAGATTCCAATAATATTCTGTCTTTTTATTTTAGTTGTAATTATAGGTTTTGTTAGCGGCAAGACATTTAAATTATCTCAATTAAGTGAAGAATTAACAGTCCAGAGTACTGTTTTCAAGATACAGCTTAAGAAAGACCTCGGTCGTTTTGCTAACGTCGCAACGGTATTTAGTGATAATAGCAACTTTATTGAGTTTTTGAATCAGAACAAAACAAGTAAGCAAGTGGAGAGAATTAATCGACAGCTCGCTGAAATTGCTAAGGCAGCAAATGCTTTAAACGTTTATTTGCTGACCCCCTCAGGCGATGTGGTTGCCTCAAGTAACTGGTTAGACTCTGATAGTTTTATCGGACAAAACTTTGCATTTAGACAATATATAAAAGATGCCATAATTCACCAGCGCGGTTTCGAGCTCGCGCTAGGAGCAGTATCGGGTAAGCGAGGTGGGTACTTTTCGACGGCGGTCATGAGCCAAGATCGGATAGTTGGGATATTGGTGGTTAAAGCTGATTTAGCGAGGCTGGAGGTGAGTGACTCTTTGGCATTGCTTGGTAGTCAGGTTGATTTTATTGTTCAAGATCAGCATGAGGTTATTTTTTTGAGTAACCAACCCTCATGGCAGCTTAAGCGACTCCAACAAACTGATCCGTTAGTCAACAAGGTTACTACTTCTCAACAAACACTTAAGCTGCTTAATATTAACGTCAGTCGATTTTGGAGCACGCTAGGGTTTCGTTTATGGCAGTTTGAACCCGAAGCAATAAACCAACTAGTGCACATCGACTCTTTCTCTGATTATCCGTGGAAAATAAAGTTGTTTACACCTGCTGATGTGAGCACAAGATACGGGGTTGGGGTAGCATTGATGTTTGGTGTGAGTTTCTTGGCGCTGGTGGCTTTTATGCTATTTTATCGAGAGCGACAAAAAAACATTAAACAACTCGAACTGTCCCACTTAAAACTGACTAAACAAGTGGCGAGACGAACCCAAGATTTGACCGAAATTAATAAGCAGCTAATGCTGGAAATCCAGCAACGAGATCTAGCACAACAAAAGCTGGAGTCGGCACAAGCGCAAGTTGTTCAAACCACAAAGTTGGCTGTGATTGGACAATTAAGCTCATCGATTAATCATGAATTAAGTCAACCCATCGCAGCGCTATCAAGTTATTTACAAACAACGCAAAAGATTATCGAAAAGCAGCGTTATAGTTATTTACCTGATAATTTAAATCATATGATGCATACCGTTGAACGTTTAATTGCGATCGTAGGTCAGTTTAAAAGTTTTAGCCGTCAACATTCACAAACCCTTTCTATGGTGAATGTCAGTCAATTAATCAATGATACTTTGGTGATAATAGGCCCACATATAAAACAACACCGAGTAAATATAGTCATTGATAACGCACTGCCTTCGTCGCAAGTGATGGTTGAGCCTGTCCAACTAGAGCAAGTACTGATTAATTTATTAACCAACGCTGTTGATGCTGTCGCAGAAGTTAACGCTGGTGAAATTCAGTTAGCGGTCAATTATTGCGAGAAGCAGATAGAAATCAGTATTATTGATAATGGAGAAGGAATTGAACCACATTATCTAAATCAGATATTTGAACCGTTCTTTACCACCAAAAAACAAAATGGGCTCGGGTTGGGGTTATCAATTTCTCGGCAGATTATAGAATCTTTTAATGGGCAATTAATTGTAGAAAGTAATGAGAGGCAAGGGGCAACGTTTAGAATAAGGTTACCCATTGCTGAGTATAAATCGGTATAGTATTAGCTAACAGTTATAGTTTTTTTCAAGAGGAATATTGATGTTTGAGTCATCAAGTTACGAAGTATTTATTGTTGATGATGACCCGCAGGTGTTATTGGCTTTAGAGCAAGTATTTATGCTGGAAGATATTAAAACCCAATGCTTTTCATCGCCGAAAAAGCTTGTTAAAGCACTTAACCCTGATAGACCTACGGTAGTAATCACGGATTTAAATATGCCAGAGTTAGATGGTTTGAGTTTATTTGCACAAATAAAATCATTAGACCACAATATTCCTGTCATTTTACTTACTGGATACGGAGATGTTTCACTAGCAGTGAAAGCTATCCGCAATGGCGTGTATGACTTTATTGAAAAGCCTTTTAATAATGAGCATGTGCTAGATGTCGTTAGAAGAGCGGCAGAAAAGCACACGCTAACACTTGAAAATAAAAAGTTAAAAGAAACGATAAAACTCCATACTGACACAGGATTAAGGATTTTAGGCCGCAGTAGTGAAATCGTAGCAATGCGAGAGCTATTAAGCCAAATAAAAGATATTCCCGCTGATGTGTTAATTCATGGCGATACGGGAACGGGTAAGGAACTAGTTGCGCGTTTTTTGCATGATAATAGTCCAAGGAAGGATCAAAATTTTGTTGCGATTAATTGTGGCGCAATACCTGAAGAACTTATTGAAAGTGAGTTATTTGGTGCTGAAGCTGGGGCTTATACCGGCGCTAATAAACAACGACAAGGAAAGTTTGAGTATGCCAATGGCGGCACTCTGTTTTTAGATGAAATTGAAAGTACCCCAATGAGTGTGCAAATAAAACTATTGCGTATCTTGGAAGAGCGCAAGGTAACGCGAGTCGGTGGTCATCAACAAATTAATTTAAACTTACGAATTGTTGCGGCGACTAAACAAGACTTAAGGCGATTAGCAGACCAAGGAAGCTTTAGGCTAGATCTTTATTACCGGTTAAATTTAGTTAATGTTTTTATCCCTGCGCTGAAACAGCGTAAAGATGATATTTCGATTCTTTTTGCTCATTTTGCCAAGATTGCTGCTGCGAATTACCACAAACCTTATGCTCCCCTTGATAGTGATCAACTTGCCATGCTGTTGCAATATGATTGGCCCGGCAATGTACGAGAATTACGTAATTTAGCTGAACGGTATGTATTAATCGGCTCTAAAGCCGCTTTTGCCCAAGAGCCTAGCCTCACCCCTCGCTCGCAACTTGTTACTGAAGCAATGGGCTTAGTACAACGGGTTGAATTTTTTGAGTCAAAACTGATTGAAGAAGCGTTAAGTATTAATAAAGGGCGCATTAATTCAACAATGGAGTACCTTAAGCTACCAAGAAAAACGCTTTATGACAAAATGAAAAAATTTAGTATTAATCGTCATGAATTTAAGGACGATAACATGGGTGGAGAATGACCCATTAACAATTAAGTTTGGGTGGGAACCCGCTCATTTTTATCGTTTGAATGTTTGTTTCTCTTATCTACTTCAATTAAAACAACAGGTTAAATTATTGGCCGTGCTTTTGCACTTAATTGCTCGAGATTAATAAAATATATAACTAAAATCGAGGAATAGGTAATGAAATTAAGCAATACACTGTTGGCATCAAGCTTAATAATGTCAGCTTCATTCACCACTCAGGCAGCGTCTGAAAAGATGATTGATGATATTCGCTTTTATGGTAAAGCTGAAATACAAGTTAATAGCACTGAGCATGGGTTAATTAAAGGTATAGAAGGGCATGAGGGTCTAAGGTATGTGGAAGAGGGGACTTCGATTCACTCACCATTTAGCCGTGTCGGAATTAAAGGTTCACATCAATTAAATGATGAGCTGACGGCTGTTTTTAAATTTGAATATCAAGTTAAAGGTATGGATAGTTCGACCGATACACTATCTGCCCGTAATACCTATATAGGTATTAAAGGTCGTTTTGGTGAGGTTGTATTTGGTCGAAATGATACACGCTTTAAAGCATCTGAAGGTAAGTTTGATTTATTCAACGAGAATGCAGCTGATATTGCTCAAGTGTTTGCTGGCCAAGATCGTTTAGGTGATAGCGTGACTTATACGGCACCGAGTTGGAGAAATATCAATTTTGCTGTTACCGCTGTCCCGAAACATGATGCTGGATCGGATGATAATGGGTATGCATGGTTAGTGTCAACTGGCGATAAGGCGATGAAAAAGTCTGCTTATTATGCAGCGTACGCAGGTACAGAAACGTTGAATGGCTTGAATTTACATCGTGCTCTTGTTAATTATCGCATGGGAAAAGTCACACTAGGTGGTTTAATGCAACGTTCTGAGAAATCTGACGGCTCCGCAGACGGCAACGGTTTTGCTTTCAACGTAAGCTACTTGATGGGCGCTTGGCTGGCGAAAGCTCAATTTGCCACTGACAATAGCAAGATTCGTCACAGTGAAGACACTAAACAGATAACGCTGGGGTTAGATTATTTATTTGATAGCCAAGCTAAAGCGTATCTTTTACTGTCGAACTTAGAGCTTGAAACAACGGATGACAGTACTGTTGGTGTTGGTTTGCAATATAAGTTTTAACACCAAATGTATTAAATATGTGTTCTTGTTGTGCCTTGGCCAAATAAACGTGAACAAGGCGCTCGATTGAGAACAACGCCGTTCCAGTTTATTTTAACTGGCATAGCTGGGCAAATATTAAATGCAATTGGTATAACATAGGGATTATTTATGAGTTTAGCTCAAAATCAGGTTAAAAAGAAAAACACGCCTATAGGCATGTTAGTCTTAGGGCCTTTAATGATGGCGATGACCGTTCTTATGCCATCACCGTTTACAGGAATGAGTGATACCGCATGGTTAACGCTGGGACTGGCCTTGTGGATGGCAATATGGTGGGTCAGTGAAGCAACTCCTGTGGCTGTAACGGCTTTCTTGCCATTAATTGTCGCTCCTATTGTTGGAGTTGCCCCGATTAAAGTGGCCACTGCCTCTTACGCTCATCCATTAATATTTTTATTTTTAGGTGGTTTTTTAATCTCTATAGCGATGGAGCGTTGGAATTTACATCAACGTATCGCATTAAAAACAATGGCGTTTGTTGGAAGCAAGCCGAGCCAGCAAATCGCTGGCTTGATGGCTGTTACTGCCTTTTTATCAATGTGGATGTCTAATACTGCGACCTCTGTAATGATGTTGCCAATTGGCCTTTCAATTATTGAAATGGTTAATCAAACGCGACAACAACCAAATAAAAGCTTCTCAAAAGCGATGCTTTTATCAATTGCATTCTCTGCCAGTATCGGTGGCTTAGCAACGTTAATAGGTACACCGCCAAATGCTCTCATGGCGGCATACCTTGCTGAGAATTACGAGATTGAAATTGGTTTTGCTCAGTGGATGATGGTGGGGCTACCACTAAGTGCGTTAATGTTAGTGATTTGTTGGTTCTTACTAACCAGAGTTTGTTTTAATTTACATGATGTTGAAAGGGTCGATACGACATCGATGTTTAAAGATAAGTTAAGCGCGTTAGGGAATATATCTAAAGGTGAAAAGCTTGTACTAATGTTGTTTATTGCAGCCGCTTTAGGTTGGATTTTTAGACCATTAATAGGTAAAACCACAGGCTTGGCGATTAGTGATACAGGAATTGCGATGTTTATTGGGTTATTACTGTTTGTCATTCCAGTTGATCGAAAAACGGATACGCGCATTCTTGATTGGGAAGATACTAAAAAATTACCTTGGGGTGTGTTATTACTCTTTGGCGGTGGTTTAGCATTAGCAGGTTTAATCAAAAAATCAGGCTTAGCTGCCTATATTGGACTACAGCTAGAAAGTACGGCTAACTTCCCTATATTGGCAGCTGTGCTTGTTGTTACCATTACTATTATGTTCTTAACCGAAGTAACAAGTAATACCGCGACAACGGCGAGTTTTTTACCATTACTTGGCCCAATAGCTGTAACGCTCACCGATGGCCCTATGACATTAGTTATTCCGGCAGCATTGGCGGCAAGTTGTGCCTTTATGATGCCTGTGGCTACGCCTCCTAATGCAGTGGTATTTAGCTCTGGGCAATTACGTATTGTTGATATGGCTAAAGCCGGTTTTTGGCTTAATATTGCAGCGATTGTGCTAATTTCTGGCCTAATGCTAACGCTAATTCCGATGGTGTTTACTTTATAAAAGGTGCTTATATCAAATGCATTAAGTGAAGTGAATTTGTTGAGTCTTGGGCGGATAAGCTTGAGTTAGGCATTTGATTGACTATTAGTTGGCTAATGGGATAGCTGCCAATATTCATTAATAATTTGAGTATTTTTACGGTAAAAATGGCAATAAAAAGGGCTAGCACTGAAATATGCTAGCCCTCTCGGTTGTTACAAAGCTAAATAAAGCCTAATAGTTCCAATAGATACCTGCAGTCACAGCAATATTGTCATACTCAACTTCCGGAACACGTAAGCGCTTTCCATTTTCAAGTACTTTAGAAACAACGTCACGCTTTTTATACAAAGCATCAACCCCTGCCACAATAGCAACCTTTTCAGTTAGGTGGTAACGCAGACCTGCACGAGCGGTTAGGTCTATACCGTTGAAGTTCTCACTTAACGTGGTTGTTTCAAATTGGGTGTTCTGAATTTCATTGTACACAGGTACACCAACATCAGCCTCTGCATACCAAGTGAAATCTTGAGCTTGTTTGTTAAACTGAGTGTCGTAGCGAACGCCAGCATTAAAAATCATCGACATCTGATCTTCGGTAACTGAAACAACAGGTAATACTCGCCCATCTAATTCTTGCTGTGGCGTTATTGCATCATTTGTGGTTTGGCTCGGTAATAGAAAACGTGGCACTGAATCTTCTGGTGTACGAGGCAGTGCAATCAGAGCATCATCAAAGCTTTTCGCACCCGGTTGGACAAACTTAAAGTTTGAACGAGTAAAGCTTGATGTAGAAAACTTACCGCCCATAGTTAATTGTAACAGTGGCGAGTAATTGTAAGCGACCCTAGCACCGATCTCGTTGGCTTTGATTTTGAAAGCGTTTTGCTGGATATCACCAAAGCTATTCATTGACCATGTTTCAGTATCAATATCAGCTGAAAGAGTTGCCGCGCTATCAATATAAAAGCCCCACTCATCATCGAGCTTTGAGTAAGATAGCTGGCGCACAGTGGGATTTGTTACTGAAATCGACTGAGATAAAACCCCCAGATTAGCGACATCTGCTAATACCTCTGAGTATGATATCCGTTCAAAACCGACTCTTAATTCACTAAACGATGTACCTTTCTCTGCCATGGCAGAGGTAGAACAAAGCAATAAACAAGCTAATGATACTTTTTTCATAAACATTCCACTGAGTTAAATTTAATATTACTTGATTAGTTTTTATGGTATTGATTGGCTGAAAGCCGATGTAATTGAAAATACACTGAAATAGGATAATAGCAAGTGCTTAAAGATGATTAAGCCACGAACGTGACCGATAAGATCAACGTTCGTGGTAATACGGAAGGTTTACTGTTTAATCCATTCCTCGGTCCAGTACTCGTAGAGGCCCGTTTCACTATCATCAGGTAAACTTAATAACGTATAGTCGGCAACCTTAAAGTTGAGGGTACCACCGTCAATGCTGGTGGCTGAGTAATATGTTTTAACGTCCACAAAATCAATGACTAACTGACCAAACTCTATTGACCAAGTAAAGCTTCCTGTACCGCCGTCATCGACCACTGTACCTGTGTTATCACTAGTAAGCGTGACTGTAAATTCCTCTCCAATTGAGGCTGTCCCGTTAAATGTACCTACAACGTCTGCCGCTGTTAGGTAAATTTGATCTGTTTGAGTATTTCCGATTCGTTTTGACACCCCAGAGCCTTCACCATCTTTCCAAATAATGACGTCACCAACAAGGTTGATAATCGATTGGTCATAGGTAGTCATTTGTTGGTTCACAGTGAGTGAGGCATTATTAATTTCTAGCAATGTAGTACTGCTGTCCCAGCTATAGCTACCTGCATTAAGCCCTGCTTCTGATGGGTCGTTAGTCACTTCCATAAACATAGTATCGTTTTGGAATACCGAGAGGAAGAACTCTCCATTAAGGTCACCATCATAAAAAGCGCCCACTAATGGGTTGGTTGGACTTTGCAGTCGAGCGAATGTTAATGTCTGCTCTGTACCATCTTCGGTGATTGATAGGGTCAGAGTATCGCCATCAACAGAAAGGCCATCGATGCTAGCGACATCTGATGCGGCAAAGTCACTCAAACCGTAACAACCGTTTGTATCTGTGGTAACGGCAAATGAGAATTGGCTGGTAGAAGGATTCCATGTATAGGTTCCTTTTTCATAGCCTGCACGACCCGTTTCATCGGCAGCAGTTGCTGGGTCATCACAACCCGTATCGACTTCTAAATCACGCTCTAATTGGATGTAGTGTCCGGTGTCAGTGAAAGTTAATGAAAAGTTGATACTGGAATTTATATCGGTCCAAGTATCATCAGCAATCCAAGTACCGACAATAGGTCTTTGAGTGGTTAAGTCACTATCTTGACTAATATCTTGTTTTGTTTCTTCGAGTAAAGTGGCATCGGAATCATTGACTGTAACGGTGAAGTCATCTGAGGTTGCTTTATCATCAATTAAATCGAGAGTTGAACTAACCCCATCAGGTAATGCATAGTCGTCGTTATCGACAACAATTTTGATCAGTGCTGCTAACGTGATTTTTTCATCAGTATCAACCGCCGCCTTAGCACTATCTAGCGCTTCTGCGGTTGTTGGTAAGCTACTATCACGGGTTAACAATGCAAACTCTGCAGTGGAAACGTTAGTAATGTTAACGCCAAAGTTTTCGTCTTTATCGAGTACGTTGTCACTGCCTGCTTGAGCCAGCAAGTTATCTAGGGAAGTAAGTTGTGAAACAAATTCAACTTCAGGGTTTAATGTACTATCACCTAACGCTTTGACCTGAACCAAGCTATTCTCGTTAAGTGACGAAGTATCTACAGTGATACTATAAATTCCATCTTCGTCGGCTGAGCCGGTAAACTTTTGCCCGTCAACGAGTAGTTCGACGGCTGCAAATGGAATCACTTTATCGGTAACTAAACCTGTGATGGTGACACTGGTTATTTTTCGAGTGATGGTAATTGTAATTGTTTCGGTTGCGCTAGCACCTTCATTGTCCGTAACAATTAATTCAAGCACGAGCTCGGTATCTGTATCGACGTCAGGTGCAACAAAGCTAATTTCTTGTGATGTCGCATTAACTATATTGACTTGAGGGCCTGACTTGACTGACCAATTATAGCTAGCAACAGAACCATCGCTGTCTGATGCGCTACCATTTAGAGATAATGTCTGCCCTTCTTGTATCCTTTGCTCACCATTGATCATGAC
Source organism: Alteromonadales bacterium alter-6D02 (assembly GCA_002835545.1). GTDB lineage: Bacteria > Pseudomonadota > Gammaproteobacteria > Enterobacterales > Psychrobiaceae > Psychrobium. The sequence continues at coordinate 67,254 of PIZK01000026.1, forward strand.
TGACGGGGCTTTATTGGGGTCATCGTTATCATCACTCGATGAGCTACCACACCCGAAAAGTAAGCCGCAGCTCAATGCGATGGCCGTTAAATTGAAGCCAGATTTTGTTAGTGAAGTCATATTTCATTCCTATTGTTTTAGCGAAACAGTGACGTGATAGATAGAAGTGACGCCAAGTTAAGGTGAGTTACATACTATCTGAAGGTAGAGCATCTAGAGAGGGAAATCAATAATAATTATTTAGGATGAGAACTTTTTATACAGTAGTTCTTTGGTTGTGAAATGCCGCAACTTAATTATTGATTAAGCTGCGGTTTTCATACGGTGTGTGATGATTGTTATTGATTAGAAACCAAACAATGAAGAGCTAAAATACTTTTGTGCCACAGTATTAATGAAAATAGCCAACAAAATTACTGGGATAAAGGTACTTAATGAAAAGTTAATGTACTTTTGCATCAGTGAACCTTCAAACTCATCATTACCCACACTTAGCTCTTTATTGAGCTCATGACGCTTCCAGCGATAACTAACAAATAGACAAACTAGTAAACCATTAAGCGGTAAAATAGTGTCATAAAATAAGTCATAGATTATATCAAAGAAGGACTTCATCCCGCCGCCGTAAGTGACCATCTCTGTGAAAAATGCAACCATACCAAATGATAAAGCACAGGCGACAGTTAAACCGCCACCGATAGCACCCACTCGTGTCAGAGCTTGCTTACGTGTTTTGTTCTTTTCGTCGATTAAATAAGCGACAGGTACTTCGATAATTGAAACGAGTGAAGTGATGGCCGCAAAAAAGACTAATAAGAAAAACAATGTTGCAATTGCACTAGCGGCGAAGAAACCAATACTTGTTTGCAGTGCTAAAAATATTTTTGGTAATAAGACAAAAATTAAGCTAACCGATGAATCACTTAACTCGCTCGGGTTAACATCAGGGTTAAATGAGAAAATTGCTGGGAGAATCATTAAACCGGCAATAAAAGCGACACTAGTGTCGGTTAAGGCCACCATCTTCGCTGAGCTAACAATGTTAGTTTTTCGGCTTAAGTATGAGCCATAAGTCAGCAAGATCCCCATTCCTAGTGATAAAGAAAAGAAAGCTTGTGATAGCGCACCATTCACAACTGAGGCGGTAATTTTATCAAATTGAGGAATGATATAGAAAGATATTCCAGCGCTTGCGTTATCAAGGGTTAATACAAAACCAACTAGAGCTAATAGCATGACAAAAAGCGCTGGCATGAGAATTTTCGACGCTTTTTCGATGCCATCTTGAACGCCTAGCTTCAAGATTAAGTAAATAATTGCTGCGACACCGAGCATAGCCGCAAAAATGTAAGGGCTATTAATGTATTGGCCAAAACTATCTGGACTGGCTAGGTATTCGAGTTCTCCTACCGCAGCCATAATTAAATAGCCGAGGATCCATACGCTGATCACAGTATAGAAAACCCCGATCATAAACGGAGTGATAACACCAATTAAACCTGCTCCACGCCAAAATGGTTGTTGCCCTGACAAAGTGCCAAACGCACCCACGGGACCCTTTTTAGTGTGTCGACCCATTGCAAATTCAGCGACCATGACTGGTAGACAAATTAATATTACAAAAATAGCGTAAATGACTAAGAAGGCCCCACCGCCATTTTTAGCCGCATTAACTGGAAAACCAACTAAATTACCAATACCTACTGCAGAACCTGCAGCAGCAAGAATAAATCCAAGCTTGGAGCTAAATTGCTCTCTATTATCGTTCATAAATAGCCTTTTTTATAATTATGTTAACTTTATGTTGTTAACTTTTACTGCTTGATGCTAGCAAGCTTTTTTAAGAAAGTCTCACCTTTGCTCACTGAAATTGATACTTTGTTAAATTTGTCATGTTTCAAATGATGTTGTGATGGCTTAATAGACCATTTATTACTGACATTTCAGAGCTGAGTCAGTAAAATTCACTTTTTTGCTAAGTAGAGTTGTCGCTATGCGCGCCGGACGTCATATTGATGTGCCAGATAAGATTAATTGGTCAGTTTTTAAAACATTAATTCCTTACCTCGTTGAATATAAAAGCCGTGTTTTTATTGCACTTAGTTGTTTGATTTTAGCTAAGGTTGCCACCGTAAGCTTACCTTTTGTCCTAAAGTATATTGTTGATGATTTGGATAGTGAGCAACTTCAATTGATTGCAGCTCCAGTGATGTTAGTCGTTGCTTATGGTGCGTTACGACTTTCTTCGGTGCTGTTAGGTGAAGTGCGCGACACCGTATTTGGTCGAGTCACTGAGCGCGCAATGCGCCGTGTTGGGTTGCGGGTATTTAATCACTTGCATCGCTTAGATTTAGACTTTCATTTGAATCGACAAACGGGTGGGCTGTCACGAGATATGGAGCGAGGTGTGTCTGGGATAAGCTTCGTGATGCGCTTTATGGTATTTAATATTGTGCCGACATTAATTGAGTTTTGCTTTGTTGTCGGCATATTATTAATTAATTATGAAGTTAGCTTTGCGTTGATTATTACTCTCGCGGTGGTCAGTTACGCACTATTTTCTGTTAAAGCGACACAGTGGCGAACTCGGTTCGTTCGAGAGTCTAATATTGCTGACTCAACAAGTAACACTCGTGCCATTGATAGCTTGATCAATTATGAGACAGTGAAATACTTTGGTAATGAGACTTTTGAAGAGCAACAATATGATAAACAGCTAGCGCTATGGGAACAGGCTAAGCGCAAAAATCGCTTATCGTTATTTACCTTAAATGGTGGGCAAGCATTGATAATCGCTTGTGCGATGACGGCGATGATGGGGTTAGCGGCAAGTAATGTTGTTGCCGGTAATATGACCATTGGTGATTTTGTACTAATCAATGCGTTTACGATGCAAATATTTATGCCACTTAACTTTCTTGGTTTTGTTTATCGCGAGATAAGAGGCTCCCTTGCTAATATAGAGCAGATGTTTACTTTGCTAACTAAACAATCGAGCATCGCCGATAAGCCTTCAGCGCAAGACCTTGTATTATCAACAGGAAAAATTGATTTTAAAGATGTCGACTTTCGTTATCACCGTGAACGTGAGATCTTGACTCGGGTTAGCTTTAGTATTGAGCCCGGGCAAAAGGTGGCTGTTGTCGGTGCCAGTGGCAGCGGTAAATCAACCTTAGTGAAGCTGTTATTTCGCTTTTATGATGTTACCGATGGAACTATTTTAATCGATAATCAGGATATTCGTGATATTACTCAAGCTTCTCTACGTCAAGCGATTGGAATCGTACCTCAAGATACAGTGTTATTTAATGATACCATTTTTGATAATGTTCGTTATGGTCGCCCTGAGGCGTCAGATGACGAGGTGAATAGGGCGATCGATTTAGCTCACTTACGAGGCTTTATTGAGAGTTTGCCTGACAAAGAAAAGACTAAAGTGGGTGAACGTGGTTTAAAACTCTCTGGTGGGGAAAAACAACGTGTTGCTATTGCAAGAACGATTTTGAAACAACCTGCTGTATTAGTGTTTGATGAGGCAACGTCATCATTAGATAGCTACAGTGAACAACAAATTATGGCAGCCATCAATGAAATCACTGCTGATAACACCAGTCTGGTGATCGCGCACCGTTTATCAACCATCATTGATGCCGATAAAATTTTGGTTATGAAACAAGGCAAAATTATCGAACAAGGGACTCACCCTGAACTTTTAGCACAGCAAGGCGAATATGCCAAGTTGTGGCAACTTCAACAGCAATAAATGGAATAGTACGAGTTAACAATGAACTTTCAGACATTACAAGCTTATTCACAACGCATAAAATCAAACAAGGTATTTGAGATCTTTGTTATCTCAGTTATTGTTTTATCTGCGTTATTAATTGGTGCAAAAACTTATCACCTACCCAACTATGCTTTAGGCGCATTGGCATTATTTGACTGGTTTATAACGGCAATCTTCTTATTTGAAATTGTGATACGTTTTGTCGCCGATGATGATAAAAAGCGCTTTTTCACCAAAGGGTGGAATATTTTTGACACTTTAATTGTCGTGGTGAGTTTAATCCCAATTGAAGATAGCGAACTTGCGTTAGTTGGACGCTTAATCCGTATCTTTCGTGTGATGCGGATGATCTCTTTTGTCCCGGAACTGCGCATGCTGCTTAATTCATTATTACGTGCGCTGCCGCAGTTAGGCTACGTAGTTTTATTAATGTTCATTATCTTCTATATTTATGCGGCTATTGGCTCTAGCTTCTTCGCGGGCATAAATACAGACTTGTGGGGTGATATCTCCATTGCAATGCTGACATTATTCCGCGTCATGACGTTTGAGGATTGGACTGACGTGATGTATGAAGTGATGAATGTCTATAGCTTTGGTTGGATTTATTTCTTGTCGTTTATTTTCTTAACCACCTTTGCTTTCTTAAATATGGTGATTGGTATCGTAGTTAATGTGTTAGAGGATGAGCACGCTAAAGAGCGAGCTCAAAAAGATCTCGATGATGGCAAGCTAACGATTGAAGATTTGTCTAAGCAAATAGAAGAACTAAAAGTCTTAATTGCTAAAAAATAGCTAGAAATAATATTTTAATTCTAATTGAACAAAGCTATCTTGGCGTAGAGGGTGTGATGGGGCTAGTGAGTTGTCACTATCAAACCACCATACTTCTACGGCAAGCTTAGTATTTTCACCTAAACGAGTATTAGCTTCAATTAACGCACTGCGGCTGTTATGTTTCAAGTCAAAATTGATACCCGCGAGTAACTCCGATGACGAAAAGTCGTTAAACGCCCATCGCGTGGCAACAAATAAATTATCTTGAAAAACAGATTGGCTGCGTTGATCAACACTGTGCTCTATAAGTACCCCTATGTCATATTGTGTCTCAAGTGCTTGAGTGAACGTATACTCAAAACCAATGGTACTGGCAAAAAAGCTATTGTTCTTTGCTAGTAAACCAATAGCAGTATATTGGTTAGTGAGTTTTTTTTGTTGCTCATAACTTAGCTCAAACTTCCATAAACTACTATCGAGCGTGAGCTGAATATCACTGCTATAAACACGTGTTTGCCGATAGAAAGGGGTGAGTGTCGGCATTTCTTTTTTTACAATATTCGGTATGAAATCAGGGGAGCGTGATGTGCCATCAAAAACATTTAAACCAAACTCCCAATCATCGTAAAGAGCATTAATACGCATAGCTAAATCAATGTTCTTTTGTTGCTGTTTTGATTGATATAATGGGGTGTCAGTGACGAGTAGTGGAAATCGTAACCTTGCTGGCGCTGTTTGAAACTTTGGCTGGGAAAAATAAGGCATTACAAAAAATTCGATACTGCCCCAATCTTTAATTAAACTAAGCTGTGCCATTAATTGACCTAACTTATCCTCGCCGTCAGGCGATGATATTTGATCTGTTGGGTTAATAATATCAACTAAATGACGTGACTCGGTAACGCCCCAAAATACCACCTTAGACCCTAAGGAAAACTCATAAGCTTCACCGAGCGGGTTTTGTCCCAAATGGAGCCAATAGGCCTGCTTAAAAAGAAATTGAGAGCGATTATCATCGACGGTATCGTAACGATAGAAAGGGTTGATGGTTAGGCTATCGGAACCTAGCTCATTTTCCCAATAGATTTCGCTATCGATAAATACATTGGTTTGGTTAGACTTTTGCTGAGGCAGCAGGGGCTGCTGCCAAAAATGTCTCTGCTCAAGACCAACATGATTATTAAACTGCATTTGAGCGTTGGCACTCGTGCCAAGTAATAACGCCATCAAACCCAGTGATTGTAAAATGGCTAGCCTTTTCATTATTTAATTCGCTTTAAACTGTTTTTATTAAAGTCTTTGGTTGAGAAATTAACATCAAACGATAAGCTTTCGGTGATGATTTCAGTGGACTTGCCGGTTAAGTGATTAACCATAATAGCTTGATGGGCACGCCAATATTGATCTTTATAGAGATTATATTGAGATGAGGATAGTGTTTTTAGTAAGGATTTTTTACGGTCATAAAACTCAATCTTGTGCACTCTTAGGTGGTTAGTATCAAGCCAGGTGATTGTTTTACTATATCCAGAATAACGATCTGTTGGTGTAGCCTCAATGACATGGCATTGCTGAGCACCGCAGGGTTCTTGGCGTAGAAATAAAAAACTATACTTTTCAATTTCAAACGAACTTAAGTCTTCGTATGCGAATTCACTGCCCATAAAGGGGCCGGATTTATTTCTAGACGATATACGTTTCACACGTTTTAGTGCCGGTAAGTACAGCCATTGGTCGTCATTTTTCGTGATATGAGAAAAGTTTAAAAAAGCCGTTCCTTTGATATCTCTTGGTGTGTCAAATATAGTTAGCCCTTTATCGCCATCCCCCTCTACTTCTAACGCGCGGCTTCTAAATTTGCGAATGCTGATATCGCCTTGAGCATTTTTTAAAATCATTTGGGATTGTGACTCGCTGCTCTGCCAACCTTTATCGGCGGCTTTTCTCGCTTGAGCTATCGCGAGTCCTTTTGCGGCGGGGTCGCTGATATCAAATGTTTGCTCGGCGGCAAATGAAATGTTAGTGAGTGCTAACGTTATGCCTAATATAGTCAGCTTAAGTGGATTGAGGGTCATTGCTTAGCTCCTTGTGGCTCACTGATTTGTCGAAAATAAGTAAAAATGCCGGCAATAGTAGAAAATCTACTATTAGTGCAATTGTGATAATAACTGCGGTTAATAGCCCCATATCAGCGTTCATTTTAAAGTTTGATAGGGTTAAAATCATAAAGCCAATTGTGAGAACCACAGTGGTAATCCACAAGGCTTTACCGACATGTTCAAAGGCTTCTTTGATGGAATCTTCGGCATTGAGCCCTTGTTTACGAGCGATGTTGTATTTGCTTAAAAAGTGAATCGTATCATCAACAACGATACCTAAGGTAATACTTGTTACAACTGATAATGCTAAGTTGATATTGCCATCAAGGATAGCCCAGATCCCAAAGCCAATAGCTGCAGGGGCAATATTAGGCAGTAAGCTGATAAAACCTAAGCGCTTAGAGCGAAGAGAGAGGCCTACTAGCATTGAAATCAACACCAAAGCTATCGCGCTGCCTAATAACATACTACTCATATTTCGTTCACCGATATGCGCAAAAACAAGGGCTGTGCTAGCCATGCCAACTTTTAGGTCGCTAGCATGTTGTTCAAACCAATGAACTGCGCGTTGTTCGATGGCGAGAAGCTCATCTGAGCCTGAGCTTTTAAAGTTGGCCATCACACGGGTTGCAGACTTGTCGATATTTAATTGATTATTTAAGTCGAGGCCATAAGGCAGACTCATCTCATACATCAACAGGTATTGCGCGCTAAGCTCACGCGACTCAGGTAGTCGGTAAAAAGCTTCTTTGTCGCCATGCATATTTTTGTTGAGTCGTTTTATAGTTGTAGTGATTGTGCTGACATGATCTGTCTCTGGTTGTTGCTCTAGCCATAGTACAAATTGATCGACCAACGCAAGAAATTCAGGCTTATTTATACCGTTCGTTTCACCACTATCAATTGAGAAGCTGATCGATGTGATCCCTGCAAGGTGCTCTCCCATATAGTCAGTCGCTTGTCTAAACTCTGTCTTTGGTGAAAAATATTCAACGGCTACATCGTTAATTTTGTTAGTAAATAACATTGCACTAATCGCAATGACTATTAATGAACCTATTATTGCTACATTTCGGTAGTGTGCTATTACAAAGTTGGCAATTGAAATAAAAGGGCTTTGTTTTTGCGATGGTGATGGTGCTGAGAGTTTTACGATGGCAAGCAGTGCCGGGTATAGCGTCACTGAGAGTACAAAGGCCAACATAACCCCGATGGCTACTAAATTACCGAGATCACGCATTGCTGGGGAGTAAGAAAAGTTGAGAGTTAAAAAACCAATGCTAGTGGTAATACTGGTTAGAAAAATGGGCATGAAATTAAGTTGATAGCTTTTGATGATTGCTTCATTCTTCTCCATGCCTTTTTGCATCGCATAAAAAACCCCAGAGACGAGGTGAACACAATCGGCTACGGCCAATGTCATGACGATTGTTGGAACACTGACAGTGGTTGTCGTTAAGTCAATCCCCAACCATCCGGCAAGCCCCATCGTTGCGCCAATGCTTGTCACGATAATAATAAGCGAGGCAAACATAGCGGTTAATGAGCGTAGTAGAATCGCCAATAAGATAACAATAGCGACAAACATAATTGGAATTAGGGTTTCAGCGTCTTGTTGTGACTCATCGGCAAACGCTTTGTTCATTGCAATCACCCCAGAGAGGTGAAAATCGACTTCGGGATATTTCGCTTTATATTCTTCGATTAATCGTGTGACATAGTCGCCAGTTTGCGGCAACTCGGCGACGAAATCCTTACCCGGTAACTGAATGGTGACATTAATTACTGTTGATGACTTATCGGGAGCAATGAGCTTTTTTAACAGCGCAGGTTCATTTAATGCAATTGATTGCATTGAGGCGATCTTCTGTGGATTTAGATCGTCGAGTTCAAGCAGTAAATCTTCTACATATAAGTCGTCTTCAATGGATTGGGTGTGTTGATAGTTGGTGATGGAATCTACGCGTATTGAGTGGGGGATTTGCCATGCTTGATCAGTTAATTGCCAAACTAATGATAAGGTTTGCTTCGTAAACACCTCTCCATCTTTAGGGGCAACGATAATGGCAACATTATCACTTTTATTAAAGTTGGCCTGCATCGAATCAAAGGCGAGCAAGTTAGGATCATCTTGGCCAAAAAACACCCGGTAATCACCATTGAACTGAAGGTTCTTTCCTCCGGCGGCGGCAACAATAATAACTAACAATAATAGCAAGACACTAAGAAAGCGATGCCTGACTAAAAACGTAGCCATGGTTTTAAGCATGAGCAACTCTCCCTAGTTGAGCTATTGAATTAAAATCAAGAGTTTTAATGAATGACCATTCTAGTATAACGGCTCGATTAAAACCAAGACTAATTTTGTATAAAAAATATCAGTGATTGCGTAATAAAAACAAATTAAAATGATATTTCTCTTGTTTTAAGTTCATTTGTTGTGTACTTTCGTAATTAAATTACATAAATGATTTTTTCAAATCGTGAAAAGGTGAAGAAAATGGCAATTAAAGTCGCAATAAATGGTTATGGTCGTATTGGTAGAAATGTACTTCGTGCTTTGTATGAAGAACAACAAGATTCGCCAGTAAAAATTGTAGCAATTAATGATTTAGGCGATAGTGCTTCAAGTGCTCACCTGACACAGTTTGATTCAGTTCATGGCCGTTTTAACGCTGACGTTCACTACGCCGACGGTGTAATGTCTGTTAATAATGATGAAATTAAGATGTTTAGTGAGCGTGATCCTAAACAACTGCCTTGGCAGGATCTTGATGTTGATATCGTTTTCGAATGTACGGGTATCTTCACGTCTAAAGAAGCGGTTCAGCCTCACTTAGAAGCAGGCGCTAAAAAAGTCATTATCTCTGCACCGGCAAAGAATGTTGATGCAACAGTTGTTCACGGTGTTAACCACGATACGTTAACGCAAGAAATGACAGTTATCTCAAATGCTTCTTGTACAACAAACTGTTTAGCACCTTTTGCTAAAGTATTAAATGATGAAATTGGTATTGAGTCAGGCCTGATGACAACGATTCACGCATACACCAATGACCAAGTGTTATCTGATGTTTGCCATAGTGACTTACGTCGTGCTCGTGCCGCTGCAATGTCTATGATCCCAACCAATACTGGTGCCGCTGCAGCCGTTGGATTAGTTGTTCCTGAGTTAAAAGGTAAGTTTGACGGTATGGCTGTTCGTGTACCAACGTCAAACGTGTCGCTTGTTGATTTGTCTTTCATCGCTAAGCGCGATACGAGTATTGAAGAAATTAACCAACTTGTTGCTGAAGCTGCCTGTCAGGCGCCACTAAGTGGTGTATTAGGTGTTAATACGCTTCCACTTGTTTCTATCGATTTTAATCACAACCCGCTCTCTTCGGTTTTTGATGCGACGCAAACGCGTGTGTCTGGTCGTTTGGTTAAAGTGATGGCTTGGTATGATAACGAGTGGGGCTTTAGTAACCGCATGTTAGATAACGCGGTTGCATTATTTAATGCACCAGCGGCGGTTGATGTAAAAAAGTTAGCAAAAGAAGCTGAGGTCGCTTAACTCTTAAGCGGCTCAAGGGGATTAATCGGTCAAACTACGTTAGAATCTAACAATGAAAGATTCTTACCAACGCATATTAGCTGTAGTTAAATTAATTCCCTTTGCACACGTTGCTAGTTACGGTCAAGTTGCCGATCTAGCAGGTTTACCCAATCGAGCTCGGTTGGTCAGCAAAGCTTTAAAAGTGGCTACAGATAATAGCGACATACCATGGCACCGAGTAGTTAATAGCCAAGGTTATGTGTCCATTCCTAAAAGTGAGCCTGCCTATCAACAACAATTAAACTTGTTGCGTGATGAAGGTGTCGAACTTAAGGGAACAAAAGTCAATTTCATTAAACATCGCTGGCAACCGAGTATTGAGACTTTGTTGTTTGAATTAAGTTATTAAGTGAAGGGTCCCGCAAGGGCAAAGAACATGACTACAGATAAAAAAACACACCCTACCGATATCGTCTTATTTGGCTGTCAAGGTGACTTAACTCGCCGTAAACTCCTGTCTTCGTTATACCAATTAGAAAAAGCTAACTTATTAGACGCTGATAGCCGTGTGATTGGTGTCGCTCGAGAGCAATTTTCACCTCAAGAGTATCAAAGCCAAGTTCAAGCGAGTCTCGCTGAATTCATCAATGAAGAGCTTGACCAAGATGCTGTTGAACGCTTTGTAAGTAAAGTTAGCTACATCGATATGAATTTAACCGATGTTGAAAGTTACGCTAAATTAAAGCAAGTCATTGCAGACAGCTCTAATCCACTCATTAACTATTTTGCTGTACCAGCCTCGATTTATGGCAGTATTTGTCAAGGTTTAGCAAGTGCCGGTTTAAATCACGAACAATCACGCGTGGTGTTAGAGAAGCCAATTGGTCATGATTTATTATCGTCAAACGAAGTTAACGATCAAGTTGCTGAATACTTTAATGAGCATCAAACTTACCGTATCGATCATTACCTAGGTAAAGAGACCGTACTTAACTTACTTGATTTACGTTTCGCCAACTCGCTCTTTTCATCTAAGTGGGATAACAGCACCGTTGACCACGTTCAAATCAGTGTTGCTGAGGAAGTGGGAATCGAAGGTCGTTGGGGTTATTTTGACCAAGCTGGTCAAATGCGCGATATGCTGCAAAACCATTTAATTCAAATTTTAACCTTAGTTGCTATGGATCCACCGCTAAGTTTGGATGCTGATAATATTCGTGATGAAAAAGTTAAAGTATTAAAGGCATTAAAACCTATTAACGTTGAAAACGTTTTTGAAAACAGTGTCCGTGGTCAATATGCTAACGGTTTCCTTCAAGGGAAAGAAGTTCCTGGTTACCTCGAAGAAGAGGGGGCTAATACCCAATCGAATACAGAAACTTTTGTTGCACTAAAAGCTGAAATCGATAACTGGCGCTGGGCCGGTGTACCGTTTTATTTAAGAACGGGTAAACGCATGGCCAACAAAGTCTCTGAGATTGTGGTTTACTTTAAAAATCCAGCACATAACTTATTTAAAGAGCACTACCGAGAACTCCCACCGAATAAGCTAACAATTCGATTACAGCCTCAAGAGGGCGTTGAAATTCAAATGCTTAATAAGGTTCCTGGTTTGGAAGCAACTCAACGCCTACAAACCACTAAATTGGATTTAAGTTTTAACCAAGCTTTTGAAAATGAGCGTATTGCAGATGCTTATGAGCGTTTATTACTAGAAGTCATTCGTGGTAATCAAGCACTATTCGTTCGTCGTGACGAAGTTGAAGCATCTTGGAGTTGGTGTGACGGAATTCTATCGGCATGGCAAAGCACCGGTCAGCCGTTAACTACCTATCCTGCTGGTAGTTCGGGCCCTGTTGCATCAGTTGGTTTAATTGCTCGTGATGGCCGAGCGTGGGACGAATAAAATGAATATTAGTAACTTTAAAACGCCGGCATTAATGACGGCACACTTAGCACAAGAAATAGAAGCAAAGTTAACGCAAGCAATTAGCGAAAATGGCAAAGCAACATTACTTGTTTCTGGCGGTAAATCACCAATTGCATTGTTTGAACTATTAAATCAGCGCGACTTGGATTGGTCAAAGGTGATTATCTCATTAGTGGATGATCGTTGGGTTGGTACTGACAACAGTGATAGTAATGAACGCTTAGTCAATCAATACCTGTTAGTAAATAAAGCGGCAGCAGCTCAATTTGTTGGTTTAGTTGGATCACAAGAATCTGCGTTTGATGGTATTGGTGATGCTGTAGAGCGAATCAATGACATTGCCCAAATTGATGTCATGATTCTGGGTATGGGTGAAGACGGTCATACGGCTTCGATTTTCCCGTGCTCGAGTCAAGTGCATGATGCAATGTCTGCTGATAATAAGCAGCGTTTAATTGCGGTCGAACCAACAACTGCACCTTACCAACGTATCAGTTTCACATTAAATGAAATTTTAGCCGCTAAACAAGTTTACTTACCATTAAGTGGTGAGAAAAAACTGGCTGTGTTTGAACAAGCACAACAATTGAGCGACTTAGCCCAAATGCCAATTAGCGCTGTCATTAAACAACATAATGCACTTGATGTATTAGTTAGCGAATAGATTAGAGAGTAAATCATGAATCCGGTTATCCAACGTGTTACACAGCGAATCATTGAACGAAGTAAAGCGACCCGCCAGGCTTATTTAGAAAAAATAGCTGCGGCTCGCAGCAAGGGACCAATGCGTGGTGCTTTATCTTGCGGTAACTTGGCTCATGGTGTTGCTGCTTGTAGTAAAGCTGAAAAAGACGATCTTAAATCATTAACTAAAGCAAATATCGGTATTGTTTCATCGTATAACGATATGCTGTCAGCACATCAGCCTTATGAGACTTACCCTCGTCAGTTAAAAGCTGCGATTGCTAAAGAAGGCAGTGTTGCACAATTTGTTTCAGGTGTACCTGCGATGTGCGATGGTGTGACTCAAGGTCAACCTGGCATGGAACTTAGCTTATTAAGCCGTGACGTGATTGCAATGACTACGGCCGTTGGTTTGTCACATAACATGTTCGATGGCGCGTTAATGCTAGGCATCTGTGACAAGATTGTTCCTGGATTACTGTTAGGTTCATTAAGCTTTGGTCACTTACCTACTATTTTTGTACCAGCGGGCCCAATGCCTTCTGGTATACCAAATAAGCAAAAAGCCGCCGTTCGCCAAGCATACGCTAAAGGTGAAGCTGGTGAAGATGAATTATTAGATGCAGAAATGTCTTCATACCACTCTGCTGGTACTTGTACTTTTTATGGTACAGCTAATTCAAACCAGCTAGTTATTGAGATGATGGGTCTGCAACTGCCGGGTTCTTCGTTTGTGCCTCCAAATGGCGGTCTACGCACGGCATTGACCGATTTTGCTGGTAAGCAAGTCAGCCGTATAACTGAGCAAGGTGGTAGCTATTTACCGATTGGTGAGATTGTTGATGAAAAATCAATGGTTAACGGTATTGTTGGTTTATTAGCTACGGGCGGTTCAACTAACCTAACTATGCACTTAGTCGCGGTAGCAAAAGCGGCTGGTATCTTAATCGATTGGTCGGATATGGCAGAACTTTCGACCGCAATCCCACTTTTAACACGTATTTACCCGAACGGTGAAGCTGATGTTAATCACTTCCACCAAGCTGGTGGTATGGCCGTATTAGTCCGTGAGTTACTAAAAGGTGGCTACTTACATAATGATGTTAAGACTATTGTTGGTGAAGGATTAGAGCGCTACACCCTTGTACCGACGATGATCGACGGGCAATTAGACTGGGTAGATGCACCAGAGAAAAGCGGTGATGAAACAGTACTAACAAGTATTGATAAGCCGTTCCAACATCATGGTGGTTTACAGCTGCTTGCTGGTAACTTAGGACGTGGTGTTATTAAAACATCATCACTGACTGATGAACAATTAATTGTTGAAGCACCAGCTGTTATTTTCGAAAGTCAGCATGACTTAGATAAAGCGTTCCAAGCCGGTGATTTAAATAAAGACTGTGTTGTTGTGGTTCGTTTCCAAGGTCCTCGCGCTATCGGTATGCCGGAGCTTCATAAATTAACGCCGCCATTATCGGTTCTACAAGGTCAGGGCTATAAAGTTGCACTTGTTACTGATGGCCGCATGTCTGGTGCCTCAGGTAATGTCCCGGCTGCAATTCATATGACGCCAGAAGCTATTGACGGTTCATTATTAGCCAAAGTTGTAGAGGGCGACTTGATTCGTCTTGATGCTGAAACCGGTGAATTAACATTATTAGTCGATCAAGCTGAGCTTGACGCTCGTCAAGAAGCTGTTCCTGCATTAGCTGAAAGCCGTATAGGTATGGGACGTGAAATGTTTGGCTCGATGCGTAGTAATCTTTCTGGTGCAGAGCAAGGTGCTTGCTCACTGTTCGCCGAAGGTTAAATCTAATTTTATGTGGCCTAGTGCCGCATTAAGCTGATAAGAAAGTTTCACTAGATGACTTTTGGAGAAGGGACGCTTCATCTCTTATCAGCTGCTAGTCCTAATTATTAATATTACAGAATTATCGTTTGATTTTACGTGATAGATAACACTAAAAATCAACAGAAGCAAAAAGGAAATCATCAATGAGCAGTAATAATTGGCAATTACAACCGAGTGAGCTTTTTGCCGCAGGTCCTGTTGTACCAGTAATTGTTATCAGCAAAATAGAGCAAGCATTACCTTTAGCCAAAGCATTATTAGATGGTGGCATTCGAGTAATGGAAGTTACTTTACGCACTGAGTGCGCCGTTGAAGCGATACGCGTTATTGCCAAAGAGTATCCAGAGTCTTTAATCGGTTCAGGTACGGTGATTAACGCTGAACAGCTCGCTCAAGTAACCGAAGCTGGAGCTAAATTTGCCATTAGTCCGGGTTCAACCCCTGCACTATTGGCACAAGCCGCGGAAGGCTCAATCCCTTTAATTCCAGGGGTGGTTAGCCCTTCGGAGTTAATGAGTGGTATCGAGCTTGGTTATGATCACTTTAAGTTTTTCCCTGCGGAGTCTAATGGTGGCTCTAAAGCGTTAAAATCATTGGGAGCACCGTTTAAAGGTATTAAATTCTGCCCAACTGGTGGTATTTCTCTACACAATGCCCCTGAATACTTAGCGCTTGATGCTGTTAGTTGTATCGGGGGCAGTTGGATCGTTCCTCTTGACCTTGTCGAGGCGGGTGAGTGGCAACAAATTACTCAACTTTGTAAAGAAGCAGTAGCAGCGCTTAGCTAGGCGCTTAAAACCTTAGCTCTACAATTTGAATTACTCCTTGAGTGTTGTTTTCGCCACACCTTGCTTTGTGCTCGGTGTGGTTTTTTTGTTTTTATATGAAAGTTTTTCTTTGTTCGCAGGTCTTGTTAGATAGGTTAGATATTTACATTTTTCACAAAAGCCAGATCAACGTTTGTCTTGAGTGACTGTTGCTTTGAAGAGTCATGTTGAATGATGTTGATGTTTTATCTACAAACTCTACTCCAATAAATTATAAGCAATTAATGCAAAGGAAAATATTATGAATAAAGTATTAGTTAATGGCGCTGTAGCAGCCGCAATCACCCTAGCAGCAGTAGCAGCCCCTGAAGCTGAAGCAAGAGGAAAAATGGAAAAATGTTACGGTGTAGCTAAAGCTGGACAAAATGATTGTGCCGCTGGTCCTGGTACATCATGTGCTGGAACATCGGTAAAAGATGGGCAAGGTGATGCTTGGATGTATGTCGCAAAAGGTACTTGTGAAAAAATTGTTGGCGGCAGCTTAAAGCCTAAAAAAGCGTAATCTAAGATGCTAATCGCGTCTGATACTAAACCTATGCCTGCGCGTGCAGGCGTTGGTTTAAAGCCACAACATGTGGACGCTATTTTGTCGCAGCGTCCTGATATTGGCTGGTTTGAAATCCATGCTGAAAATTACATGGGCAAGGGTGGGATAATGCATCATCACCTTCAAGCTGTGTCTGAACATTATCCGTTGTCGATTCATGGTATCGGTTTGTCTTTAGGCTCAGAAGAAGGCCTAGTAGCGAATCATTTAGCTGCATTAAAACAGCTTGTTGAGCGCTATCAACCCAGATTAGTTTCTGAGCATTTATCTTGGAGTCAGCACCAGCAAGTGGCATTAAATGATTTGTTACCTGTTCCTTATACTCAAGAGGCGTTGGACGTGTTTTGTCGCAACATTGATCAAACGCAGACGATACTCGAACGACAAATCCTCATTGAAAACCCATCGAGTTATTTTACGTTAAAGCAACAAGATTACAGTGAACATGAATTTTTGGTCAGGGTCGCCCAACAAGCTGGTTGCGGTATTTTACTCGATGTTAATAACGTTTATGTTAGTGCCTGTAATCACGGCTTTGACGCTTATGATTATATTCGCTCTATACCCGCTGTGCTGGTTGGTGAGATCCATTTAGCCGGTCATTCCGTTCAATCAATCTTATCGGGAGAAGTGCGAATAGATGATCACGGTTCTAAGGTGTGCCGTGAAGTGTGGGAGCTTTATCAATTTACTTTGACACATGTTGGAGCAAGACCAACTCTTATCGAGTGGGATACTAATGTGCCCGAATGGGCAACACTCTATGAGCAAGCGCAGCTAGCTCAACACATCCTTGAGCAATATACTCTTGCAACAACCAGCCCTGATAAGTCGATTTTAGTGCACCCATTAAATACTTCGAGGCTGGTATGAGTAAAATTAAATTAGCTGAATTTCAGGGGCGTTTTAAACAACTTCTATTAAGTCCTGTCATTGAAGCTGACGCGAATGATTTCTTGGGCTTAATTCAAGAGCACTATAGCGATGATGATGATTTTATTGAAGCTAAATTACGTTTAGCGATTTATCGCAATAATGTTATTCATTCGTTGATGACTGCTTTAGGAGAGCTATACCCGGTGGTTAAGCGTTTAATTGGTGATGACTGTTTTAACCATGCAGCGCGGAAATTTGTCCGTAATACCCCCCCTGCGCAAGCCGCCTTAGTCTTTTATGGTCAAGAGTTCAGTGAATTTATCAAAACATTTACTCCTTGTATTGAGTTGGAGTTTTTAGCTGATGTTGCAGCGCTTGAGTTTTTTGTTAATCAAGCCTATCACAGCGGAGATAGTGTGTTGTTTGACCCTGCAACTCTTAGTGAGGTTGCTCCTGAGCAGTTAGGTAATATTACATTTTCATTAATACCTTCGGTGACATTAATGCGCTCTGACTGGCCTATTGATAGCATCTGGCATGAAAACTTGAAAGTGCAACCAGAATTAGTTGATTTAAGTGAAAGCCAGCCTTGCTCTTTAATGGTGTACCGACGTGATATGCAAGTTGAAGTGGTCAATTTAGACCCGAACTGCTTTCTCTTCTTAAGTCGATTACAACAAGGATTACCTATCTCTGTTGCTTGGAGCGAAGCAGTAGGAGATGCAAAAAAGCAGGGAAGGGAGCTCCCAGACCACGAGCTTAGTTCAATGCTCGGATACTTATTCGGATTGTCGATATTTAGTCGCTTTTCCTTATCATCGGAATATTGACCTTTTAACTATTTTAAAAATAAAATTTTAGCTGTAGGAGCGTCCAATGAACGCGATAAATACAAAAATTAATAACCTTTTTTCAAAAATCCCCCACGATATTATCAGCCTAATAGCCCGTATTGCTGTCGCTATGGTGTTTTGGCGCAGTGCCCAAACCAAGTTTAGTGGTTGGGAGTTTTTGGGACAGAAATGGCAGTTTTTTAATTTAAATGATTCAACATTTATGCTGTTTGAGTACGAGTATGCTTTACCTGTTTTACCGCCTGAAATCGCCGCTTATTTAGCGACCTTTGGTGAGTTCTTTTTGTCGTTAGCACTATTGTTTGGTTTTTTAACGCGGTTAAGTGCTTTGGGGTTAATAGTTATGACGGCAGTGATTCAAATATTTGTTTACCCAGAAGCTTGGCCAACGCATATATTGTGGTTTGCTCCCTTACTTTACTTAGTGAAAGAGGGCGGTGGCATAGCCTCTTTAGATAAACTAATATTCAAGTAAAGCCTATCGGGTTCGAGTGTTAACTCGTTTGTCTAATTAATCAATGGGTTACGTTGTAGTGGTACCATAGTATTAGGCAATAAATTAGTTGTTCAAAAAATAGGTATGTTATGGTTTAGCAAACTTTTTGTAAGGACTAAATAATGGCTAAAGTGGCAATAGTAACGGGCGGGGCAAGTGGTATTGGCTATGCGGTAGCACAATCATTAATTGAAAGTGATCATGTGGTAGTGATCGCTGATTTAAATGAGGAAGTAGGCGCAAAAGCAGCAAAAGAGCTTAACTGTTATTTTATTCAAGCGGATTTATCGCAGCAACAAGATAATAAACGACTTGTTGAGCAAACTGTTGAACAGTTTGGGCGCGTTGATATCTTAGTTAACAATGCTGGTTTTCAGCATGTTTGTAGCGTGGAAGAGTTTCCTGAGCAAACGTGGAATACAATGATTAGTGTCATGCTAACCTCGCCATTTTTGTTAACAAAGTATTGTTGGCCTTACATGAAAAAACAGAACTGGGGACGTGTCGTTAATATTGCTTCAGTGCATGGTCAAGTCGCTTCTCCTTTTAAAGCGGCTTACATCGCTGCTAAACATGGTTTAGTTGGATTAACTAAAACCAGTGCTTTAGAAGGCGGTGAGTGTGGTATTACCGTTAATACTATTTGTCCTGCGTATGTGAGAACGCCATTGGTTGATAAGCAAATTGCTGATCAAGCGGCTAATCATGACATTGAACCAGATGAAGTGATCACTAAAATCATGTTAAAGAATGCGGCAATCAAACGTATGATTGATCCTGAAGAGATTGGTCAGTTGGTTAATTACGTAGTGAGTGATGCCGCGAGATCGTTTACGGGATCAAACCTGACGATTGATCTTGGGTGGACAGCTCAATAGATCGCAATTTAGTTATTGAAAAAGTCAACGCTGAAGTGTCCCCTAAAAGAAGGGCACTTTTCAAGCGTTGGCTTTTTTATTGCGATGGTTTTGACGTTCGGTGATTTTAAGCGACGACTGGTACTGGCAGTGTAGCCACAGCGGCTTGCAACTGTTGCGCTAGCTCTTCATTTCTTAGTGTGCCTGTGTCTGTGTCAAAGTTGTCATAAAAGCTTGGTACAGACAAGCTCGCTGTAACATTACCAGCAAAGTGAGGTGCAGAAGCAACAGCAGCACTTAATACTGTTTTAGCGCCACCAGGACCCGGTGATGTTGCTAAGAAGACTAATGGCTTATTTTGATAAAGGCCACGCTCAACGCGTGAAGTCCAATCGAATAAATTTTTAAATGCGGCGCTGTAGTGGCCGTTATGCTCAGCGAAACCGATGATGATGGCGTCTGCTTGACCCAGCTTATTGTAAAAGTCTTGAGCTAATTGTGGCTGGCCTAATTCTTTTTCACGATCTTCGCTAAAGATCGGCATTTCATAATCGTTGATGTCTAATGTTTCAACTTGGGCACCAGGAATTAGGCTTGCTGCATGTTGAGCTAATTGTTGGTTGATAGAGTTTCTGCTGTTGCTTGCGGCAAATGCTAATACTTTCATGTTAATTCCTCTTTTTCCTAGTTTACTCAGGATGAACTATTTGAATGGCTATTTTTAACGTTTGTGTTACAGGAGGCTGCAAGTTCAATTTCTTTAATTTGTACTTGATAGTAAGCCAAGTCCTTTAACCGTTGAATTAAGGTAACTATAAAGGGAGTAATGGTAAAGATTAATAGCTTATTAATTGAAACACTGTTTCCATATGACTCCTAATAATGTAACTTTTGTTTTTTTATATTCAAATAAGGCTCAATCCCGTGGTAGATAAAAAGCAAGATACAAAGCTGTTTGATGGAGTCGTGATTTTTACCAAAGTGATTCAGCATCAAACTTTTTCCGCGGCTGCAGAAGCTACAGGACACTCAACGTCTTATATCAGCAAAGAAATAAACAAGTTAGAAGCAAGATTAGGGGTGCGGTTATTAAATCGAACTACGCGTACTTTGAGTTTAACCCCTGAAGGGGAATCTTATTATAATCAATGCCAGCAATTGGTATTTGACGCAGCGCACGCTGTATCAAATTTGAATCTTGGTAGGGTTGAGCCAAAAGGTCTATTGAAAGTAAGTTGCCCAACATCTTTTGGTCACTCACATTTACAGCCAATATTGTCTGAGTATTTAAGATTATATCCCGAAGTGAGTTTAGAGTTAGATTTTAATGACCGCAAGGTGGATTTAATTGAAGAAGGTTACGACCTAGCAATTAGAGCTGCTATGAGCCTTGAAGACTCGAGTCTGATTTGCAAGAAGATTAGAGATTATCGAGGCTATACGGTGGCTTCGCCGCAGTACCTTGAATACAACGGTCGGCCTCGGACGCCCTATGAACTTATTAAGCATCGGTGCATGGGCTATAGTAATCATAAACAGCCTAATCGATGGGTATTCGAGAACCAAGAAGACAAAAAGGTTGAAGTTGATGTACCTCTAAGTATTTTATGTAATAGCGCAGAAGTATCATTGGCGATGGTGCTCGATGGACACGGTATTTGCCGCCTGCCAGAGTTTTACATGGAGCAGCAACTCGCTAATGGCGAAGTCGAGGTGTTATTTGAAGAGTATCATGCGCAGGTTATTAGCGTTTATGCGCTATACCCAAGTCGTAAGCATCTTTCACCCAAAGTAAAATGTTTTATAGAACTATTGTTAGAGCGGTTAGGGCAGTAATAAATTAGGTCTTATATTTGTTGATTGAATCTTGGTTGTCAGTATATTTTACAAAGTGACAATGTTAGTTTTTTTATTCTTTTTAATTTATTGATAAATAATGGCTTTTCGTTTTGGTTTGAAAATTGCTAACTAAACGAAATACCATGACAAACTCAAAAGGGTAATTATGACAAAATTAATCTACATAGTGATGTTGGCGGTGGCAGTTTTTAGTTTTAATTCTCATGCATCCTTGATAACAGATGAAGTTTTTCTATCTTGTGAGCAAGATTCAGGAGGGACTGATCCCGCTTGTGAAGGTAATGGGCTTATGTCGTCTATTGTCGGAGCGGGCGTAGAGTATCCTGATTATTTTAACTTTCAGAATTCTATATCTATAGACGTAGGCGACAACTCTATTTCAGTTTCATTTGAGAATGGACCTTATTGTGGCTGGTTTACTTGTGATGGTTCGGGATACTTAACATTTGAACTCACCAGCTTAGATTGGGTTGGTATGCCGTCTGGGTTTATATCTGGACTTGATGTCAGCACAAATATGTCAGGAATTCTTACGAGTTTTGCAGCGCATAGCGTGAAGTTCGAGCTACCTGAAACTCAAGTGACTAATGATATGTTTCTTGATATTGGTTTAATTACACAGCATGGGGAAACTCTAGCTGTTCCAGAGCCTTCTACTCTTGCTATTTTTGCTTTAGGGATGATTGGTTTAATATCTTACAGATTTAAAACATAACTTGAGTCTTCATTTTTTATTGTGTGAGTCTGGATATATTGTGTCGAGGCTTTCCTAAAGAAGAAAAAAGACCTCAACACGGAGTATTGAGGTCTTTTTAATTAATGGTGTCGACAATAGGGGTTAAACTACTAACCCATGTACTAGCTAGTATATTACCTACTGGCTAATTAGAATCTCGTTATTAACCAGTCTCTATTTTCACTGAAGTATAAAGTTCGTACCTTACCTTTACCTTCAATATTGACCATATTAATCTGTGTTGGCCAAAGTTCACGTAAAGCACCATTAAACAGCTTTACACCATTAAGTGTGTTGGGAATGGCAGTTTCCTGATAAACCCAGAAGAACTTTCCTTCAACTTCATAACCGACACTGGCTAGTGGCAGAGCTTTATTACTCAACGTGTGAACAAGAAACTGTTTGGCGACATAATTGGCAAACTGTTGCTGCGTTTTTTTTGAATCTAAAATATCAGCGTGTTTATCAAATAATGACTGTACCGCATGTTCTGTATCATGAAGATAAAATCGATGCGCCACTTCCAGTTGGCCTGAATTTTTGTTGAATAATACGGTTGTTTCCGCTGCCTTTTGCTGATGAGCAAAGGTTACTGAAGGTGTACTCAAGCAAACAACAGTGATTAAAAATAATAAACTTTTGAACATTAGTTACCTTCTTTCTCATCTAGATCGTCAGCAGGCTTAAGCTCCGTTTTAATATCCTGCATAATATCGCGATGCACTTTTCCTTTGCGTTTCTTGGCTTTAAATGCCTCAACACGTGAAGGAATAATTTGGCGAGGGTAATGGTTATTTTCTACATTAACATCCGCTGTTTCCCAGCCTGGATCGACAACGACACTAGCTAGCTCTTTGTTCTTTTCTGTTACGACCAACTTGCGCACGTGTTTTGGGGTACGACGCCAGATTTCAGCAGGAATGTATTGGCTCTCTTTAGTGCCATCTTTGTAAGTCAGCTCTAAGAGAATAGGCATAACCAATCCACCGACATTAGAAAATTCCAAAACGTAGTAGTTTTTATCTTCTTTTAAGGCGCGCTCTAAGGCTCTTCGCTCCCATGGTTTTAACCCTTTCAAAAATTTATTGTATTTATTACGTTCTTTGTTAGTTACTGTAAAGCGGTCATTGTCATCGTAGAAATCTGTGACATCAGGGTTTTGGTCAATCCATAGCTCTTTACCTTCTGCTTTATTGCGTTCAACAAATAGCGATGATGGCTTATCTAATTCAATTTGGCGTAAACGGCCATAATCAATATCTGGATTGTGTGTATCTAAGCGCATTTGGTAGACTTTATCGACTGAGATATCAACATGATCAGTTGAGTAGAACCAACCACGCCAGAACCAATCTAAATCAACCCCTGAGGCTTCTTCCATTGTACGGAAAAAGTCAGAAGGAGTAGGGCGTTTGAACTTCCAGCGCTGTGAGTATTCTTTAAACGCAAAATCAAACAACTCGCGACCTAAAATGACTTCACGTAAAATGTTTAACGCCGCAGCAGGTTTTGTATAAGCATTAGGGCCTAAACGTAATACACTGTCCGATTGCGTCATAATAGGCACTTGATTTTGAGATTTCATGTAGCCCGTGATATCTCGAGGTTCAACACCCCATGGAATTGTAGGATCCCACTCGCGACCAGCAACCCCGTCTAAGAAACTATTTAGACCTTCATCCATCCATGTCCATTGACGTTCGTCTGAGTTCACAATCATTGGGAAATAAATATGGCCAACTTCATGAATAACAACACCAATTAAAAAGCGTTTTTCGGCTTGGGAGTATGTACGAGAACCATCTTTTTGTAGCTCAGTACGTGGGCCATTAAAGGTGATCATCGGATATTCCATCCCACCTACGGGGCCATTCACTGATTGAGCTGTCGGGTAAGGGTAATCAAAAGAGTAGCGTGAATAAACGTCCATCGTATGAATCACTGACTCTGTTGAGTATTTTTTCCAGAGATCACCACCTTCTTTAGGGTAGAATGACATAGCCATCACGAATGGCATATCGTCTCCCCCTTGTTGGTAGCCCTTAGCGTCCCAGATAAATTTACGTGATGAAGCCCAAGCAAAATCACGCACGTTCTCGGCTTTAAATTTCCAAGTTTTACGTTTGTTAGTGCCTTCTTTTTCGTTCTCAAGCGCCTCTTCTTCTGTCACAACAAATACTGAGCGTTTAGCTGTTTTAGCTTTTTCTAGTCGTTTACGTTGTGTTCTAGTGAGTACGTCTTTAGGGTTAGTGAGAATACCTGTTGAGCTAACAATATGATCAGCAGGTACTTCTATTTCCACTTCGTAATCACCAAACTCTAACGTAAACTCACCTCGGCCTAAAAATTCTTTGTTATTCCAACCTTCATAATCAGTATAAGCATGAAGACGAGGGAACCACTGTGCGAGTAAGAAAATGTCGTTGCCGCCTTTGCGGGCATCTTTTTCAAAGTGCTCATAACCAGATCGAGCTGATACAGCATCTTCTTCAACAATGTTGAATGCAAAATCAATAGAAAACTTTACCGCATCGCCAGACTTTAACGGTTTAGGTAAATCGATACGCATTTGTGTGCCAACGACCGTAAAGTCTAGCTTGTTGCCTCGACTATCTTTGATTGCACTGATCTCGTAACCTAATTCATTATCTGCAACGAAGTGTTGACGGCGTAATTCCCCTAAACTAATTTTGGCAGGTGTTGTTGCATCGCCCGCTTTAGTATAAGGGCCACGACGGCCAATGCCACCAAAGTTGTTAGCGGCATTAGCGATGGAGTCTTCTCTGAAAATATTTTGGTCGAGCTGTACCCAAAGGTACTTTAAGCGATAGGGAGAGTTATTTTGGTAAGTAATTTTCTCACTCCCGCTAAGGCGTCGCTTCTCTTCATCAAGAGAAACCTTAATTTTATAATCTACCTGTTGCTGCCAGTAATTTTCTCCGGGTTCACCTGCTGCAT
Source organism: Alteromonadales bacterium alter-6D02 (assembly GCA_002835545.1). Classification (GTDB taxonomy): domain Bacteria; phylum Pseudomonadota; class Gammaproteobacteria; order Enterobacterales; family Psychrobiaceae; genus Psychrobium. The sequence continues at coordinate 91,935 of PIZK01000026.1, forward strand.
TTCGGTAAACATTAGGAGTTGGGAGCACTTCTTCAAGTTGACGAAATTTGTCTTCAAAGTCTCCTTTGGTTTGTTGAATTGCTGTTGCATTAACGGATGACACTATGGATAGTGGCAAAACCAATGCCGCAAATGTTTTTAATATATTGATTTTCATTTGTTTCATTTCTTATGTTGTTTTAATTGATGGGGTAAGATTAGCGTTTAAAAATCAGTTCGCAGTTAATATCAAGCTGATGCTCATGGTATTCCAACTTTAAAGTAACGGTAGGTATTAAACATGGCACTTCTTAGCTCCTTTAAGTGCTGGTGGAATAGCTGCAATAAATGTCAGTAAAAAAAGCCCGATGATTATTTGGCTATGGCTAGTTGAAGTGAAATGAGAGGCTATAGTGATACCGTAATTGCTTAGAATATATTCTTGGGCAACTGACAGGGTAAGATTTAACCCTATTATTGCAATAAGCGCGCTGAGTAATGCAATGAGCATTGCTTCAAATTCAACAAGTAAGAAAATAAAACCAGATGAAGCACCAATCGTTCTTAACAGTTTGATTTCGGGCTCTCGCTCCTTGAGTGAAGATAGCAATGTCGCACTAAGTCCTAATAAAGAAGAAATAATAATAAATAGCGTGATTAAGCCTAATGCATTATCAAAGACTGACATGGTTTGCCACAATTGAGATAGTGCAACACCAGGTAGGATAGCGCTCAATGGTTCATTCTTATTGGTGTTTATTGTGCGCTGAAAATTAAATACAGCCATTTTTGATTTAAGCCCAATCATTATCGCAGTGATAGATTTTGGCTTGAGATACGTTGCTTGTGTTAATGCTAATTCAGGTGTTTTAGCTAAACGTTTAATCGCTAGCGGGTTTGTCATGTGGACAGCTTCTAACCCTTGTAAACTTACGTGCAAAGTGTGATCTACTGGTGTTCCTGTTGCCTTTAGAATGCCAATTACATTAAATGGCAACTTATCATGTTTAATAAAACTAGTATGACCAATACCGTGGGAGAGGACGACTCTGTCTCCTATTTTATAGCCAAGTTTGTTCGCTACGCTTGCTCCTAACACTAAATCAAAAACACTTTCGAATTTTCTTCCATGCCTGAAATGTAACTGTTGCTGATTACCATGACGAAAAAAGTCAAAATAACTTGGAGTCGTTCCTATCACTCGGTATCCCTGATGAGAGTCACCCAAAGAGATAGGTACAGCCCAATCTACAGTATTGTGTTGAGACAGGTTTTGGTATGACTGCCAGCTAATATTATTAGTTGGGTCACCTATTCTAAATACTGAATAGAGTAATAAGTTTAAGCTGCTTGTTCGGGTGCCAACGATCAGATCAACACCGGAAACACTATTTGTAAAACTTGATTTTGTCTGATCTCGAAGGTGTTCAACGCCCAGCAAAATAAAAATACCAATACTGACGGTCACGATAGTTAATAGTATAGAAGCCTTGCGATATATCAGACTTTTTATAGCTAAACGAATAAGCATTTTTATTGTTCTTTTTTGCTGTTAATCTGAGAAAATTCGTGAACATGATTAAAGTGATGTTTTAGCCTGGTATCATGACTTACAAATAGTAGGGTCGTGTGGTGCTCTTTACAGAGAGTGGATAATTGTGACATAAAATTATTTGTGCTTACTTCATCTAAGGCAGAAGTTGGTTCATCAGCAATTAATAGTTGAGGGCTATTAACAAAAGCCCGAGCAATCGCAATTCTTTGTTGTTGACCAACACTCAGCATACCAACTGGCCGAGACCAATCGTCACTTTTAATATTTAAATCGCTCAGTAAGTAATGTATTTTATCTCTAACTTTTGTGGTTTTTTTTCTAGATGAAAAGTGATGAGCTAACTGTATGTTCTCTTCGGCATTTAGATAGTTAATCAAGTTAAACTGTTGAAATATATAACCGATATTATTAGCTCTAAAGCGATTCCTCTGATGGCTATTCATTTTATCAAGCGACTCACCTAAGACAGAAACCGTTCCAGTAGTAGGTTTTAATATCCCGCCGATTATATTTAATAGTGTAGATTTTCCACAGCCTGAAGGCCCATAGATAAATTGTCTGTCCCCGACAGTAGTCGACCATGAATCTATACTTAGTATATTTTTCTGGGTTGCCTTTGAATAACAAAACTCGACATTGTTTAGTTGGATAGACATTACTAGTAATTACTTGCTAAAAAATGTTACATTATCACAATTGTTATATTATAACAATTTGAAGGGGTTTGGTTGTACATAACTTTAAGTCAAGAGCTCATTTGTATCTCTTTTTGTTATAAATGTATTAATAGCTAAGGGTAAGAAATAAATGAAAACCTTGATGGTATGTTGTTTGTTAGTGCTTCTGCTGGGGTGCGGGAAACCTAATGTTGAGCTTAACAATGCGGACTCGTCGTTAACCAAAGGTACAGCTAACCTCAAGGTGAATGCCGATAACGTTGAGATTACTTATCAGGAAGTAGACTGGACTGAGTTAATTCCTAAAACTGATTTAGATGCTTTACTCAACCCTCCTGATTATATTACACAGGTGGTTGATGGCTCGCTTGAAGATCAAATCTCCAGTGCATTACAGAATTTAAATCAGGCGAAAAGTCAAAATGAAAGCCCCTACGAGCAAGCATTACTATCGACCAATATCATTGAAGCTATGGATGACAAGCATATAGAAATCCCTGGCTTTGTAGTGCCCGTTGAGTTTACTAGTGAGCAGGTGATAAAAAGCTTTTTCTTAGTCCCGTATTTTGGAGCGTGCCTTCATATGCCACCACCGCCGCCTAACCAAATTATTTTTGTCCAAGCTGAGCAGGATTTTGTGCTAGAGAGACTTTATGAACCTGTCATTGTATTTGGTCGGTTGAAAACAGAGTTATTTGAAGATCAAGTGGCTACTTCTGCTTACACAATGAAGTTAGACTCTATCAAAATGTATTATGAGACAGAGTAACTTGCATTCTTGTTAAGGTGTTTGACACCAAGGGCACTAACCTCACTCTTGGTATCGAACGTGCTACGTAAGCTAGTTATTGTCGTCTTCTAACTTTTTATAACCTTTTACCAATGTATGATTTGCAGCAACGACTGATGCCGAAAAGTCTCGATATTCAGGTGTCAATTCGGGTAACGATGCTAAATTAAATGCTGGCTCAATACACGTTAAGGGCGGTACATGAACGGCTTTAGTTAAATTCACATTGTCTACCACACAGTTGTGTCTAATCACCGTATTATCAGCAATGTTTGTTCGGAAAACGACACTATTGAAACCAATAAATACGTTTTCACCGATGACGCACGGGCCATGTACGATTGCGCGATGAGCTACCGATGAGCTTTTACCGATTGTCACTTGTGTCCGTGCAAGTGCGTGTATGACAACACCATCTTGGATATTTGAGTCTTGATGAATAGTTATAGGTGAAACATTACCTTGTTGATCAACTTCATCAGCTCTAATTACCGCATATGGGCCGACAAATACATTATCCTCGATGATAACATGACCACAAATAAGTGCTGTCGGGTCAATAAAAGCACTGGCTGATACCTGTGGGTATTGGCCTGAAGGGTTTTTTCTTAACATGATGATTGCATACTCCCGTCAATATTAATGTGAAAATAACAGTCTTTGTGCTGCATTAGTTTGTTCGATAATGTTTTGTCCATCATAAACTTGCTGGCCATTAACCCAGGTACTAATGACTTTCGAAGAAAAAGTATGGCCATTAAACGGCGTCCAACCACAAAGGTATCGACTATTATTGTGCTGGGTTAATGTTTCTCCCTGCGGATCGATTAATACTAAATCGGCAAAGTAGCCCTCACGAATATATCCTCGTTCCATGATCTTGTATCTGGTTGCGGGATTATGTGCAACCTTTTCTACAAGTTGTGCCATTGTTAAACGCTTATGTTTGACATGGTCAAGCAAAGTTAAAAGGGCACTCTCAACTAAGGGTAAACCAGCGGGGGCTTGTAAATAATCTGTTTGTTTTTCAGCTAAAGTATGTGGGGCATGATCAGTGGCAATGATATCTATTTGTCCGGTTTGCAAAGCTTGAAGCAGAGCTTGTTGGTCCTCCTCAGTTTTTATTGAGGGGTTACATTTAATCAAATTACCTAATGTTGAGTAATCTTTATCGTTAAACCATAAATGATGAACACACGCCTCTGCGGTGATACTTTTGCCAGCAATAGGGCCTGATGAAAATAAACTTAGCTCCTTTGCTGTTGTAATATGTAAGACGTGTAATTGAGTATTATACTTTTTAGCTAAATTAACAGCATAAGAAGAGGAGGCGAAACAGGCTTCTTCGTCTCGGATTAGAGGGTGATCTTCAATGGTGATGTTAGACTTGGCGCGTTTTAGGCGTGCTAAGTTTTGATCAATAATGGGGCTACTTTCGCAATGGGTCACTATCAACGTGGGGCAATGCTGGAAAATCTGCTCTAGGGCTTGGGGGTGCTCAACTAATAAGTCACCCGTTGAAGCCCCCATAAAGACTTTTACGCCACAATGTTTTGCCGGATCAAGCGCTTTAATTTGTTCAAGGTTAGATTCAGTTGCACCTAAATAGAACGAATAGTTAGCAAGGGATGCTTGCTCAGCAATTGTAAATTTAGCCTCTAAAGCTTCGATAGACGTTGTGGCTGGATTGACATTAGGCATTTCCATATAGCTGGTAATACCGCCCGCTACAGCGGCTCTAGATTCGCTAGCAATGCTCCCTTTATGAGTTAACCCTGGCTCACGAAAATGAACTTGATCATCGATCATTCCAGGTAGCAGGTAGCAGCCGTGAGCATTAAAAATATTGTCATCCTTTAACGCGGTAATGTGAGGTTCAATTTGTTCAATTCGAGTCCCATTAATTAGAACGTCTGCAACAAATTCTTGACCCTCATTGATTATGATAGCCTGTTTTATCAATGTTCTTTGCATAGCGGTCTTTTTCCTAATGTGAGTGGCTTTTTGATGTTTTCGATAATTTGTAATTTTGTAAGTGGGCGAAGGCGATAATAACGGTTCCTATAGTTGTTAGTACTTTCTCTCCCATTGCTCCTAATTGACTTTCACCATATGTAACCGCTACAACTAGCGCGACTAACCCCAAGCCACCATAGAAGGCAACAGACAGCTGATTATGTTGTTTACAACCCATAATGAGGGCCGCGATGCTGATTGGAAGAACGCACAAAAGGAGTAATGCATGAAAAAGTTCTTGATTGATTGCTGTAATAGCAATAACAGGAAAAAGCACTAAAAAAACAGGAAGTGCAAGGCAGTGAATTAAACAGAGTATTGATAAAGCGATAGCTGACTTATCTAGCGATGTTGTGACAATTTTCATTTTGATTTCCTATCAGGGTAGAGTTAAGGCGGTTGGCGTAATAAATATGCTTATTTTTGTTCCCGTTATAGAAGCTGTTCTGGCTTTCTCTTTCTATATTTTTTGCGCATGGAGAAGTAGGCTCAATAGAGCATTAACGTTGTGTTTTTTGTGTTGAGTTGTTCCGCTCCTTGATTGGAGGGGGTGATCCACATCGCGTTAATGTTTTTGAGTGTAGGGAAATGCTTAAATAGCTTGAGTGTTACCGAGGTAGCCTCTATCGAACGGTGGCACTTTAATTGATAATTCACAATAATGTCTTTATGCGCGTGAGCATGTTGATGTCGGCCATTGTTCATTATTTGGCTAGTGTCAATATTTAGTGCTTGTATTTGGCAATCACTGCCGTTGAATTGAAAAATGTTGGAATGAACTTCCAGAAGTTGTTTTACATCAGCAATTTTTTTAAATTCCAGTAGTGTCGTTGGTTGGTGTTCAAAACCAAGTAAACTTTCAGCAGGGGAGATTAACTTGAAGTCTATTTTATCGTGTTCTACTGCTAGCATTAACTGTGCCTGACCGTGTACATGAGCCTTGAGTTCATTTGACAAAGCGGCGTGAGAAGTGGTGATGAAGAATAATGCGCTAATGATACTTGCTGATAATAAAAGTTTAGACATAAGGTTTGAATACTAGTAATAGGGTAAATAAGTTAATTTTAAAGCTTGGTTATTAGCCACAAATTGTTATGTTATAACATAACAATTTGTGGCTGTAAATTATTGCCCAGCTCTGCGATTAGTTATTTTTCACTCTATTGATATGCCTATAGTTAAGTGTTTAGTTCTTAAAGGCTTTCAGAATGTGACACTATAGGCGCTTTATGTGGCTCCTTGAGATCGTTATCGCGATGAAATGATTCATAGTTTTAAGTTTTAGGCTGCAATCTAAAGGGAGGTCCTGAATAAAAGAACTTCAGGACGACTGAAGTTATTGTAGGGCTTTATTCAAGATTCAAGACGAAAAAAAACCT
>PIZK01000027.1 GCA_002835545.1 Alteromonadales bacterium alter-6D02
CGGTTGGACTTGACCAGAATACAGAAGGGCAAAGTGAAGCTTTAATATTTAAGCCTGTCCTCTTTCTCTTTTTTCATCAACGCATAAATAGCAAAATCATTTTAAAAGGACTTAAGTAATGAAAGTTTTTCCCCTTCTAGTGTCGTTGTCTATTTGGGCAAGTAACTCTTATGCTATGGATGATTTCTCTGCCATTGATAACTATGTAAACGCAGCGAAAAAGGAAATAGGCTTGCCTTCTGGCACCGCTATTGCTGTTGTTAAAGACGGTGAAATTGTTTATGAAGGGTATTTTGGTTACGCTAACATCAAAGAAAACAAGAAAGTAACTGCTGAAACAGCATTCTATATTGCCTCAATTACAAAACCTATGTTCGCTTTGTCGGCTTTACTGATGGAACACAATGGAGATATTAAAGACAGCACTACAATGGCTGAAATGTTCCCAAAGCAAGACTTGTTGAATATTGATGCAGATAAAGTTCAATTAAAACACTTAATGTCGTGTTCAGCAGGCATAGAGAATGATGCGCTTGTCAATGCGTTAGCTTTTACGGGCAATCATAACCTTCAACAACGTCAAACTCTTTTAAGTGCTTCGGTTAAAAATGAAAGAAACCCTTTGGGGCAATTTGAATATACCAATCTTGGTTTTAATATTGTTAGTGTATGGGTTGATAACTTTTACTCGCAAGACTGGCAAAAGATATTATCAGAGACAATTTATCAACCACTTGGCATGAATCATACTAGCTCCTACATGAGTGATGCCGCTAAAAAACGTATTGAGGTAGCTCGTCCTTATGGATTAACAGGTGAAGATCCTACAGCAATTTTACCGTTTGAAAAAAGCGATATAACTATGCATGCTGCCGGTGGAACTATTGCAACTGCATCTGATCTTGGACTATTTTTAATCGCGCAGCTCAATCAGGGAAAAGTCAATGGCAAACAAGTGTTCCCTGCTTCAGTCATTAAAAAGTCTCACCAACAATTAGTCTCACACGATGCAAGTTATCTTGATTTTAAACGTACTGGTTATGCATGGGGTTGGCAAATAGGCCCATACAAAGGAAGAAAAATGCTTCATCATTTTGGTGGTGTTGCTGGCACTCATACCCACAGCTCTTTTATTCCAGAGCATAATATTGGTTTAGTCGTATTGAATAATGAAAGTCAAATTAGTCAATATTTAACCAATGCCATAAGTGATATCGCTTATAGTATTTTACTTGATGATGGTGACGCCAATAAAAAGGCAGAAAAGCATATTTTATCGATGCGAGTAAGAGCTTCTGAAGTGAAAACAAACATTAAAAAATGGAATGATGTAAGTGCAAAAAAAGCATCCTCTAGAGTTATGCAACTGAGTCTGGATAAACAAAAATATGTTGGCGTATTTCATCATCCTCTTTGGGGGCAATTAAATATTAAACTGCTTAAGTCAGGGAATTTTGAAGTGAGATTAGGTGAAATTAGCACAATAGCAACAGCTTTTACTAAATTGGATACAATGAGGGTCGAGTTCTCTGCAATGAATGAGGGAGGAAAAGTTTTAACATATAAAATAAAAGATGGTGAAGTTAAAGAATTATCGCTTTTCGGAGAAAAATTTAACAAGGTATAACTAAAAAAGCGGCATAAAACCAACTAATACCTATAAGCCATAACTGAGTTAATCAGCATGAGTTACTTATTTGGCGACATCTTGTCGTCAAACTAAAATCAATAAACAAAATTGTCGCATCCCCTTGTCGGTTACTCGTTAATATCATTTCCGACCAACACAGATTGCGGCTCTGTTATTGTTGTCTCAGCAAGGAAGAAAATAAAAGGACAGGCTTCAATATGAGGGCATAATTTGCTTAATTAGAAAAAGCTTAAAAGTTTAAGCCCGAAAAAGTCTAAGCCTGTCCAGTTTTTCACTGCTGCCGAAGCGTTTGCTTATGATCTACAAAGCCTTAAACGGGCAATCATTGTAGGCGAAACAACCTTGGGCGGCGCACATCCGGTGCGCTTTATTGATTTTGGTGATGGTTTTGTCGCAGGTATTCCTTATGGAAAGGCAATCAATCCAATAACAAAGAGTAATTGGGAGTGGGTTGGCGTCACTCCAGATATTGAAACCTCAACAGACAATGCCTTTGAAACTGCATATCACGCAGCATTAAATAAGCTATTAAATGTAACTCGTGATAAATATCACAGGGCTGATATACAAAACGAGCTCAATGCTTTAAGCCCTCGTTTAACACAATAATAAGAACAAGGCGTATCTCGTCATGTCATATAACAAACAAATCAACGAAGGACTTGAAAGCTTGGCTTAAGCTTTTTCGTACTAAATTTTACCAATTATTGTAAACCAGAGATCAGGACGTTAGGGGAACTTATGGATAAGCATCACTTCAGATTAAAATGGCTGTTTATGGGATTAGGAAGCTTAGGGCTACTATTGAGCGTATTTGTGCTCCCACAGATCTTGACTCTTTTTGAAGAAGTTTGGCTAGCTATGCCTGACCAACAATCAAATATACCTATTGTACTTAGCTCAGTATTCACTGCGATTATGGCGATGTGTCTTATCGGCGGTATTTTATTGGCACGCAAACAGCGATTAGCACACACCGTTCTGCCAGTTGTTTCTGTGTTGCTGTTGTTGTCATTTCCCGTTGGTACTTGTCTGGGGTGTTATTATTTTTGGTATAAAATAAAAGTGGTGAATAATTAAGTTACCGCAACAAACAAGTAGAGGTGTGGTGCGGCTGTCACTGCGCTGTCTAGTTGATGTTGCTCAATGAGTGGTTTGAAGATAAATACTCAATGGTACGGTGGATTACCGGAGTCGGTGTTTAGCATTAATGACTAATGGCCTTTACTTGATAATCACAGGTAGGTAAGGTATTGTTAATAAAGTGTTTAAATATTGTTGTTCGGCAGCTTTTATCATGAACCAACAACACTCGTCACGTCGATTTAGAACAACCCTATTAGTCAGTGAAGTGGGCATGACAACCTAGCGTAAATATCAACGCTAACGTTAATACCAATTCAAATACTGTAGGAATAGCTGGCTAGATAGAAAATTTTTATTAAAAAGGAATCATTACTATGAAAAGGAAGTCTTTCACAATCGCATCATTACTGTTTATTACGGCATGCTCATCGACCGTAGTCCCCTTAGGCGATGACACTTACAGAATAACCGTAGTCCCCTTAGGCGATGACACTTACAGAATAACTAAAGTCGCTAACGAAGCGTTAAAAACCAAAACTTCACTGCAAGCATCATTGAACCAAGAGGCTAGTGAGTTTTGTCAAAGTGAAAAGAGTAGCACAAACTTAAAAACCATCATGACCAGTTCCACTGTCAATCATAAGAATCAACTAATAAGGGCTGAGTTAGAATTTAGCTGCTAATTGACTCTTGGGGCACATCAATTTACGAGGGTGAAACAATACGTTGTTTTGCTCCTGTTTCGCGACTTAAGTATCAGCCACAAACTCGGCTTACTGACGTTACTTTTAGTTGGAAATAACAATGTTTATTGTTGATAAGCTTCGCCAAGTCACCTTAATAAAGGGGTTACGGTTCTCGCTAAAAAATGGGCGTTGCCATGCTGCAAATCAAGAAAAACATACATGGAAAAAATTGTATTAAGGCTATTATGTCTGTGTTTAATAGTCGCTGGCTCGACGCATGTGTTCGATAATATCTATTACGGTTTATTTCCATATCAATTTGTTCCTACTTGGATAAATATCTATTGGTCTTTACTCGGTGTTCTAGATTATTGTGTGGTTTTGCTATTACTTAAATATCGCAAAATAGGTTTAGTGGCTGTATTAGTGTTGATGGCCACAAATGTGGCGATTAACTCATTTGTGCTTTATTCCCTTGAAGCACTCGAGTCCAGTATTGCGCTTCAAACTCAAACGTTATTTCTTGGTTTCTGTATTGGGGTTGTGCCTTGGCTTTGGAAAACTCCGTTGCAATTGTCAACAGTGGCTAAGGCTGATGCGAATGGAGAAATCAGCACCAGAATAACCGAATAAAACGCTGTAACACTATCCTACTCAGTGCTTATATTGGAGAGTCATGACCCCTTATGATCGTGATTTTCGCTGTTGCTGTGGGATAAGTATCAAGGGCTTAACGTTCATGAAGTTGTCTTTTTAAAATACGAAAGGCATATCCAATGAGCAGGGGCTTATGGCGCTATGTTAACTGCTCCTGAGAGAAGTCGTTAAAAAATAGTTGTTTATGTGGCTAGCATGCTTGAGAAGTCTGAGTTTGACCACATTACAATAACAGGAGAACGAATCAGGACTAACCATGCAAAGAACTCTACCGATATTTGGAACAAAGCCCACGAGTCACACCATTGCACTATGTGTACTGACGTGCGGACTGTATGTCATCTATCGATTATATACACTGACGTTGCAAACGAACCCGCATATTAAAAATCCAATAGCCACGTGGTTTGTCGTCGCCGCGGTCGTTATTCATTTGCTCTCATTTATCAGTCTGGCTTATTTTATCCTCGCCAGTGGCTCTCAGCAGTTATTACTTTTTTCTAAAGTAATGCATGTGATTTCGTCTATTTCACACCTTATATGGATTGGGAAGCTTAGAAATAGAATTCATCGTCTATTGGGGGCAGAAAAGGGGAGCAGCGCGTGGCTAAACCCTTTCCTTAGCACTTTCTTACATGTTATTTATATTCAATACAAAATCAATCTAGCGGTTCTGTAAAGCAATAACCGATTGAGCAGAACCTTGATAAACCAGTCACTATTGCCCACTGGGGTGGGGTGGGGGACTCAAATGACAGCGTTTAATTTCTTCAATCAACGCTTGAGCCAATGGTGAAGTGACGGCATTCTTGGATGTAATGAGTGTCACGGGGATTTCGTAAGAATATTTTTTCGGAAGAATCGACTTAAATAACCCTTTTTCAACCCAATGACTCGCGTAATGCTCAGGTAAGTAGCCGATAAACGCACCAGATAGAATCAGTTGAGCGATGCCTTCATCATGGTATGCGGTGGCGCTATTTTGATAGTTTAAGCCATCGTTTCGCACTTCTTTATCTCGCATATAGTTACTGGTGATCACTTCGGATTCTTCTAGTAGCGATACCACTTCCTTTGGTTCACACTCAAATAGTGGGTGACCTTGGGCGCAGTACAAATAGTTCGTTTCGTTGTGTAGTGGTAAATAATCTAGCCCGCGTAGATGGTGGCGACTCACACCAAACCCGACAAGAGAGCGGCCATTGACCACCGACGTTTCCACTTCCCGAGCTTCACATACATTAATATCAAATTGAATATTATCCCCACGAGCTTTGAGCGCCGAAATGACACGGGCAACTCCACAACGAGGATCGCTCACTAATGTATCAATGGTCGCGATAGTGACCCGGCCAGATAACTCACTTTTGGCACTGGCGACCGTCGTCATGAAGGCGTCACATTGTTGCAAAAGCTCTAACGATGCTTGATAAGTCACTCGCCCCGGCTCGGTTAACTCAAAACCACTACGACCCCGTTTACATAGCTTGATACCTAAGCGCACCTCTAGATCAGATAAGTGTGAGCTGATGGTTGAGCGACCAATGTTCAAACGTGATTCAGCGGCTGATAAACCGCCGCATTCTACAATGGCAACAAATATTCTGAGTAAACGTAAATCAACGTCATGGATTTGCATTATTTCACCGTCTGTTAGTTCGATATAATCGGAATGAATTACGATTATTATGCATCTGTAAAACAACAGCAGCAAGTTATAATTAACAAACTGTTTAGTAGTTTTCTTAAAAAATATAAGAATATAGAAATATTTAGGAGTATTTATATGACATTTAATTATGGTATCGATCGCTTAGATTTAGATCTAGTGAACGCGATTGCTAACGGCGACATCAAAGCAGTACTGAGCCAAGAAGCGATTGATAAAATTAATACCAGTCGTCAACGTGTTGAAAAGATGGCGGCATCAGATGAGCCTGTTTATGGAATCAATACTGGCTTTGGTCCGTTATGTGACACACAAATCACCCCTGAAGAAACCAATTTATTACAAAAAAACTTACTAATCACTCATGCTGTTGGTGTTGGTGAGCCCATTGCTAAAGCCATTTCTAAATTAATGCTTATCACTAAAGTACACGCATTAAGTCAGGGTTTTTCAGGTATTCGTCTAGAAACTGTTGAAAGAATGCTAGCGTTTATCGAGCTAGACTTAATTCCAGTTGTCCCAGAGCAAGGCTCTGTTGGTGCGTCAGGCGATTTAGCACCGCTATCACATTTATTCTTACCATTACTCGGCGAAGGTGAGTTCTGGCACGGTGATAGCATGATCCCAGCAGCCCAAGCGTTAAAAGAGCATGGGTTAGAGCCAATGGATCTACACGCTAAAGAAGGTCTTGCACTCATTAATGGTACGCAGTTTATCTTGTCGCACGCGATTACGGCGTTAACTAAGATGCGTTACTTATTAGACTTAGCAGATATTACAGGCGCAATGAGCATCGAAGGGATGCAGGGCAGTGAGTCTCCGTTTAGAGAAGAGCTTCATGCAACTCGTCCGTTTCCAGGCAACCTTGAAGTCGCTGCTCGCATGAGACGTTTCTTTAAAGACTCTCAAAACATGGCTGATCATGAAGAGTGTGACCGTGTTCAAGATCCGTACTCACTACGTTGTATTCCACAAGTTCACGGTGCATCACGTAATGCTTACGCTCATTTATATGAGCTTGCTGAAATTGAAATGAATTCAGTGACTGATAACCCAATCGTAATTAGCAGTGAGGAAGCAATCTCAGGTGGTAGCTTCCACGGTCAACCGCTGGCTATGGTACTTGACTATGCATCAATCGCTGCGGCTGAATTAGGTAATATCTCTGACCGTCGCTGTTACTTATTATTAGAAGGTTTACACGGCTTACCACGTTTATTGACAACATCAGGCGGTTTGAACTCTGGCATGATGATCCCACAATATGCAACAGCAGCATTAGTGACAGAGAATAAATCACTGTGTTTCCCACCATCAGCTGATAGTGTACCAACATCGATGGGTCAAGAAGATCACGTATCAATGGGTAGTATCTCTAGCCGTAAACTAAATCAAATCTTGGGTAACTTAGAAAAGATTTTTGCAATCGAGTTAATGTATGCAGCGCAAGCGATTGAATTTAGACGCCCTAACAAATGCTCAGATATTATTGAGCACAACTTTGACGTAATTAGAGCAAAAGTCGCTAAGCTTGAAGAAGACAGACTGTTAAAGCCAGACATCGATGCATTGATTACATTAGTTAAGACACAAGCCTTCAAAGTAAACTAAGGGGATACCAACAATGAATTTTCAAGACATTATCAAACAAGGTATTCCTAGTGAATTGCCACCGGCACGACCTTACCCAGAGAATGCCAACCGTGCGCCAAAGCGTAAAGACATTCTAACGGTTGAAGAAAAACAACTGGCGGTTAGAAATGCATTACGTTATTTCCCAAAGGCATGGCATCAAGAGTTGGCTACAGAGTTTGCACAAGAGCTTAAAGACTTCGGCCGAATTTATATGTATCGCTTTAAGCCGAGCTACCACATGCTAGCGCGCTCTATCAGCGATTACCCTGCAAAATGTGAACAAGCAGCGGCTATCATGCTGATGGTTGATAACAACCTAGATCCTGCTGTAGCACAGCACCCTGAAGAATTGATCACTTATGGTGGTAACGGTGCGGTATTCCAAAACTGGGCGCAATACTTGTTAGCAATGAAGTATTTAAGCGAAATGGAAAGTGACCAAACATTACATATCTATTCAGGGCATCCAATGGGATTGTTCCCGTCATCGGTTGACGCTCCGCGTGTTGTTGTTACTAATGGTATGATGATCCCGAACTACTCTAAACCAGATGACTGGGAGAAGTTCAATGCGTTGGGTGTGACACAATACGGTCAGATGACGGCTGGTTCATTCATGTATATTGGGCCACAAGGCATTGTTCATGGCACGACTATCACGGTGATGAATGCATTCCGTAAAGTGCTTGAAAAAGGCCAGACGTCAAAAGGTAAAATCTTCCTCACCGCTGGTTTAGGTGGTATGAGTGGCGCACAGCCAAAAGCGGGTAACATAGCCAACTGTATTACTGTTTGTGCTGAGGTCAATGCTAACGCGGCCACTAAGCGTCACCAACAAGGTTGGGTCGATGAGCTCATTGATAACATGGATGAGTTGATTGCACGTGTTCGAAGCGCTCAAGCTAACGAAGAAGTGGTTTCAATCGCTTACATCGGCAACGTGGTTGATGTGTGGGAAGCATTTTATGAGCAAGAAATCTTTGTTCATTTAGGCTCAGACCAAACGTCACTACATAACCCATGGTCAGGCGGTTATTACCCAGTTGATATCAGCTATGAAGAGTCGAACCGTTTAATTCGTGAAGAGCCTGAGTTATTTAAAGAAAAAGTACAATCGACACTAAAACGTCATGCTGATGCAGTAAATAAACATACTGCCCGTGGTACGTATTTCTTTGATTACGGCAACGCATTCTTACTCGAAGCCTCTCGCGCTGGTGGTGATGTTATGGCTGAGAACGGTATTGATTTTAAATACCCATCTTATGTTCAAGATATCTTAGGTCCAATGTGCTTTGATTACGGCTTTGGTCCATTCCGCTGGGTCTGTGCTTCTGGTAAATCAGAAGATTTAGATAAGACTGATGCGATTGCAGCCAAGGTTCTGAACAAGATCATGCAAGAGTCACCTGAAGAAATTCAGCAGCAAATGCAAGATAACATCACGTGGATTAATGACGCTAAGCAAAACAAATTAGTGGTTGGGTCACAAGCACGTATTCTTTATGCCGATGCACAAGGCCGTATGGAAATTGCTAAAGCGTTTAACGATGCCATCAATAGCGGTGAAATTGGCCCTGTTGTATTAGGTCGTGACCATCATGATGTGAGTGGTACCGATTCACCGTTCCGCGAAACGTCAAACATCTATGATGGCAGTCGCTTCACTGCGGATATGGCAATTCATAACGTGATTGGTGATAGTTTCCGCGGCGCAACTTGGGTATCTATTCATAACGGCGGCGGTGTTGGTTGGGGTGAAGTAACTAATGGCGGTTTTGGTATGTTGCTTGACGGAACAGACGCTGCCGAAAGACGTTTAAAATCAATGTTATTATTTGATGTTAATAATGGTATTGCTCGTCGTAGCTGGGCTCGAAATGAGGAAGCAAATTTTGCGATAAAACGCGAAATGGAACGTACGCCTAAGCTGAAAGTGACTTTAGCGAACTTGGTTGAAGATGATATTTTAGATAACTTATCGCTTTAACATTTGCTTAAAAGGACAGCCGCTCCTGACTATATTGGTCACGAGCGGCTTTTTTTATTTTTAAACTGGATAGTAGGCTATTCTTGCAACAGTCTCTGTCAAAAATTAGCGCCTCGGTAATTTTAGGCTAAGGTCAGGTCAGTCGTTATCAATTAAGCCCGCTAGACCGTTTCTTACAAAATTAGGCAGTGCAAAGGCTGCACTGTGCAAGTTTGCGTTATAGTAGTCAAAAGATAAGCCACTATTTGTTACTCTGTTAACATCTAAATCGTTGATGGGGTGATGTTTTTTTGTAGCAAATGTAAAGCTCCACAGCCCGCCCGGATAGGTTAAATTACTAAAACTATAGAGATAGGTTTGTGGAAAAACAGCATTTAAAACGGTCAATAATGACTGTTGGATATCCAATGCATACCAAGAAGACTCCCCTTGTGAGACTACAATACCATCATCACTTAAACAGTCGTACACATCTCGATAGAATGCTTCACCAAATAACGGCTGAGCAGGGCCGATTGGGTCAGTGCTATCGACAATAATGACGTCAAATTTTTCAGTGGTGTTCTTTACAAACTCGACGCCGTCACCAATGATCAATGTTAATTTGTCGTGGTCAAGATCTTTGGCCGTTTGCGGAATAAATTCTTTGCAAGCATCAACAACCATACTGTCAATCTCGACCATGGTACATTTCTCAACACTACAATGGCGTAGAACTTCACGGGCTGTACCTCCGTCACCGCCACCAATAATTAATACATTTTTTGGTGCTGGGTGGGTAAATAATGGCACGTGAGAAATCATGTCATGATAGGCAAATTCATCGCGCTCGGTTACCATCACTAACCCATCATTGAGCAGCATTTTGCCATGCCCTTTGGTTTCAACGATGTCAACAGTTTGATATTCACTCTTGCCAGAGAATAATACTTTTTCTACTTTAAATTTAAGACCTAAAAAGTCTTCAAATTTTTCTTCTATCCATAAATTAGAGTTCATGGTTTTCTCCGTCGACTTCAAACACTGTGGCTTGAGTAAATTGTTGTGTTGGTAAAATATAATTTGCAAAATTAACTAAAAAACCGTTGGTTAATTTTTGTTGTACTAGTGATTGACTAACATAGTCTTGAGGGACACTTTTATCGGTAAGTGTCTGAAATTGCGTTTCGTTATAGCAGAGTAAATCAAATGATGACGGTTTTAGGACGTCGAGAATGATTGGCAATAAATCAATTAAATTCACATTAGACTCAAAGCTGATATAACTACTATCTGCTTGCGGTGTCACATGAATAGTGAGGTATTGACGGCCACGAATGGCATTAACCGAATAGCCATAAGGTTGAAATACAAAGTCGTCTAACTGAAAATCAGGAATAAGTTGTTCAAGCTTTAAAAACTCTCGGATATCGTTGGCTGCTAATCCGTGACGAGTTAGATGATTTGAAGCGTCATGACATATTTGATATGCAAATATTTCATAGGTTTTATCATCGGTGGCTGCTTTAAAGTCGTTATCTTGATGAAAAATAAAGTTGTGGTGACTGTCCATCGCACCGAACCGCATGGCTTTACCTGGAATGTATTTGGTTAACCGCTTTACATCATCGCCAAAGCAACTAGGTTGTGCATGAGCATAGTATTCATTTTTGCGTTGATAAGTTAAGTGCTTAATTGTATCTACACCTAGTTGTTCAATAAAGTACTCGACTGAATTGACAAGGTTGGTTTCACCGCAGGTCAATATAAGGAAGTAGTTATCCCAAACAAATAAACTCGACTCTGATAACAAAAACGCCTTGCACTCTGCATTGCGAATACTTGAGAGTATTTTTGCATTACACCGAATGACGAGCTCCGCCCAAAAGGCGTCACTGACATCGTTAAGCAATGACAACTTTTCGTTGTGCACGAGAATTTCAACTTTTTTTTCAGAACCTTCAAAAAACACTGGCTTTCCTAAATAGAGTTTGACTAAAACTACAAGTTAACTATAACGTCATTGTGCAGGATACCCAGACACAAAAAATCGCGCTATTTTACAAAAAAAAGTGTAGATTTCAAGATAAAAATAATCAAATGATGAGTTAGTTTATTTACTGCTAAAAAGACTATACTTTATGGCAATTTTAAGCATAATGCGACCTAAAAACTCCCATGACTAACATGGTATTTTATGATGAATAACAACGACGAAATGATAAACAAACAGAATAAAGTCTGCGATTTGGTGGTCAACTTTATCGAGCCTGATATACGATTTGAGTGTGCAAAAACACCCGATGGAATTTACCCTGATTCTGTTCACCTGCTCGGTTTTGAGTTTGATGGCACGGCTTGCTTTAGAAAAGGAACAAAAGCTGGGCCAAATGCCTTACGCGGGGTGTCGGATGGTATAGAGTCTTATTCACCTTACCTTGATGATGACATTGATGATATCGTTTTTTACGATCTAGGTAATTTGTCGACTGAGGCTAAACTGAGCGACAATCAACACAAAAACATTGAGCAGCAATGGCAAGTTGCCACCGATGACTACATTGCACAATTTAGTCCTGAGTCGATTAGTCAGCATTGCATAAAGACCTTAACACTAGGTGGTGAGCATTCTATTTCCTACGCCCCTATCGTAACGTACTTAAAAGCCTATGATGACTTAGTATTATTACATTTAGATGCCCATGCTGATTTAAGAGATGGTTATTTAGGCTTTCATTACTCACACGCTTCGATTATTAAACGTGTTTCTGATCATTTTTCAGGGCAGCATCAATTAATTCAGTACGGGATCCGCTCAGGCACAAAAGACGAGTATCAATGGATGCGTTCAAATAACACGTTAATCAATTCGCGTGAGGAATTTTTACAAAGCGTTGCCGATTTAGATGACAGTCGACCTATCTATTTAACCTTGGATCTTGATTATTTTGATCCGAGTTTCTTTCCGGGAACGGGGACGCCAGAACCCGGTGGTGAAGACTTTCATTCTTTTGTCAGCCTCTGCAAAATTTTAAAAAACAAGAACTTTGTCGGCTGCGATGTTGTTGAACTCTCGCCAGAGATTGACGCTACGGGCAATAGTGATGTTTTCGCTGCTAAAGTTGTCCGAGAACTGATTATTTGTTTAAACACTAAATAGAGAAATGCGCTTGAAAACTGTATTAACACCATGGTCAATTGATGACGCTGAAAATACCTATCATGTAAAACGCTGGGGCAATGGCTATTTTGATATCGGCGAAAGTGGCGATATTCAAGTTATTCCACGTTATGACCAGCCGAACCTAAAGATTAACTTAAAAGAAGTGATTGACGAAATGCAGAGTAAGGGCATTCAGTTTCCTGCTGTCATTCGCTTTCACGATATTCTGCGCTCACAAGTTGAACTGCTCAATAAGACATTTAGAAATACCATTGAAGATGCAAACTACCAAGGGCAGTACTTTGGTGTCTTTCCTGTGAAAGTTAACCAAATGCGTGAAGTCATTGAAGAAATAGTCAGTGCTGGAAGTCGTTATAATTATGGACTGGAAGCGGGCTCTAAGCCGGAGCTAATTGCTGCACTTGCCTACAATACCAATAAGAATTCATTAACGATTTTGAACGGTTACAAAGATGATGAGTATTTACGCTTGGCTTTGTTAGGGTTGAAAATTGATAGAAAAGTGATCGTGGTTATTGAAAAGTATAGTGAGCTGATTAAGTTAATCGACCTTGCTAAGCAACTCAAAATAAAGCCGATTATCGGTTTACGCGTCAAAATGATGGTTAAAGGACGTGGTAAATGGGAACATTCTAGTGGTGAACGCGCAAAATTTGGTTTAAGCATTGCTGAAATCCTCAATGCTGTAACCTATTTAGAATCCGAAGGTTTAATCGACTGTGTTAAGTTATTGCATTTTCATATCGGCAGTCAATTAACAGATATTCGTGCCATTAAAGAAGCCGTTCAAGAAGCATCTCTGGTTTACAGTAAGTTGTTCAAGTTAGGTGTGCCACTGGAATATATTGATGTCGGTGGCGGGCTAGCGATTGACTATGACGGCTCACAATCAACAAACGATTCATCTTGTAATTACAATCTATCAGAGTATGTCTCTGACATTGTCTATGGCTTTAAACAAAATTGTGATCTTGAGTCAGTACCTCATCCACATATTGTCAGTGAAAGTGGGCGAGCGATGACGGCTCATCATTCGTGCGTGATAACCAATGTTATTGGTGAAATACACCCAAGCGGTACACAGTATTTCACGGGGAAAGCAACGGGCGAACACATCATAGTTAGCAATATTCGTGAATTGGAAAAAAACTTAGCGGTAACTGACAGAAATGACAATCAGCAAGAGATTTATAATGACGCCGTGCAATTAAAATCTCAAGCAATGCAGGCTTTCAAACTGGGTATATTGAGTCTGGATGATCTTGCCAAAGTGGAAACAATGTATTGGCGCATTCTTAATGAGATTGAGCAGCAAATGCAACATCTTGACTTTGTTCCGGAAGCATTGAATGATATTTCTCAATTGTTGTCATCACAATATTTAGCCAATTTCTCAGTTTTCCAGTCTGCTGCTGATTCTTGGGCAATTGATCAGGTTTTGCCTATCGTACCGGTTTCACGCTTAAACGAGGCACCGACTAAGTTGTGTAGCTTGGTCGATATCACCTGCGATAGCGATGGTAAAATAGATAAATTCATCGGTAATGATACAGTTGCAAACAACATTCCGTTGCACACACTCAACCCCGCTGATGATTACTTCATCGGTATCTTTCTAACTGGAGCTTATCAAGATGTTATGGGAGATATGCACAACCTATTTGGTCGTTTAAACGAAGTTCATATTGTCAGTTATGACGATGATCCTAAGGACTTCTACATTGAAGAGGTGATTAAGGGGTCGTCAGTTGATAATGTTCTTTCTACCATGCAATACACCCCGGCAATTATGGCGCAAATAATCAAAAAAGAAATCGATGATCAAATCGCTCGAGGTAAAATTAAACCACGTGAAGGTGTCAATTTGATTGATTTTTATGAGGATTGTTTGGACGGTTACACCTATTTGAAGTAAGTAGTCAGTTTGAAATAAATAGTCAGTAATTACATTCCAGTCTGACGGATTATTGTGTCTTGCATGGTAGACCTACCTAAGGGGGAGCTCTATGTGCCAGTGATTATCCATGTTCTTATAAGGGGCCTTGGATACGATAGCTGGGGCAGGCTGGCAATGAATCCATTGGCTTTAACAACGGTAAATCCCTCAAGTGATTACAAGAAAGGATGACGACTTTAGTAGAACTGATTTGGTGGTATAAGAACGATATGATGAGTCAACGATTCTTTAGTGTCTACATAACATGTTGATTGAGTGTAGGGTTGTTTGACATTTTTAGTCAAAATGTCAATGAGTTCCTGAAGCGATACACACCAAATTAGGCGACACCAGACAAGGCAAGCTCATGCGCAAGAAGTTATTCTTTATTCCCGGCACAATGTGTACCGATAAACTGTGGACGGAAGTGCTACCACATTTGGCAAAAGATTTTGAACCTGTTTTGTTGAATATCCCTCAGGGAAAGAGTTTTGATGAACTTGCAGCATATTACGACAATTTATTTGGTGATAAGCCTGTTCATGTGATTGGCTTTTCACTGGGTGGTTACATCGCTGCTTATTACGCCATGCGATATCCACACAACGTTGCCAAATTATTTGTGATATCTAATAGCCCGACCGCGCTTCCAACACTTGAGTATACTCAACGTAGTAAGGTTCTTGAGTTTGCTAAAATTCATGGATATAAAGGGATTAGCCGCAAAAAAGCTGCTGGCTTATTAGACCGTGGTGTTCTATCAGATTCAGTTGTTGATCTGATTATTGAGATGGATAAAGAAAGTGGTGAAGAACAATTCTTTAGTCAATACCAATGTACCTTAGAACGAGAAGACCTCAGAGTAGCTATTAGCGACTTTCCATTTCCGACACATTTTTATTATAGTGAAGACGACGCTGTGGTTAATTCACAGTGGCTAAGTAATTTAGAGGGGCTTAATATGAGACTATCACTTTATAGCACGGCTGGTAGTGGCCACATGTTGCCCCTTGAAAAACCTCATGAGTTGGCAACACAAATCAACCGATGGGCACAATGATAGACACTGGCTAACTAAATGGCACTGTTAGCGACTTAGAGCAAAGTTACGTACACAACATCAATCAAAACTGATGTACGATTTTATTCCTTATTTTCTAGCGATTGCGATTTTTTTTGTTATAAACCACTTAAATATTATTTTACACTTGAGCCGTTGTGTTTAACACGAGAAGAAAATATATTTAATGTAAGCATTCGTAGGAGGGGTACGATTTGAAAACGTTACTAAAGTGGCTACTACTGCTAGGTTTGTTGTTCGCTGCGTTAATTTCTTATAGTTATGGTTTTTCAAACGGTGTAGTGTTCTTTATCGTTTTGGGGGCTGCTTTAGAGCTGTCAGTTTGGATAGTTGCTCTAAGAAAAAGGACAAAAAAATAATAACGCTATGAGCCTCCTATCCAGCAGGTCATGTTTTTTGCCTATCAAAACACCACAGTTACTTTCTGTTGGTTCTTATGTGTGAAGATGCTACATTAATTTTACAAATGCTCGTTAACAGGTTTAGACTTATACCCTGTTAACGCGCTCTAACACCGTTAATTGTTTGTTGATTTAAATACGAATGTCTAGGATGTCGATTTATGCAAGAAACCATCGAATCTCTCCTTCAAGAAAATGCGGCACTGAAATCTGCATTAACCGATCTTAAAAAGAATAAACATGAATTAGAACTTGTTATTGAAAATACCGGTGTCGGCATTTGGGATTGGAATGTTCAAACCGGTGAGACGATATTTAATGAACGCTGGGCAAATATCATTGGCTACACGTTAGCTGAGTTAGGTGAACTCAGTATTAAAACGTGGCTTAAATTCGCACATCCTGATGACTTGCAAGAGTCAGAGCGTCTGCTTAAGGCGCATTGGTCAGGTGAGTCAGAGTATTATTTATTCGAATCTCGAATGAAGCATAAAAAGGGCCATTGGATTTGGGTTTATGATACAGGCCGGGTGGTGGAATGGGAAAGTGAAGGTGTGCCAAAGCGGATGATTGGAACGCATCTCGATATCACCGATAAAAAAGTCGCAATTGCCAATCTTGATGCAGCAAACAAACAACTTAAAAAACTGAGTTATATTGATGCACTAACACAGATCCCAAATCGTCGTGCTTATGAAGAAAAGATTAAAACGGAAATTAGTGTGGCTCGTCGTGCCAACTCATTTTTAGCAATTTTGATGATAGATATAGATAATTTTAAGGAGTTTAATGACACTTATGGGCACGACAAAGGCGATGAGGTTTTACTACAAGTCTCGCAATTAATTAAAACAGCATTGCCAAGAAAAACCGATTTTGTCGCGCGGTATGGTGGTGAAGAAATTGCAATTATTCTACCTTTTACCCAGCTTAATGGTGCAATCAACATTGCAAAAACAATAGTTGAGCAAGTCTTTTCCTCGGCAATTGAACATCAACACTCCTGTTATGATAAGAGTGTAACGGTTAGTGTGGGTGTCGCTTGTTCTGATAGTTCTTATGAAAAGTTGATGCACTTTGCCGATGAAGCGCTGTATGAGGCAAAACGTAAAGGACGAAATCGCTACGAGGTACATACCACAGAGACTATTACGTGAGTTGGCTAGACTAATAATCACGTATCAGCCTCTAAAGGGGGATGCGCAAATCAAAGCGCGCTCCACCAAGGTGCGATTGGCTAATGGAGATTTCTGCCTTAATTTTTTTACAGGCCCCTTTCGTAATCGCTAAACCAACTCCTAAGCCGCCGGTTTTTCGACTACGGCTTTTATCTAATCGAGTAAAGGGTATGAAAACGGTTTGATAATCCTTAGGGTCGATTCCTTGACCGTCATCACTTACCATGACACAAACTATTATAATAGCGATGCAGCTTTTGCGGCTCATTAGCCTTTTTATAGTACTGGTGCGAGTGCGCTCTTTCTCTTAAAACAAAAAGGGTATGATCTTAAAAAGATTGAGCAGGGTATATTACCGTATGAGGCAGCATTAAAGGTAACTGGCTTGGATGAAGTGGAGCGTATGCAACGCTTAAATGATATTTATCAAAGCACTGAGTGGAAAAGCGCACAAGAAGCAGCGAGTCGCTATGTGAAGTTACTGTAAGAGACACATTCATTGGACCTAGATAAAAGCCAGCTATAACCAGCTAAAGTCTCAATAAAGTATTATGATTAAAGAGTGTCATCAAAACTACGGTTAAACATGAGTAAACGGAGCCTTGATCTTATTCACCTGCTTTTAGCTGGTCTGACAATTGTTGGTTGGGGGGTACTGTTTTATGCACTCGTTGTGTTCCACCAAGCACGACCAGAAATGAGTACGATTATTACACTTCATCATGAGATTGCCGTTAGGACAACTTGGCTACTGAGAGTTTATGAGCGTTTGATGTTTTTATTATGGTTTTGCGCTGGGGTAAGCTTCGCATCGATTGTGGTCAATTGGTACCTACGCATACAACAACAGGATACTTATTGGTTTCCCGCATTACTATTGGGGGCTGTGTCGAGTGTGGGCGCCTTAGTCTTAACTATTTGGCGTCCATTAATGAATAGCTAAGCGAAACTGCTCGATGATAGCTGCTGTAGCGCCCCAGATGGGCCAGCCGTCGGTCGGCTTAAAATAGACAGGGTAGATGCCATCATGCCGGCAGATATCGATATTGAAATGGCTTTCATCATTAAACAATTGCGCAAGTGGCAGCTCTATGACCTCAGCAACTTCATCTAAGTTGGGGGTAAAGATAATATCTGGTTCAATAAACCCAATGTACGGCTTGATGGTAAAACCTGTAACGGTCTGGTAAGCGGGTAATTGACCAAAGATACTTACTTTGTGATGCTCAACACCTAGCTCTTCAAAATTTTCTCGTAGGGCTGTTTCCATTAATGAGCTGTCTGTTAGATCGAATTTACCACCGGGGAAACTAATTTGATTTGGGTGGTGCCTAAGGTGACTGGCTCGCTGGGTCAGCACCATATAGATCTGCCCATGACGTTCGACTAAAGGAATAAGAACGGCGCTAGGGGTGAGGTGCCCACTCATGGGAATTTGAGCTAACACTTTTTTAAAACTATTCATTTGAAAAAGTGTAATGAGTTGCTCTCTATTCATCAGTGTCTCCCAAGTGTTACATTTACTCTCCCGCTAAGAGTGGAAGTATCGAGGCTACTTTATCAAAACATTCTTGGTATTCAGCATCGACTTGTGAGTCAGCTACAATTCCGCCGCCGGCCCAACAAAAAATTTCCTTCTCTTGCTCTGTCTTATTTAAGCATAGCAAGGTTCTGATGGTTATATTGGTGTCCATTTGATTATCTGCACTAATATAGCCAATTGAACCACAATAGATGGAACGGCGATGGGGTTCAAGTTGATCAATGATATTCATTGCATTAATTTTCGGGGCTCCAGTAATTGAACCGCCAGGAAAAGCGTTCTTGAGTAACCCTACCGTGGTGACATCGCTGCTTAGTTCAGCAGTGACAGTACTAACAAGATGATGAACATTTTTAAAACTTTCAATATCAAACAACTTTGGGACTTGGACACTCCCTGGCTTTGCGCTACGGCCAAGATCGTTTCTTAAAAGGTCAACGATCATGAGGTTTTCACTTTGATCTTTCTCGCTATCTCTTAATTCTTGCGCTAATAACAGATCATGCTCGACATCTTGACTACGAGGGCGTGTTCCCTTAATTGGTTTAGTTTCTACAAAGCCTTGGTGACACTGTATGAAACGTTCGGGTGAAACACTTAAGATTGCACCTTGTTCAAGTCGAATAAACGCACTAAAAGGCGTATTGTTTTGATCGGCTAGTGTTAAATAGGCTTGGTATTCATCACCTTGATAATTAGCTTCAAAGCGTTGGGTTAAATTGATTTGATAACAGTTACCAGCACGCAAATGGCGCTGGACTTGTTGAAATTTGTTGTCGTATTGCTCTCGAGTTAACTGGTTACGCCAAGCACCTCTTAGTTGAAATTGTTGAGGGGATTGATGTTGCTTAGCCGTGGCAAGCAACGTATTGACCTGGGTTAATGCCTGTTGGTGTTGATCCGCTGTACCGCGAGTTGTTAGTAATACCTCATTAGTTGCACGGTTAAACACAATGCCACTACGATAAATCCCTACGGCCATGACAGGGAGGTCGATGTCTTTGGCAGCGATTTGGTCGATGCGCTCACAATGTCGGCCTAGGTCGTAACTAAAATGTCCTAGCGCTCCACCAGTGAAAGGTAGCTGGTGGCCTTCATCACTTAACTCTGCCAAAGCAAGTATTTGTTCAAGGACATCAAAAGGGTTGTCATATGAATAGGTTTGCTCATTTGTTTTACAGTCTGTGATTAGCGTCTTCTCGTCATCACTTTGTAAGGTATATAAAGGGTCAAACACCATAATGTCGTACTTTGCGTCGATATGGGCGCTAGCTCCGGAGTCTAGCAACATAGCCCATGGGTGCATGGCCACTGTTGAAAATAACTCTCGGCAAGTTAAGCTGGTGGAAAGTGATGAGCAATGAACGAGTGAAGACATTTTAACCTATTAATTTGTTGGACGTTGGTAGCACTTGGCTAGTGACATTTAAGCAAGGTATTATATACTCAAACGCAACTTGGATGCATCGAGTTTGATCGCTGCACCACAATAATAAAATATAAGTTGTATTTGCAATAGTTTGATTCCGAAAGGGGATATTGATGACCGTAATTAAAAAAGCAGATTTTATTGAAAGTATTGAAGATTCACTTCAATACATTTCATATTACCATCCTAAAGATTTTATTGATGCGATGGAAAAAGCCTATAACACCGAACAAAGCAGTGCTGCGAAAGATGCAATTGCACAGATTTTAATTAACTCACGCATGTCTGCAGAAGGTCACCGTCCGCTATGTCAAGATACGGGCATTGTTACTTGTTTCGTTAAAATCGGTATGAATGTACGTTGGGATTCCGACTTAACAGTTCAAGAAATGGTAGATGAAGGTGTTCGTCGAGCTTATAACAATCCAGATAACCCGCTACGCGCTTCTATCGTTGCTGACCCAGCAGGATCACGTAAAAACACTAAAGATAACACACCTGCGGTTGTTCATATCGATATGGTTGCAGGCGATGAAGTTGAAGTTATGATCGCTGCAAAGGGTGGCGGTAGTGAAAACAAATCGAAAATGGTCATGTTAAACCCGTCTGATTCAATTACCGATTGGGTATTGAAAACAGTACCAACTATGGGTGCAGGCTGGTGTCCACCGGGTATGTTAGGTATAGGTATTGGCGGTACAGCTGAAAAAGCGGCAGTGATGGCTAAAGAGTCATTAATGGAAAGTATCGATATTAATGAAATCATTGAGAATGGTCCTCAATCAGGTGAAGAAGAACTACGTTTAGAAATATTCAACGAAGTTAATAAGTTAGGTATTGGTGCGCAGGGTCTTGGTGGTGTTAATACTGTACTTGATATTAAAATCAAGTCAGCACCGACACACGCTGCATCAAAACCTGTTGTAATGATCCCTAACTGTGCTGCAACACGTCACGTACATTTTCATCTCAATGGCAGCGGTCCGGCAAATTTATTGCCGCCGAAGCTAGAAGATTGGCCTGAGATCACTTGGGAAGTAGGCGATAACGTGCGCCGAGTCAACGTAGATAATTTATCTAAAGAAGACATCTCTGAGTGGAAAACAGGAGAAACTGTTTTACTTAGCGGTAAAATCTTAACTGGTCGCGACGCTGCACATAAGAAAATTCAAGAACTCTTAGCAAGTGGTCAAGGTTTACCTGCAGGTGTAGATTTCAACGGTAAATTTATCTATTACGTTGGCCCTGTTGACGCTGTAGGCGATGAAGTTGTTGGTCCTGCTGGCCCTACAACATCAACTCGTATGGATAAATTCACTAAGATGATGCTTGAAGAAACTGGCTTGTTGGGCACCATTGGTAAAGCTGAACGTGGACCTGCGACAGTTGAAGTCATTAAAAATAATAAGTCTGTTTATTTAATGGCTGTTGGTGGCGCTGCTTATTTAGTGTCTAAAGCCATTAAGAAGTCACGTGTTGTTGCATTCCCTGAATTAGGTATGGAAGCAATTTATGAGTTTGAAGTTGAAGATATGCCCGTAACTGTAGCGGTTGATTCAACAGGCGAAAACGCTCATGACACTGGCCCAAGTACTTGGCGCGTCAAGCTACAAGACCCATCGGCTTAAGTCATTACTCATTGAACATTAGTCTAGTTGGCTAATGTTCAACTGTTGTTCAGCTTATCTCTGTTACGATTAACAAATCATAAATTTACGGAAAACATAACATGAAAAAGATTTCTCTCGCACTTATGACTGCAGCATTACTTGCCGGTTGTGGTGAGCAAGCTAAAGAAGAGACAAAAGATACATCTAAAGAAACGAAAAGTGCCGTTTCACAAATGGTATCTGATGCTAAAGAAACGGCGACTAATTCATTGTCTGAAGCAAAAGAAACGGCAAGCAGCAGCCTAGCAGATGCAAAAGAGGCGGCTTCAACTAAACTTGACCAAGCGAAACAAGAAGCATCTAGTAAATTGGAAGCTGCAAAAGCCGAAGCAAGTGAGCAGTATCAAAATGCTAAAACTCAAGCGGCAGATAAAGTAGAGGCAGCGAAAAAAGCTGCTGATGATTTACTGAAAAAAGAGAAAGAAGAAAAAGAGCAAAAACTAAAGGAAGCAATTAAGCTATAATTTAGACTATTGTTTAATTAAGCCCCAGTTTTTACTGGGGCTTTTTTGTTTGTGCTGGTATGATAATCGCAAAAATATAGATAAAAATATAAAGGTTATTTAATGCAGTATTCATTAAGCAAATTATCGCTAGGGGTTATAAAAGCCAGCGCTGTCATTTCGTGTTTAGGTTTAACCGCTGCTGTATCAGCAAAAGGTTTTGATGTTGAAACACTGACTAAATTAAATAGTGTCCATTCTGCGAGTGTTTCACCTAATGGCGAATTCTTAATCTATGGCCATAAAAAGGTAAATAAAGACACCAAAGTGTCTAACTTATACTTACGCAACCTTAATGATATTAAACAACCGATTAAACAATTAACTGCGCATAAAACAACAGAGCATGACGTTGTTTGGAGTAACGATAATAAAACCATCTATTTCATTTCAGCTAGAAGTGGTTCTGCACAAGTATGGTCATTAGCATTAGATGGCGGTGAAGCGCGGCAAGTGACGGACTTACCCATTCCAGTCAACGGTATCAAATTATCACCCGATAACAAAAAAATCGCTTTGGCCTTAACCGTTTTTCCAGAGTGTAAGACAATACAATGTACTGCTGATAAGAAAAAAACGTTATCAGAGAAACCAAACCAAGGGCGCGAATACACCCAGCTAATGGTTCGTCATTGGGACACTTGGAAAGACCATAGTTACAATCACGTGTTTGTTGCTGACTTAACGAATAACCAAGCCAAGAATCTCGTTGATATCCATAAAGGCCTTAAAACCGATGTTCCTGCGAAACCATTTTCGGGCATGGAAGAGGTGAGTTTTACACCTGACAGTGCAAGCATTGTTTATTCTGCTAAATTAGGTGATCACACCCAGTCTTGGCACACCAACTACGATTTATGGCAAGTGCCTGTGACAGGTGGTAAAGCAAGTAACTTAACGGCAGCTAATACGGCATGGGATTCACAACCTGTATTTTCAAATGACGGGCGCTATATGGCCTATGCTGCTATGAGTAAACCTGCGGCCGAGTCCGATCGATTTGCAATTATGCTAAAAGATCTTGTAACGGGTAATGTAAAAGAGGTTGCTCCATTATGGGATCGCTCAGTTCGTTCAATTAAGTTTGCGCCAGACAGCCGTAATTTATATGTGACCGCTCAAGATCTAGGGCAGGTATCTGTTTTTGCCATAAACATTCAATTTGGTGACGTTAAAACATTACATAATGAAGGTAGTTCTTCTATCATCGGTGTTAGTGGTGATAACGTTATTATTAGTAAGAAAGACTTATCAAGCCCAGGTGACTTATATTCGTTAAGTAATGACGGCACGAGTCTAGAAACATTAACCAATGTTAACAAAGACGTTTTAGCCGATGTGGATTTTGGTGAATACTCACAATTCACCTTTAAAGGGTGGAACGATGAAACTGTTCACGGTTATTGGGTAAAGCCTGCGGACTTTAAGCAAGGTGAAAAGTACCCTATAGCATTCTTAATTCACGGCGGTCCACAAGGCTCATTCGGTAATAGCTTTTCAACACGTTGGAATCCACAACTGTGGGCCGGGGCTGGCTATGGTGTTGTTATGATAGACTTTCATGGTTCAACAGGTTATGGCCAGCAATTTACCGACTCTATCAACCAAGACTGGGGTGGCAAGCCGCTAGAAGACCTTCAAAAGGGCCTCGCTGCTGTAACCAAGCAACAACCTTGGTTAGACGGTGATAATGCGTGTGCGTTAGGAGGATCTTATGGGGGTTACATGGTTAACTGGATTGCGGGTAACTGGAGTAAACAATTTAAATGTCTAGTAAATCATGCTGGTTTATTTGACATGAGAATGTTCTACAATGTGACTGAAGAGTTATGGTTTCCTGAGCAGGACTTTGGTGGTAGTTACTTAAACGTTAAAGAAAACTACGAGAAGTTTAATCCAGCAAACTTCGTTCAGAATTGGCAAACACCTATGCTAGTTATCCACGGGGAAAAAGATTTCCGTGTACCTTATGGCCAAGGCTTAGCAGCGTTTACTGTCTTGCAACGCAAAGGGATTGATTCCAAGTTATTAATGTTTCCTTCGGAAAACCACTGGATTTTAACCAATGACAACAAAAAGCAGTGGTATAAAAACGTGTTGGATTGGATGGATAAATACACCGCTAAGTAATTAATAGTTAAGTCGGAAAAGTCAGGAACAAGCAAGTCTTCATTGTCTTGTAAGCTTCTGACTTTTTGTTATCTCTTGTTTGATTATTACGCACTAACATTTGTGAGTAAATAACCTAAGATTAAGAGTTATAACATGTTATTTAATTTTATCGCGACTATTCGAGATGCCACTTGACAGCGCGAACCAAAGCGTTATATTTAAAACGTTCGTTTATCAAAGGATTTTAAAAGTGCAAAAGGTCGATACAAAAACAAAAATATTAAATGCGGCTGAACAACTGTTTGCTGAACGAGGGTATGCAGATACATCGTTGCGCTTAATAACAAGTCAAGCAGAGGTTAATTTAGCATCAGTTAATTATCACTTTGGTTCTAAAAAAGAATTGATTCAAGCTGTGCTTGCACGATATTTAGAAGTGTGTGCACCTAGCCTTGAGCAGTCACTTGCTGTCCTTAATAAGAGCGATGTGCCTTTTACCCAGCATGATGTCTTTAATTGTTTGTTAGCGCCTTTACTGGAATTAAACACCTTTCGCCATCGCGGCACATCAATATTCCTACAGTTGTTAGGCCGTGGCTATATTGAGAACCAAGGTCACCTTCGCTGGTTCATCACGACACATTACGGCAAAGTGCTAACTGCATTTAATAAAGCCGTTCAAGATGCTAACCCAGACTTATCTAAAGAAGAGATTTTCTGGCGTCTACATTTTACACTCGGCACTGTAGTCTTTACGATGGCCTCAAGTAAGGCACTTATTGATATCGCCAAAGCTGATTTTGACGTTGATGTGGATATTGAAGGGCTAATTAAGCGCGTCGTACCTTTCATTTCATCGGGTGTCAGCGCTGGTGGTACCTTGCCCTAAAGCATGGCACCACAATACAGTCTATAATCAAACAAGCCACATTTTTGTGGCTTGTTTTATATTGGTGCTAATTTAGCCGCATCCATGTAATTAACCAGAAATATTGGATAAATTATCCTATGGTGCTTAATTGTTAGCTTGATTTAAGCTATCATCGCACCACTCATTACATAATAACTATAAAACTAAGGAATTTGGTGTGGAATCAATTAATAATTTCCTTCTGCTACTAGATAGCTATCTAGGCTCAGCAGGTTACTTTCCCTTTCTTCTGTTAGGAACGGGTCTGTTTTTTACTCTTTATTTGGGTTTTCCCCAAGTTCGCTATTTCAAGCACGCATGGAACGTGGTTACTGGTAAGTACGCTAAGCCAGAAGATAAAGGTGATACTACTCACTTTCAAGCGTTAGCAACTGCATTATCAGGTACTGTAGGTACTGGTAACATCGGTGGCGTTGCTTTTGCATTATTTCTAGGTGGTCCTGCGGCATTATTCTGGATGTGGGCAACGGCTTTCTTTGGTATGACTACCAAGTTTGTCGAGGTGACCTTATCGCATAAATATCGTGACCAAGTTGAAGATGGCACGATGGCCGGTGGCCCGATGTACTACATGGACAAGGGCCTGAATATGAAATGGCTCGCCGTAATTTTCGCGCTCGCGACTATTATCAGTTCATTTGGTACTGGTAACATGCCACAAGTAAATAATATTGCTGTTGGTATGCAAGATACTTTTGGTATCGAGCCAATGCTTACAGGTGGTGTATTAGCCATTATTCTAGCTTTAGTTATTCTTGGTGGTATCTCTCGCATTGCGAAAGTGACGTCAACGATTGTACCTGCTATGTCAGTAATTTATATCGTTGGTGCTTTAGCGGTTATATTCTATAACATTGAAAATTTGGTTCCTTCTTTCTTATCAGTATTTGAATACGCCTTTACTGGTTCAGCGGCTGTTGGCGGCTTCTTAGGGGCAAGTTTTGCTTATGCATTTAATCGTGGTGTTAACCGTGGTTTATTCTCAAACGAAGCGGGTCAGGGTAGTGCACCTATTGCCCATGCATCTGCGAAAACTGATCAGCCAGTGGCTGAGGGTATGGTATCAATCTTAGAACCATTTATTGATACTATAATCATCTGTACTTTAACTGGTATGGTGATCTTGTCGTCAGGTGTATGGAATCAAAAGTTTGAAAATGAATTCCAACGTTCGGATATGATCTATCTAGCTGGTGAGTACTCGGATAAAAATGAAGATGACCGTCAAGCACTGTACAAATATCTTAACCGTTATGAAAGTGATGTAGCCCCATTTAGTGGTCAAGTCCAAGTAATCGATGGTAAAGTAAATGATAGTCGTTTCACCCTAATGAATGCTCGTTCAGTTGCTGAAGATACTATTTACCGTATTGAAGACCAGCCATTTAACGGACAAATTGAGATTATCGACGGTAAGCTTACTAACGATGCAATTATTGTTGAAGGTAAATCTCTTGTTCATTCCGCCAAACTTACGACAATAGCTTTTAAACAAGGTTATTTCGGTGAGTATGGTCAATACATTGTATCGATTGGTTTATTACTTTTTGCGTTCTCGACTGCTATTGCCTGGTCATACTATGGTGATCGCGCGGTAACTTATTTATTTGGTAATAAGTGGGTTAAAACCTACCGTGTTTTCTATGTTGCAGGCTTTTTCTGGGCATCGTTTGCCGACACCACTTTAGTATGGACTCTAGCTGCTGTTGCAATTGTATTGATGACTATACCTAACTTAATTGGTATTCTGCTACTTGCAAAAGAGATGAAAACGACCGTTAAAGATTATTGGAAAAACTTTACCCCAAATGATTAACCATTAGTGGTTTCTAGTTTGAGCATTGATAAAGGCACCGACTTGTTTTAGCGGTGCTTTTTTTTGTAAAATGAATTAAATATTTTTTATGGGAGCCTGTAATGGCAATTATTTCTTGCCCCTCGTGTCAAAAGCAAATCTCTGATAAAGCGTCTATGTGTATGCACTGTGACGCAACCATTGGGCCGATATCAAAAGAGTCGATGGAGTCTTCTGCTCGTGTTCATAAAATAAAACAAGCTCAGGGAATACAAATACAAACCTTTCTTGCCCTTATCCTGTTTCTTGCCGGTTTTACAATCTGGTATTGGGATGATAAGCCTGATGAATACTGGTTTAATATAATCGGTCAGGGTATGATTGCTGTCGGTTTTTTTTGGTATCTACTCAATCGAGTAAGATTAATATTACTCAAACGTTCGTAAGTCGTAGAGGTTAACGTGCAAATAGAACATTTAATCAATAATATGTCGCCAGCTGTTTATGAAGTGATTAAGCAGGGCGTTGAGATTGGTCGTTGGCCGAACGGTGAACCATTGACTGAAGAACAACGTGATATGGCTTCTCAAGCCATGATGTTGTATCAAGGAACTCACCTTGAGCAAACTGATCATATGACCGTTGCAAAAGGTGGCACGCTCAATCAGCATAGTAAATCACAATTGCGTAATCAGTTTAATAACGACGAGATCACGCGTAGCAAGGTCTAATTAGTCTCTGTGAGACCAAAAAAAGGGGCTGACAACGATGTGTCAGCCCCTTTTTTGTTAGTAGCGGAAAACTAGCTAAGTTCGCCCGCAATGTTTTCCTGCATAATTTGCTTAATCTCATCAAAAGGCAAGTTTTTACTTAATAACCAATGAAGCTTTGTTAAAGCAGCTTCAATGGTCATATCACTGCCACTGATAACGCCACAGCGTTGTAGTGAGTTACCTGTGGCATAACCAGACATATTCACCTTTCCGCGCTGACACTGGCTAAGGTTTACAATCACTATGCCAGAGTCACTTGCTTGAGTTAGCACATCTAAAAGGGCTTGATCCTGCGGTGCATTGCCTACTCCGTAACTGAGCATTATTAGTGCTTTTACGGGCTGCTTGATGATATTGGATACCACAGTTGCATCAATACCTGGATAAAGCATAATTACACCGACAGGCTGTTCAGTGATGCTGTCGATAGAGAATGTATGTGTTTTTTGCGCGTCAACTTTAGGTGAGGTTAGTACGCCATCAACTAACTCAATATTAATGCCGACATTAATTAGTTCTGGCAAATTAGGGGATTCGAACGCATTGAAACCATCGGCATAAGCTTTGGTCGAACGATTTCCACGCAGTAGCTTGTTATTAAAAAACAAGCTAACTTCATTGATTGGGTAAAAGGCTGCCAAAAACAGTGCGTTTTGCAGGTTTGACTGACCATCAGACCGCATTTGAGCGAATGGGATTTGTGAGCCAGTGACAATGACAGGTTTATTTAACCCTTGAAGCATGAATGAAAGCGCTGACGCAGTATAAGCCATGGTATCGGTGCCATGTAGAATGACAAACCCATCATAGTCATCATAATGTTGTTCAATGTCCTGTGCGATCCGCTGCCAATCTTTTGGTCGCATATTTGACGAATCGATCAAAGGAAAATATTCATTAATCGAATATTCAGGCATTTCTGGTCTAGCAAATTCAGGATTGTTTCTGACACAATCAGTCAAGAAACCCGTCTGTGGAATATAGCCTTCAGGTGAAGGAGTCATGCCAATTGTTCCGCCCGTATAGGCGATATATATTTTTTTTCTATTCATGTTACACCATAAAAAAGTCCGGCTGAGCCGGACTAATCATTGCTATTGCTCACACTCTAGGCAATAGAGATAAAGATGTTGAGGATCATCAAATTCAGATAACTGGGACAGCTGTGAATCGACATTCGCGAGTAACTGTGCAATTGCACTTGGTCGACGAGGTTCAAGATCAAGCGAGGATACCGCCCCTTGTAGTAGGTCTCGATATAGTTCCTGCATTGGTGTAAGTTGCTTTTCAAGGACGCGTGTCGTGTAGTTTTCAAGCTTCGCGATTTTAGCAGCCTCAGTGATTGCGGTATTCAAATCACCGAGTTGGTCAACTAAACCAAGTTCCTTTGCTTTTGCACCTGACCAGACACGCCCTTGGGCAATGCTATCTACTTCTTCGATTGATAAGTTTCTTGCTTCACTTACTAGGGTTAAAAACTCACCATAGCCATGCTCAATATAAGATTGCATTAGTTGCTTGAATTCAATAGGTAAGTCACGAGTGACTGTAATACCTGCAAATTTCTTCGTTGCTACACCATCAGTGTGGATGCCGATTGAAGCCAATGAGTCCTCAAAAGTATTAATCATACCGAAAATACCAATTGAGCCTGTGATAGTGGTTGGCTGTGCAATGATTTGATCCGCATTGGCAGCAATCCAATAGCCACCAGAAGCAGCGACACTACCCATTGATGCAATGACTGGTTTGCCAGCTGCTTGAAGTGCAATAACTTCATTACGAATTTGCTCAGAAGCATAAGCACTACCACCACCAGAGTCTATTCTTAATACAACAGCTTTAATATCTTCGTTTAATCGTGCTTTCCTTAACAGCATTGATGTACTTGAACCACCAATTGTACCTTTTGGCTGATGGCCGTTAAGGATTGTGCCTTTGGCTACAATGATGGCAATATTAGCGGATTTATCTTGAGGTAGTTGCGGAGATATTAACGCTAAGTAATTATTCAGCGAGATTTTATTGTAGCTTAACTTATTTTTTGATTCGCCTACGATATCCACTAGTAATTTTGTTAAGTTGATATTGTTATCAACAACATCGACTAAGCCGAGATCTACTGCAACTTGAGTGATGTTACCATTAGCGGCTTCGACAGCAGCGAGGTAAGCTGTTGCATTGATATCAAAAGCTTGTGGTGTGATATTTCTTTGCTCTGCTACATCATTAACATATGACTGCCATAGGTCGTTTAACCAAGATTGATTTGCTGTTTTTGCCGCTGTAGACATATCATTTCTAAGGTAGGGTTCTAAAGCCGACTTATAAGTACCAACACGGAAAATGTGTGAGTTAATTTTTAACTTTTCAAACAACTCTTGATGATAGATACGATAGCGAGCAAAACCTTCTATTGAAACCATGCCCTTGTTGTTCATTAGGATTTTGTCGGCATAACTGGCAAGGTAATACTGTGCTTGGTTATAGCTACCGCCAACAGCATAAACGGGCTTGTTACTTTCTTTAAATGTGGTAATTGCTTTACCAATATCTTGTAACTTAGCGAGCGACCCTTTGGCCATGCCACTTGAGTCAATTACCAACATTTTAATATTACTGTCAGTAGTTGCATGATTAATCGCTGTTAGGACGTCACTGAGTAACGTTTCTAATTGTTTAGGCTGACCGTAGGCATCTTGGGTTAATTGATCGATAGGATTAATAGCTTCCTTTTGATCGACCAGCGTGCCTTGAATATTGATGACTAACGCTGCATTTTGAGCAGGGGTAACAGTTTTGTCTTGGCTTGCAATGACGCCAATAAAGGCGATTATTAAGCCAAAGACTAATAAGTTTAGTAATAATTTTCGCGTATTATTGATAATGGACCATAGGAGTCTAATAATGCGGAATACAATGTTGGGCTTTTTTTGCATGTAAATTCTCTGTTTGACAGTATACATTGTTACTTTAACGAATAACGCTTTATTGCGTAAGTGCGAAATTGTAACAGTTTTTTCTAAATAGCATCTAAAAGTTTAACTAAATTATTTATCAAAAAGGTGATTAACCCTATAATGTCGGCAACTTATTCTTTATATGTACCTAATTTGATATGACACCAAGTAAACCTATCGACTCATGGCAGACGCTAAAAGTAGGCTTCTCCTTAACTAAACGTAATTTTATCGCTTATTTACCGGTGCTTCTCATTGGGGTAGTTGCTTCTTATTTTGCAGTAATGCAGGTGATTGAGTACTTAGGCGTTACTCACGAACAGTTGATGGAATCGTCGGGCGGTGTGAAAGGTGACTCAATAAACCCTGAAGTATTATCACAGTTGCAGTTCGGGTTCTTTCTTGTGACGTTAGTATTTGCACCACTTGAGGTCGGTTTAATGATGATGGGTTTGAAAGCTGCTCGAGGTGGAAAGTTAGCCGCCAGTGACATTTTACACATTGTGTCTGATAGCGCGCGAATCATTATTTTATCAGTTTTCACTATCTCGCTTATCCAATTAGGCTCAATGTTGTTTTTATTGCCTGGACTATTTCTGATGATTGTTTTGTCTATGGCGCAAATGCTGATGTGCGATGGGAAAGCAACATTACTACAAGCGATCCCAATGTCCTTTAAAGCGTTAACTAAGCATTGGGCTGCCTGTTTGCTTGTTTATATTATCTTAATTGGACTACTTTTATTATCAGCAGTTATGACACTGGGTGTCGCGTTAATTTTAACTATTCCTTTTTATATGAATGTAAAAGGGCAGCTTTACCATGTCATTTTCGACAACACTTGTGAAGAACCACAAGATAACAACCATTCAGGTAATGAATTCGAGGCGTAATAATGAGATTTGGATATCTAGCAAGAGTTATCACGGCATTAGCACTACTAGTACTTGCAGTGTTTACTCTTAAAGTTTTTTTTCATCAACCAGTGACTGTTGTTGATCCTCATGTTGTGGGTAAACAAGCCTTACCACAAAAAGCTTTGTTACCAGATTTTGCGGCAATTAGTGATATTAGAGAAAAGAAGCGGGCGTTCTTTGACTTTATTCGACCAGGTGTCCGTGCCGCTAATCGTGACATCGCTTTAAATCGTCAATTTCTACTGGATTTACAGCATAAATTGAAAATCGAAGAAAACTTTGAGATTTCACCAAGTAGTTATCAGCGCTATAGTGAACTCGCACAATACTACCAGCATAAAAGTAATGACGTAAATGCTGATTCAATCGCTAAGCTATTAAGTCGTGTTGACATTATTCCTGAAGAGTTAGTGATGGTGCAAGCTGCAAATGAGTCTGGCTGGGGCACATCTCGCTTTGCAAGACTTGGCCTTAATTTTTTTGGCCAATGGTGCTTCACGCAAGGCTGTGGTTTAATTCCCCAATCTAGAAATGAAGGGGCTAATCATGAAGTGCGCGTTTTTGACTCTGTTGATCAATCAATTGCTAGTTACCTTCGAAATTTAAACACTCACCCGGCATATCAACACTTACGTGAGATACGATTAGAGTTGCGTCAGAATAATTTAGAAGTTAACCCAGAGCATTTAGCGCCAGGATTACTCAATTACTCAGAACGCCAACACGACTATGTCATCGAGTTATTACAAATGTTAAGACACAATAAGGCTTTCCTTTAAATGAAAAAAAGATTTGCGACATTAGCAACAGTATTACTACTGTCTGGTACAGTGCAGGCAGACGTTGAAACATCCTTTACCTATGGTGGGATTTATAAGAGCCTGAAAACCGCACAAAGCTCTGAGTTTTCACAGTTGTCTCTTAATTTTGTGTTATTAGAAAACACGACTAAAACATTATGCCCAACCTCAGATGTCTATCTCAGTGATGGTGAAAACAGATATGATATTAGTATGTCTGATGATGGTGAGCTGTTAATACCTTTAGACAAAAAATTAAAAAAAGATCGTGCAACTATTACTTTAAAGACACCTAAAGCAAATATGTGTCACCTATCGATGCAAATTGAGGTAGCGGAGTTTGAGCTTGAAAATACATCATCACGCAATGTTAAATCATGGGTGAAACAATTAAACGGCCTTTATGAAACATTAGCGGGTTGGCCTGGTAAATATTTTATGCCAGAGCTAACGGGGTTAGTACTCGAATTTGAGGCAAATGGCACTTCAGCAGTCTATCGTTCAGTGACGGGAGATCAGACATTTAAAGTGGACAGTGATGGCAAACTAAACTTGAGTGTCGACACGATTAATGCACTTGATACATCTGGCAAGTTTGTATTTAGTCAGTCAGTGGTTGCAGCCAAACCGATTCTTGAAAAATAACACAAGCACCCAATAGGGTGCTTTTAGTTATTTACTGCAGTGCATTAGCTTAATTCTACGATTTGAACATCAGAATTACTGGCAGCAGATTGTTTGACTACTGGCTGATCAAATGCGGTATCTCCACCCTCTATCAATGCGTCAGCAGTGATCTCTTTAAAGTTAAATAGGTCACTATCAGCAAGGTGGGAAGGAACGACATTTTGCATTGCTGTAAACATTGACTCAATACGTCCAGGGAAACGTTGAGACCAGTCGTTAAGCATCGCTTTAACTGCCTGGCGTTGCAGATTTTCTTGCGAGCCACACAAATTACAAGGAATTATCGGAAACTGCTTTAACTGAGCAAACTTTGCAATATCTGATTCAACACAATAGGCGAGGGGACGAATAATAATGTGTTCGCCATTATCACTGCCAAGCTTTGGTGGCATCGATTTTAACTTACCGCTGTAAAACATATTGAGCATCATTGTTTCAAGCATATCATCTCGATGATGACCCAGTGCAATCTTTGTGGCCCCAAGCTCTTTGGCAGTTCGATATAAAATTCCACGACGCATTCGTGAACACAGTGAGCAAGTTGTTTTTCCAGGCTCTATCTTATCCATGACAATTGAATAAGTATCTTCCTCGACTATTTTATAGTCGACACCGATACTATCCAGATAGGTTGGTAATACATGTTCAGGAAAACCTGGTTGTTTTTGATCAAGGTTAACAGCAACGATATCAAAATGGATTGGTGCTCGCTTTTTTAATGAGCACAAAATATCTAATAGCGCGTAACTGTCTTTACCACCAGATAAACAGACCATGACTTTATCGCCGTCTTCAATCATATTAAAATCACTGATGGCTTTACCAACATGACGAGAAAGACGTTTATCTAACTTCTTTAGTTTAGCTTTATCTTGAGTTGATTGTTGTTCAGGGCTTGATTGCATTTATCTAGGTACCACGGCGTTAAAAAGGCCGCTATTATAATGCGACCTAGTTCAGTAATGCAAAATTACCGCTTAAATAAACGGATTGTTACGATATTAATCACTTTGTACTGGCGAAACAAAACCATCGGGTTTGATAGCCAGTAAGTCACAGTCGATCTGATCAATGATATGCTCTGCAGTATTGCCTATAAACGCGGCTGATAATCCCGTTCGGCCTATTGTGCCGATAATCACTAATTCAGCATCAAGTTCTTTAGCTACTTCGGGAATCACATCCTCTGCTAAACCTTCTTTGATGATACAACAGCTTGTTGCAAGGTCATACTGTTGCGCCAATTGTTCTGTTGCTTGTAAGTGATGCTTATAGACCGAGCTATTATATTCTTGGGTGTTAAATTCAGGGATTTCAATTGCTATGTTGACTGGGGTTCCTGGAAAGCTATTGACAACTTTGACGTTGCCATTGATGACTTTCCCAAGATCAGTTGCATGCTGCATGACTTTTTGGTTGAGATAAATATGATCTTCATCTTCTGATACGGCATTAATTGCTGTGACAATTTGGCCGTCTTCGGGCCAGTCATGCTCTTTAACTAACAAGACGTCGCATGGTGATTTGCGTAACAAGTGCCAATCTGTAGGTGTGAAAATCACAGACTTTAATTTGTCATGCTTATGCGTTGATTTGACGAGTAAGTCAATTTGATGCTGTTGAACGTGCTTAATAGCGGCTTCGAAAGGGCGATTAAACCAAGAAACCGTTGTTTCGATCGTCAAATCATCATACTGTGCAGCTAATTCCAGAAGCCATTGTCTTTGCTGTTCTACAACACCGCTACGCATTGCTTCACGTTCATCTTGTGACAACATAGAGGTCATCTCATACGAAAGATCATAGATACATAGGAATAATGATATCTTCGCACCATAACTTCTGGCTAAGAATGCGGCTCGTGCAAGGCTTGGTTGTTCTTGTTTGCTTGGATCAACCATCACCAATATATTCTTGTATTCCATCATAAGACTACCAATAGTTTATTTTAATATACTATTGATAATAGCTTGAATCGTTACTAAGACAATATGGTTTAGGTCAAATTTTTGTTAAATAGACAAAAAAAGCCAGCGAGGCTGGCTTTTGGCGAAGAGATATTTATGAAGAGGTTGTCACACCACTCAGTTGAGCGAGAGCTTGTTTGTCAACAATCGTTATGTACTTACCTTGGACTTCAATCAGGTTATTCTTTTGAAAGCGCCCTAATAAGCGAGAGATAGTTTCAACAGTTAAACCAAGGTAGTTACCGATGTCTCCACGTGTCATCGTTAAGCGAAACTCTTTAGAAGAAAGACCTCGTTCACCATGACGGTCACCAAGACTATCGATGAATGTTGCTAAGCGCTCTTCAGCACTCCGCTTGCTAAGTAGCATCAACATGGTTTGATCGTTAAGAATTTCATCACTCATTAGGCGTAGCATCTGTTGACGTAGACGGGGCATACGACCTGAGAGTTGATCTACTGTATCAAATGGGATTTCACAAACCATTGAAGTTTCTAAAGCGACGGCAAAGCTTTGGTGTATTTCACGGCCGATGCTATCAAACCCAACAATATCACCCGCTAGATTAAACGACGTGACTTGCTCATGGCCATCAGGTGTTATTATATAGCTTTTAAAACTTCCAGAACGAATAGCATAAAGAGAACTTAATGGTTCACCTGCACTACAGATCAGTTCACCTTTTTGAATCGGTTTTTTTCGCTCGATGATGTTATCAAGCTGTCCCATTTCTGTATCATTTAATGTAAATGGAATACATAAATCAGCCATACTGCAGTTTTGACAGTGAATGCTATTGCTTCCAGAACAAGATTGAGAACTCATAATTTACTAGATTTCCGATTTACAATTGAGTTGACAGGATAGTACCATTTATTAATCGATTGAGCGAGATCAATTTATTAACATATTTAGACTTGTAATTGTGATATTAAGCCCATAACAGATTATTAACAAAGCACCAACAGTTCGAAACCAAACATGGCTAAGTAATTGATTAAGGTAGGTTGAGAATAGACCTAGAGCAAACAAGGCTGGCAACGTGCCAAGTCCAAAACCCAGCATGATCTGAGCGCCAGACGTGGCGTTCGCTGAAGCAGCTGCCCAAGTAAGAGTGGTATACACAAGCCCGCATGGTAACCATCCCCAAATAACACCAAAAGGAAATGCAGAAAGTGGTGTTGAAAAAGGGATGAATCGCTTGCCCAATGGCATAATCAGTGGCCAGATAAGTTTACCAATAACTTCTGTTTTTTGAACCAAATTAAGCCAACGCCCGATATAAAGACCTATGACGACCAACATCAGACCTGAGAAAAGTTTGATGATTTGCAAAAAAATCGCTGATTTAAGCGCGAAAAAGCCAAAGGAATAGCCGATTAAAGCACCGGCTATACAATAGCTTACGATTCGGCCACAGTTATAACTTAATATGTAGAGTAACTTATACTTAAGTGCATGCTGGTGATGTAAAGGCAGATTATTAGAAAAGGCACCTACGATGCCGCCACACATGCCAAAGCAATGACCCGCGCTAAACAGCCCGACAATAACAGCGGCATAAAAGTCATATTCAGTAGCATCAAACATAGCAGTTACATTAGCGTTTAGGGTTGTCTGTTTTATTAGACGATGTGTCGTCTTCATCAAATAGGATATTTGAACCTTGACGGTCTAAATCTTCAAACTGGTCACTCTTGACTGCCCAGAAAAAGAAATAAATCGCAATAACGACGATGATCAAAGCAACAGGGATTAAAAGTAGAATAATATTCATGATTTAACCTTTAATAAACGTAACGAGTTAACTACTACGATGAGTGAACTAAGTGACATACCTAAGGCAGCTAACCAAGGAGGTAATAATCCAATCAAAGCAAAAGGGACTGCGGTTAGGTTGTAACCTAATGCCCAGCAAAAGTTTTGGATGATGATACGTTTGACTT
Organism: Alteromonadales bacterium alter-6D02; assembly: GCA_002835545.1. Classification (GTDB taxonomy): domain Bacteria; phylum Pseudomonadota; class Gammaproteobacteria; order Enterobacterales; family Psychrobiaceae; genus Psychrobium. The sequence continues at coordinate 37,168 of PIZK01000027.1, forward strand.
TCTTTGCGAGGTCTATGGCATCAGCAACCTTTGAAAGGTCGTCGTGCAATAAGACAATATCAGCACTAGACTTTGCAATATCTGAACCTGTACCCATAGCGAATGAGAGTGGTGCACCTGCAAGGACAGGAGCGTCATTAACACCGTCGCCAAACATCGCAACCACTTTTTTCGGGTTTGTCTGTAATGTATTGAGATAATTTAGTTTCTGACTAGGTGTATTACCTCGTTCAACCTGGTTAACACCTAACTTATCGCCAACAAACAATGCATGGGTAGAATTATCACCAGTGAGTAATGTTGTTTCAATATTGTGACTTGAGAGGTAGGTAATTAGCGGCTCGCTCGCCTCACGGATATCGTCTTCTAGATAACAAGTTGCTATATGTTCGTCATTTTTACTGAGGTAGATAACCACGCGTTGTTGCTGTTCTTTATCATCAACGGATGAGAGTCCAATAAAACCGTTATGGCCGAGTTTGTAGTGATCGCCGTCAATATCACCCTCAATGCCAGCGCCAGAAATACTCTTGACATTGATAGCGCGAAGATCATTATTGAAATATTGACTGAAAGCGGCTGCAATAGGGTGTTGAGACTCAGCTTCAAGTGCTGCAATTAACGAAAGAACTTGTGTGCGCTCTAGTGCTGTGTCTAACTGACTGACCCGAAATTTACCAGTGGTTAACGTACCCGTTTTGTCAAAGCAGATGTGGTTAACTTTAGTCAGAGTATCTAAGGCATTACCACGCTTTAATAGCATGCCTAACTTGGTCATAGCAGATCCAGCGGCTGTATAAGCAGAAGGGGTTGCCAAGCTTAGAGCACAAGGGCAGGTTGCAACGAGAACAGCTAACGCAATCCAAAAGGCATCAGGGTTCCCAGCAAGGCTCCATCCTATGTAAGCAAAAGAAGCGAGCAAAAGAATACCAACAACAACATATTGGGATAACCGATCTGCGAGTGTAGCTAGATAAGGCTTATCTTGTGATGCTTGCTCTTGTAAACGAATGATCTGTGTGATGAGTTGGTTACTTCGTTCAACTTTAACTTCAAAACGAATGGGACTATCTATATTAATAGTACTGGCGTAAACCCAATCATTGATTTGTTTACTGACTGGCATTTGTTCACCAGTGAGCACAGCCTCATCACTGTGAGATTGTCCTGCAACGATTTGACCATCAGCGGGAATTGTTTGACCAGGCTTTACAAGAATTATGTCTCCGGGTTGTAGTGTTTTAGCAGGGACATCAATGAAGTCCTCATCAACGAGTTTAAGTGCCGTTGCAGGAATCAATTTCAATAAATTTGAACTAGACTCAGCAGCCTTCTTTTTTGCTCGTTGTTCGAAGAATCGACCCAGTAGCAAGAAAAAGGCGAACATACAGACAGACTCGAAATAAACTTCGCCAGCATTGGTATAAGTCGCCCAAGCACTCGCAAAGAATGCCAACAGTATCGCAATGGACACAGGTACATCCATATTGAGTCTTTTGGCACCCAGTGCGGATATAGAATTTTGATAGAAGGGTAAGCTTGAGTAAAAAACAACAGGTACAGCAAGAATCAAACTTATCCAGCGGAAATAGTCATTGAGACCATCACTTAATGTACCTAGCGCGTCAAAATATGAAGCGATAGCAAACATCATCACTTGCATGGTCGCAAGGCCAGCAACGATTAGCTTTCTTAGATAGGCTTTGGTTGTTTCAACTTCTTGCTGTTCAGCTTTATCTGGCTGGAATGGGTATGCTTTATAGCCAATTTTAGCAATGGCTAAAAGGATCTCAGATAATTTAAGTTTACTGCCATCCCATGTCAGTGAAATTCGAGACGTTGTTGTATTGACATTACACTTAATCAGTCCGTCTAGCTTGACTAGTTGTCCTTCAATTAACCAAGCACAAGCGGCACAAGTGACATTCTCAACGGTCAGTAAAACTTCTTTAGTCTCACCTGAACTGAAAGTGAACTCTTGTTCAATTTCGGTTATATCATAGGATTGTAATTGGCGAAGCTGTTCAGGGACTAATTCCGTGGCTTGAACACCTTTTTCGGTGCGATGTTTATAGTAGTTTACCAATCCATTATCAACAATTGACTGTGCAACGGCTTCACAACCTATGCAACACATCTGTTGTGTAATGTCGTTGATAGTGACATTAAAGTCACTATCAACGGGGATAGCTTCACCACAATGGAAGCAATCATGAGGTGATGTCATTGTGTCACCTAACGATCAAATGAATCTAAAAGTGTATCTATCGATGATGGATAGGTGTCAACCGTTTGAATGCGCCAATGACCATCAAATGACTCGAGTTGTACGGTCCATTTCCCTTGTAATGGTTTCTCTAATGCAAGGGTGTAATCACCACTACCATTAGCGGTAATCATTTGTTCAAAATCTTTCGCTTCTTGAGTACGGTGAATAAATCGTACTTTTAGTGCTGCCGTCTGAGGCTCACCGAACGTTTGTTTAACTGTTAAGCTATCATCAGTGACTGTTAAGCGGAATTTAAGTGCAAGCTTGTACGCATTTTCTAGTCGCGTTAAATCTACGTCAATGGCTTTACCTTTCTTATAGTAGTCTTCAACAACCATATCCGGTTTGTTGTCGATGGCTATAAAGAGGGTAGTGACACTTGCAACTACTGCGCATCCAGGAAGGAAAATTAAGACCCAAGGCCAGAACTGTTTATACCAAGGTTGAATCGTTTCCACAAAAACTCCAATGTTTAAATTTATATTTGTTAACTTATACTTATGTAAGTAAAAGCTAATAGAAATAAACTTATAACAAAAATAAGGCTCCTTTACGGAGCCTTATTGATAATTACCCGAAGATAATTATTTATTAGATAAGCTGTAAACGTATGCAGAGATAACGTGAACTTTGTCATTACCTAAAATGTCTTGCCAAGCTGGCATTACGCCGGCACGACCGTTTGCAACTGAATCAGTAATCGCAGCAGTAGAACCGCCGTATAACCAAATGTTATCAGTTAGGTTAGGTGCACCCATCATTTGGTTACCAGAACCGTCAGCACCGTGACAAGCCATACATAAACCAAACTTAGCTTGACCTGCAGCTGCTTGCTTAGCATTAACTTTACGGCCACTTAAACTACGAACGTATGCAACAACTTCTTCAACACCTTGGTCGCCGCCTAACGCGTCTTTCCAAGGCATCATGCCAACAGCCGTACGACCGATCATGATAGATTCTTTGATTTTATCAAAGCTACCACCATATAACCAATCTTTATCAGACAGGTTAGGGAAGCCGTGTTGACCACGAGCATCACTACCGTGACACTGAGCACAGTTTTGAATAAATAGGCGTTGACCTACTTTCAGTGCTTCAGGATCTTCTAGTAATTCTGCTACTGGCTTAGCTGCATAGTTTGCGTACGTTTTACCGTAAACTTCATCAGCAATTTGCATTTCCGCGTTGTACTGAACGATATCACCGTCTTCAATAGACTTTTTAATCGCTGCGCGAGATTCTTCTAAAGAATAGACTTCTTTATTTGCACTCTTCCAATCTAGTACACCACCAAAGTTTGCTAATCCGTATATCGCAAGGTAGCCAAGGCCCCATACGATACTGATTGCGAACATAATGGTCCACCATTTTGGTAGCGGATTATTGATTTCTACAATGCCGTCAAAGCTATGCGGCATTTCTTCGCCTTCTTTACCCATAGTATCAACGATAACCATGCGTAAAAGGTAGGCACTGCCCAAGATCACAATCAATGTACCGATGATGATCCATGCACTCCAGAAGGTACTCATTTGGACTCTTCTCCTGCTATTTTATTGTCATGATTTTGTTCATCAGCAAATACAAGATTTGCTGCTTCATCGAATGACTTTTTGCGGCGTGAGCTATATGCCCAGGCGTAAATGCCGATAAACAGAATCAGCATTCCCACCGTTGATATGCCACGAAATGTAGCGTAATCCATGGGAACTCCTATTTTAAGTTAGTGCCAAGTGATTGTAGGTAAGCAACAAGTGCTTCAAGCTCAGTTTTACCTTTAACGGCATCTGTAGCCCCTGCAATATCAGCATCAGTATATGGAACGTCGAAGCTATTCTTGAAGATAGATAACTTCTTAGGCGTTAATTCGCCGTCTAATTTGTTCTCAGCTAACCAAGGGAAGCCAGGCATATTAGACTCAGGAACAACCGCACGTGGGTCGATTAAATGGGCAACATGCCATGCATCGCTGTAGCGACCACCAACACGAGCCAAATCTGGACCGGTACGCTTAGAACCCCATAAGAATGGGTGATCCCATACTGATTCACCAGCTAATGAGTAATGACCATAACGCTCAGTTTCGTGACGGAATGGACGGATCATTTGCGAGTGACACTGAACACAACCTTCACGAATGTAGATATCGCGGCCTTCAAACTGCAATGCAGTTAACGGCTTCATACCTTTCATTGGCGTGTTAGTTTCTTCTAAGAATAACTGTGGTGTAATTTCAACTAACGTACCGAAACTAATCGCTACGATAGCTAGTACACCTAATAGGCCAGCATTCTTTTCAACTGCTTCATGATTTAATTTTTTAAACATTTCAGCGACCCCTTACAATGCTTGCTTTTCAGTTAGTGAACCTTTAGGCGCTTGGATAGTTTTGATCACGTTGTATAACATGATAACCATACCAGCTACGAAGAACACACCACCGATAGTACGCATTAAGTAGAATGGGTAAGATGCTTGTAACGACTCAACGAAACTATAAGTTAATGTACCGTCAGCGTTAACAGCACTCCACATCAAGCCTTGCATTACACCAGAAATCCACATTGCAACAATATACAATACAGTACCGATGGTAGCTAACCAGAAGTGAGTGTTAATTAATTTTGTGCTATACATTTGGGTGTTGCCGTATAGACGTGGAATCATGTGGTATAAAGCACCAACAGATACCATAGCAACCCAACCAAGTGCACCAGAATGTACGTGACCAACAGTCCAGTCAGTGTAATGCGATAGAGCGTTAACTGTTTTAATCGCCATCATTGGACCTTCGAAGGTAGACATACCGTAGAAAGAAAGTGAAACGATTAAGAAACGTAGAATAGGGTCAGTTCGTAGCTTATGCCAAGCACCAGAAAGTGTCATGATACCGTTAATCATACCACCCCAAGAAGGCGCGAATAGAATAACAGACATAACCATACCTACAGTTTGCGTCCAATCAGGAAGCGCTGTGTAGTGAAGGTGATGTGGGCCAGCCCAAATATATAATGCGATAAGGGCCCAGAAGTGAACAATAGATAAACGGTAAGAGTATACTGGACGCTCAGCTTGTTTTGGTACGAAGTAGTACATCATACCTAAGAAACCAGCCGTTAGTAGGAAACCTACGGCATTGTGACCGTACCACCATTGCACCATTGCATCGGTTGCACCACTGTAAACAGAGTAAGATTTCAACCAATCTACAGGTATAGCTGCACTATTTACTAAATGTAAAATAGCAACAACTAAGATGAATGAACCATAGAACCAGTTAGCAACATAGATATGTGATGTCTTACGTTGGAATAACGTTCCGAAGAAGTTAATCGCGTAGGCAACCCATACGATGGTGATAAGGATATCAATTGGCCATTCTAGCTCAGCGTATTCTTTAGACGAGGTATAACCAAGTGGTAAAGTTACTACTGCAGATATGATTACTGCCTGCCAACCCCAAAAGGTAAAGCTTGCGAGTTTATCGCTAAACAGTCTTGTTTGACATGTGCGTTGAACAACGTAATAAGACGTTGCAAAGAGGGCGCTAGTACCAAATGCAAAAATTACTGCATTAGTATGTAGCGGACGTAAACGGCTAAAGGTTAACCACGGTGTATCAAAGTTTAATTGTGGCCAGTATAGCTGTGCTGCGATAAATACACCTACTGTCATGCCGATAATACCCCAAATTACTGTGGTAATAGCGAACTGACGAATAACAGTGTAGTTATAATCAGCGTGTGATGGACTAGTGTGAGTCATCTTTCTGCTTCCAGTGCTTACATTTGCTTGTGAAAACCGATTTAGAAGATTCTAAATCAGCGAAAAACCTATTTACAAAAAGCGTAAATAGGACCCTTGCTACATTTAACTTTATTGATGTTAAATTTAAGCGGTATTATCATACGATAAATCGGGTCTATTGTAGCTTGATTTAGATCAAAGATGAAATTTGATAAATGAGAAAATGGAAATAAATTTCATAACTTTAGTTGAATGGTCAATTAATATGCATGGCTTTTAGTCATTTCATTTACATTAACGTCAAAAGCCATACTTTTGAAGGGGAAAGGTGTACAACTTTATGGTTAAGAAAATAGTTTTATTATCTATTTTAGCGTTATTAGGCTGCCAAGAATCGGCTAAGAATAGTCCTATTAACAAAATGGGGCAAGACAGTACCGTGACATTTATGTCAGAACATTTAACGATGACTGTACCAAAGCAAATGAACGCAGAAACTTTATTCCCGGTGAGTTTACATTTTTCACAACCGGTCAGGGATGTCAAAGCAAAACTCATTAGTATCAATATGGATATGGGGACGATGCCGATTATATTCTCGGCGCAAGAAAATGGGCATCTTCAAGATTACCATTCTCAAGTGATAGTCGGAAGTTGTACAGAGCCTTCTATGGAGTGGCGAATGCTAATCACTTGGCTGCAAGGAGAACAACGAATGCAGCACAGCCAAATAATTGAAATTAAACGCTAATGTGGAAGTGCTTACTCATCTGATTTGGTTAGAAGATAATCAAGAGACTCACGAACAGCTTTTCTTGATTCTTCAACCATCGATGTTCGCTGTTCGACGCTTAGGTAAAATGCCATATCAACTTCATGACGAATATAACGAGCTGGTAGTTTACTTAGTGCTAGGCAACAGAGATCGGCTAGAAACTCCTTGTCATATGATTTGTATAGATTATCTTCGTGCAACCGCTCAACGACTAAATGTTCATAGTAGTTGTGAATATCAAGTTCTAAATGCATACCTACCGTCCTTTAAATGCTAGATACTATTAGTAAAGATTAAATTTCATTCAGTTGCAATGAATATTTTATTAATCTAATGGCTGATCTTCATCCCATTCTTCGTCGTCATTAACTTCTTCATCATACAAACCCGTGCTTAATGCGGCATGCTCAACTAAACTGGCATACTCAGGTGCTAACTCATTGATCATCTGAAACATTAGAGGAGAGAAAAGATTAATATTACTTTCATCTTGATTATCTACAACTTCTTGAGCAATGTCGCGATCAGCAAAAAACGTCATTGCCATTATCGCTAAAGAGAATGACTCGGTAATCTCCCCTTGTTCAGGCATGTTATCAAGGAGTTTATTGGAATAAAAATTAACGCCACAAGCAAAACCCAAGCACCACTCATGCAGAGGGTGGCCACTTAGAAAGTTCGCTTCAATCATGTCAGAGCACTCAACTACTTCAGGCAACGTATAGCCTGTGTCGAACACTTGATCACTGGTCGCATTATAAAGCTGTGCTAATGAGAGTGTTATTTCATCTGGTAAGTCATTAGTTTGGTTGTTAAAGATGACGGGAAGCCATTGACTGACGTCAATTGGATCAGGGGAAGCAATTAAGGCAAAAAAATACCCTTTAACAGCGTTGAGACTTAATGTGTTGCTGGGTGCTTTATCGAGCAGCCAACTAGAAAGTTGCTGCTCTTGTTCATTTGATAATGCTTGCACGGATGATTTCCTTTAAATGTTATAAAGTTATTATCGCGTTTTTTAGTCAATTTTTAAAGCTATGCCTTTATTTGGTTGCGAATAAATACAGATATTTGTCATATCCTTGCTTTGTAAGTTCGGCAACTGGGATAAATCGTAGGGACGCCGAGTTAATGCAATAACGTTGGCCTGTTGGTTGTGGACCGTCGGAAAACAAGTGTCCTAAGTGTGAATCGGCCTCACTGCTTCTAAGTTCGATTCGTGTCATAAACCACGATTTATCTATCTTGTGTACTACATTTTTTTCGTCGATTGCCTGGTAAAAACTTGGCCAGCCACTACCCGACTTAAATTTATGGGTTGAACTAAATAATGCTTGCCCTGACACGATATCAACATAGATACCCTCTCGTTTGTTGTCCCAATACTTGTTATTAAATGCTGGTTCAGTCGCATCTTCTTGAGTCACTTTATACTGTAATGGGGTTAGGGTCTTCTTAAGCATGGCTTTATCAAACCGGTGATTATTCATTTGCTTGTTTTGATCAATCATCGCTTTGTATTTTGGTGAGGACTTTCGATCTTTCCCCCAAATTTTATCTAAATAATTATCACGCCCTGATCGGGAGCGGTAATACTTATAACGCAGTGGGTTTTTGCGGTAATAATCCTGATGGTAATCCTCGGCTTTATAAAAAGTTGTGAATGGGCTAATTTCAAGTGTGATAGGCTTTGGGTAACGGCCAGTTTCTGTGTACGAAACTAGACTCTTTTTAGCCAGTTTTTCTTGTTCAGGATTATGAAAGTAAATAACGGGTCTGTAATGTGCACCACGATCAACAAAGGATCCCTTATTATCAGTTGGATCTATTTGACGCCAATAAATGTCTAATAATTGTTGGTAATTCACTTTACTAGAATCAAAGTGCACCTGTACAGCTTCAACATGATTGGTCTTACCCGATGCAACTTGCTTATAGGCAGGGTTAACTGTTGTGCCGCCAGCGTAGCCTGAAGTCGCTGCACTTACACCTTCAATTTTTTCAAAAGGATGTTCCATACACCAAAAACATCCACCAGCGAAAGTTGCAACGCTGGGCTTTTGAGCATAAGTGTTGGCTGAAAAACCAGAGACAAAAACAAAGGGGATAAACGATATAGACTTAAAAAAGGATGATAGGGACATGAGCGACTCCACAAGGTTAACTTAGGTTATTACTCAATGTACAATGTGGCGCGAAGGGAATCTTCGCGCGCACATCAATTAACTATAACAAATTTATCACACGGTTTTAAAAGTAATATAGTTATCTAAAAAAATTAATAGTTAGTTAAAAGCTCACGCTTATAATCATCGGTCGACACTTTAAGGTTATTTTGGGCTAGTAAACCTGCAAGCTGTTGCTCTTTAATGGTTAAGCTATCGATTGAGATCGTATTGTCATCAAGTGTCCATAATTGACGTGATGCGTGATAAAAGAAATTCATGATTACAAATGCTGCATGTTGTTGACTTTCTATCCCTTGTTCAACGTGGCGCAATTTTCTATTAATATGGTTTATTTCCATCTTTAATTGCCATACATAATAAACTTCAGTCATAAAAGGGTGATGTTTAAACGCGCTCAATGTCATTAGGATGCTAACCAGTGTTAATACGACCCCCATCAAATTGAAATAGAAATTATCAGCATCGGGCTGACTCAGTAATAAAATTAGCATTTGAGAAATGCCAATCGAGCCTAGGAGTAAAGCGACAATACATACAATTATAATTTTGTTTAAATGGCTGCGGTAACGCGTTTTATCTATATTTTTAATTTTCACTGTATATCCAAGCAGAGACTTTTTAATTAATTATGCGAATTTTATCATATTAAACAGTTTATGACGTTAAATTTAATCCACTTGTGCGTATAATCAGCCTTTTTAAAATTTAGGCGATTCTCGATGTCAAACTGCCAATTATCTGAGCAAGAGTTAGAAATTATTAAAACTCAATTAGGCCGTACACCACGCGGTATTGTAAAAATTGCTCATCAAACTCCTCAAGGTATTCCAACGGTACTTCAAACGCGTTCTTTAGTTGCTGATAAACCATTCCCAACAATGTATTGGTTATGTTCTAAAGATCTGCATAAAGCTATTAATGAGATTGAAACTTCAGGTTGGACTAAACTGATTGAGCAACGCATCCTTGAAGATGATGAATTGAGAGAGACGTTTTACAAAAACCATCAACAATATGTGAAAGCTAGATGGTTAGCCATGTTCCCTGAAGACAAGGCGCGCTTAGAAGCGCTAGGTTACATCGAGCTATTCGATAAATACGGTATCGGAGGCATTTCTCAATGGGACAAAGTTCGTTGTCTTCATATGCAGTATGCTCACCACCTATGTGGTGAGAACGTGATTGGCCAACTGATGGACCAAGAGTTCGAACTGAATAAATTGGCAATTAGTATCTAATTATTTTATTAATTACGATTATGCTGCCCACGGTATGAGGGCAGTGATAATCCCCAGATAATCGCTGCACTTCGAAGGGTTAATGCAGCGATAAAACCACCTGCCACAGCAATATTTTCTCCAATACCCAACCAGTGCAAGCCCAGGTAAACCGACGCACCTACCACTGCGGTTGTTACATAAAGCTCACGACTTCCAAGGACTAAGTCATAACCACACAATACGTCTCGGAGAATACCACCAAAGGTTGCTGTAATGACTCCCATACAAACACAGATGAGTGGGGCTGCACCAATTTCTACAGCAATTTGTGCGCCAGTGACGCAAAAGAGTGATAAACCAAGCGCATCCATCCAAATTAAGGCTTTTTTTCGTGAGTCTAATTTAGGTGCAATAAAAAAAGTGATAAAGGACATCAGTAAGCACAGACCAACAAAAGTAGCATCAATTGTCCAATAAACGGGTAAGCGCCCGAGCAACACATCTCTGACAGTACCGCCTCCTAATCCAGTGAGAGTACCAATCAACATGAAGCCTAAAATGTCCATGTGTTTACGGGCAGCATCAAGGGCACCTGAAACGGCAAACACTGCAATACCAAATAAACCGAGCCAGTTAACAAGGGCTGACAACTCTAGAGATTCATACATGTTAGTTAGAAGTTAAATAAAAAAGATAATAATAGCAACAGGATAAAAACGGAAGAAAAAACGGCAAAATTAATCAAGATTCTACTATCTTTGATGTGAATTTATCATCCTTTAGAATGAGTACCCATGTCTAACAGACAAATTATGTCATTCGATGAATACTTAGTAACAATAGCAAATGATCTATTTGTTTTTACTAATGTTATAGAAACTAAGGAAGTCGAATGTTCTACCTCACAGTGCTGGCAACAGCAATGAATGTTGCAATGAATACGCCACCGACGCCAGGGGCACAAACCCCAGCACAAGAAGTCATCAAAGTGACTGGTCAAACCCCGTTAACAAATGACCAACAAGGTCCTTACCTTCTTGGCGTGGCGCAAAAGATAACCGCTGAAGAGATTGAACGTTCAAACGCAAAAACACTGACACAACAATTAAAGAATACGCTCGTTAGCGTAAATATTAATGATGTTCAAAACAACCCGTTCCAGCCTGATGTTCAATACCGTGGATTTACTGCCTCACCATTGTTAGGCTTACCGCAAGGTATATCTGTCTATCTAGATGGCATCCGCTTTAACGAACCTTTTGGTGACACCGTTAACTGGGATCTGATTGCACTAACCGCCATTGATAATGTTACTTTATACTCAGGATCGAACCCTGTTTTTGGTCAAAACACCCTGGGCGGCGCTTTAGCTTTATCTGTTAAAGATGGTTTCACTTATGATGGTCATGAATTATCGGCGCAAGCGGGTAGCTTTGGAGAGAAACAGCTTAATGTGCAAAGTGGTGGTACGAGTGGAAATTGGGGCTACTACCTTAACCTAAACCATTATGAAGAAGATGGTTGGCGAGATGGCTCTCCAAGTGAGGTAAAGCAATACTTAGCAAACCTCAGCTATAAAACAGATGATTTAACCGCTGATTTATTGTTTGCAACCAACAATAATACCATGATCGGTAATGGTACTGTGCCAATCGAACTGCTTGAGCAGGAGTCTTCAACAGCAATCTACACACAGCCGGATCAAACGAAGACCAACTTGAACATGCTTGGCTTGAATATCACGGCAGCGTTAACAGAGGATTCTTCATTGGCGGTCAATGCATATTATCGCAAAAATGAAATCAGCAGCATTAATGGCGATGACAGTGACTATGATGAATGTGAATTTGGAACAGCTGTTACACTATGTGAAGGTGAAGACGACGATGATGATGAAATCGATGGTATTGAGTCACACGGCGATGACGATGATGAGGGTGAAGAGATAGAGCCTGTTCACTTTGTTGGCTATAACGAAGGACAGTATTTATCAGACATCATGCCAGCACTCGATGCTGATGATATAGACGGTACTTATAATACGGGGGCCACTGATAATGAAAGCTTTGGCTTTAGTGCGCAATTAGTTACCCAATGGGGTAATGGCCATGAATTAATTATTGGTGGTGGTGCAGATAAAGCTGATATCTCATTTGCAAGTGACACGCAATTTGCTATTTTACATAATGATACAGCAGAAGATGACCGAAGCGTTACACCGATACCCGGCCTGTTTGATCAAGAATCAACGGTTCGTTTAGATACTGAGACTACACAGTATTATTTTTATCTAGCCAACCGTTTTAAATTAGCTTCTGATTTACATTTAGACATTGCTGGTCGTTATCATGACTCAAACATCCTGATGAATGATTTAATTGACGACGGTGAAGGCTCTTTAGATGGTGATCATGATTTCTCACGTTTTAATCCTGCGATTGGTTTAAGCTACCAAATCTCACCACAATTGACGGCTAAATTAAGCTACAGTGAGTCATCTCGTAACCCTAGTCCAGCAGAGTTGAGCTGTGCCGACGAAGACGATCCTTGTAAGCTACCTAATGGTTTTGTTTCAGATCCTCCGCTAAAACAGGTAGTGGTAAACACCGTTGAATTGAGTTTATTGGGTAAAGACGATAATTTAAATTATGGAGTAACGTTCTTTAGTACACAAAGCCAAGACGATATCATCTTTCAACAAGCCGGAGAGCACCCAGCTCGCGGTTACTTTGTCAATATTGATGAAACACAGCGTCGTGGTGTCGAGCTATCTGCAAGCTATCGCGGTGAGAGCTTTGATATTACCTCAAGCTATAACTATCTAGATGCGACATTTGAATCTCCATTTGTTTCATTTAGCCCAGTTAATCCGTTAGGACCAAACCGTCAAGTGAGTCCAGGTGATACAATACCTGGGCAACCTCAGCATCAAATCAAATTAATTGGTCAATACCAAGCAACTGAAAGTTTCGATATTGGTTCTGAGCTTAGTTATGCATCTGAAAGCTATTATCGTGGAGATGAGGCTAACGAGAACCAGCAAATTGGTTCACATACCGTGGTTAATTTATTTGCAAATTATCAAATTACCCAACAACTCGCGTTAGAATTACGGGTTGATAATGTGTTTGATCGCCAATACTTCACTTTTGGCGCATACGGTGAAGCAGATGAAGTATTAGAAAATGTCTACCCTGATATTGAAGACCCGTATTTTGTTGGACCAGCAAAACCAAGGTCAGTATCTGTAGAATTAAGCTACCAGTTCTAATATTAATTAATAATTTACTCAAAGGCATAAAGCAGTGATGTTTTATGCCTTTTTTTGTTTTTACGCAGCTATCATTGGTTAATCTGGTGAAATGTGATTAGGGTATGAATGAAAGTGGTAAGCGTAATGGCGAGCATTTCTAACCATCATTGAGGTTAGTGGGAGAAGATCAGATCATTCATTTAGAGAGGCATCCGCGACCTAATTTGACAAGGGTTAAATCTGCTTATAAATAGGAAATCGTACGAGAGACCTATTCACTTCTACAATCCTAATTTAATTAAACGATTAACTGCTCAAAGATAAGATTAAAAAAGACATAGAAACATGGGATACCTTCAGGGCAGTGACATTAAGTGTCAAGCCCTGAAAAAGCTTGATGACTACCGTCTACCACCTGATTTAGGACTAAAGCTTGCAAGAGCAAGGACAACAACAACGCAAGTGATTGGGATTAACACCATCAAAGTATCGGTATTAGCCTGCTCGTAGAGAGCGAACCGTAATAACTCGACACAGTAACTAAACGGATTGTAATGACAAATCCAGTATAACCACAAACTAGCTTCTTTCATTTTCCATAAAGGGTAAAGCGCACTGGATAGAAAAAACATTGGAAAAATAACAAAGTTCATCACGCCAGCAAAATTCTCTAATTGCTTAATGAGGTTTGATAGCATAAGCCCTAAAGCACCCAAAAATAGTGCAATTAAAAAGACAGCAGGGATAGCTGTTATATAACCCATAAAATCGATTTCAACATCGACCAATTGGGCAAGTGCTAAAAAGATGTAGACTTGGATTAATGATAACAGCGCGGTCGCAAAGACCTTACAGAACAGCAAAAAAGGGCGGGGCAGTGGACTCATTAGTAAAACTTTCATACTTCCCATTTCTCTGTCATAGACCATAGACAGTGAGCTTTGCATTCCATTGAACAAGATAATCATGCAACACAAACCAGGTGTAATGTAAGTTTGATAGGTAATATAAGTTCCATAAGGCTCCATGATGGAAACACCAAGCGCAGCCCTAAAACCAGCAGCAAAGACGACAAGCCAAAGCAGCGGTCTGATTAACGCACTGAGTAATCTGGTGCGTTGTTGGAAAAAACGGTGCAATTCACGTGATACGATCCCAAGAAAAGCGACATAGTAATGTGACAGGTTCATATAAAGCTCATTTGCTATATTTTATTGAATGCAAAAGCATCGGTTAACGCTGCGTATAATGCTTGCACATCATTCACTGCATACTGGGCTAAAAGTGTTGAGACTTGGCCTTGCTGTGCTACTCGCCCTTGGTTAAGCATGATCAAATAATCACTTGCGTTAATTTCATCAAGTAAATGTGTTGTCCAGAGCACAGCTAAACCCTCTTGCCTTACACATTGACGTAAGTAGTTGATGATCATGTGGCGACTTGGGTTATCAAGACCCACACTGGCCTCATCAAGTAAGAGTACTTTTGGTTTATGTAATAATGCTCTGACTAGCTCAACACGACGCCTATGACCGCCATTTAAACTTCGCACTTTGTCACCTAAACGAGATGATAGTTCAAACTCTTCAAGTAACGGCATAACGTTAGACAGGGATTGTTTTGCACTTAACCCATGTAAAGCGCCGTGATATACCAAATTTTGTTTAATTGATAAGTCCAAATCTAGGGTTGATTGTTGAAAAACAACCCCGAACAATCGCATTACTTTCGCAGTTTCTTTTTCAAGGTCAAAGCCATCGCAAAGAATGTTCCCGGAATCGACTTTAGTTAATCTAGTTAACAAGGAAATCAGAGTACTTTTACCCGCTCCGTTAGGGCCAAGTAATACATTGAAACCAGGCTTGATCGCAAAGGTTACTTTATCTAGGGCCTTTTTCGGACCATAATTGAAACTAATTTGATTGATTTCAAGTGTTGCAGTCATCTAAGTTCACCCCGTTATTTGCTTAGTTGACGGATTGCCACACCCCAAGGATAACGACCTACTTTGACAGAGCGAATAACCTTCTGCTTGGCTGTATCTATAACCGAAACATCGCCACTAACCCCATTCGTTGTCAGTAATAAAGACTGATCATGATTAAATGCAAGTTGCCAGACCCGACGGCCTACTAGGAGGTACTTAGTGACTTCTTGTGATTTAGTATCGATGATAGCGACATGGTTCGCTGGACCTAACGCAACATAAACAAAACGCTCGTTAGCCGTTAATTTAATCCCAACAGGTTGAATTCTATCTTTATGAATACCGTTAAGAGCAAAGTTGAATTTTTTAATAATTTTTTTGCTTGCGACATCAATTAACGAAACTGTACCACCAATCTCCGAGCTGACCCATAATTGAGAACCATCTTTGGTAAACTCTGCAGCACGAGGGCGCGAATCAACAAGTGTATTGGCAATATTAGTGTTTGTTTTGGTCTCTATCCAATGCACCATGTTAGTGGTCTCGGAGGTCACAATAGCAAGACTTCCATCTGGGCTTACAGCCAAGCCTTCAGGTTCTACACCAACGTCAACCTGACCAATAACACTACGTGATTCAATGTCAATGATAGTCATCAATGCATCATCTTCATTGGCAGTATAGATTATCTTACCATGTGGGTGTAATGCGATAGTCTCAGGGTCAGCGCCAGAGGGCAGCTCTCCAATAACTTGATCTGTCGCTAAATCAAGAATTTGTACGGTATCTGAATCACTAGCGCAAATATAAGCGAGAGTTTGCTCTTTATTGAAAATAATTCCCCTAGGACGAAGACCAACTGGGATTTCTTTAACCACATCTAAACTAGCAAGATCAATTACTGAAATGTTGTTATCTTTTTCATTAGTGACATAAGCTAGCTCGGCACTGTGGGCTGCAAAGCTTAATAAGGCAAGCGCAAGACAACCAGATAATTTAGTTGTAATAGTATGTGAGATTTTATTAATCATTGAGGGAGTCCTTATTGACAAGTAGATTCTTTGTGATCGAAACCGAGTGTGTCAAGTTCCGTGACCGGGTGCAACATTCCTGCTTGTGGTGACTGCGAAATAAGTGCATTAGGTTGAACAAGTGCTATTGGCATACGAAGTTGCTGGCTCCACGGACGGTATGAGAGTTTTCTACCTAAATACGCCGCCAATTCAAATTGATCTGATTTAATATGCCCCAATAACTTTGCAGGATCTGCTGAATTAGTTTTTGTAAGGGCTGATGCTAAAGTACGAATAGCCAAGTATCCGCTAAAGTCGACTTCATTCATTGCTCTATTAGCAAGTTTAATAAAACGGTTTTGTAATTGCGTTGCTCCCCATTGTTCGATATTGCGATGCCAACCTAATGCTTCTAGCCCAGCAGAGCCAATCACAGGGCGCGGTAGGTAGGTATTAAATGGTAAATATTGAGCAAAGTCTTTATGTTTATCAGCGACAAATACAACATCATAATCTTTTCTTGTCTGGGTAAATAAAGGCATCTCTGCCCCGGCGCTACGACGTAAATCTGAATCAAAGTCCCAAGTTTTCTCTTTAATTAATTTGATCCCATAACGTTTTGCTGCACGTTTAAATGAACCTGTTAATTGCTTATCTTCTTCACGTTGACCTGTAACAACGAGCACGTCATTAAAGCGCCTTTTCAACAACCATTGAGCAAGGGCATCATTCTTCATTGCGTAACTCGCAATGGTGTGTAACGTGTTGCTACTGCATTGTTGTTGTCGAAAAAAGTCATCTTGAAGGTTTATATTAAATAATATAACGGGCTTATCGCTTGCCCATTCTCTGGCAAGCTTTAAGCTGGCACGAGATAACTCGACTACAAAAAAACGACTACCTTGACTAAATTGCTGCTCTAAAGTAGAGATGATAGTTTGAGGTGTACTTATATCAACTTTATTTAATACTATCTTCTGATTTAAGAACTTGCCGGTGGTATTAGAATCATTAACGCCAAGTGTTGAACCCATAAAGCCACTGTCACTAGCAGGTTTAACCAAATTTGACAGCGTCGCGATAACAGGCTGTTTTTCTTTGATATAATCGACATCAAGGACGAGTTGTTCAGCAGAGATAGGGATCAAAACAGATAAAACGGTTACGCACAGCGATGTTAATTTCGCAGGCTTGAATAAAATAGATAGTTTAGGCGCTGGTATAGCTGTAAATTTGGCTGCAAATTGTTGAAAATATTTCATATTATTTTTACTGTTCTAATTTTACATAAGCCGTAGCATATAATTAAAATGTGTTCTTTTGAAGAGTAGGTTATTTCATTAATTAAGGTTAAGTGGTTGATATATATACATTACGATGAGCTGCGCTGTTACTTTCAGTGTATTTTTCATCCTAAAGGATGACTTTCAACCGAGCTAAAGTGGAATAAACAAGATTGCCGAGTACTTTTACAATGATCCTATTAAAAATATTAAAAGGTATTCGGTAATGAACAAGTCGTCACTAAAAAACAAAATATTTGCAGCTATGATCTGTGCAACACCATTTTTAGCATCAGCACACGGTGATGTAACGCCTCAATCGATTGATACATCGACTATCCCACAATTAGGGACAGAGTGGGAAGAAACTAACCCTTACCGTGACCAAACAGGAAAAATGTTAGACGAAATTACTCGCATTGGTTCATCTGCTTACACGCAAAACTGTGCACGTTGTCATGGCTTGGAAGGTATTTCTGGAGGAATCGCACCTGACCTAAGAATGTTACCAGCAGACTATGATGGCGATGAATGGTTCGTTTACCGTGTTCAAAACGGTGCTGTACGAAATGGTGCTGTTTATATGCCTAAAATGTCAGAACACCTTAGTCAAGAAGCACTTTGGGCAATTAGAACTTGGTTAGAGTCTGTAAGTGTTGCAGAGTAGAACTATATTATTGATAGCACTTCTAGTCGTAAGTGCTATTAGCAGTTTAGCGCAGGGTCGAACCTACGACGATATTATTGAAACTAAGCAGCTCATAGTTTCGGTGTATCGTGATTTTGCGCCTTTTTCATTTGAAAAGGACGGTAAAGCGCACGGTATCGATGTTGATATAGCTAAGCAGATTGCTAAGTCTCTGAACGTTGAACTTACTGTGCGTTTTACAACGGCCGACGAGAGTGTGGAAGATGATTTGAGAAACACCTTATGGAAGGGAGATTTTCAAACTAAAACCAAAAGCGACTTAATGATGCGCGTTCCTTATGATCGTGACTATTCACAGATGCGTGATGATATTGGTGAGTTGGTTCATGATAGAGTGCACATGTTTGCTCCTTATCATACTGAGTCTTGGCAAATTGCATTTAATAAAAATAAGATAGAAGAAGTGTCTACCATGGCGGTTTTTCAATACCATGATATTGGTGTTGAAGTTGATACCGTCCCGGCGTTTTATCTTACTGGTGCATTTCGAGGAACCATGACTAAACACACTCATCATTACCCAAAT
Source organism: Alteromonadales bacterium alter-6D02 (assembly GCA_002835545.1). Classification (GTDB taxonomy): domain Bacteria; phylum Pseudomonadota; class Gammaproteobacteria; order Enterobacterales; family Psychrobiaceae; genus Psychrobium. The sequence goes on from PIZK01000027.1 coordinate 56,082, forward strand.
ATCCGCTTGGCGCGCGATGCGATGCTCGCTGAAGAGGTCGATGCAATCATGGGATTGCGCAGTGAAGTCAGTCACCTGTTAGTGGAACAACCTGCTAACTTTGAACTAGCGACTAATGCATTCCCTCTAATCGGTCGTCAACAATGGGATATTGGCATGGCAGTAAAAAGTGATTATCGCCAACTGAGTTATGCTATCGGTGATGTTGTTACTGAAATGGTAAAAAATGGCCAAATGGCTCGGATATTTGAGCAGTATGGTTCCATTTATCAACAGCCAACTTACTACAACCCATAAAGAATTGAATCGTTATTTACTCTGCAAAATTTCCTTCTTGGGCGTGATTAATAATCACGCCTTTTTTTATATTTGTAGATATTCCCAAGCTTGGAAATCTATAAATAATTGATACTTATCGGACAAAACAAACCATTTTCATACTAAGTGATGATGCGTTTACCTACCGCAGTGTTATGGGCAGTCGCTTTATTGATGCATACACTATAACTGTTCAAATAATAACATGAACCAACGAATTGATTCATTTTAAATCACGTTGAGCAATCATTATAACTAAAGCCCGCGAGGAACATACAATGATAAGTGCAGGTAAAACAAAGCTAAAAGCAGTAGCCGCTGTAATTGCTTTTACATTAGCAGCAGGTGCTAATGCAAAAGTAACAGATAAAGACATTATTAATGACCAAGCCACAACTAACGATGTTGTATCAAATGGTTTAGGTCCTCGAGGGCAGCGCTTTAGCCCATTAACCCTAATTAACACTAAAACTGTAAAAGACATGCGTCCAGTATGGGGTTTTTCACTTGGTGGTGAGAAACAACGTGGTCAAGAGTCTCAACCAGTTGTTAAAGACGGTGTAATGTATATTACCGGTTCTTACTCACGTGTTTACGCAATTGATGCAATTACAGGCGACGAGTTATGGCAATATGACGCACGTTTACCTGATGGCATCATGCCTTGTTGTGACGTTATCAACCGTGGTGTTGCACTTTATGATGATTTAGTTATCTTCGGTACACTTGATGCAAAATTAGTCGCACTTAATAATAAGACAGGTAAGACTGTTTGGAAGAAAAAAGTAGAAGACTATAAAGCTGGTTACTCAATTACAGCAGCACCAATTGTTGTAAAAGGTAAAGTAATCACAGGTGTATCAGGTGGTGAATTTGGTATCGTTGGTAAAATTCGTGCGTATGATGCAAAGACTGGTCAAATTGCATGGGAACGTCCAACAGTTGAAGGTCACATGGGTTATATCTGGAAAAACCGTAAGAAAATGGAAAACGGTATTTCAGGTGGCGAAGCTGGCAAAACATGGACTGGTGACTTATGGAAATCAGGTGGTGCTGCTCCGTGGCTAGGTGGTACATACGATCCAGAAGTTGATTTATTATTCTTTGGTACAGGTAACCCAGCTCCATGGAACTCTCACTTACGTCCTGGCGATAACTACTTTTCTTCATCACGTCTAGGTATTGACCCTGACACGGGTAAAATTAAATGGCATTTCCAAACCACACCACATGATGGTTGGGATTACGACGGTGTAAACGAACTTATTCCATTTAACTACAAAGACGGTCGCAAGACAGTTAAAGCGGCGGCAACAGCTGATCGTAATGGTTTCTTCTATGTATTAAACCGTGAAAATGGTGATTTCATCCGAGGTTTCCCGTTTGTTGATAAGATCACTTGGGCTAAAGGCTTAGACGACAAAGGTCGTCCGATATTTAACGAGCCAGTTCGCCCTGGTAACCCAGCATTAAGTAAAGACGGTAAGAAAGGTTCTACTGTACTTGCTGCACCTTCTTTCTTAGGTGGTAAAAACTGGATGCCTATGGCTTATAGTAAGGATACAGGGTTATTCTATGTTCCTTCTAACGAATGGGAAATGGATATCTGGAATGAGCCAACAGCATACAAAAAAGGTGCTGCTTACTTAGGTGCTGGTTTCACTATCAAATCAATTAACGAAGATTACATTGGTGTGTTACGAGCCATTGACCCTAAAACGGGTAAAGAAGTTTGGAACCATAAGAACTACGCGCCATTATGGGGCGGTGTATTAGCGACAGCGGGTAATCTAGTATTTATGGGTAACCCTGAAGGGTACTTAATGGCCTTTAATGCTAAGACTGGTGAAGTTGAATACAAGTTCAACACTGGCTCAGGTATCGTTGGTTCTCCAATCACTTGGAAAATGAATGGTGAACAATACGTGTCAATCTTATCAGGCTGGGGTGGTGCAGTTCCACTTTGGGGTGGTGAAGTTGCTAAGCGTGTTAAGAGCTTTAACCAAGGTGGCATGGTTTGGACTTTCAAACTGCCAAAATAGTTAATGTTCAAGCAAAGATAAATTAGTACGCTCTCTCTAATTTATCTTAATGAGTAAAAAAGCCAGCTTTGCTGGCTTTTTTACGTACTACCTCATAAAAAAATCACATCTAACTCATTGTTATAAAGTAAATATCTAAGGTGTTCCTACTAAGGTATGATGTTTTCCGTGCCAAGGGAGCATAGGTTTAACCAACACACTCACACTACTATTAATAAAACAAAAACGTTTGCGCTAGCAAACATATTACAACTAAAGCTACTTGGTATAAAATTCAAGTTAGCACTTTTATTGAGGTGTTCTATGATCTATGCATATCCTGGCAGTGAAGGTTCTGTCGTTACTTTTAAACCACGTTATGAAAACTTCATTGGCGGTGAGTGGGTTGCACCAGTAAACGGTAATTACTTTACCAATTCTACGCCAGTAACGGGCGAAGCATTTTGTGAAATCCCTCGTTCGTGTGAAAAAGACATTGAGCTAGCACTAGATGCTGCACACGCTGCAAAAGATGCTTGGGGCAAAACCTCTGTAGCAGAACGTTCAAATATCTTATTAAAAATTGCTGATGCAATCGAAGCTAACCTAGAAACGCTTGCTGTTGCAGAAACTTGGGATAATGGTAAAGCTGTTCGTGAAACATTAGCTGCTGATGTTCCACTATGTGTTGATCACTTCCGCTACTACGCTGGTTGTATCCGTGCTCAAGAAGGCACACTTTCTCAAATCGATGATGACACTGTTGCTTACCACTTCAACGAGCCGCTAGGTGTTGTTGGTCAAATTATTCCTTGGAACTTCCCATTACTAATGGCCGCTTGGAAACTGGCTCCAGCTTTAGCTGCCGGTAACTGTATCGTATTGAAACCTGCTGAACAAACACCAGTAAGTATTCTTGTTTTTGCTGAGATTATTGCAGATATCTTACCAGCGGGTACATTAAACATTGTTAATGGATTTGGTCGTGAAGCAGGTGAAGCATTAGCAACTAGCACTCGTATTGCGAAAATTGCATTTACAGGCTCTACTCCTGTAGGTAGCCACATCTTAAAATGTGCTGCTGAAAATCTAATCCCATCAACTGTTGAATTAGGTGGTAAGTCTCCTAATATCTACTTCAACGATGTTGTTGCTCACGAAGATGATTACCTAGAGAAGTGTGCTGAAGGTTTCGTTCTTGGTTTCTTTAACCAAGGTGAAGTATGTACCTGTCCATCTCGTGCATTAATTCAAGAAGACATCTTTGAAGAATTCATGGGACACGTTATCGCTAAAGCTAAGAAGATTGTTCGTGGTAACCCACTTGATACAGAAACTATGGTTGGTGCTCAAGCTTCTAAAGAGCAATTCGACAAGATCATGGGATATCTACAAGTTGGTGTTAACGAAGGCGCTGAAGTATTAACTGGTGGTGATAAAGAAACACTAGGTGATTCTTTCGATACTGGTTATTACATCCAACCGACTATTCTTAAAGGTAATAACTCAATGCGTATCTTCCAAGAAGAAATTTTTGGTCCAGTTATCGCTGTAACAACCTTTAAAGATGAAGCTGAAGCTCTAGAAATTGCAAACGATACAGCATACGGCCTAGGTGCTGGTGTATGGACTCGTGATACAAACAAAGCTTACAGAATGGGTCGTGGTATTGAAGCTGGTCGTGTTTGGACTAACTGTTACCATCTATATCCTGCTCACGCTGCATTTGGTGGCTACAAGAAATCTGGTATTGGTCGTGAGACTCATAAGATGATGCTTGGTCATTACCAACAAACTAAGAACTTATTAGTTAGCTACAGCACAAGCCCGTTAGGTTTCTTCTAAACCCAGCTGACGTTGTATAATAAGGAGCTCTACTATGCTGATTAATTCATTGAAAAGCATAGTAGGGCTTTTTCTGTTTTTAATAATCTCATTAGCCCAACCAGCAATCGCTTTTGTTGGAGAGCAGGGCGTAGTTACTACAATCCCCGTTGATGTTAAACAAGCATTTCCTAGCGCGACACGAGTAAAACGCGTCGAAAAAAATCCAAACATAACTGGTGTCTACCAGTTGAACGAACTCATTGGTTATACTTTCGAGTCAGATCATTTTACCAATTTCATCGGTTTTTCCGGTAAAACAATAAACTTGTTTATTGCCCTTGATCCTCACGGGGTGATAACCAGTATCAAAGTGCTAGACCACCACGAACCCATTTTTATTCATGGGCTTGGTGAAAGGCCTATGATTCAATTTATCAAACAGTTTGAATCGCATTCAATCAAAGAGCGCTTTATAGTTGACGCTCGAGACCGTCAGATGAAGGATGTGACTCACATTGATGGCGTAACAAAAGCGACAGTCTCAGCATTAGTGATTAATGATACAATTATCGCGTCAGCGCTTAAAGTTGCTCGTACGATGCTCGAGGGTTTTGCACCTTTGAGTACAAAAGTTCTAGATGAAAACCTTTTCGAACCCTTGTCTTTCAACCAATTAGTCGAACGTGGAATGGTCGCTCACTGGTCATTGGCCAAGCAGGACACTATTCAAGCGTTTTCACACCTAGCTCAACCATTAAGTGATTATGATGACGCTGGGCCTCTCATTGACCTATACATAGCTCCGATCACTGTTCCCATCGTTGGCAGAAACATTTTAGGTGATAATGAGTATCGACGTTTAATTGATAGTATTGCGCCTGGCAGCAGTGCTTTAATGGTCATCGATAATGGAGAGTATGGCTTTATTAGTGATGATTTTATCCCCCAAACGGCGCCTGAGCGTTTTAAAGTAGGGCAGTCAGGGTTGCCACAAGATAGCCGAGATATCGATTTTTATAGTTTTAACGACCCATTTTTTAATAGCCCTTTGCCAATTCACAAGCGTTTGAAAGTATTAAACATCAAGTCTCAATCTGGATTTGAACTATCATCGCCAATAAATTTTGCTGTTACAGTTGATTATAGCCAATCATTTTTAGTTAAAAATACAGAACACCTCACCTTTGATTTCACTTTACCTGATTCACTGTTTGTTGAGAATGCGGCTGCTCTTGAACCAAAACAACAACCGTTATGGCTGAAGTTATGGCAACAGCGCTGGTTGGAAGTCGTTATCACTATCCTCTACTTAGCTTTTGTCACGTTTATATTTTTAAACCCTGATAGATTTAGCACTAATACAACGATTAGGGTTTTGAACATCACCATTCAGGTACGTCATATTGCCTTGTGCTTCGTGATTGCGGTGATTGGCTTTTATAGCCAAGGTCAGCTTTCAGTCGTAAATATATACACATTGTTCCTTTCCATATATCAGGGATTTAATATAGAGGTATTCTTACTAGACCCTATTATTTTCATTCTTTGGTTGTTTGTATTTATTGCTACGATTTTATGGGGAAGAGGTGTTTTTTGCGGTTGGCTATGTCCGTTTGGTGCTTTACAAGAGTTTGCCACCACATTGGCCACTAAACTAAAAATTAAGCAATATAAAATAAAACCTCACCACCATCAACGTGCTAGAGCAATCAAGTACATTCTTTTGCTTGGACTTGTTGGCAGTGCTTTTTATTCGCTAACCCTTGCTGGTCAATTAGCTGAAGTTGAACCGTTCAAAACGGCTATTACTTTATACTTTGTGCGCTATTGGCCCTTTACAGTGTATGCAATTATCCTTGTAATTCTGAGTTTAAAAATTCATAAGTTCTACTGTCGTTATCTATGTCCTTTAGGGGCTGGCTTTGGAGTACTTGGTCGTTTCCCGTTGCTTAAATGGATACGCAGACGTCAAGAATGCGGCAATCCTTGCCAACTCTGCCAAAGCAAAAAATGTGGCATAGATGCTATTAATAAAACAGGAAGTATCAATTACAGTGAATGTATTGGGTGTTTCGATTGTGTTGTAACCATCAACGACCCTAAGTTGTGTGTGATTGATAAATATAAGAAGAGAGTTAAATAGTTGATTTTTTGATGCTAATTAATATGTGTCCTCAACCAACGAACCGATATATTCAATCCAAAGTATGATTTTGTTTGTTCTGCGGACAGCCTATAGTGAAACTCTAGCTAAAACTACAAAAGGAGAAAGCTATGTGGACTAAGCCAAAGTTTGAAGAAATGCGTTTAGGTTTTGAAGTGACTCTGTATATCAGCAATCGCTAAGAAACACCCTAAAGGCTACTTCTGTAGCCTTTTTACCCTCCATTTTATCCTCAATTAAAATCACAACAAACGAGTATAAATAGCTATGAAGATATTAGTTCTCGGATCAGCTGCAGGTGGTGGATTTCCTCAATGGAACTGCCACTGCGCTAATTGTAAGGGCCTTAGAGAAGGCACTATAAAAGCAACACCTCGTACCCAGTCTTCAATTGCCGTTAGTCTTGATGGTAAAGATTGGGTGTTAATTAATGCATCCCCCGATTTAAGACAACAAATCAATCAGTCTCCACAGTTGTGGCCAGAAAACCAAACACGTGGGACCAATATTCGTGGAGTCTTACTCTGTGATAGTCAGGTCGACCACACCACTGGGTTGTTAACTTTACGAGAAGGTCTACCACTCGATGTATATTGTACTAAAGAGGTACATCAAGATTTATCTACGACTTATCCCCTTTTTAACATGTTGTCTCATTGGCATGGGGGTCTTAGTTACAAGACAATAGGGACAGATCATACTCAAGCGTTTACTGTAACTGGTGTCAGTGGGCTAAGTTTTTATCCTGTTGTGCTAGAAAGTAATGCGCCGCCTTACTCAACGTATCGTGATGCCGTTGTCGATGGTAATAATATCGGACTAAAGATTGTCGACGAGAAAACCGGTAAATGGCTATTTTACGCACCTGGTATTGTTGAAACAAACCCACTAGTGGAACAAATGTTAGATGGGGCCTCTTGTGCGCTTATTGATGGCACGTTATGGCTTGATGATGAAATGATCAGTCAAGGCGTTGGCGAAAAACTAGGGAGTGAAATGGGACACATGCCAGTTAATGGAGAGTTTGGTTCTGTATCATTGTTAAATCGATTTAACATTGATCGCAAAATTTTGATACATATCAATAACACCAATCCCATTTTGAATGAAGATTCTAAAGCACATCAATACGTTATTGAGAACGGTGTCGAGATTGCCACCGACGGTCTAGAAATCACGATTTAAGAGAGAGTTGCTATGAGCCAGCCTTTAACAAAAGAACAATTCGAAAAACAGCTACGTGAGAAAGGGGCCTTGTATCATATATATCACCCATTCCACATCGCTATGCATAACGGCGAATGCAGCAAAGAACAAATCCAAGGATGGGTAGCAAATCGATTTTATTATCAAGTCAACATACCAGTTAAAGACGCCGCTATTATGGCTAACTGTAGAGATATTAATACTCGCCGTCAGTGGATACAGCGTATTTTAGATCATGATGGCAGTGTTGGCGATGAAACGCTTGGCGGTATTGAGGCATGGTTACAATTAGGTGAAGCTGTTGGCCTCACTCGTGAACAACTATTGTCACAAGAGTTAGTGCTTCCCGGTGTTCGTTTCGCTGTTGATGCGTATGTAAATTTTGCACGTCGTGCGAGCTGGGAAGAAGCCGCTTGTTCTTCATTAACAGAAATGTTTGCGCCTGAAATTCATCAAAGTCGTTTAGATTCTTGGCCAGATAACTATCCTTGGATAGATAAGAAAGGGCTAGAGTATTTTCAAATGCGTTTATCCCAAGCGAGACGCGATGTGAATCACGGTTTGCAAATCACCCTTGATCATTTTAAAACAGCTGAACAACAAGCGCATGCCCTTAACATCCTACAGTTTAAACTAGATATTTTATGGTCAATGCTTGATGCAATGACTATGGCCTATGATTATAAACGTGCCCCATATCACGGTATAATCGAGACCCCAAGTTATCATCAAGGAATATTTTAATGTCTGATTTATCTAAAGTACCTCAGTTTAACCGTTTATTCCGTTTGCAGTTTGAACCTGCACAAGATAGCTTTGTGCTTCTATTTCCTGAAGGCATGGTAAAACTAAACCCAAGTGCCGGTGCAATCCTTGAACAAGTTGACGGTGATAGTTCTGTGGCTGGTATTATAAATAAATTACAGTCTAAATTTCCTGAAGCGGGAGATTTAACCCCTGATGTCTGTGATTTTTTAATCACTGCAGAAGAGAAGAAGTGGATTTACTATGCGTGATTCGACCTTAGTTAATGCAGGGCCACCGTTTTGGCTACTGGCTGAACTTACTTATGACTGCCCATTGCATTGCCCATACTGTTCAAACCCAACAGATATGGGCGATAGAAAAGATGAAATTGACACGCAAGCTTGGCGTGATGTTATGACTCAAGCCCGTAAAATGGGGGCCGTCCAATTAGGATTTTCGGGTGGTGAACCTCTTTTACGTAAAGATCTAGAAGAGCTTGTTGCTCATGGTAGGCAATTGGGGTTTTACACTAACTTGATTACATCAGGGATTGGTCTAACAAGTAAGCGAATTGCAAAACTTAAGGAAGCTGGGCTAGACCATATTCAAATTAGTTTTCAAGGGGCAGATCCAGAAGTCAATGACGCAATTGCTGGTCGAGGTAAGGCATACCAACAGAAATTCGAAATGGCACAACAAGTTAAAGCGCAAGGGTACCCAATGGTACTTAACTTTGTTATTTCCAAGCAAAATATTGAACAAATCCCTCAGATACTTGACCTTGCCACTGAACTTGAAGCTGATTATGTTGAGTTAGCCACGGCACAATATTATGGTTGGGCTTATCATAACAGGGACCATTTATTACCAAGCAAAGCCGCTTTAGATAAAGCGGAACAGCAAGTTAATGAATATCGAGCAAACCAAAACGGGCAAGGCCCCCAGTTTATCTTTGTGACACCAGATTATTACGAAGACAGACCCAAGGCTTGTATGAATGGTTGGGCATCTACCTTCTTAACCGTAACTCCTGACGGATCTGCGTTACCCTGTCATAGCGCCAAACTTCTACCGTTGGAGTTTCCAAATGTAAAAGATAAAACCATTGAAGAAATCTGGCAACAAGACTTTTCTTTTAATCGGTTTCGTGGTGATAGTTGGATGAAAGAACCTTGCTCCAGCTGTAGTGAAAAGGCAGATGATTTTGGAGGGTGTCGTTGTCAAGCTTATATGATGACTGGTGACATGGAAAATACAGACCCTGTGTGTGCAAAATCTCCTCACAAGCACTTAATCAAAGATGCGATTGCTAAAGCTGAACATCCAGACACGCCTTTACTTTATCGGGATAATAGTAAAGATATTGTCCGAGTTAAGTTATAAATGAGGTTGCATTGTTCTTTACTAAAGTATCTAGCTCACCTTTAACACACCAGCACCGTAGTGTTGCACCAGAATCGGATTTAGTTCGTTACACTGCGGTTTTTGCTATACCAACGCCAATTACCGATGACTCAGGTATAGCCCACGCCATTGAACATCTTATATTTAGGCGAAGCACGAGATTTCCTAATCCCAGTACTTTGTTTAAAATCAATGCCCTGGCCAGTGTAAAGATTAACGCAAGTACCACAGACGGTATCACGTATTATTTTTGCCAAAGTGATTATATCGACGACTTTTTGCTAGCATTTGACTACCTCGTATCAAATATTTTCTCTCCAACGTTTTCTAGACAGGATTTACCTTTCGAGGTGCATGGTAGCGGGGGTAAAGGCGTTATTTTTAGGGAATTACAAGCATTAGAGAAAACCATAAAATTTAGAAATACGGCTTTGTCTTATACGCAATTATTATCACTTGATAGTTCTAATCAACGCATTTCTCTTTATGGAGGTATCAGTGATAAGTTGACGAACATCACCGTCGATAAATTAACGGAGTATTATCAAACTCACTATAGACCGGAACGCGTTACTCTGTACACCGAGCTAGCGGAAGTAAAGCCGTCAGATTCGTTTAATAAAATCATACATCTCTTACAGAATGCGTTAACGCAACGTGACTGCTTTAATGAAAGACTTCCTGAAAAAAATGATGAAGAAAAACAATCCATCCTAAAAGAATCGGTATGTACTGAACTTAACGATACGCTGCTTACCTCATGTTGGATTCCGGTAAGCTACATTACAACCATCAAACAGAACTATTGTGTGATAAAGGGGTTTGATGTGAAAGATCAGCTTCAAGTGTTGCCCTTTGATGAAACTAAAAACGGAGCTGAGCAATTCGCTCTGAGGTTCATTCATCAATCTAATCTGAGCAAGAACATTGATAGTATTATTAGTTATCTTGTAGATATTTTAGAGCAAGAGGGGGAAAAGGCGACCCTTTCAGAAAACAACAACATTAACAGTACAAAACAGCAAGACCAAGTTAGCCATATAATGAAATGGCACATAAATGCTCTTAGGAATACAACAGGCAGTCAGCCATCAAAACTTGAAGTGACATCGACAAAAATATACCAGCAAGCGGTCTTGTCAATGACAAAGCCTGCTGCGCAAACCCCTACCAGTCTCTCTAGTTTATATGATAACGGCCGAGGGTTCCCAGCTAGCTTCCTAGTTTGTAATAAACAAGGCAGTCACTACTCCGCTGATATTAATTCATTGAGTTACCCAAAGGCACCACCACAACAAATTCCCCGCCTGTTCAGTCCACTAAAGCAAGCAATCAAGACAGAATTAGACAAAAGTAGCATTTTATTCAATAAACAAACGAGCAAGGATCTGTTTATCGAACAGGTGCTCGGTTGTTATGACAAAGATCACTTTCTATTGTGTTTCAGTGTTAAAAATCAACATGCAGTCAAAGTGACTGTGTTGAGTTACCTGTTAGCGGGTTCGAGCCAATTGTTAGCCCCACGGTTGGCAGGGCTGTGTTACGCAACAGATATTCGCTTTCTTAAAGGTGAGAATGCACTCTATATCTATACCGCGTTTGACATTAATCCACAAAATAGGATCAGCTCGGTACTTGAGGGGTTAACATCTTTGCAGCAAGACACTGACTATCTAAAACACTACTTATTATCTGCAAAGGATAAATTAGCCAAAGAATTAGTGTCGACACACGAAACCGATTCGATTGACTTAAGCGTATCTGATATACAAGAAATGATTAAAGAATTAGTAATAATAATTAAAAATAACACTACTAATATTAAGGGACTTCATGACACAGCAATATACAATCACCGCAGTTACACGACATAAAGATCCAGTCAGTGCTAGTCAAGAGTTAAGGAGGCAATTTGATCACTCAATAGATGCAGTGATCTTTTTTTGTTCTACTTGTTACCGCTTAGCTGAACTTGGCGTTGCACTGGACAAGGCTTTTGCTGGCATTCCACTTTTTGGTTGTACTTCAGCAGGTGAAATCACAAATCAAGGGTACGAATCGCAGTGCATTATCGCTGTAGGCTTTAAATCTAGTCACTTTAAAATTTCAGCTCAGATGATAAACCCAATCACTGAGTTTAACCTTGTTCAAGCACATACCACCGTTAATGAATTAATTGAACAGTCTCAACACCCTAGCTTTGATAAACGTTTCATGATGACACTCCTTGATGGGTTATCAGCAGATGAAGAACAGTTTTTGAACAGCCTAGATTCAGCAGCAGGAGAAATTGAGCACTTCGGTGGCTCTGCTGGCGATGATATTAACTTGGCTAAAACTCATATCTATCACAGAGGTAAATTTTACCAAGATAGTGCGATTGTGATCATGGTTAATACTCGCTGTAATTTCGAAGTTTTTTCAACAAATCATATTGGCGTTGCCCAAGAGAAACTCGTTGTTACCGCTGCAGATTCACCTACTAGGACGATCTATGAACTCAATGCAGAGCCAGCGGCTATAGAGTATGCGAGACTGCTTAATCTATCTGTTGACCAGCTAACCCCTGAAGTGTTTTCACTCAACCCCTTAGCGGTAAAGGTAGGGGGTAATTATTATTTCCGTTCTATACAAAAAGTTAATGAACAAGATAATAGCCTGACGTTTTATTGTGCCGTAGATAGTGGCATTGTATTAACTGCGGTGACTTTAGAGGATGTGTTTGCACGTTTAGGTAAAAAATTGATGCATATAACAGCCCGGCATGGAGAACATGACATTGTACTGGCGTGCGATTGCATTCTGCGGCGCCTTGAGATTCAGCAAAAAAATCTTGAGATCACAGCACAATCATTATTTGAACAATACAACATTGTTGGATTTAATACCTATGGTGAACACATCAATGGCATTCACTTAAACCAAACATTCACCGGTGTATATATTAGTGGAGAAGATAATGAGTGAATTAAAGCCAAGTTATGATGAACTCGTGTCACTATTAGAAGATGCGCAGAAAAAAAATAGAAAATTATCAAAAATAAATCAAGCGTTAATTGATCGTGTCGAAGCAGGTGGTTCTAACCGTTACGATGCTTACTCGACGTTTGAAAATTCTGTTCACTTGGCCAAACAAGTTCGTGAAAAAACCGAAGCGTTAAATGAGACGCTGGTCAAGCTTGAACGAAGTAATCGCGATTTAACTAAAGCGAACAAACAGTCAAACCTATTTAAACAACGTTTTATTGATGCCATAGAAAGTATTTCTGATGCTTTTGTTTTACTCGATAATGAAGGTCGGATCATTTTACAAAATAGTCATTTTAGTAACTTCTGGCGTAATTCAAACCTACCAACAGACAAAGGCGTGAATCTGCGTGATTTAAAAGAACTTGCAAAGGTTCGAGGGATTATTCGTCAAGCATATCCAGGTGATGCTGATACTAGCCCTGTGTATCAGTTAAATGATGGTCGATGGTTTCAATTAAATGAACGCTCTACCGTTGAGGGCGGCTGGGTTATGCTCTATACCGATATCACCGCGTTGAAAGTTGCAGAGTCTGCACGTTTCGAGCGTGCCATAGAGCAAAAATCACAAATGCTGCAAAGCTTGGTAGATAACCTATCTCAAGGTGTTGTGCTTGTTAATGGTGATAATAAGGTAGAAATATGGAATAAGCGCTTTTCTGAAATTAGCCATCTTTCACCAAGTATTTTGGGTAATACGCCATATTTCAACACACTACAAAGCTTGACCGAATTAGATTTATTGTCAAAATCATCCGAGGGTGAAGCGTTTTATGTGCAGGAACTATCTAATGGCATGGTTGTTGAAGTTCGTGAACATGCCATTTCTAATGATCAATTAGTTAAAACCTATACAGACATTACTGAACGGCATCAATATGCGGTGTCCCTTGAGCGCAGGAAAAATTGGCTTAGATTGATCACAGATAATGTACCAGCGATGATTGCTTACATCGGGGCGGATCTTAAATTTCAATTCACAAATAGAGTTTACGTTGATTGGTATGGCTTACAACCTGATAGTTTAAATGGGGTCACTTTAGAAGAGAGCCGTACTCAAGGTGATTATAACAAGTTACGTCCTTACGTAGAAATAGCATTATCTGGTAATAGTGTTAGTTTTGAAATAGAAGAGATGGATCTCGAAAACAGAATTAGTTACCAACTAAAATCTTATGTACCGAATAAAGATAGCAATGGGCAAGTACTAGGCTTCTTTGTCCTAGTGAGGAATATTACATCACGACGGGAAAGTGCACTCGCACTACAACGTGCACATGATCAATTGGAATTGCGTGTCACTGAGCGTACTTTTGAATTGCAGAATGTAAATGATAAATTACTCAAAGAAGTTGAAGACAGGCGTAAAGCTCAAGCCAACCTTCTTTCAGCAAAAAAAGAAGCAGAACAAGCCAACCAATCTAAGAGCAAGTTCCTAGCCGCTGTTAGTCATGATTTATTACAGCCGCTTAACGCGGCGAAGTTATTCACCAGTTCGGTTTCTGATATGATTTCTTCACCGGATAAACGCAAACTCATTGGCAACATTGCCAATTCATTAGACGACTTAGAAAGTTTAATTTGTACCTTAGTTGATATTTCAAAGTTAGATGCTGGTGTTGTTAAAGCGGATAAGAATTCGTTTAATCTTGGTGAGTTGATGGATAACTTGGTGACAGAGTATCGTCATTTAGCACCGCAGTACTCTGTAAAGCTCCATTATGTGCGGCCAAACTTGGTCGTTAATAGTGATAGCGTCTTGTTAGCACGTATATTGAGAAACTTCCTTTCAAATGCTTTTCGTTATACTGAGCAAGGCAAAGTATTACTTGGTTGTAGACGAACCGACGAACATGTTTATATTGAAGTGTGGGACAATGGTGCCGGGATTGCAGAGGATGAGCTGTCAGTTATTTTCCAAGAATTTAAACGATTAAAAAGCTCAGCCAAAGCCTTTAGCAATGGATTAGGCTTGGGTCTTGCCATTGTTGATAAGCTTTCGACAGTTCTTGAACATCCAATTAAGGTTAGATCTGAGCAATTTAAAGGTTCAATGTTTTCTGTCAAAGTCCCCCTTGGAACTATTGTTAGACCGAAAACATCGCAATTAAATCCGCTAGTACAACATTCAAACAATAACCTTAATGGTGCTAAAATATGGGTGGTTGATAATGACCAAACAATTTGTGAAGGTATGGCAGTACTTTTATCGAATTGGGGCTGTGAGGTTATCACTGCAACGGATTATAGCGACCTTGCCAATCAAGTTGATATAGCTAACAGCTGTGCCGACTTACTTATTCTAGATTATCATTTGGATGATGGTGTCACAGGGTTACAAGTTGCAGAACAAATAAAACAAGCACGAGGGGAGTCATTACCAATGATAATGATCACCGCCAATTACAGCCAAAGTTTAAAGAACTTTGTAAAGAAAAAACATATTCTTTTACTAAATAAGCCCGTTAAACCAATGAAACTTAAAACAACGATGATGTATTTATTGAATGAGGCCGCTAAGTCTATCGCATAGAATAGAGCTGACCAATATAAAGGCTATGTCTTAGTTAACTGTTGTAGATATTTTTATTACTTTAATTCAATGTATTAAATGTATCAGATGACACTTCTGCGTGAGACATGCCCCGGTATTAATTGCCTTTAAGGGAAGAACTGTTAGGAGAAAAAATTAGGGACGGATTGTTAGATTTTGACGCATGGATGCACATCAAAGTCGGTGACGTTAAGACAGCTTTACTCTTAAAGAACCGCTACGATTAACAAATCGTAACAGTTAACTGCGACATAGCTAATAAAAAGCCCAACTTGATTACTCAAGTTGGGCTCTGCTTAGCATGTGAATGTTCAGCTACCGCTTAAGGTATTGATTAAAGTCAATATCACTACAACCCACAACAGCTTGAACACGGTTATAAACCCCTAATTTTTTCAAAATTGAAGATACATGTGATTTAACTGTTGTCTCAGAGATATTAAGGTTATAAGCGATTTGTTTATTGGCTTCCCCTTTAGTCATACAACGCAGCACCATGAGCTGACGACGTGTTAGTGACGATAACGTTTCTGAACATACCTTAAACTCTTTGCTTTGAGAGCCAGATTGGCTTGATGAGCTGTCATCGCTACGAATGATGTCAGAGGGTAGGTAAACATTACCGCCGAATACACTTTCAATTGCGTCGCCAATAGTATCCTTAGATGATGATTTGGCAATAAAACCTACGGCACCATATGCAATAGTTTGTAAGATTGTTTGTTTTTCTTCTTCCGCTGATACAACCACTACAGGAGTTGTAGGGCATTCATTACGTAGCTCTAGTAATCCGTTAAGGCCAGCCATGCCTGGCATATTTAGATCGAGTAAAATAAGGTCGATATCATCGTTAGACTTAGCAAACTCTATCGTAGAGTCCATGTCTGGGGTTTCAAACGTCTGACTGTCGCTAAAGCGTCCAGCGATGATGTTGACGATAGCATCACGAAATAAAGGATGGTCATCTGCTATTAACACTTTATACATAACTAAACTCACTGAAACTTTTGAATATAGTTTAATGTACCCTAACCATACAAAGAAACAAGCAATAGTTATCATACCTTAGGAGTAGACTACCGTTGCTTTAGTAGTAACAGATAAAAAAAGGGCCAATTAAGGCCCTTTAATATTAATAAGTTACGTTCTCATTCATTAGAAAGTAAGAACAGCACCTAATGCTATAGTATTGTTTTCTTCACCCATTGGTGAACCAGCCATTTCTACTTCAGTCTTGTTAAATTCTGCAACAAATGTTACGCCAGTGTAAAGTGTACGGAAGTAAGCAACACCAGCATTACTGTGAGTGACTTCAGATGAGCTGCTCTTGTTCTCATTTTCTGACTCACCGTATGTCAAGACAAAACGGTTTGCGCCACTAGAGAATGCACCTTGAACTAAGAAACCTGATGACTCATTGTCATCAGAACCAACGAGGTGATCTAAGCCAGCAACATGACCTAAACCTTCAGACTGATAACCTGATGCAGTCAGTGAGAAGCCGTTACTGCTGAATTTTGCACCGTAGCCGACACCTGATTGGTCATGATCTTTACCAGCAACTTGTGATGATTGTGTTACTGCACTTGCCCATGCTTTAAAGTCTGCTCCATCGCTTACTTTACCGCTATAAATTAACTCAGCTTCTAAACGTGGCATATCTTCAGACGATCCTGCTGCTGCTTTATTCGGGTCCATTAAACCAACTGCAAATTTGAAACCGTTCATTTCTTTAGAGCGGTAAGTAATTTGAGATTTAGGGAAAGTATAAGTATAACCCGTTGAGATGTTACCAAAAGATACATTGCCGCCATCAACTAAACCAAAGAAATCAGATGTTTGGCCAAAACCTAATAGTAGTTGATCGTTCATGATGTTTTCACGGTTAAATAGACCAAAATCTTTACCGATTAAAACTTCACCCCAGTCGCCGCTCACTTTACCGTAGAACTGACGAACATCGATAAGTGTGCCTGTACCTAAATCATTTGGTGACGCGTCACGATTATTATCTGAGTCATTAACAGAAACCCAAAATGAAGAGCGAACATCGACTTTTACATCGGACATCTGGTTTGCGAAATTAAAGCCAATGTTGTTTGGTAAGAAACCCATTCTTACACGAGATTGGTCACGGTCAGATGTTGCACCTGTAGCATCAGTTTTTTCAATTGAACTGTTGCTGTAAAAAACGTTAACAAGGCCGTCAGAAGAAAATGACATGCCATCGTTCTCATATAAAGTCACTGCTGCTTGTGTATTTAGTGACAAAAGAGAACATGCTATTGCAGCGCTACAAAGTGTAATTTTAGTTTTCATTATAGTTTCCTATGTGCTGTAAGTTGATTAATCATAGGAAATGAACAAAATTCATACTATTGTTCAGAAGGTTATATTAGTTGATAATTAGAACACCACAATAAGGAGTATGACTTAAGTAGTAAAAGTATGAGGTTATAAAAACATCAAAATGCACTTTATATAATCAGCGACCATCGCGAATGTAGAAATATCAGACAATTTATTGCTTATTTACGTAATATAATTACGCGTTTTTAACTTAGTTTTGAAGTACGCCACAGTATTCTACTTATTGCGTAGTGAAATTTTTTTAATGTAGTATTATTATTACAAAAATGGATAAGCTATAATATGAGGGTATTTTTATTTAAACGACTCATCTTAGGTTTATTTGTATGACAGAACAGACTCCATTATGTGATATCGGCTTTATTGGCTTAGGTGTCATGGGGAAAAATATTGCGCTAAATCTAGCGGATAACGGCTATAAAATTGCAGCTTTTGATTTAGACCACCAAAAAGTTGATGAAATCATTGCTCAAGATAAAATAGAGCGTAAAGAGCAAGACCCTCGTATTGTTGCATGTTCTTCATATACAGAACTATTAAGCAAACTTACTGCACCTCACCTTATTATCTTATCTGTTCCTGCGGGAGCACCCGTAGATGATGTCTGTCATAAATTAATCGATGCTGGTATTTGTGCCGACGATATCATTGTTGATACAGGTAACAGCTTATGGACTGACACTATCGAGCGTGAAAAGCAATACCATGGTAAATTCATTTTCTTTACGACTGCCGTTTCGGGTGGAGAAGTGGGAGCCCGTTTCGGCCCTTCTTTAATGCCTAGTGGTGACCCATACGCGTGGGCACGGATCGAGCCTATTTGGCATGCTATTTCTGCAAAGGTTTGCCCTGAAACCGGTAAAGCTCTTGAACGAACATCAATTGACCAGCCGCTACCACAAGGCGAGCCATGTGCAACCTATATAGGCCCGGCAGGCTCTGGTCATTACGTCAAAATGGTTCACAACGGCATCGAATATGCTGATATGCAGTTAATATGTGAAGCTTACCACGTCATGCGCGAATCGTTATCCATGACTCCTAAACAGATTGCGTCTGTTTTTAAAACATGGAATAAAGGTGTACTAAACAGTTATTTAATGGAGATTTCTGCTGAAGTTCTTGAGCAAGACGATCCAGAAACTGGGAAGCCACTAGTCGATATTATCCTCGATAAGGCAGGACAAAAGGGCACTGGCTTGTGGACAGCTGTCAGCGCTCTTGAGGTAGGAAGCCCGGCAGCAACCATCGCTCAATCAGTATTTGCTCGTTCTTTATCGACATTGAAGCATGCACGTATCAGAGCTGCAAAGTTGCTAGAAGGGCCTGAGCCGCAAGTGGTTAGTGAAGAACAACGACTACAATCTATTGAACAATTACATGATGCATTATATTGCTCGAAGATTGTTGCTTACGCCCAAGGCTTTCAACTAATTAAGTTAGCAGCGAGACAGCAAAAATGGCCTTTAGATTTCGGCGGTATTGCCAAAATTTGGCGTGCTGGCTGTATTATCCGTGCTGCCTTTTTACAAAAAATTACCGATGCGTATGACCGTGATGATGAATTAGGTAACTTATTACTCGATAGTTATTTCTCTGGCGAAGTTGCTAAATATCAGCATAACTGGCGTCAAGCCATTGCAAGTGCGACCCTTAATGGCATTCCTTGTGGTGGTTTTAGTTCAGCTTTAGCGTATTATGACTCTTACCGTACTGAAACGCTGCCAGCGAATTTATTACAAGGGCAGCGAGACTACTTCGGTGCTCACACATTTGAGCGAATCGATCAACCGGCTGGTAAGAAATTCCATGTCAAATGGTCAGAACCAGGTAGGCCATTAGTTAAAATTGATTAACACCTAACACAAATCTTAAAAGCACAGTAATCTGTGCTTTTTTTATGTGAAATTTTTAGCGGCTCCGCACAATAATGTTTCTTTTTTAATCAGTCTATCTGTATTACACTAATAGAGTGAAATAAACAATATGCCTAACAGAGGGAGGGTTTATGACACAGATTAACCCCTTGGTCGCAGGAGCTGAGATAGCTTTGGCTCGGTCATCCTCCAATTCAGCAGCCGATCAACACATCACACAAAATAGGGCGGGTTTGCCTAAACCCGACTTAGGAGAATTTAAGAAAGAAGTCGTTCAAGTCACCCAATTAGCCCGTGAAAAACAGCAACAAGAACAGGGATTACAAGCATTAAGCCAAGACAAGCCCCAAGCGAATGAGGCTATTAGAGTTTCAAGTAGTCTTGGAAAAAGTCAGTCAGTAGGGCAGTTAACAGAGACTCAAGCTATTAAAATATATAAACAAATAGCGAATATACTGACATAGCAACCTTTCTAAACTTTACGATCTTGCCCTGACATCGCACGGTCTTTAATATTCGTTTGGATATAGTTTTTGTCTGTCGTTTCAGATGAAGCATGACCGAGTTCGTCTGCTAAATGCTTCAATGGTCGAGTTCCTGCATCTTCTGTTGCTCCGGTGTGCCTTAACCAATGTGTAGTCGCAGCCATTAAATAATTAGCGTCATCATCAAAACCATCATTATTGAGTGCTGTAATTGCTAAATCAAAACTTTGTTCAACAATCCGTCTAATTTGTCTCGCCGTCATATTACCGCTACCGCGTAGCTTATTAAGCATCGGGGTATCTTCATCTGGAGAAGGTAGGCCAATTAATCCACGATACTTACGATACCGTTGTAGATAGCTTATGTAGGCGGGTGGTACTGTGACATCACGGATCTTATTTCCTTTACCAAAGACGGTTAAATACCAAAAGTTGTCGTTATCCTTAGTAAAATGTGACATTTTCGGTTGCCATTTACTGTGTTCGGAAAGTTCTGACACACGTAGATAGAGGCTTTTAAGTGTGGCAATAATAAACAGGTTTCGTTCAAATTTAGCATCTTTATCAGCGTGATCTCTAGTCACTCCAAGGACATATTCCCATTGAAGTTGGCTTAAGGTATCTGGTGTTTTACGTTGAACTTGCTTAATAAGAAATGGACAACTGCGTTTAACGACAGGAACATAATTCTTGTCACAAACTTCTTCCATTTGTGCATGTTTGTACAATACGCTGATGGCGGTAAAAGTAGATGTTAAAGATTCTTGCGACGGCCGATAATCATCTACATTTGCCACGCGGTTTGGGTCTTTTTTACTTAGAGATTTTGCTACTTTTGCCACGAACGGACGCCAGTTGGGATTGGATTTAAATATTCCAGCGTGTTCAATAAAACGTTGTTGAACAGACAAGCCAATCCATTGTTTGTTCGGCTGCCAGACAAAATCAATATATGCCTCGATATCTTTACGACCAACATCGAAAATTCCTTTCTCACGAACTTGCCAACAAAATAAACACAAACGTTCTGCTTCATTTCTAAATCGTAAAAATGTGCCGTCTGATTTTCGTCCCATAATGTGTAAAAACTCTAGAACAAAGAGTAATTCTTTTGTGGCTGTTGATTTGAGACCGCCCAAGGAATTTAGAAAAGTGTCCAGTGCAGGATACTCGTTGGCCAGCGTATTATTTTGTATGGCTTGTTGCTGATACTTTATTTCCGAAAACGTATTAATGAGTGGTGTTACTGTGTACATATAAACCTTAGGATAATAATGATAACAAATCATAAACTTAATTAAACAGAGTCTATCTTATGATACCCCTAATGTCCAATACTTAAGAGTATTGGACATTAGGGACCTAAGTGACTGCTCTGGTGACTGATTCCGTTGTTAATCAGCCCACTAAGGCTTCATTTGCGCTGACGGATCCCCTGTGTAAACTACTGATTTATAAATATAAATTTGTCATTTGGTTTATTTATTGCGCGTCCGTACGTGAAATGTGAGCAAACATCAGTACAATCTGCCGCCAAAAAATAATCTCAGTACCAATTATAATTAACAGATTGGCAGTTTTTAAATAATTAACTACATTAACAATGCAAATTGTGATAGTTTTCCACTTCAAATTTTAAGAGACAGAATCATGATAAATAATTTAGTTTTACGCCGCCTACGCTATGCTTTGAATCTACGTGAAGCATCAATGGTCGAGATTTTTAAGTTAGCTGACAGAAAAATTAAAGCAGGTGAAATCAGCAATTTATTAATGCGCGAAAAACAAGAAGGTTTCGTTGAATGTGATGATGTAACTCTTGAACAGTTTCTCGATGGTTTGATTATAAAGTTACGCGGACCTCGTGACGAGTCTGCAGCACCGCTAACGAAACAAAAAGTTCGTATTAATAACAACATCATCCTCAAAAAAATCCGTATCGCACTCGAGTTACGAGAAGACGATCTGTTAGAGATTATGCAAATTGCAGATTTTAAATTCTCTAAATCTGAGATGAGTGCTTTTTTCCGCAAGCCAGGTTCACGACAATACAAGCCTTGTGGTGACCAAATGATTAGAAACTTTCTCATCGGTTTATGTGAAAAGAACCGACCATCTGATGATAAAAAGAATAACTAATCGTAATAATAAGAAAAGGGAGCGACAAGCTCCCTTTTCTTTTCAACTATCAACCTAGTTTAAATAGGTTTGTTAAATAGTTTTTCTGTAACATGTTCCGCAAATCCACTACCGGCTTCTAAATAGAAGTTATAAGTAGAATGTACGCCCATCTTTTCAAGCTCGCTCTGTTGATCAGGGTAATTTGCAATAGCAGAAACTTGACCGTCAAAACCAGATGCTTTTAATTGTTCCAAAGCAGAGATGTTTTGAATATGCTTTGGCATCGCTAACATGACCATTTCAACTTCTGAATGGTTAATTCGTTGCCAAAAATCTGGATCGGTTGCATCAGCAAGAATAACATTGCGACCTCTCTCTTGATGTCTAACAATACTGTCTTGGTTAATATCGACACCTGCAACAGCGTCTGGATAATGCTGTGCAATAGTTTCATAAGCACCCGTTCCAATACGTCCCATACCAAAAATAAGAATTTTTGTATCCGCTAACTCTACTGGTCTCTCTTGATCTAAACGTTCTTTAGACTCAAAGCGCGATAAAAACTCTTCGAGTTTAACGTAAATATCATTTGAACTGGTATTCAACGGAGAGGCTAAAATGAACGTTATAGAGACTGCAATAGCAACAACCGCGAGCCACTCACCAGAAACCCAGTCATTTGAAGCAGCTAGCGCACAAACTATCAAACCAAACTCACTAAAGTTTGCCAATGTGAATGAACTTAATAATGACGTACGAGCTCTGAGCTTAAACTGATTGGTCAGTACATAATATAAGATGACTTTTATAGGTAGAACTAAGACAATAATTAGAGCAGCAAATAGAGCCTCAGCAGTCAGATTTGCATTTAGTCCGATGGTTAAGAAGAAGCCAACTAGCATTAAATCTTTAAAGTTAAGTAAAGATTTAGCTAACTCCCCTGCTTTCTTATGCGGAGCAAAAATCATACCTATTATAAGTGCACCCAAATCGCCCTTTAAACCAGCAAATTCAAATGCTTGATAACCGATCAATAAAGCAAAAAAGAAGCCAAACAACGGAAGTAATTCACCGTGTTTAGAACGACTTAAAATGACATAAAATATTGGACGGATCAGCGGTAATAGAACTAACAACCCAAGCGCATACCAGTTTGGAACTTTTCCTGTGCTAACCGCTAAAAATATAACAGCAAAGATATCCTGCATTATCAGAATACCGATGGATACCTTACCATGCAAACTTCCCATTTCACCGCGCTGTTCAAGCACTTTCACAGCAAAAACGGTACTGGAAAAGCTAAACGCAAAGCCTATCAATAAAGATGTTTGAAGTGTCAAATCAGTAAATAGCGGTAGCCCGAACTGCGCTAAAAGCATAATAAACGCAGAGAATAAGGCGGTGCTTAACACAATGTGGATTGAAGCGGGTGCCCAGACATAAGCTTTGGTCAGGCTTTCTACACGTAATTTTAAACCGATAGTAAAAAGTAATAAAGTGACACCTAAGTCTGCAATGTTTTGTAGTAAATCAGTTGATTGATAACCCACTAAATGTAAGATAAAGCCAGCCGCTAAAAAGCCGATCATCGGAGGTAATCTTAACTGTAAAATAACGAAGCCACAGACAAATGCTGTACTAAAGAAGATAAGTTCCATAAATGAGTATAAGTTAATACTAGGTATTAAACTTAGTTAGCCCCCCAAAAGTAGTTAAAATGATTATTTAAATTCAAATAGTTCAACGTCAAAAATAAGAACAGAACCAGGAGGGATCGAGCCCGTGCTTCGGTTTTGATAACCTAATTCACTCGGAATATAGAAACGCGTTTTTTGGCCAACAACCATTAATTGTAGACCTTCTGTCCAGCCTTTTATTACCTGGTTAAGTCCGAAAGATATTGTTTCACCACGATCAACAGAGCTATCAAAGACGGTGCCGTCAATAAGTGTTCCGTGGTAGTGTACGGTTACCTTTGAGCGACTCGTTGGGTGTTCTTCCCCCGTACCTTCTGTTAATACTTTATACTGTAAACCGGAAGGAGTGACTTGGACGCCCTCTTCTAGTTTATTGGCTTCTAGAAACTGCTGCCCTATTTCTATGTTCACTTGTGCACTTTTCTTTGTTTGAGCGCTACGATTTAATAACCAAAAAATAGAAATAATGATTAAGCCGAGTATAATAAATTTTGACACAGTTACTTTCCTTTAAAATTGTTGTTGCAAAGATACTAAATAATTGAACATAACGATAATATTTTTTGATGTTATTCGTTAAATGGCTCCCAAATGACTAAAAATAAATATCTACGCTCCCCCCTAAAAACTATTATTGTGTCTCTAAGCGCAGTTTTTTTAAGTGCTTGTTACAGTAATTGGCCAGAGTTAGACACTGTCGCAGAATTAATAGCTTGTGACTATTCGACAAATCAATTACGTGACATTGCACAAAAACACGGTGCGACACATATAACCGATGAAGCATCTAGAACAATATCACTTTCAAAACACGACGATGCAATAGCTATCGTTATAAACAGTGAAAGAGAAATCGTTACAGTAGCAAAAACCAAATCAACCATCACAATGCTAGGTTTACAGCGTCAACAAGGCGACGTTATCGTTGTCCGTCGCTGTGATTAATTTTCTCGTTGGCTGATGACATCTAAAATATCGACTGTCCAAGTCTGATTGGGTTTTTCTACGATTCGTCCAATCTCATGGCCATGCTGATAAACGATCAATGTCGGTGTAAAGCGTAAATGATATTTCTCGTCAGCTTCTTTATTCGTATTTACACCGATAAGTTGTAATTTTTTATTCCCGCGCTCGAATAATTTTATGAGTCTGGGTACTTCTCTTACACTGTCATGACACCATGTACCAAACAATACGACAAATTCATAGGACTCATCGATGCGGCTCAGTGAACTTATCTCTTGTTCATCGATAATATATCGTCGATATTGATCATAAAAGTGAGCGTCACGCGTAAGAAGCTCTTGAGCGATAACAGGCCCAGTGATTGTTTTCCCTCGCGGCATTGAAAAGGCCATTTGGCTAAATAAAAATGTGACGGCTACGAAAGCCACAGCAGCAATTATTCTTACACTCATTATTAGTCCCAATCACTGGCAACAAAACTTGCGACTTGTTTTCCCTTACTATAAAAAATTAGCTCAGGCCAGTTAACTACGAACTGGTCTGTGTCGTATAGTGCATTGAGCATCGCTCGTTCAATTTGACCAATAGTGTTTGGATAACAAGCTTTCATAGACGAACCTAACGTTGAAAATGCTAAGTGTGAAGTTGAAAACTCATTGCTTTCGAAACTATTCACCACCGATGAAAAAAAACGATTACACCCAGAAAATCCTGTTAGTCCTTCATTTGATAATGTCAGGTAGGGTTTTTGATCAATCGCTGTAAAGCCAGGATGTGATAACAGATCGTCAATAGTTGACACGGATTTTAACTGCCACTGTCGCTTTGCGGTTAACATCGACTTCGGTAGAAACACTTGCTTAGCCCGCGAGATTAGCGATATAAACTGATAATCAACAGTTGATTGATCTGCGGCAACACTAGTACGCGGTACTTTGTTTATCTTAATCGTTTGATAGTGCCCTTCAGAAAAATTAAAACCATCAATCCGTTGGTAAAATAATTGCCATTCATCCTCCACCAATACATTCAAACACTGCTGATTGGCGACTCCAACACAGGATACTTTAAATGGGGCCACAGTGACAACTTGCTGCTCTTCACGGGGGGTAGATTGACAAGCAATTAGTCCAAAAAATAGAAACGTTGAAGCTATTACATTGATATACTTTTTGTTCATAATGACTCCCAAATTTAGGTCACTTTCAATCGATTATTATTGTCACGTGATTGCTTGATGAGTTCATCACCTTGCGCCTCAGCTCCCAACTTTGCAATCCTATCGTATAAAACCACATTAACAGTTGCCGCAAGATTCATGCAACCAACCGTAGGAATATAAATAACGTCATCGCACCAAGCAACGACTTCTTTATCGAGCGAGCGATCTTCTGGGCCAAAGATATAAAAAGCGTTTTCAGGGTGCTGATACTCCACTAGTGAAGTTGCTCCCTCAACGAGTTCAATTGCAACAGGGACAGCGCCGTGTGGGAGAGCTTGTTGAAATGTGTCTATGTGGTTGAGTGGTATTCGATTGGCTACATTTTTAGTATCGGTATGTAGCTTTTGCCCACGGGCAACAGCTTTATTGAAACGATTACCCGTATAAACAACGGAATTGGCATTATAACAGCCAGCGGCGCGCATTACGGCACCAACATTATCTGGGCTTTTAGGGTCCGTTAATCCTATGTGTGCTTGTTTAGTCATCAAGATGCGTTCATCGTAAAAATTGTTGGTAATTTTACGTGATGTAGCAAGGTAAGCAAGCGTCAGACCTCACTCTGCCAAAAAAAAGGGGCCAAAGCCCTAATGCCGATCAGTTAAGTA
>PIZK01000028.1 GCA_002835545.1 Alteromonadales bacterium alter-6D02
ACCTTAAGTGAACGGCATTACTCCTTCGGGAGCCTTTTTTGTTTGCACACGAGTAAGGATAAGTTAAGATCGTTGATAATAAATCATTTAAGCATATAAGAGTACACCCATGAAAGTTGGCATTATTGGCGCAATGGAACCTGAAGTTGCAGTATTACGTGAACAAATTGAAAATTTAACCACTGAAAAGTACGCTGGTATTGAGTTTTATACAGGCACTATTGCCGGTATTGAGGTTGTTGTGTCGCTCTCAGGGATCGGTAAGGTCGCCGCGAGTGTGTCAGCAACACTGCTTATCGAGAAGTATGCTCCTGATTGTGTCATTAACACAGGCTCAGCAGGAGGTTTTGATCCAAAACTAAATGTTGGTGATGTTGTGATTGGAAGCGAAGTTCGCCACCATGATGCCGACTTAACAGTGTTTGGTTATGAAATTGGCCAGCTTCCTAAAATGCCTGCGGCATTTACTCCACACCCTGAATTAGCACGCGCTGCACGAGAGGCAACAGCAATTTCACAAAATGATGTACAGATCGTTGAAGGCCTTATTGCGACTGGTGATACCTTTATGGCAGATCCTGTGCGAGTAGAGCAAGTTCGCGCAAACTTCCCGACAATGCAAGCATGTGAAATGGAAGCTGCGGCCATCGCGCAAACCTGTCACCTGTTTGAAGTCCCTTTTGTAGTGGTTCGTTCATTATCAGATATTGCAGGCAAACAAAGTGAAGTCAGTTTTGATGAATACCTAGTCACCGCAGGTAAGCACTCTGCTGATATGGTGGTTGCAATGCTACCACTATGCCAAAAAGCTAACTTAAACTAGTCACTACTCACAGATGAATATCACCCCTGAGCAATTGCAATTAACCGACCTTAGCATTCGTTTAATCATTTTACTCGGGGTGATGTTGTTAGAGCGCTTTATTACATTAAGCGCATCGGTTCACCCTGCAACATTGTTTCGTTACATCGCTGAGAACCTAGCGGCTAAAGTCAATCGACGCAATCCCGTGCATCAGAAGCTTTCAGGCGGTATCTCCACACTATTATTAGTTTCAATTAACCTCTCTATCGCTGGTAGTATTTTATACTTTGCCCGCTACCCTTGGTTCTTTGAAGCACTATTTTTGTTTCTGATACTATCAAGTCGCCCTTTACTATCTGCAGCTAAAAAAATCGAGCAAAGCTTAGACCAGCAACATAAAGTATTAGCAAGAGAACAGTTAACGACGCTATGCATTAGAGATTGTAATAACCTGTCGACCATGGGGATAGTGAAAGCGTCAATTGAAGGGTTAAGCCAACGATTAGTCCAAAGTTACTTTAGCCTGATCCTTATTTATGCGGTTGTTGGTATATACCCAACATTAATTTGTGCGACTATCGGTGCATTAGCACGTTACTGGAACCCAAAAAAAACGCTCTATCGTCATTTCGGTAAGGTCAGCACAGCGTTAGCAACGATCATTCACTTGCCCGCGCTACTTTTGACCTCACTTCATTTAGCGCTGCTTTACGGCTTTTCAAACCTTAAGCAAGGCTTGAGCCAAGCAAAACTATGGCACCGTTATGGTAACGGCTTATTGTTAGCCACCTTAGCCTTTGCGCTAAAACGACAACTCGGTGGCGCTGTGTGTTATGACAAAATAAAAATAAAGCGCGACAAACTAGGTAATAATACTCCGCCACAACTAGCAGATATCAATCATGCGATACGCGCTTGCAAACAGCTAAGAAACAGTTATCTTAGCCTGCTTTTCTTTGCTTTATTAGCAAACCTCACCCTAAGCCATATTTAATCATTTTCATACCTTACTGCTTAATAGGAGTATCTTTTGCCAGATTTTATCTTTGACGGGCCACAGCATGGGCCGATTTTTTTATTTGCTCATGGTGCTGGCGCAGATGCCGAGTCTGCATTTATGGCAGAAATTGCCAAAGGACTTGCCGAAAGTGGCATACGTGTCGCGCGATTTAACTTTCCATATATGCAACAGCGATTAGTCGATGGTAAAAAACGTCCTCCTAATCGTGCTCCGGCACTGGTTGACTTTTATGGTTCATTAATCAAAGACTTCAACCAACCTGTTTTTATCGGCGGAAAATCAATGGGCGGACGCATTGCCAGTATGGTTGCAGCCCAGCAAGACGCAGAGCTCAACCATTTTATACAAGGCGTTGTTTGTTTGGGTTACCCCTTCCACCCCATTGGTAAGCCTGAAAAATTGAGAATAGAACACCTAGAAGACATAAAGGCTCCATTGATGATTGCCCAAGGGACGAGAGATAAATTAGGCACCCAAGAAGAAGTTGCTTCTTATGCGCTTAACAAAGAAGTCAATTGGTTATGGTTAGAGGACGGAGACCATGACTTTAAGCCACGGGTTAAAAGTGGTTTTAAGCAACAGAGCCACTTAAATACTGTTATTAATAAGATTGTCAGCTTCATTAAACCAGCTTCTAACACTTAATATAGTTTTAAAAATTTAGAGCATAAAAAAAGCCAGCTGTTAAGCTGGCTTTTTAATCGCTTTAGTCAATATGACTAGCATTTCAAATTAGAAATCGTATTTGAAACCAGCGAAGACTGTACGGCCTTGGATGCTGTATAGGCTTGATGAGTACTGAGACTCAGCTACATCTCTAAAGCGTGGGTCTTCGTTTGTTAGGTTACGTGCACCAACAGTTAGACGAAGGTTATCTTGTGCTTGCCAAGTGTAGTTAATATCAAGGTCAGTATATGAAGCAATTTTAGTGTGCTGGCCACTAACTGCTGAATCATTTTCTGAAGCAATGTACTTAGTACCGTTTTCATTTAACTCAAAACGATTTAACTGAGTTGGGATGTACTTAGCTGTAAGAGTAATAGAGTGATCTTCATAGATATACGCTAAACCTAAGTTCATACGGTATTGTGGTAAACCACGTAAACCGGCTTGATCTAATAACACTTCACGTGTCTCACCGTCAGCATTCGAAGTTTCTTCTAAAGTTGAGTAGTCAAGAGTGTAGCTGATTGCTAGGTTTTGACGGAACTCACCAAATGAAGTTTCTTGTACAGCACGTAAATCAAAATCGATGAATTGAGCGCGCATTTCACCTTCGTTGATGTAAGTTGCTTGTAACTCTTCAGGAAGGTTACCGATCATAGTGATGCTAGTATTTGGCTTAAGCGTAATACCGTCTTGGTGCTTAGACCAAATGTTTGCAGCACTTTCGTAAGAAATCATATCTGAGATTTCAATGCGTTGGTAATCAAGTGTAAATGATACACCGTCAACGATTTCACCGATAATACCAAAGGCAAACTGATCTGATTTTTCTGCGTCTAGATCTTCGTTACCAACAGTTTTAGTTAGGTATTGACCCCAACCTACACCAGGAACAAATAACCATGGGAAACCTTCAGATTGTGAATAAAGGTTTGCAAAAGTAGGAGCACGGAAACCTTCACCAATGCTTGCACGTAATTTCCACTCATCGTTGATGTTATAAGTAGCGCCTAACTGTGGAGAGATGTTATCACCGAAATCGCTGAAATCATCGTAACGTGCAGCAAGTGTTACTTCTAAATCGTCAGAAAGTGGGAATAAGAATTCAGCAGCTAGTGATGTAACTTCACGCTCACCTTTAGCAGAACCACCAGCAGAACCGATTACAGCAGATGCATTACTTAAGTCATCAGCTTGTGAAACGTAAGTTGTCTCAGTACGCTCAGCGTAGAAGTAAGCACCAACATCGTTACCACCGATAGTGAATAATGAATCGATACCTAAACCAGCATTTACACTTGCGTAGTCAGTTTTGTTGAATGTAGAGATAGTGTGTGACATTAACGCGATAGAGCGCTCATCAGTTAACGTACCTTCAGCAGCGAATTGCTCCGCGAATGGACGGTTGATGTAACCACTACCTAAGTTAGTGATGTTAGCAACGTTACGGTGATAACCCACTGTCCAAGTACCCCAGTCAGTTAGACCGTCAAGGTACATGTTCATATCAAAGTTAGAACCATCTGTACGTTGATCACGAGGACCGTTGTCAGTGAAACGCCAGTAAGCGCGAGAGGCAACAACTGACTCGCCGTCAGCTAGCTCAACTGAGTCGTTAGCCATGTCAGTACCAGTAACGTTGAAGTTACCAGCTGCTGGAGCGAAACGACCCCATGAAGTAGTACGTGTCGCTAAAGTATTTAGATTGAACGTAACGTCATCATTTACTTCGTATACACCACGAGCGTATAGAGAAGAGTTCGTTAGGTTAGCAGTTTCAGCAGCGATTTTAGAGTAATCGTAACCACACATTGTGCCTGGTTGTGAACCTTCACGAACCTGAACACCGATAAAACCTAGGCTAGTATCACATTGGTCTTCTAATGCACTCCACTCAATGCGATCAAAACCACCGTCGCCATCTGTGTCAATTAGGTGACGGATGTTACGAGCGTTTGAACTGATACCTGTGTTATCAGCCCACTTTTCGCCAGCAGCTGATTTAGTGTATTCACGATCACGGCTGAAGATTACTTCACGGTCACTGAATTCAGCAGACATTACGAAGCTGCCTTTCTCACCAGAAACACCCATTACTAGACTGATTTGGTTCTCGTCACCACCTTCTTGCGATGGACGACCTACAGCACCAGCTACAGAAACACCTTCGTAATCTTTACGTAAGATTACGTTAACTACACCGCCGATAGCGTCTGAACCGTAGATTGCAGAGGCACCGTTTGAAACGATTTCGATACGGTCAACAGCAGCCATTGGGATAGCATTTAAGTTTGCAGAACCACCACCAGCAGCTGGAGATGGAGCAACACGCTTACCATTTACTAAAACTAAAGAACGGTCAGCACCTAGACCACGTAAGCTAACGCCAGCGATACCTTGTTGGCCGCCACCTGTACCTGAAGACTCAGAAGATGAACCAAATGAGTTAAAG
Organism: Alteromonadales bacterium alter-6D02; assembly: GCA_002835545.1. Lineage (GTDB taxonomy): Bacteria > Pseudomonadota > Gammaproteobacteria > Enterobacterales > Psychrobiaceae > Psychrobium. The sequence goes on from PIZK01000028.1 coordinate 4,945, forward strand.
TTTGAATCACGTAATACGTCAGCAACAGAAACTTCACCTGAAACTTCTAAGTCTTCACGACTGATTACTGTGATTGGGCTGATACCTTCCATATCAGTACGCTGGATACGAGAACCAGTTACTGCAACGCGTTCTACTTCCTCAGCCGTTGATTCATTTTTGTCAGCAGCAAATGCTACTGAAGATGTTGATGCTACACCTGCGATTAACGCAATGCGTACCGCTTTTGTAATTTTATTGTTAGTAAACATTAAGTATCTCTCAATTTTTATTATATAAAATCAATTAGCGCTAAATTGTAAAAAAGTGTTTAAGTAATCTCTCTAAGCACATTACAACTAACGTATGACCCCAATAAAATACCATCGAAATAATTTTTGTAAACTATTTGTATACAAAAGTTGTTAAAAAAATAACCACGAAAACACCCCACCCCAATAAGCGACTGTTTTTAAAGGGGTAAAAAAAATGTTTAAAAAATGTAAATAATTTTTTTTGATTGTGTTTTTTTATCATGAACAAAAAAACTGTACATATAGTAAACAAGGCAGCGTTTCATTAATGAGCTAAAACCACCTAATACTGTCATGTACCTAGCTCTCTTTAGGGTGTACTTTTTAACCTGTCTGTGTTTTTTTGTTACAAAATTGGATTTTATTAAATTATTTAGTATCGTGCCAAACCCTCACCCTTAAAGGGGTCGCAACAATTAATATCTAATAAAAATAAAGTGATACATACACCAAAATTAAAAAGCTCGCATAAAAGCCACTAGAATATTATTTAGATATCGATTACTGTATTCGGGTTTTTGACCAATGTATCTAAAGGGACTTGATATTATTGACGCAAATATCAATCCCCTAGATGATCATTACCGACTACTTTAACCGATGAAATGAAGTTTCTATGAGTGCCCATGAACAATACACGATTGGTGATTTTAAGCTTTTTGCCGATAAACGCTTATTGGTAACTTGCGATAAAGAAATAAAAATAGACGGTAAGCAAACCGCTATACTACTTTTTTTTGCACGTAACCCTAACCAGTTAATCACCCGTGAACAGCTTACAGAAAACGTGTGGCAAGGACGCTATGTATCCGATCATGCTATCAATACAAAAATATCTGAACTCAGAAAGCTGCTACAAGATGATTATAGAAACCCTAAGTACTTAAAAACGCACCATCAGCGTGGTTATGAGTTAATCGCCCCATGCTCGATGATAGAACAACTGTGCTCAATCGAACTCAAAGATACTGATGATGACATCGCAACTACTGATAAGCTTGCAACATTACCAAAGTCCAAAAGAGGAACAAAAATAACGGTATTATTCGCCAGTATTTTCTGCTTGCTTTTAATCGGGTACTTCCTACTTAATTCAACATTAAAAGAAAGCCCTCCCGCTTTAACATCAGGCTATCAATCTTATTTGCCTGTAACCATAGAGCGAGGACAAGAGTGGGCTCCAGCCCCTTCTCCAAACGGGGATTTTTTGGCATATAATCATCGTAATAATAACCTTGAACCCTGGCAATTACGAATTAAGAAACTTGGCAGCAATGAAGTTTTTCCCCTGACCTCAGGATTATTTGAATCTCACTCTCCAGTTTGGATTAAGGGCAATTCAGCCGTTGCTTATACTAAGAGTATTGAAGGTAAATGTGAGATTTGGAGTACTGAGTTTGAGTTTGACAGCAGAGAAAAAAACTCCAACTATTTAACTGATTGTGGCACAGCAGAAAACTTAGCGCCTCTCGCTATAAGCAATGATAAAGAATGGCTTTATTTTTCAAATGTAAAGTCAGCCTATAACTCAAATATCGAGCGGTTTAATTTATTAACTAATATCTCAGAGAAACTGACTACGACAGTGGATCACAAAAATGACTTTAGCTTTTCACTATCAAAAGACAATACAAAATTAGCATTTTTGAGAAAAACCTTAAGTAATCAGGTCCACCTTTATGTTTTAGATATAGACACAAAAGACAAGAGGCTTCTTAAGACCTATTTTCATACGCCGACTTATTTATCTTGGTCAAATGATAATAATAAAGTATATATAATCAATCAAAACAATAGCTTATCTGAAGTAGATGTGAGAAACAAAGAAACTGATATTGTAAAATATTTTCAGTCACCGACACGGTTTCCAGTTCTGACCCAGACTGACGATTTTTATTTAGTTGATGGGGCGTTTTTTTCAAGTGAAATAATCTCTGCCCCAATCAGCAACGATCTTTACTTTCCAACCTTTGAACAGCGAATTTATTCGAGCTATAAAGACGTAGCACCAGCAATATCTAATGATTCACAGTTTATTGCATTTACATCTAATAGAAGTGGGTTTGATCAGATTTGGCTTAAGACTGCATCTAAACAATACAGCCTAACGAACTTTAAGCAGGTGGGGACTATTAGTGATAAAAGTTTTTCTCCTGATAATCACCACCTTTTATTTATTAGAAATAATTCATTGCACCTAATAGACATCAATCAGCCAAAAGCCGATTCAAAAGTAATTTTAGATCAAACATTTAACGAAGTAAGGAGTCCTATTTGGAGTTGTGACGGTCAATCCATATTACTCTCGCTAAAGGATGACGCTAATAACTGGGCCTTGTACCGCTATAACGTTGCTGCATCTAAATTAGATAAACTCTTAACAAACATTATTACGATTAAGTCCGCTTGTAGTATCAATAAATACTTTACGTTACAGTTAGGTAAACCAACGCTTATTGAGCGTTCTGGTGATTTCAAGCAATCAAACCCGACAAACTTAATTGTTAATAGTATAAAAACTAATAACTGGCAGATAGACGCTGAGTACCTCTACCTTCTATCCGATAACCTCGTTACAAAAACAAAAATAGACACAGGGGAAGAAGCCGAAATATTTCTGCCCCTCGCGCGATATTATGACTTCGTTATCCATAAAAAACTCATATATGCCTCAAAGAAAATACCTCAAGAGACAAAGATAAAGCATTTAATTAGAAAGCAATAGAGTTGTTTTATAAGTAACATTTTTATACGTAAGCTGTTTCATACAAACTTAAAAAAAGGATATTATATGAGTTTTAATATAACCAAGTTAGCAAGTATTTTGCTAATCAGTTTATTACTGACCGTCACATCGGTAGTCGCCGCCCCCAAATACAGTGTTCAAGACTTTTTCAGCCATGGCAAGTTTCAAAATGTTATCGTGTCACCAGACGGTAAACACTTTGCAGTAACTTACCGAAAAGATACTGAAGTTCGCCTAGCGATTATAAACAGAAAGACCAATAAGGTTATATCTGGGTTCGATTACGGTGAATATAGACGTATTGGAGCGATTAGTTGGCTTAATAATGAACGAATTATATTCTCTGTGAGAAAGTTTGTAGGCTTATGGGATAAAAAAGGTGGGGCAGCCAGTCGATTTGTTGCCAATATTGATGGTACTAAACGCATCAATTTGACCAAGAAGCTTGGCGGCTTTTCTGTTGTCTCACTACTTCGCGATCAGCCAAAACACATTTTGATTGAAAAAGGACGTTATGAGGCCGGTTCGGTAAAGGCCAAACTTCAAGTGTTAGATATTTACAAAGGAACCATGAAGTTTAACCCTGACGCCCCACAGGATGATGTACATGGCTTTGTAGCAAACATTCACGGTAATCCGAGGGTCGCAATTAGCACAGAATTAGAAGATAAAAACTCTTTAGATGTAACATTCACACTACATTACAAAGATTTAGGAGATCAATGGCAAAAACTGGCTTTAGAGTCAGACGTCAAAAAGCCGCGCTTTAATGTCATTGGTTTTTCAGCTGACGATCAAAAGTTTTATTTTTCTTCTGATTATGATGACCCTGAAAACCTTAGATTAGGTGTTCATGAGTTTGATCTGTCTAAAAAGTCAGCATCATTAATTTATCGAAGCGATAAAGTTGATGTTGGTACAGCACTACGCCGCGCTCCAGATAATGGTCAACTCGTTGCATTTGGCTACGACGATGGCTTTTCTCGCTGGAAATCAATTGATAATAAGCATTGGTACAGTCAGCTTATCGCATCTTTTGAAGCTGCATTTGTTGATTCAAATGTTGTCATTACCAGCATGACTGCTGACCATAACGAAGCCGTTATTTATGTCAACAGTGATATAAACTCGGGAGAGTTTTACACTTACAACCGTAAATTCAATAAACTAAAATTTTACGCAGCCGTTCAACCAGCATTAAAAGCCCGTGACATGGCTTATATGAATCCATTCTCGATGAAAGCTCGCGACGGTGTTGAATTACATGGCTATGTGACTCTACCCAAAGGTAAAAAGAAAAACCTACCGACTATTGTCAAAATTCATGGTGGACCACACGGCCCTAGAGATAATTGGGGCTGGGATACTGAAGCTCAATTTTTAGCTCATAATGGCTACGCTGTTGTGCAAATTAACTTCCGTGGTTCGGGCGGTTACGGAAAAGCATTTGAAGAGTCGGGACACCGTAAGTGGGGTCGAGAAATGCAAGACGATGTCACCGATGCTACTCTATGGGCAATTGACCAAGGTATTGCCGATAAAGACCGTATCTGTGTTTATGGTGGTTCATACGGTGGCTACTCAACAGCGATGGCAGTCGTTCGAGAACCTGATTTATATAAATGTGGATTACCTTATGTTGGTGTCTACTCGTTACCTGAAATGAAAAAGTCCGGTGATATCCCAATTCATAAATATGGCCGACTCTTCTTAGAAAAAGTACTAGGCAACGATCAAGCTGATTTAGAAGCTCGCTCACCATCTTTTAACGTACGTAATATTAAAGCAAATCTATTCATCGCACATGGCTCTGATGATCAACGTTGCCCGATGGAACAATACGATGCTTTAACGGATGCGCTTGATGAAGCTGGCATAAAGTATAAATCGATGGTTCGTGATGAAGGACACGGCTATCAAATAGAAAAGAATCGCTATGATTTTTATAGTGCAATGCTTGAGTTTTTTGATGAGAACTTAAAATAGCGCGCCACTTTACATTGGAGCCAAAGTGAAAACTTTGGCTCTATTATTCTGAACACTTAACCACCGGCTTAATCAACTCCCCCTCTATTCCTAACTTGTAATATCTCTTCCTTAGGTGCCTTTTCCAACCTGATAAAGCTTACCTACAGCACAAAAAGCAACAAAATAAAGGTCGCTAGCAATAAGAAATTAAACCATCAAAAACAATAACTTAAAATATAATTATATAAATATTATATTATATTTATAACTTTTTGATAACTAAACATCATAAACCACCTATAGTTTGCCCCGTGTTTGGTACGACACCGTTCGTGCCTCTAAAATTAACCAAACTATTTAAAGGACATTTTATGCATTTTAAATTAATGAAGTTTGCAGCAGCCTTATTTATTAGCTTAATGCTAACTAATATTGCACACGCATCGACTAAGTATGGGGTTAAGGATTTCTTTAGCCACGGTAAATTCGAGAACGTAATCGTTTCTCCTGATGGTAAGCACTTTGCTGTTACTTACCGTAAAGATACTGAGGTTCGTTTAGCAATTATTGAACGAAAGAGCAACAAAGTTATTTCAGGTTTTGACTACGGTGAGTATCGTCGTATTGGCGCTGTTAGCTGGATTAACAATGATAGAATTATCTACTCAGTAAGAAAATTTGTCGGTTTATGGGACAAGAAAGGCGGTCCTGGTCGTACGTTTTCGTCAAACATTGACGGCAGTAAGCGAATTGACTTAACTGAAAAAGCAGGCGGATTTTCAGTTGTTTCATTACTACGTGAGCAACCAAGACACATCCTAATCGAAAAAGGTCGTTATGAAGGCGGAGCTATTAAAGCAAAACTTCAAGTTCTTGACGTTTATAAAGGTACCATGAAGTTTAACCCTGACTCTCCTAAAGAAGATGTACATGGTTATGTTGCTAATATTCACGGTAACCCTCGTGTAGCAATTAGCTACGAGCAAGAAGATAAAGACTCTATCGATGTGAACTTCACACTTCACTATAAAGATTTAGGCAACCAATGGCAGAAACTTGCATTAAGCTCAGATGTTAAAAACCCGCGTTTTAATGTATTAGGTTTCTCTGCTGACGACCAAAAATTCTACTTCTCTTCAGATTACGACGATGCTAAAAGCTTACGTATTGGCATCCACGAGTTTGATTTAACCACAAAGAAAGCAACACTCATTTACCGCAGCGATTCTGTTGATGCAGGCACTTCAAGTCGAAGAGCTCCTGACAACGGTCAGCTAGTCGCTTTTGGTTTTGACGATGGTTTTGCCCGTTGGAAGTCTATTGATAGCGAACATTGGTATAGCAAGCTAATCTCATCATTTGAAGCAGCTTTTGTAGATTCAAACGTAGTTATTACTAGCATGACTGCTGACCATAACGAAGCAGTTATTTATGTAAACAGTGACGTTAACCCAGGTGAGTTTTACACATACAACCGTAAACTAAACAAACTTAAGTTTTACACTGCAGTACAACCAACATTAAAAGCCAAAGACATGGCGTACATGAACCCATTTAAGATGGAAGCTCGTGACGGTGTTGAACTACATGGCTACGTAACATTACCTAAAGGCAAGAAGAAAAACCTACCTACAATCGTAATGATTCATGGTGGTCCTCACGGTCCTCGTGATAACTGGGGATGGAACAACGAAGCTCAGTTCTTAGCACATAATGGCTATGCTGTTGTTCAAGTAAACTTCCGTGGTTCAGGTGGCTATGGTAAAGTTTTCGAAGAGTCAGGTCACCGTAAATGGGGCCGTGAAATGCAAGATGATGTAACCGACGCGACTCTTTGGGCTGTAAAACAAGGTATTGCTGATAAAGATCGTATCTGTGTATACGGTGGTTCATACGGTGGTTACTCAACAGCGATGGCTGTAGTGAGAGAACCAGATCTGTATAAATGTGGATTACCATACGTTGGCGTATACTCTCTACCTGAAATGAAAAAATCAGGCGATATCCCAACGCGTAAAGGCGGCCGTTTATTCTTAGATAAAGTACTAGGTAGTGACCAAGCAGACTTAGAAGCACGCTCTCCATCATTTAATGTAGACAAAATCAAAGCTAAATTATTTATTGCTCATGGTTCTGATGACCAACGCTGCCCAATGGAACAGTATGACGCTTTAACTAATGCTCTTGATGATGCAGGCATTAAATATAAATCAATGGTTCGTGATGAAGGTCATGGTTACCAAATTGAGAAGAACCGTTATGATTTCTATAGCGCAATGCTAGAGTTTTTCGACGAAAACTTAAAATAGTAATCAATTAATGATGTAATAAAAAACCAAGCATTGTTTTAATGCTTGGTTTTTTTATTGTGGTTATTAGAATGAGTATTCAGCAGCTAAATAAAATGTTCTTCCGAGTGAGTCGGTATAGCGAGGATCGTAACCCACTTGATGCCCAGCTCCAGAAGTTCGCAACGATAATGGCGGCTGTTTATCCATTAAATTATTGATACCCAATGTAACATTAAACATTTCAGTCACGAAGTACTTACCTACATAATCAATCTTTGTATAAGAAGGAACGGTTAGTTGAATATCAGGTGCATCAGTATCTATATCACTGGCAAGGCGAACATCTCCACCAGTGGCCAACTGATCCTGATAACCACTACGATAACTAAAGTTAACCGTGTGAGCAAAATCACCATGTGTTAGCGTATTACTCAAGCGCGTAATAGTTCTAAACGTAACGGCATCATTACTACCAAACTTACCTAGGCTAGTATCCCAAACATCGGTAGTTCCAGCACGCAAGCTTTCACTTTCGATCATATATGTACCCGTAAAGGACGTTTTCAGTTCACCAAATGAAAACTCATTGGTCACATTTAACGCCCAATCTAAGCCACTATTTTTCGATTTACCGATATTAACTGCAGCTTGAATGATTGCAAGGTCATCCCCGCCAGTCCCTAAATTAGGCTTAGTCGTAAAGAATTCAGCATACTTTACAGCATCACCAAATAGCTGAGCTTCCGTTAAACGCGTCACTTGATCCTCAAGATCAACACTCCAATAGTCAATGGATAAACTAAAGTCATTATCTGGGGCATATACGACACCCGTTGAAAACTGCTCTGAGGTTTCAGGCTTTAAGTTCGCATTACCTTCTAACCAAACCTGATATTGAAATGGTTCAGGGAAACATAACGCAGCGAGTTCAGGTTTTAAACCTGTTGGGCAGTCAAAGCTACCAGAGGTCACACCGAAGTCCTCTCTTGGCGATGCAATTTGGCGCATTGTGGCAGCTTTAAAGCCTGTACCAATAGACGCTCGAATTAACCACTCATCGGTTGGTCGGTAAGTACCACTAACTTTATAAGTGGTATCATTCACATCCTTATTAACAACTTTGTTTTCCGCACGGTCATGATCTGTTACAGCACCAATGTTGTCATAGCGAATTGCCGCCGTCACTTCAATTTCGTCGGTAACGGGTGCGATTAGCTCCAAAAACATCCCATAGGTCTCACGTGACATATCGAATTCATCAGTGGGCGCCTCAAAAAGAATAATTGCATCGGCATTTGCTTGTGATCGACGTCTGGTAAATTCCACTTCACGATAATCAAAGCCAGCACCCAGATAGATTTCGCCAGCTTCTACTTCACCAATGACAGTAGAAGCACTGCCTTCAATCGACGCCATGCTTGTATCAGTTTTATCCCATGGCCCGTTATACATCGTATCTTTTATCGCCATATTTGCTTCATCAGATAGCGCTTCAAAGGTACCAAACACATTAACTTCACCAGAAGTAACTAACGCCATAAATGGGTCTTCAATCGGGTAACCTGTTAATCGATTCTGTTCCCTTTCGGCATCCGACATTGTGATAGCAACATCAAATGTGATTTCAGAAACTTCACCGCGTAATCCCGCTACCGCATGATTAGTGGTTGTGTCCCAAGCAGTGGTTCTGTTACCCCCAGGTAAGGTTCTCCAGCGAGCGACAACTTGATCTAACTCTAAATCTCCCGCTGCAATTTTCGCATTTTCATCGTCATTTAGGTGCGGTAATACTTCACTGGCGACTAGAGATGAGTCTAGTGGTAAAACAAAGCCTCCTGTTGGATAAGGTGCTATGCGAGTGACCATTTCAAATTTTGACCATGAGTAGTTAGCATAGGCTTGCATTTCATCACTTAACTCAAATAAGCCTTGAACAAAGATATTATCACGCTTCGTCTCAGGTAATATTTCTAAGGTGCTGGTATAATCAAACACACACGTCGAGCCACTCGACGCACTGTCTGGTCCACAAACCCCCGCATTAGCCTCTCTAAACGGGTTAAAGTTACGCGTATAATAATCTGGCGTATCTGTAAACTCTCCTGGAATCTCATTCCCGTCATCATCAAGTTTTGGGGTGAAAATGACATTTCCCGCGTCATCAAATTGTTTAAAACGCAGATATGCATTACCAGGTCCAGCATTCGCAGAACCTTGCACGAGCGTATAATCATTATCATTGTGTGAGAAGCCTAAGATCCCAGTGTTTGAGAAATCTCGCTGAGAAGAGCGTAAGCGGCCTTGGCTGTCATGACTATAGGCTGCCATGAGGTTATAACCATCTTGACTTAAATCACCTAAACCAGCACTAATAGAAAAATTCTCGCTCTCACCACCAGACTCTTGTGGTCGATCGATTCGAGCACTTAAAGTAACCCCTTGAAAATCCTGTTTCATAATAAAGTTAACAACACCGGCAATTGCATCAGAACCATATAGGGCGGACGCGCCATCCATTAGTACTTCGACGCGCTCAATCGCTGGTAAAGGGATAGAGTTTAAATCGATAGTACTCCCTGAGCCTGAAGGCGCCATCCGACGGCCATTCAAAAGAACAAGGGTATATTGGTCACCTAAATCACGTAATGAGGCACTTTGGACACCACCGCCGCCGCCGCCTACAGAGTCAGAAGCAGTTGTGAAGCCCTGCATCGCAGGTAATTGAGCCACTAAATCTGGCACACTGGTAACGCCTGATTTTGCAATATCCTCTTTTGAGATACTCACAATCGGAAGCGCCCCTTCCATATCAGTACGCTTAATACTTGAACCGGTAACTTGAATGCGTTCTACAGACTCTTCATCTGCTGCAAAAACGATAGGACTAGATAAACTGGCAGCTGTAAAACCAGCAAAGATAGCAAAGCGAACGCCTTGCGCAATTTTATTATTGGTAAACATATTCATCTCTCTATTTATTGTAAGTTTCAACTTAATCAACCTGATTAAAATCTACTTTATGCTACAAATGTCGATCGAGCTGAATATTAAAAATAACACCTGAGTATATTTTTTGCACACAATCAATAAATAAATTTTTGCCTAAAACCTAAGTTAATAGGCTATTTTTTCTACCATTTAAAAAATTATTTTTTTAATCAACCTATTAGGATTCATGCTACTGGAAACATTTTATTACGTTTAATTTAGCTCTCTAAGGTACTTATTTCGCAATTATAAAAAAACCATGCCTAAGCATGGTCTTTGAAGTTATACCTTTTATTGAAGAAATCATTAGATTGGAGTATTGATTTCTAATAAAACTTCCGGGATTTTTGTCGCAGTTATATGTTCAGTAGGGTAACAACCTAACACTTTAATCTGTTTAGTTATGCTTCCTAGTTCTGTTAATGCCGATTGCATCGCAGGGCTATGCAAATTTGCATCAACATCAATATAAAACATCTCTTCCCACGGGTTACCTTGAATCGGCCTTGATTCCAATTTAGTCATATTAATATTGTTATTTTTCAACACTAATAGAGCATCAACTAATGCACCAGATTGTTGTTGAGTTGACATAATGAAGGTAGTCTTTGCTGGAATTTGTACCGCAACTTCTACAGCTTTGCGTGAAACAACAATAAAACGACTATGATTCTCTTTTTGGTTGGCTATATTACTTTTAATCGACTCTAGACCATAAAGCTGACCGCCCTCTTGGGAACCAATAACAGCAACATTTCCCTTATTGAGCTCTTGAACCATTTCCATTGCGGCAGCAGTGCTATCACAAAATTCAAATTTAATACCACTCAACTCAGACATTACTTGGCTGCACTGTTGATAAGGCTGTGCATGGCAATAAATCGTATCAATAGCCTCTAAATCCACTTTTTGAGACGTCAGTAAACAATGCTCTACCGGTTGGGATAATTCACCAATAATGGACAAACTAGTATGTTGAAGTAAATCATATACTTCATTGATGCTACCAGAACTGGTATTTTCGACTGGTAATACACCATATTCCGCCTGACCAGATTCTACCTTTTTAATAATTTGATCAAAGGTTGAACACCCTAATTCAATCATACTTTCAACTCGACGAGAGAAATAGCGGTGACTTGCTAAATAACTATAAGAGCCTTTGGCCCCTAAAAAGGCAACGCGGCAAGCTGGTGATTCATTTTCATTGTTAACACGAGCTTGTAACCAAGCCTGCTGGTTTAAGACAGAGTCTTCTATAATCACGTGAAAGAGTTTAGAAACATAGTGAGCATCAACACCTAATTTATGCCCTCGCTGAATCAAGTCGATCAGCAATTCTTCTTCACGTTCTGTATCCCTAACGTCTTTAATGGTATCAACCTTCGATTGAGCTACACTTAAACTCAATTGGCGACGCTCAGCTAACAATTGTAACAACCGCTGATCTATTGCTGTAATTTTTTCTCGTACCTCTGAAAGCACGACACCTTTACTCATTTCCATTCCCCACTATCCCCCCTCACATCGAGGGTTTGCTGTGTTTTGAATTTATGGTGCAACTGACACAGTGTCAACCAAAATTTCACGGTAAATAGTGTTAGATAACGCCTCCTCTATTGCTTTGGCCTGCGCTAAAGCACCTGTTATAAACGCACTTAAAAATTTTATGTTTTTTTTGCTCTTTGATTATCAAATAGATAAAGCGAGACTTTCTTCTAAATAACAACTAAGAGTTTGTTTTACTGCTGTTTATCTAAAATTGGTAAAAACCTACTTTGTTCGTTATAACTAATCTTCGCTTAGATATATTTTGATTATTCTTAAATATTCACAGCGAATGCCCTTTTTCTATTTTACCGACTAAACTATTAAAAAGGGCTATAAATCACTTGGTTATTGTAATGAAGTTAATTTAGGCGTATCCCGCTTTGAATAGTTAAGTAAAGTGAGCACTTTATTGTAAAAAACACAAATGAGTTGACCCAATAGAAATCAAGTAAGCTCCCACAAAGCGCTGTTACAACTAATACAATCACGACTAGTAGGCCTATATTGGTTTACTGACACGAAGGAGCCGTCATGTTGAAATTATTCGCACTAATGCTGTTTCTAGTTACAGGCGCAAGCCAAGCCATTACCTTAGAGAACGATGTCTTCTCTCTCAAGGCCAAAGAGATTCACTTTGAATCTGACACCATTACCGCAAAATTTAGAGTCACACTTACGCTAAAAGCCCCCAACGCTATTGCCGCCTTAGCCAGCAAGAATAATAGAGCCCTATCACGTATGTTGCAAAAACATAGAAATCTTCAGCTATCATTAGACCAAGATTGGACTCTAGAAGGCCACATTCAAGCAATCACCATAAATGGGCACTCAGCTATCATTGAAGCCAATGAGTTATACCTATATTCAAACAAACTCTTATTGAGCCAATTAAACCAGCTATAAAAAGGCTATGATAACTTTCATGCCACTAAGAATAAGTGCTTAGTGTGATTCGTCGATAAATTACGCAATAACTATCTAACATAGACTAACGTGGTATGACAGTCCGTTGACTGCTATTATGGAGCGTAAATCCGCATGGTAACCATGTAAAAATTGCAGGAAAGGATAGTTATGAAAATTAGTCAAAACTTCGATAGTGGCAACATTGATTGCCTATCAATTAATGAAAATGGCGAGATTAAGCTTGCGATAAGAAAAGATAACAACTCAGATTTTAGCCAATGGTTTCATTATCGCTTAACGGGCGCTAAAGGCAAAGCTTGCTCTATGTCCATTACCAATGCCGCAGATACCTCTTATGTAAAAGGTTGGGAAGGGTATCAAGCCGTTGCTTCCTATGATCGTGTGAACTGGTTCCGTGTAGAAACAGCATTTGACGGACAAGAGTTAACAATCAGTCACACTCCCGAGTGTGATAGTGTTTACTTTGCTTACTTTGCACCTTATTCGATGGAGCGCCATCATGACCTTATCGCTAATGCACAATTAAGCGATTTAGTCGAACATATACACCTTGGTTACACACTTGACGGTCAAGATATGGATCTTTTAAAGATTGGCCAAGAAGGTGAAGGCAAAAAAGTATGCTGGATGATCGCTCGCCAACACCCTGGTGAAACGATGGCTGAATGGTGGATGGAAGGTATGCTTGATTCATTACTGGACCCAGAAGATCCAATCTCGCGCGAATTACTAAACAAAGCGGTTTTCTATGTTGTTCCGAACATGAACCCTGATGGCAGCCGACGAGGAAATCTTCGTACCAATGCTGCTGGCGCAAACTTAAACCGAGAGTGGCAATCTGCCACAATGGAACACAGCCCAGAAGTGTTACTCGTACGTAGCAAGATGGAGCAAACTGGTATGGATTTCTGTTTAGATGTTCATGGTGATGAAGCACTACCATACAATTTTATTGCAGGTTCTGAAGGTATCGTCAGTTGGAATGATGATCGCCAAGCATTATTAGATTTCTATCAGCAAGCCCTAGTTAATGCGAGCCCAGATTTTCAAACTAAAATTGGTTACGCTAAAGACAAACATGGCGAAGCGCTTATGACCGTTGGTACTAATTACTTAGCTGAAACGTTTAATGCATTAGTGATGACGCTTGAAATGCCGTTTAAAGACACTGTTGAGACACCAGATGAATTTGTTGGCTGGTCACCTTTGCGTTCACAAAAGCTAGGACAAGCTTGTTTGAATGCATTACATCAAACAATGAACAAGCTTTAGATCAAAAAGGCGGCCTTTAAAAAGGCCGCCTTTTTTATTTAATTGTGAATCAGAGGGTTACCTCTCGTGTGGATCTATTTCAACGGGAGGATAAATATAGCCCTGATACCCATAAGGATTAAGAGGCTTGAAATTACGTAACTGTTTCTCGTCTTCAATTGCCGTTACAATCACATCAATATCAAGTCCTTTAGCTACATTCACTAGTGCTCTACACAGTTCACTATTTTGTTCTGTTTTACTATAAAAAGAAAACGACTGGTCAAGCTTAACGTAAGTCGGCTTAACCTGTTGTAGATAATTTAGTGAACCTATACGACGTCCACATTGATCAATACCAAACTCAGAACCATATTCTTTAATTGTTTCACAAAGAGCAATACATTCTTCAAGGTTACTACTGATAACGGATTCAGGAATTTCGAACTGCAATTTTTCTGAATTAGTTGTACTTTGTAAGAATCGCGATAACCATAAATGGAACTTAGGATCTTTGACACTATCACTAGTTAAGTTCACCGCTAATGGCTCATGGGTTTTAACCAATAAGGTAGCATTAACAATCGACTTCAAAATACACTTATCTAATTCACTACCTAATGACAGCAGTTCAATATAAGGCATAAAGACACTAGCATTTAAAACTTGTTTTTCAACTTCTAATCGACAATAGACTTCACGCTGAATGATATCTTCCGTTTCAATATGATGAATTGGTTGCCATTGGAATACAAAACGATTGCTGTTAATCGCATGAGACAACTTAGTACGCCATTGCTCTCGGGTGTATTTATGCTGTTTTTTTGCATCAAACCACTTTAGTGTTTCTTGATCCTTTATCGCCTGTTGCAGAGCATTATCAGACTGGGCTAATAAATCTGTCGGCTTCATATCATCTAGGCGCTCACTAACCCCGATATAAAAATTGCTATTAGGCTCACACCCAGCCTTTGACATTTCTTGGTTGACCAATCGAATTAGAGATTGAATATAATTAGTAATTTCATCCCTTTCACCTTTGGTGATTAAGAAAGCAAACTCATTTTTCGCAATTCTGGCTATGGTAGATTCAGCAATTTTCGGTAATTGTTGTTGCATTTGTTCAGCTAAAATCTTTATAGTTTCATCACGAACCTGAAAACCATAGCGGCTATGAATCTCATCTAGCCAATCTAGTTTTAATAAGACTAAACCACCAAAACCGGGTTCGCTTAGCCAACTATTTAGCTGCCCGGAAAAATATTGGCGATTAGGTAGGGTTGATGTTTTATCAACAAGGCTGTCTTTACGTAGAGTATCTACTTCATTGTCTAACGTATTAAAGACTTTCTTTAATTGCCCTGACATCGAGTTAATTGATATCACAACGTCCTTAAGCTCAGAGGTAGAAGGCAGTGGCATATCTTTATTAAACTTACGCTCCGCAATACCTTTCGCGTGAATTGCAATATTGTTAAGCGGTTCTAAAATTTTATTAAGCCTAATGCGAAGAATGATTAAAGAGATTATAAATAAGAATGATAAAATCATGAGTGTATCATTCATAATCCGCCATAGCTCGCGGTAGCCAAATCCTGGGTGAGCTTCAATCTCTAGCGTTGCTAACTGCATCCAACCCGAAGTGATAAGGCTTTCTTTTTTCTGTGCTTCAAACAAGTCTAATGATAAGAACCACTCAGGAACTTCATCGATAACAACTTCATTCTCCCACTTCTGCTGTTTATTATCGACTAACCATGTCAGGGTAACTTTACGATAAAAACCGCCCTCAAAGATAACGTTAACTAACGTTTCAGCAGCAACCATATCACCAGTTTCAAGGTGTGGTTTTAGCATTAATCCCAAAGACGTACTGGTGTTATTCAGCTCAGACTTCATCTGTTGCATCATAAAGTTTCTAGTTTCAGTAAACTGAAAGTAGACGATACTGGTCATTACGACTAAAAAAAGTCCAAATAATAACGAGTTTATTTGTCGAAACAAAGTCATGTACTTATCACTCCAATTTTAGCTTAGGCTGTCTTAGTTTATGTTTTCCTAGGCGTTGATTTAGGCCAGTCCACTTTTTTAACCTACTGGACTTGCCGGCCAAGACACCCTTTCCTTTTTCTTTATTCAACCATAACTGTGTACCATTAAAACTGTAAACTGGTAACAGGTCTTTCCGTTTGGTTGCTAATTTTATTTCGCCATCCAAATTATCTAAAATAATTGGGATGGCTGTCGGCGTTTCATAATAAGCAAGTACCATATGGTATTGGTTAAGGTGTTTAGCCTTTACCATAGTAATACGCATTTTTTTATCCGGAACACCTAGCTCTAACAATGAGAAATATTTAGCAATAGAGTAATCTTCGCAATCACCACCATTTACCCCTATAAACTCAAGCGGGGTAGCCCAATAGTTCTCTTCTCCCCACAATTTAATATCGTCAACAAAGTGAAAAAAGTTAAAAAAGTTATTTACCTTCTCTAATTTTTCTCTATCAGAAACTGACTGATCAATGTTCAAAATATTCAGCCAGGCTGTGCCTCTCTTGCCTGCTCGTAAGCCATAATTATCAGTTAAAACATTCACAACACGAGACTTATCAAATAGCGCTGTTTCAGCTTTAGCTGAAGGAATAACTAACGCTAAAGCAATGGTTACTTTAGCTATTGTAGTCGCGGCTTTTATGAGCACTTAGCTTGCTTATTCCTGTTCGTCTACAGTATAAATCGTCCATTTCATCGCTGTCGCCGAATCAGTGCCACTAAGTGTTGCAACTATACGTCGATTTTGGGCATGAGCCTCAGCCGTATC
The DNA here is from genome assembly GCA_002835545.1 of Alteromonadales bacterium alter-6D02. Lineage (GTDB taxonomy): Bacteria > Pseudomonadota > Gammaproteobacteria > Enterobacterales > Psychrobiaceae > Psychrobium. The sequence goes on from PIZK01000028.1 coordinate 21,784, forward strand.
TGCTGAATTAACAGGCTTATCAAAGCCATAACCAATCGATGAAACTCGAGCTGGAGAAATACCATAACGGTTAGTCAATACGTTAGCTACCGCTAATGCACGTTTTTCAGAGAGTTCTTGGTTGAACTGGCGTTTACCTTGACGACTTGAGTGCCCCTCTATCACAACTTTACTGCCAGGAAACTTACCCATAAAATCAGCAACTTGTTTTATTTTATGAAAATCACTGCTGTTTATAAAAGATGAAGCATTCGCAAATTTAATATCTAAATTAATATTTTCACTAATGGGTTTTATACTACTGCAGCCATAATTATCAATATTAGCTCCGGTATAGGTATCAGCACATCGTTCACGCGCTTCGATTACACCGTCACGATCTAGATCCTTAAGGTTACTTTTTTGAGTTGTTGGTTTAGTTAAATCTAAAACTGTGGTTGAACCACAGCCTGCTAAAAGTAAGCATACTCCCAATGAGATTAACCCTTTCATTATTTAACTCCTCCTTCATAACTCTCTTCACCGTTCCATAAAGAAGAACGCGTCACACGTAAAGAGTCTAACAACTGACCTGTAGCATTTAATAAACGATACTTAGCATTAATCTCTTGATATTCTGCGCTCAAATAATCTTTTCGCGCTTCAAACAACTCATTTTCCGTATCAAGTAAATCTAACAAACTCCGTTGCCCTAACTTAAACTGTTGCTCATAAGATGTTTGAGTCTCCTTTGATGACTCAACATGCTGTTGAATAAATGTCTTTTGAGAAGCTAACAATTCGTAAGCATTCCAAGCTAGCATATAGCCCTCTGTTACATCACGATGAGCACGGTGATTTACTTCAACAGCCTCACTGATGCGATAAGCAGCAGCTCGCGTTTGTGCTGAGTGCTTATTTCCTGAATAAAGATTGTACTTCATTCTAATCATTGCTGATGCATTGTTATTATGACCGCCAACGTCGACACCTAACCGATCAATGCCTTCTTCACCACCCGTATTATTATTGAGGTTAGCATCAATCTCAAAACTAATCGTAGGGTAATAACTCGAGTTTGTAGACTCTTTAGCGTAGCGAGTGGCTTCAATATCATTGCCAGCCGACTTAATCGTTGGATGATTCTCGATTGCTCTGGTTAGCCCCTCTTGCTTGGATGCTGGTAACAGATCAGCATCAGGCACTGGAATAATTAAGTCTTGAGGCTGAGTATCAATTAATTTTTTATAAGTAGCCGTTGCATCTAGATAATTATTTGTTGCGCTAATCACATTGACATTAGCACGGGCTAAACGACCCGACACTTGAGATAAATCAGCAACGCTTCCTAACCCAGAGTCAGTACGCTGCTTGATTTGTTCAAAAATAACTTGGTGCGATTCTAAGTTTTTACGTGATAGCGCTAATACTTGCTCTGCCTGTAACACAGCTGTGTAGGCATTAGCAACCTCGAGTGCCAGATCTTCTGCAGTAGAGAAAACTTGCCATTGTTCAGCACTTGCTTCAAATTCGGTACGAGAGCGCTCACTACTGGTATAGAAACCATCAAACAGCATTTGCTTGATGCTAAGAGAAAACTCTCCACGCTTAAGCCCTACTTGGCCATCATCGTTTGCTCCACGGCGAGTGCCAGGGCTATTTGTTTCCTCAAAGCCATAACCTGCAGACAAATCAACCGTAGGTAAATAACCAGCAGCAGCTTGTTTGTACTGCTCTTCAGTGACTTTAAAGCGACTGAGTGCAATCCTAACTTCTGGATTTGTGTCTAAGGCCATTGCTACAGCTTGCTCTAATGTCTGTCCACTGACAACATTTGAAACCAATGCAGTAGCAACTGAAAGCGATAATACCGATATTGTTTTTTTATATAACGGTTGTTTTCGATTAAAAAAACGCATGCTAACTTCCTTTAAAGTTTATTGTTCTCGTAAAGCTGTTTGTTTAGCTCTTAACACTGGGTTAAGAATGTACTCTAAAACAGTTCGTTTTCCCGTAATTACATCAACAGAAGTCATCATCCCTGGGATTATGGGCATTTCTGTTTTATCTTTTTTCATGATACTTGACGCGTCTGTTCTCACACGAATGATATAGAAACTATTACCCTCTTCGTCTTGCGTTGTATCTGCACTGATATGCTCAACTTTACCGGTTAAACCACCATATTTAGCAAAGTCATAAGCTGTCACTTTAACAATTGCAGGTAGCCCTGGTCGGATAAAAGCAATATCCTGAGGCTTAATCTTTGCTTCAATTAATAATTTATCTTGTGTTGGCACAATTTCGATTAATGCCTGTCCCGGCTTAATAACGCCACCTAGTGTATTAATATGAATTGTCTTGATGGTCCCGATAACAGGCGAGGTTATCAACGCCTTTTCGACTTTATCTTGAATGCCAACCCGTGCTTCATTCATTTGTGATAAGTCACTCTGTAACTTATTGAGCTCTGCTCGAATTTCTGTCCGATAAACTAACACTGTTTCACGTCGCTTAAGTACTGTCTCATCAAGCGATGACTCTAGTTTTGGGCGCAATAGCGTAATAGAGCTCAGTTCACCTTTTATATCATTTACACTTCTTTCGAGCTTCAATAGCTCAATTTCAGGAACGATATTCTTCTCAGCTAAAGGTCTAGTTAAGTTAAGCTCTCGTTTGGCAAAATCGAAGCTTCTTTCAAGCGTTGAAATTTTTGAATTCAGCTCTTCCACCTCTTGCTGTTTTTGTTGAATCTGTGTCGCCTGAATTGCAATTTGATTGATTAGGTTATCCAAACGTACATCATATTCATATTGCTGACGCTCAACAAGACGAGGGGAGTTCTTTATCAAATCTTGCGGAAACTCTGTCACCTTCTTTTTGATTTCTATCTGTAAACGCCAATTGTCATCGTCGCCTACAAGAATACTCGCCAGTTCAGCTCTTAAACGAATGATGTTAGCTCGTAAACTATCAACTTCTTGCTCCTGTTGTTTAACATCAGACTGAAAGCGAGTGTCGTCAATTCTAGCTATTGGCTGATTTTTATCAACTAACATGCCCTCACTAACATATAGTTTTTCTAAAATACCACCATCTAAACTTTGAATAACTTGTACCTGTGATGAAGGTATGACTTTACCCTCCCCTGAAGTCACTTGATCTAACGCAGCAAAGTATGACCATATAATAAACGTCAATACTAATGCCGATAAGGTCCATATTGTCCAACGATGAATATTTGGCGCCTCACTAAGCATCGCCCCATACACATCATCAGCCATCTCGAGGTCTTGTTGCGTTACTTTCATTTATCAGCCTCGACTGTTCCAGCCTTCAACTTCTCTAAAACCTTATCTCGAGGTCCATCAGCAAGTAACCTTCCTCTATCAAGCACAATGATTCGGTCTACTAATTTTAATAAATGCATTTTATGCGTTATCAATAGCATGGTTCTATTTTTACCGGTCATCTGCATCGAGCGAACGAACTGATTTTCAGCACGTGCATCTAAACTAGCGGTTGGCTCATCAAGTAATAATAACGGAGGATCATTTAATATCGCACGTGCCAAAGCGACAGATTGACGCTGACCACGCGATAGAGCTTGACCACCCTCTCCCACTTGCATATCCAAGCCTTCACTATCTAAGTCCGTAAATAAACTTACACCAGATAGCTGAACAGCACGGATTAATTGATACTCCGTCACCTGACGAGTACCAAAAAGGATATTATCCCTGATCGTCCCGTGAAATAATGTAACTTCTTGCGGTAAATAGCCATAATTGCGACGAAGGTCACTAGGGTGTATTTGTCCGTGGTTTATTCCATCAAATCGCAAGGTGCCGGTCGATGGTTGATATAAACCTAATAAGACTTTCGCCAGCGTCGTTTTACCTGAACCATTTCGACCTATAATCGCAACTTTTTCACCAGGCTTGATACTGATAGATAAAGGGTATAGTGCAGGTTTCTCACATTCAGGGTAATTAAAACCAAGCTTTTCAGCCACAATATGACCTTTAAGCCTCCCAACGCTGACTAATTGCCCTTTGTTTTCAAACTCACCTTCTTGTTTCATTAAGCCATCGATAGCCCTCATGGCGCTAAGGGTATGATTAGAACGAGTTAATAAGCCTGCTATTTTTGCCATCGGTGAAATGGCTCGACTTGATAACATAACGGCAGCAATAATGGCTCCCATCGAAATCATATTTTCTGAGACACGATAAACACCAAGCACAATAACGCCAATAACGGCAGTTTGAACAAAAAAACTAGCGACATTAGACACCGAATTTGAAATATTCTTAGACTTCATATTCCAATGAGATGTATGCCCGAGCATTTGCTGCCATGCTTTTTGAACAATTCCTTCCGCCCCGTTGGCTTTAATTGACTCAATCGCACTTAAACTCTCAATTAAGTGGCCATGACGTAGACTGGTAAACTTACTACTCTCCTCAATTGCATGACGTAATTTAGGTTGGAGTAATAGGGTATAACCAATAATGATAATCGTAGCCAAAATCGGGAATGCAACTAAGTCACCTGCAACCAACCAAATAATTACCATAAATAAAATAGCAAAGGGTAAATCAACTAATGCAGTGATGGTGGCAGAAGATAAAAAATCTCGTATCGTATCAAACTCACTCACTTGTTTAGCGGTTCCGCCAACACTTGGCGAGCGATGCTCAAGTGGAATACCTATGACCTTGGAAAACAATTTAGAAGACATGGTAATATCAATACGCTTGCCAGCAATATCAATTAAATAGCCTCGAAGCTGTTTCAAAATAAAGTCAAATATATAAGCTAGGCCAGCACCTAACGCCAACACCCACAATGATTCAAATGCTAGATTAGGCACCACCTTGTCATACACATTCATCACAAAAAGTGGCGACACTAAAGCAAAAAAGTTGATTAAAATTGTCGCTATTATGACATCACGGTAAATAGGGATGCCGGTTTTTATCGCACTCCATAACCAATGCTCATTATGTTGATAATGATGAACATCAACAACCTGCTTGTCACCTCGATACTGCTGCTTTATTAAAAACAAATAACCTACATATTGAGACTCAAGCGCTTCAATGGTCAGTTGTTCCTGTCCTCCTGTTTCAGGAAGAGATAACACCGCTTTATTATTTTCAATATCTAACTCTTGTAAAACACAAGCTTTTTGATTTTTTAATAATAAAATACAAGGCAATAGCATATCCGGTATTTCATTAATTCCTTTACGACTCAATTTAGCTGTCAACCCAGCCCTCATTGCCGCTTGAGGTAATAAATCCGGCGGAAGCACAGCCTCTGTCATGGGCAGGCCAGCAGCTAATGCATCAGGCGAACAAGGCGAGCCAAAGTGCTCAGTGATAATCACTAAACAGTCTAACAATGGGTCACTTTCTAGTCGCTGTGATGAATTGATTGACCATTGGGGTAATGGTGTTGCTGGTTGCTCCACAAAAATTCCTTTGTTAGTAAATATAGAAAGAATGCTAATAGCGAACTATTAGCATTCTAATTTCTTTTGATTATATCTAACTTCTTTAATTAAATATCTGATAAAAAGATATTATTTTACAAAAAAGTATTAGATTTCATCTTCAATTGAGTTAGGTGGTACATAACCATCTGTCACTGTATCAACTAATAATGGCGCACCACCATCACTGTTAAACAACTGATTCAACACGGTCACATTGTTATTTGCAATTGCATCTTGCATATCAACACCATCAAGAATAATCGTTTGCTCTGCCACACCACTATCATCTTTACCAATTGAAATAGTCGTACTTGTACCATCCGAGCTAAAGCTTAGGTAATCATCAAGTTTTTCATCACCATCTAGATGTAATAGTTCAGTTAGATCAAGCTTATCTTCACCAACAGTAAAGTCAGTCACTGTGTCCGTACCAGTTTCGCCAGCTAGCCACACGAAGGTGTCTTTACCACTGCCACCAGTTAATGAGTCATTGTCTAAGCCACCTATCAGCACATCATCACCTGAACCACCAATTAGGAAATCATTGCCGGAACCGCCGCGAAGAACATCCATATCGGCGCCACCATAAAGGGTATCGGAATCAGCGCCACCATAGATTAAATCGATACCGCCTTGACCGTAGATAGTGTCATCACCTCTATCGCCACTCGCAATATCAACATGAGCTTGACTACCAGCTACAGAAGCTTTCAAGTCATCTTTTGTATAATAGACAATCTCACCTTGGTCATCATATTCCCAAGCATTACTTGTTCTATTTAAATGGCTTTCATCACTTCCCTTAGCGAATGACTCAAACTTATCTTCAGCAGCTTGACGAGCAGTACCTGTATCTAAATCTCCAACATGGCTGTCGCCCAAGTAGATAGTATCGTTTCCAGCACCGCCTTCAACGTGATCGTTTGCAGCTTTTGCATTAATGATGTTGTCAAGACTATCATCAAATGCATGAGTCCCCCAATTAGGATCATATGCATCATTAACAGTGTACGAATTATTCATGAAACTATCATTGAGGTCAGAACCTTCAATAACATTATCACCAGTAGGTGCAACTACATCATCCTGATCAAGATCTGCAGGCGCAACCACACTTAAGGAAACGGTGGCAGGCTCAGACTCATTACCCGCTTGATCCACTGCTTTATAAGTAAAGCTATCACTTCCAGCATAACCATCATTTGCAGTGTAGGTCACAGTACCATCAGCATTAACAACCACAGTACCATGTTCAGGAGCTGTAACAATGACCACACTGGCAGAAGCATCAATCAAGTCATTATTTAAATCTGTATCATTAGCTAATACGTCAATAACAACCGCATCACCACTATCAACTTTTTGCCCATGTGAGAGGTTCTCTGCGATCCAAATATTATTATCATCTGAATCAGTTAGCTCTAGATCTAATACGTAGTTACCACCTTGATCCCAATAAATAATTTCCACACTATGCATTCCAGTAGTTAACTCTATATCCACAGAACTATCTTTAACGGGTGTATTTTTGTCGAAAGAAATTACTGACTCACCGTCGATAATAATACTAAAGCCATCATCATGAGATATGTTTAACTTATAACTACCTGAGTTTTCAACATTTAGGTTCCCCGTCAGTTTGATAATGCCATCAGTTGATGAGTCAGAACTTGTACCTGTCATTGAATTAGCATCGTCATTTAAGAACTCTTGCAGATGTGTAGGAATACCATTGAGGTAATCACCACCACTGATGTTGCCATGTTTTTTATCAATACGTTGGTAATCTAATTCAGTTGAAATAAACGTAATATCGGCACCATTAGCCTGAGAGTCAATATAGCCCTCTACTTGGCGTAGACTACCTAAATTTGAATGCCCCTCAGCATATTGATTGTAGCCGAAGTACTCGCCAAACAAACCTCCATCAGATAAACCGTCATCATTAGCCTCTGGCCCTGGCGATGTGATAGTGATATTCCCGTCAGGCGTAACCCAGAAAGAAAGAGTTTCTTGAGTTGAGGCCATGTTATTAGCGTAGTCTTCTTCCGTTGTATTTTCTGTTGGCTGTTCCAGTGTGGTTGCGGTTATAGTTAAATTCACCTCCTGAATTGGTGAACTGACAGAAGGCATGATCAGTGCTATATCAGCTAAGTTAGCAACAGGTACAGTCCAGACCCCTGCTATTTCAGTCCCATAATTTAGTCGTGCCCCTGCAGGAAGTTCTGAGATACTGACTGTTAATGACTCACTACCATCATCATCTACAAGTGACGACTGAATATTTAATGGGATCAATACAATAGCGTCAACATCTAGTGAAATGTCATCGATATACATCCCACGTCCATTATTAATATCAACCCCTGTTGCTTCGAAGGTGATATCCATTGCTTCGCCAGTGCCAACAAAGGTAATAGTTGCTGTTTCCCAACCCTCATTAAAATTACCATCAGAATTCGAGCCCGCTTTACTATATTCCTCATTCACTACATTCACACCGTCAGCACCAACAGTGACAGCAAACTTGTTGACATCTGCACCGTAATTTCCGCGTGGTGAATATTTAAATGTTAAGGTATATGTTTCACCAGCTACGGTATCAACACTACGCGTAATCATAGTAGCATCAGGGTACGGGTCATCCGACTGAGGGTCTTCATTTAACTCAATGAATTTATTACTTCCATTAACCCACGTTTCAATCTGCTCCCCATCTCTTGGTGACCAACCCTCTAATGAATCAACAAAATCTTGCTCAGTAATAGAGTCAAAGTTTGTCTCAAAAATATTCCCAACCAGGCTAGCCTTCGATTCATCAACTGACACAGCCAAATTCGGTGTATCTGCTACCGCGTCAACAATAACCGTCATCACTTTATCTGTAGTGATTAAACTACCATCTTCACTCGCTGTGCTAGTTGTGATATTCAAATCAAAATCAGCATCACTATGCTCTGGCGGTGTCACGGTTAAAGTATCTAACTTACCTGCTGCAATATCGGCAGCCGTTAGGATTACAATACCATTTGTTATAGTGAATTGAGTTTCACCACTTGCTACTTTACTGCCTTCTGGAATATCAGCAATTTTAATTGAAACTGTCTGTTCAGGGTTCGCAACAAATATGTTTAATGCTATTTCTGAATCTTCATAGCCTTGAGGCACATCCTCAACATGGACAGTGAAATCAGCTTCGCTTGTGGTGCCATC
>PIZK01000029.1 GCA_002835545.1 Alteromonadales bacterium alter-6D02
ATTAATAATGGGGTGATTACCCCCCCACCAAAAGCCATGCCGGTCTAAGTCAAACACCCAAATAATGTCAGGCGATAAATTAAATCCTGATAACTCATTAATTGAACTAATACTAGGTAAGTGATCTACAGCTACGTCTTGATACAAAGTGAAACCTCGATGGAGAAACTAACCAAAGTATTTTTACACGAAATTAGATGGAAAGTTAGGTAGCAAGTCAATAAATTAGAGAGTTAGCATTAATTCAAATATATTGAACTCAACAGTCAAAATGTTCCGTTATTGTTTGTGAACACTTCACTCTATTATATTTCCATCGCATGAAAGTGCATCAATCACAGTGGTTCTTAACCGTTAAGGGTTTAAACATGATCAAGAAACTTTGGAGAAAAATGATGAACAATGACACTATCTTAATTATTGGCGCAGCGGGTAATAATGGCGTTGCAACCATCGAAGCATTAACGAATAAACAAAACACCAACAGTACTATCCGAGCAGCCGTTCGTAGCGTGGAGAAAGCAAACCAGTTAAAACAAAAATTCCCATCCATTGAAACGGTACTAATTGACCTAGATAAACCAGACACATTAACAGAAGCGTATAGCGGTGTTACTAAAGTATTTATGATCCCGGGCAATATTGAAGATCGTGAAGGTCATGCTAAAAATGCCATTGACGCTGCTGTTAAGGCCAATACGGTTAAGCAGTTTTTATTCTATTCTGTGTTTGGTGCTGAATATGAGTCTATTCTATTTTCTCGCCAGTTTAGAGCGGGTGAAAAATACTTGGAGCAATCAGGTCTAAATTATACTCATCTACGCACTATCTTTTTCCAAGAAAACTTCTTTGGCTGGGCTGATGGGATCAAGCAAGGTGGATTATACTTTGGCGTGCGTGACGGTCGCTTTGCACCACTTAACGTTGCAGATATCGGTGAAATGGCAGCAAACATCTTAACCACATCAGGTCATGACAATAAGGCGTATAACATAACCGGACCAGAGCTATTAAGCGGTGCTGACATGGCTAAAGTTTTTACTAATGTTACAGGCAAAGAGGTCGCTTACGTTTCACCGACTACGGAACAAACGCTGGATTCATTGCTATCAACAGGCTGGGCAGAGTGGCAAGCACAAGGCATGTTAGAATTATTTGAAGTATTTGCAACGGATCAAGCAGCTATTATAAGCCCGGACGGTGAGAAGCTTTTAGGCCGACCTCTAACCACACTGCAAGAGTTTGTTACTAATAATAAAGCGGCATTTATTTAATCGCCCGATATAATAGTGAGCCGACCCATTAGGCTCACTTAAAGCAACTCACCTTTCATCTCTTGGACTTTATCCACAAACCAAGCTAGTGCTTTACCTTCATTTCCTTTACGCCAAGCCATCGATACATTTGTTAGCCTGCTTTCACTTTCAGCCAATGTGAGTACAACCAATTCTCCACTCGCTAACAGCGTTTTAATTCTATGAAGTGGCAATGAACCAACACCTAAACCAAGAAGGTGCGCTTCAATCTTTTTCTCGACACTGGGCACCGTAAGACGAGACTGCCCATCCAATAATCCTACCGATCTAGCAGGCAAATTCCTTGAACTATCAGCAACTACTACCGAGGGGAATGCCTTTATCGACTCATTGGATAATGGCTGAGGAGCTTGAGTCAATGGGTGATTTTTTGACACTGTAAAAACGAAATCTGTTTGCCCCAAACCGACAATGGAAAACCCCTTGCTATATGGCTCCCCTGTTGCCCCTATCACCAAATCACAATTGTCAGCATTGAGCGCATCCCAAGTTCCGCCAAAAACCTCTTCCGTGACTTTAATATTAATCCATGGATGAAGTTGTTGAAACTCAGCAATTAATCTATAAATAGGCTCAAATAGCAAAATACTATCGATGCAAATACGAAGCTCTAGCTCCCAACCATTCGCCGATTGTTTTGCCATGTGCGTGAGTTCATCTGTGGCCTTTAAAATTTCACGCCCTTGTTCAACTAAGGTTTGGCCGATGGCAGTTAACTCGGCTTTACGCTTACTTCGATCAAAAATCGCGACACCTAAGTCGTCTTCTAATTTATTCACCGTATAAGAAATGGCAGACGGTACTTTAAATAACTCGTCGGCCGCAGCTGCAAAGCTTTTCTTACGTTCAATCGCATCAAGCACTTTAAGCGCATCAAGAGTAATCGGAGAAACCATTTGATCAATTATTTTGAACTATAAGTTCAAAACCTTCCGTTTTAGTTCAATAATCCTATTAATATAATAACTTCCACAGTCAAAAACAACGAACTCACTGGGATAGCATCACGAAAAACAAGCTGACATCAATTGCGCTGAAGGGTCATGCACTTTGGAGGTTACCCATCATAAAGTGAGAGAGACTCACTTACGCTATTTGTGCCAGCCAAACTTACACTTTATTTAAAGGGCAATCATACGTATTTTGTGATGATTGAAATGAAAACTCTTATTAGCAGTTTAACGTTCCTCAAAGCAGTCTTAAATCAACTTATTACTTTGAATCAAAAGCAGAGGTAAGATGCTCACTCGAGCTTTCAGAGCAACTAGCCCCTCGATGTTTTTGGCACTGACGAAAGTTCCCCCAGTGAGCAGCGATAACAATACCTGCACCTAACACCGTCAACGCCTTCTCTCCGGCTTCACCAGCAATATCATGACCAAATACCGCAGCTAGGATCAACGTTAATAAGCCACAGGTACCCACCGTCAACAACTGATAGCGTTTGTGTTTATTACACCCATTGATTAATGCATAAATACTGATTGGCGTAACTGCGATCAATAACCATATGTGTACCGCTTCATTATGTAGCTGTAACGCTTCTAAACTCGGTAATAACAGCAATAACACAGGTAAGGCTAAACAATGAACAACGCACAGCGCTGATAAACTGATCGATAACTTATCTGTGATTTCTTGTCCTTTTCTCACTAATCTATTCCTTTTGATTATTCAGCGATGAAGTCGAGCGTTACAATCAAACGGCGCTCACCATTGATTAACGTAGGTGAACGATGAACTAGTCCAGCTCCTTCATGGTCATCCCATAACTCGCCTTTCATTAGCGCGACATCACCATGGTTAAGCTGCATCACTTTACTTTCATCTGAAAACAACCCCGAGGTTTCATCTGACATACCAGCATTACCAGTCCCTAACTTAGTGCGATCAACTTCATGATGCTCCAGCCACTGCGTCCCCACCCCAGAATATGTTGTAATGAGGCGACAAGGTATTCGGTCGACATGAAAGCGAGGACACATTGCACGATCGAGTTCAGTCAGTCTTAAGCCTGCTCGTTTTAGTCCAAACAATGCGCAAAACATCTCAACCAATAACGCGACATCTTCACTCAGTGCTTCAACAGCTTCAGTTGCGCCAAAGGCTTTACAAAGTTCATCTCGAGTATTTTCAGGTGTGACAGCCAAGACTGTCTTTTTACGCGTCGTTGAGCGAATAAATTCATCAACAGCAACAGTTAGCTCACTGGAAAATGTGCGCTGCCATATCGCGATATTTGTTTCTTCTTGATAAATTTCGGTAAGCACTTCAGGGCTATCGCCCGTCACCGGACGGCGGGTTAACTCTTTTAAAGGTTCATTTTCAAGCATCGCTGCAACTGCACTCATACTACTATCTCTCTATATATAAACGGCTCACTACCGACACTTTGGTAAACGCCATAACCATTATGTTATAACATAACAACCCCATTCGCTAGTCACTTATACTGCTGAGCATGGATTGATTAGATAATAGAAACGATATCAGTGCTTATCGGCTAAAAGGCTGACCCAATCAACTCTTCATTTAAAGGGGAAATTTGTGGTGAGCAATCACACGATACATAGATAGATGAAGCTAATTAACGATGATATATTACTGAAGTAAACCGCTAACATCGATAACGGCATCAAGGATTTAAACTTGAGTTGTGTTTTCGGTTAGATAAAAGTTTGTTACCCTTACGTAATATCACACAGCATCAGTAAATTCGATGCTATGTGATAAAGTTACCAAGCAAAAGTTAGGCTTCAGACCCGCTTTGCTCTTGCTTTTTCTCTTTCTCTTTCTCTTTTTCTTGCTCTTTCAAAGCAGCTAGCAGTGCTTCATATTCTTTTTGCATCTCAGCAATATTAATATCTAACTCAAGTTTCCATGTCTTGCCTAAGTCATTGGTGCTAACAATCTCGCCTTGGTCACAGAGGAAAAATAGCATCGAGCCTTGAGAAAGGTTAGGAAGCATAGAATAGCAACCTTCCTTCACCTTACCATGCTCCTTCCAATAGTATTTTTTATTAGTTTTTGTCTTATCTTTACTAATAAGTATTAGGTCTTTATTCGACTTATCTCGACTACGCCCCAAAGAAACAATGGTATTTCCGTCTAGCACCACAGGTAAGCTTGCATCAGGTTTACGATCGCCCCATGTTTTTAACTTTCGGCTCAAACTTAACCATGTATCACCGTCATCAAAACTGACAGTTTGCTTTCCAATACCGTCCCACTGACTAACTTCAAGGCCCACTAATGTCCCATCCTTAAGTTGCAGCATGCTCGCCAATGACTCTGATTTAGATTTTTTCCATGTATTGGTGATCGTGTCAAAATCAAACTTTTCATTATCGTTGATTATCCGTAATACATTATTTCCGGTAACAACAGGGTAAAGCCCACCATTTTGGACAAAGAACCCTGAACGTTCCTTACGCTTAAATGTACCGACTTTTTGCCAATTAGTTCTTATATCCTTCACATCATAAACAAAATAGTTTTGACGCGAACTTGTTAACGCATAAATCGAGTTACCAATCTTACCAAACCACATAACAGCTTCTTTAGCCGATATTGGAGAAAGTTCCTGCCAGTGCTTACTACTATCGTTTTTGATAAATATAGCGCCTAGCTCACTGCCCACTATTAACATATCGTCTATACGTAGCGCAGATGAAAGGCGGCTATTAGTTGGAACATCGTGATGTTCCCACTGTTGGTTTTCATCCAATAACTTCAACTGACCAAACTTTGCGAGTAATGCTTTAGAAAGGCCACCACTAATATGAGCGGTTTGATCTGCATACGCATTTTCACGGGATAATTGACTCAATTGCGAGCGGAAATCCCCAAGATCATCTTGCTGCCAAGTAATAATGCTAGAAAGATCGAGTTTTTTAGCTAACTTAGGGTAATGTGTCGTAACAAAACTTTGTAAACTTTTTTTGCTAGGCATACGCGTAACATAGGCTTTTTGTTCAGAACGATTATTCCAAAATGATGGCTCTTTAATACTTAATAACGGCTGAAAAACAACAGTACCTAAATCAGAAAGGTTATTTTGTTTTACATTAAACTTACCCGCAGAGATGTTCACTGGCATAGTGATCCATGAACTCATATTGCCATCGGTATAAAAGCTATGGAGTGAACCAATAATATACTCGCCTGCTGGCATACTCCCTACAAAGACCTGGCTATCGATGACTCCTTCTGACAAGGCTCTTAATGAATAAATATCGTGTTTCCACTCCACTTTATCTTCGTAAAAATTTCTTCCTTTACTTTTAGCATGCGCTTTAGCTTTATCTATCGCCGCTTGCTTTAATTGCTCAGCGTTATCTAAACGAAAAGCGATTACCTCAGTCCATCGAGGGTGTAGTGGGGCAAGCTGATTGGTATTACTAACGACTTTAACAGCCACAACACCATGCTCTTGAGGTAACTCACTACCAACAACCATACGAGTCGATTTGATAGTACTAGCACAACCACTAAGCATCACTAACGCTAATATGATTAACATCACTCTTTGCATTTTTTATCCTTGTTGAATATTACTTACTTCCATTAGCAGCTAAAGCGACGAACATAAAATTCGCTATAACCAATTTCGGCATACTTTAAATCAAACCAATACCGTTAATCAACTTCAATTGTTTATGCGTATAATTAGTAAGTTAATATTCTAAAATCCGGCACAATCAAGTCCGACATAAGAGTAATATCTATCTTAGTTTGCTCGGGATAATGCAGTTATCCAAAACAGAAACCGATCCTCCAATTTGCTTCAGTCAGCACCTCTTCGAGCCTCCACGCCTTCGCTCAACATCCATCTTTAAAATGCAAGGTAAAAATACCAAATTAAATAATTTAAATATTTTTATTGATCAAAATCAATTTCGGCGTATAGTTTCAGAAATTACTGAAACTTCAGAAAGGTCGAATTATGATTATGACAGCAAAAATAGAGTCCTTCGTCATGCACTGTGGCGAAATGGGCAGTCGTTGGGGGTTTAACCGCACCGTAGGCCAAATGTACGGTTTACTTATTATTCACGAACAAGCACTAAGTGCCGTTGAAATTGCCGAAGCCCTCAACATTTCACGCGGCAATGTCAGCATGGGCATAAAAGAGCTGCAATCATGGCGCCTAGTTTCGGTGCATCATAAACCCAAAGACCGCAAAGAGTATTATTCGCCTGCTGGCAGTATTTGGGAAATGGCAACTCGTGTTTTCGAAGAACGTCGTAAGCGTGAAGTCGACCCAACCTTAAGCCTATTGCGCGACAATTTGTTAGACGAGCCGACTAACGATAAAGAAGTTTATGCCCACCAGCAGATGCATGAGATCCACGACTTACTTGAGACAGTAACTCATTGGGCTGGCGAACTACAATCGATGAATCCAGACAATCTAACCACACTCATGAAGCTTGGTGCCGGTGTCAGTAAAGTCATCGACATGAAGTCCAAATTACTGAGTAACAACAAATAAAGTGTCTATTAGTTAACATGTCAAGGGCTGTGGTTATTGGTGTATCACCCCCCCCCTCAAAGGTATAGTTATGTTAGAAACATTAATGCTCTCCAGAATACAGTTTGCAGCGAATATTAGCTTTCATATTTTATTCCCTACTATTACCATCGCCCTAAGCTGGTTTTTAGTTTATTTTAAAATCAGATTCGACCAAACCCAACACCCGGTTTGGATGCGAGCCTATCGCTTCTGGGTCAAAATATTTGCGCTGACTTTTGCTATTGGCGTTGTTACGGGCATCACTATGTCATTCCAGTTCGGCACTAATTGGCCCGGATTTATGGAGAAAGTGGGGAACATTGCGGGTCCATTATTAGGTTATGAAGTACTGACCGCCTTTTTCTTAGAGGCCTCTTTTCTAGGGATCATGCTATTTGGAATTAAGCGTGTTCCCCCTAAAATTCATACCTTATCCACGATTATCGTCGCTATAGGCACTAGTCTGTCAGCTTTTTGGATATTGGCGCTGAACTCTTGGATGCAAACCCCTACAGGGTTTGAAATGCGCGATGGTGTTGCCTTTCCCGTTGATTGGTTAGACATTATCTTTAACCCTTCATTTCCCTATCGGTTAAGCCACATGTTAATTGCTTCCGGTCTCACCGCTGCGTTTTTAATTGCCGGAGTCAGTGCTTATCGCTTACTTAAAGGCGACGACAAACGCGCACCGAAGCTAACACTAAAAATAAGTCTAACTGTCGCGATGTTACTCACACCATTACAAGCATTCGTTGGTGATTTACATGGTTTAAACACCCTAGAGCATCAGCCACAAAAAATTGCTGCGATGGAAGGTGTCTGGCATACCGAGAAATCCGCTCCATTATTACTGTTTGCTATCGTCGATGAAGAGAAGAGAACCAACCATTTTGAACTGGGTTTACCGGGCATAGCGAGTTTAATTTTAACCCATGACATCAATGGCGAAATAAAAGGGCTCAACGAGTTTGAAGGTAATCACCCGCCCGTGGCTCCAGTATTTTACGCATTTAGGATCATGATTGGTATCGGGGTATTGATGCTGCTTATTTCATGGCTCGCGGGTATCAAGTTATGGCGTCAAAAGACCTTATCACCTTGGCTGTTAAAAGCGATTGTTGCCATGACGTTTTCAGGCTGGATAGCCACACTGGCCGGTTGGTATGTCACCGAAATAGGCCGCCAACCTTGGCTAGTCACTGGCGTTTTAACCGTCAAAGAAGCCGCTACAGATATTGCGGCGGGCAATGTCGCGTTTTCTCTTGCCCTTTACCTGATCATTTATGTCATTGTAATGGCGGCTTACTTACATACTTTATTCACCATGGCTAAACGTGCCATCGAGATTGAAGATTTTGATGCCGAGCCAACAGCCGCAACTAACACACAGGAGCTCCATCATGTTTGAACAAACTACTCTCGCCGTTGTTTTCGTTGGTTTAATGGGGCTTTCGGTGCTGTTATATGCCATTCTAGATGGTTATGACCTAGGCGTTGGAATGTTATTGCCACTGAAAAATGATAGCGAATGTGATTCGATGATTGCTTCTATCGGCCCTTTTTGGGATGCAAACGAAACATGGCTAGTCATGGCGGTAGGTTTATTACTTATAGCTTTCCCATTAGCACACAGCATTGTGTTCAAAGCACTTTATCTACCAACCTTATTACTGTTAATTAGTTTAATTATGCGTGGAATAGCGTTCGACTTCAGAGTTAAAGCGCCATTTAGCCATAAGCCGACATGGAATTTAATGTTTAAGCTAGGTTCTTTACTGGCTGCACTCAGCCAGGGGTATATGCTCGGTATGTACATTATGGGCTTTGAGCAGTCTGTCGCCGCTGTACTATTTAGCCTACTCAGTGCCCTTGGCGTTACCGCTGCTTATTGTTTGATTGGCGCGGCATGGTTAGTGATGAAAACGGAACATACCTTACAACGAAAGGCAATAAACTGGACTAAAAAGTCACTCATCGGCTGCTTTATTGGTGTGGTAGCGGTTTCATTCATTAACCCATTGGTGAATCCAGATGTATTTAAGACGTGGCTGAGTAATGACAATGCATGGCTGATCTTACCCTTGCCTATTTTATGCTTTGCACTCTTTGTGATTGGGTTTAGGAAAATAAAACAGCTGAGTGAGTTAACACACGATGACCATTGTTGGCAGCCGTTTGTCATTACAGTCGCTATTTTTACCTTATGTTTTTCGGGGTTAGCGATTAGTTTCTTCCCGTATATCGTGCCCGGGCAGTTGACCATTTGGCAGGCAGTAGCAGCGCCAGAAGCGCTTAACTTCATCCTCTGGGGCGCAATCATCGTTATTCCTACAATCATTGGTTACACCATCTTTTCCTATCGGGTCTTTTGGGGGAAAGTGACAGAATTGACTTACTACTAACTCCAGAGCTTACTTAGTAGCAGCCCTTGCTCCCCCTTAGCTCGAAGGGGGAGCAAGGCTCATGTTTTAAGTGAATGGTGACATTTTTTAACTTATTACTTTAAATGACGACCACCATCTAACTGCATATTTCTTCCAGTCATATACTCGCTAGATAGAATGAATTCAATCGCTCGAATAATCTCTTCGTAACCAGCTTCTTTAGCCAAGAGTGCCTTGTTAATCGCCTTAGCTTTGTAAGCGTTATCATCATGTTCATTAAACTTGATTAACGCAGGAGAAATAGAATTTACCTTTACCTCTGGGGCTAGCAGTGCTGAAAACGATAACGTTAAACTGTTCATCGCCGTCTTACTGGCTGCGTACGCAATATGCTTTTTACTGCCTTTTTCAGCAACATAATCACTTAAATGGATGATATCAGCGAAGTTCCCCGCCTCATTATGGGTATTTTTTAATAGTCCCTGACAGGCCAAGTTAATTTGATAAGGGATGCTGGCATGAATAGTCATCATCTTTAGCATAACCTGCGCAGAACTATACTCCGATGAACTGTCATGAGAGTTATCCGGCAGCCAGTCTGACGCATTATGAATAATGGCTCGAAGCGAACTATATTGATGCTTAATCAACGCGACAAACTCATCAACTTGCGCCTGCTGGTAAAAATCGACTTGATATAAGTCTGCAGCTTGGCTTTTCAACCCATCAAGTGCTGGATATGTCGTCCGGTACGTACCCACAACATGATAGCCTTGCGCCAAAAAATGTGTTGCTAAAGCAAGTCCTAATCGTTTACCAATACCAGTTATTAGTATCGTTTGACTCACCTTAGAAACTCAGCGCGGGTTTGTGGATTGGTTTTAAATATGCCACCCAATGCCGTGGTTGAGGTGGTAGAATTTACATCCATGACCCCACGTGACTTAACACAATAATGGGTGGCATTAATTGATACGGCAACATTGTCGGTCTCAGTGAGCGTTTGCACAGCCACTAAGATTTGTTGAGTTAACCGTTCTTGTACCTGTGGTCGTTGTGCAAAAAAACGCACTAAACGATTAATTTTAGACAAGCCAAGGATTTTATCCTTTGGAATATAAGCCACTTGCGCTAATCCATCAATCGTCACAAAATGATGCTCACAGGTTGAGGTTAGGCTGATATCAGACACCTTAACCATTTCATCAACCGCCATTTTATTTTCGATGACACTGATTGACGGGAAATTATCATAGTTCAAGCCAGAGAATATTTCGTGAACATACATTTTAGCAATACGATGAGGAGTTTCGGCTAAGCTATCATCATTAAGATCAAGCCCTAGGGTACTAACCACTTCGGTCATTAAGCCTTTAATTCGACTATACTTCTCTTCTGGTGACATGCCAGTTGTTATTAGTGGCGTTTCAAGTCCCCTTTCAATTAATATATCGCGTACGCGTTTTGCTTCATCGTTTATCATGCTCTATCTCCTGATTCAGCTTGGTAACACAACGTTAAGGAAACAGAATCTGCAAACCTTAATGCGTGAGGTTTATCAATGGTCACTTTTGCAAAATTGACCGATGGATGATCGGCGCACAAGCCTAAAACATCACTGGTTAATCGTTCTAGCAATAAAAAGTTACCATTCTCAACATGGCTGATTATCGCCTTACATATCATTTTATAATTTAAGGCATTTTCCACACTATCATTTAAACACATTTGATTGACTGGATAGTGAACTTCAGCATTGATAATAATATCTTGCTGCTTGCTTTTTTCTTCTTCATTAAAGCCAATAAAAGTTCTTAGTCGCAAATTCGTGATGGTGATAATGGCATTGTTATTCATAGTCCAACCTGTTTTCTTATTTTTCTTAACTATATACGCACAAAGATACTTTTGGGTTCAAAATAAAGTTTAACAGCTCAATAAACAAACACTTCCTAAGCTATCAAGCGCTACCAATACGCTAAAGGCACCGTATCAACGGTGCCTTTTTACGTGACCAGCCTTATTACTAGACGGCTGAAACTGCCAACTATGACTAATGCGAGCGTTGCTCCTTTTGTATATCGCGCATAACACTCACCAGTAAGGCTGGCAAAAATGTTAGCGTGAGCAATGTCGAGACTAAGATGCCACATAGCACGATAATACCAACCCCGCGATATAACTCCGTACCATCACCAGGGATAAAGACCAACGGTGCGAGGCCAAAGATAGTAGTGGCTGTTGACATTAAGATAGGCATCAAACGTTTTTCCACCGCCGCTTTAACCGCATCGCTCACTCGTGCGCCCCGCTCCATCATATTTCGACGAGTTTGATCGACAATGAGTATCGGGTTATTGACCACTGTGCCTAGCAGAATTAAAAAGCCTAACATGGTAATCATATCAAACGGTTGATGGAAAGGAGCCATCCCTAAGTGACTCAATAAACTATTCAAGCCATTGACTCCAACCAACCCTAATAAACCGCCAGCCATGCCTAACGGTACCGTAGCTAAGATAAACAGTGGATAGCGCCAATGGGTAAAGATAGCTACCAGTAGTAAATAACTCAGTACGATAGAAATCACGAAGTTATTTGACAAAGACTCTTTAGTCGCTTCTAACTGATCGGCAGCACCACTGATTGAGACGTTAATCCCTTGTGCAATTCTCCCTTGTTGCCACAGCGTCGGTAATAGCTCGGTGCGAACTAAGTGCTCTGCGGTTTCTAAAGCCGTTTCACGCGGAGGAATGATATAAACGGTCACGGTGCGGTTACCATCAACGCGGCGTAGACTGTTGCTGCTTTTTGTAACATTAAGGTCTGTTAACGCATTTAAAGGCATGACCTTGCCTGACGGCGTTAATATCGCTGCCGTGGCCAGTTGGTCAATACTTTGCTTATTTCCCGCATTACTAAACATAAAGATATCGACTTTATCATCACCTAAGATAAACTCATCAACATAAGCCCCATCGCTCAGCGCCGAAATGGCATAACCAAGCTCACGACTATCTAACCCCAACTCAGCTAAACGAGCCCAACGTGGCTTAATCTCAATAATAGGTTGATTAAGGCTAAGTGAACGGGGCTCGGAGTTTATTTGAGGGTTATCAAACACTTTTTCGGCTTGAGCATAGACTGCTTCTGCCGCTTGATATAATTCAACGATATTTGGACCCGCAATATCAATGGCTACAGCTCGTGTACCGCCATCGTTACTAGAAATAATCGAGCCGCGTGAAGAAAACGCGCGCATTTGATCATAACTTCTAAATTTAGCCGTGATTGCATCCATCATTACTTGAATGTGCTGATGCTCAACAGGCGCGCTTAGCAGCCAGATTCGCCCAGCAGAAACTGACATCGAATAATATGCTAATGGCGGTAAGTCCGTTTTCTTTTGTTCAAAATCAGTTGGTTCAGCTTGGACATGCTTATCAAAATAGTCGCGTAGCTCTTGCCCAATCACTTTCATCTCACTGAGGTTATAGCCTGGTGGGGCGATCATCATCGAGAATGCTTTTGGCTCTTCCCCTTCCGGTAAATACTCTGCCGCTGGCATCAATAGATAGGCAGCACTCATAATCACTACAGAAAATGACACAACCGTGGTTATCGCTCGTTGTTTCCCCTTAATAAAGAAGTTAACAAAAGATAACCAAGCTGAAGACAGCTGAATTTGCTGTGTGTAGCTAACTTGTGAACCTGAGATGTGCGCTAGTGCCACTGGCACGACAAAGATAGCCACCAGCATCGATGCGATAATTGCCGCAGAAATTGCAATGGCAATATCAGAATATAGCTGCCCTGCTTCTTGCTGAACAAATAAAATAGGTGCAAACACTAACACCGTGGTCGCAGTTGAAGCGAGCACTGCTGGCCAAACTTCTGTAACCCCCTCAACAGACGCTTTAAATTTGTCTAACCCGCGCTGCTTCGCCTGCATAATACTTTCAAGCACCACTATCGAGTTATCCACGGTCATGCCAATAGCAAACGCGACCCCAGCTAATGAGATCACATTAATGGTACGGTCAAACAGCATCAAGCCTAAGAATGCGGCAATGGTACACATTGGGATTCCTAAAATCCCAATAACGGTTGCCCGAGAAGACCGCAAGAAAAAATACATCACTAGGGTCGCTAAAAGCGCCCCTAGTGCAAGGTTAAACCATACGTTGCCAAGCGAGCTCTTCACATACTTAACATCATCGCTGGTTAGCTTCAGCTCTAACCCGTTATGCTGCAATAAGTCCTGATTAATCTGTTCAACGATTTCCAACATGCTCTCTTTGATCGCAAGAACATTGGACCCGTTTTCACGTCGCACTGACAAACTGAGTGTTCGTTCACCATCTAAATATGACAGCCCCCTTGTCTCAAAATGATCAAGCTCAACCACAGCGACATCTTTCAATCGAATATTCGCATCACCTTGACGCATGATAATGAGATCTTCAAGCTCGTTTAACTGCTCAAAACGTCCGACCATCCGGATCAGATAACGCTCTTTGCCACTTTCAATATCACCCGCCGATGCATCTTTATTCCGATTGCGAACGGCAGCCCGCACCTGACTTAGACTGATACCTCGTTGTGCTAAACGTGATGGGTCTACTTTAATTTGGATCTGCCTAGCCGCGCCGCCACTAACTCCAACTTCTGATACACCAGCAACACTCTCCATTCTTGGGCGGATATAATCTTCGGCATAATCACGAATTAAATCGACATCCAGTTGTAACGGGTTACCGGATAAAGGTTTTAATGCAAAGTACATAAATGCATTACTGGAGAAAGAACTCGCGAACAACCGAGGCTGGTCGACATTTTCTGGGTAATTAGGCACTTGGCTCAGCGCATTATTGACATTAATTAAAGCATCACTGACATCAACGCCAAAAGGAAATTCCAGCTCGATGGTCGCGCGCCCCATATCGGCATAAGACATCATGCGTTGTAAATTGGGCAAGCTCCGCAAGTAACGCTCTTGTTCGATCAGTATTTCTTTCTCAATATCTTGAGGGGTTGCTCCCGACCAGCCCGTCCTCACGGTAATCGAGCGCACTTCTAAATCAGGAATCATTTGAACAGGTATTTTCAGTGCAGCAACCACACCTAAAATACAAATAATTGAGACAATAACCGCAACTAATGTGCCGTTTTTCATCACCGCTTTGAACATTAGTTTGTACCTTTTTCTGTGACTACATCAACTGTCATGCCATCAGTTAGCAGTTCATTACCAGACACAATAACAGCCATTTGGCTTGATAGCCCTTGGACAACGACGGAATCAGTCAAACGCTCGATGACAGTTACTTTCTGTCTTAAAACAGTATTACCTCGCACACCAAATACACTAAAGCTACCATCAGGGTGACGTTTAAGAGCACTCAATGGTAATGAAACAGGCAACTGTCCCTGATAATTTAAAGAAAAGCGAGCTCTCGCTGACATCCCTGGCATAAATAAGCTATTTTTAGGCAAGTCGATACGAGCCTTAACTGTACGACTAATATCATTAGAAACGGCGACCACTTGGGATAATACTAAAGAAAAGATTTTATTAGGGTTAATATCGGATCTCACTTCAACTTTTAACTCAGCTTCTCGTTGCATTAAAGCAACATACTCCTGAGGCACATCAACGATTAAGCGTAAAGACTCATTAGACACTAACTGTAAAATATTAGCTTGTGGTGATACCCACTCACCTACATCGACATTACGTTGAGCAATAATGCCGGCGAATGGTGCTTTGAGTTGATGACGCGATAAGATCTCTTGCTGTAGCGCTAGTTCAGCTTCGGCTTCTGCTAAAAGAGCCTGCTGATTAGCTAAAGATGCCTTACGCTCTGCTAACGCCGTATTAGCGATAACTTCTTTTTTGGCTAACTCAACGGTTTCTGCATATAGACGTTGCGACTCTTGGGTCTGGACTTTCGCTGATTGTAATGATGCTTGTGATTGCGCCAGCCTTATCCGTGCTAGCTTATTATCGAGCGTTAATAATAGTTGTCCTTGCCTTACCTGATCACCAGCTTCAACTAATAATGTCTTAACAACACCTTGCTCAAGAGTGGCTAGGTGGGCGTCCTGTGCTGCTGAGATGGTGCCACTTAATTCAAGTGCTTTAGCCATCGGCTGTTGTTCAGGATAAATAACTTTCACTTGAGTGGTCGCAGCAACGACAGTACTGTGCACACTCAAGCACATTAAAATAATAAAACTAGAAACAATAGAACGCATAACAGCCTCAAATGATAATAATTATTAGTATTATCTACGATTCATTGTTGATGTCTACTTTTATAGTTAAGAATAAAAAGGAATAAAGGCTTGTCTGATATATCTCTACTTTATATCGGTTTTAAATACTTGTGAGATCAGCTACTAACCTATGATTCAGCGTAAGTAGCGCCAATGACTTTGGCACACCGTAATCACTCACCGTATCTTTAAAACTGACTTGTGCGATTATGATGTGCCAATAACAACCTTTTCTGTCAGTTTAATTGCTAGATATCAACTTTCTGAAGTGGTGGCTGTTTACCTCGATATATATCAACGGGGGTAAGCGCTGCTTTTCCATTATTCACATTAAACTGAAAGTAATTCTCGGTGCATTCATAAGAAAACGAATTATCTTCACGAAGAATTAGTGCGCGTTTTTTTCCACCATCCACACGCGAAAATAAAGCATCGTTCTCTGGGAAGATCACCATCTTCTTGTGATCCTGAGTTAAATAGGTGCCAGTTAACTCCTTGGAATACTCTGCAATGTTAACGTCGTTTATAGGACGTGGAGAGAGTTGAATTTTCCGAGCGATCATATCTAACAAAACCTGTCCAGGGTGAACGGTATCATTATTACTAAACGCCACCCCATAAAGGTCACTTTCAGGAAAGTGAATAGACCATGTCATAAAGCCAGGAACCCAGCCTTGGTGGCTTATTGAGTGCTGGTCACGGATCGGATAAATATCAAAGCCGAAGCCATAGTTTATTTCTTCACCGGAGTTTAACTTAGCTTTAGTTGTCATTCGTTTAAAGTTTTTGACTGATACAACCTGTCCTGTTGTTATCGCTCTATGCCAACGACTCATATCCTCAAGCGTAGACGCGATAGCGCCAGAGGCATGTATCCAGCTTCGGTCTACTTTCATAGGTTTAATAAACTGGTTAGCGCCCCCCTTTGCTTCACTGTAGCCTGTGACCTGACCCGACGAGAAACCTTTTTCAATCACAAAAGAGCTATTCATTTGTAGCGGGGAAAAGATATATTTTTTCATATGATCGGCGAATGACATTCCCGATACCACTTCGATGACCTTGCCCAATAATACATAGCCGGTGTTTGAGTATTGGTAATGCTCACCTTGCGTATTAGCGACAGGCATTTGGCTGATTGTCGTAATCACTTGCTCAAGTGAAGCGCTGCTGTCCCATTCAGCTCGAATAGCAGCGTCCGAGTTGTAATTCGGTAAGCCAGAGGTATGGCTTAACACGCTTTCGATCGTCACCGACGAGTATGCAGCAGGAAGACTAGGAATAAATTCACCAAGTGTACTCTGCAAAGAAAGTTTATCGCGTTCGATAAGTTGCAATACCGCTGCCGCAGTAAATTGTTTACTGGCCGATCCAATTTGAAACACTTGAGCCGTTTCTAATGACTGACGCGTCTCTATATTCGCCAGACCAATAGCATCGCTGAAAACAAGCTTGTTGGATTGTTCAAGCCACACCGCAACCCCAGGTTTATCAGCATCAGCATGACATTGCAGCATTTCCTGATAATCATTTTTTTCTTGTGCGAAAACACTGCTAACAAATAAACAACTACCGCCAAATATTATTCTTTTAATCATTCAATAAACACTCCAAAACAGAAACTATATACAACCAACAGCAAAAGTTGCTGCCTGAAATTACAATCGTAATCCATACAACATTAAATTACAAATGTAATCCACAAAGCGATATTTGGTTAACATGGCCACATCCCTGCACCCTAGTCAGTTTGAAACTCATCGGTTAATGAACAATATGGCGGTGCATGCGCATGAGTGGATTAACGCAAATCCACGACAAAGAGACAGCTGGTGTGGGTATGGCAGTATGAAGGCCAGCCTCAGCGGCCAAAGGATTTGAGTCTAAATAAAAGGGTTCGATTTAGCTTAATGACCGAGAAGAGAAGCGCTAAATCAATCATATAAAAAATAAAAAGCGGCATAAATGCCGCTTTAAATATTGCCGTTTATGAACCCGTTCGCAACTTGCTAACTAACGCTTCATCCCCTTCAATACCGTGGGGGGTTATCGGCTCTACCTGACGATAATGACGTCCTTTGGTGATCTTATCCCCGATAATTAACAGACAAGGGGTTAAAAATAACGTTAATAAGGTCGCAAAACTTAGCCCACCGGCAATGGCGCTAGATAGCTGAGTCCACCACTGAGTTGACGGTGCACCAAAGCTGATATGACGCCCAAGCAAATCGATATTCATCGCCAATACCATCGGCATTAAACCAAGTACGGTCGTCACCGCCGTTAGCAATACCGGACGTAAACGCAGGCTACCCGTGATGAGCGCAGCATTGTAGGGCGAATGTCCCTTACGGCGTAAGTCATTATAGCTATCAATTAAGACAATATTATTGTTAACCACAATGCCCGCTAGCGCGATAATACCGACACCCACCATAACTATACCAAAGGTTTGTCCGGTTACGAGCAAGCCAAGTAACACACCAGCAGTAGAGAATAAAATAGCAGATAATACTAACGTCGCTTGGTAAAAACTATTAAATTGAGTGACCAAAATAAGCGCCATTAAGAAGATGGCAATAAAGAACGCCGACCCAAGAAATGCACCAGTTTCTTCTTGCTGCTCCTGCTCACCTTTAAACTTAAACCTGATATCCATCGGGAACTGCTCTGCTTTAAGCTTTTCACCCATTTGAATCACTAAGTCATTTAACAGATAGCTCGGTGCAGGCTCTGCTACTGAACAATAGTAGATTGATATAACCGAGACTTATCAGGATGAACACGATCGTAGATGGCCACCCAGTTGCCTTTATACTTTACAATCTGCGTCACAAAGGCCCGAGCAGGAAGCGTTTCTAACGTTTCATAACTCGCCGTTGCAATATCATATTTGGTTAACACCGGTAAACCATCATTAGCTGCGATATAATACAACGCACCGTTATCAACAACCGCCTGAAGCGGGCTTAATCGCTGAGCACTGTTCAGTGTTGAAGATAGCTGCTCTATTTCCCCTCCAGCGCTTTTGCGCATTAAACGCTTCTCCTGCGTATCGATATAATACAAGTCACCCGTTTCACTATCTTCATGTAACATAAACCCCGCAGAAACGAGTACAGGCTCGCTAAGTTGTTTCTCAATTGAGTATTTAAAGATATGGTAATTCTTGCGTTCATAAGCACTGTAATACAGATGCTGATTATCAGACGACCATGACAATAATTGAACTTCTCCGGGGAGCTCAACAGACTGAATCGGCAATTGATTGTTCAAATCAACTATATGTATTTGTGACTTCGATTTAAGCGGTGACACAAACGCAAGCGTGCTACTGTCTTTTGATAAAATCGGCCGCTTTATCACATTTGTATTTAACGCTGTTAACTTGCGGCTACCTAATTGGTCGGTTTGCCATAACTCATAACTACCAGAGCGGTTCGACACATAAAACAGCCTATTATTAACATTATCCCAAATTGTATTCATATCGATCATGCTACTGTTCATTCTGGCAAGTAGTTCAATCTTATGAGTAGAGTAAGAGTCAATATTTCTTTTTACTGAACTAGCAATCCAGCGGTTGCCATCACCTTGAGCATTCACGGATAAAATAAACTCTCCAATGGCTGATGATGATAACAACCTGGTGCTTTGCTGTATTAAATCCACGGCCCAAATACCTGTACCACCGGCTTTCCTCCCCGCAACAAGTATTCGGTGATTGTCTATTTCGGCATAACCGAAGATTCGATTAAATGCACTGATCGTATGGAGTAGCTTCTTTTGTGCTAGATGCCACTGATAAATTTTAGGGTTCTCATTTTTATTGGCAGAAATGAAAAACAAAGATTGTCCATCATTACTAAAACTTGGTTTACTCACTCGACGGTCTGGTAACTCGATGATCTCAAGTTCTTGTTGTGTTTTTAAATTATACAGTTGCAGATAGCGCCCTTTCTTCGTTGCAAATTCCATCACAAGCCTTTGATTAATTTTATCAATAGCGACTTGAATCAGCCTTTTTGGGGTGCGGTGAAGTACCTGTTGTTTATTCGCAGCTAAGTTCTTTTCAACGATTTCGCAACGCTTATCAGTACACCGAATATATAGAATGCTCGTTTCAGATAGCCATTGCGGTGACCTTATCGGTAGCTTTGACTCAACTAAGACCGACTTGTGCAGCGTGTTTAGGTCGATTGTTTTTAATAACCAAAAGTCATTTTGCTGGCGAACATAAATAACGCGCGATTTATCGGGGGATAACTGGTTATCAAAGATACGTTCGGCTGAATCTTCCAACAAGAGAGTCTCGATGTTGTGTTGATTACCTTGCGGTGCCTTATTTTCAGCCGATGACATTAAGCTCGCAGTGAACCAAACCACAGCACATACAATGATCATTAAGCTGATGGGTAACAGCACACTTTTAGCGACTTTTTTTGGTATTAACTCAATGACCTCATAGTCATGAACAAAGCTATAGCCTTTGCGTGGGATGGTTTCGATGAATTGCGGTTGTTTAGGATCATCATCAAAGTGTTTTCTCAGCTCAAAAACAGCCCGTGTGATAACCTCATCACCGACCACTTGCTCAGGCCATAATGATTGAATAATTTGCTCTCGACTAAGCACTTGTCCTTTATGCAAAATGAGATGTACTAACACCTGCATAATTTTAGGTTCAAGGCGAATTTCTTGGCTATTTGTTATTATTTTATTGTGCTGTGGTAGCACTTCAACGCTGCCAACACGAAATTTATTCAATTTACATCCCTTCTATAAAATACTGATTTAATTATACAAATAAAACCATAATCAATACATTAGCGCTGCATCATTGTAAGCGAGTCTGAGTTAATTTACAAAAAACTACCTTTTAGGCATAACTTGGATAAAAAATGAAAAACAAACTAAAATTTTCCGCACTATTAGTCTCTTCTTGTTTAGTCAATTCACAAGCAAACGCAGTCGATATTGACCTCACAATCGTTGGAAAAGGAACAGTTAACGTTGCTGAAAACAGTGTTGAATGTAAAGAAAGCTGTACGATTAATAATAATGATCAAGTCAATACTTTAGTGCCTTCCGTGCAAGACTCTGGGAAATTTCTCGGTTGGACAGGTCAACAATGTGACAGTGGTAATCAGGTTGTTGTTGAGCAAAACTTTAACCTTATTCACAAGGCACCTAGCGGAGCAAAAACGCTCTCTGCGGCAGATATCGATAATGACGGAAAACTAGACCTAGCTGCGATCTCTCTATTCAATGGTCAGGTTCAAATTCTAAAGAACCAAGGAGACGCGAGCTTCAATGCGACATCTCTAGCGTCAGGGCTAAGATACCCAACAGCGATGGACTTTTTCGACTGGGATAATGATGGAGACCAAGACTTACTCGTTGCAGAATATACTTCAAAACTAATTAAAGTTTACTTAAACGACGGTAATGGTGATTTTAGCCATCAAAACGATATCTCGCTGGGTGGTGCTGCCGTTTACGCTATTGCAATAGAGGATCTAAACGAAGACGGATTACCAGATTTAGTTGTATCGTCATTTAGCGCTAATATCTCAGGTAACCTGCAAACCCTAGTTGACAGTATCAGGCAAGGGGAAACTCGCTGGTACTTAAATAACGGTAATGATGACTTTACTGCATCCACCGTGCTATCAAATACTGCGGCAATTACACTAGATGTACATAAAAACCAATCCCTTGGTTCCATTGATGTCGTTGCTGCAGAAATTGAAGACGGCGATATTGCTGTTTACCGCTTAAATAACAGCACTGTGACTCGCGAATTAGTTGCTAACGGTCGGGGGGCCTATGGCGCTGCATTCTCAGATATTGATAACAACGGGCACATGGACGTTTTATCAACACACTATGAACCATCGGTGGCTAAACTCACTTATGGCTACGAAGGCGGCTCCTTCTCTGGCGAGACTGATATCATGACTTTCAAAGAAGGTGTGACGGCAACGGCCTTTATTGACGTTAATGAAGATGGCTATTTGGACGCGCTAGTTAGTGAGTTTAACTCTAATGACTTTGGCTACATTGAAACTATTAGCTATAAAGATTGTGTTGTAAGTTCATCAGCAGCAACCAGTGTCACTGCGAACTTCTCTGAAGAGACTACACCGGAAGTATCCCCAACCCCCCCGAGTCCAAAAGCAAAAGATTCAGGGTCTTCAGGTGGTAGTTTTGGTTATGCATTGTTCGCTTTACTATTGCTGTCTCGACTGCGTAGTAAGAGGTAACTCATAGTTTCAACGACTCAATAAATATGCTAGATCGCAATGTTTTAACTTAGAGCGACAAGCTGTTCAGGGCCTAATTCTTCACTGGCCCTTATAGCTTTTTAATAGAGATTAGCGCATTGAAAACGCATAAGGTTGATAGTCTTAATTAGCCAAAGCTACATATTTTTTTGGCATAAACACACGCCACCAAGGGCTGGATGTTATCGACTGATTTAACGCTGTTACTTCCCCGACTATAGGAGTATGGAGTTTGACGTTATGATTATCCGCGATTACTTTTACTCGCTCAAGTGGCTCATACCAAGCATGAAACGCTAAATCAAATGTACCGTTATGGATTGGCATCATGACACTTCCCTTTAAGTCCCTGTGTGCTTGTACACTTTGTTCGGGGGTCATATGAACATCAGGCCATTGGCTGTCATAAGCACCTACTTCAATAAAGGTAATATCAAATGGGCCATAGCGCTCCCCGACCTCTTTAAAACCAGAAAAGTACCCCGAGTCACCACTAAAATATAACGTTTCTTTACCAACATCGATAACCCAAGCTCCCCATAGGCTTTTATTGCCATCATTAAGTGCACGCCCAGAGAAGTGTTTAGTCGGAGTGAATGCGACAAACCCATGAGTGATCTCTTGCTCTTGCCACCAGTCAAACTCCTTAATCTTATTCTTCTCTACGCCCCAACGATTTAAATCACCACCCACACCCAGAGGTACAAAAAACTGAGACGTTTTATCCGCCAGCTTCTGCACACTCATTTGATCAAGATGATCGTAGTGATTATGAGAAATCAATACCTTATCAATTTGCGGTAGTTGTTCGATATCAATAGGGGTTTGCTGGAAGCGCTTTGGACCAAAAAACGCAAAAGGCGATGCTCGCTCTGAAAAAACAGGGTCTAGCAACCAATACTCTCCATACACCTTGAGTAATATGGACGAATGGCCCAGCTTAAAAACATGGACAGTATCATCGCTCAGCCCAGCCAACAACTCATGCGAGATAGGTCTCATTGGTAAAGCCTGTAAAGGTTCTGCATCAATTTTTGTTTCGGTGAAGTATCTAACGAGCACACCAAAGAATGTTGATAAGCTATTAGGAGCCATCGGCTCAATATTATAAAACTTCCCATCCTTGTAAACGCTTTGACTTGGAATTTGCTCTGTGCCTTGAGTTGCTAAAATATTATTCACCGTACACGCTCCTATAAATAAAAAAACTAAAACCAAAAAGAACCATTTAAAAAATTTCATACGCCACCAAAAGTAAACTACACAGTGTAGTTTCTCAGTAACATTCATAAAAGTAAACTATTAAGTGCACTTTTTTTAAAAGCACTCTAAAATGTCAACATACACGGTGAGGAAATAATGAAATTAACAGATAAGAAAAAGATTCATATTTTGGATGCTGCCGAGCAGCTCTTTTATGAGCAAGGTGTCATGCATACCAGTATGGATGAAATAGCCAAAACAGCTGCAGTTTCTAAACGCACCGTCTATAATCACTTTGCGACCAAGGATGCACTATTCCATGCCATTATTGAACGCATGCTCACGCACCTAGCGAACACCCAGCTGATTGAATATGACCACACCCTGCCAATCAAAACACAGTTGATGGCCATTGCAGTTCAAGAGGCTGAACTCTTTGCATCTGATAACTTTCTGCGGGTGGCAAAAATAGCATTTATGCAAATGTTGCAACAAGCTGACCTTGCAAAACAAATTAGCACTCACAAAATTGGCTGTATGGTTTATTTGGAAGACTTTCTAAAAAATGCCTGCAGTGCACAAAAGCTCACAATTGTTGACTTTGAACTCGCAGCACAGCAATTGGTTTATCAATTAAAATCACATATTTTCTATCCAAGGCTGTATGGGTTTGATATACCAAATAAAACACAAGAGGCTTACCTCATAGAACAATCCGTTGATTTATTTTTAGCACGTTATAGCGTGTAACCACTTATAAATGGCTAGCCATGGTTAGCAAGTTAGAACCCATTGCTAAATATTGAAATACACAGGTTATTTAATAACGTCATCATGAGCCTTGTTAATAGCGATATCTTCACAAACTGCCGGCAGTATATTCCTAGTGAGGCCCGCAGGTAGATGCTGTAATTGATTCTTCGCTAAGTTTGAAAAAGTATGCCTGATTGAAGCAAGTTACCTTAGCTCGTCATTTAATCTAAAGCCTGTATTGCATGGGCAAGAAGAATGCACTTTTTCAACTCGAAAGTGACGATTAATCCCCTTAAATGGTGTAAAGCAAATCAATACTGTAAGTCTAACAACATTAAAAATGTGAACTGCTGAGCTACTCTTTATTTCGTAGCCAATTTCGTCAAACAAAAGCTTTGCCGTCGTTAAAATTCAATTATGTGATGTACACAAGATAAGATGTAATGATTTATTCCCTATCTTTTTAAGTTTGCTTTAAACTAATCGCGATGCAATAACAACGTTAACTTTATTATGCGAAATTTTATACTTATTCCCTTGATTGTGTTACTTGCCGCCTGTGGCCAAACATATCAAGCTAAAGCACCTCAAAAAACTCATTACGTAACTGTGCTACATACCAATGATCACCATGGCCGCTTTTGGCACAACAAAGATGGCGAATACGGTATGGCAGCACGAAAAACCTTGATAGATAGACTCAGAGCAGAAGCGAAGTCTAAAGACCACATCGTTTTACTACTATCCGGTGGCGATATTAATACCGGCGTTCCAGAGTCGGATCTACAATACGCTGAGCCTGACTTTAAAGGCATGAGATTGCTTAACTATGACGCCATGGCTATCGGCAATCACGAATTTGATAACCCGCTTCATGTATTAGATAAACAAATTGAGTGGGCGCAATTTCCGGTTTTATCAGCCAACATTCTCAATAAAGCAGACGATAGTTATGCTTATCAGCCTTATACCATCATTAAACAGCAAGGGTTGAATATCGCTGTTTTAGGTCTAACAACCACCGACACCACCAAAATTGCCAACCCAGAATATCTCAAGGCATTAAAGTTTATTAGCCCAACGCAAGCCACTCAACGAGTACTGGCGGAAATCAAGTCACAGCATCACATTGATCTTGCGATTGCGGTCACTCACATGGGTCACTACCACAATGCGGTATATGGCATCAATGCCCCCGGCGACGTTACTTTAGCGAGAAACCTTGCCGCAGGCCAATTAGACATGATCATTGGCGGCCACTCGCAAGAGCCAATTTGTGTCGATAAACAAGGCAACGATAACCCTCACTTTTCTCCCGGCAAAGCGTGCCATCCCGACCAGCAAAATGGCACTTGGATCATGCAAGCTCATGAATGGGGAAAATATGTGGGTAGGGCTGTTTTTAAAATTACCGATGGCAAAAAGTCACTCCTTAGCTATGAGTTAATTCCAGTGAACTTAAAAGATGAGCAAGGAAACTTTATTGCCGATTATATTGAGCACAACCAAGAAATGCTTGACCTACTCACCCCATTTCAAGCAATTGGAGAAGGCCAATTAAAAGAAACGGTGGGAAGTACCGATGCCTATCTAGATGGGAAACGTGACACAGTCAGGTTTAAACAATCACCGTTAGCTCGGTTAATTATTAAGGCACAGAAAGAAGCGGTTAATGCAGACTTTGGCTTTATCAGTGGTGGCGGTATCAGGCACAGTATTTCAGCCGGGGAAATAAGCGCTAAAGACATTCTTAAAGTTCACCCATTTAAAAATAAAATCTCATTAATGCAATGGCGCGGCTCGGCGCTAGTTCACTACTTAAATGTGATCACCGCATTTCCAGTAGATGCCGGTGCTTACTTACAATATGAAGGAATTAGCTTTGACCGAGTAAATGGCAAAGTGGGCAACATTAAAATTAATGGCCAACCTTTCAACCCAGAGGCGACTTATCGTATGAGTATCAACAGCTACAATGCGTCAGGGGGCGACGGCTACCCAATACTATTAAATAAAAAGGGTTATCAAGAGACTAAGCTCATTGATGCGGACGTTTTAACAACCTACATTCAAAGGCACTCACCGATAAAAGTGAACTCTCTCTAATATTGTGCAGGGGCACTGTCCCCTGCTTCACCATGCTCAATGATGTGCAATTGAGGGGCCGCATTCGGCCTCACCATTTCCCTTATCTTTTATTATCAACAAGCTGCAAGACACCTTTGCGGTAACTTTTGCTAATTGAAATGTCGCGTTCGCCAATTAATAGATGATCTTTTTCGATCGTATCAACCTGATGAGTTATTGCAGGTCGTCGGTGTCACTCCCTTTAATCATTAGCAATCGCACGCTATGTGATGGTTGCACGAAAAACCAATGCTTAGTAACAGGGGACAGCCCTCTCCCCAGTTACTAAACACAAGCTAACTGTCGTTTAAACTCTTTTAGTATTCGACAAAATGACAATTTTCTCTCGTCGTGTGGTCCCAACTTCCCTTACTCAAGGCCTACAATATCAAGGCAAACCAACCCCTAACTCACGTATATCGATACACAGTGTATTTAATGCTGTTTAATCCACATTATTTTGTCTAAAATATCCCCAAATTATTGAAACTAAACTACCTGCGGCCCGTCATGTCTGTTTTATTACGATTACGAAACATCTTTTTCTATACCCTAAGTATCATTACTCTATTATTACTTATCCTTTGGGGCGCTAGTTTTGTAGTGCTGCCTTGGCAGACAAATAAGCAACTTGAGCCGCTAGGCTTAAAACTTGATGAAACAACAAACCTGAGTTTCAACCCATTCACTCTACAAGTTCAAATCCATGATTTAGCATTGCTTGATCAGCAGAAAAAAACTCAACTCTCATTAAAATATGCTGAGCTTGATCTTAGCTGGCTAGCGTTTTTTTCCAAGGTGCTGCTTATCGAAAAAGCTGAAATCAGCACCTTACATCTCAACGCACAACGCGATGAAACCCAGCTGGTGATTGCTGGAGTCAATTTATCAGACAGGCCAAAGACAGCCACAGCCCCCCAAACTCAGACGAGTAATGATAGTGACCCAACGGCCTTGATAACGGGATGGCAGTTTAACTTGCCAGCACTAGCGATTGACGATGTGGTGCTGAGTATAAATGATATGGGCCACCCCCATCGTATCGCACTGAACAACTTGTCACTTAACAACGTCAATGCAACACTTACCAACGTGAATGCCAACCTCAGTCTAAATGCCTCGCTAAATGATGCAGCACTTAGCCTAGATTCAAAAGTAGAAGCGAGTTTAGCCTCACTAAAATTAGCCTCAGCGACCCTCGATAACCAGCTCGAAATTTCACAGTTCGCACTTCAAGAATGGCAATATCTGATGCCTCTTGCTGATAACCAAATTAATGAACTAGCGATGTTAGTTGATCTTACCGTTAATCAGCATATCACTCTGGATAAGCAGCAATGGCGTATTAATCAACCCAAGCTACGCTTGGCCTTACACGATATTAAACTGACTCAACCTGAACTCGCATTAACCAATCAAACCATTACATTTGAACTTAACCAACTATCTATTGATGGTATTGATCAAACTCTAAATAATGCGACTGGCGTAGCTACTCTGGCAGTTGATAACCTTGACGTGACCACACAAGGAAAAACATTGGCATCTTTAGCCCGTTTTGAAATCCCTACTGCAACTTTCGATGTTGATAGCCAATTTAATGCTAAAGCACACATTAATCGTATTGTCCTCGCCGACACCCTATTCTCACAACCATCAGCGGATACCGATGCTGTCTATCAAAACGATGCGTTAATCATTAACGACATTTCATGGCAAGATAACCACCTCGCTATTGATACGATTGCGTTAGATAAATTTAGCAGCAACGTGATCTTAACCGCTCAGAAAGAGCTCGAAAACCTCGTTTTACCTAAGCAAAACAACGAGACAACATCAGACGAGGCAGTATCGGAACCAGCCGCAGAGATTGAGGTCGCGCAGATTGAGTCGCCTCAAGCCGATTCGACAACGGCACAACAACCAGCTATCACCTTTAGTCTCAACAAGTTGGAATTACTCAAGCCGAGTCAGATTAAGTTTAAAGATCAGAGTGTCAATCCTGTTTTCGAACAACTTATCACACTAAAGACCATGCAAATTGAAACCGTTGATAACCGTGACATTGCGAGTATGATTCCCTTTAACGCGGCACTGGCATTTGACGACCACGCCTTAACCACAGTTAAAGGCGAGATAGCCCCTTTCGCCGATAAAATGAATATGTCATTAGATTTAACGATGTCAGAGTTTTCTTTACCACCGTTATCCGCTTATTTACGTACAGTGCTTGGCTTTGATTTCTTAAGTGGTCAGCTCGATAATAAAGTCACCCTCATCGTTAAAGACAACCAACTCGACGGAGAAACAACCATCGACCTACGTGGTTTTGAACTGGTCAGTGGCAATGACACCACCGAATTATCAGCTACAGACGGCGGCGCGTTTGGCTTAAACTCTGCGCTTAGCATGCTCAAAGATGACCAAGGGAATGTGTCTTTAAATGTCCCGCTATCAGGTGATATTAACGACCCATCATTTGGTGTAAGTAGTGTCGTTACACTGGTGGCACAAAAAGCGATTATGTCGCAGGCAAAAACCTATTTAATTAATACCTTTGTCCCTTATGCCAATATTATTACCGTGGCGAGTATTGCCGGAGAATATTTACTGCGTCTTGAAATGAACGACCTTGTGTATGACGCTGGTCAAGTCGCTGTATCCGAAACTCAACAACCCTTTGTTACCCAGCTTGGCGCGCTATTAACCGATAAGCCTGAACAGCAAGTTAAAATGTGCCCGGTCGCCAGTATGCAAGAGGTAACAGCGCCGCAACAAACGTTATCAAAAGCCGAGCAAATAAACGCACTCAAAGCGTTAAGCAAACAACGTGGTGACACGCTCAAGAAGGTGTTAATCGAGCAATACAACATTGAATCGGCGAGGCTACTATTGTGTGTCGCCAAAGTCGATAGCGATGCCAAGGCACAACCTCGAGTAGAGTTTAGTTTTTAACACAAGAAGTGACTCGCTAACCTGCACCATACAGCCTATATAGCCACCTTTGAGTGGCTATTAGCACTAGAATAGAATCACGCCAGACTTTACACCACCGTTGTTAAGTAGCAAAAAAAGTACTTATTGAGAGTGATTCTATCTTTTATACCAAAATCAATTGTTCTTGCTGTAATACCAGTGAGTAATAATCAACAACTACTCTAATCTTCATCTGAGCTATTAACTCGATACACACGACAGGCTGTGATTACTCCAAAATTAAAAGTATTAAATAATGTACTTATCTATTAATTCACTATATAGTGCACAGGTTAATTATTCTCCTCTCGTATATTTAACTGGTTATCCTCATTGATAACCCTTGTTTTGTCTTTCCTTTTCACAGTCAGCCATCACTCAAATTATTAAGCTTACATTGTTGTCTGAGTTATCGAGATACGGTCTCCCTTTTAGTTGATATATATACAAATATCCAAGAGTTTTCACACAATAATATAGCTTTTACTAGAAATGCGTTTTAGCGCAAATTAAAAGAGTTTTATTATGTCTTATACATACCAAGGTAAGGTTTATTCAATTAAATCGCCTGTTATTTCCATTTCGGTTAACAAAAATAATGTTGTTGTTACCGATCAAAATGGTGCTAACTTAATCCAGTTTACTAATGTAAACGATTCAAAGTGCTTTTTAGAGTGGGTCTACCAAGCCTAATTAGTACAATGGAAACCGCCGATGAAGTCAGCACTGATGTGGTTATTTTCAACAGCATGACCAGTGCAGCTCATTGCCAACCATGATAATAAGAAGCCGCCCTTGAGGCGGTTTTTTATTCATGAAGTATCTAATACCACCATAATACCCCTTTGCAAGCACTGTCATCTGCTAAAGAATTCGTACAGCACTATGGGGTAAAAAACTGATTGTAAAAGAAAAACAACATAACAATAAAGTCGCATAAATTACTCAGTTATATATATTAAAGTATCAGAGTGAGCCAACTTTGCCTGCTGAGCGACTTGCCAAAGCAAGATTAAATTCGCAATAAACCACAGATCTTTAATTAAAAAGTGCCCGCCTGTTGATAGTAATGTTGTTGCAGATATTGCCCCGTCCCACGTGATTAAGAATGATTGTGTCACCACAAACACAGCACCAGACATCGCTATTGCGGGTATCAGTAGCCGCGGGTTGAAAACAGATCCAATAAGGATCGCTACCGCGATAAGATCATAAACTCCAATAATGTTTGATGTTTTTTGCAAGTCCCACAGGTTATACATCCAAGCCATTAACGGTGAGCTTCGTACTAAGTCTTCTATACCTTTGGCTTCTAATAGGGTGAATTTCATTCCACCAATCCACACTAACACCAATAATACCGGCGCAATACACAGCCATTTTTTAGTGATTATCGATAGGTTAGGCAAAACAAACAACAACCCAATACTCATCAACGCCGCATATTTAATCACACCTTGCCCAGCTCCAATCGCAGGAAAGCCGCCCAATGAATCAATCCACATCGAACCACCGAGTAATGATGCCAATGGAATCACACTAATTACAATGAGTAGGTACCCGAGTAGTGGGAGAAGCCGAGCGTACTTAATTGATGCTAAGGACAGTACTGCCGACGCCACAAAGCCTAAAGAGGCAGCAATGTTATAAACATTATTGGGGAGAAGTTGTGTTATCGAATAAAAGTCAGTGATTAATGTAATGTGTTTATGATGGCCGATTAAGCCCATGGATAAGCCCAGCAAGCTGGTTGATATTGCGAGGATGACTAATGTTAAGTTGGTGGACGTTTGCTTCATGCTCATTTCAAGTCAGTATTTGTTATGGTGCTCTATAGACCAAAGGTGTAGCTGTTTTCTTTCACCCCCATTCCGCTTAATTGTGAACAGCTTGCTCAGCATCGCTTAGCGCTGGCACTAAAAATCCCATAAAGCGATTACTATTCCATTACGTTATAAGAATATCTTTACCAAACAAAACGGTTTAATAGGGCAAGTTATGGCACAGTATGAGTCTTGTGCTAGCGTTATTATTGGGAATATTTTCTCATGCTGCCCTTGCTTACGGCCCTTATTTTCACAATATTTGGCTTATACCTGCTCCAACCAAACATATCGCCTTTAACTATCATTACTGTGTTTGGGACGATGTTATTAGGTTTGCTAAGGAGTATTTCCTTGTCAAAACGCCCCCTATTTGTCAGTTATTAAATGGCTGAAGGTCCAACGCTAAAGCGAGCGCTTCAAGCCAAACAGCAAGTCCAATAGAAATAGAGAAGCTGTAATCAGTGATAGAGCGGTAGAGGTGTTACCGCTAGTGACCACCTTCAAGCTTTGATTGGTTAACATGGTTAATTAGTTGTGGGAAAAACGCTAAAAATACCGCATCGAGCTCACTATAGTGGCGCTGTATATCTTCTATCGTGCCAGCAAAGTTATTGGTAAAGCGAATACGCTGGGCAATTCTATCGAGTGCGAACCCTATGCCCGAGAGCGTCTCATATTGCTTGAACCAATCATTGGTCGTCATATTCGAGACAACCAATTGCATTCTATCAGGCATGTCATCAATACGTTCATTCAACAATTGATAACTGTTTTTTTTGAACGCTATGAGTGGCTCGTGGTGAAAATCTTGCCAATGCTGAATGAGAAAATGATCAAACAGCACATCAATAGCAACACTTGAAAATCGTTTACGCTTAGTTGAAAAGTACTGTTTTGCCTCTATAACCAGAGGGTGACTATCGGTAAATTTATCCACCAGATAATGATTATCTAAGCCTCGTTGCACGGCTATTGGTAAAGGTTTTACTCGTCTATTACCGCCAAAGTCCCCTAGTAGGTTACCAAAATGGGAGTCTGCAGTTGGCTGTGCTAAGTACAGATGCGCTAAATAATTCAAAGCAATTCTCGGCTATAGTTGATTGAGATAGTTATGTCTATTTCATTATTACACGATCCCTTTCTCAGTTCGGCATAATTTGTCTGCTGACACAGTCTCTTTCGTTCACTAGGGGATCAATCATTGCGGTTTTTACTTGGGTGAAGCGAACACGGTAATCATATGGCAACCGTATTCGTTTAAAACTAATAATCAAATATTCTCAGTGTGCTTGATTATATAGCTCTATTTTTAGTTCTATACTCATAACAGGCTATCACCAATAAGTGGCGAGGGATTTAGCCTAAAATTCAATGGTGCTGCATTGTTATTTCGGTGAATTTATAGCACCAGTTTACAGGGTTGCAGCACTCACACCTTATGCTTCATCCGCGAGTGCCCAGCCAAGTAATGAGGAGGTAAACCATGCCGCAAGCTCTGACCGATATCGGGTTGCCAATTGCGCTAATTCTTATCATGATTGGGGTGGGCCTGAGTTTAACACCTGTCGATTTTACGCGTGTATTTAAACAACCGAAAAGCTTTATTATTGGTGCTCTTTGTCAGATGTTGCTCTTACCTCTGGTCGCCATAGTCATTATTGCCCTCACAGAGTTGTCAGGTGAACTGGCGATTGGTTTGTTTGTTCTCGCCCTGTGCCCCGGTGGCACAACCTCTAATTTATATAGTTACTTGGCTAAAGCTGATGTTGGGTTGTCAGTCACTTTAACCGCGATCATTGGTTTTGTGACCCCCTTTACCATTCCATTGCTGACGGCTTGGGCTATCACCTTCTATAGTGGTGGTGAGGCGCAAATCAAATTACCGATAGTTATTACTTGGCTAAAATTGATGGTCGTCACGGTGATCCCTGTGCTCATCGGGATGGTAATACGGGCAAAATGGCAGGCGTTCGCCCACAGAGCACAGCCCTTTGTCAGTGGTTTTTCTGTTTCGGTGCTGGCGTTGGTTATCCTTAGTATCTGCATAAAGCTGGGGCAAAAACTTGTCGATTTCGCAATACTAACCGGACCAGCGGTCATCGCATTAAATATTATCACCATGGGCTTAGGTTATTTAGCTGGCAAGCTATTGCTCAGTAATGAAGCTCAGTCTCGCACCATTACTTTGGAAGTCGGCTTACAAAACGGTACATTAGCACTATTAGTCACCAGTAGTATGTTACATAGCAATGCAATGTCGATTGCACCCAGCATTTATAGCCTGTTTATGTTTATTTCTGCGAGCTTGTTTACCTTAATCGTATCAAAGAAAGATAAAGCGCTGGCAACCAACAGCGCCTAATCAAGACACACAGCACCTTTGCGATAGCTACTTTGGCATAACGCCTTTTACATAACTCCTTTGGCAAAAGCCATTTTACATAGTCACCTGCTTCCTAAAGCCTAAAGCCTAAAACAAAGTCATGAACAAATTTCATTGTTTAATGAATTTAAATCAATTTTATTCATGATAT
The DNA here is from genome assembly GCA_002835545.1 of Alteromonadales bacterium alter-6D02. Lineage (GTDB taxonomy): Bacteria > Pseudomonadota > Gammaproteobacteria > Enterobacterales > Psychrobiaceae > Psychrobium. The sequence continues at coordinate 33,201 of PIZK01000029.1, forward strand.
GAACCACGTATAAATATATTCAGATTTTAGATTAGCGACAGCGGATACCAGCTCACCATGAATAACGATTTTACATTTACCATCAAAAGTATTTGTCTCGATGAAAACTACCGTCCATCAGACAATACACGTGCTACCACTAACTTTGCTAATTTAGCGAGAGGCGAGAGCCGCCAAGCGAACTTACGCAACGCGTTAAAGATGGTTGATAATAGCTTTAATGCCTTGGCAAACTGGGACAACCCCACTGGCGATCGTTATAATGTTGAACTTGAAATCATCTCTATTGATATGGACATTCAAGACAGTGGTGAAACCTTCCCATCGATTGAAGTATTAAAAACCAACATTGTTGATCGCAAAACCAACGAACGTATTGAAGGCATTGTCGGCAATAATTTCTCTTCGTATGTACGCGATTATGACTTTAGCGTATTACTGCTAGACCATAACAAGGGCAAACCACAATTTAGCATTCCAGATGATTTTGGTGATCTGCACGGTAAGCTATTTAAATATTTTGTTAACTCAGACGCTTACAAGCAACACTTTAAAAAGCCACCTGTGATTTGCCTGAGCGTATCGGATAACAAAACTTATCAACGCACGGAAAATCAACACCCCGTATTAGGGGTCGAATATCTACCTAATGAGTCCTCTTTAACTGAGCAGTATTTTAAAAAGATGGGCTTACAAGTGCGCTATTTTATGCCGCCAAACAGTGTTGCACCTTTTGCATTCTACTTTTTTGGTGATTTACTCAATGATTACACTAATCTTGAGCTTATTAGCACCATTAGCACCATGAGTACGTTCCAACGAATCTATCGACCTGAAATTTATAACGCTAATGCCGTTGCCGGACAACGTTACCAACCTAACTTGAAGAACCAGGATCATTCGCTCACTCAAATAGTTTATGACCGCGAAGAGCGTAGCCAATTAGCCATTGCACAAGGCAAGTTTGCACAAGAGCACTTCATTAAACCTTACCAAACTGTGCTTGAACAATGGTCAACGAATTACGCGCTTTAATTAATCTAACGAGATAACGGCATATATAATGAACACACTTATTAAGAAACCACTACTACCAACATCAACAGCGGGCAGTTTGCCTAAACCGTCTTGGTTAGCGCAACCAGAAACACTTTGGTCACCTTGGAAATTACAAGATCACGAGTTAGTTGATGGTAAACACGATGCATTACGAGTGTCATTACAAGAACAACAACAAGCGGGCGTTGACATTGTCAGTGATGGCGAACAAACCCGCCAACATTTTGTAACCACCTTTATTGAACATCTTGATGGTGTTGATTTTGAGCAGCGTAAAACCGTTAAAATTCGTGACCGTTATGATGCCAGTGTGCCATCGGTTGTTGGTCCCGTTAGTCGTCAAAAACCTGTGTTTGTTGATGATGCTAAGTTTTTACGCCAGCAAACCAACAAACCGATAAAGTGGGCGCTACCGGGTCCAATGACCATGGTCGATACCCTGTATGATGATCACTATAAAAGCCGCGAGCAACTCGCGTGGGAGTTTGCCAAAATTCTTAACCAAGAAGCCAAAGAGCTAGAGGCGGCAGGTGTTGATATCATCCAATTTGATGAGCCAGCATTTAATGTATTCTTTGATGAAGTTAATGCCTGGGGCATCGCTTGCTTAGAAAGAGCAATTGAAGGGCTTAAGTGTGAAACCGCTGTGCACATTTGTTATGGCTATGGCATCAAAGCCAATACCGATTGGAAAAAGACTTTGGGCTCGCAATGGCGTCAATACGAAGAGGTGTTCCCTAAGCTCCAACAATCTAATATCGATATTATCTCACTAGAATGCCAAAACTCGCGTGTGCCAATCGAACTACTTGAACTGATTCGCGGTAAAAAAGTCATGGTCGGTGCTATTGATGTGGCAACCGACACCATTGAAACACCAGAAGAAGTCGCTGAAACACTGCGCCAAGCACTCAAGTATGTCGATGCAGACAAGCTTTACCCATCAACTAATTGCGGTATGGCACCCTTAGCTCGTGAAGTCGCTAGGGGAAAACTTAACGCCTTAAGTGCAGGCGCAGCGATTGTTCGCCAAGAGCTATTAGCTTCAAAGCAATAAGTCTTAGAAACAACACTGCCAACACCCGAAAGAGCCGAGGTCCTGAATAACACACTTTCAGGACCACGAAAGGGAGAGCCAAAATAAAGCACCTCCAGAACGACTAACAGTTTACAAAAACAGTTGTCCCAACATCCGAAGTCCAGTCACCAGCAATACCACAGCAAAAACCTTCTTAAGCTTTGCTCCATCCAATTTAGACGCTAATGACGCACCAACAGGTGCAAACAACACCGTCAGCGGTACAATACAAATAAAACCAATAAGGTTAACCAAACCAAAGGTGCCCACAGGAGCGTCGCTTGGTGTGCTGCCCATTACCAGCATAGTCAACGCACCTGGCAACGAAATAATTAACCCTATTGCAGCAGCTGTACCAACAGCCTTATGCGCTGGATAATTAAATAAGGTCAGCAGTGGCACCGACAATGTACCGCCACCAATGCCAATCATTGAACTAAAAAAGCCAATCGATGAACCCATTACCGTTTGCCCAGCTTGGCCGGGTAACTGTTGGAACACCGCTGACTTACCCGTTCTTAACAGCATGTTTAGCGCAGATAAGGTTGCAATCACACCAAATAACATCGTCAATAGAGTGCCATCAACCCGAGTCACTAACCAACTGCCGGCCAATACCCCAAGAAGAATAAAGACAGCCCAGCGCTTAAGCAGTTCAAAATCAACATTGCCCTTTTGGTGATGAGAGCGAATTGAGCTAACCGAGGTGGGAACTATAGTCGCCAACGACGTCGCTGTCGCCACGATCATCGCTGATTCAGGTGAGACACCAAAGCTCTGAAATAAGAAAAACAACACCGGTACAATGACAATACCGCCACCAACCCCCAACAAACCAGCTAAAACACCGGCAAAAATACCTGTGGCAACCAAGGCCAATAAGGTTGAAAGATTACTTGTGATAAATTCTATGATATCCATTTACAACTACTTCTCTATTCAATAATAGGCAAAGAGCTTGCCATCGATGTTACGACGGTATCGTCGCAAGTGTTAGATCTAAAAGCAATTGTACTTATATTTATTCGATGAATAACAATGATATAAATTCATTGCTTGATGAATAGTGTTCATGGTTAGAGCTAAAGGCCACCCTTTCACATTCAAACATTGTTAATAAACTTATTGTGGCGAAAGCATGCAGCCTCGCAATTGAGCCTGTAATTATTTAGGCGTGATTAACACTCCCCCTCTTCCCTCGTTAAATTAACTGGTAGCAATAACTTAACACTCATTCCCTTGTTCTGCTTTGAGTCAACAGTAATTGTCCCCTGTAGCTGCTGGCAGACCAAGTTGTAAACGATATTCATCCCTAGCCCTGTGCTACCTTTGCCTCGTTGTGTAGTGAAAAAAGGCTCAAATATATTTGCGAGCGCATGGCTATCCATTCCTTTACCATTATCTCGATAATTCACTTCAACCAAATCGTCAGATTGCAAAATAATATCGACATTAATCTCACCATAATCTTTATCCGAAAAGCCATGAATAATTGAGTTCATCACCAGATTTGACAGCACCTGTGAAAGGGTGCCGGGGCGAGTACTAATCATTAATTCATCGACGCTGTTTAACTGAAACGTAACCTGATGTTTCGTCAATTCAGATGAAAGTGTCGACATAACCTCATCTACATAGTGAGGTAAATTAATTTGCCTAAACTCACTCAACGTTTGGTCGGCTGCTACTAGCTTAAAATTATCTAATAACTTTTTAACTTTAATTAACGCACCCTCTGACATAGCCATTGATTTAGTTGAGCGGTCTAAAAAGCTATCCAAATCATCCTTACTTAATGAACTCGCAACGACTTTTTCTTTTAACCTTTCCACTCCCTCAGATGTTAGGCTCCCAGCCGTGATGGCGACCCCTAAAGGAGTATTTACTTCATGAGCAACCCCAGCCACCAAGCGGCCTAATGAGGCCATCTTTTCAGACTGAACAAGTTGAGCTTGTGTATCGTTTAAGTTACGTAATGTTTTCTTTAACTTTTTAGTGGTTTTACGGTTTTTATTAAAAAAGACCACAATCAACAAAATTCCGATAAAAGACACTAAGGCCAATGAAGTGGTTAACAATAAATATGTCTTCTGACTGTCAATGACTTTAGACTTTCCTTGGAGATCTACCCCCTGCCTTTCTATCTCACCTTGTTGTTTTTTTATCTCAACTTCTTGTTCAGACAATACGTGAGCATTCTTTTTAACAACGGCCAAGATCTGACTGTTTTTTCTTTCTTTCTCTTTAAGTAAACTTCGTTGCTGCTCTAATTTTTCTTCAGTCAATTTAGACTGTTGAGTAACTACTTTTAATGCTTCTCTATCTATTTCTAATTGCTGTTGCTTAAAATGAATTTTTTCTTTAAGTTCAGCTAATTCTAATTTTTGTTTCTTAGTCGCTTGAGTATTTTTTTCTAACTCCACATTCAACGACTTTAACGTCTGTTTAGCTAATTTTAACTGCTCAGTCGCCAGCAAAAGTGCTTGTTCCTGCTGATCTAACTTTCTTTGTAACGAGTCACTTTGCTTTTTACTTTTTTGCATTTCAACTTCAATATCACGATATAACATGGCAACATCAAGTTCATTACCACCAAGGAGTAGTAACTCCGATGACATTCTCAGTTTTTCATAGACTAAATTAGCCTTATTGACTTCAAACGAAATAATATTCTCACGTTCTTTTTGCAACAGGTTAATCATCACATCGTGCTTATTAGTACTGTTATTGGTAATAAGTAAAGTATCACTGCCCCGCAACGCACTCGCAATTTCATGTACTTGGGAGTTAAATTGTTGAGGGATAAAAGCACCATCGGCTTCTCTAAGCTGACGAATTGAGGAAGCAGGAATAATAATAAGCGGCTTATTATCGACTGTGATACGGTTGTCTAATAAAGCTTGGGATAAGTATTTCGCATATTTCGGTTGGTTATAAATCGCTAACGTATACCTCTTGCGACTAGACGTAGATAACCAATCAATATGTTTAAAAAAGCTAACTATATAGGCTGACTTAACCTGCTCGGGCTTAAATTCTTGTGCATGTACATAGCTATAAACAGTCAAACTTAGTACTAGTAAAGTAACGCTGACTAATCTATAGATTTGGTAGCCTGACATCATCAATGAACAGTTACTCCTAACCAACAGTTAATTGAACCATATACGCCAAAGCTTGAATCAGTGAGTCAATCATTCTGATTTAAACTACCCTAAATAACATGACCTTTCAGTTAGTATAGTAAAAATTAGCTCAAGTTAACTTAGTATACTATATTTAAATTTCACCTAAGAATATACGATATGAAGATTTTTCTAGTTGATATTTATGAAAATAAAAAGCCAATCAACCCTGCTCTCCTTAATCTTTTTTAGCGGTTACTCAATCGCCGATGAAGCTGATTTCGAACACTTATTTTCCCTAGACTTAGCTCAATTAATGAGTACTAAAGTCTCTGGTGTTGGTGCATTAACTGAGACTAGTCGATTGAAAACGCCTGCTGCAGTGACTCACATCTCAAATGATAACATCCAATTATCTGGGGCGCGCTCTCTCCATGAGTTACTCGATATATATGTGCCCGGTGTTCAGTGGGTGCGGCACCATTGGGAGTTTTCACATATCGGCGCCCGGGGCATTATCAGTGACCGAGAAAATAAGTTACTTATCCGAGTTAATGGACGAGTAATGAATGAACACACTCATAACGGAGCAGTCTCAGAGCGAAACTTCCCAATGCTCAGCGACATTCAACATATTAATGTTATTCGCGGGGCGGGATCCGCGCTCTACGGCCTTGGTGCCGTATCCATGGTTATTGATATTCAAACATTCAATGCCTCCACTCACTCAGAGAATAAAGTTACACTTAAGACCGCAATCAATAATCAATTTCACTCAATTGAAGGCAGTCTCAGTAAAACATTTGATAACGATATTAGTGCCTACCTTTATGCAGCAATTGCAATGGTTGATGGAGCAAATGACTCGGATGCTCCACTTGTACTTGGTACTGATGCAACATCTTTAACTACTAATGCGGCAGTAAAGCGAGGGCAACCTTTCCCAGTAGGAGTTAATGATGGAGCGCAATATGACGATGAAGCCCCCATCAAGTTTCATTTAGAACTAACTAAAGGCAATAGCGATTTTTGGCTACGATACACCAGCGCAGGAGAAGTTGAGCCAACAGATGTATTTTTTGTCGCAGCACCACCCGTCGGTGTTGGCGAACAAGCACGTATGCAGATTGATAACGGTTACCAACAATTAACCGCAACAGCAAAGCACCAATATGATTATCAAGACGAAATAGCGCTCACTTTTCAGCTAAGTTATGACACCTTCGACTATGTACAACTGTCACCCTTTTCAGCCAAAAAAAGTGAAAACTTTAGTTTTCGCGAAGATGAGTGGCTTATAAAAATTGGCAGCCAATGGGACAATATAGCTGATAATAGCTTTTTCATCGGCGCTGAAATATCTTACGAACGATTTGGTTTAAACAGCCTAAGGTCGGGTCGAGGCAAAGCAACCAGTGATCGCCTTGGAGAAATGACCCCATGGTCAACGACAACGAGTTCATTATTAACTGAATGGCAATGGCGTGCTAGCCCAGCACTAACCACATTCATTGGCGGACGACTAGATAAAAACACCTACACCAATAACCTTTTCTCCCCACGTGCATCATTAGTGTGGTCAAATGATGACATAAACACATACAAGCTAATGCTAACACGCTCGCAACGAATGAACTTTGCCGAAGATAATCGAGCAAGCGCTTTAATTAGCTCAGACAAACAAAAGCCTGAAGTTCTCGACAGTATCGAAGCTCGTTATGAACATGTAGAAAGCTCAATACAATACAGCTTAAGCTTGTTCTACCTTCAATTAGACGCGTTAAGTTGGGATAACACACTGCGACAAAGCATCGTCACTGGCGAACAAGAGCAGTGGGGCTTTGAATTTCAATTTGATAAAGTAATTAATAGTCATCAATTCAGTCTATCGCATTCATATACCAAACTGATCGACTTTGAGTTAGCAACACCTGACTCAAATACGCTCATCACAGCCAAACCTTATGGCTTTGGTAACGATCTCAGCGCTTGGAGTAATCACACCAGTAAGCTTAGGTACAATTATGTCTGGAGTGACAAGCTTAATTTAAATGCATCGTTGCGTGCTTATTGGGGCTTCCCCGGTGTGAGAGATTACTGGGACAAATACAACAATGACGGACTCACTTTAATGGATGCCGATTGGGAAAAAGGCACAGAAAAGCAACTTTTCCTTAATATGGGAGCTCATTACATTTTAAATGACAATCTCCAGCTCAGTTTAAACCTTTATAACGTCTTGGGCCTTGTCGATAAAGATTACAACAAGCGCTTATATTACAACACCTATGGAGATTATAGATCCGAAGCGGTGAGTGCAGCGTTAAGTTTAACAGCGATATTTTAAGCAAAGAATCAGCAAAAAAACAGTATTGGGTGTGGTCTGTGACCATTTTCAAAATAGCTCAGATAACTTTAGGTTAGATGCCCACAGAGACAGGCACTGAAGCATTCAACTAACCATTAACGCTGATGGCCGCAATTTAATCATTTTATATCAATGGTATATCAATGGGGTCATATCAATGGGGTCAGAGTAGTTGATTCCTATCAATGGGGTCAGAGTCGTTGATTCCTATCAATGGGGTCAGAGTCGTTGATTCCTACCAATGGGGTGTCTAACGAGCCTAAACACCCGAGTAATTAAGAAGCTAACAACGTCACTGTAGATTCAATTGGTCAACGCAACACTTTTGTGAAAACATTAGTTAGCAGAGGAAAATTTAATGAAACGTTTTCCCAAGGCACAACAACACATACAAATTCTCCAGTCTAAAGAGATAAACCTTAATAAGATCGGTCACTTTGGTTTGTTTAAACCTGAAAATAAGGCGGTATGGCGAGCGTTAATAGTGAGCCGCTTAGATAAGTATAATCAAAACTAATGTGGGGTTATTGGATTTTAAATAGGTTCAGAAGGTTACTAAAGTAAACTCGCTAACAATATCAAAGCGTATTTTAGACAATGAAAAAGCCTCGAATAGCGAGGCTTTCATTAACCAACCAACTTAAACCACTTATAAACAATTGATACTTATCATTAATCTATTTTATTGAGTTTACAATAAAATCGAGCACTTTATCGTTTGAAACTGAATAGGATGTATCAAATAGCGACACAGGCTTTTGTAACATACCACGCTCGACCATCTCAGAAACCACATCAAAGTCCAACAAGCCTGTTTTACCGACTAATAAATTATCAATAGAACGTTCTTTAGCAACATTTAACACGTCTCTAAAGCCAGTGAGATACAAGTAATCTTTCGTGAATCCACCACCTCGATATACGCGAGTAGTTAAAGTAAAAGCAAACTCTTTGTCTAAAGAAAACTCATTCATTAGCGCATGATAAGTTTTTACAAAGTCACCATGTTCTAACATATATTGAACAGCGACTACCCTTAACGCTATCGTTTTTAACCGCTTAATTGTTAAATTACCAGAACAATATTCACTATATAAAGCAATACCTTCTTGCGTGTGAGTGTTACCAGGCAAGCCTAAACTAAACACTTTTAATGGATGTTTTTTGGCGTTAATCGTTGTCAGCATATGAATACCTAACTCGTGATAAGCAAATGCGTGCAACTCTTTTTCCGTAAACTCAGCTTCTTTGTTGATCAGTAATAACGCTTTTTCATTGTTCACCATCGCTTTAGCAACAATTTTTGCTGACTTTTCTATCTTACACTTTAGCCCCCATTTTTGGGCTTGATGCTTAAAGTATTCGATAGCATCATCGGCATTAAGTGTCATATCAGGTTCAACAAATTCTTCTTCATTCAAGTGCAAAATAAAGCGCGCATTCGCTATATCAATTTGATTAGGCTCACCATAATACTTAAGAGAGTTATAAATAAAATCATCAGTACCGATAGAAGTCAGCAAATCGATTTTACTGGCTAAATTATCAATAACATGACGATACAGTTGAGAAATACCGGCATCATAGATATCGTCAACAGGCAGTTTATAAAGGTTTTCACGAAATTTATAAGGATTTAAATTTAGCTGTTTATAGTTAAAGTTTGGAGCGATATAACTATTTTTTTTAAGAAATCGACTCTTTTGAGCAGCCAAATTAATAGGGTTAATAAAATTAAGTGTTTCAACACTCTTACACAGTGAAAATAATTTTTTGTCTAATTCAATAACTTCAGGGCTAATATTTGAAGACAATATATCGGCTTTCTGAGTACGTGTTTTTTTTGTATATCTACGCATAAAAAAAGCCGCAGTTTCACTGATAGCATCTTTAAACCCAGCCTTAAGGTCTTCAAGTACCAACGGGTACACTTCACCGGAAGTTTCATCCATAAACACTTTTTTTACCTCGACAGGTAACACTAAGGTATTATCAAAATGTGCATTGATATGAGAGATCAAATAACCTCTACCATGAAAAACTTCATCAGTTGCCGCTCTTAAGTCAATGTTAGGTAAAGCAATCTTATTGAGCTGTCGCTCAAATTGACCAATCACTTTTCCCCAGCGCTCAACATCTATTTGACCAGACCCTATGTTAAACGTTGGAGTATCCATCTCTATGCGTTTGTAATTATATGAATGAATATCAAAAATAATGGCGTTACCAAATTGCTTTTCAATAACCGACACTATCGCTTCTAGTACGTTGTAAAACGATTCATGTTTAGCATGACTAATAGCACGCTGCTTTTGGGTTAGTGGCTTTTGCCAAACCTGCTTATTCCATGCTGTCTTAAAGTAGGTGGATAGTGTTTTTGCTCGATTCAAGTCATATTCAAAACGAGAGTCATTGCCAATCAGTTGAATAGGAAATGAAGAAATTAACTCATCGGTGTACGGATCTTCCTCATAAAAACGCTCTTGCTTTGATAGCAAGAACGAATTAGCTAATTCAGAGCGGAGTTGATGTCCATTGTGAATGGCAGCGCAAACAAGCGGGGTGTACTCATCAATTTTTATAATATATGAGCCATTGTTAACTTCAGCGTGGAAACACTCTCGTTTCTTGATGCGTTGAATACACTCTTTCTCAGACAGCGTTAGCATCTTCGATTACCTTTCTAAACTCAGTTTTTCGGTTCATAACAAACTCTTTGGCATGCACAACACTTTCAACAAAGTCGATAACTTGCGCTTGAAGTTTGACTCTATTTAGCTTGTTAATACGAACAATCCCTCCAGGACTTAACACATTAACCTCAATTAACTTTCCACCAATAACATCAATGCCGGTAAAATAAAGACCATCACGAACAAGTTTAGGGCCAATGTACTTACAGAGTTTTTTCTCTTGGGCAGTAAGTTTATGCTTCACAACATTCCCTCCCGCATGAACGTTCGAACGAACATCGTTTGAAGCAGGCACTCTTTTCATCGCCCCAATAGGCTCACCGTTTAGCATTAATATGCGTACATCACCTTCTTCGGCACCGTGAACATATTCCTGTAAAATAACATAGTTACTGCCTTTACCAAGCTCATCACCACCGATATAAAAATCCAGCAATGACCTAAAGCTTTGACGCGCGCTTTTCTCTAATACAATGACACCTCGACCACCGTAACCGTCTAACGGCTTTAAGATCATTTTGTCGCTTTGTGACTCTTCAAAAATGCGTTCGAGGTAATCTCTATTTTTGGAAACGTGTGTCGCTGGAATAAATTCACTTTCAGTATCCTGAAAAGATGCTGTATAAACTTTATTATTAGCTACACGTAATCCATCGAGGTCATTCATGATGAATGTATCACCACGTACTGAGTCTAAAAAATTTAGCGCTAATGTGTCTAATGGTGGATTGGCACGCATAATAACAGCATCAAAGCCAGCGATCGGCAGTTGTGCCCGCTTAAAGTTAGCGGTTTTATAAAAGCTAGGAATGTTATCTGAATATTTTGTTTTATTAGTAAAAACATCACAAAAAGCACTGGCAACACTGTCACGAATAGTTAAGTTATTAACCGTAGAAAGCGCTACGGTATGACCCCTTTTAACACATTCATGAATTAGTCGGAGGGTGGAGTCGGTCTCAGGTTCGATACGATCCCAAGGGTACATAATAAAACAGATCTTCATTGTAATAAGCCTGTAGAAAGGATACATCTCTATTAGTATCGTTATTTTTTTCGGAGCATACAGAAAACTTGTGATTAAGGCTGCTAAAAAAAAATTGTCGTCACGTTAAAAATTATTTATAAATAGCTTCTCATAAACATTCTAAAAATATTGAAAATCAGACAAATTAATATTGGTAGTTCTAAATAGCTAATTTTGTACCATGACACATAACCACCAACACGAAAGCACAATGTAATTAAGCAGAAATAGCAGTAACGGAAAAGTCTGAAAAATCATTATTTAACTTGGGTAAAAACATGGACATTAGAGTCTTCAAAACCTTTATAGAGGTGGCTGAAAACAAGCACTTTGGCAGAGCAGCAGAAACCCTATACATCACACCTGCCGCCGTGAGTGCTCGGATCAAACAATTAGAAGAGTTTTACGCGACCCAATTAATTATTCGTGAGAAAAACAACCTAAGATTAACCCCTTCAGGAGAGGCATTACTTTCACACGCCCATCTAATGATAAGCCAAATGGAACAATCAAAAGTTGCACTATCCATTGCCAATCAACAGAAAATCTCTTTTAATATCGCCGCCACACCAAATGTTTGGGATGCATTCTTCAGCAATAGAATTCACGATGCTATTGAACTGTTCGATAATGTATCGCTCAGCACGGAGATTTCTGTTAGGGAAGCGATTCAACGAAAGTTAGATGATCGGAGTCTTGATGTCGGTTTGTTGATGGATCCAATCAAAGATAACGAATTCACTAACGAATTAATTGGCCACTTTGATTTATCTCTGATTGGCTCACACGCAAATTATGACCGAGACGTAGAAGATTACATCCTCGTTGATTGGGGAATCACGTTTCAAAAAGAGCATGCGCTTCATCACAAGGTGATACCTAGCTTTAAAACATCAACTGCCATGATTGCCCTTGAGGTAATTTTATCAAAAGGGGGTTTTGCCTACCTGCCCACAGAGCTAATAACTGATCATTTAACGTCTCAAGAGTTATTTGAAATTGAAGCACCAGTGCAAATAAAAAGACCAATATTTATGGTATATCGAAACAATAACGCCACAAATGAACTAATCACTCAATTCAAAAATCTACTTCTTAGAATTCAATAAGAAATAATTTAACTGTTTATCAATGGTATCAATGGGGTCTATCAATGGGGTCAGAGTCATTGATTAGTTAACGATAAAATATCTCTTGGTCTTACTAAATTGCTGTTCATAGCTGCCCCGGTGTAATGCATGCAATGGTGCGAAACTCTCGCGTCATATGAGCTTGATCGCTAAAGCCAAACTGTTGAGCGACACCTGCCAAATTGGCACCTTGACGTTGCCGCAAATAACAGATGGCTTTTTTAATTCTTAAGATACGCTGATAATGCTTAGGGGTCATGCCCAACCAGTGTTTAAACAGGCGCTCGATTTGCCGTTGACTTAATTCAAGATTGTCACTGAGTTGCCCTGGTGCGGTATCTTGTTTGATGCACGCCAGTGCTTTTTCCAAAGAATCAGGGATCACATTGGTAAAATCGAGGGTTTGCTCTGCCCACTGATACAAAGCGTCTACCTTTCTCTCGTTACCTTGTAGAACTTGAAGCTCAGCGTACATCTGATAGAGGTTATACAGCGTATCTTGCTCGGGTAATAACAGGGTTGGATTGTCGTAGTGCTGCCCTAAAACACCATAGCCAATGGCCGGGTTAAAACGAATGCCAGCCACTTGGGCGCCAGCTTCAAGCACGATGCGCTCTGCCTGCTTTTTTATCGGCAGCATGATGACCCCCTGCGGTAACACTTCCCCCCCCAATCCTCACGCCGCCACACAGGTTAAACATAATGCCACTGCCTGCATCAGAGTAAAGTGGCTTCGTAACCGCATCCGGTTGAGGCACAGATGCTGACCATATTCCCTGCACAAACGCAGACAGCGGCCCCGATGGATGGGACAGCTGAAAGTTAAATGCTGGCGTCACTAATTTATTGCGGTTTATAACTTCCTACCTCAGGTTTAAAGGTTTTTGCCACTCGGTTCCAGCTGTTAATGGCATTAATTGCAAAAGTTAAATCGACAACAGCTTGCTCACCCAATGCCTGTATCACTTGCTGATAATATGCTTCTTCTGTTGATTTACCGCCGGTTAAATGTTCAGCCCAACCCAGTGCAACAAGCTCTGTTTCAGAATAAAATGGCATATCACGCCACGCATTCAAGCCCATAATACGCTCCTGAGTTTCACTGTGGCTCAGCGCTTCTTTACTGTGCATGTCGATACAAAAAGCGCATTGGTTAATTTGGGACACTCTCAGTTTAACCAACTCCCAAATTGCAACTGACATTGTCGCTGACGCACTAAATTGTTCACGTAAATAGTTTTCCTGCTCCATCAGGATCTGTATCTCTTTGGATGCCAGTTCAAAGTAGTTTGCGCGTAAAATCATATCTTATCTCCTTAGTTATTGTTAAGGCAAAGATAACCAATGGCACAACACAGATATTGAATATTTTCGACATCTGGATAATTTAAATTGGAGGGATTGATAGTTTTAGCGCTATCAATGGGGTCATATCAATGGGGTCACATATCAATGGGGTCAGAGTCGTTGATTCTATCAATGGGGTCAGAGTCGTTGATTCCATTGATTGTGACCCCATTGATTGTATTTTAGAGACCAAATTCACTATTCCACTACAATAACTTCAGAGCGAAACAGGTCATTCATGATAATTAGTCATTAATCACTGGAGGGGTAGATCTTTGCCTTCCTAACCCTATTTTCATATTTTCAAAATCAAACATTACTGTTTCGAAGGCATCAAAAAAAGTCAATCCAAGAGAGGCATCATAGTGATGACGTGAAAAGGCTCCCTCGTTGTATACGACCTGAAACTTAGTACGATATGCTCTGCCATCAATTGTGAACTCGGTATCTGCTATTTGGGCTTTCACTGTTAAATGACTATGCGTACCGATAATAGTTGCTTCGTTTACTGTTTGCGGTAGGTTACTTTTCATCCTGTCAGTCAGCTTATCATAATTAATCATACTGAATGAGGCGCCAGTATCTAACAACACGCGAAAAGGCGTTTCCTCTACCATAATATCAGTGACAAGTTGCAATGGCGTTATTACTTCAATGGAGTGCCATGATTGAATGTCTCCACAATGTTCAGGGTTAAAAAAAAGCCCATCATCTCTGAGGCAAAACTGATTAAACCTCATTAAATAGTCAAGTCCTAAAATCGGCGACGAAAATGCGTATTGACGACTAAATGTCGCTCTTAATTGAGTTTTACCATGGCCAAATAGAGAAACATTTTCTAAAAAACCAAGTTTACTAAGAGTTGCTTTGTCACTAATATCTGTAACCTCGATACCCATAAAATGCTTTTGGTGCTCTTTAAATTGAGAGTAAGGAAACTGACTTGTTGAGGAGCCAGTGTCGACGATAACGTCGACGAGCTGGTTAGCTACTTCTATTCGCGTCATTAAAGTTTCTGTATAAGTATCAATGGGGTCATATCAATGGGGTCATATCAATGGGGTCAGAGTCGTTGATTCCATATCAATGGGGTCAGAGTCGTTGATTCTAAAATCTAGCATAGTTGGGTGTCTAACGAGCATAGGCAGCCGAATAATTAAGAAGCTAACAACGTCACGGTGTCATTTAGATAGTGCATAACAAGCCTCGATTGGCGAGGCTTTCAATATGCGAGCATAGATATCAACGACTCTTATCAACGACTCTGACCCCATTGATTGACTTTAGATTCAGTTGGCTCAGTCATTAATGTGCCAGCGACTGAGAATGACATTGTTGATGCATCAAAATACATATAACAGCCTATAAGTTGTTATTCTAAAATACAGCTTATATACTGTATTTAACAAATACAGCCTATACCTTGTTTTTTGGTGACAACATGAATTATACAATTAATACCTTAGACCAGCTTAAACCTATCTTAATAGGGTTTCGTAAGTCACATGGCTTATCACAAAAAGCACTTGCAGAAAAACTTGGTATAAGCCAACAAAGTTATCAAGCATTAGAAAGTGCGCCGCAAAAAGTAACGCTAGAACGTTTATATAAAGTACTAAACGTTTTGAGTGTTAAATTACAATTTGTCGATAATAAAGAAATAGGTAATGAAAATACTAACGACAATTTAAGAGATAAACCCCACCCTCAAAATGACCTGCAGGATGAGTGGTAATGGCTCAACGCAAACTCAATTCGTTAGCGCTATGGATGAACGGTGAGTTAGTAGGTCATTGGCGCGTAAAATCCGGCGTGGATGAATTACAGTATGCCGATGAATGGTTAACTAATCCGCGTGGTCGCCCTTTGTCTTTATCGCTACCATTCACCCCTGGTAATCAGATTATTAAAGGGGAAAAGGTTTCATATTACTTCGATAACCTACTACCAGATAGCCGAGATATTCGCGAACGCTTAGCAAAAAGGTTTAATACTGGCAGTGTTAAAGTTTTTGACTTGCTTGTTGAGCTTGGTCGAGACTGCGTTGGCGCAATTCAATTACTCCCCGAAGGCCATCAACCCAAAAATATTAAACAGATTCAGTATAAGCCGTTAGATGAATCAAAAATTGCAGAAAAACTCACGAACGTTGTCAACCTCTCCCCCTTAGCTCAATTAGACAGCGATAATGAATTACGCATATCACTGGCTGGTGCACAAGAGAAAACGGCATTACTTTGGCATAACAATCAATGGTGTGAGCCATTGGGTGAAACACCAACCACGCACATTTTCAAGTTGCCAATGGGGTTAGTCGGAAATATGAAAGCGGATATGCAATCATCGGTTGAAAACGAGTGGCTTTGCTCAAAAATAATGCCCGAGTTTGGTATTCCAATTGCTCATTGTGATATTGGTATTTTTGAAGGAACGAAAGCATTGATTGTGGAACGGTTTGATCGCAAATTATCAGCTGATGATTCATGGATAATTCGTTTACCACAAGAAGATTTTTGCCAAGCTAAAGGTGTCTCATCACTGCTTAAATACCAAAGTGATGGTGGCATCAACATTGATGACTGCATTAAACTATTATCAAATAGTAATAACGCTAAGATTGATAAGCAGAACTTTTTTAAAGCTCAAATTATATTCTTCTTGTTAGCTGCAACAGATGGTCACACCAAAAACTTTAGCATTACGCACTTACCAAACAATCAATACAAATTAACACCTCTTTATGATGTATTATCGATACACCCATTGATTGGTAACAAAGCAAACCAAATAGCTAAACAAAAAGTTAAAATGGCGATGGCCATCCGAGGCAGTAAAAACTATTACCACTTAGATAAAATACAGTATCGGCATTTTATTAAACAAGGAACAAGCGCCGGGTTCACAGAGCAAGAAGTTGTGGAGATGATTAACACTGTAGTAAACCAAGTAGACTTAGTTATCGAGAATGTTAGTAAACTCTTACCACCTGACTTCCCCAAGTCGCTATTTAATAAAATAACTACAGGCATGAAGTCTCAAGCAAAAAAGCTAGATATTTAATTTCAGCCACTGGTCCCTACCCTCATATCAACGGGGTCAGGCAACCACCATCAACAAAGCCTAGTACAGAGCAAACCAAGCCCTAGGCTTTTTAAAATTTTACTGCTATTTGAGGTTATTATGGCAAGAACAGCATCAGCACTACATATTTTGGTAAAACACAAAGAGCAAGCACAAGACATCTTAGCGCAACTGAAAAAGGGAGTTAAATTTCAAACTCTTGCCAAAAAGCACTCCAACTGCCCATCGGGCAAAAAAGGCGGTAGCTTAGGGGAGTTTAAACAAGGTGCAATGGTGCCGGCGTTTGATAAGGTCTGTTTTACTGGCGAGCTCCTAAAACCCACCTTAGTAAAAACTAAGCACGGATGGCATATCGTCAAAGTGCTTTACCGCACCTAAACTCAATGACTCACCCTGCACTAGCGACATCATATTACTAACAATAGAGTGTTTTAAGTGTATCAATGGGGTCATATCAATGGGGTCATATCAATGGGGTCAGAGTCGTTGATTCTTACTTCAAACGCTTTTCTGTAAACACCACTGATTTTCTGTCTCCGCCCTTGGGTAGTGGAGATGCTCGCCGACCTGAAAGTACTTCAACTTGTTGTTTAAATTTTTCACTTCCTAGAACCCACATTTTATCTGTCGCCGATTTTATTTCCTCTAACGTTATGGCTGGGATTTCATCGGTAAATAGTATGCGATATCGCTCTTGCCGTATTATAGGTGTTGACCCTAGGTCATGGTATAGCGCATGTTCAGTAATCAAATCGATATTCTTTCCTGCTCCGTTATGTTGATAACTTGACCAAGTATACTCAACGGGATGCTCGACCATTCCGGCTCTAACAGGGTTTAACTCGATATAGCGACTCACCACTAAAAAATAGTTATCACTATCAACTAGCGTTGACTTGTATCGACCTTCCCAAAGAGTCCCGGTACGTTTGTATGCTTGATTGAAATATCGAACATAATAGCGGCCTAGTGATTGCATTAACTGACTCACGCCTTTCCCTGTGCTTGGCGTTACCAACAAGTGCACATGGTTAGTCATTAAAACATACGCGTGCACTTTGACTTCATGCAACTTGGCATAATGTTTTAGCTTGTCTAAATACACAACATAGTCATCGGCTTCAACAAACGTCACCTGTCGATTGTTGCCGCGCTGCACAACATGCTGTGGGATATTTGGGAGATTTAACCTCGGGAGTCTGGCCATAACCTAAACTAGTCCATTAGTTTATCGTTATTTAACTATAGACTACTAAATCCTATCAAGATAACGAAATCAACGACTCTGACCCCATTGACCGTTAGTTACAAGCTAACTCTAAAGATACAACTCCATCTGCACATTACAGCGCTCATAAGGCGATGCAGGCCCATCGATATGTTTAAAGCCCAATTTAACATAGAGATCAACCGCATGAACCAAGATATCATTGCTCTCTAAATAGAGTCGTTTAGCTCCTAACTGACGTGCTTTCTCTATAATCTTTTGCCCTAAGACTAAACCAATGCCTTTGCCACGTGCTGAAGGTGACACCGCCATTTTGGCCAGCTCCCACGTATTCCTATCGTACTTAATTAACGCACAACACCCCACGGCTTCACCGTTATAGAGCGCGATAAGGATGTGACCAGACTGCTCTGTAATATATTGCTCGGGATTATCCAGCGCTTGATAATCTGGCGTTTCAAGCTCCCAATATTGGCTGATCCACTCCACATTCATTTGTTTAAAAGCCGCTTGATACTTAGGTTCATAATCAACAATACGAATTGCGTTTTCGCTTGGCTGCTCATCAACTCTCGAACTCAACGGGTGATACTTCAAGTGTTGTTGCGTCACGTTTAACGCCTGCCACAAGTCGATCCCAGCTTCTTGATTGAGTCGCTGCATCGCTAAATCCACAGCGGCACATTGCTTTTCCATGGCTGGAATCATGTGCTTGGCTCGCTCATTTAATGATATCAGCGTAATACGAGAGTCATCGCTCGACTTAAAACTCTCAATTAAGTCAGCCTTTTTCATTTCCTTAATAATTTTACTTACCGAAACATGCGAATGTTTAATCTCTTTCGCAATATTAACGACCGAATTAGCCCCTTTAGACGCCAAGACATAAAACACCGGAAACCATTTAGGCTCAATATCGAAATTAAACTGCTGATAAATATTTTCAGCATCTTGAGATACCTGCGCTGCTAAATTCCTTAGCGCTGTACCTAAAGCAACATGACCTAATTCATTATATGATTTCATAAAAAACAAACTCCGTAACCAGTTACACATAACTTATCAAAATCGCTTAAATTTTGTCAATAAGGTTTTATCTATAGATGGAGAGGGAAAGTATCAATGGGGTCAGAGTCGTTGATTCCTAAACGACTCTGACCCCATTGATTGGTTGATTCTAAAATGTCGCGTAGTTGGGTGTCTGACTAGCAAAGGCAGCCGTATAATTAAGAAGTTAAAACGCCACGGTGTCACTTAGATAGTGCATAACAAGCCTTGATTGGCGAGGCTTTCAATATGCAAGCATAGATATCAACGACTCTGACCCCATTGATTAAGAGCGAATATACTCGATAAATGCACTCAGGGCTGGGTTTGACATTCTGTTTTCAGGGTAGACTAGCGATACATCAAGAGGTTTAGTATTAAAGTCTTGTAAAATTGGAACTAATTTTCCTGAGTCCAAATAATCGCGCATCATAAAACTAGGCAACCGAGCAACCCCATGGCCTTGTGCAGCAAAAAACGCGACTGCCTCTCCCTTATCAACTTCCAATTCACCAGAAACCGCCACCGTTTTTTCACTATTATTTTCAATATAACGCCAACGCCATGGCTTACGATTAGAGACTTCAATAATACATTTATGGTTAGGTAATTCTTCAGGGTGCTTTGCTATGCCGTATTTTTCAATATAATCGGGGCTTGCAACCGTTAAATTTTCAACTTTTGAAAAGGTCTGAACAATAAGATTAGAGTCTTCTAACCTGCCAATGCGAATCGCTACATCAACTCCCTCTTCAACCAAATTAACTTGCTTGTTTTGCTGATGCCAAGATACCTGAATGTTTGGATATAGGCACATAAAATCACTAATTTTTTGATCAATACCTAACCCTTGGGCATTCTCAGGACTGGTAATTTTTAGCTTACCTGAAATAGTTGACTTACGGTGATTAAGTCCCATTTTAAGACTATCTAATTGCGCTAAGATGTCTTTAAACTCAACAATAAAACGCTCCCCTTCAGCCGTTAAGTGCATTGAGCGTGTATTACGATGAAGCATTTTACAATCGTAATATGACTCTAAATCCGCAACATTTTTACTAATCGCAGACGTTGCCAAATTTAACTTTTCTGATGCCCCACTAAAGCTTTTTTCCTCAACGACAGCAATGAATATTCGAATCGTTTTAACTAAATCTATCTTTCTTTGCAACAGAAATGTCCT
Source organism: Alteromonadales bacterium alter-6D02 (assembly GCA_002835545.1). GTDB lineage: Bacteria > Pseudomonadota > Gammaproteobacteria > Enterobacterales > Psychrobiaceae > Psychrobium. Next base: position 53,567 of record PIZK01000029.1, read on the forward strand.
TTCTCATTTTTGATATGTTTTAAATGTCCTAATAACGATAACCTTTTTAAACACTTATACCTTGCAATACAATAGGAACATCAATGAAGTTGTCATCTACCATTCCTCTCGCTTATTTACTACTTTGCTTACCTTTATCAGTAGCGGCTGAAGTGCGTTCAGATACTGTGTTGATCACAGATCTAAAAAAACACTACGCGTTCACCAAACAGCTTCAAAAATTATCAGTGACCTATACTAAGCAACGAGAAACGGTATTTCAAAGTAATAAATTAGATCAACCTTTCACGATTAATAGCAACTATGAAAAGTTGTTTGATTTAAGCAAAGGGCAATTTTACTATCATCAAGTTCATCATTATCCAGGCAACTATATATTTAATGACATCATTGTTCATCAAGAAGGTAAATCTATCCTTTACGATGTAAATGGTTTCACCAAGGGTAAACAACTCCAATACCTAGATTACAACCAAGCGGACTTTCATCAAGACTTAGCTGAAGATATTGATATTTTTTCAGCACATACTTTTTTAAGTGATGCAGATTCAAAAAATACGACAATCAAGCGAAGTGATACTTGGGCAGAGCTAACGAAGAGTAACGCCGAAGAGGAGCAGCTAACCTATAGATTTAATTTACAACCGATACAGCTTGTTTCTGTCATGCAGCACCAATCAAAGAAAAAGACAGAGTATACTAATCCAGTGCAAAAAATGGGGCTAACTTATGCCAGCAAGGTCCGCCGTTTCACCAAAGGCGAACTAAAAAGTACCGTGAACATCACCAACATAAAAGAAATCCCTCATATTAAACAGACGATGTTAGCTATTCCACAAGGCTATGGACCATTTGTAGACACTAAAAGAAAACCACTCGAATGGGTTAAACTTGCCAATGATTTATACCTCATTAACCATGTAGCAGGTAATCGCCATGTATTAGTAAAAATGGATAGCAAGGGATTAACACTCTTTGGTGCACCGGCCTCAAGTAAAGTATCTGAGCAAGTTCAGCTGCTAATCAATAACAACTTACCCATGAAAAAAATCCATTCAGTATATATTACCCATGGTCACAGTGATCATATGGGGGGTGTTGGCTATTTTGCCGAGCAAGGTATTACTGTTCTTGCTGACAAATATAGTATTAGAGCACTAAAGGCCTTTCCTCGCTTTAAAAAAACAGCAACAAATTGGAACTACTCAACTCTGAAACATAAACAAACAGTAAATGGCGTAACGTTTTACCTGCCTAAAAACTCACATAGTGATGGACAAAGCTTTGCTTATTTTCCAATGTCAGAAATTATCTATCAGGGAGACTTTTTAGAAATACCATTTGATAACAGCTTGCCAACTCACATGGCCGATGTTGAAAAAGAGTTCATCGAATTTCTCTATAGTGAAAAAATCGCTTACAAACGCATTGTTGGCCACCATAGAAACAACAATATGACACCTGAAGTTGTCAACGCGTATTACAAGGCTCACCATCCAAACTAAATGAGTTATCTAATCAAAGTTAATGATTAATGCTATGTGTTAATCATGACACATTAGCCTCATCGACAAGCCTAGCAAACTTGTCGATGTGCAGCGCTGCATACAACGGTCTATCACGTGATAATCGGAGGTCGAGATTAACCATGTATCTCCATTGCTTAAGAGCACTAATCCCTTCTGCTTCAAAGTAGCCTTTTGGTGTTGCTTCGACGACTTTGATATTGATTGGAACCCCTGAGCAATTCACATCAAATTGCAGTACTAAATCACCAGAAACTCCGGCTTTGATGACCTCGACAGGATATTAATAGCCTTTTCTGAATATGAACTTAGGCTTAGCACTAGTGTCAGTTTTTAGGTTCAACGGCTTTTCTGTTATCTCTCCGTGAAGGTGACCCATTTACCCACCACAAGGGCGAACCATCGCTGATTCACCCTTTCTCAATAAAGAATAGTTGTGACAGTCCCTTCATTTCCTTTGTATCCCCCTTGCAAATATAATGTTATAACATAACACTATAATGGTAATCAGTTTCCACATTAAACAAAACTAAAAACGAAGAGAAACAATAATGAAAAAAGTATTAGCTACAGCGATTAGCTCTATTTTATTGATGTCTGGCTGCTCAGAACCAAGCCAAACAGCTGCACCGACACAAGCGCAGCAAGCATCCTCAGTAGATGCGCAAATCATAAATCCGCTATTCACTCGTAGTGCATTGCAATACCAAACGCCAAATTTCGATCAAATCAAAGATGAACATTTCTTACCAGCGTTTGAAAAAGGTATTGCTGAGCAAATGGCTGAAATTAAAGCTATCGCTGACAACAAAGCAGCACCAACGTTTGAAAATACTATAGTCGCTATGGAAAAGAGTGGTGAGCTATTGACACGCGCACAACGTGTTTTTTATAACTTAGTCGGTACTGATTCAAACCCACAGCGCCGTGCCATTCAAAAAGAAATGGCGCCTAAATTGGCCGTTCACGGTGACAATATCAGCTTGAATAAAGATCTTTTTAAGCGTATTGAAACCATCTATCAACAGCGAAATAGCTTAGATTTAACAGCAGAAGAAGTGCGTTTAATTGATGTTTATTACAAACAATTTATCCGTGCTGGCGCTCGATTAAACGAAACGCAACAACAGCGTATTCGAGAGATCAACAAAGAACTTTCTAATCTTGGCACCCAATTTAGCCAAAACATCATGGCGTTAATCAAAAGCAACGTAGTATTGGTAAAAGACAAAGCACAACTTGCGGGTTTATCTGATACACAACTAGCGCACCTTGCTAAAGCGGCAACAGAAGCGGGTCACGACGGCCAATACCTTATTAAGATCACCAACACGACCAGACAGCCAATCCTAGCCGCACTTGAGAACCGCGACTTGCGTGAAAAAATATGGCGTGCTTCAGCTGAGCGTGCTCTATCAGGTGAAAACAGTAATCGTGATGTTGTCCCTTCTATTGCAAACCTTAGGTCAGAACGTGCTGGGTTACTTGGTTACGACAGTTACGCTCACTTTGGCTTAGAATCGCAAATGGCCAAAGAGCCGCAGGCTGTCCTTGATATGTTAACCAGCATGGTGCCTTCACTACTAGACAACGTCGAAAACGAATCAGCTGCTATTCAAGCGAAAATCGACGCCTCAGGTAGCAACTTCAAGCTAGAACCTTGGGACTGGTTCTATTACGCTGAGCAAGTGCGTAAAGAGAAATACAACCTAGACGAAAATGAAGTAAAAGAATATTTTGAATTCAACCGTGTCTTGGAAGACGGTGTATTCTTTACCATGAACCGTTTATACGGCATAAGTTTCAAGCCACGTCCTGACCTACCGGTTTACCACGCTAACGTAAAAGCCTATGAACTGCTGGACGAAGACGGCACAAGTCTAGCTATTTTCTATGCTGACTATTTCGCCCGTGAAGGCAAGCGTGGTGGTGCGTGGAAAAGCGCTTTCGTCAAACAATCAGGCCTTGATAACCAGCGCCCTGTTATTGTCAATGTCATGAATATTCAAAAAGCACCAGAAGGTAAGAAAACATTAATTAGCTACTCGGAAGCAACAACAATTTTCCATGAAATGGGGCACGGTATTCACGGCATGTTGTCGCAAGTTAAGTACCCTACACTATCCGGTACATCAACTTCACGTGACTACGTTGAGTTCCCGTCCACGTTTGAAGAAGACTGGGCAATGCACCCTGAAGTGATTGCAAACTACGCCAAGCATTATCAAACTGGTGAAGCGATACCTAAAGCGCTTTTAGATAAAGTAATTGCATCGCGCAGCTTCAACCAAGGGTTCGACACTTTCGAATATATTGCTGCTGCGCTGGTTGATATGGAATGGCACTCGCTTCCGTCATCAGCAGGTAAACAAGATATTGTTGAGTTTGAGAAACAGGCGCTTAAAAAGCATAACGTCGATGTCAGTTTTATTCCACCACGTTATAAATCAGCCTACTTCGCACACGCAATGGGCGGTTACGCAGCAGGTTATTATGCTTACATGTGGAGTGAGATTTTAGCGGCAGATGCCTTTGCCTACGTGCAAACACAGGGTGGCTTAGATCGGAAGATTGGTCAAAAATACCGTGAAAACATTTTAGAGGTAGGTAACACCCGTGATCTAATGGAATCATACAAAGCATTCCGTGGTCAGGCACCAACCACCGACGCCCTATTAAAGCGTCGCGGTATCAACGTAAGCACCAAGTAAGTCAATAAGGGTTAATCGCTAGCTAACGCGATTGATAGCCAACATAAAAAGCTTGGTAAGCAATTACCAAGCTTTTTTTACGCTCTAATTAAAAGAGTCTTTATAGCTATCCCTGTTACGATTGAATTAGCCGGACGCTTCAAGATGTTTGTGTTTGCTCCGTGCTTTCTTTTGCATATTTTTCACTATATAGCCACTATAATCTATATAGTGACTTAAGCTCTCCTTAGTCATTTGAAGGGTTGAATAGTTGGGAACACGCAACAATTTATTATTGATATTTCGGTAGTTTTATTTTTTACGACGCAAGGATAGCGGTATTAACTAAATCTTGTACTACACTCGCCTTTGTTATATTTAGCTAACCAAGGTAATTTATGACTCGGACTATCAATGGGGTCAGAGTCGTTGATTCCCGATTGATTCTAAAGTGTAGCGCAGTTGGGTGTCTAATGAGCCTAGGCAGTCGAATAATTAAGAAGCTAACAACGTCACGGTGTCATTAAGATAGTGCATAACAAGCCTCGATTAGCGAGGCTTTCAATATGCTGGCATAGAGTTAAGGATATCAACGACTGATTACCCCATTGATTAATGGGATTATAATCCTTTATTGAAGTGTCCGGCTAATTCACCCACAACAACATCAGATGATTTAACACGGATATGGCGACCACTCCAGTCGACTAACTGAGAGTAAGCAGCATAAGAAAATGGAGTGGCATTACTATTTGCACTGCTAAAAAAATGACAATAACCTGCTAGGTTCTGGACGAACACCCATTGACTAATTGCGCACACGTTGTTGCTTTTTATAGGAGTGATATTGCATTATTAGCTTTTGAATCGAAGTAAGACAAGTGACAGGCAAAAATTTCATCATAACATTTCTGCCTGTCCTGAATTATGTTATGAACTACATTTACCTTTTTTAGCCATATCTAGCTTTGAAACTTCTTTTTGGCCTTTACCCTCATCAACAAGTTCAAGGCCAGCACCGCCAACAAATACTCCCATCTTGATATACTGGCTTACAAAGTAGTTTTTACCACTTTCAGTTTTAACCAGCAGGTCATTTGGTGAAAATTCCGACTCTGTTGATAGCTTATGCTCTGCTCCACCTTTATCAATGGGGTCAGAGTCGTTGATGCTAAAATGTATCGTTGTTGGGTGTCTAACGAGCCTAGACAGCCGAATAATTAAGAAGTTAAAACGTCACGGTGTCATTTAGATAGTGTATCAATGGGGTCAGAGTCGTTGATTCCCGATTGATTCTAAAGTGTAGCGTTGTTGGGTGTCTAACGAGTCTAGACAGCCGAATAATTAAGAAGTTAAAACGTCACGGTGTCATTTAGATAGTGCATAACAAGCCTCGATTGGCGAGGCTTTCAAGATATCAACGACTCTGACCCTATTGATTTTAAAAAACTCAGCTATATGAGTCCCTTTATCAAAGGACAACATATTGAATTGCCTTTTGACGGAAGTTATAAGATGCTCTCAAAATACTTAAAGCACTTAAGCTCACTTGGTCTTATTAAACCAGCAAATACTCGTGGTATGTATAACCTAAGCTTCAATGGTCCACATGACGCTATCAACGCCATTATACCGCTCTACTCATATTAGCTTGAATGCTTTTATAAAGTTTTTAGGATGTTGATGAAATCTGACATGTCCTTTGGCATTCAATCGTTTTCGAGTTTGTCTGAATGGCGGTGTTATATACCCCCAGTTTCCAACTCTGGAGAAGTAAATAACATAATCAATTTTTGCATCCCCCCATTTATTTTCAACTAGGATATCTTCTTCATTTGATTCAACTGATTTAACTTGAATACGATAAAAATAATCGCCATCAGAGATGACAAAATCTGTTTTTAGTCCGTGATCGATCATTGGCAAGAAAACATCCCAACCATCATTAAGTAACCAGCTTGCTGCTAGTGTTTCATACGAAAGGCTTTTATAGTGCTTTAAAGATTGATTTGCTGGTGTTGAGTTTTTTACAGGCATAGTTATATCCGATATAAATTAATGCCGTATGCCAGTGGGTCTTCAGCTAACGGACAGGGATTCCGTTTGGAATTTCCTTAATTTAAATATCACCATACAACCGTAAGGGTTTGTATCTAATAGCGAAGGCTGCCCGCCTTGCATTTCCCCTAAATGGGTTAGATGCATTAACACTATTATCAGACTGAGGAGCCTGTGATAAAGCTTAACTTAAACTATCAAAAGATAGTTAAGCCATCAAGAGAAATCTCCTCTCTGTAAACGCTTTATTAGATCCTCTACCGGAAACTTGTGCCTGTCTCATATTTTTTGAATCGCCTTAACGCACAGAAACAAAAGGCTTTTGAACATAGCTGCACCGCACTAAAAGAGCTAGGAGTATGCGTGAATGTCATCGATGGTATCCATAGTAAAATCATATTTGCAGACAATAAATATATGACGGTTGAATCATTCAACTGGTTTAGTGCAGCTAGAGAAGGAGAATATGCCAATGTTGAAACGTCATTAGTTTATGCAGGCGATTTAGCTAAAGAAACAAAAACTCATATCGACTTTCTCAACAACCGAATTTTCAGGCTGTATGTTAAAGACAGTGAATCAACAGAAGTCATTGCCTAAAGTTTTTTAATGACCACAAATTAACTATTACTAGCAGAGATAAAACTTAGAACCCCTAATGAGGGGGCCAGTTTTACTGCACCACTACAGCTTTCAATTATGCGAGCATATAGATATCAACGTCTCTGACCCCATTGATTTGGATTAGCGAGGCTTTCAAGATATCAACGACTCTGATATCAACGACTCTGACCCTATTGATTGATATTTACGTTTTGTTGTCATGCTTATTTTGATTATTGTATATATGTCAAAAGCCCCATATATAAATATTCGATTAAATGGTAACTTGTTAATAGAACGAGGGAATTAGACAAATATGAAAGGAAGCAGTATGGATGACTTGAGCTGGATACGGTATTGGCGGAACTCTCTTGCCGATGCGGATAGTGGTAAAGGAGCTTTAAAAAAAAGAGACCTTAACGGTTATCACCCTACCAAACGAACTAATTTTTCTTTAGGTATGTTAGAACCCAGCGACCAAATATTAGAAAAGCTTTTTGCTGATGAAAACGACAATGTATTGGTTATAAAAGCGCATTACCGACCCGTCCTTTATACGATCACAAAACAGCATCGGCAGGATTATCGTGGTACAACACCTCAAGTTCTATCTCCTGTTATTTGCCCTATATGGATAACTCGCGAAGGTTTGTTTTTCTCAGCCGGAACCCCCTATATTCCTAGGGATATTTTAGCTCCTCAAGCCGATGATAAATTTACTATTGCCGCAGTATCTGATCTGGATGACTTCCTTACAACTCATTCTACCCCTAGCTATTCAGACGATGAAATTGTGTCTGCAATCCAATCAGAAGAGACTATCGCTGAGCAAAGCAAACTGTGGACACAGTACTATGAACTAGCTCAGGGTCTATTTAGGGACGTTTGCTCAAAACAAAAAATTTATGAGTCTTACACTTTGTTGGAAAATGGTGTCATTGGGAAAATAGATGATATCACGGGCGCATCTACCCATATATTAAGCCTTTATGACAAACTAACAGATTCTAATCACTCTTCACCACTTTTCCACTCTTATGCGACTCAATCCGTTTCAAGCCATGAGGCCTGTCTAATTTCTTCTGAAACCATCGCTGATAGACTTGGTCATTCGAATGCACAATTTCCTTTGGCTAAAGCACAGCGTGATGCATTGTCACATGCACTAAATATGTCTGACTCAGACATATTGGCAGTCAATGGTCCTCCAGGAACAGGAAAAACAACGTTTGTTCTGTCTGTTGTAGCTTCATTATGGATTGAGTCAGCGCTAAAAGAAGCAGAGCCGCCGCTAATCATCGCAGCATCCACAAACAACCAAGCAGTTACAAACGTCATTGATGCATTTGGAAAAGATTTTGACGAAGGAAATGATGAACTAAGTGGTCGATGGTTACCTGATGTTTCCAGTTACGGCGGATATTTTCCTTCAGCCCAAAAAGAAGACGAAGCTTCTAAAAAGTATCAAACACGCAGTTTCTACTCTCAGCTAGAAAGTTTAGAATACCTAGACCGCGCTGAAACTCACTTCATTGAACGTGCTCAGGCATCTTTCGCAGAGATGGATTTTGAGAATACCACGGAGATTAAAGAGCATCTGCTCAATCAACTAAAGCTCAATAAACAAACGCTAAACCACATTCAAATTTGTTGGGAAAAATACTCTAAACAAAAGCAAGTTATAGAAAACCTACTAGGAATCGAACCGGAAAAGACTTTAGAGGGGCTAAAGCAAGAGCTTGAATGCGCTAAAAGCTTGCAATCAGTCACCAACATTAGCTTACTCAACTGGCGAAACTATCTTAGTGATGAATCTATTTGGCTATCTATATTCAGTTGGCTTCCTTTTGTGCTAGTCAAACGCGAAGCGCAACGGAAAAATTTTATTCATCAGTCTCTCTGCGTTACAGCCAATAAATTACAATGTCTGCCCGAAAATCTAGAAAGCGCAATAGAAAAAGTTCTAGCAGAACAGAAAATATACATCGATGAACTAACCACCACTTATCAACAGTACCTGCATCATTTTCAAACATTTAAGAAATCAGAAGCTGAATGGAATTTAAGCACGAGAACCACTTTTCCTGAATCTAGCTCGATACCATCTTTGGAGGAGGTAGATTCTGCTCTTGATATTACAGTACGATTTAGAATGTTTAGGCTTGCTGTGCACTATTGGGAGGCTCGATGGCTGCTCACTTATAGAGGTGAAGAGGACAAACTGGAAGGGCTAGCGAATAAAACGGGGCTCAAGGCCGTACTTCCCAGATGGAAAAGGCGAATGATGTTAACACCGTGTATCGTATCTACCTTTCATTCTTTGCCGTCACACATGACCTATCAAGCATACGCAGGGGAAAGTGACTTTAGGACGGAGTATTTGATTAACGAAATCGATCTTTTGATTGTTGATGAAGCTGGTCAAGTGTCACCAGATGTTGCTGGAGCATCATTTTCATTAGCGAAAAAAGCATTGGTGATTGGAGATATTTACCAGATAGAGCCTGTTAGACAACTCAATGCATGTATCGATATAGGCAACCTTAAGCAATCTAAACTCATGACAGACAATGACGAATATGAGTCTATCCAAGCGTCAGGAAGAAGTGTCGTGACAGGTAGCGTTATGCACCTTGCACAACGAGCAAGCCGCTACCACTACAAAACAAAAGCAGAACCTGGAATGTTTTTACAAGAACATCGCAGATGCTATGACGAACTCATATCCTATTGTAATGAACTTTGCTACAGCGACCTGTTAATAGCGAAGAGAGGCTCGGCAAACCTAGAATCACCCTACCCGCCTTTCGGTTATCTTCATGTTGACGGCTTAGCTGAGCTGTTTGGTGGAAGCCGTGGCAACAGATTAGAAGCTGAAACCATCGCTTCTTGGTTGGCGAGTAACCGCTCCAGAATTGAAGAGTACTTTGAAGAGCCACTAGAGAAAGCTGTAGGTGTAATTACCCCATTCTCAGCCCAAGTAGCTGCTATCTCAAGTGCCTGCAATGATTATAATATTCCAACAGGCAAAGCTGAAGGTCAACTAACCGTAGGTACAGTGCACTCATTTCAAGGCGCCGAGCGTAAACTCGTTATTTTCTCTCAAGTCTACACTAAACATAGTAATGGGAGTTTTATTGATATAAATACCTCCATGTTAAATGTAGCTGTGTCGAGGGCTAAAGATAGCTTCTTAGTATTTGGGGATATGGATATCATTGCCGCTGTGCCCAAGTCTAAACCGAGAGGCCTTTTATCTAAATACTTGTTGAACCAAGCTTCAAATGAACTCAAATTCAATACCGGAAAAAGACCCGATTTACTTCAGTTTTGTGGCCAGCCTAAGTTGCTACATAATGCCGATGAACATGATGCATTCGTTATGCAACTGCTAGACAAAGCGGTACAAAAAGTAGATATCGTTTCGCCTTGGATTATCTATGAAAAACTAAAAACGACAGGGATCTTAGCTAAACTGCAAAGCTCCATTAGCCGAGGAGTGGCGATTACCATTTATACAGACAAACACTTCAATACGACAGTCTCTAATCGCCTTAACGCACAGAAACAAAGGGCTTTTGAACATAGCTGCACCGCACTAAAAGAGCTAGGAGTATGCGTGAATGTCATCGATGGTATCCATAGTAAAATCATATTTGCAGACAATAAATATATGACGGTTGGATCATTCAACTGGTTTAGTGCAGCTAGAGAAGGAAAATATGCCAATGTTGAAACGTCATTAGTTTATGCAGGCGATTTAGCTAAAGAAACAAAAACTCATATCGACTTTCTCAACAACCGAATTTACAGGCAGTATGTTAAAGACAGTGAATCAACAGAAGTCATTGCCTAAAGTTTTTTAACGACCACAAATTAACTATTACTAGCAGAGATAAAACTAAAAAACCTAATGAGGGGGGCCAGTTTTAGTGCACCACTACATTACTAAAAAACTTTAACTGGGCAGCTTTAAAAGCAAGATCAAAGTGAGTTAATTAACCTACTTAATCGTCTCATTATTTGATACGATTAATTCAAATAAACGACTCAGAGATACACTATGTGGATATGGCAGCATAACAATTGGCCTAACTTTATTTATAACAGCGCCGCTATCATGCCAAGGCTAGAGTCATGTATTCAAACAGTATCACCACTAAAACAATTCAGTGAGCTACTTTCATTAGAGCAGCGTTTAGATTGGGAAGCGTCAATATTACTCGACGAAATCCTTGCCTCAGCCAAAATTGGATATCAACGACTCTGACCCCATTGATTGTGACCCCATTGATTGGACAGCCGAATAATTAAGAAGCTAACAACATCACGGTGTCATTTAGATAGTGCATAACAAGCCTCGATTGGCGAGGCTTTCAATATGCTGGCATAGAATTAAGGATATCAACGACTCGATATCAACGACTCTGACCCCATTGATTAGGGACAGAGTCGTTGATTCTAAAATGTATCGTTGTTGGGTGTCTAACGAGCCTAGACAACCGAATAATTAAGAAGTTAAAACGTCACGGTGTCATTTAGATAGTGAATAACAAGCCTCGATTGGCGAGACTTCCAATATGCTAGCATAGATATCAACGACTCTGCCCCATGGATTGCAAAGACTGGCCTTTTAATTAGCAGCGATTTAGCTTTTATTATAAACAATTTACGCTTGGGTCTTGAAAAATAAAATTTTAACCTTAAATAATATAAGGAGATTAAATCAAAAGGAGAAGATAAGATGTCATCGTTAACGCAAGCAAGATGCCCTTGCCGTGGTTGTGATAAGGTTGCTCGCAATGAAACCGAAGTCGACGAACTTTTCGGGTTACGCGATATGGGGGATGGGACAATAAGAGTTCAATCATATTGCCGTGAATGCCGTAGCCTACATTGCAAAGCATCCGAACCACAATGTAATTAGCACCACATATTCAGGTAGGATCCTGATGTACCTGCCTTCTAATAGTTTGCTTCTTGTTACTTACTAATAATGTGACTTATTCCATTTGGTATCTCGGAAAATCGATTTCCTCGATCCCATATCATCCACATGTATTCGCAACTATCTGAACCACCATTAACAAACCTAGGCCTGGGAACAATCACTGGCGTTTTATTTGGAAAACCAACCTCAGCCCAAAAGTCGACCCTGCATCGCGAACCTAAGAAATTTACTCTTTGCAAGTAAGCTAAAGTTCCATCAGGAGCTAATTCAGACAGTGACTTTCTTATAAAGTCAATTGTAAGGCTAAATGGTGGGTTCGTAATAATCACGTCCTGTTGCTCAAAACTAGTACTCAAATAATCGACACCTTCATCAATTTCAGCCCAATATTTTTGATCCTCAGGAAGCGGGATTCTGTCGAATATATTTTTAGTGCCACGGCAAGGTTCCAAGAACTTATCATTAGGCCTTAATGTCAGTTGACTTATTAGTGCTTCAACTGTATTAACTGGAGTTGGATAATTATCCCTAGCAACTTTATTACCATTAGTACTGCTCACAAATATTTTCCTTATTATTTATCGTTAATACGTTGATGAATAGCAACCCTCTCGATAGTGCTGCTTATCATAACGGTGCGCGATTATACTAGAAGAACATATAACTGTGTGAACAAATGATTCAATCAATACTAAGCTAGATGAAAAAAATCACATGCCTTATCCTGAAAACATGGAGGATACATTTTCAAAAAAACGCCTTAGTTAATGCCTTAGTTCAATTTACAACTGATTGTAAATTATGTATTTTAATGGGATAAACTGACATATAAAGGAATAGCACCAATATGGAACATAGTAAGGTTTCTGAAAAGTCCAAACTTTTAGCAAGCTCATTTATTGAACGAATGGCCTGGGAGCAATGTCAGAAAATATTAAAAACGTTCAAGTTTTCAACAGGGCTTGGTGCACAAAAAACACTGGTAAAGCTAGAGAATGATTTTGACCATAGCGAAGTTATCGCTCAAAAATTCCTATCAGTAATTGAACCATTGCACCGAGACATGCTGCGTTCGGGTGACAAAACCATCATGGTTTTTAATGTTGGTGCTGAAACCCTATCAAAAGTCAAAGAACGAATTAGTAAAGTCAGCGTAAAAGTATCCCCTGAAAGTGAAGCATTTCCTTGCAGCTTACACCAAAACTCATTAACAGACGTTACAACAGATATAAAATTAGTATCACAAGAAAAAATTGACGATAAGTCAATTTATTACTTTTCAACAAAACGCTCTATCACTGTAAAAAAAGAACTAACGCCGTCAATGTTCGATTTTGATGATAGCGTTGCAACCGCGTTAAGCAAGTACAGCAAAATAACTGCCATTTCAGAACAACCTCGCCAATATTTCGATGTCGTTGTACTTGATGAAAAGTTGAAAACAGTTGAGCTAAGGCTTGATATTGCCCATGCAGTTTCTGCTAAGGATATTTCGAAGCTTTTCATGGAGCTTAAGGGGGCGTTTCTAGACCTAATAGGAAACCCTAAATCTTTGGGATTATTCTCTGACCCTATCAACTTCTTCCCAATGATAAATAAGACTTATGAAAATAAAGCTATTCGAATTTGTGAAATAAGTTTTACAACTGAAGATGGCTACGTACATCATGAAAGAGACAGAAATACGATGTCTGATGATGGAACAATTAAAGGAGATGTTCGATTAGGGAAGTTCCACATCGGTGGGATTGAGAAGTGTAGCGATATTAACCTATACAGAATATCTTCAAGGTGGCCTAAAGCTTTTGAACAAGTTGATGTTAAATTTGACGTAGAAGTTAGCCTTAATTCTACTTTTAGAGAGTTAAGCAAATTAAGAGTTAGTGATAGAAACCTTGAGTATATCGAGTTCTCTAATTGCCCCTCATTGAAGGCTATGGATGCGATTATTTGTAAATTAATTCAAAGTGAAAAAAATGACCTGCCAAATACTGCTTCGTAATGTTGAGGAGGACTTAAAAGATTCTCCTATAGTCCAACAAGCGTGTGCGGATATTATAGACGTTGTTTGCTCCACAAAAGATAAGCATTCATTTCGCCATCTGACATATTCATCTTTAATTAACATGGCAAATTGTCAGCTGCAAGATGAAGAAGTTGCTAACGTTGTTCGTTATTTATGTGGAGACCGTATTCAGCTTCTAAAACTTAGACTGGAATATATTGCCCCTGAGCTTGAGCTAAGTTTTATATTGGATGATGAGAATAGTCGCTCATTTTCTCAAGAGGGTGCAATAGCACACCCCAAAACAGGACAAGTTATTGAAGATGTTGAAAATAACATTTTCGTGTTTTTTACACTAAATGAGAGCGTGTGCCAATAGATGCAAGATATAGATCAAATTAGCATCGGTCAGCTAAAAATGCTTAACCCTCATTTTGCTAGAGTCTGTTTAAGAGAGATCCCTCCTGCCACTTATGATGAGTGGATAGAAAGGCTTTATGAAGATATCGATGACATCATAAAAGAACATGTCACACCAAACTCTAGCTATCGTATGGATGATCCAGAAGATAGATTTAATGTAGACATGGTCGGCTGGCTAAAAGAACGGGGATATGAAGCTAGACATGACGAGTGGACTAATGGCCATAGTGATATTTGTGTAACATGCCCCAAATGGAATACTTCATACAGGTGGATTGGCGAATCGAAAATTCATAAGGATTACGATCACTTACTTGAGGGCTTTAAACAACTTACATCCAGATATTCATCAGGGTTGACAGGGGAAAGTCAAGGGGGCGTTATTATAATCAATCGCAATAAAGATCTAGGTAATGTAATGACTACCTGGAAAAAGCGATTAGAAGGGCAACCTGACGATATTTTTACAAACTTGAAGATATCTAACTGTGCTCAAAATCCATTTTCTTTTTATTCGACTCATAACCACTCTCGAACATCCATTGAGTATAAAGTAAGGCATATTCCTGCCAGTGTTTATTTTAAACCTATCGACAAAAGTGCAGTTAATAAAAAATCATGAGTGAGATTGCCATAATTAAAATCTAAATTATGGCAGTCAAATTCGCTAAAAATAATTAACATCTAATATATATTAATGTACTAGGGTAATCCCCCTTTTTTGCCTACTACAAAAAAGCGAGCACCACTTTCGCAGTACTCGCTTTCTAAAATTGACCTGACAAATCAGCTATTCGGTTTCCAACTTCAATTGCAGTTTCCAACTACATTGTCGCGGTTTCCAACTTGATCTGTCGTGATCATGGTTAGCGGTAATAAAGATTGTGACTAGAGCGGCTAAATTTTAAAGCTAATTTTTACACTTACCTTTAATAAAGTCTGTGACTAAACTTATTCACTTAAAATAAATTCGCTCTTTTATTTAATAAAGTTTGTGACCAATAAATCGATATTACGTTTATGCCCTTTCTTGTTGGGAAGCTAAGTACCTTAATACTTTATTTGATTGATGAGCAAAAGCAACGTATTTACTATCAATTGGGTTTCCTGTTTCAGGATGCTCAGCAGTTATTAGTGGGTCTCCGTTTTTCTGAACCATAGCTTCAAACAGTTCAACTTCATCTAGCTCAGCCGCAAGCATCAAAGGTGTAAAGCCATTAATCCTAGTTTTATGACCGGCATTAGCGTCAGAACCTGCATTAATAAGTAGTTTAGCAATTTCTCTCATGTTACCTAATGTCATGAACTCTTTTATCCTGTCTACTATCAAGTTATGCCCTGAATCTGTAATGTTTTTAAACATTGGATCTTGTAAATACTTCTCGTAATTTCTTTTAACTTCATCCAATGTAGCGCCCATTAAGCCGTTAGAGTGCCTCCTTATTGTATCTAATAATTCATTATTCAGAGGATGGTTTTTTATTAGCGCCTTACTAACATCAGGCCTTTTAATCATTCCAATCCTAGATAATGCTGAGAAGAGCGCAGATGTTTTATCAGTATTCCCTCTAAAGTTAACGTTTGCTCCCATCTCTATGATCTTTGCTACGACTGCTGGCCTGCCTGTATCAACAGCACATACCAGAGGTAATAGTTCTTTTTTGGATGTTTTAGTATTAACAACATCTTCACGATGTCTAATAGAGCTTATAAGCTTAAATAAGGTATCATCCATGCTTGAACCATGATCTAGCACATCCATTTGCAAGATAGAAAAAAGTAATGCTGATTCATTGGAATCAGAAAGTGCATTTACATTTACCCCTTTATTAATCAACTGAGCAACTGCTTCCACCTGATTCATCCATGAAAAGTAGACTATTTGAGGCATATGCTTACCCCAAGTATCTCCAACAACTATTTTTTTATTTGGGCTTCGGAAATTAGGCTTAATGCTTTGTTCAAAAGCACCTAATAATGGTCCTATCCTTTGTGATGCATTTGAAGAGGTTACATTAAACTGTAAAGCTGGTGGAAAATGCTTATGAAATGTTGCTTCATATAGTTTTAATTCCCAATCCTCTACAACACTATCAAAACGATTTACTTCTAATTGGCTTTTATCTTCTTTATGTAAAGGTATATCAATACCAAATAGGATTGCAGAGTTTTTCAACCTCTTAATGAAAGCTTTATCTGGTGTAGGTTTAAGGCTAGAAGCAATACTAAGGGCTTCTTTTATAATTTCAGGCATCGATGGCCCAGCAAAAAATAAAGCTTTTTCAAACGTTACTTTAAAATGGCTGTTTGCTTCTTTAAGCTCACCATTCAGAGCATGCCATCGAGCACGATACCAGTTCAGCCAATATCCCATATTAAATTTGGAATGCTTAAAAGTTGAGACTTCAAGCTCGTCAATCAACGTTTTTGAGCACTGTTTTCGACCTGCATCAGAAAGTTCTTTATTTTCACCCTTTTTATAAAAAATGTAATCTATCTCTAGCCCTTGCTCCCCTAGCGGTTTGAGCCAATCTTGATTTTTACTCTTTAAATGCCATATATATTGTTCAACTTGACTTAAGCTCAGTACAGCAACATTGACTAATTTTTCTGGGTAAATATTGGCATAATTTCGCTGTAAATTATCGATAAAACGGGCTGCTAAAATAACAACTTTAATCTTCTCCCATTCATGCCCTTCAACTTCAGAATTAGGAAGATAATCTGGAATATTTGTTATATTAGATAGCTTTGGCAATTCATCATTACTTTTCCAAAGCTTGAAGCGATGACGTTTTTCTTTTGGAATAAATTTAAGAAAGCTATCCCACCACTCAACATTTGAAGATAACCAATCAAACCCCTGGGTTATCCCATTAGGATGAAGGTTATTTCTCATTAAATAATTTGGCCCCTCAATTACTTTTCCCATAAAAAGATTGAATTCAACAGCAATTGTATCGAGGATCCACCGGGTAAGAATTGCTTCAGTCTCGACTCTGGTAATACCATCCATAGGAGTTGAGTTTACCAATTCAATATACTCTCGCATCATTGATTCAAATTTAGCTTCTAGTTTTTTAGAAAAGTCTTTATTGATGAACTTAGAAAGAGGAACTGAAATAGATTCTTTGAATAAACTTGAAGCTAAGGTATAGGGCTGGTCATATTTGAAAGCAAAAGTGTCTAGCTGTTTATTCGATGCTTTAATTCCTATTGCACTCGCGATAATGCGTACTATTTCAACAGGTGTCATAAATGGTTGGCGCTTTTCTTTAAGCATAATCAACTTCCATTGTCATAATTCTTTTAAGGTTTCGTTTAAAGTTAAGATGTGATCGTCTATCACTCGGCGTACAAGGAACTGCAATGCGACCACCTTTAGGCGCATATATTAAGCCGTGCTTCTTTCCTTGTTTGAACACCCAACCAGATTTAATTAAGTGTTTTACCAGCTTACTAATTTCTTTATCTTTACTGTATGCGGACATAATCAAAATAAAGGACTAGGAAGTCAACAACTTCCTAGTCCTGACTCCTTAACCGTTTTTGTTATTATTAGCGGCAGCACGAGCTGCTCTTGCAGCAAAGCCTTTTGAAGACACTTGACCGCCACTTGTTTTTGCTTCGCTACTTTGAATACGAGCAGCAGCTTTTGTGGTCATAGGTGTTTGATTTGATTTTGACTTAGACATAATTTTCTCCGAGATTTAATTAACCCAACATTGGGTGATGTGTAATCTATAAAGAAAATTAATAACCGTCAGTTATGTGACTGGCTGAGAAATTTTTATTTTTGTAAAAACCTATTTATTGATGTTTTTACTTAAGTTATGACCTTGCAAATAGGTAAAAACAAAGCTGGATATTTTCGACGCGAAGCGTCGGTATACCTCATTTCTTTGAAATGAGAAGACATCCACAAGTTTAACTTCTATAACCTAGAAGAATAAATCTCGGTAATTTTTAGTTTTATTGTCCTCAATTATATAAAGAGCACCTGTTTTCTAATTTTTACAGTAAAAAATTAGATTCATGGCTTTTCAAACAAAAAAACTATATTTCTTAAAATTGCAGAATTATGTGCTAGGTCTTAACTACTCATATACTCGCAAAGTTATTCTTGACGACCACTTGACGGGCATCTAATTTTGCTAGGTAAGTTTAGGCTTATAGAATCGTTTTTTAGGTATTCTATGTATCCTTTTCTTCGATATTAGATGTCTAGAATATTTAGCTTGGGAATTTCAAGCGACAAAGTGGCAAGCAAGAAAATGCTTAATTTATAAATTGACAGTTTAAAAATCTATACTGCATTGAAATTTATGCCAAATGTACTTTTATTTAAATCAGCTTTGTAATATTTTACGTTGCTGTTATTAATAACTTTTTGGACTAGATTGATGTCTTGCATTTCAACTTTACAACCAAAATAGACAGCTTTGAGTGGTGCAGGCCAAGGGTATAACTGATCTCCAACTTCAAGAATATGCCGCCATTCCTCTTCATATCCCCAATGCTTGGATTTAGCATAAAGGATTCGCCTTTTACTAGACATTTTTTTATCGAAATCTAGAAGCGCTTTAGGAGTTAAGGTTGGGTGATTATCAGTGTAATGAATAGGTCGAGTTTCCATATCATCCGCTAATTTACTACCTGCTTTACGAACAAACTCCATACACATTCCGTAATGCTCATCGGCATAATGCGACCACATCAATAAATTTTTATTACTTGTCGCTAACGATAAAACCCCAAGCTCTTCAATCTCTTTTTTGAATAGCTCCAACTTACTTTTTAAAGATACTTTTTTAGTCACTATCGCATCAGACATATCACTGCCAAATACTTCCGTTAATTTATTAGTATCAAGCTCATTTTCATATGTATAAACCCTACCATCCACGTAAAAACGAGTATCAAAGGGGTCATTAAAACGGACAGGTTTTGAATACCAAAGCTTACCCTGAGCAAGAGCATTCAGCTGATTTTTACCTATTGGATAGTATTTGAATAACGATTTTATCTCGGGGTGTTTCAAGCTTAAATCCCTTTACAAACTTAAAATATTTTTTGATATCTTAGAAGTGAAGCATACACAGGAAAAAGTGGCGCGGGCTCAGGGAGTAACCCCGTGGCGTCTACATCCCGAGCTATCGTTACTATTTCAGAACCAGTACTAGACTTGAAGCCTTTGCCCGCGCAAACACCACCCCGCACCAAAATACTGTCTCCATATTAATATCCTTAAAGAGCTTATCAATTACTAAAGAACCAAAACAAACTAAAGTTGCGAGATCCGCCATCAATGGCAAGTAACTTAGCCCTGAAATAAATAACAATACCAATTGGAATTCAGGTAATCATCTGTAAAATATCAGCTTTTAAAAGTAATTACTACCGCGCATTGGATAGGCTTTTCATGTTTCTTTCCAAGAACCCTTTTGTTGTGATCATATAGTCAAACGCTTTTAACAAAGCTATGAAGCCAACAATAAATGTAGAAAAGATTAGTGAGCCGTTAAATATTTGGCTAAATAAATCACTTTTTGTAGATAGTGTCGAGAAAAAGCCACCGAGAACAGATAAGCTGAAAAACAATAAGCTTATAAAGCATAAGTATAATCCATGAACAAATGGGTGTCGTTTAATATTAATAGTTACAACTTCATTTTTCTTAGAGTAGCCAATACATGGGTGATATTTTGAATACAGCTTAATCGCAAATGAAGGATCATCTACTTTTTGCAATGCCTTGATTATATCGAACTTTATATGGCAATTATGCAAGGAAGCATACGCTTCTGTGATTAGGTGACGGTATTCATAGAAATCTTGAACTTTTCCTTTATCTTCTCCAATATCATTTTTTTCTTCTTCTGGATGGGCAGTTTTAGCGATAAATGGAGTGTCATCTGCTGATGTTTTATAAGAAGAGCTAAGATTTGCAATCAATTCTATATTTTCAAACTTAGAAGAAGTAGATTCATTTCGACCTCTAATTATTTTATTAAGTGAGGCAACCAAAAAGGAGCCTACTACTACAATAATTGCTGCTACAACCTTATCTGACGTAATAGCCCACTCCAAAAAACTTACAAATGTTGCTTCTTCCATTTTCACCTCTTCATAGTTAAAATTTAATTGATTGATTATATGAATGATTTTTTAATATCGATTGTTCTAATTTTCTAAATATAACTTGGCTATTTTCTCCAATAGCGAGCTCTTGCTTACTTCATTTATTTTTAAAATGTCTTCGGTAAACGAATTAAAAAACAAGTGTGTTATTGGTTGTTCCAAAACATTCAACAAGTCACCATTACTATTGAAGGTAAGTAAGTTATAGATACGATTTTGCTTTGCTATATCTTGATTAGGTCTTTGCTTTTGGGCTACAAAGTAGAATAGGTCAGCACCAGATTCTTGCAGATAAACGTGATGGTACTGCTTACGTTCTTTCGGCAATAAATAGTAAGGCAATACAGAACTTTCAATACTGCTTTGTCGATTAACGGTTCGTTCATCACTTTCAGCAACTGAAATAGAATCAACTAGTGTGTTACCTATAATTTGAGGTACACGTATTGTGCTATATGTCGTAAGCAAAACATCATTTTCTTCATCGTATAAATAGAAACTACCGTTGTGAAAGTTTCGTTCACCAAAAAAAGAACACTCTAATTTCAATCTAGCTTCGGATTTAATCACCTGGTTATTTGTTATTTTTAATACATTGTCTTTAATCGTCACATCAACAACTGATGCAAAAAAGTTATTTTTTCTTCTTGCCGTTTTTCTTACATAAACAAGCTTTAAGCTTGCACTAGGCAAGTTAATGTCTGTAAATTGCTGATTAATGAAGACACTCTGTTTTAACCACAGTTCCGATTTAATTCTTTCTAACTTATAGGGGGATATCGCATAGCGTTCTTCATCACCTTTTACTATCGATTCTTTATCCGATTCAGAAAAGTTTAGCCCCTGTATAACAACCTGTGTTTGTGATTCAAATTTATCAATTTTTAATCGTGTATAGTAATCAAGGTTCTTCTTTTGCGAAAAATTTGTATTGCAATAAACATCCCAAAAACCGGTAAACCCCCTATCTGGATCACACGATAAAGTGATACTAGAGTTTCCATCCCCTTCATTTAATACGATATAACTTACATCCGGTGACATATCTTCAATTGCTAATGAAGGCTTAACAATTGACAGACCAGTTTTCTCGAACTCTGAATGAAGCTGAGATAACGCTTTATCTTTTTTCACCGGGTCAAAATCACGCCCTAAATTATCTATTAGAACAATGTTTGAGGGATGCTCTTTTTCAGACTCTAAAAATTGATCAGTTACATGCGTTGCATTAAAGATGCGTGGTTCAAATGCTATATCTAGTCTATTTAATATGCCTTGTAATATGTCAGAGATAAGGTTTTGTGCATAATTAACTGAAGCGGGATACTTATCACCAAAAGACATAAACTTGCGTTTGGAGAATTTCGTGGCGCTAATATCTCTACTTGCCTGATAGGAAAACTCTTTGTTTTTAAATAACGCTTTAGTCTCATCTAGATCTGCTGTTACAGCTTCCAACTTTTGAGTTTTAAAAACCTTCTTCTTCAACTCAAAACACAACTCTTGAGTGGGCGAAAAATAAATTTCAGGTTTAAGCACTTCAAAATATGCCGTTCCATTCTTTTTTTCTCGACCAGACCTTTGCACGCTCAAGTAAAGCTCTGCGTTATAAAAGCTTGGAGAAAACTCATATTTATCCTTGGTTTGCTCCATAAACTCTGTCTTAAGCTGCAAGCTAATTAGTCCAGATATCAAACGCTCCTTTTGTGACTTACTTAGTTGAGATAATTCCTCAACCAATTCAGCGTAGTTAGGTAAAGTATGGGTTAAATAGAAAAAATATACTTCATACGAGCCATTGTTATATAGCTTTACCATCTCATATTGAACATTTTTATCCTTAGATAATTCTAATTCTCTGCGAATTGATATTTTTATTTCTCGATGAATTCTTTGCTCAAATTCAGCTTGGCTCTTTTCTTCCTTAACGAAAGACTTAGACTTACAGCCTATGTATAAATCACTATTAAGTGATTGAAATAATGATGCTATAAGTTCATTGAGCTCACCGTGAACATCAATAATATTAGTGGATGCTGCTGGCATATTATTGGCAAGAATAGTACTTTGATAAGTCATTACACATTTCCTTGAAGTAAAGTTGATACCACACGATTAAGTGCAATTCTTTGTTTAAGCTGACTACCGTCAAAATATTGTGTGGTTTCACCATCTGCATTTCTTTTGTGTTTTGGTCTATAGCTAGATTCTTCTTTAAAAAGGTTCAAATAATAGAGTTTCCCGCTGTTATCAATTTCTTGCTCATGGTTCAATGAATTGTTCTCTAAGCGCCCATTTACATACATGTAATGAACTTCATCATAAGTACAACTAACGTATTCTGAGATAGTATTAATCTTTGATAGTGCTTTTTTATGAGTACTTTTAGAAAGCACGGCTTTATCTAAACTAGATGACCAATTCTTAACGTCAATGCATAACAACATTCCCTCGAATTCTACATAAAAGTCAAAAAGCTCATACGCTCTTTTTCCAACCCTTTTAATAACTTCCTGAGTAGATAGCGGAGTAACGTTAAGTTTATCTAGGAGCAGAGAAAACAAGTGTTCTCCTACATTACCTTTAATCAATTTGATAAGTTTTGGGTGAGGTACATACTTTTGGAAAGCACCTAAGGATATTGATGCACTTTCACGAACGAGCGTTGTGACAAGGTTATCCTGAGTGAATTCCATTTTACTGGTGTAGTCTAAAGATATCATTTGTTCTGGGCGATATAGGCGATCTCCATTGACTATATCAGTCAATATTTCTGGAGATTTATCGCTGTAACAGAGCTTTAAACTCTGCTTATTTCCGTCTAACCGTATGTACATTTTATCAATTGCTGCGGCGACCAATTTATCACTTTTTGCTATTTGAGATGCTTGTAATTGTTGAATGTACTTTTCTGGGTTACTGACAGACGTTATCTTTCTTAATAATTCATTAAACTCCATAGAATCATCATCACCTCTTCGGGCGTCTTCAATAATCTCGGGGACTGTTACTTCAAAAAATTCATTCAAAAGCTCTCCTGATGATTTGACCTCTAATTCAAACGCCTCTCTCTCAGACTCTGTTTTGAATCCGACCTCAAGGCTTCTTTCGTGACATTCAGTTTTAAAGCGATGATTTAGTAACGACATACTTTCGAAAAAAATGTCATTTTTAGGGTCTTTAGATAACCTCGAAAACTGAACAGCCGCTATATCAGCAATATCAGATGCCATATATATTTCACTAAGCATATTCGCATCTTTTCTTTCAATGCGACCAATGGCTTGCATAATAGCTTTCAGTAATTCAAGTTCATGCTCATAATTCAAGAATCGGTAATCTTTACCATGAACGAGATTTACCTCAAACTCGCTAAGTGCTTTGTCTTCAGAAGTATCTGAAATGCGCTTCATTATTGATAGACAATTAGCTAACGAATAAAGCGTTTTTTCGCCGGTTGCACTATCTTTTATAACTTGGCTCCAGAAAGGAGAATTAACTAACACCAGTCGCTCAAAATCAACCTCGAATCTACTCCCCGGTTCATTGAGGTATTCAACAAAATAGTTTAACCCTGTGCCGGCACCTTTGTAGGTAGACATAAACGCCAACTTCAAATTGTTTGAATCAACTTGAACAAACTTTCTAACATCAACCTCTTTATTAAGCTCAGCATTAAAAAGCACAGTTTGAATTACAGGTTTACCTTGGAAAGGAGTAAACTGAAATATTCTTCCCTTTTTATCTAACTCTCTAAATCCTTTAGGTTTAGCGGCTCTTCCTGCCCTTATTGCCATTACATATTTTTTTAAGGCTCCTAAAAAGTTACCAGATAACGCTAAAGATAGTGTATGTTTTCCATCATATGCACAAAGTAACCAGGCTGATAATTGCCTTTTAAATTCAATCGTTTTGTATTTATCTTGCTTATAACTATAATCTTTTAATCTGCTATACCAGAGCTCAAAAATAGCCTTAAAATCATCTGTTAGTACACGTTCATCTATGACTTCACGCTTTTCATCAAACACGTGAAACTGAACTTTCCTCAATTCAGCTCTTGTTTCTCTTAAATTAACTAGTGTATCTTTTGAATTTGAATCTCTAACAACAATTTCTACGCCTAGGTTATTAGTACCTTCACAACAGTATTTTCTCAAAAACGGTTGATTATATTGACCAACAATATTTTTATTTATACCACTTGTAGCACTTAGCGCTATTACTGAATTTTGCGTATTGTGCAGCATCCGTAGAATTGAAACTTCGGGTTGCTCTTTAATTAAACTCAAAGAAAAATTTACATAAGTGAGCTTTTCTAATGACGGCTCTCTAAATTCAAGTAACTTTTGTGGGATTAAAGAAAACACCGTTTTTGGATGAAAGTATGTATAAAAATGATCAATCTGAATTTCCTCACTCTCATCTGGGCGATCAAACATGCTTTCGACTTCAGATGCTACCGTTCTCGCTTTCTTCATGAATTTGTATAGCGGGTAATTTTGACTACTATCTCCGCCCTGTTTTAGTGACTTAACAAATTCAGATGATGATTTGAACTCTTTAGCTGCTGCTGCCAAAACAGCCATAGTTACTTGATAAACATCATGCAGCGATAAAGTGTTATCAGATTCATCGGTAGTATAGTAAAGCTGGCATGTACCCGTACCATGAGCTAATCGAACTTTAATTCTTTTTAGGCCATCTTCATTAAAGTAACGCTTAGGGGTAAAACAAAAAGCATTCCTTGTTAGGTTAATTATTTGCTCTGCATCACCATGCCTTATCTGAACAAAATCAATATTTCCTGCAAATGTAGTTAAGACTGATTTCAAATTTAGACCCGCTGATAGTTCACAATATTTAGAAAGGTTATCTTTAATCTTTTCTATAAAAGCTAACTTATCAGCGTAAAATGGCGTGTATTCAATATCACTTTCAACGGTTTCCGTTGCTTGCATATATATTCGATAAACACCGGCAAATACATGAGCTAGCTGAATGTCTGGGGTAATTAAAGTAGTCGTTGCAGAATCAGAGAAAAGCTTATGTGCATCATGTAATTCATCGATGACAACTGTAAAGCCTATTCCTTTATCGCGGAAGTAATTAGAATCATCAGCCTCGAAAAAGTCCTCTTTTAAAAACTCGACTCTTTTCTCATGTTTATCGGATAGGTGAATACCGGTTCTAATATTAGAATCCGTCAGATGCTTTTTTCCACCAACAATGCAATCAAATGGCATTGATTTAAAAGAAAACAGTCCTTGAGGGTTTTTTTGAGGCAACCGAATATTAAGATCAAACTTATTAGTTGTAGCAAGCATGATACAAGGTTTAACCATTGCTACAGAAAACGGAATACAGTGTTTAATAATTGCAGTTCGAAGCATGTCTAATTCAGTATTAGACTCAAACAAAGCCTCTAAATCCACAGGTTCAGAATTATAATTTAAGCAGGCCAAAGATAAATCAAACAACGTTTTTTCCATATTTCTGCGCTGTTCTTCAAGTTGCTTCTTCAAGTCACTTATAAGCTCTGCATTATCTGCTTCATAGGTTTTTACTTCAGTGTTAATACGGTTTTGAAGTGACTCAACTGTTCTTACCGACTGTGCAAGCCTAGTTAACCCTTTTTCTAACGATTTATACTTGGTTTTCTTCTTAATCCACGTTGTGTAAAGAACACTATTTTTTATTTTTTCACCATTCGGTGAGCTAACCCAGCTCTCAAACTCAAGATCTGTCAGATCTAACATAGAAAGAAACGCGACAAACTCAATACCGGCGTTGTGTGCTTTACTAACTAAGCCTGAATCAAAATCAAATTGTGATTTTTGTGGGCTAACAAAAACAAGATTAGTAAATTGGCCGTAAAAATTTGGCTTAGTGGAATAATCTATGTACTCAGAAATAACACCATAGGATTTGCCAAAACCAGTTCCATCATTTGATTGAATCAAACAAGGCCTATTGTGGTTAGTTACATTATACAATTGGGATGCATGAGCCCTATATTTATTAACTGCATCTTTCAGTTTATTTTCGGGTTGTAACTTACCAACGGAAACAGCTATAGGTTCGTCTTCTTGAAGGTATGTTCTGTCTGAAAATTGATACCCTTTAGCACCGTCATGAACTAGAAGACCTGCCCTAACTAATTCATACTTTACATTCAGTTCACTTATCTCAAATTGCTTACTTAATAGAGATAGACAATCTTGCAGTGGACTACTAATTTTGATCAATTCGGTTAGTGCCAACTCAAGTTGAGTTGCTCTTTCTGTAGATAACTTTTCAAATTGTGGATGAATACTAAACTGCTCAATAGAAACGTTAGCATCTCTTTTATAAAAAACACCATCTCTATAACTAGTACGGTTATTAGCCTTAAAAAATCCCATTTTAGCTAACATAAATAAAACAGCACGAGGTTCTTCATCAACTTGTTCAGCAATACAATGTATTACCTCACTTGACTCATTTACTTCCTTCAAAGCTACTAACTTTTTATCATGCACCTTAGCAATAACAAATAGCTGCTCTTTTTTTCCATTAGTCCATTTCATGAATAACCTCTAATACTATTAACCTTCAAATTACATTACATAATAAGAAATACCGTAGTTTTGCCTACCAGCAGTAATTACATTTAAAACCACTAAACCACTTAGCCTTTCGGTGGATATGGATCATTACCGTAACTATTTTTCTCTCTGATTTGACCGTTCTTACCATGTATTAGCATTTCTGAACCTTGATTCTGTGCGATAGAGCGAGCCTGTGCTGCCGCTTCAGCCTGCGTGCTGTGAACTGATGTAGCTTTAGAGTTACCAGCGCCTTTAACAGCCCAACCAGAGTCATGTGGTACTACATGTTGATTTTTTCCTGACATTTTTTTACTCCTTATTAAATAATTTAATAAACCTATATAGCGAACATATCTAGGTGCTTACAAAGCCACCTACACAGTTCAATTAACAGCCTACCGTATACTAATGATACAATCAAGATCTAATTTAAATCTAGAGATAAAACCACAAAGATTTACACAGGAGATTGTATTTGTACTATAATGAAATCTATGCTATACAAGCCTTATTACAAATAAACGATGATTAAAGATGATTGATCTCAAACATTTACCTTCACAACAAGTAAGCAGATTAAGGTACATAGAGTTTTGCCTTAGGTTTCTAGGTAGCTTTACCAGAGCTGACCTTATTAAAAAGTTTGGGATAGGAACTGCGGCGGCAAGTAGAGATATTGCTGAATATAAAAATTTGATGCCAAACAACATCTCTGATTCATCAAATTCAAAAAACTATTTCTTAAGTGAGGATTGGAAAGAGTTATTCAAATTCAAATCTTCAGAGGTTTTAGCTCAACTCACAGGAAATGAAATCCAAGCTAATACAAAGTCTTATATATCGAGTGAAGTGATCGATATTATTGATGAACCTAATATTGAGGTTGTTACAGCTACAACTAAAGGAATTCTTCAACGAGCTCCTATTAAATGTGAGTATTTCTCCAACTCTAGTGGTGCAAGTGAAAAAATACTAATTCCACACTCTTACATGTTTAATGGTTCAAGGTGGCACTTAAGGGCTTATGATAGAACAAAAGGTAGATTTGCTGATTTTGTAATTTCTAGATTTAGAAGCGCTCATACTATTGAAGAACCAGTCTTACCTAAAGAATTTCAAAACGAAGATGTTCAATGGAATCGTCAAGTCGATTTAGAAATTATTCCTCACCCTAGCTTAAAAGATCCAAGCGGCGTTTTAAATGAGTTCAACATGACAGACGGCATACTTCGCAAACGAGTACGAGCATCATCAGTTGGTTACTTACTTCAAAAGTTATACGTTGATTGCTCAAAAGACCCTATTGTAGAAGAACATTACTTTAGATTAAAACTTAAGAATCGCTTGGCATTATACGGAGTAGAAGGTCTCCATCTAACTCCTAATTTTGATGGATTTAATGATTAACTTTTTAGTTAGTTGTATTAGCTAACTGTTGATACAACTAACTATTCATTTATCAACATCATATCAATTTAAACGCTTTAGTGAAGTTTTTAGGGTGTTGATGAAACCTAACGTGGCCTTTGGCATTCAATCGTTTTCGTATTTGTCTGAAAGGTGGCGTGATATAACCCCAGTTACCAACTCTTGAAAAATAAATGACGTAATCAATTTTTGCGTCACCCCATTTATTTTCTACTAGAATTTCTTCATCATTGGTTTCAATTGATTTAACTTGGATGCGATAAAAATCATCGCCATCAGAGATAACAAAATCGGTTTTTAAACCATGATCTATCATGGGAAGAAAAACATCCCAACCATCATTGAGCAGCCAGCTTGCTGCTAGAGTTTCATATGAAAGACTTTTGTAATGTTTTAAAGATTGGTTTGCTGGAGTTGAGTTTTTTACAGGCATAGTTATATCCGATATAAATTAATGCCGCAGGCCAGTAGGGACCTCTATATGCTGCGAACCCGGTATCGTACTTGATTACCGCCAATTTAATATCACCATACAACCTAAAGGGTTTGTATCTAATAGAAAGGCTGCCAGCCTTGCAATTTCCCGTCACGGGTATCATGCATAAATACTATTATCAGACGTAACCGCCTGTGATAAAGCTTGAATATAAATTAGCAAAAGATGAGATTATCTTCAACCCTTACACTTAAAGTAAGTACAATCCGCACTAATTTACTTGTCTCTTGCCGTTCACCGTGAAGAACAAATAAAAGATAAGGATGATTCAAAATTTGTTATGCCAATGACCTTGCCAATATGGGAAAGATATTGACTGTTCTCGAAATCAAATTTTTTAAGTAATCGAGATCTACTTTCTTTAATGGTAATTTTGTTCAAATAACAAAATTAAGTTTCTGAGCCAAAACCTTCAATATTTCTTAATAGCTTTAATCTATCAATAATGGATTGATACTTTTGTATATTCTTTGGGCTATCACCGTTTCTAAAGCTTTTGAGATAGTTCAAGTGACCGTAAAGCTTTGGTAAAAGTTCAACGCTCCTTTCGATCTCAGCCCTATGAAAAAGCGCTCGCACCTCTTTTCTATGTTTTCTTGTTGGCCTTAATTCACCATTATTTATTGCAACACCAGTAACAATTTGGCAACTATTAAAACTAATAATTCGGGTTTTACCCTTATTTATTATTAACCCAAATGAACCTAACTCTTCCGTTATTAATTTCTCCATCTTTTTAAGTGCATCATAATCGTCAGAACCTATAGTTAAATCATCTGCATACCTGCTATAACTAAGGCTATTTTCAGCACAATATTTAGAAATGTAATCATCAAATTCATACAAATGAGAGTTTGAAATAATTGGGCTAGTAGGTGCGCCTTGAGGTAACGAACCATTTAACGTTACAAGTTTTGCAAATAAAATTGCAAGGTGAGGAGAAATTGAGTTTTCTGTGAAACATTGCACTACTTGTTTTATAGAAATATTATCGAAAAATGACTCAATATCCATACACAAAATAAATTTTTTATTGATATGCGCATTCGCATTATCTTTGATCGATTTGTTTTTGCGATATGAATAACAACTTTCATGTTGCTTAAGTCGTAAGAGGAAGTAGTCTAAGATCCAATACTGAACTGTTTTCAAGAATGCTCTTGGCGCACATATAACTCTCACGCCTTTCCCTGATTTTTTAGGTATTTCAAAATATCGATAATACTTTTGTGTATTACTACAAAAATCTTTTAACAAGTAAGAGCTAACACCAATTAATTCAGAGGTTGTAAGAATGGCATGGTCAAGATTGTCAAACTTACTAGGTATGCTATTCGCACTGTAGAAATTTAGATTTATTGAGTTTAAGGGTGCTTCTGGTTTTGAACCAATATTTAATTGCAAATATACCCTAGGCCATAAATTTCTCTGGATTTGGGGTTGGGGCCCCGGGGACAGAGAAATTTCTGGCCTAGGGGATACTTTTGTGCTTGAGCTTGCTTGTTTAAGTGGTGATGCACCACCCGAATTTCTTTCAGAAGCACCCTTACCACTAAAATTAACATCCCTTGTTGATTTCAGCAAGTAAAGTCGCTCCTTATCTTTTAGCGCTCTAAGTTTGTTACCTAGAAACTCATCACCTTCATGAGTGATACTGTATAGCTTGTTTTTTTTCGATACACATCTTATATAGTCTTCATCTAAAAGCTTTTGGGCTGTTATCTGCATATCAAACTCTTTATTTGATTGCTTCAAAAGCACCTGAAGAATAAAGTTCTGGACCTCTTCTGGGGTTGCTGGTTGGATCACTCCAAGACCCCAAATGAAAGCTTTAAGGTTTAATTCACTACTCATGCTATTCTCCCCAAGCATGTGTGAAGACTGGAAATTCCAGATATAACTTCTTTAATCATCGAATCATTAAAATTACTAAATTCGTAAACACGGGCTTTGATCTTATCTTCCGCGAATTTAAAAGGGCCTTCCTTAATAAAGTTTTGAGTAGTTATAACGCTATCTTCATAGAAGATATAAACTTCCTTATTTTTTCTACTATTAAAAATGGAGCTAGAGAGTAAAGATAACTGAGAAAAAGTTGAGTGATCATCTGCGATAATAACTAGGGAGCTGCACTCTTCGGACTCTATAAAATCTTGTTCTTCAAGATGAGGATATGTGCCAGTTGGTACTAAACGCCCCTTGCCACCACCAACTGAATATCTAATTTTTTCTTGTGTAAACTCTTGTATTAATTGAGAGTATATAGTTTTAGCTGTATCACTTGAGCTAATATCACTAGGTGCGCAAACCAATACTTTATATCTTTTATCAGATACTTGATTTAACAGCTCTTTTGCAAGCTCAATTCGTGCAGCTTCTGAATTTAAGGGTGAATTATGATGCAAATTACGATGAAATTTCTTAACACTGCTATTTATGGCAGCATCTTCCCAAATAGTCCCAATCGCTCTAACACTAACAAGGTCGATCTCAGAATTCACACTAATGTTAGGTATTTCCTTAACAATACCCTGTAAAAATAGTTCTCCGTTATACTCGTAGAACAAACCAGAGCCTGATACTCCTTTATATTGGCTAGCACCTGCTGCACCTAGATTTATATTATGAAATTTACTTTTATTCACCTCAACACTATATTGGAAGTCAGTTTCATTTCCTGCAAACTTTATATCACCTATTGCTTGTGCTCGATCATCAAGTTCGGGGTAAACACAAACCTTTGAATTGGCTAAATAATTATTATCTTTTACTTCCAATAGACTTAGTTCAAAAAATGAAAGGTTAGTTTCATCATCAACTTTTCTAATTTGTACAATTGATAAGTCTGTATCTTTTGCGTTTTCTACAGTACCAAGGATATTAACTAACTTATAAATATGAGAATTAACTTCCACTTTTAATTCTATTAGTTCATGTCGAAGTCCACTCCAATCATCGTTATAAAGAACATGACCACATGTAATGATATAAAGATCATTTCCTTTTTTACATGGAACACAACTTCCTAATATAGACTTAGTATCAACCGTCTTGATATGCCCGACTAAAGCTTTTTTGTATTCTTCTAATATTGACACTACAGTTCTACATCCTGTTGAAATATAAAAGTTAAGCTATCTAGCTCAGCATTATATTTTTGCATGTAACGTTGCCTAATAATACCTTCAATTGGATAGTTAAGATAAATATTAAATTCACAGCCCTTTTCCCTTGCCCGGTTGGAAAGTAATTTTATAGTTTCAGGATCTGGATGTTCGTACTTATTACTATTTGTTGAAATGATATAATCATTACAATCAATAAGTTCTAATAAACCTGCATTAGTATTATGTTTGCTGCCATGGTGGGAAAGTTTAACTAAATCAAACTTATACTCTTCAAACTCTTTTAAGGACTCTTTTACATCATCAGCATGTGAATCCCCTAACATGAGTACCTTTTTTTGAGCATATTCAATTATTAAACATACGGAAGCTTTGTTTATGATATCCCCGTTGTTTTTCTGAGATTTTAGATAATCATAATCACCCTTTACTTCATCCCAAGTCCTGCTTAAGTCCCAATTATCGCACAGTTTTTGGCAAAGACTTTGGGTTGGGAGTATTGGAGTGATTTTCAAACCTTCAATTTCAATCGGAACGCTATCTTTTGTTACAGGAAGAAAGTCGGTACCTCTTTGCTGTAGCATTTTTTGAAGCGTATCACCATGCTCATACCTTACTTCACTGCCATTGTAGTTACTTGCTAAGTCAGGGTTATTCATAAAAAAGGTACAGTTTGAAATATCAATTTCTGGTTGTTTGATTAAATTAATGACTCCGCCAATATGATCATAATCTACATGAGTTACAAATACCGCTCTTAAATTATTTCCTTGTACCTTTCTTTGTATCTCACCATATGTATTAGGCATTCCGCCATCAATCAGTAGATTGTTTTCTTTCCACTTGATAACAAAAGAGTCACCTGTCATTGCTTTCAAAGACGATACGATCATAAAAAAATTGAGGTTAAGTGATATATGAATTAATAATCTCACAGATTTAAGATATTGTTAATCCATTAAAAGTTATTAATTTTTTATACAGGCCATTCCTAGAGAGGCGTGTTTTCATTTCGTTAATTGATCATATCGCCATTCTTGTATAGGGAATTAAAACTGCCAAATATAATAGCTGTTTTAAAAAGTAATAAACGATCAAAATGAACTAGGTAGTTACTTTAAAGTTTTTAGATTAAACCACCTAGCTTGAAGCTCATCAGCTATAGCTGCTATGGATGTTTTCGACGCGGTGCGTCGGTACCTCACTTCAAAGAAATGAGAAAAAGGCCATAAACTTACACTTCTAGTTCAGAAAAATAATTATCGGTAATATTTAATTTTTATTGTTCTCAATTATATAAGGAGCCCCGATTTTAAAAAATTTACAGTTGAAGAAGTAAAAAGATTTAACTTCAAAGCAAAATACCAAATTTAAATTTGTTACAGAGTTTTGTGCTAGATTTTCAAGGCTTAACAGAACGTTGCAATTAGCTTAAAAACTCTCATTATTCCCCTCATTTATGATTAAATGACTAAGCCTATTGATAAGCTCTGGCTGCATATACCGATAAATATCATCAATATTGAGGACTTCAACTTTTTGAAGGTAATGTTTTCCTGCATACTTTGAAATCCTGTCAGCATGCATAGGTTCCATTACAAAAATTTTATCTGCCCAATTTAATAAATCGACTGTACAAAGCGTACTGCCATATTGTTTGCAATATTTCTCACTCAAGCCAGCCGACTTGAATTCAAAATCAGGGTGCTGTTTTTTGAAATAATCTTCAGCAGTCCGAGAACGGTGCATGTTCGCTGTACACAAGAAAAGAATATTCATCTACGAAAAATCTCCTGTTTTCATACGAATCAACATTCCCAACACCTCATTAACCCCCTCATCTGAACCTAATAATGATAAAGGCGAAACACCACCTAGCGGCACTTTTGGCCTAACTAACCAATCCTCAACCATACCTTCATTACCTTTAAATAAATTCATCAGTTCATCAATTACCTGTTGTGGTATTTCGACACCTTGAATTGTTTTCTTCATGATTTATTCCTTTTATGCCATGGTTGCTTCGGTGGTAAATGACGGTATAGCCACTTTTTGTCGTACCTAAATAGCCAGTTGTAATGTACAGACGCAGCCTTTTGGATTGCATGCCTTGTATTAAGTGATTCATTTCTCATTGCAATGAGTAGCTTAGCTCTGCGGATATAACGCTTCATCCAATATCGGCGCTTAAAACGAGCTTCTACAACATCAGGGTTTTGGGAGAGAATTTGCTCTACAGCCCCTACTGAGAAACCCATATCTATCGATATAGACTTAGTTTTTTCATAGCGCTTTAACTTTTCAAGAATCAGTATTCTTTCGCCCTCAAAAATACACTGCTCTCGCCTATCGATTTTAATATTATTTACAACCGCAATTTGCTTTACTTTCCCAACACTAAGGCTACTGCTTCTACTTGCTTCGCGTAAACTATGTCCTTTTCTCAAAGCATTAAGCGCTTCATTTTCATTATCATCAAATTCGTGCTCTGTAACTGTTTTTGGCTTAGTTCTATAATCAAAAACACTTTGTTCAAACATCAAAAGTTCTTCCATACTTTCAAATAGCATGGCAATAATCAAAATGTGCTTTATTGGGTGGTGCTGTGATTCAGAATGATAGAATATACTTGCAGGAAATGTACTTGATTTTCCTAGTTCAAATATATGTTCAATGGCTTCATCATCCATCACTGGAGCCCAGAAGCCTTCAAGTAAAGTTCTAAGCCCAGTTTGATTAACAGAAAGAGATTCAGAAGCTAAACCAATATTTAAAAGCTTGTAACGATAAATATCGGCAAGCCTTTCCCCATCTAATTGATGAAAACTATTAGCCAACAAATATTCAGTCACTTTAGCCAACTTTAAGGACTCAGGGCTTGCAATAGTCAATACAGAACTATTTGGGTCTTGAGGAGGTAATTGAAGGGTTCTACGTTGCTTTACGTAAGGTATTAATTTTAGCCCATGCTTAACGCATGCAGATACTCCAGGTAACTGATGCGTAACATGCCAATATGCAACACCTTTATTTTCAATGTCACACTTTGTACATTTAGGGCAATAAAGTAATTCACTTGTATCATTAACTCTATTGGCTGTAATAGACAGGTACTTATGAATACGTTTAGTATCACCGGAGTAAATTAAGGATAAGACTTTTTGATAATTACTCTCACAGACGAAGCTTCGAAAAAACGGAATTATAGTATGTTCATTTAATAGCTTATGAGCATTGATGCCCGATAGTTCCTCAAGTTCAGGGATAAAACTTGGGAATGTAGAGTCAACCTGCTTACCTCTACTCCCCAAAAATTCAGTTAGAATTCGCCCTAGGTAGGGTTTTGGTGTATCAATAACCCAACGAGAAACCCAGCTATATAAAGTCTCACCTTCAAATAATGCCGGGCAATATTGAGCTAAGTCCTTATTCATCGGGCTCATCTCCCATAACCAATTTCAAAAACTCATGCTCTAAGCCAAGAGACTTGAGCATTAATAACAAACTAATAGGTGGAACCTTGTTACCTCGATAAACCGTAGTGACAATATTTAATAACTTTTGATTTGGTTTTAATATCGATAACTTATCACGATTAAAATATGCCTCTATTACGCCATCATTAAGCCATTGGTTGAAGTCCAGCTGCATATTAGTAACATCTTTGCGTAACGATAAAGGAAGGTTTCTAGGTAAAGAATTAAAACCCAATTGACACCTCATCAGGCCAATAAGTGACTCAATGGGAACAGCGGAGGTACTTTGTTGAAGATATAAACTTATAGATTCAATCCAATTAATCAATACTGAAGTGGGTAACTCTTTTGCTACCCACACACTATTACATGCAGGACACAACCCGTCATGAGGCGGTAACCAGAACCTTTGAAATGTTTGAAAATTAAAGCCACAGTCAGCGCAAGTCGTTTGTAGAGTGCAACCGTGCTTATAACATTTAAGTAGCGTTGGAACTTGGTGGTTGGTATGCCAAAAGGTCGTGCCATAGCACTAAGTGCAGTTAATGAAATGATAATAATCCATAACCAGTCGCTGCTGCTTGGTTGACGCCAATCGGTCACCGCAAAAGCCCCAGCAATAGGTAATTGTAATAACCACATATAAAAAAAAATATCCAAGGCGTTTTCTGTCT